>NZ_JAPDNR010000001.1:7277160-8565697 GCF_025989125.1 Chitinophaga nivalis | reverse complement strand
TCAAGATGAGTTTACTTTTAAGGGCCGTCAGAGACTATGACGTTGATAGGTTACAGGTGTAAGGGTGGTAACATCGCAGCCGAGTAATACTAATTGCCCGTAAGCTTTAACTTTTTTAAATATTACGCTTAAGTTCGTATACAACTTTCCCGATATGTTATCTTATTAGTGTCTGGAGACAGTAGCTGCAAAGTAACTGGCTCAATATTACAGACAAAAGATCTTATGGTGGTTATGCCGAGGGTGTTCACCTCTTCCCATTCCGAACAGAGAAGTTAAGCCCCTCATGGCCGATGGTACTGCACTATCATGCGGGAGAGTAGGTAGCTGCCATACTTATTAAGAAAGCCTTAGTGATAAGCACTAAGGCTTTTTCTTTTAGATCATCCCAGGTTGTAGCGGATATACAACCAATCGTTTCCACAGGAAACAAAGAGGTACATACCGTTTAGCAGTAGATTGGATAATGTGCGTATGGCCTTGTTTTTTTGATATTGACAGTTCTTTTCAGAGATATATTATTACTCAGTACAAACACATAGTGTTTTACTGACAAGATTTTATGGTGGTTATGCCGAGGGTGTTCACCTCTTCCCATTCCGAACAGAGAAGTTAAGCCCCTCATGGCCGATGGTACTGCACTATCATGCGGGAGAGTAGGTAGCTGCCATACTTATTAAAAAAGCCTTAGTGTTTATTCACTAAGGCTTTTTTCGTTTATAGCATACAACATCCGTCAGGAAAATATTTATCCCTCATTATTATAACAAAGATCTCCCGAAACAGCAGGAAAGGATACCATCCTCATTTTATCATCCTATATCTTTATCTCTCTCAAAAAAAATCACAAATACTTGTAAGAAGAATAATATCGTCATAAGAAAACGAGATAGTGATCATTACGAATCATTATCAGGTAACTGATGACCCGATAGTATTCGTATAGCCGTAAACGATATTAATGATTATAATACAATAGAGCAGGCAGCATATATGAGGGTAGCAATGGCGCTGTATTATCAGGAGGTAACAGTATGGATCATGGATACCAACAAAAAGGCTTTGGCGACGGTATGCCAAAGCCTTTTGTTATAGTGTCTTGATAAGATGTCAGGCATCTGCCCGATATCTCACATTATTTTTTACCGATCTGATGATACCAACGGGCGATATCAATAGATGCACCCATTCCAAACGCCAGCGGCTGAAAGAATTCATTTAGCTTATATTCTCTATAGTCGCTGTTGGTAATTGGAATAGATGCCTGAAGCTGCAGCTGGAATTTGACATATTTGTATCCTACCCGGAAGGTAAAAGCCGGTTCATAGAAAAAATTAGACTGGCTATTGATATGCTGAAAGTTGGACTTACCGGTTGCATCATTTTCAAATGCTTTCGGACCAATGGTGTTGTTATAGAAATTCAACATGGAGAAGCGGGAGCTGAACGCAGCTTCCACCACCGGATGTACGAAGCCGATACTGGGTTGTATAAAAACTTTACTGAAACGGTTTTTTAACAGATAGTCGTTGGCGTTAGCATCCGGATTGTCGTTTTTATCAATAGTAAAAGTTTTAAAACTCCCCATACCATAGCCGGCGAATGCATCAAATACCATCTGTTTCTTCGGACCGAAAGGCTTGAAAAACCCAATAGCACCTTCTACTACGCCACCCCGGGTTTGGTTATCTACAAACAGGCCCTGTTCGTCTGACCGGTCGGAAAAATCGAAGCGGTATACATATTGTCCGTTGGCCATAATCGCCAGGTTATCTGTTAAGGCAAAAGCCGTTTGCAGATTAGTAGGAGAGATGCTGGCTTTGAATTCATGTTTCTCCTTTAATAGCGGAACATTAACGGTATTGGGCACATAAATATGTCTGTTACACGAGACAATACCGACCGCTATCAGCAACAGGATAAATTGGTAGCAGATTTTTTTCATAAAGTTGTAGGTTATGTATGATGATAATCGTGATGGTTGTATACTAAGAAGCAGTGGATTCACGACTGATCAGCTCAACGGGAAAAATATAGTTTTTGGTCACTTTCACGGTTTCATCATGATTGATAAGCTGTACCAGTGTTTCCACGGCTTTTTGTCCCATATTATATCCCGATTGTTCAATGGTGGTCAATGAAGGAGAGATAATACGGGAAGAAAGATCATTGGAATATCCCACTACTTTTATTTGTCCGGGGATATCAATGCCCCGTTTCCGGGCTTCCTGGATAAAGGCTACAGCAGAGCTGTCGTTGGCAGCAAACAGCCCATCCGGTTGTTTACGTTTATCCAGCATTTGCTGTGCAGCCTGAGTAGCGGCATCCATCGTCAGGTTATGTATATAAACCAGTTGTTCGTCGAAGGGAATTTTATGTTTGGCCAATGCTTCTTTATATCCTGCAAGTCTTTGCTGATAAAGGTTACAGGTAAGCGAGCCGGAAAAGTGAGCAATGCGTTTGCATCCTTGTTTGATGAGGTGTTCCGTTGCCAGAAATCCTCCTTTGAAATCATCCCCGGTGATGGTATAACCTGGGAAATCTGCAGGTACGCGATCATAAAAAACCAGTGGGATATTATTCTTTATAAACGGATTAAAATGGTCGAAGTTGGTGGTAAACATAGAAGCTACTGCCAGCAGACCATCCACGCGGAGTGAGTAAAAAGTATGTACCAGTTCCTTTTCCATCGCCACAGTTTCGTCCGACTGGCCAATGACAATACTGAACCCGTATTTATGGGCTTCGTGTTGTATGCCGCTGATCGCTGTACTTTGAAAGTACATAGAAGTACGCGGAACAATTAACCCCAGGATATTGGACCTCTTTTTACGCAGGCTGGAGGCCATCCAGTTGGCTACATAACCCATTTCGGCAGCTGTTTCCTGTACTTTCTCCCGTGTTTCCAGATTGATCAGCGGATTATTCTGTAATGCGCGGGAAACCGTGGAAGCAGACAAGTCCAGCTTTTGGGCAATATCATATATAGTTATTCTATTCGTGCGATCTTTCACTTTTTGAGGCTTCGTATGTAAATAATGCAGCTATATTAAGCATTTTCTGTAAGAAAAGAAACAGGAAGCCGGAAGGGGATAAAATGAAAAGATCCCTTTCCGCAACTGCGGGAAAGGGATCTTTATTTCGTTTATGCTTTTACGTTATTTAGGGTCCAGTGCCTTATTGATGCGGGCAATGAGATCCTGTAGATGATTGCGGGTCATGGCATCGGTGCTGATAGCTGCCCGTAACTCTGTTCTGAGCGCGGTCAGTTGCGCACGGCCGATGCTGGCGCCATCTGTTCTGGCAGCGAGGTTACCACCTCCACCTCCCATCGCCGGGTTGGCAGCAGGGGCAGGTGTTACCAGTTCAGACAGGTTGTCGACATAGGCACGTTGCAGATTCCTGCGATATACATCTATCGGCTGATGGGTAGTTAATTCCGTGAAGATGCCTTTTTTCAGATCCTGCAGCATTTCTGTAGCAGGATAAGCAGCGGTACCCAGGGCAGTTTCTCCATTAACCAGTTTATTCAGCGTCTGGGCGCTCATTAAACGGTCCAATATGGATTCCTGACGGGTGAGGATGATAGAAGGAGCATCTCCGCCAATACGGCTTAATATATCCTGGTTGATTAACCATTTAGGTGTAGTGAACAACTGCTGATTCAGGAACTGTATGGCTTCCTTCTGGGTAGCTTTTGGTACATATTCATATACACCGCCTTCCTGTTCAACTGTTTTAGGCGTTTCATAGATACCACCCACGTTTTTCACGACATGGCCCATGTAGCGGCTGAATTGGCCGGCTATTTCCTTATACAGTTCACCCAGGCTGGCATATCCTTCCTGTTCTACTTTGGTCCAGGTGAGGAGGTTAGGGAGAATGCGCTGCAGGTTTTTGATACCATAGCCACTGGCTTTCATGGCATTATCTCCCAGGTCTTCACTTTGTGACCGCGGATCATCCGGGTTGGATTCTGTTCCAAACCAATACTTTTTGTCTTTCAGTTTGTCTACCACCCATTTGTTGAGCGTACTTTTTTCAGCTTCAGCGCTTTTGGCTTCCGGTAATAATTTGTAACCCCATTCAATAGCCCATTTATCGTAGAAGTTGATACGTGGGTAGAGGTCTGCTCCGCTAATACCGTCGCCTGGCTGGGCTACATAGTTAAAGCGGGCATAGTCCATGATGGAGGCGGCGTGGCCATTGGCTTTCACCCATTCTTTATCCCGGAGTTTTTCTACCGGATAGGTGGAGCTGGAGCCGAAGTTATGGCGTAATCCCAGGGTATGACCTACCTCGTGGGAAGATACAAAACGGATCAGTTCTCCCATTAATTCGTCGCTGAACTGCATATTGCGTGCACGGGTATCGTTAGGTGCGGCCTGTACGAAATACCAGTTGCGTAATAACCGCATTACATTATGGTACCAGTTGATATGGCTTTCCAGGATTTCGCCGGAGCGGGGATCGTGTACGTGCGGGCCACTTGCATTAGGCACTTCTGAAGGTTTATACACGATAGCAGAAAATCTGGCATCGTCAATAGACCAGGTAGAGTCTTCAGCCGGAGTAGGCGCCATTTTGGCGACGATGGCATTTTTGAAACCAGCCTGTTCAAAGGCAGTTTGCCAGTCGTTAACACCCATAATCAGGTATTTACGCCATTTCGTAGGGGTAGCCGGATCAATATAGAATACGATCTGTTTTTTAGGTTCTACCAGTTCACCGCGTTTATATTTTTCCACGTCTTCCGCTTTGGGTTCCAGGCGCCAGCGGGTGATCATCTGGAGGCGCTTAACACCTTGTGGATCCGCATCGAAATCGGTCACACCAGCGGTAAAGAATCCTACACGGGGATCGAAGTAACGGGGTTGCATGGGTACAGCCGGCAGTAATACCATAGAACTGTTGAGTTCCACAGTAGCGTTTCCACCTGGTGCAGGCGGCATACCGGGCATGCCTGGTCCTCCGCTTCTGCTGTATGTTTTAACGGTTTTGATCTCCGTATTTACCGGATAAGACCTTACATCAGAGATGTAGGACTTGTCGGGTTGTAATCCGCCCAGTTTCAGCATGTTTTTAATCATACCGTCGAAGAACAGCACATCATTATCGCCACTGATGTATTCCGTCAGATCAATGATACTGCCTTTGTTTTCTTTCGAGAAGGCTTTGATATCAAAGGCAGCCGATATAGGTTGCAGGTTGGAATTCATGACAGCCGTAAACATGGGCTGGGTCGAATCTTTGGAGACATCTGAATAGGAGATGTTTTTCAGGAAGATGCGATTGTTCGGTCCTCTTTCGAAACGGATAACGTTTTCGCCGATAATGTCGCCGCTGAAGCCCATCATCTGTGCCCTTAAGCCGGCGGCAGATTTGGAGATGCGATTGACTACCAATACATCTCTTCCGAGGAGGCTGTCCGGGATTTCGAAGAAGAAGCGGTCATCCTGTTTGTAGATGTTGAACAGTCCGGAATCGGCTTTAGCCTTCTCGTTGATAACTTCGCCAAATGATTTTGGTCCGGCCTTAGGGCCAGGTTTGATCATCGGCGGTTTTCCTGTGGAATCCTTGGCGGCAGCGGTACTGGGAGCAGGCGTTCCGGCATTTTTTTTCCGTTGTGCGTTTGCCGGCATACCGATGGTAGTACCAAGGCACAGTGCGCCTGCCATGGCTATCATCAGCTTGTTGTGGAATGGTTTGCTCATTGCTTTTTAGTGGTTGGTTTTTAGAATATTACTATAGTTTTTTTCAAAACGCTTTGCAAGTAAGTATATAATGTATTAACTTATGAGGAAAATCCATAAGCGTGTTAATGGGAGTAGGAATGGAAAAAATGAAGGTTATGTTGTTCATGTAGGTTTAAACAGTAGTTGCGGTGGCAACTTTTTTTATGTAAGCATTTATTATTATAGCAGATAATAAGATGATATGGGGAAGGATAGGGTTGGCAGGATGGTATCCGCAACCGTATTGATTTTGATCTGTCAGGGCATGAAAATTATAGATGAAGCATTGCTAAAAGCAATTAGCTTAAGCGGAAACTCTTGACTGGCGCGGAAATAAATTAGTTCTCAGAATTGTAAGATTTCTGTTGGAACATTTGAAAATTTTCTTAAATTGTGCGTCCAACTTTGAAAAAAATCAAACCATTTCAAGAATTGGGACAGTAACAGTCAGTTATGAGAACTGCAATATTGGTTTATTTGCTAATGTAAGTGTTTGCTCAAGAAAAAACGCGAGGTGAAAAGCCCTGTGGTGGGGCTTTTACGTGTGAAGGTTAATTTTTGTGGGTTTTTTTGAGCTGCACTTGTTTTTTTAGACCAACCGTATAACTTTGCGAATCACTGGTTAAAACAGTAAATTGGGTGTCAAGAGAGGCATTCCAGGGGTAAAAAAGAGTAACTTCTAACAAACAATAGTTTAATTTTTAACACTAAAATTTCAATCAACATGGCTGAGACTAAAACAACTGTGACTGCAGCTACAGCTAAGGCTTCTTCTCATCAACCTAAAAAGTCATCCAACCTGTTTGCGGCTTTGGCGGTGCCTATCTGCTTAGTGATAGGATTTCTGTTTTTCTTTTTTGTATTAGGTAATCCAGCCAACTTCCAGGGTAACAATCCAGATGCTCATCCGATTGATACTGGTATTGGTAAATGGTTAGGTACCATTTACAAAGGTGGTTTGGTAGTACCTGTTCTGATTTCTGTTTTACTGATCTGTCTGACTTTCGTTATCGAGCGTTTCCTGTACCTGGCAAAAGCTAAAGGTAAATTCAGCGGTTCTGAGCTGGTACGTAAAGTACAGTACCACCTGGCTAACAAGAATGTAGATGCAGCTTTAGCTGAGTGCGACAAACAGAAAGGTTCTGTAGGTAACGTACTGAAAGCTGGTCTGAAAAAGTACAAAGAAATGGTTACTAACTCTGAACTGGATACAGAACAGAAGATCCTGACCATCAAAAATGAAATCGAAGAAACTACTGCATTGGAACTGCCAATGATGGAAAAGAACCTGGTATTCTTATCTACTATTGCTTCCGTAGCAACCCTGTTGGGTCTGTTCGGTACAGTATTGGGTATGATCAAGGCGTTCGCGGCGATGTCTTCCGGTGGTGCACCAGACTCTGCACAGCTGGCGTTAGGTATCTCTGAGGCTTTGATCAACACTGCACTGGGTATCGGTACTTCTGCTATCGCTATCATCATGTACAACTACTTTACTACTAATATCGATAGCATCACTTACGCTATTGACGAATCTGGCTTTACTTTAACACAGAGCTTCGCTGCTAACCACAAATAATCTTTGATTATTTTTTGTGGAAACACAGCAGTTTTGAATCTATTTAAAGTAAACCATAAAAAAGTGTAAAGATGCCTAAAGTTAAAATGCCAAGGAAAAGCACGCTTGTTGACATGACAGCAATGTGTGATGTGGCTTTTCTGCTATTAACTTTCTTTATGCTGGCAACTAAGTTTAAGCCGGATGAACCGGTAACGGTAGTTACCCCATCCTCTATAAACACTACCCTTTTACCTGATTCTGATGTGTTGTTATTCACAGTAGATAAGGACGGCAGAGTGTTTTTCAGCATGGATGGCCAGCCTAAAAGAAAAAAACTGATCGAAGATCTGAACACGCAGTTTAAACTGGGCCTGAGCGACAAGGAAATCAAAAACTTTGTAACCGGCGCCAGCGTGGGAACAGAAATCAAGGATCTGAAAACTTACCTCTCCATGAATGATGCAGAGCGTAAGAAATCAAATCTGGACAAAGGAATTCCTACTGATTCTGCGAATAACGAACTGGGTACCTGGATCGAGTATGGTAATGCTGCACAAGGTGGTAACTTCGCTAAACTGAAGTATTGCATCAAGGCGGACAACCAGACTCCTTATCCAAAAATCAAGGAAATTCTGGATACCTTCAAAAAGAAGAAGATCCAGAAGCTGAACCTGGTAACCAACCTGGAGGAAGCTCCAAAAGGTACAGCAGCCTATGATGAGGCATATGGTACTAAAAAGTAAACGGCGGTAATCACTTCCTGACCTGGAAGACTGCTATTCGAGAACTAAAAAAATTGGCTACTATGGCAGAAATGGATACCAGTAGTAGTGGTGGAAAAGGGAAGAAACACGGTGGGACGAAATCCAAGAAACAGTCAACCCGTGTAGATATGACGCCCATGGTGGATTTAGGTTTTCTGTTGATTACCTTCTTCATGCTTACCACTACCATGTCCAAGCCCAAAACAATGGACTTGATCATGCCAAAGGATACCGAGAACGAAAAGGATCAGAACAAAGTAAAAGAAAGTACTGCACTGACCATTTTACTCGGAAAAGATAATAGAGTTTATTATTACGAAGGTTTAGCACAGGACCCTAATGCTTCTGCTAATCCCGACTTCTTCAAAGCAACAACATTTGCCAACAAAGGAGGAATCCGGGAAGAAATTATCAGAAAGCGGGATGAAGTAGCTAGACTGAGAAATGCAAAAGGTGAACCAGAAGACGTGGTAGTGATTATAAAAGCGGACAACGACGCTAATTATAAGAACTTTGTGGATATCCTGGACGAAATGGCGATTAATCGCATTCAACGTTACGCAACAGTAGATATCAGCGACCAGGATAAAACATGGATTAAGCAAACAGAAGCTGCTAACTCCGGTAAATAGTCTTGTGGAATTAATCAAATTTTTGCATCCAGTATAAAACATTAACAATGGATTCTGCTAAAGTCTTAAAGTCCGATTTTCTTGATATCCTGTTTGATGGCAGGAATAAAGAATATGGGGCGTACGATCTGCGGAAGCAGTATGACAAACGTGTACGTAACGCCATCTTAGGCACCGTTTCCCTGTTTGTTGTATTCTTTGCATCGTACATGATATCAAAGTGGGTGAAGGCTTCAGAAGGAGAGAATCTCAAGAAGCCAGTAATCCAGGAAATTAAGATGGAGGATGTTAAGTTGCCGGATGATCCGAAAACACCACCTCCGCCACCTCCACCGCCTGCGCCACCGCCGCCGGTGAAACCATCAGTACAGTTCACGCCTCCGGTTATTAAAAAGGATAACGAAGTTCCACCGGATGAAGAACCACCGAAACATGAAGACATTAAAGATAAAGCCATCAGCACCAAAACGGTAGAAGGTGATCCAAACGGAGTTGATCCGGGATTACTGGAAGATAGTAAAGGTAGCGGTGTAGTTGGCCCGCCTCCTGCTCCTCCAAAAGAAGAGATCTTCACGTTCGTTGAGCAACCTCCAACCTTCCCAGGTGGTGAGGACGCACTGGCGAAATACCTGAGCAAAAACATTCGTTACCCACGTGTAGCTCAGGAAAATGGAATCTCCGGAACGGTATTCGTTCAGTTCGTGGTAGATTCTGAAGGTAACATCAAAGATGTAAAAACAGTAGGTGCCGCAAAAGGTGGTGGCCTGGAAGAAGAAGCTGTTCGCGTGGTGAGAACCATGCCAAGATGGAAAGCTGGTAAGCAAAATGGCCGCCAGGTTTCTGTACAGTTCAACCTCCCTATCCGCTTTACTTTGCAAGAGTAGTACTGTATTCAATACATTATTCCAAAAGCCCCGTTCCAGCTGTAGCCGGAACGGGGCTTTTGATTTACCGGATAATTGGTGATCGGCCCGATTGTGCGTAAATTTGTGCCCTTTAAAGAATATTGATCATAACCACTAATAAACAGGTATGCTGGGGAAATTAACAGGATTTGATGATACCATCGTTGCACTCGCCACCGCACCCGGTGTCGGAGCCATCGCAGTGATAAGATTGAGCGGCAGTGAAAGCTATGCCATCTGCAACAGCCTGTTCCCGGCAAAAGACCTCACCCGGCAAGCCAGTCATACCCTGCATTTTGGCAGTATCACAGCCAACAACCGGATCATCGACGAAGTAGTAGTGAGCCTCTATAAAGGTCCCCGGTCCTATACCGGTGAGGATGTGATAGAGATCTCCTGCCACGGCTCTCCCTATATCCAGCAACAAATTATTGACGCCACCGTACAGGCAGGCGCCCGCCTCGCCAAACCAGGCGAATTTACCCAACGCGCTTTCCTCAACGGAAAACTGGACCTCACCCAGGCCGAATCTGTTGCCGACCTGATTGCCAGCAACTCCGCCGCCTCTCACCAAACCGCTATGCAACAAATGCGGGGTGGATTCTCCCGGGAACTACATGTACTCCGTGAGCAATTAATCACCTTTTCTGCCCTTATTGAGCTGGAGCTGGACTTCAGCCAGGAAGATGTGGAATTCGCTGATAGAACCGGCTTATATAACCTGGTAACGAATGCGGCTACCACGTTGCAACACCTGATTGACTCCTTCCGCATGGGCAACGTGATCAAAAATGGCGTCAACACCGCTATTGTGGGTAAACCCAATGCTGGAAAATCTACCCTGCTTAATACCCTCCTCAACGAAAACAGGGCCATCGTCAGTGATATCGCCGGTACTACCCGCGATACCATCGAAGAAATCCTCAATATATCCGGTATTCTTTTCCGTCTCATCGACACTGCTGGTATCCGCGAAAGCAACGATACCATCGAAAGCATTGGCGTACAGAAAACCATGGAGAAAATAAAAGAAGCCGGCGTAGTGGTATATCTGTTTGACGTCAATGAACTAACTGCTACGGATATACGTAATCAGATAGCTGCATTTGAAGCAGATAATATCAACTACTTACTGGTAGGTAATAAAACAGATGTTACCGGTGAAGCGGCCATAAAAGCCAAATTTGCAGACATCCCGGGCATCCTCTTCATCTCCGCAAAAAATCATGCTCACATCCAGGACCTCAAAGATGCCCTGGTACAAAAAGTGATCGCCGGCGATATCAATACAGAAGATACCATCATCACCAATGCCCGCCACCATGCAGCCCTCCAGGAAATACTGAAATCTCTGCAGGATGTCAGACAAGGTATGGACAATGGCCTGCCAGGTGATTTACTCGCACTTGATATACGTCTTTGTCTGCATCACCTGGGAGAAATAACCGGTGAGGTAACGAATGAAGATAGACTGGATTATATTTTCAGTAAGTTTTGTATTGGGAAGTAAGATGCAATACGCAATACAAAGCATCATAACGTAATAAGATGAAAGCCCTGTCAACGGGGCTTTTTCTGTGTCTGGTATTTTATTTCCGGTAGCATTTCATTAACGTGTAATTCCCAGCTTTTGCAATAAGCGTTGTGGCAAACTGGATGCGAAAGGATATTGTGCAGGTGGTTGTCCTCCCTTAACAACTTTACATGATTAAACAATTACAACGCTGTTCCGATATAAAGCAGCGCTGTAATTATTTTCCTAAAATATCATTAGTTTAACTGGCCACATCTCCAGCATAATTCACCGCCACCGAAATCAGTCAGTATACAGATAAAGTTTACAGGACAATCTACATCGGTGATACATTGATTGTTACAAAAGAAGGAATTACTATTATCCCTGCCACCCGTTACTTTTTTCAATTGTTCTCTGGTGAGGGTTTTGTTGCCGCTAAGTTTGAGTTGTTTCATAACTATATATTTGATTTTTAAAAACAGGCCGAAACAGGATCGACATTAATATAACAATTGAGGCTGTTGCCGTGTCGCAGTGGGCTTTCTCGCTCACTTATGCCAACATACGCTGCTGGCTAATACCTTGACTACATTTTCCGTATCGCCGCTGAGCAGCATGATTGGCTTATATAGGGTTTTAACTGATCAGGTATTTTTGCCTGGTTCATCATCAAGGAAAACTTGTATACAGCTGTAAACAGCGCTTACAAACATGGCGATGTACCTGCATTGAGTCAAGGTATTAAAAACACCAGACGGCCCCCTTTCGGGTAGCCGCCTGGTTGTAGGGTTAACAGGAATGAGGCCATATTTATTTCTTGGTACGGGATTTTCCGTCGGTTTTCGGGCCGGGAACGGTTTGCAGCGCCGATAATGGGCCTGCATATATTTGTTCTCCAGCAATCGACAAAATGATATTACCTGAAAAAGCTCCTGAAATGCCTAGCTTATAATAACCATCTCCCGTGTCTTGCACGTAGGTTGCTCCGATGCCGGTGCTTTCGAGGGTAATGCTCTTGCCCCAACCCGGACCAATATATTTACCGTTAGTGGCAACTGGGCGGAAGATCAGCGCCCTATTGAAACCACCGGCCGGATTGTATTGATAGACTGGTCTGCTGGCAGCGACCGCAATACCTGGAAAGCGCACATAGAAGCTTTCACTGTGGTATCGTTGGAGCGTACCATAAGTGTTGTCCGTATTATCTGTGTTAGCTGTACCATTCACCAGAAAGACGCCCTGGTGTACGCCGGATACATTTAGCCCACTGATAGTGGCGGTGTAGCTTTTGGTAACGGTGTCGTACGGTAACGGATATACGGTGGACTGACTACGGATAGCATTCACGAAAGAGGTATCCCGCATCAGGTATTTCAGTTTGGAGATACCAGGAGAAACGGGGTCGGATGGCAATGTATCGTAGTAAGGTGCAGACCTTCGGGCAATCAGGTCATTGACGTCGGTACCCGGTTTGAATAGCACGAAGTTGACATTGGCATTCGTGATGGCATTGCCTTTATAGGTGAAGGTAGCAGATGGCTTGATAGACTGTCCTACCTTTAGCCCGGCGCCGGCAACAGTAAATCCAGACTTCAGTGCGTGATCGTCTACTACGACCATAAATGTGCAGGGTTGTACTACGCCGGGGTTTATATCAAGCTGGGTACGTATTTCCCAGCGTCCATCGCCAGTTACCCCTTGGAGGAAGTTGTTGGGAAATGAGATAGAGAAATTGAGATAGCTGGAATCAAAACGTTGTTTCACAAAGGGGAGCAGTTCGCGCCCGTCCTTTTTGATAGAAATGAACCTGGGTTTAAAAGCACCGGCTACCATCATCGTACCTATGACTGAACTGGCGCCTTTATTGACGATAAAGGAGTCAACTCTTGCTGGCGGCTGTCCATTGGGGAATGTGGCATTCCGTAATACGATGACCTGAGGTGAGCTACCCTTAAATATGTTCGGTAGCTGCCTGGTAAAGGATGTGAGGAATACAGAATCTAGTTTACCTGATCCGGGTTCTACAGTAATGTTGACAGGTGTGCCGCCATTAGCACGTGCGATACTTTGCATTGTATTTGGAGCAGAGCCACTAACACCGAGATTGATGGTGTAGATCTTGATCTGTGGGTCTGTGGGCGCGCCTCTGAGCCACTGGCCATTAGTCGTTTTTTTCCATGCATCAGTACCGGTTTGCAATACCTCATAGGGCATGTTTTGTTCTCCATCGGAAAATACGAGCATCGCCTTTTTATGTCTATTGAGTTTTACGGCCGGTGCAAGCAGGATGTCTCTTCCTTGAAGTATACCATTGCCAAGGGGGGTACTACCGGCTGGAACAATTGCAGACAAGGCACCGTTTTGGGAGGAGAGGGAAGACAGATTAGAGGCATTCATGTCGATCAACGATAAGGTATTGTAGGGCGCTGCCGCAGGAATACTCCCGCTGTAGTCGGCAAACATGTTCAGGGAAATGAGCTCGTATTTCTTCTTTGAAAGCCCATTAAGATGATCTGCCATCATCGCTACTGCTGATTTTAAATAATCCCAACGGCTTTGGCCGGGAGGTGCAACGTACGCGGTACCATCCAGGTTTGATCCCATGCTGCCGGAGCGGTCTAATACAACGGCCAGATCAAGCGGGCTGTGAATGATCATTTCTACTTTAGCAGATCCAAAGATGTCGCCGTTAGCCACGTTAATGGCAAATACAGTAAAAGAGACGATGATATCATCGACTACGGTTTCCGGTATGCCATATATTCTGAGCTTTGCCGTTTCAGCTGCACCACTGGTAGTGGTAGCATTGGGAGGTAATTCTACCGTAATACCTTTTATAATACACTTAGACAACTCGCCCGTTACAGGGTCATTAAATCCAGTGTAGGTACCATCCGGGCTGAGTGTCCATCGGATGCCGGTATAACCACCTGGTACAATACCTATGTCAGCGGTTCCGGCTCTGATACTGTCTTCATGTGTAAAGAAATATTCCAGCGTGGTAAATGGATGCGTCGGTGAAATAGGGAAAGAAAGGGATTGAGCGAAGCTGTGCGAGCCTGTTAGTACTAAGGCTGCCAGCATAACAAAAAGCAGTTTTTTCATAAAAAATAATTAAGGGGTTAAAGGATTCCTGACAGCAAAAAGCCAGGCCGGAGGAGAACCGGCAGCCGTGCGGCATAGCGCTGACAGGCATGGCATAGTCAAAAGCGTCTTATTGTGAAAAGACGCAACGGGTTACAACAGTTTACTGGTTAGGGGTTGTGCTCTTTCTTTAACGATGATAAAATTCAGGATTACATAGTGTTGGTGTTGAATACGGTTTATCAGGGAGTTTCAGGCTAAATACAGGGCTATAAGTTTTAGGTTCTTGTTAAGTCAAATGTAAGATGATTCCCTGCTGTTGAACCGGCAGTGTTGAAAGAGAGACCCAGGAATGCATACCAGCTGATGCAAAAATCACGCGTCATCTTTTATTCGTGCTTGAGCAATAAATACTTTTGCCATAAAAAAAGTAAGAAAGTACTTTCCTTTAAAAGCGCACTAAGAACATTCAAATACGTTGCCAACACGTAATTAATTGTACAGTTTATTATTGTTGAGTAAAAAATATAAAAGTTGATATACAAAATAGCCTTTCATATATCCCCATGATTTTTCTTGGACATGTGCTTATACGGTATGGTTCACTTGCATATCCATATATTTTAAAAAACGTCTTTCCTTTCCGGTACGAGGTATGATAACGATACTAGCTCCATTATCGGCCGCATTCCTTTACATAACTCTTCTTATTTTATAAGCTATCAAGCAATGCATTTCAGAAGCATTATAATCAACTAGTTTTAACCTCAATAGCCTGGTTCTCTCTACTGCTGTAATATATCCTCCGCCTGGTAAATCTTTCAAGATTCTTCTTCTTTAAAATTAATCCTCATGAAATCTTGTTTACCTTTCTTTAAGTTAATGCTATTACTATCGCTCACATTTTTCTTATATAAACCCTGTTATGGACAAACAGTATATGCCAATAGTCAAACCAATGCTATTACTGGTGTATGTCTGTTGTGTAGTATTAATAATCCTGATTACGCTGTTGATAGTAATTTTACCAACTATTCAGAATTTATTGTACCTGTACAATTATTAGGAACCCAATTGTCACAAACGCTTATTTTTCCGGCTTCCAATGCGGCTGGTTGTGATTCGCTGATTATAAAAGTGGGTAGCAGTTACACATTAAATGCCGCTTCATTTGCCAATATTACTGTGAGAACCTATAATGGTAATATCGCTAATAGCGATTCGCTGTCACCTACTGCAGCTCAGATACGCTTCTCTCAGAATAATACACAGGCTGAACTCTTACTGCGTCCTAATCAAACATTTGATCGTGTGAAAATCACTTATAGCCTTGGATTAGCTGGTTTGTTAGGCAATTTCAGAATATACTATGCACTTCGCAAACAAGGGCTTCCTGCTCCGCAAACAATACCCGCAAAAGATACAACTATTTGTCAGGGAAGTACCGTAACCCTCTCTCCGCTGCAGCAACCTAACACTATTTATCGGTGGTACAATGCTGCTGTTGGTGGCAGTCTATTACCTGCCAATGCGAATGCAATTACCGTAAATCCGGCTGTTACAACCACCTATTATGTAGAGGCCGTGAAAGGAGGTTGTACCAGTCAGCGGGTACCTGTAACAGTAATCGTTAATCCTAAGCCTGCAGACCCTGTCTATACACTTCCTTCGGGAAATGTATGTGGTAATATTGTTATTCCGGTTTTCAATTATCTACCGGGTATTGATTACAATGTACGGGTGCAATATACCGTGCTTGGTTCGCTGGTATTTGATACTGCTTATGCGGTCAAAGGAGATAACAATGTTTTAATAAAGGACTACAATTATAACTTCAGTAAGCAGGCGGATATTTATATTCAAGCGGTAGATTCTCTGACAGGATGTGTATCAGATACTGTGCATGACACCTTCGTATTTGGGGGAACCGGATTTTATCCCAGTGTTGATGCCGATAGTGTGACCATCTGCAAATATGATAGCGTTACTTTACATGCTTTTGTTCCCAACTCTACTATTCCTCCTATTCTCTGGTATAGTGCGCCAACTGGCGGAACCCTGTTATTTACCGGACCTTATTACAAAGTAAGTCCGGCTGTTACGACTACTTATTATGTAACGAGTAAAACGCTTTGCGACTTTCCTGTCAGACGTCCTGTTAAGGTCACCGTGAAGAAACTACCGGATCCTGTTTACAATGTACCGCGCGGTATTGTTTGCGGACCTCAACGGATTCCTGTACTTAATCATCAATCCGGATTTAATTATAACGTACGTCTCATTTATGTACAATTAATTCCTGTTGGGCCCGTATTTGATACTTCCTTTACCGTACTAAATAATGCTACTATTACCACGCCACTATACTTATCGTACCCTCCTTCTACGGTTGATGTTTATATACAGGCGGCAGATCCTGTTTCCGGATGTAAATCGGATACCGTTCATAAGCTGTTTAATGCAGGAGGATATGCCAAATTACCGAATACAGATGCAGATAGTGTAAGGATCTGCCGGGGAGACAGTGCTACTTTGTACGCCTATATTCCGGGAACCAGTCTTCCTCCTATCAGGTGGTACAATGCGCCTACAGGAGGTAGTTTGTTGTATACAGGGAATTATTTCAAAGTACGTCCGGCGGTAACGACCACTTACTACGTCACTTCAGGATATGAATGTGAATACCCGCTGCGTAAGCCGGTTAAAGTAATCGTAAATAATTGCAGGCCTCCGCTGACAGCTGCAACAAATCATCCTGTTGACATTACAGTAAAACGTTTGAACTGTTTCCCTAATCCAACAACAGGAGAAGTGATGTTTAACGGAAATGTTGATTTTACCGGAAGTCGGGTTGCAGTTAAAGATATAAACGGGCATATATTACAAGAGGAAGTTTTAACCAGGAATGGACTAAATTTGAAACAAAAACAGGGAGGTGTATACATCCTGCAAATCATTACTGGTAAAAAAGAAATGTATACGGGTAAAATAGTGCTGCAACGTTAATGATACATACTATAACTCAAGAGGGCCGGTAAGTGATTGTCGGCCCTCTTGAATGATGAAAATTGTCGCTGTAGATAAATAGCCTTTCCTCCTGGTTGTAAAGGATAAGGTAGAAAAAGTGCTTTATAATAGTACAGGCGGGTTTTGAAGCCGCTTTGAACAAATTTTCAATGAGTGGGTCTGTATCAATCATCTATCGGTTTTTTACACCTGAATGTATTATAATTACTTTCGCATTTTCTGAAAAATAGAATATTATGTATGAGCAGTTACTAAACCTTATTTCACAAAAGATAACACTTGGCGAACACGATAAAGTATTATGCAGACAGTATTTCGAGCCGGTGCTTCTCCCTAAAAACCGGGTGGTTGAAGAAGAAGGCAAAGTGCCGAAGTGCCTTTATTTTGTAGTTTCGGGATTTGTAAGGTTATTTCACTACAATGATAAAGGGGATGAAGTGACAACGCATATCAATTGTCCGCCTGGTTTTATTACTTCGTACGTTAATTTTATCAATCAGACGATATCCGATGAAAACCTGGAATGTATAACAGACTGTGCACTATTACGCATTACAAAAGCTGATCTGGAAACCCTTACGCAAGAGAGTGCCCCATTTAAAGATTTTAGTATTTGGGTTTTTCAACAGTCCTTAGCGTACAACGAGAATCGTTCAAAAGAACTGGCTACACTTACTGCAGAACAACGGTATAAAAAACTGATGGATGAACATCCTGAATTTTTGCATCATGTGCCGGTACAATACATTGCCTCTTTTCTGGGAATGAACCCTAAAAGTTTGAGCCGTATCCGTAAACAAATCATTAGGTAACATTTGTGAAGTGGTTTTGAATAGGCAAGACAGACCTTTGTCTGGTCATTTAAAACTATAGCAGATGGAACAAACAAATTTAGCACTCGTTTCAGGCGCAAACGGGCATCTTGGAAATAACCTGGTGAGATTACTGCTCAGTAAAGGTATTCCTGTAAGAGCTTCGGTACGTAACATAAAAAACAAACTACCTTTTGCCGGATTAAACTGCGAAGTGGTACAAGCCGATATTACAGACAAAGCATCGTTTGTAAAGGCATTGCAGGGTGTGGATACCTTTTATGCGGTAGGCGCGTCTTTCAAATTATGGGCGAAAGATCCCCGGAAAGAGATTTACGAGGTAAATATGGATGGTACCCGTAATACTATAGAAGCCGCCGTGGAAGCAGGCGTGAGAAAGATTGTTTATGTAAGTTCAATAGCCGCCTTAGACTATACGAAGCTTCCTGCAAAAGAGAGTAATGGTTATAATCCTGATCGTAGAGATATGTACTACAATTCAAAAAATGATGGAGAAAAACTGGCTTTTGAATTGGCTGAAAAATATGCTATTGAATTAGTGGCCGTATTACCCGCCGCAATGATAGGTAGTACTGCATTTGCACCACTGAATGTATCGTACAACATTATCCGTTTGATTTTACAAAAGCAGATTCCTGTGGAAACAAATATCACCTTAAATTGGATTGACGTAAAAGATGTAGCTGAAGGATGCTACCTGGCAGCTACCAAAGGGAAAAACGGTGAGCGATATATTCTGGCAAATGAAAAATGTACCTCCATCAAAGAAACAACGAGGATAGCACAGGAACTATTTCCGGCATTGAAATTAAAACTACCGGTAGCAGTTTCCAAACCAATATTATATGCCGTGGCATGGCTGATGGAAACGGGAAGCAAAATAAGTGAGAAAGCTCCTGTACTCACTACCAAAGATATCGCCCTGTTTTCGGGATTGCAACAAAACTTCGATATCTCAAAAGCAAGGACAGAACTGGGGTTTCATCCGAAAAATACTGTGGAAGCAGTTAAAGAAGCGATGCACTATTTACAGGAGAATGAATATCTCCTAAATTAAAGGAAAGTCATTGGCTGTTACAGAAAAGGATAAAACATTTTCAAAAAATGTTTTATCCTTTTCTGTGAAAATATGATTGGGTGCTGCCTGGTGATAGCACTAATAGTAGACACTGTATTATGTGCAATAGTTCCGGTTTGAACAGACAAGCGAACGATCACCGGCCCACAATATGCCCTGTCGTGCTATTTCAACAGGCTGATTAATGCAGTATCCTCTTCGTCAAGAAACTCGAATGGTGTGATATCTTCCACGTTAGGAACCGTTTTGTCGGCGCCTGCCTCGAGCAATAGCCGGACGCATTCAATCTGGTTATACCTGTTTTCCTGACCGCCATATTTGAATCCATGGACAGCCCACAAAAGCGGAGTGCCTTTAAAATCAATACATCGCTTATGAATGTCTGCTTTTTCCCGGAGCAGCCGTGCTAACAGCTTATCTCTTCCCACCCAGGCTGCCCAGTGTAAAGCAGTGCCCCCATGACATCCTGCATGGTGAATCGCTGCGCCGTTTTCTATATATAAAATACCTACTTCCTCCGCATGCAGGCTGGCTGCCGCAGTAAGGGGAGTATCCTGTTCTTCGGTTAATCCATAACCATTAATATTTGCGCCATATGCTAAAAATATCCGGGCCATTTCAACGGCTTCCTGATCCGTATAGGTATTGGCAAATACACCATCACAGATCCTATGGAGTGGATGAGCTTTGGCAGTATTCGTTTCGTCAAAAGGTATCCCTTCATTGGCTAATGAAGGATTTTGAGAAAGCGCCTTTTGAATCCCTTCATAATCTTTATTATTGATCAGTGTTTGCATCGGATATTTATTTTTAATAAAAAATCAATTTATCTTTTTCTGATAAGTATAAGCTCGTTTCCGGGGTAAAAAATAATAATTTTCTAGTCAAATGATACCTGTTTCATTTGAGGGCATGCTATCCGAAAAATACAATATCCAGCTTACATTGCTGTATAAAACTACGGATGAAATATTTATTATTTACCCGTATGCTCCTGATGATCGCTGACAGGTGATCCTACTGTATACATTTTCTATCCGGACAATCGCGCAGATCTTACCTATTCCCTTCCTCAATCCCTGCTTTTCTTTATATTTGACACTTCTTGACAAGTCAAAAATTTGGTAATTGAAAAATTTTGGTGAAACCATTCGGGAAATCCGCGAAAACAAAGGATTGCTGTTACGCCAGGTAGCGGCGGCTATCGAGGTGGATACGGCCTTGGTCAGTAAACTGGAGAGGGGCGAACGAAAAGCCCAGCGCGAACAGGTCAGTAAGCTGGCCCGGTTCCTGGAAATGCCGGAAGATACCTTGCTGGTGGTATGGTTGTCTGATAAAGTATTGGAAATACTGGAAGAAGAACCACTGGCTGGCGAGGCATTAAAACAAACAGCAAAACGCATTAATCGCAGTTAATTATGGAAGGTACGTCTTTGAATATAGCAGCGGATATCAGGCAGCGGTTAAAAGAAATGATACCGGGGGCTTTCACGGAAAATAAAATCGACATCGTACAGCTGAAACAATTGCTGGGAGAGATGGAAGATGAGGACGCAACAGGAGAACGGTATCAGCTGGATTGGGCAGGTAAAACAGCCGCCTATAAGACATTACAGACACCGGTAACCGATACCCTCATCCCCGATATAGCGGATTCCGTTAACTGGGATACGGCCAATAATGTATTGATAGAAGGAGATAACCTGGACGTGCTGAAAGTCATTCAGAAATCCTACTATGGTAAAGTAAAGGCGATCATTATTGATCCACCCTATAATACCGGGTCAGATAGTTTTATCTATCCGGATCGGTTTGGCGAAACAAAAGCAGCTTACCTGCAACGACTGGGAGAAAAAGATGATGCCGGGTTTATGCAGAAAGAAGGCTTGTTCAGGCCCAACAGGAAAGAGAACGGGCAGTTCCACTCCAACTGGCTTTCCATGATGTTGCCGCGGTTGTTCCTGGCCCGGAATGTATTGAAAGAAGAAGGCGCTATCGTCATTCATATTGATGAACATGAACAGGCTAACCTGACGTTGTTGTTAAATGAAGTATTCGGAGAAGAGAATCAGGTGGGTAATATGGTATGGGATAAGGGAAATCCCAAAGGAGATGCAGGTGGGATTGCCTATCAGCATGAATCGATATTGGTATATGCTAAAAACAAGGAAAAGTTTTTATCGGCTACAGCATTAACCCGTAAAAAGAAGAATGCAGAGCGGATGCTGAAAAAAGCAGCGGAGCTATATAAACAACTGAATCAGGAAGAAGTACCGGAAGAGGTGCGGCAGCTGCATAAAATCTATGGTTTACCGGATGAAGTGCTGGCACGGTGTCGCCGCAAAAATACGCTGGAGGAAATCAACCGGCAGTTCAATGGCTGGCTGAAAAAGCAACCGGTAACAGGTGGCGAGCTGGCTTATAATAAAATCGATGAAGCCGGCCAGGTATACAGGCTGGTATCTATGGCATGGCCTAATAAGAAGAAGGCACCGGATGATTATTTTGTACCATTGATACATCCGGTTACACAGAAGCCTTGTCCGGTACCCCAACGGGGATGGCGTTTCCCGACGACAACTATTAAAGAGTTGCTGGATAGGGGCGAGATTATTTTTGGTGCTGATGAAAGTGTACAGCCACAGCGAAAATATCTGCTTAAAAATAATTTATCTGAAAACCTGCCGTCGATTTTATTTTATGGCGGGAGTGACGATGATTTGCTGCGAAAGCTGGGTTTGGAATTTGAAAACCCCAAGCCGGTAGACTTTACCAGATCATTGGTACAGGCTTTTACGCAACCGGATCAGGAAGATATTGTCCTCGATTTTTTTGCCGGTTCTGGTACAACGGCACATGCGGTAATGGCTGCGAATCAGCAGGATGGCGGTAACCGGCGATTTCTTTGTATTCAGCTGCCGGAGCAACTGGACGAGAAATCGGAGATGTACAAAAAAAGTTTCCGCACCATCGCAGACCTGACCAGAAACCGGATCAAATCAGTGATAGCAGGAGAGCAAGATACGGTAACGGGCATACGATTTTATAAGCTGGCGCCTTCTAACTTTAATATCTGGCGAAGTGATCTTATCGAAAACGAAGCCGACCTGGTGGCGCAGTTGCAGTTGTTTTCCCGGCAGGAAAAACAAGCGGCGCCGATAGAAAATATGTTGTGGGAGCTGTTGATCAAACAGGGTTGTCTGCTGACAGAAAGAATAGTCAAGGAAAAGGTAGCGGATACCGCTACGTTTTATGTAACAGCAGATAACAAAACGGCTTTCTGTCTGGATACTTATAATGAAGCAGTACAACAGGCATTATTGCAGCGACAGCCGGCTACCGTCATCTGTCTGGATACGCTTTTTAATCAGGACGACTGCTATAAAACCAATAGTCAGTTAAGCTTTCGTGATCATAAAATCGGATTTAAAACCGTATAACGTCATGACGTATTACAATGGAAATGCACTTTATGATTATCTGTCTGCCGGACAGTTGCCGCAGTTTCGGTTTGTAACAGGTAATGCCTGGCAGCTGGTGTATGGCGATCATAATTGTCACCCATTGGCGTTGATATTCGCGGCCGGCGTACCGGCGCAGCAACTCGATAGTCCGCCTGCCAGCCAGGAAAAAGCAGATTATGCGCTGCTACAGACTGTAGGTGATCGTGCTGGTTTACCGGTACGTTATATCCGGTTTGCCTGTGATATAGCACAGGTGGAAACAGTAAAGGTGTCAGATCATTCCTTTGTATACGAAACGCGTACGATGCCACAATTGTCTGCCTTATTCGGGGCCTGGGGGCTGCCGGTATCCGGTACGCCCACCGCCAAGTACCTGAACGATCAAACGTCGAGTGCCTATCATAACTGGCAAAGGAGCAGTCTGGGTGGAAATCTGACTGTTTCAGACATTGATTTGTGGAAACTGGATACAACGGGTCAACCCAGGGTGATCTTTGAATTAAAGCGGTCCTATTATGAGCTGGAGCGATGGCAACCTTTTACAGATGACTACCGGAATTTTACTTTGTTATCCAACCTGTGTAATCAGGCCGGGTTACAGTTTAAGATCATCTATAATCAACGGACCAAAGCGCCTTTTGCGGATAAGATAGACCGGTTGAAAATATTTGCGGTCAACTTTGCGGTGAATCCGCCGGTAGTAGAGAAAGGTATTATTGCGTTGAATGAATTAGAAAATATATAATTGTGAAATTACAATTCGAGAAAGAACAACGTCATCAGCTGGAGGCCATCCGGTCGGTGGTAGACTTACTGGAAGGGCAGCAGCTGAATCGTACGGATTTTGAATATGCAGCAACACCTGCAGATAGCTTGCTGCTAACAACCACCTGTGTGGGAAATAACCTGACGGTATCTGAAGAAACGTTATTATCGAATTTAATAAGGGTACAAACAACCAACCAGCTCAGGGAAGACGAACTGTCTGCGGTGCTGGAAAAGCTGTGGTATAATGAAGAGGGCGATGCCAAAGAGGTGGTGGCAGATAAAACTGTTGTAACGGACTTCCCGAACTATTCCCTGGAAATGGAAACCGGTACCGGAAAAACATATGTTTATCTGCGTACGATATATGAGCTGAACAAAGTGTACGGCTTAAAGAAATTTGTGATTGTGGTACCTTCTGTTGCTATCCGCGAAGGCGTATTGAATAGCCTGCAGGCCACCCATGAACATTTTCAGGAAATATACGATAATGAACCCACTACTTACCGGGTATACGATGCCGCACGGCTGGCAGAACTGGGGGATTTTTCGCGCAGCAATACCATTCAGATACTGGTGATAAATATCGATGCATTTACGAAAGATGTGAATGTAATTAACCAGGTACGGGAAACCGGTATCAGGCCAATAGAATTTATCCGGCAATCCAGGCCGGTGGTGATCATGGATGAACCGCAGAATATGGAAACAGATATCCGGAAAAAAGCAATTGCAGGTCTCCGCCCACTGTTTACCCTGCGTTATTCCGCTACCCATAAAAATCCGTATAACCTGGTATATAAGCTGGACCCGGTCAGGGCCTATGACCTGGGACTGGTAAAACAGATAGAAGTAGACGCGGTAGTGGCAAAAAACGACCAGTCCGGCACCTACATCAGCCTGGATGCTTTTAAGGTCGCGAAAGAGGCGGTAACTGCAAAAATCACGTTGTTGGTGCAGGCGCGTAATGGTGTACAGAAAAAACAGGTGACCGTAAAAGCAGGGAGTGATCTGTTTGCACTCTCTAAAGGCGTGGCTGCTTACCAGGATGGTTTCGTTGTCAACGAGCTGGATGCGGCGAATGGTTGTATCACGTTCTCCGGTGGAAAGCAGCTGTATAAAGGTGAAGCAACCGGTGGGCTTACCGCGGATATCCTGAAAGAAATGATTGATGCGACAGTAGAAAATCATTTCAAAAAAGAAAAAGCATTACGGGCAAAAGGTATTAAGGTGTTGTCTGTTTTCTTTATTGATAAAGTGGCGAACTACCGGTCCTATACCGCGCAGGGCCAGATCGTTAAAGGGAAATTTGCCTTGTGGTTTGAAGAGAGTTTTACCCGCTGGCAGCAAATGCCGGAATACCGGGATTTATTTTCGTGCAGTGCGGAAGCCGTACATAACGGGTATTTCAGCCAGGATAAGGGAAAACTGAAAGACAGTAAAGAAGGGAAACTCACCAAAGCCGATGATGAGGTATTCCGGCTCATCATGCAGGAAAAGGAACAGTTGCTGGACATGTCCGTACCGTTGCGGTTTATCTTTAGCCACTCTGCGTTGCGGGAAGGTTGGGATAATCCGAATGTATTCCAGATCTGTACCCTCAATGAAACGCGCTCCGATATTAAAAAGAGGCAGGAGATAGGACGGGGACTACGTTTATGTGTAGATCAATCCGGCTTACGTAATAGTGATCGGGAGGTGAACCGTCTCACGGTGATAGCTAATGAATCCTATGATAGTTTTTCCCGTTCCCTGCAGCAGGAGATTGAAACAGATTGTGGGGTGAAGTTTGAGGGGCGTATTAAAAATGTCAGAGAAAGAGTCGCCGTAAAACTGAAAAATAAATGGCAGGAAGATGCCGGATTGCTGGCATTATGGGAGAAAATAAAATACCAGGCTACCTATACTGTGAATTTCAGTACCCCGGCACTCATAGCTGCATGTGTAAAGGAGATACAGGCGATGCCGGTAATTGAAAAACCGGTCATCTCCCGGGTAAAACATACCGCTCAGTTCATCCGGGATCAAAAAAATAACCTGGTAGAATTGGGAGGTGTACAGGAATCTGCCGGGGAAAAGAGCATGGCCGGGATACCCGTAACGATTCCCGATATAGTAGGATATATTCAATCGAAAACAGCGCTTACGCGGCATACCGCAACTGAGATCATGCTGCAGTCGGGTCGGTTGGGAGAAATTTTTAATAATCCGCAACTATTCATGGATACGGTAACGGCTATTATGCGGCGGGTACTGGAAGAGATGAAGGTGAAGGGGGTACGCTATGAGCGGATAGCCGGGCAGGTATATGAAATGAAGTTATTCGAAGCCGGTGAAACAGAACAATATACCACTCAGCTAGTGGCCGTAAACCACCCGGAGAAAACGCTGTATAATTACATTACAACAAATGCGCTGAGTACTGCGGAAAAACAGTTTGCCATGGACTGCGATAACCGGGATGATATTCTTTTTTATACGAGACTACCGCCGGGATTCAGGATTAAAACACCGGTGGGCGACTATACGCCGGGCTGGGCGTTGATCAAAAGAGAGGAAACCGGTGCCCCGCTGCTTTTTTTCGTGACAGCAACTGTCGCCGATCGGGATGCGCCCGGTAGTCAGACAAAGCTAAAGATGAGTTGTGCCAAACAACATTTTGAAGCAATGGATCAGGTACATTACAAAGTAGTGAAAACTGTGACAGCACTGCATCAACACTAACTGAAAATATACTGCAATCATGATATAAGGCCGGGTACTGTACAGTGCCCGGCCTTTTGTATAACGACGGTGGCAGTAAGAATAAAAATAGATTTCAGGGAGTGAGAAATAGATAATTTATTTATCTTGGACATTAGCAGCATATTGAGACCTTATTTTTATTTTTTTGAAGGATAGCGTAACCATAAATGTCATTCAATCAACCAAATCAGTCTGATCAGCATGAATAATTCCTCGAGTATTGAAAGCTATGTAAACTATTATAACGCTCATAAAATAACATATATTGGACAACCGGTGGTAACCTGGCAGCCGGAAAAACAACGGTTGATTTCATCTAAAGGCAATACTTCAAATAAGGTCGCAGGGGCAGTGGCGCTGGTAGCGCTGAGTATTGGTGCTTATATGTTTTACATCGTATATGCTAATGATGTCAGGGGAGTGCGGTGGATTTCCTATACCGTAATGGCCTCTTCCCCCGTATTATATTGGATAATACGGAAAGGTATCGGACAGGCGGATTTTATGGTCGACTTTAAAACCCGGCAGATTATTGCAGGCAAAAAGACATTTTCTTTTTCGGAAGCCAAGGAAGTTCGGAAGGAATATATTGATCTCCCGGGCGACAGGCATGTACAGACACGTATTCGCATCAATAAAAGCCGCAGTATTCTGCTGGGAGGCTTCCCCACTGAGGAAGAGGCCGATGAAACCGGCCGCCTGTTTTTGCAGCTGGTAAAAGCTTAACTTCATCATACCGCACTATTTTAATTTTTCAGATAAATTTTAACCATATGGATATACAGGATCAACACATCGCAGCCAAAATAGAATCTATCTGGGAAGAAGCAGAACGATTGTTTGCGCAGGAAGACTTTGTACAATATGGATTGAAACTAAATGCAGCCTGGGACTTACTGCCGTCACCCAAGGAAACGTACTACGAGAGTTATGATATTGCCCGTTTCATAACAGAAAATTACCTGCTGCAACAGGACTACAGCAATGCACATAAGTGGGCGGAAGTCTTACAGCAGTGTGATATGGAGCGAACGCATGATGGAGAACGGGAATTTGTGTTGGGAAAAGTATTATATGAACTGGGGGAAACAGAAAATGCCGCCACTCGCTTTATGGTAGCCATGCAGAAATCCGGTGGGCGCGTTTTTGTAGGCGCAGATGAGAAATACCTGCATGCCCTGAATACGATGATCGCAACGGTAGAAGAAGAATTGCCGGATGAAGTATACCAGCAGATAGAATTATTGTCGGAAGAAGGAAATGAGCTGGCGGATGATGATAATTACGACGGCGCCATTGAAAAATTCAATACTGCACTGCAGTTGGTGCCGGAGCCTAAACATCAGTGGGAAGCCAGTACCTGGCTATATGCCAGCCTGGGAGATATGTATTTTTTTAAAGGCGATTTTAAAACAGCAGCAACTCATTTTTTTGATGCATTAAATTGTCCGGATGCGCTGGGCAATGGGTTTATTCATTTACGTCTCGGAGAAGCATTATATGAATTAAAACAGGAAGAGAAATCCCTGGAGCATTTGTTGCGGGCATATATGCTGGAAGGAGAAGAAATTTTTGGGGATGAAAATGATAAGTATTTTGATTTCCTGCAGGATCGGGTAGAATTGTGAGCTGCCTGATTAAGCCGTATTTTTAATCCCTGGCGGGAGATGACCGCCTGGTAGCAGGAAATATTTTTATAACAATACAGTGAACAATATGAAAAAATTGAATGCGCGTAAAGCGTTGCTAACCTTCTTTTCTCTTTTGTTGGCGACCGGCCTTTTTGCAGCCACACCATTGAAAGTATTACAGTTTAATATCTGGCAGGAAGGCACTGTGGTGCCGGGTGGTTTTGATGCCATCGTAGCGGAGATTATCCGTACAGATGCGGATATTGTTACCTTCAGCGAAGTCCGGAATTATCAGCAGACAAAATTCAACGAACGGGTGGTCGCGGCATTAAAAGCCAAAGGAAAAATATTTTATGCGGCCTATAGTTATGACTCCGGCATTTTATCCCGGTTTCCATTGCTGGACTTTGTAACCATAAGTCCGGAGAAAGAAGATCATGGCTCCGTATATAAAGCTGTTGTGAAAGTGGGCAAACATAGACTGGCAGTGTATACAGCCCATCTGGATTATTTACATGCAGCCAATTATCTGCCCAGAGGCTATCACAGCAGCACCTGGAAAAAGTTGCCGGCGCCGGTAACCATGGCCGACAGTGTATTGGCAGATAACCATGCTTCACAGCGGGATGAGGAAATTCGGCTTTTTCTGACGGATGCTGCGCAGGAAATAAAGCGGGGTAGCCTGGTGGTACTGGGCGGTGATTTTAATGAGCCTTCACACCGCGATTGGAACGTGGCTACTGCGCAACTGTTTGATCACAATGGCGCCGTTATTCCGTGGGAAAATACCTTATTGCTGGAGCAACACGGCTATACAGACAGCTACCGCGAAAAGTATCCGGATCCGGTGACGCATCCGGGCTTCACCTTCCCGGCGGATAATAAAGCGGTAGATATCGCAAAGCTGGCGTGGGCGCCTGATGCAGATGACCGCGACCGGATCGATTTTATTTTTTACCGCCGCGATAAAAGATGGCAGTTACAGAATGCCACGTTGGTAGGGCCTTCCGGTTCAGTGGTGTATGGACAGCGGAAAGAAGAGCAGACAAAAGATCCCTTTATGAAGCCGCAGGGAATATGGCCTACCGATCATAAAGCGTTGCTGGTAACGTTCACGATCAGGTAGTAGTATTTTGTGTAGCGAATTCTGTAATTAACCGCAGATGATCACCATAGCTGTAGCCGGCATCTATCAAGGGGGCATATTTGAATTGAAATTTCTTTAGCAGGATGTGGGCTGCAGCAGCGGGAGAGGTAGGATTAAAAACACTGTCGGCTTCATCAAAAAGAAACCAGTCGCCCTGAATACTTTGGCAGGACACGCAATGATTACACCAATAGGACGTCTGCGTGGTATGCGAATAGCCATACCGGTAATGGGGATAATGATCTTTCAGAAAATGCTGCAGGTTATCAGAAAGTGCGGATACCTGCTGGAATAAGGTAAAAAAGCTTTGTTCCAGCCATACGGTTTCATCCCGTTCATTAATATCTTT
Organism: Chitinophaga nivalis; assembly: GCF_025989125.1. NCBI lineage: Bacteria > Pseudomonadati > Bacteroidota > Chitinophagia > Chitinophagales > Chitinophagaceae > Chitinophaga > Chitinophaga nivalis. The sequence goes on along the minus strand of NZ_JAPDNR010000001.1, from coordinate 8,536,461 downwards.
CTCATAAAAATAATAGCTGCCTACTGCAATCACCTGGTTGGGATGCTGGCATTTCCAGCAGGGCCGGTCTGCCTGTGCCACCGTGAGTTCAGTAGGAAGTATGATCGGTGTGTTGGGGGCCGGTATCCATTGCTCTACTTCCGGTAGCCGTTCGTAGCGGTCTTCCGGTAAATACCATATTTTGGTAGCCGGGTCCCACATGGCGCCTTTGGATTTGGCCGCATCTTTTTCAGCAAAAGGAACATTCAGTTGTAATGACATATCGCAAGTATGAAGATGAACACTGCTACCTGAATGTAAGGAAAAATCGGGGATTCTCCTATTCCTGCCGGCGTAGTTTTAGTAAGTGTCATCGTTGATTTCCAGCCAGTACCCATCCGGATCTTTCAGGTAAATCTGTTGTACGCCATCTACTCTTTTGGTGATGGCATTGGGTTTACCGGGCCAGTCTTCGTAGGAGATCCGGTGCTGTTGCAACATCGCAACGAAGGCAGTCATATCCGGTATGCTGAAACACAGGTGGGTGTTTTTGTCGTGGCTACCTGCCGCCTGAGCGCCGGAGATCAGATGTACCTGGCTGTGTGCACCTACTTTAAACCAACTGTGGCGGCCATCTTTGAATGGCTCCGGAATAGGCTCCAGCTGAATAATATCGCGATAAAAGGCGGTACTACGTTCCAGATTCACAACATACAGTGCTATGTGGTTCAGTGATGCGTACGCTTTTTTCGTTTGTCCGTTCATGTTAGTGGAAATGCCGGTCAGTGCTATTATCAGGAAGCAACCGGATAATAAAAAGTTTTTCATGCAACAATATAGTCAACCGCCAGGATAAGCGCAATAGGTATGGGGCAATGGTTTGAATATAAATAATTATAATGTCAGTAAAAAGAAACAGCCCCCATCCCGTAGAAAAAGGATGGGGGCTGTTGAAAAAAATAGCTTAGTTGCTTTTGAAAGCAACAGACTGTATGATAACATCCAGCTTTTTCAAAGCGGGGAGGTCTGAGCGTACTGTTTTATCGCCGGTTACCTGGTCATAAAGTTTAGGATCGCCGGTATTATTGGCTTTCAGCATAATCACCACACCTTTGCCTTCGAGTGCGCCTCCTTGCCAGTTGCTCACAATACCACCATTGGTCCATTCAAAACCATTGATTTTAAAAGGGCGGCCGTTTACCTTGATGAGTTTTTCCAGGGGATCACCGGCTTTAATGCCATAGGGTGATTTCCATTTGGATGGAAAGTGGGAGAAGGTCAGCACATTACCATTTTCGCCATCGAACTGCACTTCCAGTTCATCGTCTGTATCGGGGTAGATAACATAGGCTTCTCCATCTTTGTTACCGGCCAGGTTGGTCGCATCCCGCTGGGTAATATTGTTGGCGCCGTACAGTTCTACCAGTTGTTCTGGCGTACGTAACTGAAACAGCGGTTTTACTTCCCAATTACGTGTGTCCGTTACCGTAGCGGCTGCCGGAGTGTTAGTTGTATTGCTGGCCGTTTCGCTGGTAGTAGCAGTAGTCTCCTGGTTGTCAGCGGTCGCGGCAGTTGCAGTATTGGCAGCAGTGGTGCCGGCAGAAGGGGCTGCGGCAGCTACCGTGGCGGGTGGTGTTTTTCCGGTTACCGGTCCGGTATAGGTGGCCAGAAAATCTGTTTTATCTTCCAGCAGGGCTTTTACCTCACCTTTATATTTGTTGGCAGTATAGGTGGCAATGGGAAATACACTGTTGGTTTGTAAGGCCAGGCTGCGCAGGTTACTGATAAAACGCTGCCGGTTACAGTCACTGTATTGGTAAAGATATTTCAGTGCTGCATCCAGGGTGGCCGGATCTTTTTTCAGGTTAAAAACCGTCTCGTCTATATCAAGACCGCCGGCGCCGCTGCGCGTTAGCTGTTCCGCTATATAGCCGGTAATCGAATCATTTTTAAGCTGGTAATGATGGGCTACCCTGGCCGAAAAGTCGTCTATGACCGGCTGGGCAAGCTTGGTTTGTGCGCTGAGCGTCAGCGGAAAGAGAAAGGCAAGCAATATGAAAAAACGTTTCATGTGTGCGGTATTGGTGAAATTGAATACTAACAATGGTAATTGCTTTGAGAATCACTAATTTATATAATATTTATCATTACAGATACAAACCTGTCAATATTTGCAGGAATAAGTAAAACGTATAGATCTGGAAATATAGTATTTTTAACCGCGTCCGTTATAAAAAGTAAATCTGTCACACGGGAATGTAGTAAAAGACCGAAAATACCAGTAGTGAAAAACAAATTTGAGTGAAAAATGAAATGGGCATCTTCAGAAATGCTGGCCCATCGGCCGTTATATAAACCATGCTAGACAACAAGAGTAACTACGTATAGCCTTGAGGGGTAACTTAAGATCCCCTGCCGGCCGGGACTGACATCGGTTATATACATTTTCTCCTCTAATGAAGAATTAAATAAATATATCTTAGTGAGTAGAATAGTACACATGAAACATCAATGGTCATTATGGAGAGGAGGGTTATGGTTGATGCTGACAGTATTTCTGCTGTCCTGTCATCAGCAAAAGCACAAGTTTACGGTAACAGATGTACCGGACCCCAAACAATCCGGTGGTGGTTATGTCAGCAACCCTGATCACCTGATTACGGAGAATACCGTCAATGAATTGAATACCCGGCTGACGGCATTGGATAATTCCGGCAAAGCGCAGGTGGCAGTTGTATTGGTGCATAGTATCGGAGAGAATGAACCCCGGGAGTTTGCCCATCAGTTGTTTAAACACTGGAAAATCGGAAAGAAGGATACGAACAATGGGTTGTTGGTATTGATGGTGGAAGATGCCCGCCGGTTGGTATTTGAAACCGGATTGGGACTGGAAGGAGATTTGCCGGATATCATCTGTTTCCGGATTCAGCAGGATTACATGATTCCGCATATCAAGGCAGGCAACAACGATCGTGCTTTCCTGGACGGCATACAGTCGGTGGCTGCATTGTTCTATCACGGTAACTATGCTTTCGATAAGGTCAATAACGCTACACTGCCTCCGGAAGACAGCTCGCTGATGATCACCACTGAGCGGGAAGAGGTAGCATTAGCGCCGGAAAACGAACCAGGTCTCATCAGCAATGCGCCGCAGGGATTTACGAATAATGTGGATAACAATACAGTCCAGGATATAGCCATCGACAAGCGTAACTACATCTGGGAGATATTTGAGGGTGTATCTTTCTGGGCCATTTTTGTATGTCTGATCCTTTCCCGCATTATGATGGTTGCTTTTTTCGGAGGGCGATTGAGATCAAGCCGCACAGCAGATGCAGAACCCACTGCCAGCAATGGTGCTTTTACGAATGAGTTTTTCAGAGCGCGGTGGTGGCATCAGGTAATGATTCACCTGGCAGCATTTGGTATCATTGGCTACCTGGTGCTGGAAAAGCACGAAGTAGCAGGATTCGCCAGAATATCCCTGATCTATTATGTGGTATGGATGGTATTTATACACCTGACTGCATTATGGGTCATGTTACGTTCCCGTACAGGATTGTATGATAAAGACCGCCACGAACAATGGCTGCGGCTGGAGACAGTCAGGAGTGGCTTTAAGATAGCCGGCTATATGTTTCCCTTGCCATTTCTCGCATTATACCTGTACTTATTAAGAAAACGACTGGCTGTACTAAGGGATACGCCTTATGAATGCCAGCAGTGTGCCCGGCCAATGCATCGGCTGAGTGAGACAGAAGATGATTTGTTCCTGGATCATGCACAGGTAATAGAAGAAAAACTGCAGTCCGTGGATTATGATGTATGGAAGTGTGATGACTGCAATACGCAGATGGTCTTGAACTACACCAACATGCGTTCTGCTATCGCCGATTGTCCTTCCTGCGCCTATAAAACATATCAGTATAAGAAGACGGTGACGAAACGGAGAGCGACCACCCGGTCAGAAGGATGGGGCGTTAAAACGTATGCCTGCGTTGCTTGTGGATATACACATGATTACAAGTTTATCATTCCGCGGGTGTCTGAATCATCCTCATCTTCCTCTTCCTCCTCATCCTCATCTTCCTCCTCCGGATCGAGCTGGGGAGGTGGATCTTCGGGCGGTGGTGGCGCCAGCAGCAGCTGGTAAAAAACGAAATAACACACAAGGGGTTGTAAAGCTTTATTACGGCTTTACAACCCCTTGTGTTGTGTGGATATCGGTTTAGAAATTAGTATTGATGATCAGTGTGTTTCTTTCTGCTACTGCGAAATCCATCGGTATAATACCAAAACGTCCCTGGATGTTGGTGGTAAAATAGCTTTTCAGATTCGGGTTGATGGCATTCGAAACCGTAGTGATGCTGGGAATACCGAATATCAGGGGTTTGTAACCACTGGCGTAGTTGATGTACAATACTTGTTGATTACCGCTTTTAGCTTCCGAAAACAGATTGGTCAGATTGTTCCATTTGGCATTATTGTCCGGTACCTGGTATTGATCCTGTATACGCAGGCTGGCAGCAGGGTTGTTGATAGAGAAAGTCGTGTTGTCTGCCCAGTTGGTAGCATCAATACCTTTAGGCGTATTACCGGCGCCGAATCTTCTTAACAAAACAATTTTTCCTCTCACCTGACCCAGGTTGGGAATGCCTGCCTGGAGGTACCATTTAGCAGTTTGTTGTTGTACATAACTGTCAAAAGTCTGTTCAAAAGAACGGGTGTTGTTGGTAGCGGTGTGTTCTTCCTTTACACTCATTACAATGGTTTCGGTAGGATGCTCATTCAGAAAACTGTAGCAGGCGTTCAGTACATCCGTAAAGTTCATGTTCTGATAAACAGCACCATGATGAATCGCAAATGCGTCTCCGATGTGCCGGCAGCGGATATCCAGGAAACGGGTGCCTGCATTCAGCTGTTCTGCAATGGTCAGTTCCTGGCATTTTGCAGTGCCGCCTATCGGTTCAAACCGTGCGCCGGAGTCGTGGGTGCCGGGAATAGATAAACGGGAAATCTGGGTGTTGTCTGCCAGTTGTCCCATCCATCCGGTAAGGGAAACAGCGGCTTTGCTAGCGGAAGATGAGGCCTCTGCGGAAAGTAAATGAGTCGCAGTATCATCTGTAGGAGAAATCAGTTCTTTTTTGCAGCCAAAAAGGGAAACAGCTGCGAGGGCAATGGAAACGGGCAAAACGAAGGTGTTTCTTTTCATAGTAGTGAATTTATAAACAGAGAACACCGCCGGATAAACCTTTAACTATTCCTGCAAGGGAATTAATACAGCCATAACATTAAAAAAGCCGGTTGCTGAGAACCGGCTTGCTGATGTGGTGTATAGCGACATTATTTATTGGTCTGCATTCATTTTGCCTACTATTTTATAACCGGTTGTATTACCGGATTTTACCTCCTGATAATACATGCCATCCGGAGATAGGAAATAGGATACCCCGTTAATGCTGACAGAACGACAGCCGTCTGGTAACTGGGAAATCAGGTTATCAGCAGAAAAGCCATTATTAACGTCATTGTTATTATTGGCTGGCGCGATTGCCTGATCCCCTATTTTTCCGTTTTTTCCGATGACTTTATATCGTCTGCCGTTATCCGTCATTAGTTCCTGATAATAGGTACCATTCACTTCATAATAGGTATTACCATTGTAGCTTACTTCCTGTGCCCCATCCGGCAGGTCCGGCACGGTTGCATTCAAAGGAGGATCTACTACCTTGTATCCTCTGTTGCTGTTGGTGGATTCATAATACGTGCCACCGTAATAATAAACCGGACCAAAAGCTGCACCCAGGGTAAAATAACCAAAGGGGAGTGCTGATACGTAAACACCTATCGGAGGAAAGAAGGGATTGTAGTTATACCGGGGTCTGTACCAGGGACGACTGTAATAGAAACCTCCATGGTAAACCGGCCCGCGGTAACCATGATAATAATATCCCCCTCCGCCTCTGGGGCCTTGCCATCCTCCGTGAGGAGGAGGTACACGGGTGATGCCGCCGCGGTTGCCACCACCGTGTATCCGTTGGGCATAAGTTGATGCTGCTGTACAGGTACTTAACAGGGCTACCAGCACAAACAGTATATGGAACCTGTTTTTCATGATTTAAACTTTAAGCGTAGTCGTCACCTCATATGTTTGGCATTAATCACCTTATTTGACTGTTGTCACAGACAAAAGTTTAACTATGATTTACCGGTAGCAGGCTTGTTGATGGCTGTCATGAAATGATGCGCCAGTGCTGCAATGTCTTTGGATCGGGCTACCTGTTGTATCCAGGTGGCAGGAATACCGGATTGTCCATAACAAACGCCTGCCAGTGCGCCGGCTACAGCACCGGTGGTATCTGTATCACCGCCGAGGTTTACGGCTTTTAGCACACACTCGGAGTAGGATGTAGTGGTCAGCAGGCACCAGATAGCACTTTCAAGGGTATGTATCACATAGCCGGAGCTGTTGATCTGTGAACGATCTGTAGTTGCAACAGACTGCAAAAGCAGGCGGTCGAAATACTTTACTTCTGCCGGATTAAAAGATTGTGTAGCAAGAAAATGATTGATGGTAGTCTGCAGCTGCAGGTAGGCCGTTTGCGGATCGGGTGTTGTCAGCAATAGCCGCAGGTATTCCACGTATATGAAACAGGCCAGCACACTACGAAAATGCAGGTGGGTGATGCCGGATATTTCTTTCACTATCCGGTAGCGTTGATGTATATCCGGTTCATGGGCCAGGTAAAGCGCCACTGGCATCATACGCATGAGGGAGCCGTTACCGTTTTCAAATTCTTCCATGCCGCCACTCAGCAGCGGAGAGGTACCGGTAGCTACTCTTTGCAGTGATAGCCGGGTGGTTTGGCCAATGTCAAACACCACATGATGTGCCCCCCAGTAACCGTGTTGGTACCATTGAACAAAACGTTCCGCCATGTCAGACAAATGATAGCCTGTCAGCAGGCTTTCAGCCGTACAAAAAGTAAGAGAACTGTCGTCGGAGAAAGTGCCGGGTGGCTGGTTCCAGCTGCCATATCCGGTAAAGTCTGTAATCGGGTAGGAAGAAAGGTAATCCCGGGTTTTAAATTCTACCGGAACGCCCAGTGCGTCGCCGATCGCAACACCATAAAAAGCGCCTGTTATTTGTTGTGTGTGCATAATGCAAAACTATCCTTGTGAAGAACGAGCGGGAATATTACCCGGATGGTTAAATACAAAAGCTATTCCACTTTGATGATTTCGCCTTACAATTTATTTTTCGGATTCCTTATATCCATTTTGTTCAAGAAAAACTTGATCTATTCATTCTCATTCAGTAGTGTCGTCGTGTCAAAATGTGATTTTGGGATAATCGGACTTGCTATCTTTGCATTATAACACTTGATCATTGTTAGTGTTACCACCAAAGTCTTATATGCTGCCTGTTGTGAATTTAGTCTTTTTCTTGATCTTAATTTTTTATTAAAAATAATTTTTAGAAAAGATGAATCAGTTAACCAACTATTGATGAGTAAATAAAATAGCTGTCACTATTTTGAATGAATTAATCGAAGAGCAAAAAAAATCTAACGAAGAGCAAAAAACAATCTAAATGCAAGCCTTTCTGTTTAACAGACAGTTTCAAACTTGTACTTTTTTAGGAAACTATCATTACCGGTATTTCATTTTTGTACTGAATTAGTACCAGAAATGCATGCGTAACTGATTAGCTTTTTAAACAAAGCTACATGCCTTGTCAGTACTGTCTTTGCTGATCAATACAACCTTTCCCGGTACTTCAATGACAGGTAACCATATCTGCCATCAGAAAGGAAGTATGATTCAAAACAATTTATTAATGCAAATTCTCCGTCATGCAGCAGGTATGGCTGTGGGGATGATTTACAACTATCTGATTATGATCCATTGTTTGTTACTGCCCCGGAATGCTATAGTGCATTGCCGGGGAGGGGGAAGCCATTCGCTGCGGGAATGTGAAAACAGGAAGTACCTCCCGGGAAAGACGAAAGAAAAACAGCGGGATAACCGGCTGCGCCTATAAGTATAAGATCAACAAAAAAAAGCGAAGGTCCGTGCATTAAGTCTGGATGGAGTAGGCGATTCGTTGGTTGCGGCGATATACCATCATCGCAAATGTTATAGGTGCTAAGGATCAGAAAAACAGGATTAGAAAAACGATATCGCCAAATAGACAGTAGGAAGTAGGGGGTGGCCTTATCTGTGGCATCAGGTAAAAAGAGAAAGTATCCATTGTTGGTAACCTGTGTACCGGAGAGAGAGCATGATCGCAACAGACAACCGTTACCGGGAAATCCCGTAATTGAAAAAATGCCGGCAGAAAAACGGCATTGCCCGCCGATGATACAACAGCCATTGGATAACAGGGCAGCCAATTACCCACATGTGCAGTAGGTTGGATACAGGTTGGAGAGATAGGAGATGGGCTGTCATCCTGCAGCCGGTGAACACCCGTGCAAATCGGAAGGAGAATAGGGAATGAAGGGAAAGTACCTGAATCCTTTAATGCAGCGACAGTTGAAGGGGTAATAGTAAGACGAAGGACTGTTTTTCCAGGCGGTCCGTTTTAAAGAAACTAACAAGACTCTAGTTACATGGATTTACAAAGTTAGCTGAAGGAACTGCCTTTCCAGGCAGTTCCACTTTAAAACAGCTACCGTAATCCGGTAATATATATTCTTTGGAATGCAACATAGCAAAGTGAAGGTCCAGGACCGCCTTTCCAGGCGGTCTGTTATCGGAAAATATCCAATATGCAGGAGCAATCATGCCTATTGTCTACATAAAAGAAATTGATTCGTGCCATATGTTAAAACCTCACAGTGCCTGGTATTCCTCAGTCAGGCGCGTACTGTGTAAGATGCAGGTATAAAGGGACCGTTTTTCCAGACAGTCCCGGTTTATAAAAAGATACCGGCTGTTTAGGCAGCTTCATCATAAAAGAGCGGCTTTTTCATAAGTGCAACTATAGACTGGTAACACGCGGGACTATTTGTCTAGATGGTCCCTTTTTTTATAAATAGGTCAGATAGGATATCGGGGGGAAGCGTAGCAGACCAGCGCCGGAAAAAAAGCCGCCTCGCAGGAAAGCAAATAGATAACATGATACCGGAAACCAGGATTATGTTTTTGTAAAATATACGATTTAGGGTGAAAACGGACAATCTACAGGGCTGTTTATCCAGACGGCCCTATTATTTAAATCTCCCCGTTTTTCTCCCTGTTGAATAATACCATACGGAAAACCGGATACCATCGGATGAAAAATGTATGTATATTCAACCTGCGAAAAAAGTAGTCGGTAACGGAATCATACGCTAGGCTGCCTGTCACTATATCGCCTTAATGTATAAACCCGTTTGTTATTTATGCAATATCATTTATTGGGTAATTCTACCCTGCCAGTCAGTGAAATCGCCTTTGGTTGTATGTCGCTGGGAAAAGAAGATGACGCCAATGAACGCCTGATCGCGCAGGCGATCGCCCACGGTATCAATTTTTTTGATACGGCAGATCTGTATGAACACGGACAGAATGAAACAACTTTAGGCAAGGCCCTCCTGGGAAAAAGACAATCTGTAATTATTGCCACCAAAGTGGGTAATCAGTGGAAAAAAGATGGTAGTGGCTGGGATTGGAATCCTGGCAAAAAATATATACTTTCAGCAGTGGAAGAAAGCCTGAAACGGTTACAGACAGATTATATAGACCTGTACCAACTGCATGGAGGCACAATAGATGACCCCATAGATGAAACAATTGCCGCTTTTGAAACATTGAAACAGCAAGGGAAAATCAGGTATTATGGTATTTCCTCCATACGTCCCAATGTGATCCGTGCGTATATTGAACGGTCCAATATTGTAAGTGTAATGATGCAGTACAGTCTGTTGGACCGCCGGCCGGAAGAGGCCTGTCTGGCTATGTTGCAGCGGAACAATATCGGTGTGCTGACGAGAGGTAGTCTGGCTAGCGGACTACTGGTCAACAAACCGGCAGCACCGTATCTGAGCTATAGCCAGGAAGCAGTAGCCGCTGCCGCCGCTGCCGTTGCAAAATTATCAAGTGTAGAGCGGGAGCGGGCCCAGACCGCCCTGCGCTATGTACTGCAGCATCAGGCAGTGACCGCTGCCGTGGTAGGTATACGTACGCCCGCCCAGCTGGAAGATATTATGCAAACCGTGCAGTCCCCGGCCTTGCAACCGGAAGAAAGACAGTTATTACAACAGGTGTTACCTCCCAACAAATATGAGCAGCATCGGTAGATTACCTGCAGCCAATTTGATTATTTTTATACCGTGTTAAAACCCAGTTTATGCGTAAGCTCAAAGTAGGTATGTTCCTATTCCCCGAATTAACTATCCTCGATTTTACCGGCCCCTATGAATGTTTCGTCAAAGCTTCCTGTTTTGAAGTACTGGTGATTGGTGAAACCACAGACCCCATTAAAGCCGAAGGTGGTCTCACTGTGCAGCCCAACATTGCTATGGCGGATTGTCCGCAGCTGGATATCCTGTTTGTGCCAGGTGGCAGAGGAATCAATACCTTACTTACTAATCAGGCGGTACTTGGATTTCTGCGCAACCAGGCAGCCGGTGCCCGTTATATCACCGCCGTTTGTACCGGCTCGCTGGTATTGGCAGCGGCAGGTCTGCTGCAGGGCTACAAAGCCACTACACATTGGCGTTCCCTCGACCTGTTGGAAATGTTTGGCGTAGAAACAGTGACAGAAAGAATTGTCCGGGATCGTAACCGGATCACAGGCGGCGGCATTACCGCCGGCATTGATTTCGGATTATCCCTGATAGCCCTCATCGGAGGAGCAGAAATGGCTAAAACCATTCAGCTGCAGCTGGAATATGCACCAGCGCCACCATTTAACGCAGGTTCTCCCAAAACAGCCGGTATTCCGGTGTTGCAAAAAGTAAAAGAAGATACCCGGTTTATGAAGGAAACAAGAACGAAGATTATCCGGCAGCTATTGCAGGATCAGGCTTCATCTTTACCGTTGTCGTAATATTAAGGGAACGGATTTCTTTCAGACTGATCATCCTGTTCAGCTCAGGATCCCATACTTTCAGGCGGAAGCAGGCGCAGATATCCCGAAAACGTAGAGAGGTGACTTTGGCGTCCTGCAGCCGCGGAATCTCCTGCATTACTTCCGGCAGGCGATAGAAAGGAATACGCGCATTCAGGTGGTGAATATGATGGTAGCCGATATTGCCGGTAAACCACTGCATAACCGGATTCATTTGCATGAAGCTGGAAGAAAGCAGTGCTGCTTTATCGTAGCACCATTCTTCATTGACATTGAACGTCACACCGGGAAAATTGTGCTGGGCATAAAAAAGGTAAGCTCCCAGGCCACAGGCAATCGTGAAGGGAATCAGAATCAGGAGCAACCAGCTTTCCCAACCCAGGAAATACCAGATGGCAGCACTGCCGCCAAGGTGTATGATCAGGGCCAGCAGGGAATCCAGGTGTTTACGGGGACTGCTCAGAAAGGATTGCACGCACATACCAATCATAAACATCGACAAATAACCGGCGGCAATTGTCACCGGATGCCGGCTGAAAAGGTAGGTACGCCGTTCTGCGGGAGTGATACTATTGAATTTCTTACGGGTGAGAATCGGATAGGAGCCAATACTGGCACTGAAAAGCTTGGAATTATGTTTATGATGATAGTCATGGGAACGTTTCCAGATGCTGCTTGGTGCCAGTACATAAATGCCAAAGGCAGTCATGATCGCATCGGCCAGCCGGGAACGGTGTAAAATAGCATGGTGTTGATGATCGTGATATATAACGAACATCCGTACAATTAACAGACCGGTTAACATACTGAAAAATAGCCGTAGCGCCAGATAAGGCGCCAGCAGGGCCGCACAGGATGATAAAATCAGCAGTAATAATGTTGATAAAGCATACAGCCAGCTTTTAAATCTCTTCTCGCAGGCATAGGGCTTGGTAGCAAGTATCAGTTCTTTACCTTCCAGCATAGTTGTAGGATCTGTTCTTTTTTTTATTATTGATGAATCGGAATTAAATATGGGTCGCCCGTTTGTGCTTCCATCTTTTGTGCGACCAAAGCCAGGTCGCCGGTTGTGCCAGAATATCTTCCTCAAGTTTACGGGTATGCGCTGCAGTGATATCTCCGTCTTTTTCACCGGCAGGTGTAGCGGTTAATATTTCTGCTGATACGGCATAGTATCCACGTTTTTCCCGTTGTACCGTCACATATACCACGGGGTAATTCATTTTCTGGGCTATTTTTTCTGTTCCTTTAAAAACAGGGGTGTCCTGGTGTAAAAAAGTAAGCCACTGGGCCGTTTTCGGCTGTGGCGCCTGGTCTGCAATAAAAGCAGTGGCATTTACCTCTCCCCGGTTTTGTACCATGTCGCGGAAAGTATCCTGCATGGCAATCAGTTTGGTGCCAAAGCGGGTACGCATACGGTACATAAATCCATTGAAGTGCTTATTGGCCAGCGGATGATAAATAACATACAACTGCTGTTTACACAGAATACTGAAAGTGTTGCCGGCCCATTCCCAGTTACCTTTGTGGCCCATGACCAATACCACGCTTTTTTTGTCGGCGGCCAGCCGGTCAAATAAGGCAACGGTATCGGGCGTAAAACGGCAATGTTTTACCATGGCATCCCTGCTGATGGTAAGCGTCTTAAAAGTTTCCAGAAAGAGATCGCAGAGATAATGATAAAAATCTTTACAGATACGGTTAATTTCTTTTTCACTTTTTTCGGGAAAGGAGCGACGGAGATTGTCCAGTACCACTTTTTTACGATAGCCTAATACGTAATATAAAAAAACATAAACAGCATCAGACAGAAAGTATAAAACACGAAAAGGTAATAGCGAAACCGCATATATAACAGGCAGCAACAGGTAGTAGGCAATTGAAGACAATGTTGTACACGTTTTTTAAAAACCCCGAAAAAGCATTAATGAAAATGTAAATATAAGATTTAGTAAACATTTCTCATAGTATCAGTTAAAAAACGAAGGAGCCCGACATTTAGTATCTTTATAAATAGTGTTTTGTAAACTTTAACAGATATAAATGAAAGCAATACAACACCTTGTAAAATCCGCCGGGTTGCTGGCCCTGATTTGTTTGTGCTCCTATTGTGCCCGGAACCCTTATGCATCCTCGAATAAAGTATACCGCCAACAGGCAAAAGCTTATGCAAAAACGTTGCAGCAGCAACCCGGTAATATTGCAGGCACAGGCGGTGTACTGCCGCCCTGGTGGGTCGGTACCGTTAATTTCAATATGCGTAAACCCAATATGGTGATTATCCACCATACTGCGCAGGACTCCTGCGCACAAACGCTGAAAACGTTTACCATGCAACCTACGCAGGTGAGTGCACATTATGTCATCTGTCGCGATGGAATGATCCACCACATGCTGAATGATTACCTGCGTGCCTGGCATGGCGGCGTAGCCAAATGGGGCGGCGTAACCGATATTAATTCTTCTTCCATCGGCATCGAGTTGGACAATAATGGTTTGGAACCCTTCGCACCCGCCCAGATCAATAGCCTCCTTATTTTGCTGGATACCCTGAAACTCCGGTATAATATTCCCGCCGCTAATTTCGTCGGACATGGCGACATTGCACCAGGCCGGAAGGTAGACCCCAGTGCGTGGTTTCCCTGGCAACAGCTGGCTGGAAAAGGTTTTGGGCTATGGTATACCGATACCACAAATACCGTAGTGCCGTCTCCGTTTAACCAGCTACAGGCACTCCGTATTATCGGCTATGATATCAAAGACAGCACCGCTGCTTTAAAAGCCTTCAAACGCCACTTTATGCCGCAGGATTCCCTGCCGGGTATGACGGAAAGTGGCCGCAAAATATTATTCAATGTAATGCAGCGGTACCAATAGTACCCCTGCATTTCCCCCACAGCTTAACCCCGCGTTCGTATACCCCGGTAGTTTATTTTGTAGTATGAGATAAATAGAGTATTTTAATAATAAGTTGCAGATACCAATACCAAAATCAAAGAACCAGCATCGACCAGACAACCCTTATATAGTTGTAATTCCTATTCACCCGTTTATAACAATTTATCAGTACTATGAATAGAGCATACAAATCCCCTTTCCTGCTATTGGCAGCCGGTTGCATGTACCTGTGTATATCACAGTACAAGGCTGTCGCCAACACCCCGGTATCCCTTCCTGTAAAAGACAGCACCTGCCTGGTAAAAACAGACGACAGTTACGACTTCCCGGAGAATATGCGCAAAAAGGTTTTCGGCCTGATTGAAGACAAACTCGCCGGAGGAATAGATGAAAATGGGAAAGTAACCTGGGAAAACTCTCCCGAAGCACCGGAATATTACCAGGTGGTGTTACGTAAAAACAAAGTAGCTTTTAAATACAAAGGGACGGTTTGCCAGGATCGCCTCATCTGGGAAAACTTTGAAGCCTGCAGGCAGGAAGTAAAAAAGCTACTGAATAAATAATCAGCACCTGACTATCCGCTGTCATTACCATCAGCCCAACCAGGACGTATTTCGCCGGAGCGGGAAAACAATCTTCCTTTGCGCCGTTCCAGGGGAAATACGTCCTGCCTGAAGTATTATTTTTTATTCCACAATCATTAGTCTATTAATTTTGTAGATTAATCTTTCTGTATTATTTTTACCCCCGCAACGTTAGTCGTCATACACCTGAATATGTAAAGCCAGAATCAATTGTAAAGGAAAAATTAGTCTCCGCAACAATCAACATCAATCAATAAATTAACAACGTAGCATGAACCATGTTAAAAGGCGCTTATGCCTGTTGACCGCATTACTGTGGGCACAACAGGGCATTGCTCAGGAAATTCGTGTGAGTGGGGTAATTACTTCCCGTACAGATGCACAGCGTATACCCGGTGCCGTTATACAGGTGAAGGGTAGCACCAGGGGTACCCAATCAGATGCGGATGGTAAATATGTGATTACAGCACAGGTGAAAGATACCCTGCAGGTATCCTTCCTGGGCTTCGAATCCGTACTGGTACCGGTGACCGGCAGTCATACCATCAACATTGCGCTCAACAACAGTAACAGCAAACTCCAGGAAGTAGTGGTGACCGCGTTAGGCATCTCCCGTGAAAAAAAATCCCTGGGCTATGCTGTACAGGAGTTAAAATCAAAAGACATTTCCGAAGCAAAGGAAACCAACCTCGTTAATGCGCTGTCCGGAAAGATAGCCGGCGTGCAGGTAACCAACAGCCAGGGTAATATGGGATCTTCCCGTATTGTGATACGGGGCGAAACCTCCATTGCGGGCAACAACCAGCCCTTGTTTGTACTGGATGGGGTGCCGGTCGATAACAGCCAGTTAGGTATTGGTACCGGTCGTGATTTTGCCAATGCGATCTCAGATATTAATCCGGATGATATAGCGGCCATCAGTGTCCTGAAAGGACCCAATGCCGCAGCGCTCTATGGTTCCCGTGCCTCCAGCGGTGTAATTCTCATTAAAACAAAAACAGGTAAGGATACCAAAGGCGGTTTAGGCGTTACCGTTACCTCCGGCGCTACCTGGGAAAAAGTACTGATATTGCCCGATTTCCAGAATGTATACGGACAGGGTAGCGGTGGCCAGTTTTCCTATAAAGACGGAAAAGGCGGCGGCATCAACGATGGCGTCGATGAAAGCTGGGGCCCTAAGATGGATGGGCGCCTGATTCCACAGTTTTTTTCCAATGGTGAACCAGTCCCGTTTGTACCACATCCCGATAATGTTAAAAACTTTTATGTCACCGGACGTACGCTCAACAACGGCATCTCGGTAGGTGGTACCAGCGAAAAAATAGATTACCGCTTTTCTTACAACAATACCCGGCAAACCGGTATTCTGCCCAACACCGGCATTTCCCGCAATACCTTTACAGCCAGCAATACTTTCCGGATTGCACCAAAGCTCACACTGAGCACCTATGCCAGCTATGTACGCAGCGAGGCAGATAATCTGCCCGGTGTAGACGGCAAACGGGGGAACAGTGTTACCCTGCAGTTTATCTGGTTTGGCCGGCAGGTAGATGTAAGCCGCCTGAAAGATTATAAAAATGCGGATGGTACAGATTACAACTGGAACCACAGTTATTATAGCAATCCTTACTGGATTCAACATGAAAATACGGTAGGGCTGTTGCGTAACCGGTTGCTGGGCAATGCCCGGCTGTCTTATGAAATTACCGATTGGCTGACCGCCGGCGTGCGTGTGGGTACCGACTACTACCAGGATCGCCGTAAATATAAAGTGGCCTATTATACCAATGGTACACCATTCGGATCTTATACGGAAGATGCCTACGGCATAAGTGAAACCAACGGCGAACTAACGCTGAATGCTAAACGAAAATTAGGAAATGGGTTTGACCTGGAAGTGCTGGCGGGCGGAAACGTACGTACCAATCAGTACGAACAGAATTATCAGCAGGCAACCCGGCTGGCGGTAAAGGATGTGTATACCTTAAACAACTACCGCGATCCGGCCGTTTCCTACAATGTATTCACCAAACAAAAAGTATACAGTGCCTTCGGGTCCGCCCAGCTGGCTTACCGGAATTTTGCGTTTATCAACGCTACGGCGCGTAACGATTGGTCGTCTACTTTGCCGCCGGAAAACAATTCCTATTTCTATCCTTCTGTGAATGCCAGCCTCGTGTTATCAGAAGCGCTGCACCTGCAAAGCAACGTGCTGACTATGCTGAAACTCCGGGGAGGATGGGCACAGGTGGGTAAAGACACGGATCCTTATCAACTGATCAATACCTATCCGTTTAATCAGCCGTTTGGCGCATTGCCCCAGTTAACCGTCTCGGATAAATACCTGAAAAAAGACCTGAAACCGGAAATCACTACGGCTACAGAGGTAGGGGTGGAAGCCGGATTCTTTGATAACCGTGCCCGGCTGGATGTAACCTATTATAACTCCAACAGCCGTAACCAGATCTTGTTGGCCGATGTAAGTCCTACAACCGGTTACCTGAAAAAACTGCTCAATGCAGGTGAAATCAATAACCACGGCGTGGAGGTGATGCTGGGTGTAACACCGGTATCCACGCGTTCCGGTTTTCGCTGGGATGTAAATGTGAATTATGCAAAGAATGTCAGTAAAGTTGTGGAATTGGATAAAGAAGGGTTCCTGAATAACTATGTACTGGGTAGTTCCGGTAACATACAGGTGATTGCCGGAAAAGGGATGCAGTACGGCGCGTTGTACGGACAGGCCTACCTGCGGGATGATCAGAACCGTATACTGGTGAACGCGAATGGTACGCCGGCTATTGATCCCAATAAAAAAGTACTGGGCTACTACACACCTAAATGGACAGGAAGCATTAATAACAGCTTTGCGTTCAAAGGTTTTAACCTCAGTGTACTGATAGATACCCGGCAGGGTGGATCCATGTGGTCTGGTACCAATGCAACCGGTAATTCTACCGGGGTGTTGGCAACTTCACTGCCCGGGCGGGATGCCGAAAATGGCGGATTACCTTATTACAAAAGCGGCGGGCAGCATATTCAGCTGCCGGATCATAGTGCAGCCGCACCGGATGGATCTGCGGTCTATCACGATGGGATCATCTTTGATGGCTATACAGCAGACGGTAAAAAGAATACCGCTATTCTGCCGGCAGCCACCTATTATAAAAGTGTATACAACAGCAACCTGAATGAAAGCAGTGTGTTCGATGCCTCTTATATCAAACTGCGGGAAATCAGGCTGGGTTATACCTTACCGGCTTCCCTGGTAAACAGATGGCGGTTGCAATCCGTGAATATCACACTGGTGGCCAGAAACCTGGGATACCTGCAACGCAATACGCCCAATATTGATCCGGAAACGGCTTTCAATACCGGTAATGGTCAGGGATTGGAAACCTTGCAAATCCCGACCACACGTAGCTTTGGCTTTAACCTGAATGTTTCATTTTAACTTTTGAAGAGATATGAGAAAGATATTATTAGCAGGTTTGATAGTGGGGATAGGCATCGTGTTAACCGGCTGTAAGAAAGAGCTGGAGCGGATCAATAAAAATCCGAATGAGCCGGTCACCGCACAACCTGATTACTTATTGAGCAATGGTATTAAAGCCAATGTAGATACTTACTGGGGTGAGAATGCAGCGATGGAAACCTCTTTACTGTATATCCAGTACTGGGCGAAGATTCAGTATCCGGATCCCGATCGTTATATTCCTGCTTCTTCCGCTATTCAAAGTATCTGGAGTAACTTTTATGCACAGGGAGTGCAGGATTTTACAACGCTCGCACAGCTGGGCGATAGCCTGCACCATCCTAATTACAAGGCGGTGGGCAACATCATGCGCTCCTGGATTTTTCAGGTATTAACCGATCTGTATGGCGACATTCCCTATACACAGGCTGCCAATATTGATCAATACCTGACACCGGTGTATGATCCGCAACAGGTAGTATATACAGGTATATTAACGGCATTGAAGGGCGCCTCCAAAGACATCACCTTAACGGGCAATCCTATTCTGGGAGATTCTTTGCTGAGAAGTAATATGCTGCGATGGAAAAAGTTTGCAAACGGATTACGGCTGCGGGTGGCCTTACGGATAGCTGACCGTGATTTTGCTACGGCCAAAGCTGTTTTTGAAGAGGTGGCCGCAGAAGGCAATGTATTACTGGAATCCGGCGACGAAGATGTGAAGCTGAATTACCTGACTTCACCCAATCAGAACCCGGTGGGCCGGAACCGGGAAACACGCAATGACTACCGGATCAGTAAAGCAGTGGTGGATAAACTGAAATCCCTGAACGACCCACGGTTAAGCATATACGCAGCATTGCCCCGGGATACCAATGTGATTATTGGTGTAACGAATGGGCTGACCGCCGATTCTGCTTCGCGCCTGGGTTTCTACAGAACATCGGATATTGGCGCCGCGTTTACCGCGAGCCAGTCACCCGCCTATCTGTTTACCTATGCAGAGCAACTGTTTATCCTGGCAGAAGCCGCGCAGCGGAATCTGATCAGCGGCAATGCCGCTGCGTTGTATGAAAATGCCGTGCGTGCAGCCTTTAAACAGTATGGTATCACCGGTCCGGCAGTAGATGCTTACCTCACGCAGCCGGCCGTGGTCTATGATGCGGCAGCATATAAACGGGTGATCGGTGAGCAGAAATGGCTGGCACTTTTCGGCGAAGGACTGGAGGCATTTGCAGAGTGGCGCCGGTTGGATTATCCACAGCTGAAACCTGCCTACACAGGCGTATTAAGCGGTGCGGTGAAGATACCCGTGCGGTTGTCGTATCCATCCAGCGAGCAGGCATTGAACGGGGCGAATTATAAAGCAGCAGTTTCCCGGCAGGGGCCGGACCTGCTCACAACAAAGCTTTGGTTTGATATCTATTAGTAATGGTTAATATCCTTACCGGGATTGCCCGGTAAGGATATTTGTTTAGGATTTTTTCCGGTATCGCATGATTTCTATACCGGCTTCAATGACCGGTCCCAATCCATGAAAATCGTTCAGCTCCGTAGGACGGTTATAATAAAAGGCAATATCTGCAGAGATGTTGGTGCCAATACATACATCTTTTAATTGCCCGTCTGCCTGTATTTTTTCTTTTACAATACCATCCCAGCCTCTTTCCGCAATCGTGATATAACGTTTATCGAGCCAGCCTTCGTTGACAGCGCGGGCAATGGCGTATACAAACATGGCCGTGCAGGAGGTTTCCGTATAGGAGTCGGTGCGGTCGAGTACCTGGTGAAACAGGCCGCTGGCAGATTGATAGGGAGCTACACCCAGGATTTGCCGGGTTAGTTCGGCGATGATTTCTTTTTTACCGGGATGATTATCCGGCAGGTTATTCAGCAGTTGTACCTTGGCCATCATGATCCAGCCATTGGCGCGGCCCCAGTGGGCTGGCCCCTGTCTTTTCAGGTCTTCATAATAATAGTGGGCATACAAGCCGGCTTTTTCATCCCACAGGTATTTGGTAAAATGATGTACCTGCGCAACGGCATCGTCGAAGAGGGCGGTGTTGCCCGTCAGCTTGCCGGCACGTGCAAGAAAGGGAATGCTCATATAGAGATCATCTCCCCAAATGGTCCACCGGAAAGGATTCGGCCGGCATAGGGTGCCATCCGGCAGGCGTTCCTGTACCTGGCTGATGTGGCGGATCACTTTATCGATATAGGTTTTATACACCGGGCGTTGAACGGTTTGGTATACATCGATCACGCTGGCGCCCATTGCACCGCAGTCGTCGAGTACCCGGGTGTGGATCAGTTGATTAAAAGGAAAGCCTTTGTATTTGATCCCCTTTTTACTGCGTGCTTCAAATACCTGGTAATTGTCGAAGGCAAAGGCAATATGTTGTTGGGCAAACTGGCTGTACTTCGCTTCATTCAGATAGCGGCCCAGGTCTGTCATGGCGATGTTCAGTACTCCGTTGGGATAATGCCAGCTGCTGAGTTGATCCGATATGCGGGCCTGCACATTGTCCGGGATGTCGGTGCTTTTACGGTAGGTTTGCTGGTTATCTCCTGTAAACGTAAACGCCGTGTGGGCGATCACATAATCCGCTACTTTTTTCACGATGGCGGCATCGTCGGGCGCTGGCTGTGCTATGGCGCCGGCGGCAAGGGTAAGGCCCAGGCATAGTGAGGTGAGTTTTTTCATATAGTAACCGTGGATTTATATAACAATATACCCTGTTTTTTCATTTGATGCAAACGATTGCATAAAAATTTACTTGGCTATTTATATAAAATATTTTAACTATGTATATAATTAAAAAGGAAACTTTTTAACTTAGTGGAGCCTTATTTCATTACTTACCTGCTACAGGTAACAGCAAAATAACTATGCAAAGGATATTACTATTGTTAGGCATGGCAGCCCTCACTGCCTGTCACGATAACAGCGTATCGTCGGATGAAAGGGATAACGTGGCCGTTGCAGCCCCCTCAGAAAATGTAAAACCGTTGATACCGGAAGAAGATTCTGTACAGGAACCACAACATGATGTCTCCTGGGAAAAGATCGAAGTCTTTCATTTTGCACAGGCGCTGATGAATAATAAAGTACCGTTGTTTACCAACCGGCAGCGGTTCCTGAAAGCTATCGGAGAGCCGGATAGCGTGGTGACGCCTGATTTTGACCACCTGTGTGCTACCCAGTTTGAAGAAGAGTTCCGTTATTTTTATAAGAACGGTTCCTGTTTCGAGTGGCATAAAGATTCTCTGGCATGCGAAGAGTTTGTGCTGACGCCGGGTAGTTTTATTACCTGTGATAAAAGAACTTTTACCAGTGAAACAACCTGGGAAGAGATCCGGAAGATATATCCGCAGGCCGTAAAACAGGCGGAAAATGAAGGCAGCGCACAAATGATTACCCTGCGGGATTCAGATGATCTGAGAAGTGATAGTGCTGTGCGTTTATTTTTTGAAGGAGGGAAACTGGTACGTATTGTCAATTTTATTCCCTGCTGAGGATACATACACCAGCTAAGAACGGGCTGGCCTATACGTTGTTATGATCGCCGGCGCCTTATTGCAGTCAATAAGGCGCCGGGAACCTTTATTTACATGACGGGCGTTTTGCCACCGTCTACAGCGGTGCTGGTGCCGGTAATATAAGCAGCAGCCGGACTGGCCAGAAATGCCGCCAGGGCTGCAATTTCACGTGCTTCTCCGAAGCGTTTCATCGGAATATCCTGCAACCATTCTTTTTCTACTTCCGCCGGACTCACATTCCGTGCGGCTGCGCTGCTGTTAAACAGGCTTTCCAATCTTGCCGTAGCAGTAGATCCGGGTAACACGTTATTCACCGTAATGCCATGTGGCGCCAGTTCAGTAGCCAGGGTTTTAGACCAGGCAGCTACGGCCCAGCGGGTGGTATTGGATACGCCCAGATTTTTCAGGGGAGCTTTTACAGAGGTAGACAGAATATTGATAATCCGGCCATAGCCGGTTTGTATCATGCCAGGGATGAGCGCCTGTGCCAGCAGCTGATTACATAGCAGGTGCTGGGAGAAGGCCGCGGTAAAAGCAGCGGTGGAGGCCTCCAGGATAGGACCTGCCGCCGGACCGCCGGTATTGTTGATCAGAATATGAACAGGAGTGGAAGCGGCTATTTGTGTGGCAATTTCCCCTACACGGGCCGCATCTGAAAAATCGGCCACTTCAAAACGGTGTTGTTGCCCGGTAGCCGTACTTAACTGCGCTACAGCGGCTTTCAGCCGGTCTGCATTCCGGGCAAGTAAGATACAATCGGCCCCTAATAAAGCCAGTTCAATTGCGATAGCCAGGCCAATTCCCTGTGAGCTGCCACACACCAGGGCTGTTTTTCCTTTCAATGATAGGTCCATAGTGATCTTTTTTGTCGTTACAATTTAAGGAATTGTACTTACGTCGTTGGGGAATGCCTGTTAATTTTCTGCACGGTCTATCCACAACAAAGTCCGGACAACCTGCCCGGACTTTGTCCTATTTTAATCACAGATGAAGGTGCGGGAATACTATACCCGGACGTATATTTTTTTCCTGTCCAGCACCAGACCTACTGTCCAGCAAAGGAGCATAAAGGCCAGGGAGAAGAGGAGAGACCCCAGTTTTCCGGGCGACAGTGGCTGGAAAATAGTATCGTTGATCCATTGATACAGCGAATCACCGTGTACCTGTATAAAATAAAACAGGATGGCCAGTACTTCTGACAGGAGATAAAGAAACAGGGGATTTTTGCCAAATATGGTGAAAAAACCCGTTCCTTTGGTGATGCCGGCAACATCTATAACCAGGATGAGCAATGCCAGTAACAGCAAATCGATGCCTACTGTCAGCAGCACATAGGAGCTGGTCCACAGTTTTTTATTGATCGGGAAAACAGTATTCCATGCATAGGCGAGTACTATCAGCACTACGCCGGCCAGGAGGAGGCGTTGCAGGCCCGCTGTTTTACGTCCTTGCTGCTGAATGAACAGTCCGGCGTAATAACCAGCTACCACGTTTACAACGGCAGGGAAAGTGCTTAGTATGCCTTCCGGGTCAAAGGGAAAACCTTCGCCACGATACAGGTGATTGTCTCCCAGGAGCAATTTATCAAGGGCGAGACCAGCATTACCATGAATACCATATTGATCGCCAGGCGTACCGGCATACCAGAGAATGGCCCAGTAACCCAGCAGGAATAAGGCGCTCACAGCTGCCACCCATTTGGTAGACAGGTAGCGGATCAGCAGCGACGCAATGCAATAACAGAGTGCAATACGCTGCAAGACTCCCGGTATACGGGTATGGCTGAAAGGCTTAAAAGAAAGGCCACCAGTTTCCGAATGCGCAACAAATGGAAACCAATACATCAGGTAGCCCAGTAAAAAGATAATCAGGGTACGTTTAAAAATTTTGGTCAGTGCGGCAGCATTACCCTGTTGTGCATATTTCTTCATGCTGAAGCTCATGGCATTGCCGACGGCAAAAAGAAAGGAGGGGAATACCAGGTCGGTGGGTGTCCAGCCATGCCATGCTGCGTGGTCCAGCGGCCAGTAAGTGCCACCCGTGCCGCCCGTGTTTACAATGATCATGAAACAAACAGTCATCCCCCGGAATACGTCCAGCGGCAGAAAACGTTGGGAGCTTTGTGTCATTTCCCTTAGATTATTGGTTGATAAAGATGGTAAGGAATGAAAATTGGCGTTTGAGTTGTCTACAATATAAACATCTATATTGCAAAATCCAAATACCTTTTTCAGAAAGGGTTATTTGGAGAAGCCTCTGCCCAGTACTTCATGTACTTCGTGGATCACTACGAAAGCTTCGGGATCTGCTTCCTGGACCAGTGATTTTAAGCGCATTAATTCCTGTTTGCCGATCACAACATACAATACTTCTTTCCGGGTGCCGGTATAGGCGCCATGTCCATGTAATACGGTAGCACCGCGTTTCATGTCGCCGGTAATTTTGGCGGCAATGTCGCTGGTATGTGCAGAGATAATAGTAATGGCTCTTTTGGTATTCAGACCATCTACGATATAGTCAACCGTTCTGGCGCCGATGTAAACCGCAATAAAGGTATACATGGTTTTCTCTATACCTATAATAAAAGAAGAGGCAGCAATCACCACAATATCAAAAATGAGCATGGCATTCCCCAGGCTCCAGCCGAAGTATTTGTTGAACAGCCGGGCTACAATAGCCGAACCGCCCGTTGTACCGCCGGAAAGAAATACCAGTCCAATGCCAATACCTACCAGCAGACCGGCAAAAATAGCAGCCAGTAAAGGGTTATTGGTGATAGGTACTAACGTATGTTCCGTGAGGTATAGAAACAGGGAACAAAAGATAATGCCCAGAACGGTATAGAACATCCCCCTTTTGTCCAGCAATTTATAACCGGTCACAATCAGGATCGCATTAATAATAAGGTTCGTGATGCCCGGCGACCAGCCCCAGTAGTAATAGGTCACAATGGTGATACCAATCACCCCGCCTTCAGATAATTTGTTGGGAATAGCCAGGTAGTTGATACCCACGGCAAAGATTAGTGCGCCAACAATGATGAGTAATATATTTTTCACATGCTCTTTCATGGCGCAAAAATAAGCAATATGAATAAGCTTCACGCGGAAAGGAATAGCTTTTACGTTAAGCTTTCGCAGTGGCGCTTCGGAAAGATTAAATTTTTTTTTAGTAATTGTTTGGAATTATTAAAAGTCGATGTATATTTGTCTACCAAATCAGTAGACTAATAACGTTTACCACCACCAAGGGAGTATATGGCAAAAGCTCCCGGCATCCTTTGAACCACCAGCAAGGTGCTGCTGCCAACATTCAAAAATTGTGTAAATAAAATACACTATGAAACGGCACACTCCAATATGTGGAATGCGTTCCCACACGCAACATTCAGTGGTGAAAACTACCTGTTCCCGTTACATATATACAGTGCACTACTGTTGTAGCTGCTGCTGTTAATGAAAGATCTTGCGTTCTGTAAGCTGTAAATAGAATGCCTGGTATGGCTTGCGGGGATGGTATGCTGCAAATTTATTGGTGGTAAATTTTTCAGTATCGTACCTACCCGCATCCTCCTGGCATCCCCGAAAACTCTTTTTTTGCTTTCCTCTGCCAAAAATCTAATCATGAAATTATTCATCCGATATATAACCATTACCATACTGCTGGCTGTTCCGGTTCTCCGATTGCAGGCCACAACCACTGTCAAGGACTCTATAACGGTGACGGGTACACGTTTTACGTTTCCCCTCGTGCAGCAGTGGATTACCCTGTTCCGGCAGGACAACCCGGGTATCGCCATCCGGCTGGTGGCCCCCCATGATGCCGCCGCCGCTCATGCCGATATCCATATTACCGCACAGCGCATTACCCCGGAAAACCGCCGCCAGCAGGATGTTTATATAGAGGTGGCCAGGTATGCGCTGCTGCCGGTAGCCAACAGTAAAAATGTATATGCCGGTCAGCCCCTGAAAGTGAAAACCCTGCGTTCCCTCTATTTTGAAGACCAGGAAACAGCGAAGAAAAATACGGCTGCCACAGCATCGGTAACGGTATACAACAGGCTGGAAAAATCCTGTGCACCGGTAACATTTGCTTCCTTCTATGGTGCCACTTTTGAATCCATCAAAGGAAAAAGTGTAGTGGGAGATGACCTGCATCTGCTGCATGCCGTACAGGAAGATCCCCAGGCTATCTCTTTTAATAATCCTGGTTTTATATACGACCTGCGCAGCCGCAAACCAGTCAGCAACATTGCCATCATTCCACTGGACCTGAATGACAACGGAAAACTGGATGCGGAAGAAAATTTCTATGATAACCTGGATGTGCTCATCCAGCGGCTGGAAACGGCTCCCCCGTCAGCTATTCCGGTAGAAGGCATCACCTTCATCTATGACCGGCAGCTGGAAAAAAACAAACCGGCGGCGAAAGCCTGGATACAATATGTGGTGGAGCAAGGGCAGCAGCAATTGCATGCCTATGGCTTCCTCAGACAAGACCAATCATTGGCCAGAGACACGAAGAAATAATCCGGAACCCGACGGAGCGTATTGTATTGTAACCACAAAAAATAACTGCGCCTTAGCGTAAACCCCTATGGCTGCCGGTAACGGCAATGCCTTTACGCCTGAAAACGCAAGTACCATGAATCTATCGTTTACACATATACGAAATATTATTACGCTGTTGTGCCTTTTGCCTTTGCTACTGGTCAGCCATAGCTTGTATGCACAGGTATTACTGAAAGGAAAGATCATTGATCTGCAAACACATCAGCCGCTGATTGGCGCCACCATCCGCTTCAAAAACGGTAGTGGAGGTACAATTACCGATGAAAACGGGAACTATAAACTCCAGTTCAAAGGCGCGTTGCCTCAAACAATACTGGTGGGTTTTGTTGGTTACCAACCCCGCGAACTGGAGATTTATGAAACACAGGTACAGGCTGAAATTGCACTGCGCACCCGGCAGTTACTGTCAGAAGTAGTAGTAACCGCAGTAGGTATCAAAAGTACTACCCGCTCTTTAGGATATAGTGTAGGGGAAGTAAAGGGCCAAACCCTTACAGACTCCCGCGAACCTAATGTGGTGGCAGCCCTCAGCGGCAAAGTGCCAGGCGTACAAATCAGTAACAGCGGCGGATCTCCCGGTGGCTCTGCTTCCGTACGTATCCGCGGCAACAGCTCCCTGCTGGGCAACAATGCCCCTTTATTCATCCTGGATGGCGTACCGGTAGATAACTCAGTACAGGACATCCTCGGTAACATTACCAACGCTTTATCCCTGGCTACTCCTTCCAACAGGGCCATCGATATCAACAGTGAAGATGTAGCCAGCCTGACTGTATTAAAAGGCCCTGCTGCGGCTGCACTGTATGGCATCCGCGCTGCCAACGGAGCCGTGATTATCAGTACCAAAAGAGGCAGCCAGCTTACCCACGATAAATGGCAGGTGAGTTATACCGGCAGCATCACCATGGATGAACGCAACAGACGGGTACAACCCCGGCAGCAAACCTTTACCAATGGATTGAACGGAACCTACATATTACCGGGCCTGCCTGGTTCTGATGAGAACTGGGGGGCCCTTATTGATACCCTTACCTATAGCAATATTCCCAGCCGGTTCGACAAAAACGGACAGATTGTCGGAAAAAGCCATCCGGCTTCCAATGGCCAGCCATTGAACCGGTACAACAATATTGATAACTTCTTTGTGAAAGGCTGGACACGCGACCATAACATCAGCGCGTACGGCCACACCGGCAACGCCGGATATTATTTATCCTACGGAAATCTCTATCAGACTGGTATCATACCCACCACCGATTTCTACCGGCAAACGGTGCGGTTGAATGTGGATTATGCAGTAACTGACCGGCTGAAGATAACAGGAGGTATCAACTACGTACAATCCGGAGCCAATAACCGTGCACTCATGGGCGGCTTCAATACCAACGTGGTACGTTCCCTGATTAACTCACCGGCGAACTTCGACATCACGAACGGGCATAGCGATGCCTGGCGGCAGGAAGATGCGTACAAACTGCCGCCTACTACTGCCAAACCCTGGGGTGATTCCCGCTCCTATGCCAACGGCAGGGGGTGGGATAACCCTTACTGGTCGCTCAACATGAATCCGCAAAAAGACCAGACCAACCGCTTTATCGGTTTCGCAGAAGCCAGTTATGAACTACGCAGCTGGCTGAGAGCTACTTTCCGTGCCGGTATAGATAATTATACGGATGTCCGTAAAGGCGGCTTCAGCAGAGGTTCCTCCGGCGTAGCTACCGGTACTATCAACGATGTGAATTACGGAAGAAGAGATATTAATACCGACTTTATCCTGTCTGCCCAACGGCAGCTCGGAAAAAATATAGGCCTCACCGTTATACTGGGACACAATTTCTACAACTCCTGGCGCAACCAGGTAAATACCCGCGGCGATGGATTGAATGTGCCCGGCAATTTTAATATTGCCAATGCGGCCACTTCTCTTACCTTTAATCAGACCATCCGGCGAAAGCTGGTAGCCGGTTACGGGGATATTAAACTGGATTATAAACAGTGGTTATTCCTGGAGCTGACAGGCCGCAACGAATGGACTTCCACCTTACCGCAGGGCCGTAATGCCTTCTTTTATCCTTCTGTAGGCAGCAGCCTGGTGTTTACGGAAGCGCTCCCGCTGAACTGGGGCGTGCTCAACTTCGGGAAGGTACGCGCTACCTTCGCAGAAGTAGGTAATGATGCAGATCCCTATGCTTTACAAACCTACTATAACCCTACCCGTTTATCCGGCTGGATACAAAGTAGTATCAGCTTCCCGTTCAATAATCAACCGGGTTTATCTTTAGGGAATCAGATAGGGGAGCTATCCGGTGTACTGGGTAATCCGGCATTGAAGCCGGAACGTATCCAGACCTGGGAAGTAGGCACGGAGCTGCATTTCTTCAAAAATAAAACCATCCTGGATGCGGTGTATTACCACAATACGAGCCGCGACCAGATCATTCCGGTATCCCTGCCAGCCAGTACGGGCGCGCTATATGATCTCCGCAATGCGGGCGTCATTGTCAACCGCGGTATTGAAGCCAGTCTGCAGCAGGAGGTGATTCGCCGCAAATACTTTGAATGGAATACGACCTTATTCTTTGCTAAAAATATCAGCAACATCGCCGCACTCGCAGAAGGCTTAAACAGTGTAAGTCTGGGAGGCGTATGGATGGAAGCCCGCGCCATGGTAGGACAGCCTTACGGCGTATTCTACGGGCTGGATGTGAAACGAAATGAACAAGGAGAAGTGCTGATCGATGATAACCCCACCGCAGGTGGTAAAGCCAACCCCAATTATGGTTATCCGATCGTGAATACGGCGTTTACCCGTATCGGTGACCCCAATCCTAAATTCAATGCCGGCTGGCGGAATGAGTTCAAGCTGGGCAATGTACAGCTGTCTTTCCTGCTGGATACCCGCTACGGATTCGATATTTTCAATGCCCCCCGGCTGCAGATGGTATTTAACGGCGTAGACCTGTCTACCGAAAACCGGGGCAGTACCACAGTGTTTGAAGGCATCACTGCCAGCAAGGGTACCCCCAATACTATTCCGGCTATATTAAGCCAGGACTGGTACCGCCGTACGTTCGATATACCCGGGCTGTATGTGGAAAAGAATCTCTACTGGATAAAACTGAAAGATATCAACCTGACTTACCGGTTGCCGGAACGGTGGACCCGCCCGGCACATATACAAAAAGCCAGTCTTACGCTTACCGGCCGCAATTTCCTGCTGGCTACCAACTATTCCGGCAGCGATCCGGACCTGGGTATGCGTAACGGGCTGTCTAATTTTTCGGGGATAGACTTCTGGACGACCCCCAACACACGCAGCTACGGCGCTGCAGTAAATATTGTTTTCTGATGATAACGGTAACGGATATATGAGATATTGCCAATATAAAATATGGTTACTAACGATGCTGTTGATTTCCGGTTGCAGGCTGGCGGATACTAATATCAATCCAAACGCTTCATCTGACGCACCAGTCAGCTCTTTACTGAGTGGAGCTGAAGTGGCGCTGTCATTTAGTTTGGGAGTTGATGCCGGCCTGATAACCAGTACAGTGATACAGCAGGCGAGTGGCGCGAATGGTGATGCCACTGCCAATGATAACTATACGGCCGGTCCCGGCAGATTTAATGCCGTATGGACTAATTTTTATTACAACTCCCTGGAAAATTTATACCTGTTAAAGCAGAAGGCACAACAACAAAATCTACCCTATTACACCGGCATCTCCCGGATCCTGCTGACGTACGGATTTGGGACACTGACGGATCTCTTCGGAGATATTCCCTACGCTCAGGCTTTGCAGCTGAGAGCACAAACGGCTCCTGTATATGACCCGCAGGAGCAGATCTATCAGGCCTTGCAGCTGCAGCTGGATACAGCTATACAGGAGTTATCACAGCCTGCCGCCAGCAATCAGGGGGCGCTGCCTGCCAGCGATGACCTCATCTTCAGCGGCGACCCCAAAAAATGGGTGGCGGCTGCCTGGACCTTAAAAGCCCGGTATGCCATACACCTCAGCAAACAGGATAAAATAAAAGCAGCCGGTAATGTATTGGCTGCGCTATATAACAACGGCAGCTGGCGCGGTATTGCTACCACCCGGCAGGATGCAGTACTGAATTTCGGTTCCGCTGCCACCAATGCCAATCCATTTTATCAACAGAATACGACCCGGCCGGGGTGGATAGGGCTGGGAGCCGCTTTCGTCAACCTGCTGAATGGTAACGGGGTGAAAGACACAGCTACGCAACCGGCAGCTGCATTGCCCGACCCGCGTCGCGCTTATTTTGCCACACCGTTTCCGGCAGGTTCGCCTGCCTATAGAGGAGGCATAGCAGGGGTGCCGGGCGCCTATTCCCTGATCGGATCTTATTTCGGCACAGCTACTTCGCCGGTGATTCTGCTCAGTTTTGCAGAGGCAAAGTTCCTGGAAGCGGAAGCCCGGTTGTTGATCAATCCGGCAGATCCTTTGGCGCAATCAGCGTTGAAAGAGGCGATCCGCGCTTCTTTTGAAAAGGTCATCACCAATGCGGAAGATACTTTCGCCACACCTGCCCGGCAACAGGCTTATATCCAGGCAAAAGCTACGCTTACCGGTACGCTGGCAACAGACCTGCAAACTGTGATCACGCAGAAATATATCGCCTTGTTTCTGCAGCCGGAAGCATGGACGGATTACAGAAGAACAGGTTATCCGGATATCCCGGCGGCACGTAATGCGACCCATGGATTTAATCCGAATGGCGCTATTCCGCGGCGGTTTCCATATCCGCAATCGGAGCAGTCGCTGAACAATCATACACCGGCCGGTTCCAATTACCAAACTCCCCGCCTGTGGTGGGATCAATAAAATCAAGGACGATGGTTTCATTTGCTACCTTTAAAACACCTTTATTGTTGCTGACGATGGCCACTGGTTTCATCACGGCAGCGGCTACACGGAGTAATCCGGCGGAGCATAAAAAAACACCTCCGAAAAGACGCCCCAATGTAATTGTGATACTGGCTGATGACCTGGGATACAGTGACTTGCATGCTTACGGCAATGAGGTTATTAAAACCCCGAATATAGACGCGTTGGGTAAAGCAGGCACCCGTTTTACCCATGCCTTCAGTACGGCTGCCATCTGCTCGCCTTCCCGGGCAGGATTGATGACAGGCCGTTACCAGCAGCGTTTCGGCTTTGAATACCTGGTGCCGCAGAATGGCGGACAGACAACCGCCGCGCAGCAACGGGCGTTGGCTGCCCGCCTGCAGAACAGGAATGGTACCATCGAAAAACTGGATATCAGTGAAGCGGAATTTGAGAAACTGCCGAAAGGACTGCCCGCTACAGAAATATCACTTGGTCAGCTGTTTCACGATCAGGGCTACAAAACCGCCATTATCGGTAAATGGCACCTGGGGGAAAAAGAAGGCTATTATCCACGGCAACGTGGCTTCGATTATCACTATGGTTTCTACAGTGGTTTAACCATGTATGCGCCTGAAAAAACACCGGGTGTGGTAGACTGGCACCTGCCCTGGGCAATGAGTGAAGTGGCCGCCTGGCATCGTAACGGGTCTAACCGCCTGGTGAGAAATAATGAAGATGTAAATGAACAGCAATACCTGACCGATAAACTGGCGGATGAAGCCATCCAATATATTACGGCCAATAAAGACCAGCCGTTTTTATTATACCTGCCTTTTAATGCACCGCATGATCCGTTCCAGGCAAAGCAGGAAGATTTTGACTTGTATCCGCAGGTGAAGGATACGACCAAAAGGGTGTACTACGGCATGATTACAGCGCTCGACAGAGCAGTAGGCCGTATCCGGCAACAGTTGAAAGCGTTGCACCTGGAAGACGAAACCATCCTGTTTTTTACCAGCGATAATGGGGGTGCTACCTACACCCGTGCTACCGATAATAAACCATTGAAAGGTGGAAAACTCTCCGATTTTGATGGCGGAATCCGTATCCCGTTTTATGTGGTGTATCCGGGTAAAGTGCCTGGTGGAAAAGAGTTCCGGCAGCCTGTGAGCAACCTGGACATCTACACCACTGCCGCCGCCGCCGCAGGCATTGCGTTGCCTAAAGAACGGGTGTACGATGGCGTAAACCTGCTGCCTTTTGTAGGCGCCCGGCAAACAGCTGCGCCTCATGAAGTATTATACTGGCGTAGCGGTTATTCAAAAGCCATACTGAAAGGAGATTATAAATTATATGTCAATGAAAGAAGTCGTCAGACCTTTCTGTACAATGTAAAAGAAGATATCGCAGAACAAAAAGATTTGTCTGCAACGTATCCGGATAAGCTGGCTGCACTGAAAGCTGACCTGGCGAAATGGGAAAGCCAGGTCAAACAGCCAGTCTGGCCCAACAGATATAGTTATGCATTGGAAGTGGATGGGGCACTTTATCCTTTCCCGATCTGATCACGCTTAAAAAAAATATATGACACGCCAGGATCTGTGGTTACTTATCAGGAAGTTTTTTGTCAGCGTGGGACTCTATCTGTTACCATTGCTGTTTGTGTGGGTGGCATTGCAGCTGTTGAAAGTATTTTATCATGCATAAACAAGACCGTGAAAATATATAAATAATCATTTTTATGGAGACGATTAAACTTGTTTTTACACATCTGAATGGCTGGGGATTAACGGCTATCCTGTTATTGACAGGGATACTGGAATTTTCCTTCGGGTTATACCGGAACTGGAAAGCAACAGATAAAGCAGTGGACCTGGCATCGATATTACTGGGGCGTTTAGTCATGCCCGCTATAGTGTCGTGGTTTGCGCTGACGTTGTTGCCGAATGTAATACCGCAGTTGCGGAATGTATTCAGCTGGGTGCCGTTGGGATGGGGTATACTGCTGCTGGCAGTATCAGATGACCTCACCCAATATTGGTATCATCGTTTGCATCATGAAGTGCCCTGGTTATGGAAGTTTCACCGTACCCATCATTCTGCGCCGTATATGGGAATGGCCATGGCCAGCCGCCAGAATTTTATATATACCGTATTGTTTCCGCAGATTTATGCCACCATCACCTTAACCTACCTGGGCCTGGGATTGCCGGCGCTGGTAGTAAGAGGTATCAAAGGTCTGATTACCACCATGGCGCATTCCAGTATCCGTTGGGATAAGCCATTGTATGAGCATAAATGGTTACATCTGGTAGCATGGGTATTGGAACGTACGATTTCTTTGCCGGCTACCCATCATGCACATCATGCGGCACACGACCGCGATGGAGTAGGACATTATCAGGGTAACTATGGCAATATGTTTTTCTTGTGGGATGTGATTTTCGGTACTGCTAAAATCACCCGGAAATATCCGGAGCAATATGGCCTGGAACATTACCAGGAAGAGGAGTGGTATGCACAGCTATTTTACCCGGTGTTTAAATCACGGAAGGAAGGCAGCGAACTGGCGGAAACGCCGGCGAAGCCTGTGGCGGTGACCCGCATACTGACAGAAGATATTACTCCGGAAGGAGTAGCCGTATAAATATACGTATCAACATTTTTCGGAAAGCCTAATCTATATTGAAGGAACCACTTGTTTTCAAGTAAGGTCCCCAGTGCCAGCAAGTCCCGACCCAGGTGTCGGGACTTCTTTTTTATATACGGTTGATTTCATATACCCATGATCGTTAGTTAACCATAGCCCGGAAAAAAAAGAAGAGAAATGTTTATGGAAAATATTTTCCATAAACATCTAATTAAAAAACAAATTGCTATGGACTCAACTACTCTCCGGAGGAATGATTTCCTCGATATTCTCTTTGAAGGAAGGAATAAAGATTATGGGGCCTATGAACTACGCAGCCGTTATGATAAACGGGTTCGGAATGCAATAATGGGCACCGCTTCCATCGTATTGGTCATCATAGGTGGCTATGTGCTGAATAATAAACTGATGGCTGCAGAAAATACCATGCGGCCTGTATTCATCGTCGACAAAATCATTCAGCTGGATGATATAAAAACGCCGGAACCAGAGCCGGTATTACCACCTCCGCCACAAACTGCTGCGTTACCGCCGGTGCAGGCGCCTACCATTGATTTTGCTAAACCGGTAGTAACGGCAGACGAAAACGTGTCGCCGGACGAGGAACCACCCAAGATGAAAGATGTAGTGGGTAAAGCCATTGGTTTTGAAAATACAGAGGGAGATATAAACGGGGTGGAAAATGGTGACCTGGCCGTGCATGGCGGCCATGATGTGGTGACTGCGCCGGTAACAAAAGTAGATGATACCAGGCCCGTAACCTTTGTGGAAATAATGCCGGAGTTTCCCGGTGGTGAATTGGAGTTAGGCAAATATTTGGGACGTAACACCCGGTATCCGGGCATGGCACAGGAAAACGGTATTGGTGGTACTGTATTCGTACAGTTTGTTGTGAACCGGGATGGTAGTATTACGGATGTGAAAACAACGGGACAGGTAAAGGGTGGTGGCCTGGAAGAAGAAGCGATCAGAGTGGTGCGCAGTATGCCGAAATGGAGACCCGGCCGCCAGAATGGACAAAATGTGGCTGTGTTTTTTAATCTCCCGATAAGATTTAATCTGCAGGGAGAATAATCTCCCTATACCTATCCCCTAAAGTTTCGCCGTTTAATCCTGATGCAGGTCCCGGTTCGCTTCGGCAACCGGGACTATTTTTTATAGTAATTGTTTTAGATATTATTCAAAGATTTCATGTTTGTGTAAAAAAATAATCAAAAAATAAAGCGATTAATATATAAACAACTAATCGGAATAATTATTAATTTAACGGCCGCTTAGTTCTCTTCTTCAGCACTAT
The DNA here is from genome assembly GCF_025989125.1 of Chitinophaga nivalis. Classification (NCBI taxonomy): domain Bacteria; kingdom Pseudomonadati; phylum Bacteroidota; class Chitinophagia; order Chitinophagales; family Chitinophagaceae; genus Chitinophaga; species Chitinophaga nivalis. The sequence continues at coordinate 8,501,552 of NZ_JAPDNR010000001.1, read as the reverse complement.
AAATGGATATTTTAGTATGGAAGCGCCGGTTAATAATTCATTGCAACAGTTTAAAAACCTTGTTGGTACAAAGTTTCAGCTGTATAATAGCCTCTTTACCTCATTGCCTTTTCACAGGGTAGAAAAAACAGGTATCTTTCTTTCCCTCTTTCTCCTGCATTGTGAAGAAGGTTATGCCAAAGGTGGCAGTCCCCAGGAAATTACAGATGCTTTTTTTGAACAGTATACGACGATTCGCGATGAACAACAGCGGACAGACCTGTTATTCCGCTTTGTACAGTATGCAGAAAGACAGGTAGTCCTGTTTGATGCCCTGGAAGATGCGGCGTTCCGCCACATCCGCGATTTACAGGGTACCGGTACCTTACGGCACCTGCAGTCAGAGGTAGTACAGGAACAGGTACAGGACAAATTAAAGCAGAAGCTGGAAGACTTTTCCGTAAGGCTGGTGCTGACCGCGCATCCTACGCAGTTTTATCCGGGAGAAGTACTGGGTATTATCAATGATCTCTCCAAAGCCCTGATTGAAGACAACACCGCGGAGGTGAATATGTACCTGCAACAGCTGGGCAAAACACCTTTCTTCAAAAAAGAAAAACCTACGCCATACGATGAAGCGATTAGCCTGGTATGGTTCCTGGAAAATATTTTCTATCAGGCCGCCGGCCGTATCCTCAGCTTTATCCGGGCACAGTTCCCGGGGGCTATCGGCAGCGATAATGCCGTGATCCGCATGGGATTCTGGCCTGGTGGAGACCGCGACGGTAACCCGTTCGTAACAGCGCCTACCACCATCGCGGTAGCTGCTGCGCTACGATCGGCCGTCATGAAATGTTATTTCCGGGAAGTCCGGAACCTGCGCCGCCGCCTTACTTTCAAAGGTGTGGCCAACGAAGTGGCCGGCCTGGAAGCGAAGTTGTCACGGAACCTTTTCGTACCGGGGCATACCGCTGATATCAGCCGACAGGAAATACTGGATACGCTGTCGGCTATACGAAATACAATAATTACAGAACACAACGGCCTATTTGTACACCTGGTAGATAACCTGATCAGCAAAGTAGAAGTGTTCGGCTTATTCTTTGCCTCCCTGGATATCCGCCAGGATAGCTCCATACATGCGGCCGTACTGGAAAACGTGGCAGCAAAAACCAATGCATTGCCCAAAGACTATGCATCGCTGAACGATGAGGCGAAGATCGAAGCCCTGCTGCAGATAAAGGCCGCGATAGATCCGGCGCTGCTGGAGAACCCATTGCATGAAGACACCCTGCAGACGGTAAGCGCTATCCGGCAGATACAGGCCGAGAACGGAGAGGAGGGGTGTAGCCGGTATATCATCAGCCACAGCACCAGCGTGCTGAATGTGCTGGAAGTATATGGCATCTTCCTGCTGGGCGGCTGGAAAAAAGAAGACATCTCTGTGGATATTGTACCGCTCTTTGAAACCATCGATGACTTACGGCATGCTGGCCGGGTAATGGAAGCATTGTACCGCCATCCGGAGTATCATGCGCACCTGCGTCGCCGGCAGTTTAAACAAACCATCATGCTGGGTTTCTCCGACGGTACCAAAGACGGTGGTTACCTGATGGCCAACTGGAGTATCTACAAAGCCAAAGAAGAACTGACGGCCATCTCCAAAAAATACGATATCAAAGTAGTGTTTTTTGATGGCCGGGGTGGCCCTCCGGCCCGTGGCGGTGGAAAAACACACCAGTTCTATGCTTCCATGGGCAGAAACATTGCCAATAAAGAAATACAGCAAACCATTCAGGGTCAAACCATCAGCTCTAACTTTGGGACCGTGGATGCGGCGCAGTTCAATATGGAACAGCTGATACATGCGGGTATCAGCAACGAATTGTTTTCCTCCAGGGAGGTCACCCTGTCCGCAGAAGAGGAGAATCTGCTGGAGTCATTGGCAGATGCGGGCTATCAGGCTTATAATAAGTTGAAGAATCATCCTTATTTTCTGGCCTACCTGGATCATGCCAGCCCGCTGCGCTACTATGCGGAAGCCAATATCGGCAGCCGCCCGAGCAAGCGGAATGCATCTGCCAAACTGAATCTCAACGATCTCCGGGCAGTACCTTATGTAGGCGCCTGGAGTCAGCTGAAACAGAATGTACCCGGCTATTATGGGGTAGGCAGTGCCTTACAGCAGCTGGAAACCCAGGGTAAATGGAGTGCTTTGCAGCATTTGTACCAGCATTCCCTGTTTTTCCGCACGCTCCTGGACAACTGTGAAATGGCGATGAAAAAAAGTTATTTCCCGCTGACAGCCTACCTGGCCAAACATCCGCAGTACGGAGAAGTATGGCAGATGATTTATGCGGAGTTTGAACTGACCAGAAAATACCTGCTCCGCCTGAGCGGAGAATCGGAACTGATGGCCGCCAGCCCGATAGACCAGCTGTCTATCCAGATGCGGGAGCGTATTGTACTGCCGCTGTTAACCGTACAGCAATATGCACTGACTAAAATCCGGGAACTGGATGCACAACCCGGAAACGGGCATGGCAGAGAAACCTATGAGAAGCTGATCATGCGGTGTTCTTTCGGTATTATCAATGCCGGCCGTAATTCTGCGTAACATACCGGTGCCGGCCCGATAGCCGGCGATAACAGATAAGGGCATACTGCCATGAAGCCGACGAAGTGACATACACTGCTGGCCTTCATGGCAGTAGCTGCTTGCTTTCTGCTTTTTGAAACCTGGATTTCCAAATTCTTCCCTACTTTTACATCTCCTTAAGTAATTACACTTCAATATGGCAAACAGCTTATATGATTTTGGAATGATTGGCCTGGGCGTAATGGGTAGAAACCTGTTACTCAACATGGCGGATCATGGCTTTTCCGTTATTGGCTTTGATAAAGACGCAGCCAAGACCGGCGCATTGGAAACAGCCGCTACAGCGGGTACTACTGTTAAAGGCGTAGCAGAGCTGGCCGCTATGGTACAGTTACTGGAACGTCCGCGCAAACTGATGATGCTGGTGCCGGCAGGACAACCGGTGGATGACGTAATTGCTTCCCTGTTGCCGCTGCTGGAGCAGGGCGATGTGGTAATTGATGGAGGCAACTCCCACTACACCGACACCTTACGCCGGGTAAAACAACTCCGCGAAAGTGGTATCCACTTTATGGGTATTGGTGTTTCCGGTGGTGAACAGGGTGCCCGTACCGGCCCGAGTATTATGCCGGGTGGCGACGAAGCCGCTTATGCAAAGGTGCGTCCGATGCTGGAAGCCATTGCTGCCAAAGTGAAAGAAACTCCCTGTGTAGCTTACCTGGGTAAGGAAGGCGCCGGGCACTATGTGAAAATGGTGCATAACGGGATTGAATATGCGATTATGCAACTGATCAGTGAAAGCTATACCCTGTTGCAGAAAGGTGCCGGACTGAATAACGATCAGCTGCACGAAATATTCAAAAACTGGAATCAGGGCGCTTTACAATCCTTCCTGGTAGAAATTACCGCAGATATATTCCTGCAACAGGACGATAAATCAGACAAACGACTGGTAGATGTGATTTCCGATAAGGCCGGTTCCAAAGGTACCGGTAAATGGACTTCCCAGGATGCCATGGAACTGCCGGTAGCCGTACCCGTTATAGATACCGCCGTAGCCATGCGTACCCTGTCCGGATACAAAGAGCAGCGCGAAAAAGCCGCTACGTTGTATACTGCACCGGAAACCACGATACATACGGAAACCGAACAGTGGACCAAACAGGTACACGACGCGTTGTATTTTGCTACCATCCTGAGCTATGCACAGGGCCTGGCCATGTTGCACGAAGCTTCCCGCGATCTGCAGATGGATATTCCGTTACCGGAAGTGGTGAAGGTATGGAGAGGCGGATGTATTATCCGTTCTACCCTGCTGGAAGTATTCACACAGGCGTATCAGCAGGATGCAGGGTTGCCTAATATCCTGCTGGATAAAGGCGTAGCTTACCTCGTACAATCCGTAGTGGACAATACCCGCAGCGTTATTGCGCAGGCAGCACAGGCAGGTTTGCCCGTAGCCGGCTTTATGTCAGCATTATCTTATTTTGATGCTTTCCGTACCGGTCGTATGGCAACGAACCTGATCCAGGCACAGCGTGATTATTTTGGCGCACATACTTACCAACGTATCGATATGCCCGGCACATTCCACACAGAATGGCAGCAACATTAAAATAGTGAATGTTCATCTTCAATTAAATATATGCAGATCCATAAACGCCCACCTGCTTCCATCCTCTTTATTTTCGGAGGTAGCGGCGATTTAAACTACCGGAAACTAACGCCTGCGTTATACAATCTTTTTTTAGATGAGTGGATGCCTGAGCAGTTTGCTATTGCAGGTTTAGGCAGAAGCCCGTACACCGACGAAGATTACCATAAGCACCTGCTGGAAGGTATCAGTAAATTTTCCCGTCGGAAAGGAGAGCAAAATGGTCACTGGAAGGATTTTAGTCAGCATGTATCCTATCTGCAGCTGGATGCGGAAGATGCAGCTGCCTACAGCAAAATAACCGACCTGGTAAAACAGAAAGAAGAAGAGTGGGGCGTACATCCCAATGTGATTTTTTACCTGGCGGTAGCGCCGCAGCTGGTGCCTAACATTGCTACCAGACTGGGTGCGCTGAACCTGTGCAGCGACAAGCATTGCACCCGCATCGTGATCGAAAAACCATTCGGCCATGACCTGAAAAGTGCACATGACCTGAATGAACTGCTGGCACAACGGTTTACCGAAGAACAAATTTACCGGATAGACCACTATCTGGGTAAGGAAACCATCCAGAACATCCTGGCTTTCCGTTTCGCGAATGCCCTGTTTGAACCGGTATGGAACCGTAACTTCATCGATAATATCCAGATTACAGCCGCAGAAAGTGTGGGCCTGGAAGGCCGGGGTGGCTACTACGAAAGAGCCGGCGCCCTGCGCGATATGGTGCAGAACCACATTCTCCAGATCCTGTGCATGATAGGTATGGAAGCTCCGGTATCTTTTGATGCCAATGAGATCCGCAATAAAAAAGTGGATGTGCTCAATGCTATCCGCCGTATTACGCCTGAAAACGTACATGAATATGCCGTACGCGGACAATATTCTTCCGGCTGGATGAAGGGCGATAAAGTACCTGGCTACCGCGAGGAAAAAGGAATAGATCCGAAATCCAACATCGAGACCTACGCCGCCGTAAAATTCTTCATCGACAACTGGCGCTGGCAGGGCGTACCTTTCTATGTACGTACCGGTAAATACCTGCACCAGAAAGCGACCAACATCATCATCACCTTTAAAGAAGCGCCTCCTTATGCGTTCCCGATGGAATCCGCACAGACATGGCGTCCTAACAGGCTTACGATCAGCATACAGCCGGAAATGGATATCCGTATCCGCTTCCAGGCCAAACGTCCCGGACAAACCATGACACTGGATCCGGTAGACATGACCTTTAACTACGATGCCGCCAATGGCGAACACGCACCGGAAGCATACGAAACCTTACTGCTCGATGTAATGGAAGGTGATGCTACCTTGTTCATGCGTGGCGACCAGGTAGATGCTGCGTGGAAAGTGATCATGCCGATCCTGGATACCTGGGAATCCCGTACACCGCAGGATTTCCCGAACTATGCACCGGATTCCTGGGGCCCCGATGATGCAGATGCACTCGTAGCCCGTGATGGTCATACCTGGATTAATTTACCATCTAAATAAAAACGATGGCGTCTGAAACAATATGACGGAGTTTGTAGGGAAAACCGGCAAATTCCGTCATGTTGTTTTAGGCCGCTGTTATGTTATTCATTTTCTATGGAACTACATATCGCAAAAGACCCCGCACAACTGAGTGAAAATGTGGCCGCCTGGATCAGTAATTATATACTGGAAGTATTACAGGATCAGGAGCGTTTTACTTTTGTATTGTCCGGTGGCAGTACCCCAAAACAATTATATGCCCTGTTGGCAAAAGCGCCCTATAATCAGATGATTCCATGGGAAAAATTACATTTTTTCTGGGGAGATGAAAGAGCAGTGCCCTTTACCGATGAGCGCAACAATGCCCGGATGGCTTTTGATGAGTTACTGAATAAGGTAAATGTAAATCCGGAGCATATTCACGTGATGCGTACAGATATTGAGCCGGAAGCCTCCGCTGCGGAGTATGCGCAATTATTGCAATCCTACTTCAGCGAAGAAGAAAATACCTTCGACCTGGTATTGCTGGGTATGGGAGATGATGGACATACCCTGTCCCTATTCCCCGGTACAGCCGTGGTACATGAAAAAAAGGACTGGGTAAAAGCATTTTTCCTGCCTGCGCAGGATATGTACCGCATTACACTCACCGCACCCGTGGTAAATAATGCCGCCTGTGTAGTTTTCCTGACTACCGGCGCCGCCAAGGCCATGACGCTGAAAAATGTGATAGAAGGTACTTTTGACGCAGAGAAATACCCTTCCCAGCTCATCCGCCCGGAAGACGGAGAGCTGCACTGGTTTGTGGATGAAGCTGCCGCAGCTGCGATGGAATTGTAAAATACCAAACGGTCATCAAGGATGACGAATGTATCGGTGAGGAGCCATTACTATTATCTTCCCGTAAACATTCGTCATTCTTAGTTCTTATTTCATAATTATTTCTGTAGTTTGTGAACTGTAACAACGAGGAGATTTTATGTTTGAACAGCCCGTATTTGATGCACACCTACACATTATCGATCACCGGTATCCCCTGCAACCCAATCAGGGATATCTACCCCAGCCTTTTTCTGTATCAGACTACTGCCAACAGACTGCTTCACTGAATATTACCGGAGGCGCCATCGTATCCGGATCTTTCCAGGGATTTGATCAGCAATACCTGCTCGCCGCTTTAAAAGAGCTGGGTCCCCGTTACGTAGGCGTAACCCAGATCCCTGCCACTGCCACAGATGAGGAAATCATTGCCTTACATGCAGCGGGTGTCCGCGCAGTACGGTTTAATGTACAACGTGGCGGTTCCGAAAGTATACAGTACCTGGAACAACTGAGTTTACGCGTATATGAACTGGTAAAATGGCATGTGGAATTGTATGTGGATTCCCGGCAGTTGCCCGGATTATCTACTACCCTGCATAAATTGCCGAAAGTGGTGATCGACCACCTGGGATTATCCAAAGCAGGTCTGAAGTATTTGTTGCCATTAATAGAGAAAGGAGTGAAAGTAAAAGCAACGGGTTTCAGCCGCTGTGATTTTGATGTGCTGACTACGATGCGACAGATTACCGCCATCAACCCGGCCGCCCTGCTGTTTGGTACAGATTTGCCATCTACCCGTGCTCCGCGCCCGTTTGAGCCCAAAGACCTGCTGCTGATACAACAGTCATTCCCCGCTGCCATTGCTGCAAAAATATGCCGGGAAAATGCCCTGGAGCTATATCGCCCGGCTGTGGTATAAATGGCACCATTACGAAACAGCACGCAGTATACTGCTTACCCTTTCGTAATGGTGAGGAATACATCAGCTCCAGCTGTCAATGGCCACCTGTTTCAGGTGCTCCGGCATTTGTCCGTTGAGTAGCCCTCCGGGAGTGGTGCTGGGATATATTTCTTCAAAACTTTTTACCTGATTCATAAATACCCGGCGGAAAATATGCTGCCGGGTAATCTGGTGCGGGTCTCCCAGACCTGCTGCACCAGCCAGTTCTATCGCACTCTCGATGGTATCGCGGTGATAGTTGGCTACCCTGTGTTTTTTATCGTCTACCACCAGGCCGGCTGCCAGCCATTTGTTTTGCGTAGCTACACCGGTTGGGCATTTATTGGTATTGCATACCAGTGCCTGAATGCATCCCAGCGCCATCATCATGGCACGGGCGCTGTTGCAGGTGTCGGCCCCTAATGCCATGGCACGCAGGATATGATAGCCGGTGAGGATTTTGCCGGAAGCAATCAGCTTCACCTGCTGACGTATATTGAAGCCCGTTAGGGTATCGTGTACGAAGGAGAGGGCGTCCATGAGCGGCATCCCTACGGAGTTGGAGAATTCCGGTGGGGCTGCACCCGTACCACCTTCACCGCCATCTATGGTAATGAAATCAGGGTAGATATTGGTATCCATCATGGCTTTACAGATGGCATAAAACTCCCGTTGCTGCCCGATGCATAATTTGAAACCGATAGGCTTGCCTTTGCTCAGTTGCCGCATACGTGCAATGAACTGCATCATTTCCCGCGGGCTGCCAAATGCTTTATGGTAAGGAGGCGAAAAAACCGTGGTATGCGGTGTGACATGCCGGATCGCTGCAATTTCCGGCGTGTTCTTGGCTGCCGGTAAAATACCACCGTGGCCGGGTTTGGCGCCCTGTGATAGTTTCAGTTCAATCATCTTGACCTGCGGCAACGCACTTTTTTCGGCAAACAGGGAGTCTGAAAAATTCCCCGATTCATCGCGGCAGCCGAAGTAACCCGTTCCGATCTGCCAGATAATATCACCGCCTTGTTTCAGGTGGAAATCGCTGATGCCGCCTTCGCCGGTGTTGTGGGCGAAGCCGCCGATCTTAGCGCCGCCGTTCAGTGCCTCTACCGCATTGGAGCTGAGAGAGCCATAACTCATGGCGCTTACATTCAGGATGCTGGCAGCGTAGGGTTGCAGACAGTCTTTGCCGCCAAAAGTGACCCGCGGGTCTTTTTCCATTTTGTCAAAATCATGCGGCTGAATGGAGTGGGCCATCCATTCATATCCTTCCGCATATACGTTGAACTGGGTGCCGAAGGGCTGAGAGTCCAGTTCCCGCTTGGCCCGCTGGTAGATGGTAGAGCGGTCTACCCGGTTTACCGGGCTGCCATCGATATCACTTTCTACAAAATATTGGTAGATCTTGGGACGCAATGCTTCCATCCAGTAACGCATTCGTCCTACTACCGGGTAATTGCGGATGATGGCGTGTTTGGTCTGGGCCATGTCCAGCAGACCCATAATGATAATAGGTAGTACTGGTACCAACAACCAGTATACCCAGGGGAAAAATAAACCAACGCCAATAATGAACAGTAGACTTACACATGAGAATCCGATAAACGCTTTTGCCATATAGTTGATCGTTATTTCTTTAAAGTTAAAGAATTATCAGCATGGCCGATCTTCCTATATTTGCTCCTTTTTCGCAGGAAAGTGCGTAGGAAAAGAGCGGTAGATCCGGCGGAAAATAGTTGCGGAGAAGTGCAGCGGGAAGGAAGTGTGTTTGCAAATTTTGCAAATTTTTATGCAGTATTTGCAATTTCGTGTATTAGTTTTTATATTACACAGCATCCCTCAAAAACAAGAGATGCTTACAACCAGCATATGATGCCATGTAAATATCCCTCAACACTTATTCTTGACTATAGCATTTTATTACACCGTGATTCTCAAACTTATTTAAAACATGACCAGTCGTAAGTATTTAGGTAAACTGGTAACCGCCGCGTTACTTTTCGGCACAGCTGCCGGGAGCAAGGCCCAGCAGGTTCCCACGTATGATGTAGCCCGATTGAAATCCACCTGGGAAGTAGTGGAAAACAACTATCAGGGTAAGAATAATTTTTTATCCGCGTTTACATTTGTGAATACTGGTAACAAACCTTTTCCTGCCAAAGGATGGCAGCTGTATTTCAACTTCGTCCGCAAGGTGAAAGCAGAAGTGTTGCCCGCCAATATTAAAGTAGAACATATCAACGGAGACTTATACCGTTTTACACCTACGCCGGAGTTTAAAGGTATTGTACCGGGCGACTCCCTGAAGCTGGGTATTACCGGCGACGCCTGGGCGGTGAACTTCACCGATGCACCGGCAGGTCTTTACCTGGTATGGGATCACCAGCCGGAGAAAGGCGTATCTATCAAAGATTATACGATTCGTCCTTCTACCTCTGCCAGACAACTCATGCGCTATCCGGGCGATAAAACAGCTGTTGTAACGCCAACGGATATATTTAAACAGAATGCCCAGATCAAAGATATTCCAGCTGCGCAGTTACCGCTGATATTCCCGACACCGGCTTCCTATGAAGCTACGGGCGGCAGTCTGCTGCTGGATGCGCCCCCTGTGGTGACGGCCGATCCGCAACTGGCACCAAGTGCCCGGTTCCTGGAAAAAGAGCTGGCGCCCCTGTTGGGTAAACGTGCTGCGGGTAAGGCTACCATTGCCTTTAAACTGGACGCTTCCCTGGCTGCCAACGCCTATACCCTGGAGGTAACACCACAGGGCATTGTGATTGGTGCCGCCAGCAATGAAGGCGCTTTTTATGGTATACAGTCCCTGAAATCCCTAATAACACCTGCAGCATGGGCCGGAGTGCAGAAATCTCTCAGCATTCCCGCCGTGCGGGTGAAAGATTACCCACGCTTTGGGTATCGTGCCTTCATGCTGGATGTGGCCCGTAACTTCCACGACAAACGCGATGTATTGCGGGTGCTGGATGTAATGGCGCTGTATAAGCTGAATGTACTGCACTTTCACTTTAGTGATGATGAGGGCTGGCGCCTGGAAATACCTTCCCTACCGGAACTGACTACAGTAGGCGCCAAACGTGGACACAGCCCCGACTGGAAAAATATGTTGCCACCGTCTTACGGATCAGGCCCGGATACCGCCAATGCTGCCGGTACCGGCTATTTTACCCGCAACGACTTCCTGGAAATCCTCCGTTATGCAACGGAAAGACATATCCAGGTATTGCCTGAAATTGAAACACCCGGACACGCAAGAGCGGCGGTAAAAGCCATGGAGGCCCGCTACCATCGCCTGAAAGCAGCCGGTCAGGATAAAGCGGCAGAAGAATACCTGATGACAGACTTCGCGGATAAATCTACTTACCGCTCCGTACAATACTGGAATGACAACGTTATGAACGTTGCTTTGCCAGGTACTTACCGTTTCCTGGACAAGGTAGTGGAAGAACTGGTAAGCATGTATAAAGAAGCCGGCGCGCCATTCACGGCGGTACATATGGGTGGTGATGAAGTGCCTAATGGTGTGTTTGAACAATCACCTGCCTGTCTGGCATTAATGAAACAAGACAGTACCCTGAAAGATGTGAATGACCTTTGGTATTACTACTACCGCAAGGTAAATAACCTGGTAAAGGCCCGCGGCCTGGAACTGGCAGCATGGGAAGAAGCAGGTATGCGTAAAACCACCACACTCGATGGCGCCGTACATAGCATTGCCAACCCCGACTTCGTCAATGATAATTTCCAGCTGAACGTTTGGAACAATACCATCGGCGGCGGACAGGAAGATTTATCCTATCGCCTGGCCAATGCCGGTTACAAGGTGATCCTGTCTGGTGTAAGCAATTTTTATTTCGACATGGCTGCCATGAAATCATTTGATGAACCCGGCTTTTACTGGGGTGGTTTCGTGGATGTGGATAAACCTTTCTACTTCATTCCGCTGGACTATTACAAGAACTCCAAAGTGGATGGCAGGGGTAATCCGGTTACACCGGAAACCTTCCAGGGTAAAGACCGTTTAACCGGCTTCGGCGTTTCCAATATCCGTGGTATCCAGGGATTACTCTGGAGCGAAACCATTAAAAGTTCCGACCGGATGGAATACATGTTGTTACCAAAACTCCTGGGACTGGCAGAAAGAGCATGGGCACAGGATCCTGAATGGGCAAAAGAAAAAGATCCGCAGAAGGCAGATGCTATGTATGCGGAAGCCTGGAGCGTATTTACCAACGTATTATCCAAACGGGAAATGCCTCGCCTGGATAACTACAACGGCGGCTATAACTGGCGTATTCCGGGAGTAGGTACTTCCGTGGAAGACGGCGTGTTAAAAGCCAATGTACAGCTGCCTGGACTGGTGATCCGTTACACGACTAACGGTGACGAGCCTACGCTGAAAAGTGCTACCTACACCGGCCCGATACAGGCAGGTGGTAAAACGGTAAAACTGAAAGTGTTTAACACCCGTGGTCGTGGTAGTAAAACCACTACTATCAAAGTACCACAACCTGAAGTACAGATGAAGAACAACCGGAACTAACAGTAGTTCCCCGAATTTATATTACGCGATTACAAAAGATGAGCGGAGATTAAAGTGGTCAGTTGGTATCCCTTTAATTTTCGCTCATTTTGTTTGATACAAACCCATCCCGTTGAGGCCATCATTCACTGTCAGCTTTGCTTCATCCGGGAATGTTTAATTGATCAGTTTATTTTATCTATCGACCACTAATCTGTTTGTTGTGCATATTCTTCCACGTTTACTATGCTGTTGCTTACTTTCTATGCCTGTGCTGGCCCAGAAAAAGAACGACGCCTTCCGGCTTCAGATCCGCAAAGCCATTTCTCCGGTAAAAATAGATGGGGTGATTGACGAAGCTGCCTGGAAGGTGGCTGATGTGACCACCGGCTTTCATATGGTATTACCGATGGATACCAGTGCGGCCCGGTTGCGGACGGATGTGCGGATGACCTATGACGATAAAAACCTGTACCTGGTAGTGGAAAATTATACGCCGGACGAAGGTCCCTATATGGTGGAGTCGTTGCGCCGGGATTTTTCTTTTCTGAAAAATGATAATTTCCTCTTGTTCATGGACCCTTTCGATGACCAGACCAATGGTTTCTCCTTTGGCGCCAATGCAGCTGGTGCGCAGTGGGATGGTCTCATGTACGACGGCGGAAAAGTGGACCTGAGCTGGGATAATAAATGGGTATCTGTAGTAAAGAACTACCCGGATAAATGGGTGTTTGAAGCTGCCATTCCTTTTAAAACCATCCGCTATAAAAAAGGCATTACCAAATGGGGCATCAACTTTAGCCGGAATGACCTGAAAACAACGGAGAAGTCGGCCTGGGCGCCGGTGCCCAGGCAGTTTGCCACGGCTTCCCTGGCTTATACCGGTAGCCTGGAATGGGACGCGGCGCCTCCTGCTGCCGGCGCCAATATCTCCTTGATTCCGTACCTGCTGGGCGGTATTTCCAAAGACTATGAAAAAGGAACTGCTACTAAGTTCCGGCGCGATGCCGGTCTGGATGCCAAGGTAGCCATCACCTCTTCCCTGAACCTGGACCTGACGGTGAATCCTGATTTCTCACAGGTAGATGTGGATAAGCAGGTGACCAACCTGGATCGGTTTGAATTGTTCTTTCCGGAGCGGCGACAATTTTTCCTGGAAAACGGAGACCAGTTTTCCAATTTCGGGTATGCGACTATCCGGCCTTTTTTCTCCCGGCGTATAGGCCTGGGCGTGCCCATTCATTTTGGCGCCCGGCTCAGTGGCAAGCTCAATAAAGACTGGCGGCTGGGTGTTATGAATATGCAGACGGGCAAGCAGGAAGCAACCGGTTTGCCGGCGCAGAATTTCACAGTCGCGGCCTTACAACGGCGGGTATTTTCCCGGTCTAACGTGGGGTTTATTTTTATCAATAAGGAGTCGCTGCATTACAACCCCGCGGAGGCGGAAGGGAAGCCGGTATATAGTGCATATAACCGCAATATGGGGCTGGAGTATAACCTGGCTTCTTCCAATAATTTCTGGACCGGAAAGGCCATGTTGCTGAAGTCTTTTAGTCCGGGTAAAAGCGGGTATGATATGGTGCATGCGGCTAATTTGCAGTATACCAGCAAACAGTGGAATATTGGCTGGCAGCATGAGTATGTAGGGCGGAACTACACGGCGGAAGCGGGCTATGTGCCACGGCAGGGATATATTAAACTGGCGCCGCAGGTAACCCGGTTGTTTTTTCCGTTGTCGGGGCCGGTGCTGAGTCATGGCCCGTTGGTGGCTACCACCTGGTTCTTTGATGAAAAACTCCATCGTACCGATAATGAAACCCTGATCAATTATGGCATTGTGTTCCGGAAGCGGAACACGTTGAATATATGGGCTGCCAATACCTTTGCGCAGCTATTGCAACCGTTTGATCCTACCAATACAGGTAAAGACAGCCTGCTTACCGGAAGCCGGCATAGCTGGAGTTCTATGGGGATGGATTATGTGTCCCAACCGCAGCAGTTGTTTACCTATGCTTTTTCGGCCCGTTATGGGGGCTATTATGCCAACGGTACCCGGTTTATGGCCAATACGGAATTGGGCTACCGTTTCCAGCCTTATGTGAGTATTGCGTTGAATGTCAACTTCAATAAGATCGATCTGCCTGCTCCCTGGCATGCCAATACTTTCTGGCTGGTGGGACCCCGCCTGGATGTTACCATGACCAATACCCTGTTCTTTACCGGTTTTATGCAGTATAACGGGCAACAAAAGAATATGAACGTGAATACCCGTTTCCAGTGGCGTTACCGGCCTGCTTCCGATTTGTTTATTGTGTATACGGATAATTATTTGCCGGAACCTTTTTTTGTGCGGAACCGGGCTTTGGTGGTGAAGTTGGTGTATTGGCTCAATATTTAATCCCGTTAAATTTTAACTGTTAAGAAAGCATTAACTAATGACTGTGATATTCCAGCTATCATTGCACCACAAAATCAGATTTATACGCAGTTAAATAGATGCCTTATTTAAATTTTCATTTACTATCGTTGTGAATACTATCTCCCTGTGGTCTTTACCATGGGGATTTTTATAAAGGATGCGCGCGGATAGAATAAAAATATGAGGAATGCAAAGGTTATGATAGCCAACCGGAAAATGTATTGAGAGACCAAATTAATCAGCCATTATGAGAGTGTATGCCGATAATATAGGGTCTGATATGCCAGAATATCTAATGGTGGGGGCAAACAGGACGGAGGGCTGGATGATGACCACGGTCAGCTGCCATCCGGAATCAGTTGCAGGCGAGGAAAACAGCCGTCATGTGCATAAACGGAACAGGCGTTTCGTTATTACCCGGTTATGGATATTGCCACCGGTTACTTTTCGTCATGCTGTACAGGAGGAGATATCCACACGTAAATTTAATTTTCATATACTCATCCGAATAGGGGGGAATCTTCGTTTATATGGGAATGTTAACTATCGGATGCTGAAAAATGACGGCATCGAAAAAGGTAAGGTACCCTACCTGATAAAAGATGACCGGCAGGTGATGCCACTGCGGCAGTCTGTGTTTTTGTCGCTGTATACCTGTTTGTGGAAACCCGAAAATGTTGATATACAGGCCGTTTGGGAACATATTGCGATGCCGGAAAAAAGAATATTTTCCGGATCAGGGAAGCTATTGCCTGGTATAACGGTAAAGGATATACGTAATATGAATTTATTTTTTTATCGGCAATATACAGGTAAACGTGTCATCGGTACGCTTTATGAAAAAATAGGGAGAATGTCCCGTAAAGTCAATGCTGTAAAAGGTTTTATGGGATCCGGATAAGAGCATGGTTACATTTTTCCGGTCTGCCGGTATAAGGTGCATTTGTATGTATGTATCGGCATGTGGAAAAAAAAAATTTCACTGCAATTATATTGCAGTGAAAAATCTGGAGAAATAAATGCAACAGTATCTATTGGCAGATCATTGCAGCAGTAGCCGGTGTAAGTCGCTGCAGTAGCGGGTGCAGCAGAAATACAGTCAATGTTAAAAAACGATATACAACCAAATTCTACAGAACTTTTAATCACATTTTTATGCAGTACACTTACAAGAAAATTATTTTTTTTAGGTATTCAAAAAATAAAACAAGATATTGTGACGTTAATTTTAAGTCCGCAATTAAGCCGCATCAGCGCCATTGTCCTGCAGCTAATTTTTTGGAAAACCCGTTTAAATCAAGTTGTTAATATTTACATTTAAAGATATATATGACAATCTTGTTTTAATCAGATACATAATCGTATATTCAGTTACATAACCGTTAAGCCCCTCTATGCCACATGCCAAAGCGTTATTTTGAAAGACTTCAGACTATTGATTACCTAATCAGGATTAAAGGGACCGGTAAACCCGCTCAATTAGCCAAACGCCTTCGGATTTCCGAAAGAACACTCTATGAATTCCTTAAAATGATGAAGGAGTTAGGTGCTCCAATTGAGTACGACCGGTACAAAGAAAGCTATTACTACTCTGAAAAAGGCGGATTCAATATCCGGTTCTCCAAGAACCTGATTACCGTTAGCGCAGTAATGCTTTTATTCCTGGTAAACTTTTGGTAACAGAGTCCGTATATGGACTGGCAACAGGCTTGCCTGTTTCTGCTCCATATGCTACAGCGCTGCCCGTTCTGCGGGCCTAAGATGTACTGTAGCTGCGAATACAGCTCACAGTTGATCTTTTTGTAAATCCTCCTGCGAAGGTGGACAGAGCGACGATTGCCCGCTGGGCAAAAGGTGCTTTGTCCACCTTCCTTATCTTTAATACTTAACATTGTATTAACGGATCTCCCCCTTATTAGCCTGAAATTTAATTATGAATGCTGCTGGCACTTGCTGTAAACATATTTTTTGCCCAAAGATTTTTTCATAACGCGGTTTAGATTAGATTTAGATAATCCGCAGGTCTCTCTCCAGTCACCTGCTATATATTATGCTTTCCGGTTGACAATAGCGGATGTCGGCAGGTTCAGACTTACGTATAACCCAAAATCCAAAATCGAAGACCCTATGATTCTTAATTGTATAATATTGGGAGATGAACCCGACGGCTTTGAGAAACTCGAAAATTATATCGCTAACATTCCATTTGTATATCTGGTCCGGCGTTGCAGTACCATGCAACAAGCTGCCAGTTTATTGCAAACAGGCAAAATCCATTTACTGATAGTTGGGAATAAAGTAGGAGAAATGGCTAATCCGTTATATGCTTCACTGGAACCTAAAAACAGATTACCCATACTAATGATGGCCTATCCCCGTGATACATCGGACGCCTATGAAATACTCCTCGTGAAATGGCTGGAACTGCCATTTACTTTTACCCACTTTTTTCAGGTTATGACTGAACTACATAATATCATAGATATGAACGGGAGTATTACCCCAGGCAGACACCAGAACGATCATTTTGTGCTGAGATGTGAACACCGGCATGAGAAAATATACTACAAAGACCTGCAGTATGTAGAAGTGATGAATGATTGTATCATGCTACATCTGGCAGATCAGAAAGTAGTCACCACCGAAAAACTGGATTGGATTATCTCCCAGTTGCCGGTACATGCTTTTATGCGCGTACACCGCTGGTTTGTAGTAGGTTTTGAACACATTACTGCCCTGGAAGATAATCATGTACAGGTAGGCGTGGCCCGAATACCCCTTACGACCCAGATGAAAGAAGAGGTAGCCAAACGCTATAAACTAAGGGGATAATATATTACCGGGATAAAGCGGCCAGTATCTTCTCCGTTACACCAGCAGCATCTTCTTCATAGGTATGCCCGCCAGGCAGTACCAGGTGCTTGTAGTGCCCGATCGTAATATCTGATAGTTTAAAATCTTTTTCATCTGCCCCAAAAACAAACAACAAAGGTTTGTCACCAATCCGGTTGATCTCCGCAGGTACACTCTTGCCTTTGCTATTGGATTTACCCAGCATATCGGATACATGTACCTCCATATCCGTAAACCGGGAAGGCGATAGCAATACAATTTGTTGTACCTGCTGGATTATCTCTGCAGGCAGACTGTTATAAATAAACGGCATTACATCGGCGCCCAGTGAATAACCAACCAGTATCACTCCGTGGTTACTGTTCCATTGCTGCTGATAGTATTTAATCAGGTTGCCGGCATCAGTGGCCGCTTGTTGGGGCGTCTTCTTATTCCAGAAATATTTAAGTGCATTTAAAGCTACCACCGGATAGCCCTTCTGCTGAAAAGCGGAGATCACATTTACAGAAAACTTCTTCATCCCGCCATCGCCGGTAATATATAGGATCAGGGGTCCGCTGCTGCCGGTCAGCGGTGGCTTTACCTGTACCGGTAAGTTGCCGGGATTATTTTGCGCCGGCAACGTTACCGTTACGAATAACAATATTGCCAGTAACTTCCCGGCCTTCCATATTTTTTCGGATAACAACATATGCAATATTAACACCTCTCTTTAATATAAAATATAGCGGACTATATTTTACGTTATCAGGGCTGCATCACTTTACTCAAGGCGCCTGGCAGCTGTATCAGATCGAAGTCGTGCTCATATACCAGGTATTTATTGGTCCAGGTAGTAGCATATTTGGCCTTGAACTCACGCAGTCCCTGATAGTGCCGGAAGAAACGTAGTTTTTCATAGGCATATTTCACCATCTTTTCCGCCGTGTTTTGTGGCTGGCTGATACCAGACATGGGTACCATGCCCAGGTTCAGGTATTGTAGTTCTTTGGCCTGTGCATGCTGAATCAGGTGGATGATCAGCGCATCCATGACACCACCCGGTGCATCGGATCGCTTGCGGATCAGGTCATAGGTACACTCGCCTGGTGCATAATCCGGAATGATATTCAGAAATGCAGCTACTTTACCTTCCGCATCCGTGACGGTAATCATATCCTGTTGCTGCATGGCTACCGCATCAAATAAACCCTGCGAAAAAGTCAGCTCCTTCACTTCATATTGCTGCAACCACTCATCGCTGACGGCACGCAACTCCGCTATCATATCCGGCGTTTGCGGGGCCGGATGGAAAGTAGTCACATAGCCTTTGTTGGCCAGGCTGTTTAACCCGTTCCGCAACGATTTTTTATCTTTCCCGCTCAGGGTGAAATCACGTATATCCATGATCGCTTCCTGCCCGATCAGCATTTTTTTCTTTTTCAGCCGGCTGAAATAATAAGTACTGTCTTCATCTACCCGATAGAAGGCCGGCCGCAATCCCATCTTTTTACATTGCGCTTCAAACTCTTCCAGCAACAGCATTTTATGATCTTCACTACATACCGGTTCTTCCAGTACAATGGCAAAACTGCTGGCTACCCGGTAAGCAATAAATCCTTCGTACTGGGAGGATACAAATAATAATTTATCCTGCCCGACCTTGAAATAATCCATCGGTGAATCGCCATACTGACTCAGATAAAAATGTGCTTTTTCCAGCGCTACGTTGCTATGACGGGCCACCTGCAGGTAAGGACGAATGATCGTATAAAAAAGGAAAGCCCAGGCGCCTACACCCAATGCCCGGATGGCGGACATAAACTCACGTGCAAACCGGGTAACGGGTCGCAGACCGTCATCTTCCAATAACATAAAACAATGAAACGCATGACGTAAAGATTGCAGCCAGGTAAAATCAAGTCCGAAATGCCGCACATTCAGGAAATAAAACCCAATGGCGCCAAATATCAGCACTACTACGAAAGTGGCCATGGCAGTGACAACACCAATGTTCACCAATTGCGGATTGCTTTTAACCCGGTATTGCCTGGCGGTGATCAGCAGTATCACACTGGTGATAACGGCGAGCGTCGCCTCTTCATAGTCCAGGGCTTTGCTGATATGGCCGATGGCCGACAGCCCCGATACCGTCAGGGCAACGATCCAGGCACTGCGTAAACCCTTGAACAAAAACGTAGCGGTAACCAGCAGGATCAGGCCCAGGAAAACCACGAGCAGGTTCGTTGCATGAATAGACGTGCCAGGGATATAGGCACGCAACAGGTGTACCCGGTTGGCCAGCGGAGGTGTTAATACCGAAAAGATATTCACCATGCCCAACAGGAAAATCAGGATGGGAGGCAATAACCGTAATACCAGTTCTTTGCCTTTTAAAGCAAAGGCGATCATACCCGCTACCAGTGGCAACCAGAATTCAAACAGGCGGAAAAGCAATGTGATTTCCAGTGCTTCCAAGGTAGAATAACCATAGTTACTGAGCAGGTAGGCCAATGATAATTCGATGGCGCCAAGCCCGCGTAAAAACGGAGAAATGATGAGAAAAATAGTGGCTACAATATACCCTACACAAGCCGCTTCGAGCGAAGGGGCCACCCCTGCAGCCAGCATACTGAGATAAAGATGGGCTACTCCCGCTACTTCTATCAATACGGAAGCGACGACGGTATTCATAAAGGCAGGAACAGACAGGTGAAAAGCAAAAATTTCATCTGCCTGGGCAGCAGCAGCCGGAAAGTATTTTGCCAGCAGCTGATAGGCTTTGCCTTTGGATTGCATAGAACGCACCAGCCATACCACGCCCAGCAACAATAAGCAGATAGCGGTCAGGCCCCAGATGGCATCTTTCATGGAACCGGTATGCAGCATGGCATATAATACCACAGGGATGCCCGCCAGAAAAACGGATAAAATGCCAGTGAAACCATAAATACCGGAAGCCTGGTGAATTTGTTGTTTATGCAGGGAAGTGCGGCGCAGGCTTTGTGGCAGATAAGCCAGTGAGCTGATGCCGCCTGCTGGCAGGAATACAGACAACAGGTTGCGTTTCAGAAACAGCTCTGTACTTTTTAACGTATCCAGCCGGGCGCCCACCGACCGGAAACTGAATACATACATGAGTGCCTGTAATAAGATGTAGGCAAACGTAATAACAATCCCGGATAACACCCAGCCACGGTCTGCTTTTTTAATAGCTGGTATCAGGGCATATAATTCATGACGTTGTGAGCGAAAAAAATAGATGGCCAGCAGAATAAACAGGACAGCCAGTAATTCCTTTAAATGAAGTTTACGTAGAAATGCGACAGTTAAAAATTTCTTTCCCAAAGGTTTATTGGTTTTTGATAGCAATAACCCGCAAAGCTACATTAACTTTCCTAGTATATCCTTTGTTGGTAAAGAGTTTAAGCTGATTTTAAGGTCAGTCGGTCAGGATAATTTTCTCGGTATGAATGGTCTGATCGGTTTCATCGAGGAATTGCAGGAAGTAGATACCCTTAGCCAGGTTATCCGGTATCTTCATTTCGTAGTAGTTGCGGTTTAGCAACGGTTGCCGGAACTGCTGCCAGGTAATTCTCCGGCCAGGCACATCTATCAGCGCAATGGCTTTCACGTGCTGACTGGCGCCATAATAGATATGCAGGATACCACCTCGTTGTATCGGATTCGGGAACACCACAATATCTCCCCGGGTGTTTTTGCCTTTCACGATCCGTATCGGTCCGTAAAAGAAAGTGCCGTCTGTCATGCTTACTTTCAGGCGATAGAAAATAAAGCCGTCGTTATGTACCAGATCGGCGGCATGGTATCCACGTGGATAAAAGCTGATGCCACCGGGGGCGCTGCTGCGTACATAGCCGATGGAGTCGAATGTGGCACCGCCGGCAAATTTACGTTCAATGGTAAAGCCGGCGCAGAAATATTCCCGGCCGGTAATCCAGTGCAGCAGGATGCTGTCTGCCCACGTAGCGCTGCGTACTGCCTGGAAGTAGTCCAGGATGGTACCTGGTGGCCGTTTAGACGTGTCTGCCACCAGGCTGGTAAAATAGTTGGTAGCGCCCAGGTGGGAGAAGGTGCGTTGTACCATGGCGGCTTCGCCGTCGGACGACCCGATCGGAAAATCGGGTGTTACCGGTGTGCTGCGTTCGGTGGCTACATCCCAACCACTGCCGGTAAATCTTGCCAGGTAAGCCGCCGCCCGATTCGCTTCATATACAGGGCCTTCATCGGATAAGCGATGAACAAGTTTTAAGGTAACATCCGCATCTGCCCGCGAAAAATCTACCTGCCAGGTTTTGTTGTTGCTGGTAAGGAAAAGATTTCTGCCGGATGTAAGGAATTGCCGCACACTATCAGCAACGCCTACACGAATATTTACAGGGTCACCGTTGTTGATGACAGCTGCTGGTGTATAGCTTTCAATGCGGGTACCTACGGGGAATACCACGGTTTTATCTGCCGCTGCAATATTGTTCCGGTAAACGAAACCGCCGCCGGTGACGATGAAATTACTGCCGGAATAATTACGTATAGCCCCGGGCGTATGATGTCCGATGATGAGGTTCCAGCCATTCAGAAACAGGTGGCCGGCGCTGAAACTTAATGCCTGGGAAACTTTCAGGTCGCTCAGGTCATCGAGGTAAATACCGGATTTGTTTTCCAGACTCAGATTGGGGAAACCCGGACCGCTGTTCATCGCCGCACTGTAGCCGCCGCTGATATACTGGGGACGTGCCGGTTTATTGGACATAAATCGAAACAGGCCGCCGTTGGCACTGTAGCCGTCGGTGCTTTCATCGCGGATAGTGGCTTCGTTGCCGTTGCGCCATCGTAAGCCGTAGAAGTTGACCACACTGCCGCTGCGGGAGAGCATGTTGCCTTCATTCACCATATCGCCGAATATACTGATGGTATCGGCGCTGAAGATGCCAATACTGCTATTGGGGTGCAGCCACGTAGCCGACTGGGCCCGTATGGCTGTTCCCGCGAGGATCAACAGTAACGTTAATATGGTGTGTTTGCGTCTGATATGTCGTGCATTAATAACCAATAACGGTAACGAATATTCTGGATGCGGCCGTGCTTAATTCCAATCCATCTACCGTACCTAATAATACCACCGGTGAGTTTTTACTTTCTACCAGGATGAGATAAAGCCGCGACAGCGTATAGTTCAGGACCGCTGCCAATGGAGCAGTGGTGGCATCGGCGCCGCCCCGTGCCGTGACTTGTACGCTGAGTATTTTGGTAAATCCTGCATTGGAAATATCTACCTGCGGCAGCCCTGCCGGGGTGTTGGGGACAGAGTCTGCCCATATTTTCAAATTATTGGATACCACGCCGGCGGCGCTGTAAAGTACCGGCGCCGTAGCCGTTCTGACGAGGTTGCCGCTGGCATCCACGCCCACACTGCCGGCGCCGGCGGTAACGCCGGAGGCGCTGGTGAGATTTTCCAGGCGAACGCCGGAAACATTGGCTACCCCACTTTTTACCTGCAACAGCGAAGTGGGTTGGGTCGTACCAATGCCCACATTGCCGGTGCTGGAAATAATCATCCGGTTGGTGTTGGCGGTACGGAAGTTCACGGGATTGGCGGTAGCGGTGCCCAGGAAGCGGGTAGCGCTGTCCACGGCGGTATTGCCGCTCAGCAACCATTGGTTGCCGGTAACGGCTGTACTATCCGCCAGTCTGGACCAATAGCCGTTGCGCCTTACCAGTAAACTTTTCAACGGAGTATAATAAACGATCATCCCATCCGGTGCCGTATTGAGCGGGGTGAGCGTCGTATCTGCAATTCGGGGTAACAGTAATCCCTGTGCTGTGGCTTTTAGTTCCAGCAGTGCTGATTTGGTGGTGCTGGCCGGGGCATCACTCAACAGCAGCTGTTGGGCCGGCAGTGTATTGCATAGCAATAGCAACAGGCATACCAGCGCAGGATGTTTCATCATCGCTTTTAGCATGTATAACAATTTTACGGGTAACAATAAGCCGGTTTATTTCCTGATCACATACCAGTTGGAGCCGTCTGTTTGAATGGTTACGTACGTATAGTTGTTATAGATGACATAACTGCTGCCGCCTTCTATCTGGCCGCCGGTGGGCTGTATGGTAACACTGTTGTCGATGGTGCCGCCCACTTTTTTGATGGTGTATATACGGCCGGCAATATTGGTAGCTGGTGGCAGCGTGATATTAACAGCTCCGCCGGAAGCATCTACCAGTACCGTGTTGTCTGTTTCCGTCAGGGAACCGGTACTGTTGACTGTGCGGATGTTCAGCGACATGGAGCCACTTACCTGCAGGGTGGAATTGGGTTTGGTGGCAGCGCCCACAATGGCGTTTTTACCAACGGCAAACGTATCTCTCACTGTTTTATAACCGGCAAATGTTTGTGCCGAATCATTGACCACACCGCGGGCGGTTACACTGGCGTCGGGAATATTCAGGGTGAGTTTATTGGCGGTAGTGGTACTGTCGAGGGCAACATCATTGCCGGCTTTACCGGTAGCAATATAGATGGCCGGACCAGTTTGTCCGTTGATGCGACGGATACCTGATGTAAAGGCGGCAGAATCGACCGCTCTGTTTTCGATGGCGCCGGTTACCGGATTGCGGAATAATACACTGGTGGTAGCGGTACTCACCTGAGGCGGAGCCGTTGCCAGGGTTACATTACCGGTGATGTTGGCGCCGCCGGCATTGATTTTTAATCCGTTGCTGCCGGTTACCTGACCGGTTACACTGAGGCCGCCGCCGATATGCGCGCTGTCTACAAAATTTTTCACGCCGGCAATGCTTTGGTTACCTGTGGATAGGGCGCCCGGGTTGGTGGCATCAGCAGCGGTGAGTTGCAGTATGCCGGTGGCAGGGTCCAGTACCAGGCCGTTTGCATTAGGCGTGGTGAGGAAGGTACCGATGGTGATGGCTTTTTGTTTGTTGCTGAAGGCTGCCCAGTCTGCGTAGGTAAGCAAACCTGTTTTCTGCGAGGTGCCGTTCACGACAGGTACATTCATGGTAATGGTACTATCTGCCGCTGTAGTGGTGACGCCATAGGCCGCGTTGAGGGTGTCTGCGCGGATGGTGAAGCCTTGTTTGGCTACGTTGTTGAGGGTGCGTATGGCGTCGCCGAATGCGGCGGCGGAGAGGTCGCGTTTATTGATTGTTCCCGTAGTTGGGTCAATCACCAGTACGCTGATGAGGGAAGTACTGGCGGGTACCTGTTTCAGGGCCACGGTTTGCGTGGTACTGATGTTGATGGCTTCAGTACCGTTGGTACGGAGCGATAGGGGCTGTCCGTCGGAGGTACCGAGATAGTTAGCGGCTGTAGTACCGGCGTTGCCTTTTAGTTGCCAGCTGTTGACAGAAGCAGAGAGGCTGTCTGCCAGTTTAGACCAGTAGCCGCCACGACGTACGAGCAGGCTTTGGGTACCGGTAAAATAGATGATCATCCCGTCCGGGGCGCTTGTTAAGGGCGCGAGTGTGGTATCGGGAATACGGGGTAATAACAAACCTTGCCTGACACTTTCCAATTCCAGAATAGACGCCTTGTTAATGGTGGCAGGGTTGTCTCCGACTTTCAGCTGCGCCATGGCAGCCGGTGCTGCGAGCAGGAATAGCAAAATCAGCCATACACTGCTAATAGGGTAGTGCTTTTTCATACGTGCGTTTTAGTTAGAAATAAGTGTGCAATAAAATGTTGAAACCAGCAATGGGACTGGAATAGAAGGGGGAGAGGAGTATGGGGTATTTTAATTATTCTATATAAATATAGGTATTTGCCTTTTACAAACCATGAAAAAGTGCGACAGGAAAACAGAAAAAAATTATACACAGCAGCAAAGCAGCCGGGGAAGATAATAGCGGATAGCCTTCACCGTGTGCTTTGCTGTTGTGGATAAAGGTTGTTAATGAGCAGCCTGGTTATAAGGCACTACCAATACAGGGATACGTGCGTGACGAACAATGTATTCCGCATTGCTGCCTACGAGCATGTGGTCCAGACCGGTGCGGCCATGTGTGCCTACTACCAGTATGGAAGTGGTACCATTATGTGCCTGTTCCAATATTTCGTTGGCGGGGCTGCTGGTACTTACTTCGGTTTGTATCCGGATCTGGGTATCGGGGTACCGGGTTTTGTATACTTCCAGCCGTGCGGTTACTTCCTCGGTGCGGGCGGGAATATCATCTACTACGATGGGACCTGCTTCCGGTAATCCGAGGCCAATTCCCAATTCCAGAACCGTCAGGAGGGTAACAGGCACCTGTAGTTTGTTGGCCAGCTCAACGCCGGTGCTGATCACGCTTTCTGAAAAGCTGCTCAGATCTACTGCGATCATGATTTCTGACATATGCATGGTATATTAAAAGGTGAATAATTATTCGTTTATGATGGGTGGAAATTACGCTTTGATGGCATCCCAGCAAAGGTCGAAAGTGGTATTGATTTTCGATCGGGTAAGTGGCACACCACTGTAGTGGGTTTGTTTCACCAGCTCATTCATGGCGCCCATGATAAAGGCCAGGAGGAGGTTGGTGTCGGTTTTTTTGAGCAGTTGTTCTGATTTCCCTCTTTCTATCATTTCATAGAACGGAGCGGCCAGCTGACGGGCTTTTTCGCGGGTCGTTGCCGTAATAAAAGGGGAGTGATAACATTGTTCGGTGAAAACAGATTCTTCAAAGTGCTGCAGCCGGTACCGGAGTATGTTCATCCATACACTTCTGAACCCGGGTTTAAACGGGGCCAGGGGATTATATCCTTTGAAAGATACCTGTACGGAGTTGGCGCGGCAGGAAGCAAACAGGGCGTTGATCAGTTCGTCTTTACCGGTGAAGTAAACGTATAAGGTGCCGGTAGCGATGCCGGCTTCCTTGGAGATGTCGCTCATCGTGATACCTGCCAGCCCTTTCTTGCCTACCAGCCGGAGAGACGCCTGAAAAATCTGCGCTATCTTTTTATCATCTTTCGGTTTCACCCTACAAATATAAGCGAATAATTATTCACTCATAAAAATGTGTTAAGCATCTCCCTAAAATAAAAAAGCCTGAGCAGTGGAAACTGCCAAGGCGCTATTAGCTAGATGATGATTAAATCAAAAACCCTTTTATTCTGAAATCAAAGGGTGAATGTTTAACCCGCTTTTTTCATCAAATCCGATTATATATGTAAAGGAAGTAAGTCCATCATAAAATCCCGTCGGCCTGGACAAGCCGACAGGATATAGCTGAGATATTTGTTAGTTGTATGCATTTCCAGTTACCATGAAATTTTGCCGAACATGGTGTATGAGAACGCAATATTATTGGTTATACTATCTTAATTCGTTAATTGATTCTTAACAAGAAATGAAATAACAAGTGAGGTAGGGGCAAAAAATTAGCCCTTGCTGATGACAAGTCAACAAGGGCTGTAAAACATTCACACGCCATCTGCAGTAATAAAAGAGGGATTGACTGCCAGATGTGATATTTGAAATGTAGCCTACTATTAAGCTAAATAAGATGTTCGTTGTTATGGATCATCAGAGACCGGCAACCCTTTGCTGCCATCAAACCCTGTTGACACATCTAAATTAGTATATCCCCCCGGGATAATTGGTTAATCATTGGTTAATGCATAAAGTGTAAGGTTTTAATGCGCCGCACTTATACCATTTTCCCTTTCCCTGATACCATTTTTCCAGGCATTTGCAGATGCCAACGGTTATGCCTACTTTTTATGGACTGCTTTAAAAACCACCCTATGGTCCGCAAAATTCCACTATTACTCTTCGTCCTCTGTAGCTGTATGGCCATGGCGGTGCAATCGCAGGATATGCCCGATATGTGGACCCGCAACAGCAGTAATCACACCCATCCCGGGCTGAAATGGTTCTCCGAAGCTAAATTTGGTCTCTTCATACACTGGGGCCTTTATGCACAACTGGCCGGTAAATGGAACGACAGCAGCTATTACGGTAGCGGTGAATGGATCATGCAACGGGCCAAAGCCCCTGCAGCCGCCTATGCACAGGTGGCGTCTTCCTTTAATCCCGTAAAATTTGATGCGGAAGCATGGGTGAAGACCGCCAAAGCGTCCGGCTTTAAATACATCGTCATCACCGCCAAACACCACGAAGGCTTCAGCATGTACGATTCCAAAGTCACAGAATTCGATATCATGGATGCCACCCCCTATAAAAAAGATCCCATGAAAGCCTTGTCTGTAGCCTGCCGGCAACAAGGTATCCCATTCGGGTTCTATTATTCCCAGTTTCTCGACTGGCATGAACCCAATGGCGGTGGCAATAACTGGGATTTCGACCCGCAACAAAAAGACTATCTGGCCTACTACCGCAGCAAATCTATTCCACAATTGAAAGAACTCCTTACTAATTACGGCCCGCTCGGATTAGTATGGTTTGATATGCCCGGTGGACTGACCAAAGCACAGACACAACAACTGACAGATACCCTGCGCCGCTTACAACCCGGTTGCCTGTTCAGCAGCCGTATCGGACATGAACTGGGCGATTACCGCGACTTCGGCGATTCGGAAGTACCACCCGTACCGATTCCCGGCGCCTGGGAATCTATTTATACCCATAACGATTCCTGGGGCTATATCCGGCATGATCTCAACTTTAAATCTCCGGCATCTCTTATCCGGCTCTTATCCAACGTGGCATCCAAAGGCGGCAACCTGTTGCTGAATGTAGGTCCGGATGGTGATGGCGCATGGCCGGCTGCTTCCATTCAGTACCTGCAGGCAGTAGGGAAGTGGTTGCTGGTATACGGTGAAAGTATTTACGGCACCACCTGGGGGCTTATTCCGGCCCAGCCCTGGGGAGTAACCACCAGCAAGCCAGGGAAACTGTTCCTGCATGTCTGGCAGGCGCCGGATAGCCGTCGTTTGCGCGTGCCGGGACTGACCGCAAAAATCCGTTCCGTGAAAATAGCCGGTAACAATACCCCCCTGACCTGGCAGCAATTGCCGGAAGAAACCATCATCCGGCTGCCGGTAACGTTGCCGGATACACGTAACACGGTATTGATCGTGGAATATAAGGGAATACAGCCCGATTTGTCGCAGTTGCGTACACAAACCATCAGCAGCGACTATCCCTCCGCAGAAATCCCCGCAGTATGGGCCATATTCAACGGACGGGCTACGCCTAAACTGTTTACCTACTCCCATTACTTCGGCGACTGGAAACATGAAAATTGTGCGACCGGTCTGCGGCAACCGGAAGATGCGCTGGTATTTCCCCTGGAAGTACAAAACGCCGGCGACTACCGGGTCATACTGGATTATGCCTGCGAGCCGGATAGCGCCGGACAACAAGGCGTGGTGACGGTAGGCGGGCAGCAGCTACCTTTTCTGTCGCTGGCCACCGGTAAATATAACAGTCACGCGCCGATGCAGTTTATACAGCATGCGGTGGGTATTATACACCTGGATCAGACAGGGAAACATAACCTGACGGTAAAACCGGTGGCAGGTAATAACAAGGAATTATGCCGGTTGCGGAAGATCATCCTGCAACCCGTGAAATAAAAATAACAGTAACAAGCGAACATGAAAAAGATAAGCACGTTGGGGCTGATACTCAGCCTGTATACCATCTGCAGTACCGCTCAGGTAATGCCTGCCAGAGACTGGCTGATAGATCCGAAAGGGTATAAGGCCATTGTAACGGAGCAGGGTAAAGACATTACCATCAGTAACGGATTGCTGAGCAGAAGTTTTCGTATAACCCCCAACGTGATCTGCAGTGATTACCGCAACCTGGTCAACGGCGAACAGCTCCTGCGGGCCGTAAAGCCAGAAGCGCGATTAACCATCAATGGCAAGGATTATGCGGTGGGCGGCGCCATGGGGCAACCGCAACAGGCTTATCTGTTACCGGCCTGGCTGTCCGGTCTGCAGGCCATTCCATCCGGTTTCCGGTATACCGGCCACCGGGTCACGGATCTCCGGCCTTATCTGCCCTGGCGTGCCCGTCGCTGGTGCAGTAATCCTGCACTGCCCGCCGGTAAAACGCTTACCTTCTCCTATGTTGCTACAGCATCCGCCCTGAAAGGTATCACCGTAGCCGTACACTATGATGTATTGGATGGTATGCCGCTGCTGGCCAAGTGGCTGGAGATTACTAACGGCAGCGGACAAACGATAAAACTGAATCAGGTCGTACATGAAATACTGGCCACGCCGGAAGAAGAATCGGCCGTAGTGGGCAGTGTACATCAGATGCGGCCGCCGCATGGCTTGTATATCGAAAGCAATTATGCCTTCAATAACGCCATGAAAGCCAGCCTGAGTGATCAGACGACTCACTGGAAAGCGGATACGGCCTACACGTCTCAGGTCAATTACAACCTGCAAACGCCCTGTTTGCTGGAAGTATATCCGAAAGTACCGGTAGGCATAAAGCTGGCGCCGGGAGCAGTATACCAGTCTATCCGCACCTATGAATTGTTGCTGGATGGTTATGACCGGGAGCGAAACGGATTGGCGCAACGCCGGATGTACCGCACCATAGCACCCTGGACAACGGAAAATCCGTTGTTTATGCATCTCATCAGCACGGATCCGAAAAAGGTAAAAGCCATCATTGACCAATGTGCGCAGACCGGTTACGAAGGCGTGATACCAGCTTTGGCAGCGGATTGAATATGGAAGATACTTCAGCGGCCAACATCGCTTTATTCCGTTCCCTGGCAGATTATGCCCATCAGAAGAAGATTATGCTGGGCGGCTATTCGCTGTTCTCCAGCCGGCGTATCAACGACGAAGAAGATGTGATTAATCCCGCTACCGGAAAAACCGGCGGCGCATTCTTTGAAAATGCGCCTTGTCTGGGAAGTCGCTGGGGGCTGGCTTATCTGGAGAAGATAAAATATTTTATCACGGCCACAGGTTTCGACCTGTTTGAAAATGATGGTCCCTATCCCGGAGATGTATGTGCTTCCGTAAAACATCCGGGACATGAAGGGCTGGAAGATTCCCAGTGGAAACAAATGGAACTGCAGAAAGGATTATATCACTGGCTGAATGAAAAAGGGGTGTATGTAAATGCGCCCGACTGGTATTTCCTGGATGGTACCCATAAGATCGGATTAGGATATAGGGAAACTAATTTTTCATTGCCCCGGGCAGAGCAGCTATTGCTGAACCGGCAGAATATTTTTGATGGTACCTGGGAAAAAACACCTGGCATGAGCTGGGGATTTGTGCCCCTGAGTCAATACCAGGGCGGCGGTGCCGCCGCTACGCTGGAGCCGCTCAAAGATCACCTGGATGCCTACGAACAGTTGATGGTACAATACTACGGTGCTGGTATCCAGGCCTGTTACCGGGGCCCTCGTTTATACGATACCGATAGTACGCGGCAGCTGGTACAACGGATGACCGGCTGGTATAAAAAATACCGCCATATCCTCAATGCGGATATCATTCACCTGCGCCGTGCCGATGGCCGCGACTGGGATGGTATCCTGCATGTAGATGCTACACTGCCGCAAAAGGCGCTGGTCATGTTGTACAACCCAACCAGTCAGGCTATTACGCGGGAGCTCTTGTTGCCGCTATATTATACAGGATTGGAGCAAACCGTGCGTATCCGGGAAAAAGAAGGGCTGGCAAAAACGTATACACTAGACCGTAAATACCAGGCACGTGTATCAGTAACCATTCCGGCGGCCGGTTATACCTGGCTGGTAGCGGAATAATGCGGGCGATATCAAAAATACATCAACATAAATCACAGTTATGAAAAAATGCAGATTGTTAGTTATGGCCTGTTTGTTATGCTTGTCGCAGGTGCAGGCGCAGGAAAAAAAGATCTTTAATGAAACCGATCAGCAGAAAGAACAGCGGTTAAGCTGGTGGACGCATGATCGTTTCGGGATGTTTATCCACTGGGGATTATATTCGCTGCCAGCCCGGCATGAGTGGGTGAAAAACCGGGAACGCCTTACAGACAGTGCTTACCAACCTTACTTCGACCGGTTCAATCCGGATCTGTACAATCCCCGGGAATGGGCGCGTATGGCGCGGGAAGCGGGAATGAAATATGCAGTGATCACCACCAAACACCACGAAGGATTTTGTTTATTTGATTCTAAATTTACTACTTACAAGGCCACCAATACCGCCGCCGGAAAAGACCTGATTAAAGAATGGGTAGATGCTTTCCGGGCAGAAGGATTAAAGGTGGGATTTTACTATTCGCTGATCGACTGGCATCATCCGGATTTTACCATTGATGAGATGCATCCGCAACGGCCAACAGATCCGAAAAAATACGAACAGCTGAATAAAGGAAGGGATATGGCAAAGTACCGCACGTATCTCTACAACCAGGTAAAGGAACTGATGACCAACTACGGCAAAATAGATATGCTGTGGACCGATTTTTCCTATCCGGGCGAGCATGGAAAAGGGCATGAAGACTGGGGATCTATCGAATTGCTGAAAATGGTACGGAAGCTGCAACCGGGCATTATTGTGAATAACCGGCTGGACCTGGAGAGCTATGCAGATGGGGGTGATTTTGTGACGCCGGAGCAATATAAAGTAGCCAGCTGGCCTACTAAAAACGGCAAGCGTATTCCCTGGGAAACCTGTCAGACTTTTTCCGGTTCCTGGGGATATCACCGGGATGAAACTTCCTGGAAGGATAATAAACAATTACTGGTGTTGCTGATTGAATCTGTGAGCAAGGGTGGTAATCTGTTGCTGAATGTAGGCCCTACTGCCCGTGGTTTATTTGATACCCGTGCGCAGGATCGTTTGAAAGGAATGGGTGACTGGATGCTGGTCAACGGACGATCTGTTTATGGATGCACCCAGGCGCCGGATCATATCAAGCGGCCGGAGAACAGTTTACTGACCTATAATCCTGCTACCAAACGTTTATATGTGCACTTGCTGGACTATCCGCTGCAACGTTTTGAATTACCGGATATGAAGGGAAAAGTAAAGTATGCACAGTTCTTACATGATGGTTCTGAAATCAGGATGAGTAATACAGAGGGCGGTGCTGTGGCATTGGATTTACCGGTGCATAAACCCGGTGTGGAAATACCTGTGATAGAGCTGATACTGGAGTAATGATAACAGTGGTTTAAAGGCTGTTACTGCAAACAACATTACAGGTGGGGAATTTTCCCTGCTGCTGTAATGTTGTTTTTTTTGATGCCTGTGATACCGGCCCGGAGCAATAAAAAACATAGGACATATCACAGGAAATAGGTACCCCATCATAGCTGCCGTCTCCTAACACTACTGGTTAAACGCACGAGCGCAGCAATCACGCGAAATCCTTAACCATACCCGTTTTCAGGTAGGTCGCGCCAGCGGCAAACGATTTGTATTCCACCAAATGATCGGAAGAGTTGACTGCTTTTTTAATACTGCCAGGCGTTTGCTTTTTACCGGAAACAAAAATTTGCTTTATATCTTCCCGAAGATGTATAATTTTATGCTAACCTTTCTTTATTGTTAATTATCCGGGATGAAAAAAATTGTACGTTTTACGGGACTACTCTTATTAACTGCTGTTTCATTCAGTTTTGTAAAACCTTTGCCACCGGCAAAAAGGCCTAATGTGGTGATCATTTTTATGGATGATATGGGATATGGTGATCTGGAATGTTATGCAGGCACCCCATGGCATACCCCTCATATTAATCGCATGGCCGCACAGGGTATGCGCTTCACTTATTTTTATGTAGCCCAGGCTGTTTGTTCTGCTTCGCGGGCGGCTTTGCTGACGGGATGTTATCCCAACCGTATCGGTATTCACGGCGCGTTGTGGCCTACCGCTCCGATGGCGTTGGATACCGGCGAGCAAACCATTGCCGGTGTATTAAAACAACAGGGATATCATACCGGTATGGTGGGTAAATGGCATCTGGGTAGTAAAGTGCCCTGGCTGCCGTTGCAGCATGGATTTGATGAATACCTGGGTTTACCTTATTCCAATGATATGTGGCCGGTACATTACGATGGAAAGCCTTATGCTGATACTTCCACACATCCCCGTGCAAAATATCCGCCGTTGCCGCTGATAGCAGGAAATAACCCCGTGAAATATATCCGGACGCTGGAAGATCAGGCGCAGCTGACAACGATGTATACTGAGCGTGCCTGTCGTTTTATCCGTGAAAACCGGCGGCAACCTTTTTTCCTGTATCTCGCGCATAGTATGCCGCATGTGCCCATAGCCGTATCAGACAAACATAAAGGAAAGAGTAAGGATGGTTTGTTTGGAGATGTGATGACGGAGATCGACTGGTCTGTAGGGCAGGTGATGAAAACATTGGAAGATAATGGTCTGGCAGAGAATACCCTGGTTATTTTTACCAGTGACAACGGACCATGGCTGAATTATGGCAATCATGCCGGTAATACCGGTGGGTTGCGGGAAGGTAAAGGAACGTCGTGGGAAGGAGGGATACGGGTGCCCTGTATTATGCGGTGGCCCGGAAAAATTCCTGCCGGTACGGTATGTAATAAAATGGCTGCGACGATTGATTTGTTACCCACTATTGCGAACCTTTGCGGGGCTGCATTGCCAGTCAGAAAAATAGATGGTGTAAATGTATCTTCATTATTATTTAACAATCCTGATATAACCCCCAGGGATGAATTTGCTGTATATTATGAGGTCAATAGTTTGCAGGCGATCCGGAAGGGGCCCTGGAAACTGGTATTACCTCATCGCTCCCGCAGCTATAAGTTGAATGTACCCGGTTATGATGGATTTCCGGGGGCCCAGCCGGTGGTACCGGTTGTGCAGGCGTTGTATGATATGCGTCGTGATCCGGGAGAAACCTTGGATGTGCAGCAGCAATTTCCGGATGTTGTAAAGGAGCTGTTGGCGGTGGCAGAAAAGTATCGGAAAGACCTCGGAGATGACTTGACCGGAGAAAAGGGAAATGGACGTAGAAAAGCAGGGGAGGTGCAAAAATAATATATATATTTAAATATAATTTGTATTGGGTGTCACAAGTTTCAGCTTCTAAACACTTGATTTGTAGCTATTTGTATTCTATGAATTCTTCTAAACGTATAATGTCAACCATATTATAGTTATATTTTTATGCTAATATAAAACAAATTGTATATTAATATTTATTGAAAAACCATATACGTATCCGATTGACTGCTGCAGGTAATTGTTTCAAATTTGTTTCGGGTATGGGAGACCGTGTGACCTTTCCACTTTTATTAATTCAGCCATACCAGCTTCCAAAACTTGCAGTTAATGAGGGAGATTTCGGATGAAATATACATAACCCAAAAGGAATATTATGAAAAAAGTGTGGCCAATTAATCCAAATCATTTGGGAGAAGCAAAAGTTTTAGAAGTTGCGGGATTGCACAAAGAATCAACAGAAGTGTTACAACAATTAGCAAAAGATATCTGCAACCTGGTTATTATGGACATAGAGATACCTGGATTGACCGCTATAGAAGCTGCCAGCATAGTGAAAGCTGCTTATCCTGATATAAACGTGCTATTGCTTACCCTGAATGAAAAAGGACAATCAGTAACGCCGGTGCCAACGGTAAAAAGTGGTTTTAATGTGGATCATATTCCACCTGTTTCTTTATCTGAATTTATTGCTCAGGTATATGAAACGGCGCTGCAATCGAATT
This sequence comes from Chitinophaga nivalis, assembly GCF_025989125.1. NCBI lineage: Bacteria > Pseudomonadati > Bacteroidota > Chitinophagia > Chitinophagales > Chitinophagaceae > Chitinophaga > Chitinophaga nivalis. The sequence goes on along the minus strand of NZ_JAPDNR010000001.1, from coordinate 8,466,626 downwards.
TGGTAGCAGTGAATAAAGTATTGGCTTTTTTCCGAAAAGAAAAGCATACTTATCAAGACCCCTATGGTTTGTCTCCGCGGGAAAAGGAAATACTACGTTGTCTGGTAAATGGCGACACTTACAAACAAGTCGCTGATGTTTGCCACATCAGTGTTGGCACCGTACGCTCCCATATAATGAATATCTACCGTAAACTGGATGTGAATTCCCGTTCAAATGCAATCGTAAAAGCGATGAAAGAGCAACTGGTATAACTATACAGTTAATCCCAGAAGCCCTGCGCTTTTACCTGTCCACCCTGTTGTCGTAATGATTTACGTATTTGTACTACCATCCGGCTGTTTCCTGCTACATAGTATGTGGTGTTATCAGCCGGAAAGTTGTAATGATACAGCCATTCATGCAGGTCTGTAGTGAAATAGCCGTTGTTGCTGAGCGGCTGTACAGGCATCTGCAACAGCTGGCGTATTGTGTGGTCTTCCAATTGCAGGAAGGTATGGAATTGCTGTTCGTGATTCCGTCGGATATACAGGGAGTGAAAATGCCCGGCAGCACTGGCGTCGCCAATGCATACGAGGCATGCGGCTTTGGTAGGTTGATGTAATCCGCCTCCCGGCCCGGCATAACTCACGGTTGTGCCGGAACGTAATTGCTGTGCCCATCTGCTGCCGGGACCATCGTGCCGGCAGTTGATGAGCAAGGTAGCCGTTTGCGTGACTGCATTCCAACTCGCTACAGTGTAGTCACGATAAGTATAAGGAGCTACTTCACATTTAAGATGTTGCGTGCTGCGATCCGGCAATGGTTGCGTTAATTGGAGGTCTGCCTGTAACAACTCGTTGTTGATAAATTGTACGCGGGTAACACTGGCAGTTTTTCCGATGGTCGACATCAGTAATGACGTAGCCCTGTCTTTAATAGAAGGCATATAAAGCAAATGATTTTCGGGTTAGTGTATGATCGTAGTGAGGGTAGGAAAAGCTGTGAGGATCAGTTGCCGGATTTTTTCGGAACGAAGTATGAAATGCTTGAAAACACCCAGTTCTACCAGTACCGGTACTAACTCCAGCATATCTGACAGCGACTCCGTATAGGCTTTACCGGTAGTATCCGTTTGTTGTTCCAATATGCTGACATTTGCCAGAAAAGCGGCAACAGAACCCTTTCTCATCGTGAGCCCGTTTACTTCCAGTGCATCCTGGTTATCGGGTAATATATGTACTGCTTTCATCTTGTATGATTTTAAAATGATACAGCAAAGCTAGGAGAGATAACAAGTGGGATTATTATACTATTCAGGGATATGATTATACATTCCCCGGCTGGAGATCCGGAATGCCGCCGGTGTTTGCCCGGTGTGTTGTTTGAAGAAGCGGTTGAAGTAGGTGACTTCATTGAACTGCAGGTACCAGGCAATTTCCTTGATGCCTTCATCGGAATGCAACAGCATCCGTTTGGCTTCCAGTATGCGGCGGGCGGCCAGCAAGGCCGTAGCCGTTTGCCCGGTATGTTGTTTTACCACATCATTCAAATGCCCCGGCGTTACATGCAATGCCCGGGCATAATCTCCGGAGCTGGTCCAGTTCCGTAAATTTATTTCGATCAGTTCCCGGAATTGCTGCAGCAGTTCGGGTTGTAAGGTATGGGTAGCCCGTTCTGGTAAACAACGGGTAAACAGCGTGAGTAACAACGCCAGATAATGTTGGAGTACCGGATGTTGCAATGCTTTGCGATAGAGGAATTCATTTTCCAGCTGCTGACTGATATGCCGGATTTCCTTATAATCGGCTGCATCCGGTATCACGGGTACATCCATAGAGATGGGCAATGGCGGTGCGGCAGCCGGCAAAAAATCGGGCGTAAAGGAAATCAGAAATATATCGGACGGAGATACGGCATCCGCCACCAGGTGTACCTGCCCCGGTGTCAATAAAAAAAGACTGTTCGGAGGCATCGTTATCACCCGGAAGTCAACCATGTGGGAGCTGGGGAATTGTCCGCTGATGCCCAGGGTATAAAACTCATGCCGGTGTGGTTTACTCACATCTGCATTGGTATGGTGTGCCGGATGCGATGCGCCGTCAGGGATGTAATGTACATCTATCTGCAGCCCCGGAATTCTTTGTAATTGCTCCAGCCGGTAGGAACGAATGGTATCTTGCCTGTATTTTTTCATATGAACCCACTATCAGGACGAATAACAAATGTAAATATTGCACACAGAAAACAACTCCTTTTAAAGCCACTGCGGTAACATTGCTTTAGTCGTACCCAAAATGATACAAGTAAAAGCTAAAATAACACGCATTTTTATGCAATCGATTGCTTATTTTCGGTAACACGTTAAACTGATCACAATCTGAACGCCTTGATTTTGGTACCGATAGCACTTGTATACCGCCAGCAGCCGGATACAACGCGTATCTTCCTCACCAGCTACCGGCTGTAAGGAGAAGCAACGCCGTAATATTCCGGAATAAAAAAACGATCATCTCATCACCTGTAAATCAAGCATATGATCTGACGACTACCCGGCTCTCCCCGTGATTGCAGATAACCTGAAAAATGCCTTCAGGGCGTACATATATCAGCCAGGATCTTTACCGCAGCAAACTACGGTCGGGCACCCGATTGCCCCGTATTTAAGTTCGTGTATACCTAAACGTTAGTATCTGCAACTATACCTGTTCCTTTATTATCTCACGTTATCAATTCCATCTTCCTATGTATGCACATTTACGATGTATCCTGCCGGTAGCACTGTTGTTACTTGGCTGCTGCAGTGGTACCAGCCGTTTGTATGCCCAGCTGCGGCCAGCAGCCGGACAGGTACTGACGGCTGACAACCAGCCATTCCCCGGTGTAACGGTGCGGGTGAAAGGCGCGTCTGCCGGCGCCACTACCGGCCCGGATGGCCGGTTTAGCATCGCCAATGCCCCGGCGGATGCCGTACTGGTATTTACGGCCATCGGCCACCTGCCGCTGGAACAAAAAATGACCGGTACCGGTAATATGCAGGTACAGCTGCACCCCGCCAGCAAACAGCTGGATGAAATTGTGAGCGTAGGATACGGCATTGCCCGCAAAAGAGACCTCACCGGTGCCATTACCTCCATTGGCCGCGATGCGATTGAGAAACGGCAACCCGTGAACCTGATAGATGCCCTGCAAAGTCAGGCAGCCGGCGTACTGGTGATGAACGATGCCGGTGAACCCGGCGCAGAAGGCAGCATCCGTATCCGCGGTTACTCTACCTTTTCTACCGCCGGCAACAACCCGCTGTTTGTGATTGATGGCGTATTGAGTGAAAGCGCCGGCAACATCAACCCAGGTGATATCCAGTCCATCGAAATCCTGAAAGATGCGGCATCCGCCGCTATCTATGGTTCCCGGTCGGCCAACGGGGTGATCATCATCACCACCAAACGGGGCGTGGCAGATAAACCCTCCCTGGATGTACGCTATTCCAGCGTATTTGGTAAACTCGCCCACAAGCTGCGGCAGGCCAACGCGGATGAAGTACGCCTGTACCGAAAACTCCAGGATACTACCAGCTCCGGCGTATCAGCAGATTCCCTGAACCCGGGATTTAATGCGGACAATGATTATCAGGATATCATCACCCAAACGGCTATACGACAGCAGGTAGATATGAGCATCAGCGGCGCGGGCAGGAATGCCAACTATTACTCCAGTATCCAATACCTCGATGATAAAGGTATTGTTGTCAATAGCTGGGCTAAAACCCTGAAATCACGCGTGAATACGGAATTCTCCCTGTCGGATAAAGTAAAAGCCGGCAACCGTTTTCAACTGGTATACCAGAAGCGAAACAATATCAATGAAGGTAGTACTTTGAACCAGACCTTTCAGCGCCCTACCAATTTTTATGTATGGCTGCCGGATGGCACGGTGGCCGGTTACCTGAGTGGGCGCCGCAATCCGCTGGCACACGCACTCTACGAAACCAACATCACGGAAGCATATGGAGGTAACGCCTATACGTTTTTAACCGTGAAGCTCGCCAAAGACCTGACCTTTAACACCAACTTTAACGTGGATCTGTTTGCCCCGCACAATATTACCTTCAGTTCCAAACTCACCAGTGCGGCCAATCCCACTGCCAGCTCCGGCGGTGAAAGTTTTGACCTGAATATCGGCTGGCAATACCAGGCTTATATGAACTACGCCCGTACCTTCCGGAAAGATCATCAGTTCACGGCTATGGCAGGTTTCAGCGCAGAGAAATATAAAGGCAACGGATTTGATATCGGCGGTACCAATTATGTAAGTGAACTGGTATATTATGCCAATGCCTATGGCAAACTGCTGAACAACAAAACCACTACCAAAGGTTTTGCCCACAGTATGGCTTCTTTCTTCGGGCGCGTCAGCTATAGCTATAAAAGCCGCTATATGCTGAATGCTACCTTACGGCACGATGGTTCTTCCCGCTTCGGTAAAAACAATGTATGGGGCGATTTTCCTTCGGTATCAGCCGCCTGGCGTTTCAGCGAAGAACCATTTATGGCATTTGCCCGCCGCTATCTGACAGACGCCAAGCTGCGCGTGAGTTACGGCCAGACCGGTAATGAACGTATAGGCGATTACGATGCCATGCAACGGCTTACTTTCGGTACCTATTATTACAATGATATTTCAGGCGTGGTGCCCACTTCCGATTTTGGCAACAATAACCTGAGCTGGGAAAGTACCCATCATACGGATATTGGCCTGGATTTATCATTGCTGAATGACCGGCTGACGTTTGTGGCAGACTACTACATCAAAACCACTAAAAAACTCCTGTATTCCCGCCCGCTGCCGGTAGAAACAGGTTATGATAATGCACGTATCAACCTGGGAAGTATTCAGAACAAAGGGCTGGAACTGGCGGTGAATGCACTGGCGATAAAGAAAAAGAATTTTCAGTGGAGCACCATTTTTAATATCAGTTTTGAAAGAGGAATCATTCAGCAATTGTATAACGGCGAACAGTTTATTGCCGGCGATAAGTGGCTGGTGCGGGAAGGCGGCCGCCTGGGCGACTTCTATGGCTTCCGTTACCAGGGCGTTTACCAATATGACCAGTCCAATGCCTACAATGACGATTGGGAGCAACTATCACCCGTATTTGACGGCAACCGTTTTACCGGCGAATATACCCTCAACGGACAAAAATATACCGGGCAGGTACACCGGATGTATGGCAATGGTAACCTGCTGAAAGGTGGCGATGTTATCTATGAAAACGCCAATAAAGACAGTGTGATTGATGATGCAGACCGTCGTATTATTGGTAACTCGCAACCCACTTTTTACGCAGGCTGGATTAATAATCTTACCTATAAAAACTTTACGCTCTCCTTTACTTTTAACCTGCAATGGGGCAATCAGGTATACAACAATGCGGCCGCCGGACTTAATAACTACACCACGACACACGTCATTCCGCAGCCTTATGTGATTTACAATGCATGGCGCAAGCAGGGCGATATCACCGACGTACCCCGTGTGGATAAAAGCACTGCGTGGAACCACCGGATCAGTACCCGTTACCTGGAAGATGCATCGTTTATTCGTTTAAGTTATGTAAAGCTGATGTACACCTTTCAGCAAAGATGGCTGCAGCGGGTGAAGATGAAAGGCGCCGGCGTATACCTCTATGGCAGCAACCTGATTACCTGGACGAATTACTCCTGGTATGATCCGGAGTTTTCGTCTGCCAATGCACTGCAGATGGGGCAGGATAATGGCCGGTATCCACGGCGGCGCGAATTGGGGTTAGGTATTAACATTCACTTTTAATTTTTCCTGAGATGAAGCAGCTATTTTTTTTAACCGGCATCGCCATCATCCTGCTGACCGGCGCCTGTGGCAAATTCCTGAATGAACAGCCGCAAAACCAGTTGTCGCCGGACCAGTACTGGAAAACAGAAGATGATATTGTGCACGCACTGGCAGGTGTGTACGATGGTATACAGGTGAGTCTGAGTAATAACTATGTGTATTGGGGAGATGCCCGCACGGATAATTTTAATGTGACGCAGTATGGCAATAAACAATTTGCGTTGAACGGGCTGAGTGCCACCATTCCGGGGTCTGACTGGGCGCCGCTGTACCTCACCATCGGCCGGGCCAATATGTTGCTGAAAAAGGCGCCGGGTGTTAAAAATGTACCCATTTCCGCCTTGTCGCAATACCAGGGCGAAACCCTGGCCATTCGGGCCTGGTGTTACTTTACGCTGGTTCGTTTATGGGGAGATGTGCCCGTTTGGCTGACACCCTATGAAGACCTGGCCCAAAGTCCGTATAAGACACGTACGGGTACAGACAGTATTTTTAATGGCGTGATCCTGCCCGACCTGCTAAAAGCCTACGACCTGTTGAATATGGATCACAACAACCTCTTTAACATCAATAAGGGCAGTATAGCGGCTATCCTGATTGACGCTTATATGTGGCGGCATGATTATACCAACGCGTTGAAGTGGATGGATAAACTGGCCGCTTTAAACTGGTATTCGCTGGAGCCTACGGCTACCTGGAAGAATATGTTTACCTATCCGGCCGGCTCTGTGGAAAACATCTGGAACCTGTCGTGGGACTACCTGGTAGACGGCGGCGCGGGGATAGCTTCTCTGGTAGGCTGCAATGATAACAACAGTGATTTTATGGCAGATGATTCTGTATGGAATCATTTTCTGGTGGATACCACGGATATACGCGGTAAACAAACGGTAGACCTGAAAGCCCGGGATAAGGTATTGAAATTTTATGCCGTAAAACTGGATAACAAAGGACGACAGTTATATCCCAAAAGCAGTGAAACCAACATTCAGTATCCGATGTACCGTTATGCAGATATCATCCTGCTGCGTGCGGAAGCCTTGCAGGCTACCGGTCAGCCGGCCGCTGCACTGGACCAGCTAAACCGGGTGCACACGCGTGCCGGCATGAAAGCCTATACCGCTGCTGATTTCCCGGCTCCCGGTGATTTGCTCAATGGTATTTTACGGGAAAGACAATGGGAGTTTTTCTGCGAATGTAAACGCTGGTTCGACCTGCGTCGCAACGGCAAAGTGAAGGAAGTTATGGACCCGGTGCTGAAAGCGCGGCAGGCGGATAATCCGGGCTACAGTCATCCCGGTTTGCTGTTGTGGCCTATCAACCGGGATAATCTCAATGCCAATCCCTATCTCAAACAAAATCCTCCTTATTCAGAATAATAAAAACCATTGTTATGAAAAGATTATGGTTGCTGGGTTGCACCTTACTGAGCGCCTGTTCACTGGGCGGACTGGATATGCAGGAATCCTGGAACTTTGAACCGCATGTACTGGACCCACATACATTTAAGAACACCTGGCAATATATGCAGGACCGGAACAGGCCCGGCCAGGATTCTGTATTTAATGATATGCTGCAGGCGATTGCCTATGCCGGTATTGATTCTTCTGTGTATACGCAACAAGGGCGTACCTATATCCTGCTGCACCGCGATGCGGTATTACGGCTGGATAAAAAGAAGGTAACGCCGGATTGTTACTGGGGTAAATACCTCGTACCAGACCGGGATGCCGCCGGCAATATTATACCCGGCAAATTCCGGGCGGCCCGCAGCTGGCAGGAGTATCGTCCGGAACAGGTGAAGGCATGGCTATTGTACCTGATTGTGCAGGGAGAATATACCTTTAGTAATATAGGTCCTGAAAATGAAACGGTGCAAACCTTGCTGCCGCCGCAGGCAGATACGGCCAATCCAACCAGTATCATGACGTTACGCCTCACCAATGACCGTAACTCTACCATTAAATTGAACGATTTCCTGAATTCTACTACGGTAACGAATGTACGTACAGGTGGTATTTTAAATACCAACGGCCCGGCGCATGTGGTAGACCGGGTGGTGGAATTCCGGACAAAACCTTGAGAAAAGCTACTTTTTTTCAGAAAAACCAAAATTAATGTGAAAAAATGCAAACGATTGCATAATTTTTAGTCGCTTATCGGCCAGGATCTGTAAACAAGGTAATACCCGTACCTTGTTTACCTCGTCAGACCACCTGTTATTCCACGACAGGCGGCAGTTGCCAGGTGAAGCTCCGGTAAGCAGCGTACAACAACAGGTATCTGATTAAAAGTAATGACAATGCATCTGAAAAGAATGGTTTACTGCTGCATATGGTTAGCAGGGATATTTACAGCAACAACAGCCAGGGCACAGCAGTCGGCACGGATTACACAATCCTGGGAGTTTCTGAAAGGGGACCTGGGCGGCATCTGGGAAGCCGTCAGGCCCGTCACGGAAGGTAGCCCGGAGTCTGTACCGCTGTGGGAAAAGGTAGTATTACCCCATTGTTTTAATGCGCGTGATGCGGTAGATCCGGATGTAAACTACTACCAGGGACCTGGCTGGTACAGAACGTTAATGGATATACGGAATCCTTATGATCAGGGGCGTACCCTGTTGCACTTTGAAGGCGCCGGACAAAAAACAACGGTATATGTATACACGACGAAAGTAGCCACCCATACCGGCGGATATGACGAATGGACCGCGGACATTACCGATGCCGTGCAGGCATTTCTGCAATCACCGGCAGCCAAACCTTTTTCGGGAAAAGTACCGGTATCCATACGTTGTGATAATAGCCGGGATCTGGAGATGATTCCTTCGAATATGTCTGACTTTAATGTATATGGCGGTTTATACCGGGACGTGAATATCGTATATACACCAGCGTTATCTTTTACCGATTTTCAGATACAGGCACAAACCGATGCTGCCGGTAAAACCGCTAACCTTACTATCTACAGTGGTTTCCTCAATCCGCAACATATCACGGCAGCTACCCTGGAACTGCGTATTACAGACCCACAGCATAAAGTAGTACAAACGCTGCAGGTACCCGTAAAACCGGCTGAAGGCATACAACAACTGGCCGGCATCTCCCTGACAAAACCGATGTTATGGTCGCCGGAACATCCTGCTTTATATACAATTGAAGCCACCTTATTATCTGCTGCCGGCAAAGCGGTATGGCGCGGCCAGACGGGATTCCGGCATGCTGCCTTTGTACCGCATGGCCCCTTTGTACTGAATGGAAAAAGACTGTTGCTGAAAGGCACACACCGGCATGAAGATCACGCCGGCGTAGCAGCAGCTATGACTACCGACATGATACGACAGGAAATGTTGTCGATAAAAGCAATGGGCGCCAACTTTATCCGCCTGGGGCATTATCAGCAATCACGTACCGTGCTGGAAATGTGCGATAGCCTGGGCATTCTGGTGTGGGAAGAAATTCCCTGGTGCAGAGGTGGACTGGGAGGTGAAGTATACCGGGAACAGGCCCGTCGTATGCTGACAAACATGATCTACCAGCATCGTCATCATCCCGCAGTGATACTATGGGGGCTGGGAAATGAAAATGACTGGCCTGGTGACTTTACCACATTTGATAAACAACAGATCCACGATTTTATGGTGGAATTGAATACGCTCGCACATCGCCTGGATAGTACGCGTAAAACGGCTATCCGCCGCTGTGATTTCTGTAAAGATGCTGTAGATGTATATTCTCCTTCTATCTGGGCCGGCTGGTACCGGGGGCGCTATACCGAATACAAACAGGAAAGTTTGCGCGAAATCGCCGCCGTACCTCATTTTTTTCATGCAGAATGGGGCGCCGATAGTCATCAGGGACGGTATGCAGAAAAACCGGAACAATTCATCCAACAAATAGCTACCGGCAAAGGGGCCGACGAACGTACCGGCGATTTTGCCCGTACCGGCGGTAATGCCCGTGCCTCCAAAGATGGCGACTGGTCAGAATCCTATGCGGTGAACCTGGTAGACTGGCACCTGAAAGAACAGGAAACCATGCCACAGCTGACCGGGTCGGCGTATTGGATATTCAAGGATTTTTCTACACCGCTGCGGCCGGATAATCCTGTGCCCTATGTGAACCAAAAAGGTATCGTAGCCCGCGATGGTACACCGAAAGAAATATATTATGTGTTTCAGTCCTATTGGGCAACCGCGCCGATGATCCATATCTATGGCCATGCCTGGCCTGTGCGATGGGGGAAGGCCGGTGAAGCAAAAGAGATACGCGTATATGCCAATTGTCCCACAGCGGAATTATTTGTAAATGGAAAAAGTGTGGGTATCCGGCAACGCAACCTCCAGGATTTTCCGGCTGCAGGCTTACGTTGGGAAGTGCCTTTGCAAACGGGAGAGAACCACATTAAAGTGGTGGGGCGTAATGGCAAACAAACTTACAGTGATGAAGTGACCTGGCATTATCAGACGGAGGAATGGACAAGGCCGGTGAAATTAGTGGTAGAAAAAGTAAGTGAGGGGAATGATACCGCGCTCGTGAAAGTAAAGGCGCTAGACGCGAAAGGGATATTGTGCCTGGATGCAGCGCAGCAAGTGGCTTTTACCATCGCCGGTAAAGGAATGCTGATCGATAATCAGGGTACGGCAGGGGGCTCCCGCAAAGTACAACTGGCCAATGGGCAGGCGAGTATCCGGGTAGTGCTGCACGGAGAGAAAAGTATGCTGGCAGTGACGGCTGCCCGCATGGCCACCGGATGGGTAGCGCTATAATACAATCACTATGTTAATAAAGTCCTGATGATAAAATATGTTTTAAGCCTGGCAGCGATACTTTATTCCTGGCAAAGCTATAGTGCCACGCCGGAAGATACGTTACTGAAACTATGGTACCGGCAGCCGGCAACCCAATGGGTAGAAGCCTTGCCGGTAGGTAATGGCCGGATGGGCGCTATGGTATTTGGCGGTGTGCAAAAAGAGGAACTGCAACTGAATGAAGGCTACCTCTGGTCCGGTACGCCCCGCGATGGAAATAATCCACAGGCGAAAATATTACTGCCACAGATGCGGCAGTTGCTGGCTGCAGAAAAATACGGAGAAGCAGATCTGCTGGCCAGAAAAATGATGGGCACTTACAGTGCGCGTTATCTGACGTTAGGTAGCTTGTTTATCACGCAGGATATACCGCAGCAGACTACCCGGTACCGGCGCGAACTGGACCTGAATAATGCTGTGGCCCGGGTTAATTATACGGCTAACGGTGTAGACTATACGCGGGAAGTATTTGCCAGTTATCCGGCGCAACTGCTGGTGGTTCGCTATACGGCCAATAAGCCCGGCGCCTTGCAGTTTCATACTACTTTTGCCAACCCCATGCCGCATGTGAATCAGGTGAGGGATAAGCGTTATCTGGTAATGACAGGCAAGTGCCCGGAATATGTAGCCAGCCGGCCTTATGAAACTAAACAGATCGTACAGGGAGAAAAAGGTATCCACTATGAAGTACACCTGCAGGTACATAAAACCGATGGGCAGGTAACAGCGGATACCAGCGGCCTGCAGGTATCCGGTGCTACGGAAGTGGTGTTGCTGGTGGCAATGGGTACCAGCTACCGGAGCCCGGATGACTGGTCTGGCGACCCGGGCGCACAAGCCCGCACGGCCTTACAGCAATATGCCAATGCCGGATATAATCAGCTTTTCAAAGCGCATGTAACAGACTATCAGCGTTTATTTAACCGCGTAGCCCTGCAGCTGGGCGATGATGGATCCGCTGCATCACCGACCGATGAGCGACTGAAAAAATATACACAACAGGGCGGTAACCGTGATCCGCAGCTGACAGCATTGCTGTACCAATACGGCCGTTACCTGATGATAGCCGGTTCCCGGAAAGGCGGACCAGCCATGAGTTTACAGGGACTTTGGAATAAAGAGATACAGCCACCATGGGGCTCCAACTATACCATCAATATCAATACAGAAATGAACTACTGGCCGGCAGAAACGGCCAACCTCACGGAATGTGCCACACCCCTGTTTACCTTTATCGACCGCCTGGCTAAAAAAGGCCGTACCACGGCAGCCGTGAATTATGGTGCCAAAGGATGGACGGCGCATCATAACGCCGACATCTGGGGCATGACACATCCGGCTGGCGGTATCGATTTTGCCGATCCCTCCGGCAATCCCAAATGGGCTATATGGCCAATGGGGGGCGCCTGGCTGAGTCGTCACCTATGGGAGCATTATCTCTTTACCGGCGACCGGAAAGCCTTACAGGAAGCATATCCTATCCTGAAAGGCGCGGTGGAATTTATGCTGGACTGGCTCATTAAAAACGATCAGGGGCAATGGGTAACCAGCCCTTCCACAACACCGGAAAATAACTTTATGCTCGATGGCCAGCGGAAAGGATCTGTGAGTATTGCCAGCACTATGGACCTTTCCATCATACACGATCTTTTCAACAATACGATACACGCCGCGCGTGTACTGCAGCAGGATACCGCCCTGGTAAGACGTATGGAACGTACCCTCACAGAGATGTATCCTTTTCATACCGGGCAATACGGACAACTGCAGGAATGGTACAAAGACTGGGACGATCCGGCAGATAATCACCGGCATCTTTCCCATTTATATGGCTTGTTCCCGGGCAACTTTATTGCCCCACGTCGTACGCCGGCACTCGCGGCAGCGGTTACACGTAGTTTACTGTTGCGGGGTGATGGCGGTACGGGCTGGTCAAAATCATGGAAGATCAACTGGTGGGCGCGCCTGGAAGATGGTAACCATGCCTATACGATGTTGAATAAACAGCTGTTCCTGGCCACTGTGCAAACCGTCAGCGTGGCCGATAACAGTGGTGGTTCCTATCCCAACCTGTTTGATGCGCATCCGCCTTTTCAGATAGATGGCAACTTTGGCGTGACCGCCGGCATCACGGAAATGCTGCTGCAAAGCCATGATGGCGTATTACATCTGTTGCCCGCTTTGCCGGATGCCTGGCCGTCGGGCAGTGTGCGTGGCTTAAAAGCAAGAGGTGGATTTGAAGTGGATATGACCTGGAAGGATGGCCAACTGACGCAGGCAGTGATCCGGTCTGCCCAGGGCGGCAACTGCCGTATCCGGGTAGCCCATGCTGTTACTGCGGATGGCCGTGACATGAAACCGGCAGCAGGAGAGAACCCGAATCCATTTTATCAACTACAGACAGCGGTAAATACCGTGATAAAAGATAAAGACAAACTACCCGCGTTACAGCTGAGGAAAGTGGTTACCTATGACCTGCCCACTGTAGCCGGTAAAACCTATCATATTCGATGAAGATACCTGCATTTGTTTTTAGTATAGGCCTCAGCGTTACATCCTTAGCGGGCTACGCCCAGGTGAAAGGAGATGATGATGGCATTTTGTTGCAACAGGCACGTAACAGAGACCAGGCAGCTGTACAAACAGCCGTGAATGGCTGGTGGACAGCCTCGCTGCAACAACAGGCATCCCGTATTGCCTGGTGGCGGGAGGCCCGGTTTGGCTGCTTTATTCACTGGGGTGTTTATTCCGTACCAGGGGGAGCCTGGAAAGGGAAAAAAGTAGAGGGATATGCCGAACACCTGATGCGGAAAGAAAAAATCAGCCGCGGAGAATATGCAGAAAAACTGATACAACCTTTTCATCCGGCTCATTTTGATGCAACGGCCTGGGTACAGCTGATAAAGGCTGCTGGTATGAAATACCTGATCATCACGGCTAAACACCATGATGGGGTAGCGATGTATCCAACTGCCATCGGCGATTACAGCATCAGGCAAAGCGGCTTTAAGACCGATCCTATGGCGGCATTATCCGCCGCCTGTAAAAAGGCCGGTATTCGTTTTGGATTTTATTATTCCCATGCCTTTGACTGGGAACATCCGGATGCACCAGGCAACGACTGGGATTATGATAATCCTGGCGGCGATAAATTGCTGCACGGCGGTGTTAACTGGTATGATATACATCCGGAACGGTTGCCGAAGGCGGTGAAGTATGTCAACGAAAAAGCGATTCCGCAGATACAGGAACTATTGCGCAAATACCATCCGGATATTTTGTGGTTTGATACCCCGAGTAAATTGCCGCTGAGTGAAAACCTTCGTATACTACAGGCGATCCGGGAAGTAGATCAACAGGTAGTGGTCAACGGTCGGCTGGCCCGCAGTGCCGCCATTTCTTTCGGCGACTATAAAAATACTGCCGACAGGCCTGCTGCATTTTACCCGGTCACCGGCGACTGGGAAGCGATTCCTACTACCAATGAATCCTACGGTTATTCACAATACGACAGCAGTCATAAACCTGCTGCATTCTTTATCCGTTTGCTGGCAAAAGCGGCGGCGAGAGGCGGCAACCTATTGATGAACATCGGACCGGAAGGAGATGGCAGTATTGACCCCCGCGATACGGTAATCCTGCATCGTATCGGTACCTGGATGCAGCGATATGGTGCGAGCATATATGGCACTACCACTACGCCCTTGCCGCTACAGCCATGGGGAGAAAGTACCCGTAAGGGCAATACCCTGTACCTGCATGTATTTGACTGGCGCAAAACCTTGTATGTAGGCGGTTTGATGGGTGATATACAAAAAGCTTATCTCGCCGGTAGCCGGCAGCAGCTCCCTTTCCGGCGCGCGGGAAAAAAGGATATGATCCTGGAATTACCAGCGGTAGCACCGGATAGCATGAACAGTGTGATTGTATTGGAGATGAAAACGTTACAGACAGATACCGTGCGTGTATTGGATACGAAAGATATCACCAACGTCCTGCATGCTTTTGATGGCACATTGCATGGCAATGGCTGGCAGTATGGAGATGGGAAAAGTCCTACGGCCTATGTGCATAACTGGCAATCTCCTGCACAGTATATCAGCTGGAAGATCCGTACGGTAAAAGATGCCACTTTCCGTGCCGGTATCCGCTATCTGACAGATGCGCCGGTAGCATCGTCGTATGTCGTACAAATCGGGCAGCAGGTAATCAAAGCCAATACAGTACCCGCTACGGGTAAACCGGCGCCGGTGACTGCTGCGCTGCAGGAGATTTTTTTACCGGCAGGTGAATATGAGGTAACCATAAAAGCAGATCAGCTGCAAGGCAAAGAGTTGATGAAATTATATGAGCTCACGCTGCAACCCAAATAATATACCCGATGAAAAATAGTGTTTTAATATTCCTGAGCTGTTTATTACTGCAGGCATATGCTACGCAGGCAGGTATTACAGATCGTTTTATACAATCCCTGCAATCCTCTCCTGCAAAGGTATTACAGGCAGATGGTACATTGGCGCCGGCTACCGTGAAAGTCATCCGGAGCTGGCAAGGTAATTTTTGTACTGTACGTATAGTCAATGCCGGTAGTGAACGGGTACGGCTGAAAGAAGTGATAACAGGAACCGTTGGCCGGGTATTACCACCAGCTACGCCTTTTTATGCAGAAGGTTTTCAGATGCTGACGCAAACCACCGGTACCCTGGAAAAACCCGTAGCGCTGGGCAATTACACCGATGCCGGCCACTATAAAATACCACAGCCGGAAGGGTATCTGGCAGTGTACAATCTATTGCGGCTATATCCTGCCGGTGAACAACAGTTATTGTTGGGATATACCTCTGCCAACCGGTTCGTAGGAAAATTCTATCTGTCTGCTGATACGATTAAAGTAGTAACAGACCTGGAGAACCTGGAGCTGTTACCGGGGCAGTCGTGGCAGCTGGAAGAGCTGATGGTGGTAAAGGGAACGGATGGCAACCAGTTGTTGCAACGTTTTGCCGACCGTATCCAGCATTTTCATCCCCGGTTGCCTTTTGCAGCGCCTCCTGCGGGTTGGTGTTCCTGGTATTGTTTTGGTCCGCGTGTCACGGCAAAAAATATTTATGATAACCTCGATTATATCAAAGAACATCTACCTGCCCTGAAATACATCCAGGTAGATGATGGCTATCAGCCGCACATGGGCGACTGGCTGGAGGCAGGCGGCTCTTTTGGCGGAAAGGTACAGGATGTGCTGGACACCATTCGTGATAAAGGTTTTGAGCCGGCTATCTGGGTAGCGCCGTTTATCTGCGATAGCAATTCTACTGTTTTTAAGCAGCATAAAGACTGGCTGGTGAAAGATGAAAACGGTGCACCGTTGCGCAGTGATGCGGTTACCTTTGGCGGCTGGCGCTGGAAACCCTGGTATGTGCTGGATGGTACCAATCCGGCAGTACAACAGCATTTCGAGCAGTTGTTCCGCACGATGCGGCAGGAGTGGGGCGTGACTTATTTTAAACTGGATGCCAATTTCTGGGGAGCTATTCACAAAGGTGTTTTTTATGATAAGCAGGCCACACGGGTAGAAGCCTATCGCCGGGGTATGGCGGCGATACTGAAAGGAACAGGTAATGCCTTTATACTGGGCTGTAATCATCCTTTGTGGCCTTCCTTAGGAATGGTGCATGGTTCCCGTAGTTCCATGGATATTAAACGTAATTGGCCTGTGTTTGAACGGTCTGGCCGCGAAAACCTGTACCGGGCGTGGCAGAATGGCCGTTTGTGGTGGAATGATCCGGATTGCCTGGTACTCACCGGAAAGATGCCGGATAACGAATTTAATTTTCATGCAGCCCTGGTATATGCTACCGGTGGTATGTTGCTGAGTGGAGATGACCTGACGGGTATCTCACAGGAACGGTTAAACGTTTTGCGGAAAGCGGCAACGCCAACAGGTAAGGCGGCCGCATTTGAAAATACCGCATTTGAAGTAGGACGGATGCAGGATGCCGGCGGTAGCCGGATTGTGGTACTCAACTGGGAATCATCTCCCCGTACCTTAAAAGTAAAACTGGATAAACCAGCTACCGTAGTGGATTACTGGACCGGTGAACCTATCGGAAAATATACCGGCTATATCACCATCACCCTGCAGGGACATGATGGAAAAGTACTGCAGTTAAAACCATAAATGATGCGTTACATCAGTCTGATAATATTAGCGATGTGGGTTTTACCCCTGCAGGCACAGAAGTCTTTCCGGGATAAACTGATACGGGATACCCGGCAGGCGGTGATTGCCAGGGCACAGCGGGTGATATCCGAACTACCGGTGACGATTACAGCGTATAGTAGTGCCCGTAGTGCCGGCGACAAACATGACTTTTATTCAGAGGGTGACTACTGGTGGCCTGATCCGGCCGATCCGAAAGCGCCCTATATACAGCGCGACGGGCAATCCAATCCGGATAATTTTACAGCGCACAGGGAGGCTATGATCCGGTTGAGTCGTATTATGGGCGCGCTGGCGGCCGGTTATGTAGCAGGAGGCGATAAAACATACCTGCAGCGGGCACTGGTACATGCACGGGCATGGTTCGTGGATACTGCTACGAGTATGCGACCTGCCTTGTTGTATGCACAGGCCATTAAGGGCCGGGTAACCGGCCGGGGCATCGGTATTATCGATACCATTCATCTGCTGGAAGTAGTAGAAGCACTGCGTATCATGGAAAAGGCGGGTATCATACCGCGGGACGACCTGGCGGCCATGAAAGCCTGGTTTACGGCTTACCTGCAATGGATGACCACTCATCCGTATGGAAAAGATGAGATGAATGCTACCAATAATCATGGCACCTGCTGGGTCATGCAGGTAGCATCTTTTGCGCGGTTTACCGGTAATAAAACCTGGACAGATTTCTGTATTCAGCGGTATGAAACCGTGTTGCTACCGGCGCAAATGGCGGCGGATGGCAGCTTTCCGCAGGAGCTGAAAAGAACTAAACCTTACGGCTACTCGTTGTTTAACCTGGATGCCATGAGTACGATCTGTCAGTTACTGAGTACGCCGGCACATAATCTGTGGCAGTATACCACCAATCAGCAGCAGAATATAGCCCTGGGTATGGCTTTCATGTATCCGTATGTACAGCAGAAAAACAGTTGGCCCTATGGTGCGGATGTGATGTATTGGAACCAGTGGCCGGTGGCACAGCCTTTTCTTGTTTTTGGTGCGGCAGCTTTGGATAAGGAGGATTATTACCGGCTATGGTTGTCGTTGGAACATGACCCGCAGGAGCCGGAAGTACTGCGTAATTTACCTGTGAGAAATCCGCTGATCTGGTTCTGATTTCCCCCACAAAAACCGGGCTTGTTTACATAAAATTAACCCTTTGGATCAATATTTTTATTAATATAATTGATTAACTTTAAAGCTACTATACACTATGTTTAAACTTTAGAGATATGAGTTGGATAGACGACTTGTATGTAATTTACCAGAAACTGGATGCGACCGGTTGTGAGGAGGTAAAGCATGATATCCTTAAGGCCCAGATTGATGGCTGTAGCAGAGGTGAGATCTATGTTTTGGTATTACAACAATTATTAAATATTAAGAAAGACAAGGCCCCTGTGTATGAACTGATTAAAGGAGAAGTAGAGAGTATTATCCATTGTAGCCATGCGCCCTATCACAGCTAACTACTTAATTCATCTATCAGTTTCTGTACTTTGATATAATTGGGAGCGCCGGGTGGTATTTTCGATAACCACTCCAGGCACTGCTGTTTATGTCCTTCTTTCAGGTAGCTTAATGCCATATAAAAGGCTGCGTCATAACGAAGATCCTCGCTGTTGTTATAAACAGTGAGCAGGTCGGTGCGTGCTGCCTGCAGCCGGTGCAGGTCTACCAGGCTTACGCCGCGGTAGTAGTGAGCATACAGGTTATTGGGGTTGATGGCCAGCGCATTGTTGAGCAACAGCACTGTTTGTTCAAAGTGACCGCGGTTAAACTGCACGATGGCTGTTTCCGGCAGGCGTACACTGTCATTATCCGGAATCTGCATTTCGGTGGAAGCAAACTGCCGGTAGATATTTTTATGCCACGGACTTACGTACAACAGAATCGCCAATCCTGCCGCAATCAGTGCGGTGAGGATGACATAGTTGCGTATAGGCATGGCCGTATTGTCTTTGGTCGTATACCAGGCATTGCGTTGCCGGTAGAGGAGAGACAGCAGTTCGTCCCGGGAAGGGTCGCCGCAGATTTTCTGTGCCAGCAGCTGCCGGAACAAGTCGAAGCGTTTCACCTGTTGTTTTAGTACAGGCTCTGTTTCCAGCCGGGTGGAAAAAGCTTTCTTCTCCGGATCGCTCATCTGTGCCGTCAGAAAACGATCACTTTCCTGCAGATCGGTGTCGGAAAACAGATTACTTTTCAGTTTGGCATCTATATCCTTAAAAATGCTGGTGAAACACTGTGCCCGTCTGGCAGGTAATTCCCCGACAGGGATATTCGTTTCTACGGCAATATCTTCCTGTAAACAATCGGTGAGTGACCAGCGAAGAAGATTTCTGCAGCTGTCGCCGAGTTGCAGGTAAGCCTGATAAGTAAGCCTTCTTTTTTCGCCTTCTTTCAGTACATCTTCCACATCCTGAATATCATCGCGGCTGAGGGTAGACAGTTCTTCTGTTTCCAGGCCGGGAATACGTTGGCCACGCCTTTCCAGTTCCAGCTCCCAGATACGTTTGCACAGCAGCTGGAGAAAAGGTTCAAAGGAACTGACCTGCAGCGGATGACGGCGGGCATAGTAATAAATATCCATTAATGCTTCTTCAAAGATGTGGGCGGCATCTTTAACATTACCGGTTTTCTGGAGGATAAAGCGTTTTTCTTTGGTGGCAAAACGCTGATAGATTGTTTCTATAATTCCCGGTGTGTAATGTAGCAATCCCTCAATATATTCCTGGTCGTTATTTGATAAAGGTTCAGGTGACATACATATCGTTTTTGCCTGTTCGTCTGTACTAAAAATATTAAACCTTGCGGAGCTGACCTAATAATTTATTCTACCAACGGTACAAACTGTAGGCATTTAATGGTACAACTTGTATATAAGTTGAGTATCTTGCCGAACATACCCGCTATTGAGACAGGACACCTAGAAATATGTATCATCCTACACCTGAAACGAATGATCTGATCCTACAGTTTATTCAGTCGCCACATGATCCTTTTTTACAGGAGCAGATTGCTGCTTTGAAGGCCAGTGGGCCGGAACAGTCGGCTTATCTGGAACATTGCCTGGAAGCCTGGATGGAAGAAGAACCGGAGAAACCAGTGCTGCCGGCACAGGTTGAAATACCCGCGCCGGTTGAAATACCTGTACCCGTTGCCGCTCCTGTATTAACCATGCCTGCTGCACCGGTACCGGTTGAAACACCCATGGTCACCGCAGCGCCGCCACCGGCGGAAATGATGATAGCACCCGCTGTTACGGAGCCACCTGTTATTACTGCTGTAAAAACAACCGTGGTAGCACCGCGTGCCGTTAACCGGAAATGGCCGGCTGCGATTACTGCGGCCGTAGTGCTGCTGGCAGTGGTATTAATTATGCTGAGATGGCGCCGGCCGGTAGAAATGCTGGTACATACCAATGATTCCGGTATCATAGATTCCCTGGTGCTGGGAAAGAATGGGAAGGCTGTGTTGAATAAAACAGCCAGTATTACCTATCCGGCAGATTTCGAAAAAGATCCCCGGATAACGGTATTATCCGGAGATGTTTATTTTGATCTGGAACAGACAGCCCCCGTTGTTTTTCAACTGGATGATTATACGGAAGTACGTACTACCGGCGCTGTGTTAAATATTCATAAGACGCCCGCCACTACCCAGGTGTTTTTAATTAAAGGCAGTGCAGTGGTGGTAAAAGGTACCGGGGAGCAAATTCCGCTGACAGCCAGCATGCTGCTGAAACAGGATCGTTATCAGCCTTTACAGAAAAAGCTCATGAAAAGTCAGGCCGCACTGGTCTGGCGAACCGGCAACCTGCAGTTCAGCGAAGCGCCGCTGGAGGAAATTCTGTATGCCGTCAGTATGTATCATAACATTGTGATCAATGTGCCGCCTTCTGCCAACAGCCTGAATAAACGCCGGCTGACAGCCGATTTCAATAATTATACGGTCACGGAAACCATCGAAAGCCTGCGCGATATGCTGGGTGTACATATTGTAAAAGATAGTATCAATGTGTACTATCTGACGATTAAGTAAATGTATCTTTAACGAAGGTATCTGTACTGTCACCGATACCCGCATGCGAATCCTAATCGTACCACCACCATGAAAAAGTTGTATGTTCTGCTGGCAACGGCGCTGCTGCCTGTTGTATCGTTTGCACAGACTGCTGTGTACAAACAG
Organism: Chitinophaga nivalis; assembly: GCF_025989125.1. Lineage (NCBI taxonomy): Bacteria > Pseudomonadati > Bacteroidota > Chitinophagia > Chitinophagales > Chitinophagaceae > Chitinophaga > Chitinophaga nivalis. Next base: position 8,445,558 of record NZ_JAPDNR010000001.1, on the reverse strand, counting down.
TCATTTGATAAAGATACCGGCTATGTTACCTGTGCGGGCATCCGCGGTACCGCCCTGAACCTGGGACCGGAAGTAGCCACCAGAAAAGTCGTTACACGGCCTTATGTGCTGAACAAATACGATGGCGCCTATACGGTTATCTGCTGGGTAAAGGCGCAGCCTTCCCGTCAGGGTTATGTGTTGCTGCAGGCGGTGTCGGGAACAGAAGAAGCGGCTGCAGGCTGGAGTTTGGGCGTACAGGAGAATGGCGCCTGGTACTGGAAAATAAAACAGCAGAAGGGCACATATCAGTATATGCCTACACCGGAAAGACAAAATATCCGCGATAATAAATGGCACCAGCTGGCCTACAGCTACAATGATGTAAAAGAAGAATGTGCCCTCTATTACGACGGACAACAGGTGGCCATCTATTATACCGCCGGTATCAAAGGTGCACAACAGGCGGAAATACTGGCGGCTGGCGGTGCGATACAGGGCGATCTGGGTGAGTGGGCCACCTTTAACGGTGCGCTCGATGAAATAGCCTTGTATAAAACGATCCTCTCCCCGGATGATATATCCAACGACTATACGAAATATGTGGCTGGCAAAAAGAAAACACCACAATTGCCGGCAGGCGCCCCATTGAAGGTGATGAACTACAACATCTGGCATGGCGGTAATGAAACCGGTAAAGAAGTGGGGCCGCAACGCATTGCAGCGGTAATTCGCGCTTCCGGAGCAGATGTGATTACGATGCAGGAAACCTATGGCTCCGGTGAACGGATTGCCGATGCGCTGGGATATTATTTTTATCTGCGCAGTACCAATCTCAGTATTATGAGTCGTTACCCGATCGCAGAAACGCTGCGGGGCGCACATGCTTTCTGTAATGGGGGCGTCTTTATTCAACTGGATGCTACCCGCCGGGTAGCCGTGGTGAATAACTGGCTCTCTTATCCGTTTGACTACTGGGACATGCTGGAAAAAAAGCAGCCTATTGGTGTGGATACGCTGGTGACGCGCATGGAAGAACATAACGGCGCCCAGTTACGAAAAAACCTGGACGCCATCGATAAAGTAATTGCCCATGCTGACGAGATACCGGTTATTTTCAGCGGCGATTTTAACAGTGGTTCCCACCTGGACTGGACGCCAGCCACCCGTCATCTGAACGAAGGCCTGGTGGTACCTTTTCCACAAAGTAATATCATGCAGGAGGCGGGGTTTACAGACAGTTACCGGCAGCTGCATCCGGATCCGTTGAAGGACCGGGGGATTACCTGGAGCCCACAATTTCCGCATGCTTTTAAGGACCGTATTGACTACATTTATTACAAGGGGAAAAAGCTGCAGCCATTAACTTCGGTGACCATCAGTACACATCCGGTACATTATCCATCGGATCATGCGGCGCTGATGACCAGTTTCCGCGTACAATAGCTGGTTTAGATGCCAATACCCCGGTGGAGTTTCAATAAGATACGTTTCATTTCTACCGCATCGGTTTCTCCAATGATAGCCGTATAGGAGTGCTGAATGGCTTCAATGCATTCCCATGCGTTGATCATCAGTTCTTTTCCCTGTTCTGTGAGGTAAATGATGCTGGCCCGGTTGTCGGTATCATGTTTCCGGGTGCTGATGTAACCTGTGGCTTCCAGCTTTTTAACGACTTTACTCATCGCTTGTTTGCTGATTTTGGCTTTTCTGGCGAGGTCGTTGTTGATGGTGCCGTGGGCGTCGATATTTACAAGGAGTACCATGTCTCCCAGTTTAAAATGGGGGTAGCCGCGTTCCTGTATTTTTTCGGTAAGCCGCCAGTCCATATCTTTTTTAAGCTGGCTTAATAAGCGGGCGAGGCTATCGGGGCGTTTGGCCAGACAGGCTTCGTACTGCTCATCTGTAGTAGAATTGCTGATCATGATGTAGGTTTAGTAAAAATTATTGGCGGTAAACAAAAGGGTTGAACACATCGTTGTTCAACCCTCACAATATATTTAAGAGCGGCGATATTTGTACGCGTAATCAGCCATTACGGTATGGATTCAAATATACTTTCTGCTCTTGCGTAGCATCTCAGTCCGACGATGGTATTGCTTATCCCCACCTTAACTCTTTGTGCGGACCTGATGCTGGTAGTAGTCAGTCAATCAGAGCCTAAAGCCCCCGCAATGCCCATTTCCAGGCCACGCAGTTCTGCCAGACCACGCAGGCGGCCGATAGCGCTGTAACCAGGATTGGTAGATTTATGGAGGTCATCCAGCATCTGGTGTCCATGATCGGGGCGCATGGGAATGGAAACATTACGCCGTTTCATGGTGATGAGAATGTTTTTCACCACGGCAAACATGTTTACATCGCCTTCCAGGTGATTGGCTTCGTAGAAGTTGCCCTGGGCGTCGCGTTTGGTGCTGCGGAGGTGAATGAAGTGGATATGGTCTCCCAGGCGTTCAATCATGCCTGGCAGGTCATTATCTTCCCGTACGCCAAATGAGCCTGTGCAGAAGCACAGTCCATTGGAAGAGTAGGGCGCTGCAATGAGCAGTTCTTTGGCATCCTGTTCGGTGCTTACAATCCGGGGTAATCCGAATATCGGAAATGGCGGATCATCCGGGTGGATGGCCAGTTTTACGCCGGCTTCTTCAGCTACCGGAGCAATTTGCTGCAGGAAATAAAACAGGTGCAGTTTCAGCTGGGTAGCATCAATGCCTTTGTATTTATCCAATGCCGCCTGGAATTGTTCCAGGGTGAAGGTAGCTTCTGATCCTGGCAGTCCGGCGATGATGTTTTGCTGTAACAAGGTTTTGTCAGCAGGTGTCATGCTGTCGAAATGCTCTTTTGCCTGGGCAATCTCTTCGTCGTTGTAATCTTTTTCGGCAGCAGGTCTTTGCAGCATGAACAGGTCGAACGCCATAAAAGCGGCTTTTTCAAAGCGGAGTGCTTTGGAGCCGTCGGCTACGGGGTAGGCCAGGTCAGTGCGGGTCCAGTCCAGCACGGGCATAAAGTTGTACGTTACCGTACGGATATCGCAGGCTGCGAGGTTGCGCAGGGTATGCTGATAGTTGGTGATATATTCCCTGAAACGACCGCTTTGTGTTTTGATATCTTCATGTACCGGCACACTTTCTACCACAGACCAGGTTAAACCGGCTGCTTCGATGATCGCTTTACGTTTTAGTATTTCTTCCTTCGTCCACACCGCTCCATTAGGCAGATGATGCAAAGCAGTAACAATACCGGTAGCTCCAGCCTGTTTTATATCAGACAAACTAACCGGATCATCAGGCCCGAACCATCGCCATGTCTGTTCCATTCTCAGCATAATGCATATTGGTTTAGTAAATCCAGAATTTTTGAATTCAGGGCCCAAAAATAAAACCTATCAGCACATATACAAACTTTGATTTTAAATTTCGGTCTGCTCCGCGGCAATCAATACGATCATGAGGTCCATCACATTTGTTTGTGTGGGGCCTGTAACCAGTAGCCCGCCTGCCTTTGAGAAGAAATGCCAGGCGTCGTTACTGTGCAGAAAACTATTTGGGTCCAGTTGTAATTTTAAGGCATTTTTTATCGTTTGGGCATGCACGATAGCCCCGGCGGCATCGGTAGGTCCGTCTGTGCCGTCTGTTCCGCCACTCAGGAGGGTGATATGCGGATGATCTGCGAGGGCGATACCAGCTGCCAGTGCCAGCTGCTGATTACGGCCTCCTTTACCGCTACCGGTAACGGTTACCGTTGTTTCTCCTCCCATGAGCAAACAGGCTGGCAAAGGTCCGGGGTATTGGAGGGCCTGTTGCACCAGGTATTGTGCGGTCGTGTGTACTTCACCGGTAGTATCTGCGGCCAGCAGCTGCGGATGGTAGCCCAGCTCCTGTGCCTTGCCGGCGGCGGCTTCCAGGGCAATCCGGTTGGTACCTGTGAGGTAGTTATGCACATGACCGAAACCTGTGCTGCCGGGTTTGGGCGTATCTGCTATCTTGCCGGCCACGCCGTTTTCAATATGTTGTAATAAGGCGGGCGGTATTTTTTCTGTAAGATGATATTTTCGGAGGATGGCCAGCGTATCCGCGAACGTAGTAGGATCCGGTACCGTAGGGCCGGAGCCGATCACACTGAGATCGTCGCCTACCACATCACTGAGGATAAGGGTACATACGGTAGCCGGCAACAGGGCCTGTGCCAGGCGGCCTCCTTTGATGCCGGAAATATGTTTCCGCACCGTATTCATTTCCCGGATATCGGCGCCGCTATGCAGCAGCAGGGAAAACAGCTGTTGTACGTCTGTCAGCCGGCATCCGGGTGGTACATCGGCCAGCAGGGAAGAGGCGCCACCGGACAACAGAAAAAATACCAGGTCCTGCGGGCGTACCTGTTGGGTGAGTGCCAGCAGTTGTGTGGTAGCTTCCACGCTGTTGTTGTCGGGTACCGGGTGGCCGGCTTCGAGTAGCGTCAGTTGTTGCAAGGGTAAGGCATGGCCGTATTTGGTAACGATGCAGCCCTGCAACGGAAAATGCGGCAACAATAATTGCTCCAGCTCCTGTGCCATAGCAGCAGCGGCTTTGCCGGCGCCGGTGATCCAGATGGTCGCATCCGGGGCTACCCGGTAATCATCTCCCGAAATCCGAATCACAGGCTGGTGATGCTCCTGCCATACACTTACGTTGTTGCGTATCAGCGCTGCCGGATGTACCGCTGCTACGGCGTATTCAAAAATGTGGGTGATATCGGTTACCGGGTTTGTCATGAACGGTGTTGACGGCAATAAAAAAGCAGTGGGCGTAAGCTCACTGCCGGTATGTGGTGAAATAAGGTATTTATTCAGTTTGAGAAGCGTCCCTGGCGGCTTTGCGCTGTCTTTTCTTTTCCATTTTGGCTTCCAGGTGTTCTTTCTTTTTCAGCTCCCAGTCATTCCATTTTTTGTACTGCGTAGCATTCAATACTGTTTTAAAACGCTGGCTGCGTTCTGCATCCAGTGTTCTGTATTGCTGCATGCGTTCTTTTTTGGTGAGCGATTTATCCATGTGTACCAGATCCAGCCGACGTACGATGTCTTGATTAATTGACAATATCTGTTTACTCTGCTGCTTATCGAGGCTCAGTTCCCGCGCAATTTTATCCGTTATTTTATCGGCTCTTCCTTCGGCACTCCAGCGGCCTCTTGAATGGCTGCTGTCGGCCTGTGCGTGTACCTGCACGGCGCTGGAAATGCATAATAGTAAAAGGATGGTATATACAGTGATATATTTCATATGGCGTAAATTATAGTAAAAATGATGGCGCCTTCGTTGCAAACTTAGGCCTAAACCTCATTCAATTTATCCCTTTTTCGTGTTAATGCAAAACTAAATTGGCTGTCAGCTGCGCTACCACTCATAAAAAAAAGTATTATTTACTAAGACCAGCTATAATGATTTGCTACATTTACTCATCAACTGAATCTAAACCGTTAAAAACTAAAACAAATACATGAAAAGAGCTTTTGAGAGACCCGTGTTGGCCCAGCTGTCACGACGCGTAGCTTTTGCCATGGGCGGTCACCGGAGCAAGTTAATGTTGATGGCCTTATTAATGGCCGGTTCCGCTGCCTATGCCCAGGAAACCTATCCCGTAAACGGTATTGCCAGCCCGCGCGAAGGCTGTGTGGCATTTACCCATGCCACCCTTGTTAAAGACGCGCAAACCACCCTGAACAATGCCACCCTGGTTATCCGCAATGGGAAAGTCGTGGACGCAGGTCCTAACGCCGCAATCCCTAAAGATGCCGTGGTAGTGGATTGTAAAGGAAAGTACATTTATCCTTCTTTTGTAGACCTCTACAGCAGTTATGGTTTACCCGATGGAAAACGCAGCCCGTTTTCCTGGAATGCGCCCCCGCAGTTTTTATCGAATACCAAAGGTGCGTATGGCTGGAATCAGGCTATCAGAAGTGAAGTAAATGCAGGCGCTTTATTTAACGTAGATGAAAAGAAAGCCGCCAACATCCGGGAAGCGGGTTTCGGTACCGTACTTACCCAACAGGAAGATGGTATTGCCCGTGGCACCGCAGCCCTGGTAACGCTGGCGGATACCAAAGAAAACCTGGCTATCATCCGCGAGAAAGCTGCTGCTGCCTATTCCTTTGATAAAGGTAGTTCCACACAAAATTATCCGAATTCCCTGATGGGTTCTATTGCCTTGCTGCGCCAGACTTTCCTGGATGCGCAATGGTATAAATCACAGCCGGCGAAAGAAGGGGTAAACCTTTCCCTGCAAGCCTGGAATGAGAACCTGCAGTTACCGCAGCTGTTTTTGACTGCCGATAAATGGGATGTATTGCGGGCAGATAAAGTAGGCGATGAATTTGGCGTACAGTTTATCATCAAAGGTGGCGGTAATGAATACCAGCGTATTCCTGAGATGGCAGCTACCAAAGCTACTTTCGTGTTGCCGGTTAACTTCCCGGGTGCCATCGATGTGGAAGATCCCACCGATGCCCGTTTTGTATCTCTGGCAGAAATGAAAAACTGGGAAATGGCGCCTGGTCAGCCAGCCGCTTTTGAAAAAGCCAATATCCCGTTTTGCTTGACCGCTGCCGGGTTAAAAGATATTAAACAGTTCCTTGGCAATGTGCGCAAAGCCATTGAATATGGACTGACGGAACAGAAAGCACTGGAGGCGCTTACCAAAACGCCTGCTACCGCTTTGAAAGCGTATGACAAAGTAGGTAGCCTGGAACCTGGTAAACTGGCTAACTTCCTCATTACTTCCGGTCCGCTCTTCCGCGAACAAACCGTGGTGTTACAGAACTGGGTACAGGGTAACCGTTATGTGATCAAAGAAGATGGCTGGAACGATATCCGGGGTAGCTACACTTTAAGCATCACGCCTGGTACCACCCTGAACATCGACATAAAAGGTACGCCGTCGGCGCCAACCTTGTCTGTTATTCAGCCCGACACACTTTCCGGCCGCATTGACGTTACCGATAAACTGGTCACCTTATCGCTGCCATTGTCTAAAAAAGGCAGGAATAATCTGCGACTGAGTGGTCTGATCGGCGCCGGCAACTGGACCGGTACCGGTGTAGATACCGCTGGAAATCCTGTAAAATGGACGGCTGTATTTGTAAAAGCCATCGCAGATAAACCTGCGGTAGTGAAGGAAGCAGCAGCCATTACTACCGGTGAACTGTATTATCCGTTCAATGGTTATGGCTGGGAGAAGCTCCCGCAGCAACAGGATATCCTGATTAAAAATGCAACCGTATGGACCAATGAAAAAGAAGGTCGTCTGGAAAATACAGATGTGCTGATAAAGGGCGGAAAAATTGCGCAGATAGGTAAAAACCTGGCTGGCGGCAATGCCCGCGTGATCGACGGTACCGGTAAACACCTGTCTGCCGGCATCATCGATGAACACTCTCACATTGCACTCTCCCGTGGTGTGAATGAAGCGTCACAGGCCGTAACGGCAGAAGTACGCATTGCGGATGTACTGAATCCGGATGATGTGAATATCTACCGGCAGCTGAGTGGTGGCGTAACCGCTTCGCACCTGTTACACGGTAGTGCCAACCCTATCGGCGGACAGTCACAGCTGATCAAACTGCGTTGGGGACAAAATGCAGAAGCCCTGAAAGTAACGGGATGGGATCCTTTCATCAAATTTGCATTGGGTGAAAACGTAAAACAATCCAACTGGGGCGAGCGTAACAATGTTCGTTTCCCGCAATCCAGAATGGGGGTAGAGCAGGTATATGTAGATGCGTTTACCCGTGCCCGTGACTATGAAAAACAAGGTCCTGGCAAACGCCGTGATCTGGAGCTGGATGCACTGGTGGAAATCCTGCATCAGCAGCGTTTCATCACCTGTCACTCTTATGTACAAAGCGAAATCAATATGCTGATGCATGTGGCAGATAGTTTCCATTTCCGCGTCAATACTTTCACGCACATCCTGGAAGGTTACAAAGTAGCAGATAAAATGAAGGCACATGGCGCCGGCGCCGGTACATTCGCCGACTGGTGGGCATACAAAATGGAAGTACAGGATGCTATTCCTTATAATGCAGCGATCATGCACAACGTAGGCGTAGTAACGGCTATTAACTCCGATGATGCCGAAATGGCCCGCCGCCTGAATCAGGAAGCTGCCAAAAGTGTTCGTTATGCCGGTGTTAGTGAAGATGATGCGTTGAAAATGGTGACCCTGAATCCAGCTAAACTCCTGCATGTGGATAACCGCATGGGTAGTATCCGGGTGGGTAAAGATGCCGACGTGGTATTGTGGAGCGATCATCCCCTGAGCATTTATGCCAAGGCAGATAAAACCATTGTAGATGGTATTGTGGAATTCGACCGCGAGTATGACCTGCAGCTGCGTAAACGTATTGCCGCAGAACGTAGTCGGCTTACCCAGAAACTGCTGGGCGAAAAGAAAAAAGGAACACCTACCCAGAAAGCAGCCTTTACACGGGAAGAAATGTACCATTGCGAAGACCTGCAGGGCGGACATCAGCATGATATTGTGAACAAATGATCCATCTGCCTTATTTGAAAAATTTTGCTACTGGCCACATACCGGTAGCTCAAAAAAGTAACTGCATGAAAAAAAGCATATCTCTGGCGGTACTGGCAATGGGTTTTTATACTGCCCACGCTCAGGAAACCATCTCAGCGGCCTTGCCACAAAACAGGCCGGTATACCTCACCAACGCTGTTATCCACATTGGTAACGGACAGGTTATTGAAAAAGGCACTATCGCCTTTGCTCAGGGAAAGATTACAGCGGTAGGCGCCAATGTACCGGCTGCCGGCAGCGATGCTACCGTGCTGGATCTGAAAGGACAGCATGTATATCCCGGCATTATTGCACCGGAATCCAATCTGGGTTTGACGGAATTTGAAAGCGTACGCGCTACCAACGACTATGAAGAAGTAGGCGAAATCAATCCTTCTATCCGGTCGTTGATCTCCTACAATACCGATTCAAAAGTGATCAACACCCTTCGTTCCAATGGTATTCTGCTGGCACAGATAACGCCACAGGGGGGCCTGATCAGTGGTAGTTCTTCCGTTGTACAACTGGATGCCTGGAACTGGGAAGATGCGGCCTATAAAACAGATAATGCCCTGCATTTTAATATGCCCCGTTTAATCCCGGTTAGTAATGAACGCGGAGGCGGCGGCAATGAAACGGATCGCGTTAAAAAAGGCCTGGAACAAATAGAAAAGGTGCGAGTATTTTTCCGTGAAGCCAAAGCCTATCTGCAGGAAAGCAAGCATGCGGCTACCAATCTGAAATATGAATCCATGCGTCGCCTGTTTGCCAAAGAGCAACGGCTCTTTGTACACTGTGAACTGGTAAAGGAAATGCTGATAGCCATTGATTTTGCCAAAGAATTCGATGTGCCGGTAACCATCGTAGGTGGTAGTGATGCCTGGCTGATTGCCGATATCCTGAAACAAAACAACATCCCGGTAGTACTGGCACAGCCCCATAGTCTGCCCAGCACACCCGATGATGATGTGGATCAGCCTTACAAAACACCCGCCATACTGCAAAAAGCAGGCGTGTTGTTTTGCCTGAGTAATGAAGGTTTCTGGCAGCAACGTAACCTGAGTTACGAAGCTGGTACTGCCAGTACCTACGGTTTAAGTAAGGAAGAAGCTTTGTCTGCTGTGACGCTCAATGCTGCTAAAATCTTGGGTATTGATAAAATCACCGGCTCTCTGGAAACAGGTAAAGACGCCAATATTGCCGTTAGTACCGGCGATATCCTGGATATGAAAACAGCGGTGATTATCCAGGCTTATATACAAGGCCGGGAAGTTAACCTGGATAACAAACAGCATCAGCTGTATGAAAAATATCAGCAAAAATACCGGCTGAAATAAAAAACAGCTAACAGATTTAAAAGGCGGTTGTCTCTATTAAAGAGACAACCGTTTTTTATTAGCAGGTACAGTAGATAAGATTAGGCATCCGCAAAAAAAATGAAAATGTTGTATCAGATTCCCGGCTGCTGCTATATTCCCAGCCTGCTTTTCTACAACCCGAAATTTTTCTGCCATCAACTTTCATAATATTCTCCTGAATACACTTTCTTTGCCGCATCTCTATAACTGGCGGCAATGATCGGAAGCCCATTGCCCAATAAATCACACCTGATAACATTCCGGGATTAGTTCATGTGAAACGGCCTCGCTGTGCAATCATGATAAATACCCGGAGATACTATACATACTTGTCGACCAGCAGCTTAAATTATTGTACGAATTATTGAGACGGTTTTATAGAATAGCCGCCCATGGCATATTATGTCCTGTGGCTATCTGTAATAAAGCAGGAGAAATTGTTGTGCGCGTACAGCAGGCTGGTGACGTTTTAGTGATAGCATGATAAATTCTTATGTTTTAAAATAAATACCATGCAGGAAATTTATATTTTAGGAGCCGGCGGTTTTGCGAAGGAAGTATACTTCCTCATTACTCAGATTGGTGGTTATGATATCCGGGGATTTGTGGACATTAAAGCCGGTGATCCTATTAAAATAGGAAAAACAATGGTGCCGGTTTGGGGAGAAGCAGACATCGCCGACAAAAAAGGAGCCGCACTGGCTATTGGGATCGGGCAGCCTAAGATTATTAAGAAACTGGCTGCTGCTTTCGGTGAAGGGTTTTATTTTCCGAATCTCATACATCCCGGTGTTATTATAGATGAGGATAATGTAACGTTTGGACGAGGTAATATCCTGACGGCCAATGTAGTTTTTACCACTGGCATTACCGTCGGTTCGTTTAACATTTTTAACCTGGCAACTACGGTAGGACATGATGTAGTGATCGGAGATCATAATGTGTTTAATCCCTGTGTTGCCATTTCCGGTTTCGTAAAAATCGGAGATACCAACCTGATAGGTGTAAAGGCTACTATACTGGAAGGTAAAACCGTAGGTAGTCAGTCGATTGTGGGCGCTGCCGGCCTGGTACTGAAAGATGTACCGGACAACGTTACTGTGGTGGGTGTACCAGCTGTTATTAAATAGCACCCCTATCATTATTTTTTAAAGAACAGCCAATCGGCTGTTCTTTAAATTCCAGGCGAAGGGGGAAGGTAATCAACGATTTTATTTTATCACCGGGCTAACTTACCTGGTTTGTAAGACAGTTCTTTTTTTCGTAGTATTTATAAGCAAACCAAAATGCGTATATTATAGTAATTGATTTACCCAACACCCCTATATCTATGCCTGGAAATTACACCTATACCGGCTGTCTGTTAGCATTATCCCTGCTTTTCACCAGTCCAATGCTTGCGCAGAACGCACCTGTATCCGCTTCCGCCGTACCCGCAACACCTGTTGCCGTACCTGCAGGATATACAAATGCCACGATTAATTATGTCAGGGTATGGGAACCTTCGCTGCCCACTTCCGACTTTGCCATGGTGATGAGTTCCGCCAGAACCGTAAAAGAAGTAAAACAGACGACCCAATATTTTGATGGATTGGGCCGGCCACTGCAAACGGTACTCAAAAACGTCAGCAAAAGCGGTAAGGATCTGGTAACACCTGTTGCCTATGATGCTTTCGGAAGAGAACAATATCAATACCTGCCGTATGTACCTCAGACGGGCAATACCAGCGATGGTGCTTTTAAAACGAGTCCATTTACCGGACAGCAGGCATTTTACAAAGATACCACCCTGAATCCCGGTGCTAAAAATGAAAGTATTTATTACAGCCAGACAGATTTTGAACCATCGCCGTTAAACCGGGTATCAAATACCTATTCACCAGGCAACAGCTGGGCAAAAACAGGCGGTAATCATCCGCAGCGCCAGCAATACTTCGTTAACGCGCTCACCGACTCCGTCAGATTATGGACGATGCAGGGTACAACCCCTGTCAGCAGTGCCATTTATGGCGCGGGGCAATTGTATAAAAATGTGACGATCGATGAAAGCGGCAACCAGGTGGTGATCTATAAAGATAAATCCGACCTGATCGTGCTGAAAAAAGTACAGCTGGCTACTTCACCCGGGGCGGCGCATATGGGATGGTTATGCACCTATTATATCTATGATGATTGGAATAACCTGCGTTTCGTGATTCCACCGCTGGCTACCGAAAAAATTACCAGCACCTGGAACGTAACGCCGATAGCAGCAGAGTTATGTTTCCAGTACCGCTACGATGGCCGCAACAGAATGATCATCAAAAAAGTACCCGGCGCCGACTCTACTGAAATGGTGTATGACAACAGAGATCGGCTGGTGTATGTACGCGATGGTAAGCAACGTACCACTGGTACGGGCCAATGGCTGGTAACCTTTTATGACGTATTCAACAGGCCGGTGCAAACAGCGATCTATAGTTCCAATGCTACCCGGGAAACATTGCAAACAGAGATAAAAAATGCGGTTATAGGTAGCAGTAGCCCTGCTACTTTTCCCGTACTGCCGGCAGGTGCGCTTACCCCATTGAGTTATACCTACTACGATAACTATGATTACACGGGCGTACAACCTGCCTTGTTAGCCGATTTGGGTAAACCGCAAGCTGGTGCGAATCCCTATCCGGTACCGTTGTCCAACTACAGCAATATGACCCTGGGCCTGGTAACGGGCATGAAAGTGCGGGTGATGGATACCAATCAATGGTTAACTACCACTACCTATTATACCAATGAAGCAAAGTTGTTGCAACGTATCAGTGATAATGTCGCCGGAGGCAAAGAAACCACTTCCTACCTGTATGATTTCAGTGGTAAAGTATTAAGTACCTATCACCGGCATACCAACCCTGCGAGTACACTGACACCCAATACGCAGGTGCTCACCACCATCGCCTATGATGATGCCGGCAGGGTGAAAGAGGTGAAGAAAAGAATCAATGATGTGGAAGCCCTGGAAAGAACGGTAGCGTCCAACGAATATTCAGAGTCCGGCCAGCTGAAAACAAAGTTGCTGGGCATCGATAAAAATAATCCGCCGGTAGAAAGATTATCTTTTGAATACAACATCCGTGGCTGGTTGACCAGTATCAACAAAGACTACCTGAACAATGGCGGTACCACGTCTCACTTTGGGCAGGAACTCAGCTACGACAATGGTTTCCGTGATAAATCCTTTAATGGTAACATCAGCGGCGTACGCTGGAAAGGCTGGAATGATCCGCTGCCAAGAGCCTACGGTTATAACTACGATATGGCCAATCGCTTATCCCAGGCCGATTTCACCCAGCAGAATGCTGGTAGCAAAGTATGGACACAGGATAAAATGAACTTCTCGGTGCCCTGGGTAACGTATGACGCCAATGGTAACATTACCAAAATGTCGCAGAAAGGCATGGATGGCGCCAGCATCATACCGCTGGACCAGCTGGCCTATAGCTATCTGCCCAACAGTAATAAGCTGGCGACAGTATATGATACCAGCGGTGTATCTACCCGGCTCGGTGATTTTAAAAATGGCAGTAACACCGGTAATGATTATGAATATGATCTGAATGGTAATGTTATCAAAGATCTGAATAAAAGTATTTCTTCCATTACCTACAATCACCTGAACCTGCCGGTATTAATTACCATTGACAACAAAGGCACAATCGCCTATCAATACGATGCTGTCGGCAATAAGCTGAAAAAAGTAGTGACCGATAGAACCGGATCCACTGTAAAAACGGTTACCACCACTTACAGCAATGGCTTCATCTATCAGAATGATACCCTGCAGTTCTTCGGACATGAAGAAGGCCGGGTACGGATGGCCTATAAAACGGGCCAGGCGCCGGCTTATGTATACGACTACTTTGTAAAAGATCACCTGGGTAATACCCGTGTAGTGCTCACAGAGCAGCGTGATTTCTCACTGTATGCTGCCACCATGGAGGCGCCGGCAGCGGCCCGGGAAACGCTGTTGTTCAGCAATATCGATGATACCCGTGCGCCTAAACCGGCGGGTTATCCTAAAGACGACAACGCAGCGAAGAACGAATCCGTATCAAAGCTGGTGGCGAAGAATGGCGGTAAAAAAATAGGTCCTTCTATTGTGTTGCGGGTAGTAGCCGGCGATTCTATTCAGATCGGCGCCAAAGCATTTTATAAATCTACCGGACCAAAAGATAAAAACAACACGGCAGTACCAGCAGAAAATATGCTGGCAGACCTGTTACAGACTTTCGGTGGCGCTGCCGCACAGGAAGCAGCACACGGTGGCGTAGCAGCAGGTAATCAAACACCTTTTAATACCAACTTCTACAACAACGACTATCAACGCCTGAAAGACAAAGAACCTAACCGGCAGCAGCCCGACCGTCCGAAAGCTTACCTGAATTTTGTGTTGTTTGATGAGCAGTTTAACTTAGTAGACGAAAATAGTGGCGTAAAACAGGTAAAGGCAGAACCGGATCAGTTACAAACACTGGCCGTAGACAAAATGCTGATAAAGAAAAGTGGTTTCCTGTATGTATACACCAGCAATGAAACACCACAGGAGATGTTCTTCGATAACGTAACTTTAGGCGTGACTGCCGGGCCGGTATTGGAAGAAACCCATTATTATCCGTTTGGGTTAACGATGGCCGGTATCAGCAGTAATGCGCTGAAAGGCACCAACTATGCGGAGAACCGGATGAAGTATAATGGTAAAGAATTGCAACATAAAGAATTTGGAGATGGCAGCGGATTGGAATGGTATGATTATGGCACCAGAATGTATGATGCCCAGATAGGCCGCTGGCACGCCATCGATCCAATGGCGGAAGTGATGCGCAGATGGTCGCCTTATAATTATGCATTTAATAATCCAATTCGGTTTATTGATCCGGATGGGATGGCGCCCGATCCTATTTATGATACAGATGGGAGGAAGATCGGCGATGACGGGAAAAAAGATAACCGGATTCATATTGTTACAGATTCCAAGGAAGTAAAAAGAATCAAAGCAGAGACGAAAGCGGGTGGTACTTCCAATATTGATAATGTAGCCAAAGTGACATTGAACGGTGGGAAAAAAACGGTGGAAGGAGTAGAGAAATCCGTCAGCGCGGAAGAAGTGGATACTAAAGCCGGTGCAGGAGATGCGGAGCTGCATGAAGAAGGAGGACATACGGCCAGAGATGAAAAAGGCGAGGTGACCGCTACTGCCTGGAAACCTGGTATTAAGAAAACCGGTACCAATAATGCCTCCATACCGGCCTTTAACGGGGTGGATCAACCAACTGCGGAAGCTTTAGCAGATTACTGGCATGTGCATACAGAAGGAACCGTTACTACACAAAATAAAGATGGGGATGAGGTAAATACGCATGCTGCCCGGTCACCGTCGCCAGATGACAAGGCTTACCATAGAAATCCCGCCAATGGAGTAGGTAGTGCAACAGCCATACAGGTAGATACCTATGGAAGGAATAAGGTGAATTTCTATAATGGGGCCGGCGTTATTTTAAGTATGCCTTACACCAAATTTTTAAAGCTTAAAAATTAACCACATCAACATGTACAGATTATTCATCATAGGGCTGTTATGTTGTGCCGCAGTGGCACAGGGACAGGTAAAGCTGCAACCAGCTGACTTTGCCGGCACTGCCTGGGTTACCGGCAACAAAGACAGTACTTTTTTTAAGTCGGATACGGTCAGGCTGATAAAAAGTATCACCAGTAAAACAGAAGAGATAGATGCCCCTGGTCATTTTAATGGCAGCGATTTCGTGACACTAACCTTTGCAAAAGCACATAAACTGCAGCTGGCTATTACCGAAGTGGCTACCTGGTCTGTTATCCAAAAGAAGGGACCGTACAAATGGGTATTCCATCCGGAAAAACAATTGCTGACATTGTATTTTAAAGATACCTTGTTCGCATCTTTTACCCCACTGAGGATACAAGCAACGCAGGTGAAATCGATATACGCGGATCATGGGCCTGTTGCTACCAAAGAATTGATATTGGTAAGAGTGCAGTAGCCATCTGCATATGATAAATACTGGAAGCGGTTATCCTGGTGAGGGATAGCCGCTTTTTTATGAGCTGTTAAAATGATGGGATGAAAAGGGAATTCCGTGCGACGATGTGATTAAATATCTTATCCTCATATTAATTTATGGAATGACTGCTGATGCCCAAGCAAAGGGATTAAATAATGTATATAATATGTGGAGATTTGCAGCGCAGGATGTTTATGAGAAAAAAATTATGGTCATTAAAGATAAAATATGAAATACACGTTATTATTGTTAGTTAGTATACTGATGCTGGTACAGCTATATGTTGGTTGTAATAGTGCAAACAATCAAGCACCGGTTCAGGAACCTGTGAATCCCGTAAATGATAGCCTGACAAATAAGGTACACAATAAAGTCAGTAGTACCATAGACGAGGATTCAATGGAGCTTGTCAATATTTATAAAACCTACCAGCAAAATTATGACGCTGCTATAAAAATTGATACGGCATTTGTTTTTAAAGAAAGCAAAGTTAAAGTTGATTTTCAATACTACTGCCTGCATGATAGCTCGCTGCGGTTACCAGCAAAATACACGGAGATGTATGGCATCAAAGATTTTGTAACACACCAGTTTGAATCGACTTTAAAAGTACGGATAAACGATCAACCTGTACTTGAGATTATTAGAAAAAAGATGTTTGAAGATACCATCCCTGTAGCGTTAAAAAAGTATGGCGTATTGTTATACCCTGTTTTGACGATCGGAAAAGATCACGTTGCAATAGATTATAGCTTAGCGATACCGCTTACAGATGTAGGAAGGCTGGTCTCTTTTCCCATATTTAAATGATAGGAAGATAGTATTTGGGGAATAGCCTGTCTGTCAGGTTGGGGTTTACTATAGAAGAAATAGGCCTTATAAGCACCTTGCACACGAAGGAAGACATTAATTAAATAAAACGAGCCTGGAACGCGGATATTCATCCGCTTTTTTAGTGTCACCTCCGATAGTATATGGGAGGCGTGATTGTATTCCCATATTAAATTTATGAATTGACTGCCCCGATATTCCGCTGAATGTATTTATTTTACAGCGTCATTAAGATAGTATGTCGTATTGGAAACCCGCTGCTTAGTGATAGGACAATAACGGTTAGCCCACATTATAAGACCATGATAATGGAAGGGCGATCAAGATAAAATAATTTATTCCTATTCCGCTGTATTATATGTTTGGAAAATATACCTATACCGGTTGCCTGACGGCAATATCCCTACTCCTGAGTAGTTTGTTGCAGGCGCAGAACAAACCCACTCCCGGAAACGGCGTATCTGCCGTGGCAGCACCCGTACCTGGCGCTTATAGCAATACGACCATTAACTATATCCGTATCTGGGAACCGGCGATGCCCACTACCGATAGCGCCGCAGTGGTGAATGCCAGCCGGCCGGTAAGAGAGGTGCGGCAATCTACCCAATACTTTGATGGCTTGGGCCGGCCTTTGCAAACGGTGGCCAAAGGCATGAGTAATACGGGCAAAGACGTGGTGGCGCCGGTGGTGTATGATGCCATGGGTAGAGAACAATATAAATACCTGCCGTATGTGCCGAAAACGGGTAATGTCAGCGATGGTAAATTCAAAACCGATCCTTTTACAGGGCAGCAGGCATTTTATGCAGATCCGGTACTGAATCCCGGCGCTAAAAATGAAGCCGTTTATTATAGCCAGACAGATTTTGAAGCGTCGCCGCTGAATCGGGTACTGAATACCTATGCACCGGGTAACAGCTGGGCGAAAACCGGTGGCAATCATCCGGTAAAACAAGGATATGAGGTGAATACGGCAACAGATTCCGTGCGGATCTGGAATATGCAGGGCAATACGCCCGTTACCAATGCTATCTATAGTACCGGCGCATTATTTAAAAACATAACGACCGACGAAAACGGCAACCAGGTAGTGGTGTACAAAGACAAAGACGACCTGGTGATGCTGAAAAAAGTACAACTGGCCACTACACCTGGTACGGCACATATGGGTTGGTTGTGTACTTATTATGTGTACGATGATTTAAACAACGTTCGTTTCGTAATCCCGCCGCTGGCCACCGAAAAAATTACCAGCACCTGGAACGTGGCATCGGTAGCGGCTGAACTGTGTTTCCAATACCAATACGATGGGAAGAACCGGATGATCGTCAAAAAAGTACCTGGCGCCGATTCTACGGAGATGGTATACGATGTGCGGGATCGCCTGGTATTTGTGCGGGATGGAAAATTACGTGCCGGCAATCAGTGGCTGGTGACGTTCTACGACGCTATCAACAGACCCGTAGAAACAGCGCTGTATAACAGCAATACCAATCGGGCAACCTTGCAAACCAATATGAATGCAGCCCTCACGGATGGTACGACTGCCTATACTTTCCCAGGTATCAAGGACTTATTTGTAGATAAACATGATCGCAACAGTTATGTAGCCACCAACAGCGTGACGCTGGAAGATGGTTTTGATTCCGGTAGTGGCGTCAATGTGGACGTGTTTATAGATTCCACACTCACCGGTGAAACAGCGACTGTTACGGTGTCCAACCCATTGCCAGGTATTCCGGCATCGGCGCTGGTACCGCTTACATATACTTTCTACGATCATTATAATTATGCAGGCGTACTGGCCGCTGCATTAGGAGATACCAGTAAACCGCAGGTGGAAGGCAGCGCCTTTGCGGTGCCCTATGGCAAAGCCTTGACGCAGGCAAAAGGTCTGGTGACGGGCACCAAAGTGCGCATCCTGGATACCAACCAATGGCTCACTACCACCACTTACTACAACGATAAAATCCGGGTATTACAAACCATCAGCGATAATGCTGCCGGTGGTAAAGAAACCATCACCTACCTGTATGATTTCAATGGTAAGGTATTAAGTACCTATCAGCGGCATAGCAATCCATTCAGTACGGCTACGGCTAAAACCACTTTACTGACCAAGCTGACATACGATGACGCAGGCCGGTTAAAAACCATCAAGAAACGGGTGAATGATACCACTGATCTGGAGCGTACCATCGCCACCAATGATTATGACGAATTAGGACAACTCAAAACAAAGCTACTCGGCATCAACAAAAACAATCCGCCACTGGAACAGTTGTCTTACGAGTATAACATCCGGGGCTGGTTGCGCAGCGTCAATAAAGATTACCTGAATAATGGAGGCAGCGGTTCCCACTTCGGCCAGGAACTGAACTACGACAATGGTTTCAGCAATAAAAGCTACAATGGTAATATCAGCGGTATCCGCTGGAAAGGCTGGAATGATCCCCTGCAACGCGCCTACGGTTATAACTATGACCTTACCAGTCGTTTAACGGAGGCCTATTTCAGTCAGCAGAATAGTGGCAGCACCCAATGGGAGCAGAATAAAATGGATTTCTCCGTACCCTGGATAAACTATGATGCCAATGGTAACATCACCAAAATGGCACAGAAGGGAATGGAGGGTACTAACAGGGTTCCCCTGGATCAAATGGCCTATACCTATCTGCCCAACAGCAATAAGCTGGCAGCGGTATACGACACCAGTGGCGTATCCACTGCACTGGGGGACTTCAAGAACGGCAAGAACACCGGTAATGATTACGACTATGATGTAAACGGTAACCTGGTGAAAGATCTGAACAAATCCATTTCTGCCATCACGTACAAC
Organism: Chitinophaga nivalis; assembly: GCF_025989125.1. NCBI lineage: Bacteria > Pseudomonadati > Bacteroidota > Chitinophagia > Chitinophagales > Chitinophagaceae > Chitinophaga > Chitinophaga nivalis. Next base: position 8,425,936 of record NZ_JAPDNR010000001.1, on the reverse strand, counting down.
CATCTCAACTTACCGGTACTGATCACCATGGATAACAAAGGCACCATCGCCTATCAATACGATGCTGCCGGCAACAAAGTGAAAAAGACAGTGACCGATAGAACCGGATCAGCGGTGAAAACCACTACGACCAGTTATATCAATGGCTTCGTGTACCAGAACGACACGCTGCAGTTCTTTGGCCACGAAGAAGGCCGGGTACGACTGGCCTATAAAACTGGTCAGGCCCCCACGTATGTATACGACTACTTTGTAAAAGATCACCTGGGCAATACCCGCCTGGTACTCACGGAGCAACGCGACTTTTCTATGTACGCTGCTACCATGGAAACACCGGCAGCTGCCAAAGAAGCCCAGTTGTTCAGCAACATCGACGATACCCGTGCGCCTAAACCGGTAGGCTACCCGGCAGAAGATACGGCACAAAATGAATCCGTTGCCCAACTGGCTGCTAAAAACGGTGGTAAGAAAATCGGCCCTTCCATCGTGCTACGCGTGATGGCCGGCGACTCCATCCAGATTGGCGCTAAAGCCTTCTATAAATCTACCGGTCCGCAAGACAAAAATGCGTCAGAACTGCCTGCAGAAAATATGCTGGCAGCGCTGGTACAAGCATTTGGCGGCACGGCTCCCGAAGCGGGCGCCCACGATGTAGCGACCGCCGGTAATCAAACCCCTTTCAATACCAACTTCTACAACAAAGACTATCAACGTTTAAAAGATAAAGAACCCAACCGCCAAAATCCCGACCGGCCAAAAGCCTATCTTAATTTTGTTTTGTTCGACGACCAGTTTAACTTAGTTGAGGAGAACAGCGGCGTCAAACAGGTGAAAGCGGAACCGGATCAGCTGCAAACATTGGCGGTAGATCAAATGCCCATCAAGAAAAGCGGCTTCCTGTATGTATATACCAGTAACGAAACGCCGCAGGAAGTGTTCTTTGATAATGTGGTGCTAGGCGTAGTGAGTGGTCCCGTGCTGGAGGAAACGCATTATTACCCCTTTGGGTTGACGATGGCGGGGATTAGTTCGAATGCGTTGAAGGGTGCGAATTATCCGGAGAATCGGAAGAAATACAATGGAAATGAGCTGCAGACCAAAGAATTCGGTGATGGAAGTGGATTGGAATGGTTTGATTTTAATGCAAGGACATATGATCAGCAGCTAGGTCGGTTTATGCAATTAGACCCACTTGTAGAGAAAGGAGAACAAGAGTCACTTAGTCCTTATCATTTTGCGAAGAACAATCCAATAAGTAATAATGATCCAGATGGTAAAATATGGACGAATATTATTGGAGCATTAGTAGGAGGGGCAGTGGAGTATGGTACACAGGTGGCTACCAATTTGGTTGTAGGGAAAAGTTGGAGCGATGCTCTTACTAATGTTGATGGAGCTGCAATTGCTATTTCTGCAGGTGCTGGTTTTTTATCATCAGGAACATCAGCTTTTGTCCCTAGAGGAATTGCTGGAAAAGTAGTAAAAGAAGTTGTGTCAACCAGTATCGATGTTGGTGAATCTGTACTAAAGCAATATTCTGAAAATGGCGAAGTTACAATACATAAAACTATTGAAGATGTTGTTATTGGGAAAGTGGCAGGAGAGCTTACAAAGAATATTAAAATACATTCAGATGGCCGTGTGGCCGCAACCGCTCGACAAGCAGATAGAGCTGCTAGAGTAGCCGCCGCGGATCCTACAAGTGTACCAAGAGCCTTGGCTGCAAAAAAACTGGCTGCAAAAAGTGCTGCACAAGAAGTAACGAATTGGTCAGCCGGTAAAGTATCTTCTAGCGCAGTGGGTTCTATTATTCAAGGTAATTATAAAGCACTAACGACCCTCGCAAGTGGGGAGGCCACACCAGTTAAAACAGATAATACACGGATATATAAACCTTTGGTTTTATCACATTGATTAATTTAGAGTATGAGATTTATTTTTATTGCAGGACTGATTTTTTTTATTGGCTCCTTTTTCTTGATTCCCAATAGTTTGAAGAAATTTGAGGTCGGGCAGCATGGTACAATCGTAAAAATGAAAATTGAGGAAATGCCCTCAAGTTGCATTGGTACAAAAGTCCGCTATCAAGTTGTTTTTAGCTACAATTCTAAGAGATATGAAAAACAAACGCGCGGAGGTTTTTGTGAGGAACACTACATAGGTGAGCTAGTTGATATTAAAATGCTACCCGGAGAAGATACAATTTTATGGGCTTTTGATTCAGGTTTAGGAGATATTCTTTCTGTAATTGGTTTAGGATTGTTTGGTCTTGGTGTTTCAATTGCCGTAGTTGTTAAAAATTGGATGTTTAAAAGAGAAATTTTAAAAATGTCATTATCGAAGAGTAGGAAGTCCAATAAGCCCAAAGGGAAGAGGTGAGATAGATATAATTATAAATATTAAATCTATAGCCAAAAGACTAAAAATCATTTTTAATGATTAAGAAGGAGGTTATTTACTATGAAGAACCGCAAGAAACGGCTTGCGGTTTTGCTATTTTATTTCATCAGGAATAAGATATTTTATTTTTGTAATATATGATGATAGTAATGGAATGTTTTCTAGGTATTTTTGGGATGATGGAAGGAGATTAAATGATATAACATGAATACTGTACTTTTTCTTTTACATTGTCTGGTAATACCTATTGATAAACCAGTTCTGATATGTGAAGATACCTGCAAGGTATATAATATACCATTAGACACTCCTTTTAGAGAAATTACCTGGTACACAGAATATTACAATAAGTTTAAGAAAGACAATCAGAGTGAGTACCAGTTGATCTGTATTTCTATTCCATTCGATGATGCACCGGGTCAGGTTTTGTATTATAGAACTGAGAATCATGTTGGCCTTTTAGAGAAAGGGACTACAATGGATATCCAAAAGAAGGGATTTAGTAGTATAGAAAATGATCACTTTGAGAAGCAATTGGGAGAAACTGAAAAAGGTGGTTTTGTATGTATATGTGATTTGAATAAAATTAATATTGTTTATTCAATCTGTATTGTCAAGAGAAAGGAAGAAATAGTTTTTCAGTATCAAGGGCTTAATATGAACATGCTAAACCTAAAAGATAAAGAAAGAGATAAGCTGAAAAATACGATTCAATTGGTGCGTTCATTGAAGTAATGAGATTAAATCTACTATTAATTGAGCCGAATTTATGGCATAATTTACCATGGTTTTGCAGTGTATTTGAGAGAAAGAAGCACAGATGTGGTATGACTCACAAAGAAAGATTGCCTTGCTTTTGAATAAAAGAAAAGGTCTAACAGTAAGTGTAGCAATATGCGTAATATAATTATAAGTGTAATCTTGATTACTGTTTTGAATATTTTTTTTACTAAGTATGGTTATAGTCAATCTCAAAAGGTAGTTATTGGAGCATTGATAGAGTATGAGTACTTTGCAACAAGCACTGTGGAAGATGTGCCTTGTGAGTTTTTTAAAGGGACATTTGCAGAAACAATTAGGCGCATAGATATAAAAGATAAGATTGAACTCAAACGCCTTGCTAATTATGCTAATAAATTTAAAGAGACTACTCCGAAGCCTATAGATGTTCGGGTATTATTTACTTTTCGTTATAGAAGATCACAAGAAAAATATTGCATGGATCGTTGGGGACTATGGGTGAACAAAAAAACAGGAAAGTGTTATGATAATAAATTATTGACGGATTTTGTTTTGAAGAGATGTCAATAGAGGAATGCCTTGACAGGATAAGAGGTATGTTTATTTTCCTTACCGCTGTATGAGGCTAACGTATTTTCTGCAATAATGTGTTGTGTATATAAACTATTGGGGGGGCTTAATTGCTCCCTTTTTTATTTCTTCTCAGATTTTAACCGCACAAGATAATTTCTTTAGATGCATTATTAATGATGGTAAACGATTTTATAAACATATTATCATGTTGATAATAATACTATGAAATGTTGTTTTAATTCTTTATCCCGGACGGAACGCAAAAAAAAATATAATGCTCAGATAAGGGTTTGGAATTACTTAGGTGTATAATTAGTTAAATCATACGCCTAGACGGCATCATAAACTTAAAATCAACTCAATGAAACCATTTAATTTATTAGTAGCAGTATTGTCGACGAGCTTATTATTTTCCTGCAAAAAAGATAAGGAGGAAATTGTTGAACCAACGCCCATCGAAAATGGACCTGCTGATTTTATTAGTATGAAAGTGGATGGTAAGGAATATGCTGATTCTCTATCGGAGAAAAGTAGTTTCCAAAAAACCAGCGAACAGGCTTCCACGCTTAATCTGGTAGGGCGCGACGGCAAGAAGTATAATGAAAAACTGGGTATCAGAATAATCTTCCCTAATCATGAAATAAAAACCGGGGTTTATGGTAAAGTAAAGGAAGGTCTTGACAATGCGATTGAGTTGATTAACATTAACATGCAGGCCACTGATAGGAGTAACGTATTGGAGACTTTTCGTGCCTCAGGTAATAATGAAAAATATCCGGATGATCCTTTTGAGATTGTGATCACAAAAGTTGATGATATCGCCATAGAAGGACATTTCTCTGGAAAAGGACGATTGAAAGATACTAAGGCAGTAGCTATCACAGAAGGTAAATTCAAAATATTAAGAAAAAATATGCTGATGCTGAAATAGCACATATCAACACATACAACAACGGCAGGCTGGTATTTAATACTGGTCTGCCGTTATGTTTTTACATGGGTCAGCATTTTGTAATTGTGAATTAGTCTATTTTGCAATCAATACTCATTTTATAAAAATTGAAAATAGGACCATGCTAGAGTTGACAGCATCTCCGCTTTTTGATAGCTTGTTAATTTTTGAAACGGACTATGGGATTATTGATTTGCATAATGATTATTACTGCAACAAAATATGCTATGACTTTGGTAACCAATGCCTGAAATGTTTTTTCAAAGGGGCAAGGAATTTAATGCTGGAATTTAGGGGTGTTATTATAGTGAAATTAAATTTGCAACTACCGTTAACAGCAGATAGCAGTATACTTAATAACTTTTATAGAGGTAGATTTGAAGTTGATGGAGTATTATATGAAATATCAGCGGAAGGAAGACGATATTTTTATCTGGAATTCGAAGCTGGAGATGCTTTGGAATTATACGCGCATAATATATTTTTAATTGAGGGAAAGTGTTAGGTATTTAATGGATTCTTGCTGGAATAAATACCTATAAAAGTCCTACAACAGCAAGAAAATAAAAAACAATGAGAAACGTAAAATTTATTTTTGCAACGTGTGTAATTTTAGCTTGCAATAGTAAAAATCACCCACCTTCTTTAGCAGATAAAAATACTATCCTGTCATTAAAACAAACTGCTGATATCTTATATGATCAGAACGAGTATGAGACTGCTGCTAAGTATCTGGATACTTTGATAGCAATTGATTCTTTAAATGGTGAGTATTATTTTAAACGTGGGTATTGTAATGCAATGCTTTTTAAATATTATCTATCTACGAATGATTATAATAAGGCTGCATCTTTAAATTATAGAAAATCGAGTGCTTATTTTAATATGGGATTAAATTACTCATTGGTAAACGATTCGATAGCCATACTGTATTTTGAAAAATGTTATGAAACCGATTCTACGCAAATAAAAGCCAAAGAAAAGATTAGAGAACTAAAGGAGAAACTGACTCCCTCAGAGCGTCAACAGTATGATATTATGGCGGATTCTGTGTTATTCAGATCTATATGAGAACGGAAAGGTTAAAAAATAGTAGTTAATAAATCGACATTTAATGCATAGTATTGGTATTTACATAACACTCGCTATAAGGCTAACTACTTTATTTTCACCTGTTTTTTTAGGCGCTTATTTGTATGTTATGATAAGAAGTAAACAATATACTTTAAAAAATATAGGAGCCTCTATTATTTGTTCAGTGTTAACTTTGATTGCCAATTTATTATTAACTAGAATAGAGCGGATTTATTTAAATCTTGGTTTAGTACTAATTTCGATTAGCGTATTTATTATTTTGGGTAGTGTATGGCTAATAAAAAAAATGCTAAATAAACTCAAATAACGAAGAAGCCTGATTGCTATCAGGCTTCTTCGTTATCATCCAATCTGCTTAAAGTACATTACTATTTACCTTTGAAATTATATACTGGGTGTCGATATTTTGAGAATGTCTAAGATCGGTTATATTAATACTCATGACAATAAAAACTATGGAATACCAGGATTACATTAATTTTTTCAGCGCCAATAGGTCAAAAGAAGACCTGCTGATGGATTTGGACACTATATTGAGAAATGATTTTAAATTAATCATAAACGATGAATTTTACTTTTCATTTATAGAAGATATCAATAATTGTGGTTTTTTCTTCAACCAATCCTTGCAGTTTTATTCCTTTTCGGAGGAGAGAGATTTTAGAAATATATCTGTCGTAAATGAAAATTTTAGCAAAGAGTATGGAGAGTTGTTTAAGGGGCTTGTAGCGTTTGGACAGGATGTTTTTGGGAATCAATTTGCATTTCATACAGAGAAAGGTGGTGTAGTATCCTTTGACATAGAAACGGCTGTGCAGACAATTGTGGCAGAATCATTTGAAGAATGGCTGATTAAATTGAATGATGATTTGAATTACATTGCTGGTATTAGTTATGTAGATGAGTGGAAAGAGCATAATGATTTATCCTGGAATCAGAGAATAATAGGAAAAATGCCGTTTGTGCTTGGTGGAGCATATGGCTTAGAGAATTTTAATGCGAGCACCTTCCCTAATTATATTGCTTGTAATGCTCATTTGGCCAAGCAGGTTTATAATCTTAAAGATGGAGAAAAAATTAAGCTGGTGATTAGGGAAGATGGATGAAGTATAAATCATGATGTGGAGCTGAAAATAAAATGATTTCATCGGAATAATTAGATCTCTATCTGCTTTTTAGTTCGAATAATAGTTAGTAATCATCAACGAAATGCTAAAAGAAATAATTAATAAATATGAGGATTTCGCCGATGCGCTGGTCCTGGCGATGTCCTTTGAGATTGATGTTCATTCCGCAGATAGTAAAGGGAAAGTTGAAATTATGATCCATTGTATGAATAGGGAGAGAGATTATGAATGGGAAAAGGTTAAACTAATATTTGAAGAAGTTTTGAGCTTTCGATTTATTGAAAATAGAAATACATGCAGTGTTGTTATTAATACAGCAATGATTAGATATGAGGACAATGAAATTGTTTTCGATTTTTTCCCTATAATATTAGATGCTGACCTAAAGGAAAATACTGAATCCGACCTTATTGTCAAATGTAGAACGATAAAGTATATAGTAGATCCATTAAGTTTATAATGTTAAACTACGCCGATAATCAGTTTTTTTCTTTGGATAAAAGGAAGAGCTATATGCCAATATCTTTTTAGCATGTACCATATTAATTTGAAAAGAGAAATTTACAAATGAATAAAGTAAAGCTGGTTTTAACATTTGTTATAATAATCGGAATTGTTGTTATTGGTTTGTATTGTCTGGATATGTATGCGAGTAAATCAAAATCAGATAAACTAGATCAGATAAATAAAAACTATGGCTACTCCAAGGGGATTATTATGAGGAAGAGATCTTATAAAGGTCGCAGTATAGAAGTTAAATATCAGATTGGAAGTAAGGAATATAACTATCATGGTGGATGGGATCATGATCCTTATAGCTTACGGGAAGGGGATTCTATTACTTTTCGGTATGCCTTAGATGCTCCTGAATTGATTATAACAGCATTAGATAATGATTATTGACGATTTTTCATAACACTTAACACCCCACAAACTATCCAAGCCTAAACTTCCCCTGTCAATTGCAGTGCAAAGAAATACTTTTGCGTGCCTTAAAAGAGCATAAAATATGCCGCGTACTGCAAAGAAAACAGGTTTAATTCCCTTATATATCCTTGGGACTATCATGATTTATCCCATTTTGTTGTACATTTTACAAGATTATAAGACACTTTATCCTTACTTCCCATTATTGCCATATCATGGATTTATTCAGGTGTTTTTAACTGGTCCGGTACTAATTGTTGTAGGTTTGAGACTTTGGTTGAGATACAGGCATAAGGTATTAGGTTGGTGTATGTCGATAATAGGCGTGTTATGGATAGCAGTGATTGTTTATGAATTAACAATGAAGAATGGAGGGTGACAAGAAGCATTAATGGGCATACTGAGATAAAACAGCATGGATAAGAAGAAACAAAGCAAACAATTACCAATCCGTCGGAAGTTTGGTCTGATTAAACTTAAGAACTTAATAAGTTTGCTTATAATTTTTTCTCTTTTTGGCTATATGTTTTATACTATTGGGAAGAGGAAAATAACGCAATATTTGCTCAAGAGGAATGCAGTCCAGACAAAGGCAGTAATTATTGATGAAAAAAATAATTGGGGTAATAGCCCTGTAAGTCATGAAGGATCTTACTCTTATCAGTTTTACGTAGATGGCAAGATATATAAAGGTGATTCGAAAGACTCAAAACTACAAATAAACGATTCTGTTGATATCGAATACGTGAAACATTGGCCTGATCTAAGTAGACCGGTTGCTGCCCCAAAATAGATTATAAATGTTTTAAGCCATGAATAAAAGAACAGTACTGGTCATATTGGTTTTATTCTTTACCGGCGTATTATTTTGGTATTATAAATACATCCATGGATGGATGGTGTTTCGGAAAAATGTAGATACGCCAAAGAAGTTTTTGAATCATACCACCGTTAGTAAACGTATTTATAATGAGGATAGTACTAAGATCATTCGTGCTTTAAGACAACAACTGTTAAAGCGTGAAGGTTTTTTCCGTAGCTCGGATTATTTCGATTCAACCCAATTAATTATTGATAGTATTCTTTATAGCCCTGATCAAGGAAAAGTTGCTTTTTTAGTGTTGACAAAGAATCCGACGTATAGACAGCTGAGGCCAGATAAACGATATGATTGGTATTATGATGCCGCTTCTTATCTGGGTGTCAGACGGGGGGATTCAATTGTAATGAAGCGGGAAGGACCTATGTATGGTAATAGTTATAGCAGACAGGAAATATCCGATGATATTAGAGAAGTCTGTTTCAGGCTTTTCGTTTACGAAGACTCACTGTATCAGTATAATTTAAATGATATACGTTTTTGGGACGCACCGGTTTGGAATGTGCGTTTTAATGATTAAGCAGATGTACTATGTTGAGGTGACATATTATTACAATGGAATTAATAACGGGAAATTGATCGTGTTTAAAATGCTTAAGATAGAGATTTTAGGAAAATATGGGCTCGTTTAATACGCTAATTGCTGAAATTTTATGCCCTGATTGTGGGAAGAAACATGACGCCAACATTCAATTTAAATTTGGTGACACCTGGCAATTTCGATATCAAATAGGAGAAACTATTAAATGGGGAGGTAATGATATTGGAAGCGCTAACTTAATGGAAGTTAAAGTCTATGGTATCATTGAATCGATGATATGTCCACACTGTAATAAAGAAAACATTGCGGAAGAATACGATATTTTGGTTAAAGAAGATATTCTGGTAAAGGTTTCTCCAATTGAAAGTATACAGGATTATTTAAATGGAAATGGAGAATATATCCCGCTGAAATAAATGAAATAAAAAATACCTCCAATTAAACAACAACATAAAATCCGCAGACATATCCAGCCTGCCTGCGGATCTTAGTGTTACGCAGATAAACAAAGTAATTAACTCCCGACAAGTATTTCTTCCAACTCAACAACTTCCTGGTTTAATAAAGCAGTCTTTTGTTGTAACAAACTAATTTCCTGCCGCAGTATTTGGGCTTCCTGTTCCATAGCTGGTATGGCTGTTCTCAGGTGATGGTTTTTAGTTTCGAGATCCGCTATGAGTATGAGTAATATTTCTTTTTCAGTCATGATCATACATTTTGATGGTGAATGGTGGTTTGAAAAAAGAAAAGAGGGTGAGGAACAGCACAATCTGTTTGCAGGTAGGTACCTGCTGAAATATCAGAAAACTAAGGGGAGCGCTTGTTAGTAGTCTGTATCAAAGATAAATCAGGGAATAATATTTAACAATGACGAATAAGTCATTTTTTGACAAAAAACGTGTTAAACTAAAAAAGGATGCCACAGGCATCCTTCTTAATTTATTGCAAGCATATTATCTACACGGCTTTCACCAGGTAATAGTTCTTCTTACCTTTTTGGAAGAGAATATATTTATCCCGGAGCAATGCAGTAGTATTCACTACCGTTTCGATGCCGTTGATTTTATTTTTATTCATGCTCACGCCGCCACCCTGCACGGTTTTACGGGCTTCTCCTTTGCTGGGGAAGATACCGGTTTCGGCGAGGAGGCTCACGATATCTTTGCCGGCTTCCAGTTCGGATTTGGCGATTTCGTGCTGAGGTACACCAGACATTACATCCAGCAGCTGTTCTTCGGTGAGGGATACCAGCAATTCGGCGGTATCGTTGCTGAAGAGCAGGGAAGAAGCTTTCACGGCAAATTCGTAGTTGGCTTCTCCGTGGATGAAGGTGGTTACTTCCTGGGCCAGGCGTTTCTGCAGCTGGCGTTGTTCCGGTGCTTCGCGGTGTTGGGCGATGAGGGCATCTACCGTATCTTTTTCCAGGAAGGTGAAGATGCGGATATAGCTTTCAGCGTCTACGTCGGTGGTGTTGAGCCAGAACTGGTAGAACATGTACGGGGAAGTCCGTTGAGGATCGAGCCATACGGTGCCTTGTTCTGTTTTACCGAATTTGGTGCCATCTGCTTTTTTGATGAGCGGACAGGTGAAGGCAAAGGCTTCTCCGCTGGCTTTACGACGGATCAGTTCTGTACCGGTAACGATGTTACCCCACTGGTCAGAGCCGCCCATCTGCAGTTTACAGTTTTTGGCAGTATATAAATGATAGAAATCGTAGCCCTGAATAAGCTGATAGGTAAATTCGGTGAAAGACATCCCATTATCTCCTTCGATCCGTTTTTTAACGGAATCTTTCGCCATCATGTAGTTTACCGTGATGTGTTTACCAGTATCGCGGATAAAGTCGAGGAAGGAGATGTGCTGGAACCAGTCGAAGTTATTGACCATTTCTGCCGCATTGGCTTTGGCAGGGTCGAAGTCGAGGAAACGTTCCAGTTGTGTTTTGATACCATTTACATTTTTCTGCAGGGTATCCAGATCCAGCATCTTTCTTTCTTCTGCTTTAAAGGAGGGATCTCCCACCATGCCGGTAGCGCCGCCCACTAATGCCAGGGGTTTATGTCCTGCCTTTTGCAGGTGCACCAGCAGGAGGATAGGAACCAGGCTGCCAATGTGTAATGATTCTGCAGTAGGGTCAAAGCCGATATATGCAGTGGTCATTTCTTTTTGCAGTTGTTCTTCCGTGCCAGGCATCATATCCTGAAGCATGCCCCGCCAGCGCAGTTCTTCTATCAGATTCATGATTTAAATATTCAATTTTTGCAAACCTACACAAAAAATGTCTGAACTGCGATTTATATACCCCCTGTAAAACACCGCATTCGCCGGATATTGCGTAAATTTAGTAACGTAATAACAGGTTCCCACCTGCACTAAACAGCCTGCTATTTGAACCATCCTACGGATAGTGCAGTGCCGGGTTGCCCCAAAAAAGGTTGTCATGAAATATTTCCTCTTGCTGGTATGCAGCTTATGTTGCGTGTATGTAGTGTCTGCCCAGGATTGTAAAGGTTATTATTACCTGCTGAATAATGCAGTGGTGGAGATGACCATTTATGACGCTAAAAATAACCCGGGTGGGAGAAATGTCTATACCATTACCCAGGTACATAAAGATGGAACAGGTACCACTTCTGATTTTACTTCTACTTATTACGACAAAGACAACAAAGTACTGACCAACGGCGCCGGGCATTTTAAATGTGATGGTAGCGGTGTAGCCATTGATATGAAAGTAGGTATGCCCAGTATGCCGCAGCTCAAAGACGTGAGTATGGAAGGGAAAACGGCTGCCGCTTTCCTGGATTATCCCACGGTGATGCAGGCCGGGCAGGAGCTGAAAGGTGGCAGCTTCGAAATGTCGGGGAGCATCAAGGGCATGGATGTGGATTTCAATTACGCCATCACGAACCGCAAGGTAAAAGGCAATGAAAAGGTGACCACGCCTGCCGGTACCTGGGACTGTGTAAAGATTGGCTATGACCTGAGTTTTATGATGAAGATGATGGGAGCGGAGGTACCGATGAAGCTGGTGGCGGAAGAGTGGTTCGCGCCGGGTTTCGGGGTGGTGAAAACAAGATCTTTTGATAAGTCCGGAAAACCGCTGGGGAGTACCCTGATTACGGCCGTAAAACGATAAAATAGTCGTTGCCGGTGTTTGACTGTATAGTTACGCGGTAAGGTTGTCTGTTGACAAGGCTTGACTGTATATTTACACAGTCTGGTTGTCAGGTTACCGTGCTTGACTGTCAGTTGACGCACCTTGACTGCCCGCTGACAGGCCTGGGTAGCTTGCTGACAATGCCGGGATGTCAGTTTACAAGGCTTGACTGCCTGCTGACGAGGCTAAAAAAGCATCCCGCAGCGTTGGAACTGCGGGATACCGGTGTTGACTATATATTTTTAAGACATTTTATCAGACTATCCCGCCAGTAAGGAACGGTGATGCCGAAAGTCTGCCTGATTTTTTCCTTGTTTAAAACACTGTAAGCCGGTCTTTTGGCAGCAGTGGGGTATTGATCGGAAGTAACCGGGGATATGGCCGTAGTAGCCTGAGTCAGTTCTTTGATGGCTACGGCAAAATCATACCAGCTGGTTACCCCTTCATTGCTGTAGTGGTAGATGCCGCCCAGCGCCGCTTCCGGATGGGTAGCTTTGTATTGCAGGATGTCCAGCAGGGCAGTGGCCAGGTCGCCGGCATAGGTAGGCGTGCCGGTTTGGTCAAATACCACCTTCAGTTCCTGTTTTTCCTGCATCAGTTCCCGCATACGTTTCGCGAAGTTCACCCCAAATTCGGAGTACAGCCAGGAAGTACGTACCACGATGGTATCGGGATTGTAGCCCAATGCTACTGCTTCCCCGCGTACTTTGGAGCTGCCGTAGATGGTTTCCGGATCAGTATCGTCGTTTTCGGTATAAGGCACGTTTTGTCTGCCGCTGAATACGTAGTCCGTAGAGAGCTGTATCAGCTGCACGTTGTTTTTGGCGCACAGCTCCGACAGGTTCAATACGGCCTGGAAGTTCAGGAGGAACGCCGCCTCTTCTTCTGCCTCTGCTTTATCCACAGCTGTGTAGGCAGCGCAGTTAATGCAGGCATCCGGTTGGTGGGTCGCAAAATAAGTTTCCAGGGCTGCTGGTTGTGTAATATCCAGTTCTGCTGAGGTGGTAAACACCAGGTTAAACTGAGGATACTGGCTGGCTATCTGTTGGATGGCCTGGCCTAATTGTCCGTTTCCGCCGGTAACGAGAATATTTTTCATAGCAAGTAATCAGCTGTTAAAATACAAAGTTGTGGGTAATATCTGCCAGTTTGGGCAGTTGCAGGTCTTTCTCCGAGATGATCGCATCTTTCAGATCAATGCCCCAGTCGATGCCGAGGGCAGGATCGTTGTAGATAATACCGCCTTCGCAGGATTTGTTATAGAAGTCATCGCATTTATACATCACTTCTGCTGTTTCGCTGAGTACGGCGTAACCGTGGGCAAAACCTTTCGGCACCAGCAGCTGCAGTTTGTTGTCGGCGCTCAGTTCAATGGTATAAGACTGGCCGTAGGTAGGCGAGTCTTTACGCATATCCACTACCGCATCCAGGATGCGGCCTTCCAGTACCCGGATCAGTTTAGTCTGGGCGTGTGGCTCCAGCTGGTAGTGCAGCCCGCGTAATACGCCGTAGCTGGAACGGGCCTGGTTGTCCTGTACAAATTTGTAATCGATGCCCGCTTCCAGGAAGGTATTGGCATTGTAACTCTCAAAAAAATATCCACGATGATCCCCTAATACTTTTGGTTCGTAAATCAAAAGCCCGGGTATCCCGGTTTGCTGAAAACCCATAATATTGATTTAGCCTGATATAGCTGACATTAAAAATCAGGCATCTGCAGGAATTGTTTTTCGGGAGATGCCTGATTTTTACATGCAGCTATTGTAATTATCTTTTTTGGTATTGCTCGTTATAATATTGCTGGTATTCGCCGCTGGTCACGTTGTGCAGCCAGGTTTCGTTGGCGAGGTACCAGGATACTGTTTTCTCCAGGCCTTCTTCAAACTGCAGGGAAGGGGCCCAGCCCAGTTCCTTGTTCAGTTTGGAGGCGTCTATCGCATAGCGGAGATCGTGTCCTGCCCGGTCTTTCACAAAGGTAATCAGCTGTGCCGAAGTACCTTCGGGGCGACCCAGTTGACGATCCATGATGTTACACAGCAACTGAATGAGGTCAATGTTTTTCCACTCATTAAATCCGCCGATGTTGTAGGTTTCTCCGGTACGACCCTGGTGAAAGATGGTATCTATTGCCCGCGCATGATCTTCTACAAACAGCCAGTCACGTACGTTTTCTCCTTTCCCGTAAACCGGCACCGGCTTGTTGTTTTTGATATTGTGTATCGCCAGCGGAATCAGTTTTTCCGGGAAGTGGTGAGAGCCGTAGTTGTTGGAACAATTGGAGATGATGACCGGAAGATGATAGGTGTGATAATAGGCCATCACAAAATGGTCCGAACTGGCTTTGGAAGCAGAATACGGAGAACGCGGATCGTAGGCGGTGGTTTCATGGAAAAGACCTTCTTCTCCCAGTGATCCGTATACCTCATCGGTGGATACATGGTAGAACAGTTTATTGGTCAGGTCATCTTTCCACAGTTTGCGGGCATTATTCAGTAATACAGCCGTACCCAGCACGTTGGTCCGGATAAATGCCAGCGGGTCCATGATAGAGCGGTCTACATGGCTTTCTGCTGCCAGGTGAATCACGCTGTCGAACTGGTATTGTTGAAAAAGCTGATCGATGAAAGTTTCATCGGTAATATCTCCTTTCTCAAAAACATAGTTGGGCTTATCCTGAATATCCGCCAGGTTTTCCAGGTTGCCGGCATAGGTCAATGCATCCAGATTCACGATCTGGTAATCAGGATATTTGTTGACGAATAAACGTACTACATGTGAGCCAATAAAACCCGCGCCGCCTGTAATCAGTAATCTCCGCTTCATGCAAGAAAAATTAGGAATTTATTTTAATAAAGCCTGTTTGAAATATTCGTAGGTGATACGCAAGCCTTCTTCTCTGCCTACTTTAGGCTCCCAGCCCAGGATGGTACGGGCTTTGGTGATATCCGGCTGCCGTTGTTTCGGATCATCTTTTGGTAACGGATGATACACGATTTTTTGTTTGGAACCGGTTAAGGCAATGATCTCTTCTGCAAACTGGTTCAGGGTAATTTCCTGCGGGTTGCCAATGTTTACCGGTAAGTGGTAATCGCTCAGCAACAACCGGTAGATACCTTCTACGAGATCATCTACATAACAGAAAGAGCGTGTCTGGCTACCATCGCCAAATACGGTGAGGTCTTGTCCGTTCAGCGCCTGGCTCATGAATGCCGGCAAGGCACGGCCATCATTGAGTCGCATACGCGGACCGTAGGTATTAAAGATACGGATGATGCGGGTGTCTACGCCATGGAAGTTGTGATACGCCATGGTGATGGATTCCAGGAATCTTTTCGCTTCATCGTAAACTCCTCTGGGGCCTACGGGGTTTACATTACCCCAGTATTCTTCTGTTTGCGGGTGTACGTTGGGATCGCCATATACTTCGGAAGTAGAAGCTACCAGGATACGCGCTTTCTTTTCTTTTGCCAGGCCAAGGAGGTTGTGCGTGCCCAGGGATCCTACTTTCAGGGTCTGGATAGGCATTTTCAGGTAGTCGATGGGGCTGGCCGGAGAGGCGAAGTTCAGGATGTAGTCCAGTTTTCCGGGAACGTGGATAAACTTGGTAACATCGTGGTGGTAGTATTCAAAATCCGGTGACGGAAAGAGGTGTTCAATGTTTTTGATATTACCTGTGAGCAGGTTGTCCATACCAATCACATGAAACCCTTCTTTTATAAAGCGGTCACACAGGTGTGATCCGAGAAAGCCGGCAGCACCAGCTATCAATACTCTTTTCTTTTCCATTTGTCAGGTCTAAAAGATTTATGATAAAACGGCTGTACGGCCTACGCTTTCGTAATGATAACCCAGTTCTTTCATCCGGTGTGTTTCAAACAGGTTTCTGCCATCAAATATCGCCTGGTTTTTCAGGCTGGCAGAAATCTTATGAAAGTCCGGTGTACGGAATACGCTCCATTCAGTAGCGATGATCAGGGCGTCTGCATTTTCCAGGCAGGTATACTGGTGTTCTGCATACGTCACTTTATCGCCAATGAGCTGACGTACATTGGGCATCGCTTCCGGATCAAATACGGTCACGGTGGCGCCGGCAGCTACCAGGGCATCGATGATGTACAAGGCGGGTGCTTCCCGGATGTCGTCTGTATTGGGTTTAAAGGCCAGTCCCCACAGGGCAAAATGTTTTCCCTGGAGATCGTCTTTAAAGTAGGATTTTATTTTAGGAAGCAGGAACAGTTTCTGTTGCTCGTTGACATCCATAACCGCGTTCAGTATTCTGAAATCATACTGGGCATCCTGGGATGATTTTACCAGTGCCTGTACATCTTTCGGGAAACAGCTGCCGCCATAACCGATACCGGGAAACAGGAAACGTTTACCAATACGGTCATCGCTGCCAATACCGCGGCGTACCATGTCTACGTCGGCACCCAGTTTTTCACACAGGATGGCGATTTCGTTCATGAAGGAAATTTTGGTTGCCAGGAAAGAGTTAGCAGCATATTTGGTCAGCTCCGCAGATTTTTCATCCATGAAGATGACCGGATTTCCCTGTCTTACAAAAGGCGCATACAGTTCTGCCATGACTTTACGGGCTCTTTCAGATTCCGTACCAATCACTACGCGGTCTGGTTTCATGAAATCGTCTACCGCAACGCCTTCCCGTAAAAATTCGGGATTAGACACCACATCAAAAGGCGCTTTACTGTTTTTGGCAATGGCCGCAGTTACTTTTTCGGCTGTGCCTACCGGTACGGTGCTTTTGTCTACAATTACTTTGTAGTCGGTCAGCAACTGGCCCAGCTGATCTGCTACGTTCAGTACAAAAGACAGGTCTGCCGCTCCATCCGCTCCCGGAGGAGTGGGTAACGCCAGAAAGATTACTTCCGCATCTTTAATCCCTTCTTCCAGGCTGGTAGTAAACGTTAAACGCTCTTCCTTCAGATTCCGCTCAAACAGTTTCTCCAGACCCGGCTCATAAATGGTAATCTGGCCGGAGGAGAGCTTTTGTACTTTGTTGGCGTCAATGTCTACACAGGTTACTTCGTTGCCTGTTTCGGCAAAACAGGTACCGGTTACAAGTCCTACGTAACCGGTGCCTACTACTGTAATCTTCATGCGGGGTGATTGTTTAGAAATGATTTGACTGATTGAATAATGTGATCTAATTGATCGGTGTCCATTTCAGTGTGTATCGGTAAGGAAATCACCTTGCTGGTGAGGGAATCGGTTACGGGTAAGTCAAATGCATCGCTGCCATATTCCGCAAACATTTTCTGGCGGTGGGCAGGTAC
Organism: Chitinophaga nivalis; assembly: GCF_025989125.1. NCBI lineage: Bacteria > Pseudomonadati > Bacteroidota > Chitinophagia > Chitinophagales > Chitinophagaceae > Chitinophaga > Chitinophaga nivalis. The sequence goes on along the minus strand of NZ_JAPDNR010000001.1, from coordinate 8,408,246 downwards.
TGGATAGTAGATCATGGAAGGCACCTGTTTTTCTGCCAGGTACTTTTGCAGTTCATTTCTGTCGGCACCATTCAGCTGGAGGGTATATTGGTGAAATACATGGTAGCTGTAAGGAGCACGGTATGGTGTGGTGATCTGTGGTACGTCTGCAAACGCAGCATCGTAGGCATCAGCTACGGCACGACGGGCTTTGATGTATTCGTCCAGCAACGGCAGTTTAATGCGCAATACAGCCGCTTGAACGGTGTCCAGGCGGGAGTTGCAACCTACCACATCGTGGTAGTAGCGGGCAGACTGGCCATGGTTGGCTACCATGCGGATCTGTGCTGCCAGCTGGTCGTCGTTGGTAAAGATCGCGCCACCGTCGCCATAGCAACCCAGATTTTTGGAAGGGAAGAAAGAGGTGCAGCCAATATGACCGATTGTACCGGCTTTTTTGGTGCTGCCATCTTTGAAGGTGTAGTTGCCGCCGATTGCCTGTGCGTTATCTTCGATTACATACAGGTTATGTTTGTTGGCTACTTCCATCAGCGCTTCCATATCGGTTACATGACCGTACAGGTGAACGGGTACAATGGCTTTGGTTTTAGGAGTGATGGCCTTTTCCACCTGTGCCACATCGAGGCAGTAGGTTTGTGGGTCTATATCTACAAAAACAGGTTTCAGTCTTAACAGGGCAATTACTTCTGCCGTGGCAATAAAGGTAAATGAAGGGGTAATCACTTCATCACCCGGTTCCAGCCCGAGGGCCATCATGGCAATCTGTAACGCGTCAGTACCGTTGGCGCAAGGAATGACGTGCTTCACGTCCAGGTATTGCTGCAGTTCACCGGCAAATTGCTGTACGGCACCACCGTTAATGAAAGCGGCGTTTTCCAATACTTCCTGGATGGCAACATCTACCTGGGATTTAATCTTAGTATACTGGCGTTTCAAATCCACCATCTGAATAGGAACCATATGAAATGTATATTTTTATTTTGTTTAAAGTGTGCAAATTTACAAATTTTGGGAATGGCTGGGGATTATCTTTGCAATACATTAAAAATTAACTTAAAGCACACTGGCGGATGATAGCAACAGGAATTTACAACACAGGGCTTCAATTATATAAAGCAGGTGTGCAGCTGGCTGCCCTTGCCGGAAAAGTAAAAGCACAGCGCTGGCTGAAAGGCCGGCAGGACTGGCAATTACGGATGCGGCAACAGGGGGTAGGTACCAGCCCGGTGGTATGGATACACGCCGCTTCCCTGGGTGAATTTGAGCAGGGCAAGCCGGTGTTGGAAGCTATCCGGGCGCAATATCCACAGTATAAAATTTTGTTAACTTTTTTTTCCCCTTCCGGCTATGAAGTCAGAAAGGATTACAAAGGCGCCGACTATGTCTACTACCTGCCGCTGGATACCCGGGGCAATGCCCGCGATTTCCTGGACATCGTAAAGCCATCGCTGGCCATCTTTATCAAGTATGAATTTTGGTATCATTTCCTCACGGAGCTGCATACACGTCGTATTCCCACGTTGCTGGTATCCGGTATTTTCCGGGAGAAGCAGGTGTTTTTTAAAGCCTGGGGCGGCATGTTCCGCCGCCTGCTGCAACAGCTGACACATATTTTTGTACAGAACGACGCTTCCCTGGTATTACTCCAAAACATCGGGCTAACGCAGGTAAGCCGGAGCGGCGATACCCGCTTCGACCGGGTAGCCGCCTTGCTGACAGAACAAACATCGTTGCCGCTGATCGACAATTTTGCCGCCGGGCAGCAGCTGGTGGTGGCCGGCAGCTCGTGGCCATCAGACGAACAGGTGCTGGCTACGTGGTGGCATAGCCGGCAGCAGCCGGGGTTAAAGCTGATTATTGCCCCCCACGAAATTCATGATGCTCACATTGAAGCCATTGTGGCGCTGTTTCCCACGGCCGTGCGGTATACGGCGCTGAAAGCAGGCGCTGTACCGGCAGACGTGCTGATTATCGATAACATCGGGATGTTGATGGCATTGTATCGGTATGCCACGCTGGCCTATGTAGGCGGCGGATTCGATAAAGACGGTATCCACAACCTGCTGGAGCCGGCCGTTTACAGTAAGCCGGTGATTATAGGGCCGGAATTCAAAAAGTACTTCGAAGCTGTGGAGCTGGTGGCGGAAAAGGGAGCCTTGGTGGTACAGGATGCGGAAACCTTACGGAGCAGCGTAGATGCTTTGTTGTCGGATAAAAATTATTATCAGCAAACCGCCGCTATCGCGGGTAACTATGTGGCAGCCAATACCGGCGCCACGCATAAAATTCTGCAGTATATTCAGGAAAAACGTTTTCTCAGCAAAGCATAGAATTGTTGTACCAGGTGGTGATCATCTTCCCAACCCTGTATGATCTTGATCTCGCGCTGGAGCCAGTAGTCGGCTTCCTGTAGCGAGGCACATTCGTTGAGTGTTTTGATGGAACGTTCGTAGAGGTCTTTATCGCCGTGAAACAGTTCCTGTATGAACTGGTATTTATCGTTGATACCAATGCCTTGCCGTAGGTCCATTACCGGCAGATCGCCCAGTTTCTGCGCTACTTCTACCTGTTGCATCCGCAGCCGGTCGTTGAGCGAGGTGACTTTATTACCTACCAGTTCGTTGAGATCTTTCCGGATGCCGTTGGTAGCCGTACTATGGCCATTGGTAGCGGGTGCGGTGTCGATCTGATCGAAGAGGGTAGCGGCTTTTGCCGGTTTGTGTGGTTCCGGTACTGCGGTCGGCTGACTGGCAGCTAAGGTCGGAATGGGTTGTGCTACTACAACGGGTTCCGGTTTGGCGGGTACGTCGTCGGGAGCAGGTGTTGTGATGATAGGTGGCAGATTCGCGGCCAGTGTTGGAATGGGTTGTGCTACTACCACAGGTTCCGGTTTGGCAGGTACGTCGTCAGCTGTCGTAACAGGTGACTGGCTGGCTGCCGGTATAGGCACGGGTTCCGGTTGGGCAGGAACGTTTTCCGCTTCCGGAGCAGGCGTTACCGTTATAGGTGCAGCTGCCGCGGGAGTGTGCGTAAGTTCCGGAGAAGTTGTGGGAACAATTGCCGGTTCATTTGCGGTGAATGTTGTAGTTTGCGCCGCGGTGGTTACCGGCATCGTTATGATAACAGGTTGCTGCGCCGGCATAATAACCGCTATCTGGCTTTGACCCGCCTGGGTTTCCTGCTGATGTTGTTTATTACGGGCATGCATAATCTCTGCCTGCAGCAATTGTACATAATAGGAAATTGCTGACAGGTCCGCCCCGGAATTTTTTAATTCCTGTAATTTTTCAATTAATGCATTAATCTTCTCCATGCCTTAATTGTTAACGCTGTGTGAGAGAAATTATTTTATTTGCATAAAATTAGAATATTTTAATTAATTAATAATCAAATTAGTATAATATGTTTATTGAACCTTCTCTTGCAGGAGGACGGAGGGGCTGGATCGAAGTAATTTGCGGCTCTATGTTCTCGGGAAAAACCGAAGAACTCATCCGCCGGCTGAAACGGGTACACATTGCCAATCTGAAGGTAGAAATCTTTAAACCGGCGGTAGACACCCGTTATGATGAAGGTAGTATCGTGTCGCACGATGAAAACAAGATTGTGTCTACGCCGATCGAGAATTCCCAGCAGATATTGTTACTGGCGCAGGAAGTAGATGTAGTAGGGATTGATGAAGCCCAGTTTTTTGATAATGAACTGCCCAATGTATGCGACCAGCTGGCATTGCGCGGTATCCGGGTGATTATTGCCGGCCTGGACATGGACTATACCGGCAAACCATTTGGCCAGATGCCATTTTTGCTGGCCAAGGCAGATTATATTACCAAGCTGCACGCCATCTGCGTGAAATGCGGGCATATTGCCAATTATTCCTACCGTAAATCTGCGGTGAAGGAAACTTTGCTGCTGGGCGAAAAAGATTTGTATGAACCGAGATGCCGGCATTGTTATTACGAGCAGCAATAAGCAGAGTAGTTTACGGAAAATATTACCGGAGAGGTGATGCAGCATAGCATCGCCTCTTTTATTTTTAGCAATCAGGTGGTTACCTGGCTGGCTGTTTCATCAGAACCAGATCCTGTTAGGCAGGATGATCAGCTGCGATAAATAATGGAAGTCGTTAAAAACAAGATGCACCCACCGGAAGGCGGGTGCATCTTGTTTTATATACAGCGCGATTTAACTCGTTTGTTTCACTTTAAAGGTGAATTTTTTCTGGGTGAGATAACTGAAGATCACCACCAGTACTGTCGTACATATTTTTCCGACGGTAGGAAACAGGTGTAACCTGTCTACAAACAGTTTCATGAGCACATAATTCAGCATAACGCAGATGCCTACCAGTAAGAAGTAACGGAACAGTTGTATCCGGCCACGCAGGTTGGAATCTGAAAACACCACAAATTTACTCAGCAGGAAGCCGGTAGGGAAAGTGACCGCCATCGACATGAACAGCGCGGCAATATGGGCGCTGATACTGATAAATGGCAGCTGTACCATTTGTTGGTGTAAAATGAAATTGTAGCATATGAAATACAGAAATATATCCAGCGCGGTATTGCTGCCACCACATGCCAGGTAGCGGAAGGTTTGCCGCGGCATTATCTTGGCAAAAGGTTGGTAGAAGAAATCAATAATCTGTAATATAAGATTCTGTATCATCAAAAAAAATTGGCGCAAAGTTACTCGTTTTCTGTTTTGCAGAAAACAATTTGAATAAAGTTAACAGCCTATTTGGTTTATCTTAACGTATTTCTTTTTTTCCAGGCGGATGATTTTATCGTTGTATCAGTTACCTGTTGTAAAGATATGTTTTGTTCCTGCCACACTTGTGCAGCCAGTATAGCCGCCAGTTTATTGACGGTTTCAGATGCCTCCTGGAGTGCCTGCGGCGTAAAATATTTCGCGATAAAGTTGGTGTCGAAGTGACCTGTGATAAATGCGGGTTGCTGTAAAGCCCATTGTCCGAAGGGCAGGGTGGTGCGGATACCTTTTACCTGGTACTCTTCAATGGCGCGGAGGAGGCGGTGCCGGGCCTCTTCGCGGTTGGCTCCCCACGCAATCAGCTTGGCGATCATAGGATCGTAGTAAATAGGGATATCCATGCCTTGCTCGTAGCCGTCGTCTACCCGTACGCCGTAACCCTGTGGCCGGATATAAGTTTCCAGCTTACCGGTATCCGGGAGGAAGTTGTTGGCCGGATCTTCCGCACAGATACGCAGTTCAATCGCGTGACCGTTGATCTGCAGGCTATCCTGCGTAAACGCCAGGGTTTCCCCACGGGCTATTTTAATTTGTTCCTTTACGAGGTCCAATCCGGTGATCAGTTCTGTTACCGGATGTTCTACCTGCAGGCGGGTATTCATTTCCAGGAAATAGAAGTTGAGTTGTTCATCTACCAGAAACTCCACAGTACCGGCGCCATAGTAGTCGCAGGCTTTGGCTACGTTCACTGCGCAGGCGCCCATCGCCGCCCGGATTTCCGGGGTCAGACAGGAAGACGGCGCTTCTTCAATCAGTTTCTGGTGGCGGCGTTGTATCGAACATTCCCTTTCAAACAGGTATACGCAGTTCCCGTGCTGATCGCCCAGGATCTGGATTTCGATATGACGGGGAGAACCCACATATTTTTCTATGAATACCGCATCGTCGCCGAATGCGTTGAGGGCTTCACTTTTAGCCATCCGGATCTGTTCTTCCAGTTCTTCCGGATTATTGACTACCCGCATTCCCTTACCTCCACCACCGGCAGAAGCTTTGATGAGAATCGGGAAACCTGTTTTCTTTACTACTTCGCGGGCTTCTTCCACGCTGCGCAGCGGCGTTTCGGTACCGGGTACCATGGGTACCCCGAATTTCTGCGCGGCCTGTTTGGCGGCCAGCTTACTACCCATTACTTCAATGGAAGCGGCAGAAGGGCCTATGAAAGTAAGTCCTGCATCGCTGACCTGTTGGGCAAAGCGGGCGTTCTCACTTAAAAAACCGTATCCGGGGTGGATACTGTCGGCTCCTTTTTCTTTTGCTACTGCTATGATTTTATCTCCCAGCAAGTACGATTGGTTGGACGGCGCCGGCCCAATACATACTGCTTCGTCGGCATATTGTACAAAAGGCATCGTACGATCGGCTTCGGAGAATACCGCTACAGTTTTGATTCCCATTTCCCGTGCTGAACGCATGATCCGTAAGGCTATTTCTCCGCGATTGGCGACAAGGATTTTATGTATACCTGATTTTTTCATATAGTTATTAACAAGTGGCTAATATAATTATTTAATAGCAGAAAGCGGTTCATTTGCTGTGGAAGTAAGGCTGATTGCTTTTACCTATCTTTGCGCCTGACCATGAAAAAAAATCGTCCCATACATCAGACATTGACCCTCGTGAAAAAGGACCTGTTGCTGGAATTGCGCCAGCAGTATGCGTTTTATGGGGTATTGCTTTACATTGTATCTACCGTGTTTGTTATTAATCTGATGATGGGCCGGCCGGACGATAAAATCTGGAATGCCCTTTTCTGGGTGATACAGCTGTTTGTATCGGTGAACGCCATTGCCAAAAGTTTTATGCAGGAAAGCCGGGGCCGGTTACTATATTTCTATTCCCTGGTACATCCCCGTTGTTTTATAGCGGCCAAACTGATTTACAATGTTATCCTGATGGTGCTGATGAGCCTCATCTCGCTGGGATGCAGCCTTATTTTCCTGGGCAACCCCATCATCAACCCCTGGTATTTTATCGGGATGGTATTGCTGGGAGGTATCAGTTTATCGTTGTTATTCACCATGCTGGCGGCTATTGCGGCCCAGGCCAATCATAATGCCGCCCTGATGGCGGTAATGGGATTCCCCCTGATTATGCCGGTACTGATGTTGCTGGCCAATATTTCCCTGTCGGCTTTTGTGACCGTATTTCAGCCAGACCTGCCTAAAATGTTCCTGCTGCTGGGAGGGATGGATGTACTGATAATAGCGCTTACCATGATTCTTTTCCCCTTCCTCTGGAAAGACTAAATTAGAAATATCAAATAAAATGCTCACTTCTGTAAAGGATATTTAACGGGGTTTTACTGCTGTTGGATAAACTTAAAATCCCTGAAAATCTTTGTGATTAGCGCTAAAACGTGTAGGTTTGCCCCCGAATATAGCTGTTAAAAAATGGCCAGACATTGGTGGAAAGCATTAGCGATACTGCTTGTTTTATACGTAATTATCGCCGGGTTCACAGTTAAGATACCAATCATAGGAACCAACGGACAATCTTCACGCGGATTGTTTTTTCATGTGCCGATGTGGATATGTATGTATACCATGTTTGCTGTGTCCGTCACCAACTCCCTTCTTTACCTTACCAAATATGACCTGAAAAGAGACGTATATGCTTCCAGCGCGGCAGGCATCGGTACTTTCTTCGGGATATTGGGATTTGCAACAGGTACCCTGTGGGCTACCTACACCTGGGGAGGTACCCTGACGGATGATCCCAAACAGATGTGTACGGCGATTGCCATCCTCATCTATATGGCCTACCTGGTATTACGTTTATCGATTCATGATATCGACAAACGGGCACGGATATCCGCAGTTTTTAACATTTTTGCATTTGCATTACTCATTCCACTGACCTATATTATCCCCCGAATGGTCGATTCTTTGCACCCGGGGAGTGCCAGCACACCCGGCTTTGCTTCAAAAGATACGGATGGCGGCATGAAAATGGTACTGTATCCGGCCTTTATCGGATGGACTTTATTAAGTGTGTGGATTTACTCGCTCGTAGTACGCTACAAGAAATTAGAGCTTAAAAATATTTTTAAATGATTAACAAAGCGTTTTCATTTTGCCTGACATGGGCACTGTTGCTTATATCAGTACTGGCAAATGCACAACAGCAAGACACCGAATCCGGAGCTGTCAACCAGTTTTTCCGCAGCAACGGTAAAATTTATGTGATAGTAGGCGTTTTAGTGATCATCTTTTTGGGTATTGTGTTGTTTCTTATTAACCTGGACAGAAAGATCAGTAAACTGGAGAAAAGAGAAAAAAACAATCTGTAGACAAGTAATCTAATCGTTATACCAAAACAATAAATTATGTCGCAAGATCAGCATTATAGCTTTTTCCAAAGTGTGGAAAGAAGTTTCGACAAAGCAGCTGCGTTCACCAAATGGGACAAAGGTATCCTGGAGCAGATCAAAGCCTGCAACGCCGTTTATCAGATTAAATTTCCGGTTAGAATCGGCGATACCGTTCAGGTAATTGAGGCATACCGTGTACAACACTCTCATCACAAACTGCCTTGTAAAGGTGGTATCCGTTTCAGCGATGAAGTAAACCAGGATGAGGTAATGGCGCTGGCGTCCCTGATGACTTATAAATGTGCTATCGTAAACGTACCTTTCGGTGGTGCGAAAGGTGGTCTGAAAATTAATCCCCGCAACTATACTCCCTTCCAGCTGGAAGCTATCACCCGCCGTTACACAGCGGAGCTGGTAAAGAAAAACTTCATCGGACCTGGTACCGACGTTCCTGCTCCTGACTACGGAACCGGCGAAAGAGAAATGAGCTGGATCCTGGATACCTATATGAGCTTACGTCCGGGTGAAATTGATGGTTACGGTTGCGTTACCGGTAAACCTGTTTCTCAGGGCGGTGTACGTGGTCGTACCGAAGCTACTGGTCTGGGTGTATTCTACGGTCTGCGCGAACTGTGCAACATCAAGGAAGACATGGACCGCTTAGGCCTGACTACCGGTATCGAAGGTAAAAGAGTAATTGTACAGGGTATGGGTAACGTAGGTTACCACGCTGCGAAATACTTCCACGAAGCTGGTGCAAAAGTTATCTGCCTGATCGAGTGGGATGGTGCTATCTTCAACGAACAGGGTCTGAATCCTGACGAAGTACTGCAACACAAAAAAGCTACCGGCTCTATCATCAACTTCCCGGGTGCTTCCAACCTCAACAAAAATACAGATGGTCTGGAACTGGATTGCGAAATCCTGATCCCTGCCGCACTGGAAAACGTAATCGATAAACACAACGCGCCTAATGTAAAGGCTAAAATCATCGGTGAAGCCGCTAACGGTCCGTTAACGCCTGAAGCAGATGAAATCCTGAACAAAAAAGGTGTGATCGTAGTACCGGATATGTTCCTGAACGCAGGTGGTGTTACCGTGTCCTACTTCGAATGGCTGAAAAACCTGAGCCACGTACGCTATGGTCGTCTGGGCAAACGTTTTGATGAGAATATGAACATTCATATCCTGCAAACCATCGAAGACCTGACCGGTAAAAAAGTATCCGATAAAGAAAGAAAATTCATTGGTCACGGTGCGGATGAAGTGGATCTGGTATATTCCGGTCTGGAAGAAACCATGCACACTGCCCTGCATGAAGTACGTGATGTAATGATCGCTAACCCACAGATTCACGATATGCGTACTGCAGCTTATGTATGCGCTATCAACAAAGTGGGTGCTGCTTACGAGCAACTGGGTATTTTCCCTTGATAATTCGTTACTTTATTATAATAACAACGCCCTGTATAAGTTATACAGGGCGTTGTTATGTAAAGCCGGTCGTATACTATTGGCCGAAAGCCGGTAATTGTGTTAAAAAACGCCACTGTTGTTCTTTGGCAGCATAGCTGCCACAAAAGGTATGCACCCCGTTGGTCACCACCAGATAGGTGGCCGGAATCACCATATTGTACCGGATCACCTGCTGCATCGTTTGCTCCGTCAGCGGAACGTTCATTTCCTTGCATTCCACCAGCATCCAGGGCTGCATCTGGCGGTTATATATGACGATGTCGAACCGTTTTTTCAGCTCCCCCAGGAAGATTTCCTTCTCTATCCCGATCAGGGCCGCCGGATACGCCAGGGTTTTTACCAGGTAGTGCAGGAAATTCTGCCGCACCCATTCCTCCGGGGTGAGGGTGACATATTTTTTACGGTAACGGTCAAAAATCAGCTCTTTATCGCCTTCTCTCACAATCTTGAAGTCGGGTGCCGGGAAATTGATCAGGATCAAAGTAAAACGGATTTAATATAAAAGGTAACTGCAAAAGTACGGTTCCTGTATTTCCCGCGAAGATAGGATTCCTGTATAGGTGATCATGATAATATTGCCGGTTAGGGAACAAAACCTTATATTTGCGTGTCAAAAGGCTATGAAGACAAAAGAAGAAATTGTAGCTAATTGGCTGCCCCGCTACACTGGTGAAAAGTTGGAAAATTTTGGTTCCCACATCCTGCTCACCAATTTCAGTAACTACCTGACGATGTTTGCCGAATGGAACAATGTGAAAATCATTGGCGAAGGTAAACCCATGCAATGCGCTACCGCAGGCGATATCACCATCATCAATTTTGGTATGGGAAGTCCCGGCGCCGCTACTGTAATGGACCTGTTATCGGCCATCTCCCCCAAAGCGGTATTGTTCCTGGGTAAATGTGGCGGATTAAAGAAGAAAAACAACATTGGTGACCTGATTCTACCGATTGCGGCTATACGCGGTGAAGGTACCAGCACCGATTATTTCCCGCCGGAAGTACCTGCCCTGCCTGCATTTGCCCTGCAAAAGGCGATTTCTACCACCATCCGCGATTCCGGATATGACTACTGGACAGGTACCTGCTATACCACCAACCGCCGGGTATGGGAACATGATGCTGAATTCAAACAGTACCTCGAGAAAATCCGTGCCATGGCCGTGGATATGGAAACTGCCACTATCTTTTCGGTAGGTTTCTATAACAAAATCCCGACCGGCGCCCTGTTACTCGTATCTGATCAGCCGATGGTACCGGAAGGCGTGAAAACAGAAGAAAGCGACAAAAAAGTGACCACCAAATTTGTGGAAAGACACCTTAAAGTAGGTATCGATTCCTTACAGAAACTGATTGAAAGCCATCAGACCGTAAAGCACCTGCGTTTTTAGAATTGTTGTATCTTCCGGTATGCATTCCACGCGGGTAGAGATACAAGACCTGGCCGTTACTTTTCCGGCAGGCAACAACACCATCACAGCGGTTAATCATATTTCCCTGACGATCGGAAAGGGAGAAATAGTTGGCGTAGTGGGAGAATCCGGTTCGGGTAAGTCCGTTACCGCTCTCTCGCTCATGCGCCTCATACAACCACCGGGAAAAATATCCCATGGCAGCATCCTTTATCGCATGGCTGCAGATACTATAGACCTGCTGCAGCTATCCGATGAAAAGGTGCGCCATTACCGGGGTAATGAAGTGGCCATGATTTTTCAGGAGCCCATGACTTCCCTGAACCCCCTGCATACCTGCGGCGACCAGGTAACAGAAGCTATCCGCCTGCATACGCCGATGACCGCCCAGGCGGCACGGCAACGCGCCATCGCCTTATTTGAAAAGGTGAAATTACCAGATCCCGCCGCTATCATGGAGCGTTACCCACATGAATTATCCGGCGGACAGAAACAACGCGTCATGATTGCCATGGCTATTTCCTGCCATCCCAAACTGCTGATAGCCGATGAGCCTACCACGGCGTTGGATGTTACTGTACAGCAAGCCATCCTGGAATTATTACGCGAGCTACAGCAACAGCTGGACATGAGTGTATTGTTTATCACGCACGATCTGGGCGTGGTGGCCGCATTGGCACACCGCGTCGTGGTGATGTATAAAGGAAATATAGTAGAAGAAGGCACCGTAGAGCAGGTATTCCGTCATCCGCAACACCCCTATACGAAAGGGCTGCTGGCCTGCCGGCCCCCGCTGGACCAGCGTTTGACCAGGTTGCCGGTTACCGCCGACTTCATGGAAACAGACTCACGTGGACAAATACACGAAAAAGCAGGTACAATAAAGACATTGGTTGCATCGTTGGTAGTGAGCGATGCCGACATACAGCAACGGACACAGTTGCTGGCCGCCGCGCCGCCTTTACTGGAAGTAAACGGCTTGTGTACCTGGTTTCCGGTAAAAAGAAGTATCACCGGTAAAGTATTGAAATGGGCCAAAGCCGTAGATGACGTGAGTTTTACCGTACGCACCGGCGAAACATTGGGACTGGTAGGAGAGTCGGGTTGTGGCAAAACCACGTTGGGACGTTCTTTATTACGACTCATAGAACCAACCGGCGGAAGTATTGTTTATAAAGGACAGGATTTGCGTAGCCTGTCAGAAAAAGGAATGCGTGTTTTGCGAAAGGATATGCAGCTGATCTTTCAGGACCCTTATGCATCGCTGAATCCCCGGCAGTCTGTCGGAAGCGCCATTCTGGAACCGATGCAGGTACACGGCTTGTACGGCAATGAACGGGCGCAACAGGAGCGGGTGATGGCCTTGCTGGAAATGGTGCAGCTACGACCGGAACATTATAACCGGTATCCGCATGAGTTTTCCGGCGGACAACGGCAGCGGGTGGTGATTGCACGGGCACTGGCGGTAGCGCCTTCCTTTATTATATGCGACGAATCGGTAGCGGCATTGGATGTCAGCATCCAGGCTCAGGTACTGAACCTGCTGATTGATCTGCGAAAGGCATTGGGTTTTACCTGCATTTTTATTTCTCACGACCTGTCGGTGGTACGTTTTATCAGCGACCGGATGATGGTGATGCGGCAGGGAAAGATCGTAGAAACGGGAGAGGCCGATGCCGTGTATCATCATCCACAGCAGGCGTATACCCAACAACTGATAGCGGCCATCCCGAAAGGGATTTAATGTATAATTAACTGGTTTTTATTGGTTTTTATCATTTTTTGATAAAATAGATAATAATCAATACCTTTGCACCCTCTAAAATTTTTATTCATACCGTAATATGAAACTATCACAGTTCAAATTCGATCTTCCTTTAAATCTGATCGCGCAGCACCCTTCCAAGACAAGAGATGAATCACGTTTAATGGTGGTACATCGTAATACCGGAAAAATTGAGCACAAAGTATTCAAAGATATCCTTGGCTATTTCAACGACAAGGATGTAATGATTGTGAACAATACGAAGGTATTTCCTGCAAGGTTGTATGGCCGTAAAGAAAAGACAGGCGCAAAAATTGAAGTTTTCCTGCTGCGTGAGCTGAACAAACAAAACCGTCTCTGGGATGTAATTGTAGATCCGGCCCGTAAAATTCGTGTAGGGAACAAACTGTACTTTGGTGATGATGAATCCCTGGTAGCAGAAGTAATTGATAACACCACTTCAAGAGGCCGTACCATCCGTTTCTTATTTGAAGGCAATGATGATGAGTTCAAACAGGTATTGGATACCCTGGGCGAAACTCCACTGCCTAAATATATTAAGCGTAAACCGGAAGATGAAGATAAAGAGCGTTATCAGACCGTATATGCGAAATACGAAGGCGCCGTGGCTGCTCCTACAGCCGGTTTGCACTTCAGCCGCGAGCTGATCAAACGTCTGGAAATTAAAGGTGTTAAGTTTGCAGAAGTAACGCTGCACACTGGTTTAGGTACTTTCCGTCCGATTGAAGTGGAAGACCTGAGCAAACACAAAATGGATGCAGAATACTTCCACATTGAGGAACACGCTGTTAAAACAGTTAACAAAGCGAAAGAAGAAAACCGTAAAATCTGTGCGATTGGTACTACCTCCGTACGTGCGGTAGAATCTTCCGTAACAGCGCAGAATCACCTGAAGGCTGCGGAAGGATGGACAAACACCTTCATCCACCCACCTTACGATTTTGCTATTCCCAATGCGTTGGTAACAAACTTCCACCTGCCTAAAACCAGCCTCCTGATCATGACCTGCGCTTTTGCAGGATACGATCTGATCATGGAAGCCTATCAGCAGGCCATCAAAGAGAAATATCGTTTCTTCAGCTATGGCGATGCTATGCTGATTGTTTAAGCATAATTGAATTCAGAGAAATCCTCTGCCGCCGGCAGGGGATTTTTTGTTTAATCCGGCTGCTGCCGGGTGCCTTGTACCGGCACTCTTGCAGTATATATTTAATCCAGGCCGGGAGGCAGGATACTGCCGGTTGAAATTGACCAACAACCTATTACATGCAACAGCGGAAAAAAACAGCCATCATCGTAGCAGGAGGGTCTGGTACCCGGATGAAGAGTGCCGTTCCCAAACAATTCATGGACCTGGCTGGCCGGCCGGTATTGTATCATACCATCCGTGCCTTTGCCGATGCCTATACAGATATGGAAGTTGTATTGGTAGTGCCGGAGGCGCATTTCAATGAGGTTCGCGGCTTACTGGCAGACTTCACCCCATTGCCAACCATTACCCTGGTGAAGGGCGGCGAAACCCGTTTCCACTCTGTTCGCAACGGATTACAACAGGTGACCGTAGATACAGTGGTATTTGTTCACGATGGTGTACGCCCGCTGGTATCCACTACGTTGATCCATACCTGTTATGAAGCCGCTTTGCAGTATGGTAGCGCCATTCCGGTGATTGATATGAAAGACAGTATCCGGGAAATCACCGGAGAAAAGAATGCTGCTGTAGACCGGGACCGTTATAAAATTATTCAGACGCCTCAAACCTTTTTATCCGACCTGATATTACCGGCTTTTGACCTGCCCTATAACCCGCTGTTTACGGACGAAGCTACCGTAGTAGAACACCTGGGACATACCGTACACCTGGTTCCCGGAGAAGAAGCCAACATTAAAATTACCCGGCCGCTGGATCTGACCATTGCGGCAGCTTTGCTGGCCGACCGTTCAGGAGAGCCATCTGGCATACGCTGATAAACGGCGTTACGTTATCGGCTATACGCCGGGAGATTATTAGCTATAATATATTATTTACCGTGAATGCCGTGTTGCTGTTACAGCAGCCATGGCATTGCTATGTATGTTATGAAGATAAGTGATTCGCCGGGGGGATTGCTTTGTGGCGGAACGGAGTCGGAATGCGCCATAAAAAAAACGCTGTAAGTCCGGCAGGTCACCATTGATCCCGGAAGATCAGCAGCCAACGGACTTACAGCGTTTGGTATGATAAATATAATTATTTGGCGGCAGCTGTTTCAGACAGGCCTTTGTTGATTTTTTGCAGGATCTGGTGCGCTACATCCATGGCTTGTAAACCGTCGATAGCATTTACCGCTACGGGTTTGTTTTGCAGGATGGCGTCGCGGAAGAGTTCCAGTTCCATGCGGATAGCATTGGACTGTTTAACTTCCGGATTATCGATCGCGATGGTTTTTTTACCGCTGTTGGTTTCAATATCCAGGGTAAATAAGCCTTCATCTTCGGGTGTTTTCAGCTTGATGATCTCTGATTTTTTGTCCAGGAAGTCGATACCGATATAGGCATCTTTCTGGAACAGGCGCATTTTGCGCATTTTCTTCAGGGAGATACGGCTGGAAGTCAGGTTGGCTACGCAGCCATTATGGAATTCGATGCGTACGTTGGCAATATCCGGCGTGTCGCTCATCACGGCTACACCACTGGCAGAAATACGACTCACCGTAGACTTCACAATACTCAGCACAATGTCAATGTCGTGGATCATCAGATCCAGGATGACGCTTACATCGGTACCGCGTGGGTTAAACTCAGCGAGGCGATGTACTTCGATAAACATGGGTTTGAGGTCATATCCTTTCAGCGCCAGAAAAGCGGGATTGAATCTTTCCACATGTCCTACCTGGAATTTGATATTGGCCTCATCCACCAGTTTCACCAGTGTTTTGGCTTCATCCATGGTATTGGTCATGGGTTTTTCCACGAAAATATGTTTGCCGTTACGGATAGCCAGCTCACACAGTTTGAAGTGCAGGGTGGTAGGCGCTACAATATCAATCGCATCTACGAGTTGTATCAGCTCTTCCGCCATGGTAAAGCGGGGGATATTATATTGTTCTATAATGCTGGCAGCATTGGCATTGCTGGGATCATAGAATCCAACCACTTCCACGTCTTTCATGGTTACCAGCTGAGAGAGGTGTATTTTACCTAGATGTCCTACCCCGAAGAGTCCTATTTTGAGCATATGGGAACTTAATAAATATGTGCGAAAGTAATTAGATTTAATGATTTAGAAATCTAGTTCTTTCGGGGAGGGGTACGGGTATCCTGCTGCAGTCCGGCTGCTGCAGGATACCGGGCAAAGCTGCGGTTAGAGCATACCTTCTTCGGCGAGGCTGCAGTAGCCGGTTTCGGCAACAATGATGTGGTCGAGTATCTCCATATCAAAGAGCTGACCTACTTCTTTTATTTTGTGGGTAATGCGGATATCGGCCTGGCTGGGGCGCAGGTTCCCGGAAGGGTGGTTGTGGCATAATACCAGCCGGGTGGCGTGTACTTCCAGCGCTTCCCGGAAAATAAGCCGGGGATCTACCACGGTGCTGGTCATCCCGCCATGGCTGACACACCTGTAATGCAGTACCTTATTGGCATGATTCAGAAACATCACGTAAAAGGTTTCGTACCTGTGATCGGCGAGGAGCGGTTTAAAAAAGAGGGCCGCATCGGCGCCGTTGCGGATGACGGTTTTTTTGTGAATATTACCGGCTTGCCTTCTCCTGGCCAGCTCCATGGCTGCGATAACAGTAACAGCCTTGGCATAGCCCATGCCGCGTAGCTGCTGCAGCTGGTTTACGCTAATTTTGCCCAGTTCGGAGAGGTTGTTGCCTGCCAGCCGTAGTATTTCGCGGGCCAGTTCCAGGGCAGACTTACTTTTATGGCCGGTATGTAACAGTATGGCCAGCAATTCGGCGTCGTTTAAGGCGTCCGGGCCTTTATTGACAAGCTTTTCCCTTGGTTGTTCGGATTCGGGCCATTGGTGCATGGCCAGGTGTGGAACCGGGTTAACATTAACAAACATGACATCCATTCATTTCACCAAATATACGAATCCCTTTCTGATCCCTTATCCCCCCGGCTACATTTTTCCGGCCTTGCGCGGGAGGCAAAATAGCTCGTAGAACGGGTGGCCCAATGTAAAATTTTAGCCAGCTGTCTCTTTCATTTAATATTGTTATATATGTTATTATGATTAATAATTATTGTGTATATGAAATTTGTGTGAAAAAAAATTCAGGCTGGTACACCCAAAAATCATAGTTTTGCACCTCTTTTCCACTAGTATCTAGTATGCAACCTTCAGTAAAAATTTTCACAGGCAACAGTAATCCGGCATTAGCTGAGAAAATTGCCAGTAAATATGGCAGAGGACTCAATGGCGGCCTTGGTAAAGTAAAAATCCAGAAGTTCAGTGACGGCGAATTTCAGCCCGTTTTTCTGGAAAGTATTCGTGGTGATTATGTTTTCCTGATTCAGGGCACCAACGCACCTTCAGATAACCTGATGGAGCTGTTGCTGATGATTGATGCTGCAAAGCGCGCTTCTGCAGGCTACATCACGGCCGTGATCCCTTACTTCGGCTTTGCCCGGCAAGACAGGAAAGATAAGCCCCGTGTGGCTATCGGATCCAAACTGGTAGCAAATCTGCTGACCTCAGCAGGAGCTAACAGGGTGATAACGATGGACTTACACGCACCACAGATTCAGGGATTCTTTGATATTCCGGTGGATCACCTGGATAGCTCTGCAATTTTTATCCCTTATATCGAGAATTTAAAGCTGGAAAATCTTACCTTTGCGTCCCCTGACGTGGGTAGCACTAACCGGGTACGTGAAGTAGCGTCTTACTTCAATGCTGACATGGTGATTTGCGATAAACATCGTAAACGCGCCAATGAAATAGCTTCCATGGTAGTGATTGGTGATGTAACAGACAGGAACATAGTACTCATTGATGATATCTGTGATACTGCCGGTACATTGTCCAAAGCAGCGAATCTGTTAAAGGAGAAAGGTGCGAGAAGCGTTCGGGCATTTTGTACGCATCCCGTTTTCAGCGGCAAAGCGTATGAAAATATCGAAAACTCCGTACTGGAAGAAATGGTGGTATGTGATACCATTCCGCTTAAAGCAGACAGTGTAAGCAGTAAGATCAAAGTGATCACGGTAGCAGAACTTTTTGCAGTGGCAATCCGCAACATGCACGAGAACAAGTCTATCACCAACCTGTTCATACACAGTCAGCGCCGGGGAGATTGATAACGTAGTATTTTTATAATCAATATAAATTGTTTAAACAATGAACACAATAACCATCGAAGGACAACTCAGGAGCGAATTCGGCAAAAAAGCCACCCGCCAGATCCGTTCTGAGGAACAAGTGCCTTGCGTTATTTACGGGGGTGCAGAAACTGTTAATTTTTCAGCTCCTGCCAAAGCATTCAAATCATTAGTTTACACTGCAGCTTTCCAGATTGCAGAAGTTAAACTGGGTGATAAATCTTACAGATGCGTATTGAAAGACCTGCAGTTTGATGTAGTGACGGACGAACTGTCTCACATCGACTTCATGGAACTGGTAGAAGACAAACTGGTAGCAGTTACCCTGCCTATCAAACTGGTTGGTTCTTCTGTAGGTGTTAAAGCTGGTGGTAAACTGGTTAGCAAACTGAAAGCACTGAAAGTAAAAGCATTACCTAAATTCCTGGTAGAAACTATCGAAGTTAATATCGATAACCTGGAACTGAACGAAAACATCCGTGTTGAAGACGTGAAAGTAGAAGGTATCGAAATCACCAATTCTCCACGTATTCCTATCGCTTCAGTAGTAATGACCCGTCAGCTGCGTCAGGAAGAAGCAACTGCTGAAAAAGACGCTAAAAAGAAATAATCTTTTAGAAATATTTTTCAAAAAAGCCTCTCTTTTAAAGGGAGGCTTTTTATTTTTGAAAAAGCGGCTGTTCCTGAGCGGCCATTTGAAACAGGTGAGCACACAAACTTATCGGCAAAGATCATGGAAGGCGTATATGCGCGCTACCTGTTCCACCGGTACGCCTGCCTGATTTTTCATCTCAGAATCAGAAGAAGACCATGAAATATTTAATAGCCGGATTGGGTAACATAGGTGCTGAATATCAGCAAACCCGCCATAATATTGGATTTGATGTGGCAGATGCTTTTGCCGCCAGACATAAAGTTACTTTCAACAACGATCGGCTGGCAGAAGTAGCAGAATGCCGGTGGAAAGGAAAGGTATTTATTGTGATCAAACCCACTACCTATATGAACCTCAGTGGGAAAGCCATTAAATACTGGCTGGACAAGGAAAAGATTCCGGTAGAAAACCTCCTGGTAATTGTAGATGAACTGGCCTTGCCACTGGATGTAATCCGCTTGCGCCCCGGTGGAAGCGATGCTGGCCACAATGGTCTTAAAAGCATCCAGGAATCGCTGGGTACCAATCAGTATCCGCGGCTCCGCTTCGGGATCGGCAATAACTATCCGAAAGGCAGACAGGTAGAATTTGTATTGGGCAAATGGAAAAATACAGAAATGCCGGTGGTACAGGAGAAAATCGATAAAAGCACCGAAATTATTGAAAGCTTCGCCAGCATTGGCCTTGCCCGTACCATGAATGAATATAATAAACTTACTTTCCCATCCGTAAAGTAAATTTGTAAATATGACAGTTATCTGTTTTATTTATCATTTAAAACGACACGCATTATGAAAATTATTTGCGTAGGTAGAAACTATGCCGATCATGCCAGGGAGTTACAGAATGAAGTGCCAGCGGAACCGGTATTGTTCATGAAGCCTAAAAATGCTTTATTGCTGAACAGCCATCCGTTTTATTATCCGGAGTTTACCACCAACCTGCATTATGAATGTGAGCTGGTACTGCGTGTTAGTAAGAATGGAAAACATGTACAGGAAAAGTTTGCAGAGAAATACTATGATCATATCTCTGTAGGTATCGACTTTACCGCACGTGATCTGCAGGATAAACTGAAAGCGAAAGGGCTACCCTGGGAGATTTCCAAATCATTCGATAATTCTGCGGTAGTAGGTAACTTTATTCCGATTACCCCGGAAATGGATAAAAAAGATATCAACTTCTGTCTGTATAAAAATAAAGAACTGGCGCAGCAAGGTAATACCAAAGATCTGTTATTCTCTTTCGATTTCCTGGTAGCTTATATCTCCCGTTTCTTTACCCTGAACATCGGCGACCTCATTTTTACCGGTACGCCTGCAGGAGTAGGACCTACCCAGATAGGAGATGCTTTTGAAGCCTTTATTGAAAACGATAGCCTGTTGGAACTGTCCGTAAAATAATCAACCGTATCAGGTATTTCGCAGCAGATGTTATCTTCCGCGAAATACCTGCTATCAGCTAAAAATACTACGGTATATTACTATATATCGTATCCAGTATTCTTGTTAACTCCTTGTAATCCGCTTCGGTCAGTGTTTTCCAGCCAATCTTACGCATATCATGCACCAGCGGTTTTACATCTTTATACTTTTCCACTCCTTCCGGTGTCAGTTGCAAATATATTTTCCGCCGGTCCTGTACATCTGCTTCTCTTTTAACCAGTTGCTTTTTCACCAGCAATTCTATAATACGGGAAATCGTAGTAATATCCTTCGAAGTATTACGGGCTAATTCGTTATGGGTAGTTTTCTTGTGTTTGTATAGATTCTCTATGAGCAGCCATTGATCTACCGTGATGTCTTTGCGTTGAGCATCAAAGCTTTTTTGCCAATAGTTGCGCAGTTTCTTGAGCGTAGCATCCAGCTTAAAAAAAGATGGATTACTGACGAAAGTATCAGTCATATTATTTAATTTGCATTAGCAACTGTTGCTATGGCAACTATTGTTTATAAACCACCATCATCACCAAAACAGTCTTACGTGTTTAAAGATAGTACAAGCGTTTCAACTTTAAAAGCGCCACCCCCCAATGAGGCCGGGATGATGCGTGAAGTCACTACTTTACTGACGGCATATCGCCTGATGTGCCAGGCAGGTGCTATGGCTGCTACCTACGAAGCCAACCGTCCCATTTGTAAGTACGTACATTCCACCTCCCGCGGTCATGAGGCCATTCAGATTGCCACCGGCCTGCAACTGCACCCCTGGGATTTTGTAAGCCCCTATTACCGCGATGAAAGCATGTTACTGGCCATGGGCTTCACCCCCTATGAGCTGATGCTGCAACTGCTCGCCAAAGCAGATGATCCTTTTTCCGGTGGCCGGTCTTATTACAGCCATCCCAACAGCAGACGGGCAGACAAACCACAGATTCCTCACCAGAGCAGTGCTACCGGTATGCAGGTGATACCCGCCACTGGCATGGCACAGGGTGTACAATACCTGGAACAGCTATCATCCGGCCTGCTGAAAACAGGCCCGGACGGAGAATTGCCGGTAGTGGTATGCTCGCTGGGAGATGGCAGTGTAACGGAAGGTGAGGTGAGTGAGGCCCTGCAGTTTGCGGTATTGAAACAATTACCGGTCATTTACCTGGTACAGGACAACGACTGGGGGATTTCTGTTACGGCGGCCGAAGCACGCGCCATGGACGCCTATGAATATGCAGGCGGCTTTAAAGGGCTGAAACGTATGCGGATAGATGGCAGCGACTTTTCCACCAGCTATACCGCCATGGAAACAGCCATCAGCTATGTACGCACAGAACGTAAGCCCATCCTGGTACAGGCCAAGGTGCCTTTATTAGGACACCATACTTCCGGCGTAAGGAAAGAATGGTACCGTACACCGGAAGACCTGGCAGAACACGCCCAACGGGATCCTTTGCCTAAACTGCACGCTTTGTTGCGGGAGGAAGGCGTCGAAGAAGAAGTATTAAAAGAAATTGCCGATAAAGCCGCCAAAGATATTGCTATGGCCTTTGACAATGCCGTAGCTGCGCCCGATCCGTTGCCGGAAACCGTACAGCAACACGTTTTTGCCCCTACTCCCGTGACGGAAGAAAAGGGCAACCGCTGTCCGGAAGGCGGCAGCAAATCTGTCATGGTAGACGCTGCATTGCATGCCGTGGAAGAAATCATGCAACAATATCCGGAAGCCATTTTTTATGGCCAGGATGTAGGTCGTCGCCTGGGCGGCGTATTCCGTGAAGCCGCTACCCTGGGCGAGAAATTTGGTGATCACCGGGTATATAACACCGCTATCCAGGAGGCGTATATCATTGGCGCTACGGCAGGTTTGTCTGCAGTAGGCGTGAAACCTATTGTGGAAGTACAGTTTGCCGATTATATCTATCCTGGTTTTAACCAGCTGGTAACAGAGATCTCCAAATCCTGTTATTTAAGTAACGGTAAGTATCCGGTACAAACGCTGATACGCGTGCCTATTGGCGCCTATGGCGGCGGCGGGCCTTATCATTCCGGCAGTATAGAATCAACGCTGCTGAGCGTCAAAGGAATTAAAGTGGTGTATCCATCCAATGTGGCAGATATGAAAGGCTTGCTGAAAGCAGCTTTTCTGGATCCTAATCCTGTGGTGATGCTGGAACACAAAGGACTGTACTGGAGTAAAGTACCAGGTACACTGGAGGCTATGATGATTGAACCGGCAGCAGATTACGTATTGCCGCTGGGCAAGGGTAATGTGGTATTACCGGCGCATCCGAAAGATGTACAGGAAGGACGCTCTATGTGTATTATTACCTATGGTATGGGCGTATACTGGGCCAAAGCTGCTGCCAAAGCATTCCCTGGAAATATAGAGATCATTGACCTGCGTACGCTGTTTCCGCTGGATGAGGCATTGGTATATGCTACCGTGCAACGCCACGGCAAATGTCTGGTACTTACGGAAGAACAGCTGAATAACTCCTTTGCACAGGCGCTTGCCGGCCGTATTCAGCAACACTGTTTCCGGCAGCTGGATGCACCGGTATATACACTGGGAGCTATGGACCTGCCATCCGTACCTTTAAACATGACATTGGAAGCTACCATGTTGCCGAATGCCGATAAAGTAGAAGCGGCCATCCGGGAACTGCTGGCTTACTGACCATAAAAAATCCGGGGGAGCAAATGCTCCTCCCGGATATGAAAACTACTACCAATGGATAATCACTATTATTTGGAGAACGTTCCGAAGTAACCCACACAGAAAATAGTTGGTTGTTCTACGCTAACGAGTCTTCCCTGTATTAATTTAGCTGATTGATTATAATAATAGTCCACCTTGAAGCGGTTCTTGGTTACCCAGTCTGTGAAATTTTTCACATGAGGGGCCAGAAATGCCGCATTTCCTGCTGGTGCTGCTTTTAAGGTGAATGTGTAAAAACCTTCCGGCGACAGGGTATAGTTGTAATAGAACTTACCTACATATCTGGAGGGACTTTCATCGAAATAAACGTTGAGCGTCATCGTGTTGACAGCATCTGCAAAATCAAAATCAATTTTAGACAGTAACACCCCTTCATCCAGGAGCAAATTGTGTGAAACTACCCACATATTGAAGAAGGCTGTCGACCAACCGGGTACACCTTGTATCACAGGGCTGGGCATAGAGATTACCGGTGCATAGTCGTCGCCCAGCAGGGTACATAAAGGGGTTACCGGGAATCTCTTAGGCTGGAGGTATACTTTTCCCGCTCCGATATTTACATATATGCCTTTGTTGCTTTCATCCCAAAAAGCTTCGCTGATCGCTTGTCCGTACACAGTGAGTGGTTTACGGAAGGAAATACCTTTGAGGCTATACGAAAAAGTACTGGCAGCTTTATTCAGCTTATAGCTGCTGACATTATAAAAAGCGAAGTTCTTTTTAGTAGTGTCAATACTTGTCTGCGTAGAGTCCTGCCCGTTATAGATAGCATAAAAGCCGCCTTGTTTCAGAAAGCCATTGATCCCTTTCAGGTTTTCCGCCAGTTTTCCGGCAGTATAGGCTGTTTTAGCTTCCGCAGTAGCTTTTACGAGACGCAATTCATCGCCGAAACGGTTGCCTTGCAGTATAACCGTATCTCCTTTGATATATTGAAAGGAATAGGCGGTGTCGACACTTCTGTTGCCTGCCAGTAATATATCCTGCAGGCGGGAGCCGGCTGCGAAAGTGAGGGTGGGATTCAGTACCTGGGAGGTGCTGATGGAATAACCACTCTTACTGGGCACCGCTGCGCTGTTGGCATTGGCATCTGCATACAGGGTTACTTCTCCTTTGCTGTTATCCAGCTGAAAGAAGAGGAGGTATTGCTGGCCGCCCTGTGGCAGCAAGGTACCTTCCCAGCCATTGGGAGCACCGGCCATAGTCTGCCGAAATTCCTCCAGGGTTTTGGTGTTTTCCGGGAAGGATTTTTCTACCGGATAATCGGTATTATCACTTTTACGGCATGCGCTCAACAGTGCCGTAAAGATCAGGATATATAAAGCCGTTTTTTTCATGTGATTTAGTTACAGTGGATAGAGATTTATTGAAGTGCTCCGCCAATGAAGAACAGTGGATCTTCTACGCTGATCAGCTGTCCCATTTGTCCGGTGCCGGGCGCTTTGAAGTAGCCCAGTTTAAATTTGCCGGCGCCGACCTTTTGCAGGATGGGCGTAACGGAACTATACAATATACCGGCCAGCTGACCTTGTACGTCCTGCATGGCGAAACGGTAAGTACCATCGGATGCTTTCGTATAGTCGAAGGTGTAGGTAGCGGTAAAATTGTTGGTGGTCTGAGAGAACAGGAAGTTCATTTGTAACTGTTCTGCATTGGTGTCAAAAACAACATTCAAACCATTGAGTTTGAGTTTAAGCGCATAGGGCAGTGCAGCTACGGATGCTTTGGCAGCCTGCCACATGGCGTTGTAGGAAGCAGAACCTGCTACCTGTGTAGCGTCGCCGGTAGTCAGCTGGTGATAGCTTACACCCATCAGCATATGCAGCGGAAACACCTGGTCGTTGCTGGTTTCAAGTGCTACATTGTTATTGCCGGATTTGAAATACATTACATCTTTGGCTGGATCCAGGATCAGTTCGCGGAAAGAATGGGCGCCAATCGTAACCGGTTCATTCAGCATAATACCCTGCAGGGTATGCGCATAGGTATATTGCTTCGTTTTAAAGGCACCGTCGCTGATGTAGACCGTGGTAAATTCCCGGTAGGAAGGGTTGATAGACAACTGTATTTTCTGATCGCCATTAGACAGGTAAATAACTGCATGGCTGCTGGTGTACTGATCCAGTTGCTCCTGGATAGTATTCAGTTGTCCGGCTTTATAGCTGGCTTCTTCCTGTGCGGAAGCTCTTACCAGGAACATTTTACTGCCTTTGGCATTGCCGGTCAGGAAAACGGTATCGTTGCTGGTATAATCGTAGCCAAATTCGAAATCTGAATCATATCCCCTGCCTGGTGCGCCGCCATATACATTTCGGTCGGGATCAGCCAGCATATGCAGATAGTTATAGGTATCAAAGAGGAGCGACGGCCGTTGCAGGGCAGCCAGCCGGAAAGAGCTTTCCGCCAGGGTAGCACCGGAGGTGGGAGTAAGATCGCCGATCATATTTACCCGGTTGGTTTCGGCAAACTTGAAAAAGAACCCGAAACCGGCGCCACCGGCAGGGTAAATATAAGCCTTCCAGCCGTTGGCATTGCCGGTCAGCTGTTGTTGGTAGGCGGTGAGTTGTTTGTTCATCCTTTCTTCCGGCTTCTGACCGAAGATGGAATCATTATCCTGTTTGCGGCAGGCTGTTGCCAATAAGCATAACAGCGAACCAGCTATGAGCATATTTTTCATATATACGTTGTAGTTAGAGTCAATACACGGATACCTATTTGATAACTTCTGCAATAGCAGTTACAGTAGTGCTTTGCAGTTTGTCGAAGTCTATTTTCCAGGTATTGATAAAATAGCTTCTGACGATCTGTGCTTTTTGCCGGATCAGTTGCTGACCGGTGGTATTGGGTGTACTGTTTACAATTTTTTCAAATCCTGCTTTCCCTTCTGTCAGCATAGTAGAGGCAATTTCCACGAAGTCTTCATCGAAACTGGCTCTGGAATAGGGGGTGATAAAACCCATTGCCAGCGCATCTGCCTGGGAAGTCAGGTTCCAGTTGCTGGTATAGCTACCGGGTGTAATGTTTTTAAACTCCCGGGGATACAAAATATTCTGGTGCAGGATATGCGCAAATTCATGGTGAATAGTGTGCAGCATCTGCTTGATGAATGCTTCATTTTTGGCATGATAGAGATTCAGTTGCAGCAACTGAATACTTTTGCCCCCTTCTGCTTCTCCGAGGCCGATGGTACCGTTGCTATTATATTTAGGACTCCCGATCAGTATGAATTGTTTGGGCGTGTATTTCAGGAAGAAAGGCAGCCCGGCTATTTTGATATAGGGCGCTATCCAGGTTTTGCTGACAATGTCCATAATGGGCACTACTTTTTCTTCCTGTATAGGCACGAGCGTTTTATCGGTAGGCGCTTCAAAAGGCTGCCAGCGATATTTCACTTCGATGTTGTAAGGTTTGGTATAATTGGCAGTAATCCAGTTATCGATGGCAGTGGGAGCGGGCGTATTCTCCGGAAACAGATTGGAGATATCCAGGTCCTCTTTTTTATTACAGCCTGCTGCGGTTATTAATAAACCGGCAGCCAGCATGATTCTGATATATACGGATTTCATACAGTGCTTTTTAAGGATGATTAACGGGGATTTAATTCCAGTCCGGATAATTGTGCTTCCTGTGGCAGTTGCAACATACGGCGTGGATCACTGGGGCCCAGGGTACGTCTTGTTTTGCCATCAAAAGATATATGCGTTACCGGTAGTTTGTGCCGCAGAATATCGAACCATCTCAGCCCTTCAAAAACAAACTCTGAACGTTTGAAGGTGAGGATGCTGCTGATCAGTGCAGCCCTGGTATCCGGTGTTTTATAATAAGCCCTTACCTTGTTCTGGCTGAGACTATGCAGGAGCGGATTGTAGGAAGTGGCCCGCTGACTGATGAAGTCATTGAGGTCAGTGATCGCATCATCATAATTACCTAATTCGGTATTGGCTTCTGCTCTGTTGAACAACACTTCTTCCGCCGTTAATAAAGGAATCATATTCCAGGGGGTACCGATATTGGCATTCTGGTCTACCCGGATGAAGAGTTCTTCAAATTTAGGGGTAAACTGATTTTCCGGCGCCCGGTAATAAAATTTGTAGTCGAAGCTGGCGCCGCTGACATTGATATCACGTAAGGCGTCCGCCAGTTTCGGGTCGCAGCCATAACGGTTGGTTTCCAGGTTTCTGGCCCATACAGAACGGCTTTCAGCCAGCAGGAGGTTGGCTTTGGTAGTAGCTTTGGTATATTCTTTCTGGGCTACACCCGGCGACATTTTAGAATACACGGTATTTACCGGCCGCAGGTAAGGCAGTGCAGAAACACCTACGAAGGTGCTGTTGGCATGTGCCACTACTTTAGCGTAATCTTTTTTGAAAAGATAAAAGCGGGTAGCAAATGCATGGGCTGCCGTGGTGGTGAAATGATAGGATGGCGCGCCGGTATAGGAGTTATCGTTGATGAGTGGCAAACCTTCTGTCAGATCTTTTTCGATCTGTTCGTATACATAAGCTACCGTTTTACGCTCATACTTTTTGATGACTACATTTTCCGGTGTGGTAACATAAGGGATGCCCGGATCGGTGCCGGCAGTACCGGCATCATAGGCTTTTGAATAGATGGTCACCAGCATAAAATGTGCGTAGGCACGTGCCAGCAGGGCTTCTCCTTTTGAAGCGCTGTAGGCGGATTTATCGGAGGCGGCGTCTATTACTGCCAGTGCCTGATTGGCGGCAGCAATGGCGGCATAGGCATTCTGCCAGTAAAAATCAGGGGTGTCCTGCTCCCTGTCTGTCAGGTCTTCCCAGAACCAGGACTGGCGGTTGGCCCGGTCATTTCTGTCGGTACCTTTGTCCTGTACGTTATCTGACATGCCTTCCAGGAAAGGGATGTAGCTGGCCCGGGGATAGGCAGAGCCCAGGAGCTCCGCTACTTTGGCCGGTGAATTTACTTCTGTACGTTGATCCGGCAATTGTTCCAGGTACTTTTTGCAACCTGGTGTGAATGCCATAACGGCTAACGCTGATATATATATGAATTTACTTTTCATGTTCGGAGCTTTCAGATTAGAAACCAACTTTTACGGATAAGGTATACTGCTTTGGAATGGGTAATGCCACACCGCCGGATTGGAAGAACTCAGGGTCCTGACCTTTCAGTTTCGAATCGGAATAAATCAGGAATGGATTGTTGGCAATCAGGGTGAGGGAGGCATTGCTGAAACCAATAGCAGCCGTGTATTTTACAGGCAGGCTGTAGTTCAGCGCAATCTGTTTCATACGGATAAATCCTCCGTCGGCCACCCGGGCAGTAGAATAGTTATAGGTATAATAAGGTGTGATACCTGTGAGTTTGTTGATGACACGTAAATCAGATAATGCCGGTACATTGGTGATGTTTTCGTCTCCGGTCATCTGCCAGCGATCCAGGAATTCCCGGGGCATAGCGGTAAGGTCGGTGTAAGTCTGGCTGAAGGCCGGATTCAGGCGGATCACATTACCTGCACTGAAAGTTACCAACGCAGAGAGGGTGAGGTTTTTATAGCGGAAGGCGTTATAGAAACCACCGGTTACCTTAGGATCTACCGGACCATTGTATTTCAGGTATTTGATCGCATCGCTTTGCAGATTCACGTCATTTCTGCTTTCGCCTTTTTCGGTAGTGAAAACAGGTGTACCATCTGTAGAGGTGAGTTTTTCCATATCAATGGAGTACAGGCCTCTGTAAGGATGATCCAGTCTTGGGCCACCATCTGGTCTTACCAGGTCCCAGATATTAGGATTGGTTTTCAGGTTGGTGATTTTATTTTCGTTCCAGGCCACGTTCACCTGGCTTCTCCAACCCCAGTCTTTTTGCTGGATGATGGCGCCGCCTACGGTCAGTTCCAATCCTTTTGATTTCATATCCGCATAGTTGGCATTTTTGATGAACTGGCCGCCGATACCGGAAGTACGGATAGGGCTGATCAGGTCAAAGCCATTACGGTTGTAACCATCAATCGTAACGGTTAATCTTTCCTTGAACATGCCGATGTCGATACCGATGTTGGTTTCATACTGTTTTTCCCAGGTGAGTTCGGAGTTCTCGAGATCATCTATGTTAATAACAGTTTCAATTTCCGGCAGGTAAGGACGGTAGGTTTTACTGCTGCGGGTGATCAGGCTGGAGTTGGTAGCTTTTCCCTGCAGGCTGGCAGTAAGACCATACGTAGCACGGAGGGTCATACGGTTGATCAGGTCCTGTTGTTTCATGAAATCTTCGGTATCCAGGTTCCAGGATCCGCTGATGTTCCAGGTAGGCAGCCAGCGGGCATTACGGGATTTACCCAGCAGGTTGGAGCCATCATATCTTACTGTTCCGTTGATGTTGTATTTGCCTTTGTAGGAATAAGCGGCATTGGCCATGTAGGCGAGGAAACGATCGTAGTAGTTTGTCATGCCATAGAAGTCGAAGTTGCCTTCTACCGCCTGTTTAATAATACGTGGGTCTACATATGGCACACCACCTTTATCAAACTGGTAACCGTATCCGTTATTGAATTTATTCTGCCGGTTGGCATAGCGTAATTCCTGGGAAGCGTATACCATAAACATGTGGGTGTCGTGGTAGGTCTTACTCCATTCCAGGGCGTTGCGCACGTTGTAGCTCACCAGATAATCGTCGTTGGTATTATAGAAACCGCCATAAGGGAGTACTACAGCAGGATATGCTTCCGGATCATCCGGATCACGGTAGAGGAATTTGTTTTTATTCACTACGTCTGCATTGTCGGCAGCGCGGTAAGCCATCGCCATGTTGGCACTTTCCCTTACTTTATGTTCACGGTTTGTTTTCGCATAACGGAGGGCACCCAGGAAAGTGTATTTCAGGGTAGGTGTTATTTTGTAGGTAGCTTCACCCTGTAATTTGAGGTCTACCATGGTGAGGTCCAGCGTGTTGTTCTGCAGTTCATTGATGATGTTGAACGGTGCAAAATTGCGTTTGAAATATTCCAGGTTACCATTTTCGTCATAGGCGGTCATGGTGCGGCTGGTGTTCAGTGCATAGCTGAATGGGTTGATGTCGAAGTCGCGGTCGAATTTACCTTCTACAGCGTTACTTACACGGCCCACACTACCAGGTGCACGTTGGTCCCTGATAGATCCCTGGGTGATGAGACCTACCGTTAATTTAGGGCTGATGTTGAAGTTGGCACGGGCGTTACCGGTAAAGCGTTTCACTTTATCGCCGATGGTCCATCCGTTATCGTTCAGGAAGCTGGTAGAGAAGTACAGTTGTGATTTCTCTGTACCGGAAGAGATACTGAGGGAATGTTCCTGCATCAGGGAGTTCCGGAATAATACATCAAACCAGTCGGTGTTGGCAAGTGCATACCGCTTTAAGAATTCATTTTTAGATTTATCGTCGTTGTAAACAGTGCGGTCGTTGATTTTGTCGGCGAGTTTGCTGAATACGCCGCCATCCGGTACCGTAGCTACTTTACTATAAAGGAGCATACCTCTGCTTTCCATTGATTTATATACCGACATCTGATCTGCAGAATTCAGGATATTGAAATCATTGTAAGTAGGTTTGATGTAGGTAGAGAAGTTACCGGTGTAGGAGATGAGCGGTTTGCCGATACGTCCTTTTTTGGTGGTGATCACTACTACACCGTTCATGGCGCGGGCGCCATACATAGCGGTAGCAGCAGCATCTTTCAGTATCTGAAAGCTTTCAATATCGTCCGGGTTCAAACCTGCTACAG
Organism: Chitinophaga nivalis; assembly: GCF_025989125.1. Lineage (NCBI taxonomy): Bacteria > Pseudomonadati > Bacteroidota > Chitinophagia > Chitinophagales > Chitinophagaceae > Chitinophaga > Chitinophaga nivalis. Next base: position 8,377,634 of record NZ_JAPDNR010000001.1, on the reverse strand, counting down.
AAGAGCCTAACAGGGTAGAAGGGTCGCCGGTGGATAATTGTTCGTTGGATATATTCACCACATCTTCCAATACTACCCCATCTACTACCCATAATGGTTTGTTGTCGCCGGTAATGGAGGTGGCGCCGCGTACCCTTATTTTAGGGGCAGCTCCGAAGGTACCGGATACGTTTTGGATAGAAACACCTGCTACGCGGCCTTCCAGCATACGGCTTACGTCGCTGATACCATCTCTTTTTACGTCTGCGGCTTTGAGGGTGCTGGCAGAACCGGTAAATAATTTACGGTCAATGGTCTGGTAACCGGTTACTACTACCTGATTGAGGCTGGTGATATTTTCTTCCAGGCTGATGATGATAGGTTTGTCACCGGATTGTTTTACTTCCTGGGCTTTAAATCCGATCATGCTGAAAACCAGGATAGCGCCGGGTTTCACCTTGAGGGTGAATTCTCCTTTGCTATCTGTTGCTGTACCGTTGGAGGTACCTTTTTCTACAATGCTGATGCCCGGGCCAAAGGTAACATCGCCGTTTTCGGCGCGGGTACCCACGCGGCCTTTTACGGTTACCTGTTCCTGTTGCTGTGGTGTGGGCGTTGTTTGCCGGGTAAGAATTACTTTATCGCCGATTACTTTAAAGGCAATGCCTTTATTGCTGAGTTGTGTCAGCGCCTGTTGCATAGACAGGTTATCGGGATTCAGGTCGATGTGCATGTCTTTGCTGATCACGGAGGCATCGTACACAAATACAATGTTATATTTTTTCTCCATTTTATTCAGCACATTTTCCAGCTTTTCCTGGATCTGTTCATTGGTAACAGAGACCGCCCGGCTTTCCAGGCAAATCACAGTAAAAAGCACACAGAGCAGCATCGATCCTGTTCGCTTTTTTTGGTAAAGGATTTCAAACATCGTATATATTATTATAGGTTAAACTTGGTGACAGGCAAACAATGTCCCGCTGCTTCCAGGAGGAAACAGGTGACAGCCGCCGGTACTGATTTTGGTTGCATTTCTGGCAATAGACAGATTTGCGCGAATGATTTTTAGTTGAGCATTCTGGTGGTTAAGCAAACAATGGAGAAAGGCACGAAACTATCTGCCGGTAATGATTATATCGTTGTGCTGTTGCTGAACGGATATAGGGTAGGCAGCTTGTAAAATTTCCAGTATTTCTTCCAGTTTATTATGTTTAAAATTGGCATTTAATTTTTTAACGGGTACTTTTCCCTGCAATTGAATCTTCACGTTGTATAGCGTTTCTATTTTTCTGCAAACTTCCTGCAGTGGCGCATCTACGAATACCAATTCATGGGTGAGCCAGGCATCTTCATTGCTGTTAATAGCATTGAACTGTTGCAACTGACCGGTCGCTGATGAAAACTCGAGTCCTTCGCCGGCTATTAATACCGCTGTTTTTTCATTGTTCTGTGCCGATTCAAATTTAATTTTACCTGACTTAACGGTAATGCCTATACTTTTTTCCTTTACCTGGATATTAAAAGCGGTACCTAGTACCGTAATACTGGACTGTGGCAGTTTTAATATAAATGGATGAACTGCATTTCCGGCAACTTCAATGAAGGCTGTGCCCTGGTCCATAAAAAGGGTACGGCTTTTTGCCATATTTTCCGGATAGCGGATAGTACTATTCTTATCAAGATATACGCGCGAACCATCCGTAAGCGTTACCGAATCGATGTTACCGGCAAGGGTACGGAGTTCTTTATAGCTGATTTTTGTGTTCACATGATAGAACCACCAGGCGGCCAGCAGGGCAGGGATACCGATGGCGGCAACCCGGAACCATTTGTAGCGGCGTGCAGGCAGTGTATGTATTTTTTCTTCCTGTTCATTGTAAGGTAAGGCTGCATGTAGTTGTACAGTAGCGGCAGGTACATTGAGCTGGTCGAGCACTTTCAGGTCGGGCGCGAATTGCCACAACAGTTGCACTTGTCCGAACAGTTGTTCGTTGTCGGGCGAAGCTGCTCTCCATTCCTGAATAGCTTTTTCCAGCGCCGGGTCTTCCGGGTTGTTGAAATATTGTACCAGTTGTTGCCAGTTGTACTGTTCTTTTTCCATTTGGCGATGCCTTTGATTGTTATACAATTAATAAATACCGATACCCCCAGTGTCGGCACAAAAAAAATTACATTTATTTATTCTTAATGTAAATGTTGCTTTTTTACAACTTGTTGGAGAGTCCTCCGGCAATCAGTAAAAAGAGTTGCAGGAGTTTCAGGTTGGTAGTGTAATCGCGATGGTTATAATCCTGATGCAGGAATAGTGACTCACGCAATGTTTTCAGGGCATGAGCAATATGATTTTCCACTGTTTTTTCCGACACCTGCAGCTGTGCGGCTATCTCCCGGTACTTGAGCCCATCGAAGCGGCTCATCTTAAATATTTTCCGGCATTGGGGCGGCAATTTTTCGATTTGCTGATAGATGAGCAGTTTTAATTCCTGTTCTTCCTGCAGGTTATGCAAATAGCTGTCGGTAAGGGAATGGGCGATAAGGGAATGATGGCGGGCAATATTTTTTTCCCGTTTGAGATAATTGAGGGCACAGTTGATTACCGCCTTGTAGAGATAGGCGCGTAGTGAGCCGTTTTCATCCAGAAGAGCAGGTTGTTCCCATATTTTAATGAACACTTCCTGCACCAGTTCCTGTGCGATGCCGGTATCTTTAACATAGCGGTATGCCGTCATGGCCAGTTCCTGGAAATGACGTTCATAGACATAGGTAAAGGTCTGCCTGCATTTTGCATGAATCTCCCTGATCAGTGCAGCCTCATTTAACACATTGATATCGCTGGTATTCACCATTAGTTCCTCTCTTTTCCCAGGGGCATAAGGTATAAAAAAAAATACGAAATGAGAATAACGAATTACAAAGCCTTCTTTTAGCGGTACATATCCGGGATACAGGTAAATGAACCAATCGGGGGAGATCAGCCATATCCGGCATAGTTTCTGTGGATACCCGGCACATTTTACCGTGTTATGCAGGTTACTGACCTTGAAATAGAACAATTACTCGTACCCTTATTGGATGTTACCGGCAATAGTTATGCCCGGCAGGAACTGGTGAACCTGTTACGGCAACTGCCGGAAAATGAAGTGGCAGTATACGACCGGCAAAAGATACTGCAAACACTGATTCATCACGGTTACGTACATACGTTGCTGCAATATGCCCGGCGCGATTTTGAAGAGGTATATTATTTCCTGTTACACCAGCAGCACGAGCTGGCTGACTACGAAGTAAATAAAACCCTGGCGGCCCTGCAGTTGCTATGGCGCCGGCGCAACCGGCATGCACTGAGTGGCCGGCTGATACAGCTGACTTTTCTGATGGAAAGTCTGCAGCTGTATTTTGATCAGATAGATGCCCGGGTATTCCCGGCAGTATTCGGAGAAGAGCTGGCCCGGTTGCAGGTATTCCTGCGGCGGTTCCGTGGACCAGCGCTGGCGGTACGTATCCGTAGCAATAAGTTCGATATCGGGGACGAGGTATATTTACTGCATCAGTTACAGCAAATGGATACCCCCGCAATCAGTGCCCATTGGGATATTTTTTTCCGGTACGAAGCCTGGTTATCACTGGCCCGTAGTGTGGAAAAGTATCATTTTTGTTTTCCGGTGTTCCGGGAAGGTGGCCTGGCACTGACCGATTTTTATCATCCCCTGCTGAAAAATCCGGTAAAGAATAATTTACATACAACCGGCTCCGTGATGTTGTTAACGGGTCCGAATATGTCTGGTAAGTCTACCTTACTGAAAGCACTGGGTATATGCGTATACCTGGCGCATGTGGGTATGGGCGTACCTGCTGCATCCTGTGTGCTGCCTTTTTATGACCAGATTACCATTACGATCCAGTTATCGGATGATATTAAAAACGGGCATAGTCATTTTATGATGGAGGTGAAACACCTGAAAGAGGTATTGCAGGCAGCGCATGCCGGAAAACGCTGCTTTGCTATTTTTGATGAGCTCTTCCGGGGTACCAATGCGACAGATGCCATTGATATTTCCCGCCAGACGATTACCGGGCTGGCTGGTTTCCCGGGCAGCTTCTTTGTAATATCCACCCACCTGCATGAGCTGCAACCTTTTACCGGAGATACCAGTGCTTATTATATTGATTGTGTACTGAACGGACAGGTGCCTGAGTTTCGCTATAAGCTGCGGGAGGGATGGTCGGATCTGAAAATAGGCCGGATCATTTTTGAACAGGAGGGGTTACCCGCTTTGCTGGGAAAAAAATAACGGTATACCGGTTATTTACCGGCTTCCGCGGTAATATTTCATCAGATTGGAAATTTTTTGCAAAAACGTTTTAGTTATCTGGAAATAATTATATTTTTATACCGGAGCTATGGTGAGAAAAGCCGTTCTATCTAATTATACTACCAGTAGCTCAGGATCTGAATTGTTATGCCACTCGTATTGTGTTTCAGTGCATGTACGCGGGTTTAAACACTAAATCTATTAATTGTAACAAATGTTTCACGTTAAGGTAAGCCGCATTTTTAAACCATAAAATTTTTTACTGTCAGTATAATCAAATCTGTATTTAGTTGAAGCCAATCTTAACTGATCAGCAAAACATCAGTGTATCCACGTTATGAGCAACAGGAATGCCGGTTGTCCACAGCCTTGCAGCTGCCGACAGTTTTCTTTCCCTTATGTTGTTTTATTTATACAGGATGGCTTTATACGTATGATAACGCGAATGATTATACGAAAATAGAGTTATTGTAATCACCTGCCTGAAAAAGGCATATTTCCTTCATGTTTCCATTTGACATTTTTTTCCTGCACGGGGAAGAGATCGTATCCCCTTTTTGCAAAATCGTTTTAGCATTTAAACCTTTATTAACCAAAAAACCAAAACGTATGAAGAAAAAGTTGACATTTCTGATGCGAACAGGCCTCCAAAGTACATTGCTGCTGCTAATGACTTTGATCGCCTTTTCCCAGAGCAAAAAGATCACCGGTAAGGTGTTCGATGCCCGGGATAATTCTCCGCTACCGGGTGTGTCTGTGCAGCTCAAAGGTACCGCTACCGGTACACAGACCGGTGCCGATGGTAGCTATACCCTTTCCGTACCCGACAATAATGTAACACTGATATTTTCCTTTATAGGCTATACGCCACAGGAAAAACTAACGGGTAACAGCGCCACGGTGAATGCTGCCCTGACCACCGATGTAAAATCCCTGCAGGACGTAGTAGTGGTAGGGTATGGTACCCAGAAAAGATCCGACCTGACAGGCGCCGTTGCCTCCATCAAAGCGGCAGCTTTGCAGGAACGCCCGGCAGCATCTGTTAACCAGGCGCTGAGTGGTCGTATTGCCGGAGTACAGGTCAATACCAACTCCGGTCGGCCCGGCGGGCAAACCAACATACGTATCCGCGGATTCAGTTCTATCAATACCACCAACAACCCGTTGTATGTGATAGACGGTGTAGCCTTACCGGTTGGCTCCCAAACCCAGAGCAGCAACGCGATTGACTTCATCAATCCCAATGATATCGAATCAATGGAAGTATTGAAGGATGCCTCTTCTACAGCAATCTATGGTGCGAGAGGCGCCAATGGGGTTGTACTCATTACTACCAAAAAAGGAACCGCCACCGGCGGCCGTGTGAGCTACGACAATTATTTCAGCCTGAATACCATCGGCCCGCGTCGTGTGAAAATGCTGGATGCCCGCGAATACCTGGCAGTAGAAGATCAGGCCTGGAAAAATGCGGCCATCTATGATAAAGTAGGATGGGATACCGGACACTATGTAAGCCTGAATCCGGCGCTGAAAAGAACCGATCCCCGGTTGTTCGACAAAAATGGTAATCCGCTGTATAATACCGACTGGCTGAAAGAATCGGTACAACAGAAGCTTACCCAAAGCCACCAGCTGGGATTCACTGGCGGTAACGCCGATACGCAATATGGCCTGTTTCTGGGCTACCTGGATGACAATGGACTTCTACTGAATTCTTACCTGAAACGTTATTCTGCCCGTTTTACCATTGATACCAAAGTAAAGGAATGGCTGCGGGTAGGCGGCTCCCTCAGCTACAATAACCAGGAAGAAAACCTGGTAGACATCGGCACCGGCGGGCTCAACTCCGTGCGTATGATCACGGAAGCATTGCCTTTCCTGCCTATAAAATTTGCTGACGGCACGTGGGCCAACAATAAAGTATACCCCGGTGCAGAAGGTGGTTCCAACCCGGTACAAATTCTTACCGACAGGAAATACATGCTGAATACCCAAACCACACTGGGTAATGCATACGCCAACATCACGCTGGCAAAAGGCCTGGAACTGAGAAGTGTGGTGGGCGCCAACATCGTTACCCGTGGCCGTAATGAATGGAACGGCAGAAGTCTGCTGGATATCTCTGCTTCTCAGAAGGGGATTGCTATTGCGGCCAATGACCGCGAAAGTTACTGGTCATTTGAAAACTATCTGACCTATAACAAACGCTTTGGGAAAGATCATTCCTTCACCGGCTTATTAGGTACCTCCTGGCAGGAAACCAATATCTTTGGCTTCAATGCCCGCGGAGAGAATTATTCTACCGACTTCTTTGAAACCAACAGCCTGGGGTCAGGATCCGTTATACCTGCCAGTGGTGTAGGTTCCACCCGTAGCCGCTTTGCATTCAATTCTTATTTTGCCCGGGTAAACTATGGTTACAAAGACCGCTACCTCTTGACTTTAACCGGCCGTACGGATGGTTCTTCCCGTTTTGGTAAAAACCACAAATATGCATTCTTCCCTTCTGCAGCATTGGCATGGAGAGTTTCGGAAGAAGATTTCCTGAAAGGCAATAGGATATTATCTAACCTGAAACTGCGTACCAGCTATGGTTTAACCGGTAACTCAGAAATTCCGTCCTACAATTCTCTGGCTTCCCTGGCGGCAGACAATGACTATGCTGCTGTCATCGGTGGCGCCAAAGTACAGGGAGTAGGTACACAGCGTCTCGCCAATCCGGATCTGAAATGGGAGAAAACCGCCCAGTTCGACGCCGGTGCGGAAATAGGCCTGCTGAACAACCGTATCAACCTGGAAGCGGATATCTATTACCGTAAAACCACGGATATGTTGCTGGATGCACCGGTACCTACCACCAGCGGTTATACCACTATCCGGAAAAACATTGGTACCATGGAAAACAAAGGGCTGGAACTCGCTATCAACGCGCTGGTGATAGATGCCAAAGATTTTACCTGGAATACCATTTTCAATATTTCCTTTAACCGGAACAAAGTACTGGCACTGGCTACCAATGCCGATATCTTTGGCTCTGGTGGTCCTAACTTCACCAACCAGACCAACGTTATTCGTGTAGGCGAACCCGTAGGTTCCTTCTGGGGCCTCGTGCGGCTGGGTACCTGGAGTGAAGCAGAAAGAGCTGAAGCGGCAAAGTTCCAAAGCTATCGCGGCGGACAAACCATGCTGCCGGGAGATATCAAATACCTGGATGTAAACGGTGATTATGTGATCAACGATGCCGACAGGATGATCATTGGTAATGGTAACCCGAAAGGCTGGGGTGGATTCATCAACACCTTTAAATACAAAAATTTTGATCTCACCCTGGAGTTGCAATACATGTATGGCAACGACGTACTGAACATGGCGCACCACTCCGCAGAAGACCGTACCGGCCTGGCCAACAGCTTTAAATCCGTACTGGATTACTGGACGCCGCAAAACCAAAACACGCCGATTGCAGCGGTAAGACATCCTGCTGCGCAGTATGTAACGAATGTGGATACACGCTGGGTGGAAGATGGCAGCTTTATCCGCGGTAAAAACCTGTTGCTGGGATACACTTTCAGCCCTGCAGTAATCCAGAAAATGCACCTCAGCCGATTGAGAATTTATGGTTCCGTACAAAACTTTTTCCTGGCTACGAAGTACAGTGGCAATGATCCGGAAGTAACGACCTACAGCAATGCCTTTGCGCAGGGACAAACCTTCTTCGACTATCCGAAACCTACTACTTACATGGTGGGATTAAACGTGGCATTCTAATTTGTTCAGTACTCAAAAGATTCGTTATGAAAAGAAATATCATGAATAAAACCTGGCAGCTGGTATTGTGTGGCGCGATGCTGATAGGCGGTGGCAGCGGCTGTTCTAAATTTCTGGATGAAAAAGATCCTTCCAACCTGTCGCCGGACAGTTATTTTACCTTGCCTGAACATGCCGATGCTGCTGTATTTGCAGCGTATGCACGTACACGGCTCATTGGTAAGGGCGCTGGTATATTTTCGAACAACTATCAGTTACTGGATGCCCCTACCGGCACCATGGTATCGGCTACGGCACAGAATTCTGACCTGAATAACCTGTTGGGACTTGTGTACAATGGCGATAACCTCCATATCCAGCAGTGGTGGAAAGAATTGTATAAAGAAATTGCACAGACCAACCTGGTACTGGACAATGTGCCGAAGATCAATCCGATGGATGAAGGACAACGGACCCGCGTACTGGGTGAAGCCCGTTTCCTGCGTGCCTGGGCCTATTTCTATGCGGTACGTTTCTGGGGCGATATTCCACTGATTCTGCAATCCCAGACACCGGGATCTCCGGATTTTTCTCCTGGTCGTGCCAAAGCCGAAGACGTATATAACGCCATTGTAGCAGACCTGAAAATAGCGGAAGCAGCAGGCCTGCCCTGGATCGATAACAGTGGCCGGGCAAGTATGGCAGCCGTGAAATCACAGCTGGCGAAAGTATACCTCACCATGGCAGGATATCCGCTGAATAAAGGCGCCGCTTATTACAAACTGGCGGCTGATAAGGCGAAGGAAGTGATCGACTATGCAACGGCACATCCGGCTGAAATAGGATTGTTCAGCAGCTATGCAGATCTGCATAACCCGGCGATGAACAATAAACTGGAACACATCTTTGAAGTACAGTACCTGAACGGCGTAGAAGAAAATCCATTACAGACGGTGATGCTGCCCAACAATTCACTGGCGCAGGATATTTCCGAAAAAGGTAGTGGGCAGGGTAGTGAAGTGGTATCTCCTTCTTTCTATGCTTCTTTTAAAAAGTTTGAGCCGGCAGATAAACGCACGGATGAAAAACAGTTTTTCTATACTTCCTATTATGTGAAAGGCAATGGCGCTCCTTTTCCACTGGGTGCACCATACATTTTCAAACACTTTGATGTAACCTGTCATGGTGAGCCGGGTAAAAAAGGTACCGGCGTAAGTAACCTGAATGTACCGCAGATCCGTTATGCAGAAGTATTACTGATATATGCAGAAGCGCAGAACCGTACGGGCCTGGCAAATGGGGAGGCGTATGCTGCGCTGAACGCAATCCGTGGCAGAGCCGGACTGGCTGCATTAAGCGGTTTGGACCAGGCTTCCTTTGAAAAAGCCGTGTGGCGCGAGCGCTGGCATGAGTTCTGTTTTGAAGGTATTATCTGGTTTGATATGGTGCGGTTGAGAAAAGTATATAATGAAGATAACAATGGCTTCGATGAGTTTGTGGGGCATATTAACAAAAACTCTGGTCAGGCATTGAAAGAAAGGCATTTGCTATATCCGTTACCATTATTTGAAATGAAAAACAATCCCAATCTGAAACCACAGAATCCGGGATACTAGGCGATCAGGGACGTATGCATGTGATGTCTTTTTAAGCAGTAGCTGGTGTGGGCTTTACCATCCGGGGCTGTTTGAAAAGGCATCCTGCTTTTAGGATATCCTTGTCAGGCGCTTTTTTCCAGTGGTTTTTCCAGGGTGAAGTTCACGGCCTGGGTAAGTCGTTTGATGGCAATGGCCAGTTGGTTTTCCACCGTTTTAACGGAGAGGTTGAGGAGGGTAGCTACTTCTTTGTATTTCAGGCCATATTGTTTGACCATCACATACACCATCTTACATTTAGGGGGGAGCTGCTGGATGGTGAATTCCATTTTACGGATCATTTCTGCAGAGATCATCAGTTGTTCCGGATCACTGTCGAAGGCGATTTCGAGCTTATCGGTTTCCGAAAAAGCTACCTGCCGGGATGCGGCCTGCTTGCGCATATGGTCAATAGCGCGATTTTTTGCTACCACAAAAAGATATACCTGCGGATTTTTAATATCCGTCAAAGACTGCCTTTTTTGCCAGCAATGCATGAAAACATCGTTCGTAATTTCTTCTGCTACCTCTTTGGAACGGGTGAGCGTGTAGGAAAAACGAAGCAGTTTGACAAAGAAATGATTATAGAAAGCCTTGAAGGCTGCCTGGTCATTCTTCACTGTGATGTCCCTGAAAAGCTCATTAATTGTACACTGATCCATCCCTGTTTAGCCGCTGATAATGGTTGCAAATTATATAACGCAGATTAAGCTAAAGTTAACAAAATAATTTATCTGGTTAAGCTTTTTCGCAGATAATACTATTTTGCGGTAATCTGATAGGGATCTCTCCTGCCGGAGAGCCGCCCGGAGCAAAGATATATCCCGGTTCTGCGTCCAGCCCTCATTCATCGCATATCTTTTCGGGTATCCTTTAAAATTGGTGGTCGCTCAAAAATATTTTTTGGGGGCTTTGGGGGTTTTTTATTTTCTTTTCGTCCTTCTCCTGTAACACGTACAAAAAAGTAAATGGTCGAGCATCACCGGATAAATATATTGATGGCCAGAAAGGTAGCAAATGAAGCTACTGTAGCCGAACTGGAAGAGTTGGAGCTGTTGCTTGCCCGATTCCCGGAATGGCAGTATGCCTTTACTATTGTAGAGGAGGTGACCGATGTACGTGTGGCAAAAGGATTTTCAGGGGCCGAAGAGCAGCAATTACTACAGGAGGGATGGGATCGTATCAGTGACTTCATTGCGCAGCCGGAAAAGGCTGTAATAAAGAAAATGGCTCCCTGGAAAATGATGACCGGTATCGCAGCTTGTATTGCCATCCTGGTAACCGCCTACAGTCTTTGGCAAATGCCGGGCAAAACCACCTACCGGAATGAGGTCATTACAAAAAATGGCTCCAAAACATCGCTGATATTGCCAGACGGGACCAGTGTGGTATTAAATGCCTGCAGCCGTTTGCAATATGATGCCAACCGTTTTCTGAGCGGAAAAAGAGAAGTGGTACTCACCGGAGAAGCTTACTTCGATGTAAAGCAGGATCCGTCGCATCCTTTTATGATAAAGGCAGGGCAGGTCAACATCCGGGTACTGGGTACCGTATTTAACGTGAAAGCCTATACGGAAGATGCGACCGTAGAAACAACTTTGCTGAGCGGGAAGGTAGAAGTGCATTTCCCGGAAAATACAACCGCCAGACAAAGGGTGGTGGTATTACAACCGGAGCAGAAGCTGACTATCGGCAATCGCCTGCCGGCACAACAACAGCCAACTATTACCAATAATAATAAGACTGACCAGTCTTATGCCATTACACCTGTAAAAATAAATGCTGCCGGACAAACGGATGCCGTCAACCTGGAAACGGCGTGGATGAGCGACCGGTTTGAGTTTGACAAGATCACACTGGAGCAATTGTCACATGACCTGGAACGCTGGTATAATGTTACCGTAAAGTTCAGGAACGATCGCTATAAAAAGGAAGTAGTTACCGGGGCCTTCCGCAAACAACACCTGGAAGAAATATTACAGGCTTTGCAACTGATGACCGGATTTCATTATGAAGTGAACAACAGTGAAAATGTTATTTACATATGGTGATCATCTCCATAACACAAGCATTCATGGAACAATAAACTAATACACAGATTTTATAGGCATCAGCATATAAAAAAAGGGAAATGCGCCAACATTCCCCCTTTTAAAATGCTGGTTAAACAATGTAAACCGATCCACACAATCTGGTAATGGCCTGATTATTTAACCTAACGAAACAAATTTATGAAAAAAAGTTATTGGTGGCCTGCTAATATCCCCAAAAGGGATATGGGGAAACTGTTACTGCGTATGAAACTAACATCTGTATTGCTTTGTGCTGGTTTTTTGCAGCTGAGCGCACATGGATTTTCGCAGGAAAAGATCAGTGTTGACTACAACAATATCAACATTGGGAAGTTGCTGAATGTGATCGGAAATAAGAGCGATTATACTTTTTTGTATAAGAACGCTATTATTCCCGATAAGAAGATATCCATTAAAATGAAGGATGCACCGGTGCGTGATATCCTGAATAAAGCGCTGGAAGGCACTTCGCTGGACTATAAGATCCTGAAAGATAATCTGGTGGTGATTGTGGAAGCCGGAGATCCTATTCAGCACATACATGTAAGAGGAAAGGTAACAGACGAAGCGGGGCTGCCGCTCATCGGCGTAACGGTATTGGTAAAAGGTACCACCCAAGGCGCCAAAACCGATGAAAATGGCCGCTTTGACATGGATGTTCCGGAAAACAGCACCCTGGAATTTACCTATGTAGGTTATGAAGCCAAACAAATGACCGCCAAAAAAGACCAGAGCTACAACATTGCGCTGAAAGCCAATTCCAGCGGTTTGAATGAAGTAGTGGTAGTTGGTTATGGCAAACAGAAAAGAATTAACCTGAGCGGCGCCGTAGATGCAATCTCCGGCAAAGAACTGGAAAGCCGTCCTATCACCAACTTAGGTACCGGTTTACAAGGTTTGCTGCCCAACCTGAATATTACCAATTCCAGCGGTCGTTCTTCTGATGCCGCGAAGTTCAACCTCCGTGGTATGACTTCCATCAATGGGGGCGATCCTTTTATCCTGGTAGATAACATTCCTTTTACCAACGAAGAGGTATCCCGCCTGAACCCTGCTGACGTGGAAAGCGTGACCATCCTGAAAGATGCGGCATCCGCAGCTATTTACGGCGCCCGTGCGGCTTTCGGGGTAGTGCTCATTACCACCAAATCCGGTAAGGATGGTCGTATTGCCATGACTGCCAACGCCAACTACGCGGTGCGTACACTGGGCCGGGTACCTAAAATGGTAACAGATCCGCTGACCGTGATGCAATATAAACATGATGCGGCTACACCATTATATGATCTGTATCCGCCCTCCCAAAGAGCGCACGCAGAAGCGCTGGAGAAAGATCCTTCTTTACCGCGTGTGATCATCAACCCTACCAATAAGGATGAATGGTTTTATTATGGCACTACCGACTGGTTGCGGGAAGTATATGCCAAATCGGCTCCATCTTACAATGCTAATTTCAGCATTTCCCGGGGCGACGAAAAACTGAACTATTATCTGTCCGGTGAATACTTCGGCATGGATGGTATGATGCGTTATAATCCCGATACCTATAAAAGATATAACCTGCGTGCAAAAGCTACCTATACTTTCAACGATCGTTTTAAGATAGGTACCAACACCATGTATACCAATACTACCTATAACGAGCCATCCGCCACTTATTCCAAAGGAAACTATTTCCATAATGCCAACCGTACACCTTCTTTGTCGATACCCCGTAACCCGGATGGTACCTGGACTTCCGACGGTGCAGCCCTGTTGGGTACCTTACAGGAAGGCGGCCGCCGGATCAATACCTGGGGTGAGTTTATGACCACCATCAATACAGAAATCGGTTTGATAAAAGATGTCTGGACATTGAAAGGAGATGCAACTTTCCGTCGGGGCAGCAATCTGGGACAGGCATATGAACTGCCGGTAGCTTATCGCAAAGGCCCTAAAAAGAACCTGGAATACACCAGTGGTAACCAGTCCTGGGCGCAGAACTCCGACATCGATGTGAAATATAACGTGTATAACGTTTATTCTGATTTCCATAAAACATTCAATAAAAAACATGCGGTAGGCGCGCTGGTTGGTTTCAACCAGGAATATCACTACTACAACCAGTTTGTGGTAAAGGCGATGAACCTCATCAGTAACCAGTATCCTACTACACAGCTGACTACCGGTAATATGACCCAGGATCAACAGATTGAAGACTGGGCAGTAAGAGGTATTTTCTACCGTGTTAATTATGCCTACGACGATAAGTACCTGCTGGAACTGAATGCCCGTAATGATGGCTCTTCCCGTTTCCGCAGCGACAACCGTTGGGGATTCTTCCCATCTGCTTCTGCAGCCTGGGTAGTGTCTAAAGAAAAATTCTTTGCCGGTGTGAAACAGGCTGCTGGTCTCGACTTCCTGAAACTCCGTGCTTCCTATGGTTCTTTGGGTGATCAGCAATGGGATCCATATGGTTATATGCCATTGATGAAAAGAGAAACGATTAATGCTGTACTCGATGGTAAATTGCCGATCGGTGTACTGAGCCCTGATCCTGTGACAGCTACCTACACCTGGCAGCAGGTAAAAACCATCAATGGTGGTATCGATTTCAGTTTGCTGAAAGAAAGATTATCGTTTAGCTATGACCGTTATACCAGATATACCAATGGTATGTTCGCTAAAAGCCAGGAACTGCCTAATACCTACGGTGCTCCGGCTCCCCGTACCAACTCCGCTGATCTGAAAACCCGTGGATGGGAAATGACTATCTCCTGGCGCGATCAGTTCAAAATCGGGAAAGATGATTTCAGCTATGGCATCCGTTTCCTGATGGCAGACAGCCGTTCCTTCATTACCCGTTTTGCGAATCCAACCGGTACCTTGAAAAACTATGATGCTTCCGACCTGAAAGACCGTAACTACTACAATGGCCAGGAAATCGGGGATATCTGGGGGCTGGTAACAGAAGGATTTTTCCAGAGCCAGGCTGAAATAGACGCACATCCGGATCAAACCAAAGTAGGTTCCGATGATCAGAACTATAAATTTTATGTAGGCGACCTGAAATTCAAAAACCTGGATGGTAATACCAGCTCTATTGATTACGGTGATAATACCATCAGCAATCCGGGCGACCGTAAAATTATTGGTAACAGCGCGGCCCGTTTCCCTTATAGCGTTGACCTGACTGCTGCCTATAAAGGCTTTGATTTCCGTGCGCTGATTCAGGGTATTGGTAAAAGAGACTGGTATCCGAATGCAGGTAACCACTACTTCTGGGGTGTTTATGCACAGCCCTGGACCAATGTACAGCTGCACAACCTGGACCACTGGACACCAGAAAATCCGGATGCTTATTTCCCACGTGTTAAATCCTACATCGCGGAAGATAAATCCGAACTGGGTGCACCACAGACCCGGTATCTGCAAAATGCGGCCTATGCCCGCTTAAAGAATGTGACACTGGGATATACCCTGCCTAAAAAACTGACAGAGAAATACAGAATAGCGCGACTGCGCTTCTACTTCAGTGCAGAGAATATCTTTACGATCTCTCACCTGAAAGCGAATATTGATCCGGAAGGTCTGGAAGGTTCTCTTTATCCCTATCAGAAAACCTATTCATGCGGTTTTAATCTGAACTTTTAATGAATTCTAAATTGTGCAACATGAAACATAAGCGGCTTTTATTATCATTCTTCATATTAGGCTGTACGGCAGCTTCCTGTAACAAGGACTTCCTGCAACGTATGCCGCAGACGGAAATTTCTCCGGATGCTTATTTCAATTCACCGAAAGACCTGGATACCTATATCAACGGATTGTATGATAAACAAGTGGTAGCCAATACCGATGATGGTAGTTCCGATAATATTTCCAGCTATCCCGGCAGTGACCTGGATAAACTGGTACGGAACTCCATTACCCCTGCTACAGCAGGTGGGTGGGATAGCTGGAATCAGCTGCGTAGTATCAACTTTATGCTGGATAACGTATACAAAGCACAGGGTGATCCGTCCGCTATTAATCATTACATTGGTATCGCCCGTTATCTCCGTGCGCGGTTTTATTTCAGAATGCTGGCTACCTATGGTGATGTTCCCTGGTATTCACATGCGTTATCAGATATAGATCCGGATATTTATAAAGCCCGTGATCCCCGTACCCTGATCGCAGATTCTATATTGGCGGATCTGGAATACGCCGTAGCTAACATTAAGCCGGATATGGGTGTCAATGGTACCCGGGTGAATAAATGGGCTGCATTGGCATTAACGTCCCGCTTTTGTTTATTTGAAGGCACTTTCCGTAAATACCATGAAGACCTTAAACTGGGTGGTACTGAAGTGAAATTCCTGAACAGGGCAGCATCAGCCGCTCAGGAAATTATGGATAGCCAGAAGTTCCGTATCTATAGTACCGGAAAAGGTGGAGCAGACTATACCGCGCTGTTTACCAGTCCTTCCCTGGCTGCTAATCCGGAGATTATTTTGTGGCGTGATTATCCACAGAGCCTGGGTAAAGGTAACAATACCCACTCTGTATTGGGTTGGACCTGGTCGCTGAGCCAAAGCCTGGTATACAGCTACCTGATGAAAGATGGTACGCCTTTCAGCGCTGTACCTGGTTATCAGAAAGCGGATTTCGTCACCAGCTTTAAGGACCGCGATCCCCGTTTAGCCGAAACCGTAGCTTTCCCTGGTTTCTCTACCATGCAGAATGATGTGAAATATGTAGCCAAGCCTAACCTGGGTGGCTATGATCAGCTGAAATTCTATCCGCGTGATCCGGCAGCACGTCAGGGTTGGGATGCCAACTATACTGCGTTGCCTATCTATCGTTTTGCAGAAGTACTGCTGAATTATGCGGAAGCTAAAGCAGAACTGGGAACCATTACGCAGACAGATCTCGACAAAACCATCGGAGAACTGCGTCGCCGGGTACAGATGCCGGGCCTGAGCCTGGGTGTAGCATTAGACCCTGTATTGTCTGGTGAATACAACAACATCAAATCTGGTAACAAAGCAATAATCCTGGAAATTCGTCGCGAGAGAAGAGTGGAGATGGCCTGCGAAGGACTACGTCTCAACGATGTCAGCAGATGGAGAGCCGGCGCCCGCCTGGCAGAAAAGCCACAGGGTATGTACGTGCCAGCATTGGGAGCCATAGATATGACAGGAGATAACCAACCGGATTTCGCTATTCTGCCCAGTCCGAATGACTCTTCTGCTATTGCAGGATTACCCGCTGATATAAAAGCTAAAATAACCCGTTATTACCTGAAAGATAATAATGGCAAGGAGAATAACTTCTACCTGGAAAATGGCAACAGCGGACATATCATGTTTACTGCTGATAAGGCCGGCCGTACCTTCCGGGAGCCACAATATTATTATCGCCCGATTCCGCTGGATCAGATTGTACTGAACAAAAACCTGGTACAGCTTTACGGATGGTAGGTTAGTAGTATTACGTAGTACATACGGCGCATTGTACAGCAGACCTCCGTGGATATATTCACCCACTCCTGCTGTACAATGCGTTTTGTTTTTTAAAATTACTGTATGATAAAAAATATCTTTATAACGTTGACGGCTGTACTGTTTTTTAAGACCGGTATGGCGCAGGGATTTTCAGGAAAGGTTTTTATTGATAAAAATGCGAATGGTACCTGCGAAGCAGGAGAAACCGGCCTTTCCGGTGTTCGAGTATCTGATGGATTACAGGTGACTGTCACAGACGCCACCGGTAACTATCACCTGCCGGGACACGTAAAAAACAGATTTATATTTATTACCACACCTGCCGGCTACAAATTCAGCAAGTCATTTTATGCCCGGATTGATAGCAGTATCACTGCCTATAACTTTGGGGTGATACCCGTGAAACAAGGTGCGGTGGCCAAATTTGTGCGCCTCACGGATACAGAAACAGCTTTGTATAATAACTGGGCAACAGAAGCCCGGGATTATGCCCGCAATGAAGGCGCTGATTTCATGATTCACACCGGTGATATCTGTTATGAAAAAGGCTTGCAGTTTCATGCCCAGCAAATTAACACCAGCACCATGGGATTACCGGTATACTATTGTATCGGGAACCACGACCTGGTAAAAGGTCCTTACGGCGAAGCCTTGTATGAATCGCTCTTCGGTCCTGTGTTTTATTCTTTTGAAGCAGGCCCGGCGCATTTCATTGTAACGCCTATGCGTTACGGAGATTACCAGCCCTCCTATACTGTGGAAGACGTATTGCAATGGCTGAAAAATGACCTGGCACATGCTGATCCGGCTAAACCGGTGATTGCATTTAATCACGACTTACTCACCTATGATACCCTGTTTACCATCCGTTCCGGTAAAGACAGCATCAACCTGAATGACCATCGCCTCAAAGCCTGGATCTATGGCCACTGGCATATCAACTTTGCCCGTACCCATGGAAAAAACGGCGTTCGTTCACTTTGTTCTGCACCAGCACCAGATGGTGGTATCGATAATTCTGCGGCCAACTTTGATGTGATCGGTATCGATAAAAACGGTATTTCGTATGTGCAAAGGCGTTATACCTATGTGGATAACCAGCTGGTACAGGTTTCTCCCGCTGCCGGCGGAGTGGCCTTTAACAACAATCAGGTACTGGTGAGTGTAAATGCCTACCAGACAGCTTCCCCCGTGAAATCAGTACGATTTACCTTATTCGATCAGCAGGGCAAACAGGTACAACAACTGCAACTCCAGCCGCGTACGGACTGGAACTGGGCGGCTACGATACCGGTACCAGCTGCTGGTATGCAAAACGTATATACTTCTACGGTAGAAGCTACCCTGGGTACCGGGAAAATACTGTTCCGCCGGGATACTTTCCGGTTGGCAAAAACACCGCTGCCTGCAGTTACAGGCCAGGTATGGCCGGAAGTACTGCAGGATGCCCTGCGTCAGGGAACCGTGGCTAATGCGACTGCTACCGCGCCGTCGCTGCAACTGGCATGGTCTGCCAACATAGGCGGTAATATTTGGAAGTCGTCGCCGGTATGTGCAGAAGGGAAAGTATTTGTAGCGACTATCGACGATGAAGAAAACACCCATTGTGGTATTATGGCCCTGGATGCCGCTACGGGCAAACGTTTATGGCAGGTACCTACCCATAATTCGGTGAAACACAGCATGAGTTATCATAACGGTGTATTGCTGGCTACCGATGCAGAAGGTATTACCTATGCGCTGGAAGCGGCTACCGGTAAAATAAAGTGGCAGCACGCAGGCCCGCAACACTCCCTGCCAGCGTATAACTCCGGTGGCGTGGCCAGAGACGGGATATATTATACCGGCGCTGGCAACTACCTGGAAGCCTTAACAGTAGCCTCCGGACAGGTAAAATGGACGAACCGTGACTGGAGAGGCGGCGAAGGTACGCCGGCAGCGATGTCGTTGAAAGACGGTCTGCTCGTTACTTCTTCCAACTGGAACCACCTGTTCGCACATGATGCCGCTACCGGTAAAGTGTTGTGGAAAAGAGAAGACGGTGGTATCCGTTTCCGCAGTGGTACAGCGGCATTTTATGGTAACCGGTTATATGTGCATGGCATCAACAAACTGCATATCATTGATCCTGCAAACGGGCAAACAGTAGATAGTATTCCCGTGGAAGGTGAGCTGAAAACGATGACGGCGCCGGTGGTAACGGCACAGCATATTATCATTGCTACCGCTTCTCATGGCATGATGGCTTTTGATAAACAAACAAAACAACTGCAGTGGCGCTTTGTGCCGCAGGAAGCCTTGTTCTACACGGCTCCTTATACAGGACCTTCTTCTGCTACGATTGAGTCTACACCGCTGGTGGTGGGTAACAAAATCTATGTGGGGGCGTCCGATGGCTATGTATATGTGATAGATGGAGCCACCGGCAAGGCGTTGTCCCGTTTTAATGTGGGGGCGCCGGTGTTTGCAGAAATGGCTATCTGTAACGGATTGCTGTATGTAGCAGATTTTTCAGGGAATGTGAACGCATTCAAACTGTAAGGTAGTGCTTAAAAGAAAATCGCCTGTAGTTGTCAGCAGACAGCTACAGGCGATTTTCTTTTTAAGGTGACCGGAGATTAGAACTTCACGGCTACGCTGGCACGGAAGTTAGTGCCAGGCTCAGATTGCCAGTAGTAGAAATCACCATATGGTGAACCTGAATAAAGGTATTTATTCAGGATGTTATTCACATTTACAGATACAGCATACTTATTATTCTGCCAGGATACAGCACCATCCAGTCGGAAATAATCAGGTAATGCCAATTGGTTACTGGCTGCCCATGCCCAGGTAGAGCGGTCAGACAGGAACTGATAACCGGCAGCAACGCCAACACCTTTCAGCGCTCCTTTACCCAGCCGGTAAGATAACCAACCGTTGGAGTTATGTTTAGCAAAGCCAGGAACCGGGTTGCCTACATCTTCCGGTTTTTCGGCCCGGGTGATTTTGGATTCCGTAAAGGCATAGTTGAGGGTGAGGTTTAATCCCGGCAGAATTTCACCGCGGATATCTGCTTCAACACCTTTCGTTTCGCTTTGTCCCAATTGCAGCGAGTAGTTCAGTCCAGCTTCACCGTGTGCCTCGGGATCTGTAACCAGCTGATTCTTTCTGCGGATGCGGTAAGCAGATACGGTAGAATTCCAGCGGCCCTGGAACCAATCTCTTTTAATACCGAATTCAATGTTTTCACCTATCAGTGGTTTAGGTGATTTGTTCGGATAAATTCTACCGGCCTGTGGTACAAATGCCTGGTCATATAAAGCATACACCGATGTGTTTTTATCGATGGAAACGCTCAGGCCTATACGCGGTGTAAACTGGGATGCTTTTGCGGTATCAGTTGTATAGTATTGGGCGGCAGTATACCGGCCGGCCAGTGTTAAACGTACGATATCGCGGAACATATGTATTTCATCCTGGATGTAGATACCTTGATAACGTTGATCTTCATTGGAATTAGATACATCTTTAATACGTTCTTTCAGTGGTTTGGAACGGTCGAACGGCGGCATGTCCGGTACGTTACCGTATTCAGGATGGTAGATGTTGAAAGGACCTTTGGTGCCATTCAGGGAGTAAGCCGGGCCGAAGGCTGCGATGTATTGTTTGCGGCCTACGTCGATGCCTGCCAATACCTTATGCTGCAGACTACCGGTTTGGAATTCTCCGTTTACAAATACCTGTCCCATCAGGTTTTTCCCTTTAGCATCCCACAGGCTGGTAGCGCGATACATATCACCGTTGGCTTTCAGGGAATCCGGCCACATAGAGCTACCTGTCTGGGTAAAGTTGAAATAAGCGGTTTGCGCAGTCAGCTTCCATTTGCTGTTAAATTGGTGCTGGAAGGTCAGGAAGGCGCTATGGTCATTGACATGGGTAGGTGGCATGTTTTTCTCCGCTGTGGTGAAATTCCGGGGGAGATCAGCATAACCTTTTGGTGAAAAAACGTAGTTGGCACCGATCATCGCCATTTTGGAATACTGGTAAGTATATTCTGCTGTCAGGCTGGTACGGTCGCTGAATTTGTACATCAGCACCGGTGCGATGGTGTAACGGTTGTTGTAATCAAATGGTCTGTGGGAACCTTTCAGTTGGCCCATCAGGTTGAGGCGGTATAATAATTTACCTTTCTTTTCCAGTTTGCCATCGAGATCAACGGTGGCACGGTATGTATCGAAGCTACCTACTGTAACGGCGGCTTCTCCTTTGGTGATACCGGTAGGTTTTTTGGTTACGACGTTATAGAAGCCGCTAGGCTCTCCGTTGGCCATCATAAAGCCTGCCGGTCCTTTTACGAATTCGATCCGCTCTACCATGCTCATATCTTCCGTGAGCGGGCCCCATGGCATCTGCACGTTCATACCGTTCCGGAAGGCTGCGATCTGAGAGCCACGCATATTAATATAAGCGTAGTTGTCCCAGTGTTCCAGTTTGGTGGCGCCGCTGACGTTGCGGGTAACACCTTCCAGCATATCAAAGATCTGTTGGTCAGCGAGCAGTTTGTTGGTTACTACCTGGATGTTCTGGGGTGTTTCCAGCAGGGGAGTGGTGAGTCGCAGAGATGGAGATACTGCACTAACCTGATACCTTTTTTGTTTGGAGGAAACCACAATTTCCTTCAGCTGCGCATCAGAAGCGTCGAGCCGGATATTGGCCTGGCTGGTTTGGCCGGCAGTTACCTGTACTTCCTGTTGAGCAGTGCGGTAGCCTACCAGTGAAACCAACAGTATATAATTACCTGGATTTACTTTATTGAATTCATATTGTCCTTTGTCGTTGCTGACAGTGCCTTTGTTACGGCTTTTGAGTTGTATGGACACGCCGGGAGCAGCGATGCCATCAGAAGTGGTAATAGTTCCACTGATGATTCCCTGGCCTGTTTGTGCCATTGCTTGACTGGCAAGAACCAGGCTGCAAATAATGATGGCGTAGATGTGTTTCATGAAAATGATAAAATTTGCCGGATCCCTGAATGAGATACTCTTTTCGGTTTAAATGATGCGATTACCCTTGTTGGAAGGCGGTGCAAAGCTATTGTAGGTACAGGTGGGAGCATGATCGATTCGGGAAAAGAATTTATGAATATGGGAAGAATGGCTTCCAGTAAGGATTTTGGGATGCGGTAGGCGCGTAGGGGTAAATGTGGAAAACCGGGGAGTGGGGTGGAAACGGGAATTATATATTAAAAATAATGCATTATACAGCTGGCAGCAGATATATACCGGTATGATAACCGGCAGTATATAGCCCGGTTTGTATAATGCATTATTGTTTTACGAAGTTATGGGCATTAGAATTTGTCCTGTGTTTCTGTAGTGGTGGTGGTATTTTTGGCGGCCTGCGCATCGCGGGTATTTTTTTGTACCGTGATCGCACCAAATACGCTCAGCAAGAAGGCAAAGGCATAAAATCCTTTTTCACTTGGCAGCAGGGTAGCATTCCATAAACCGATGGTCAGCAACAGGATGGTCAGCAGCATGGATACCCAGCTCAAACCGTAGTAGATGTCTGTTACCGGAACACCTTCGAGTTTATCCCGTACACATTTCTGTACGGATACGGCGGAAAACAAGCCATACATCAGGATGGTGAAGTAATATCCTTTTTCATTCAGCTGCATTGTCGCATTCCATAGACCGATGATGAATCCTAACATCCCTGCAAACAAGGCCACCCAGGAGGCGGCAACAAAGGCAATTGATGGTTTTTGTTTCATTTGAGTGACTAAAGTTTTATGAAAGGTTGAGTGACAGACTGCGTAAACTTACCTAGTTAGGCAGCAGGTCTGCCGTAATAATACTATTTATTCTTTATTTCTGATAGGGGCCGCCTGTTTCTCCCCATCCCCACACCGGCATAGGTTCCTGTTCACTGACCGGATTTTCAGTAGTATTGGAGTTGATAACGGCCAGCCGGCTACCCCATTCGAGATACCCTACGAGTGCGGAACGGAACTCCGGATCATCTGCCAGCCCGGTTTCATCCGCGCTTTCCAGCAGTAACTTAATCCATTGTTTACGTTGTACTTCGGTGAGTGATTTGCCTACATGATGGGCCACCATGTGGGCATGGCTTCCCTGATCCTGGGTGGTATACAGTTTTGGGCCACCAAAAACTTCTGCGATAAAGTGCGCTACATGCTGGCTGTGTGCTGCGCTCATGTTTTTGAAAACGGGCATCAGTATTTCATCTTTCCCTACTTTCTCATAGAATATAGTAGTCAGCCGCTCGAATACTGATTGTCCTCCCGCCCATTCATACAGTGTGGGAATAGTGTGCATACAATCTGGTTTGTAATAAAAGTGTGACGTGAAAAGACCTTCGTTTATTTAAATGTAAATGTTTTAATGGATGACAGGAAAAAAACTAGTTGGATAGATAGGGTAGGTTCGGAGAGATCTCTAACCATATTAACTTCGATTTTAGAGTGCTAATGAATGATATTGGCACAATAAAAAATCAAAACAATCGAATAAATAGAACAGGAGGTCTGCCCATGAACTATAATTCTTTCCATAATTCTAGAAAGTGCCCAGTTGCATTGGAGTCAATGAACTTTAGCATTAGCGCAAATGGCGGCTGCTGATTGTATATTTCCTTCTGAGCAATCTTTATTACTTCAATGATCCCTTGTTTTATGTCAGAGGTATACCTAAAATTATGAATTCTGGATTTAAGCAAAGCTGACTTGAATGATCCATTGGGCATTGGTCCCACCCAATCATCTCCGTAAAAAAGTGTATCTCCAAATATTTTACGAATATTGGGCGGCAACCAGGAAGAATCGTCGCTTAGAAGCCAGATTAATGCGTTAAATTGGCTATGCCCAGGGCGATGATAATTACCATAATTAGTAGAGAAGTAGTATGACGTAATGTCCCTATAATTATAATTTCCCCAAGATGGGTGCCTTAGGGCGACGAGATCTCCACAAGCAATTTTTTCTTCGTAACTAAATGCTTTTCTCCAACCGCTATAAGCCACTTTTGTTCGTGAGCTCATAATCTTATCAAGAACATCTTCGAATCCACTATCAAATCCTGGAATGGTTAATTGTGGTGCATATAATGCCAATAAATGAGGATATGTTCTGACATATTCTTTTAATCTTGGCCAGCGTTCTATGAAGTGATGTACTTCCTCTGGTGAGGTTAGAACTGTTATTCTGGATATACTAGCATCAGTTGACCAATTTCTCTGCAATACCGCCGACGCTAAATTCATTCCGTATTCTTCGGGTGTTTCAGGTGTTAAATAAGGAAGAGGAAAAATCCAAAAAACATATGGACTATCTAATGACAAATCTTTATTAGGAATCCGAAGGAATTTTTCATAATTAATTACATCCGACCACCAATCATCGTAAATCGCAGGCGTTTTTACCGAATAAGATATTAATTCTTTACGCGCAATATCAAGTGGTAGATGTTCATGATATCTGATTTTCTCGAATAATTGCTGTGCAACTTTTTCAACCCCATTGCTAGCTGATATCGCAAACTTGTCAGCTAGAGGCAGACTATGTTTCGCTACATCCGTAACATCAATATCTAACCATATTGGTAAGATTATGTTTGCATCTTCCAACATTTCACGAAAGGTGATCCCTTGTAGTTCTCTCTTAGCCCAAGGTTTTTGGAAGAAATTTGCACTTAATACTACAATACAGAATCGACATTGACTCAGGCCATAATCAATTTTTGAACATAAGCTATCGCCAATGGCTATCGAAAATTCATCATACCAAACTTTAACTTTCTTTGCTTTTAACTCGTGAGCTAGTGGGCGTACAAAACTTTCTTTATCCTCACTAGCATGACAGATAAAAACATCATATTGCATAATACATGTTGTATTAGGATCAAATACTAACTGTAGGAAACTAACAATTTAAATTGTTAATTCTTAATTCTCAGGGTAATCGCATGCTACTAATTTAAAACAAAAAAGGCTTAGATTATTCATCTAAGCCTTTTTTCTGTAGCGAGGAGCGGATTCGAACCACTGACCTTCGGGTTATGAGCCCGACGAGCTACCTCTGCTCTACCTCGCAATGTGGTTGCAAATGTAGACAATTAATTTAAACTACAAAATTTAACATAAAAATTTTTTGCCCGGAATGCTTGTACTGACGGGCCTTTTGCGGGATGGAGGTATGTGGATAAAAAAGTGAAATATGTTGTAATGCTTTGCTGTCAGGGGTTTTGAGGGATGTGTATAACTGCTGTCTTAGTACGGGAAACGAACAGTAAAATAATTTTATTTTTTTGAGAAACAAGACAGCAATCACGCATTGTTTAGCAAAAACAGGATGTAAAAGCTGTATGCTGCTGTTGTACAATGCGTGATGCTGCATGTTTCATCGGTGATACTTTACTTTATATTTTACTTCTTCTTAATCGCAGTAATGCTTCTACCAATGTATCCACATCGCTGCAACTATTATAAAATGCCAGCGACGGACGTACCGTACTTTCTACCCCAAACCTGCGCAGGATGGGCTGTGCGCAGTGGTGTCCGGATCGTACGGCTATGCCTTCCTGATTGAGTGCAGCACCTACCTGTTCTGTGGTGAAGTCTTTAAAAATAAAAGACAACACACTGGTTTTATCCGGTGCAGTACCAATCAAACGCAGTCCTGGTATATCTTTCAGTAATTGTGTAGCATACTGTAGCAGGTAATGTTCATACTGGTGAATAAGATCTATTCCAATATGATTAACATAATCTATCGCAGCACCGAGTCCAACGGCGTCGGCTATATTACCGGTACCGGCTTCAAACCGGCCGGGAGCCGCATGATACTGGGTGTGTTCAAAAGTAACATCCTTGATCATGTTACCACCACCTTGCCAGGGTTGGGTTTCGTTGAGCAATGCTTCTTTACCATAGAGTACACCGATGCCGGTAGGTCCGAAAACCTTGTGGCCGGAAAATACATACCAGTCGCAATCGAGGTACTGTACGTCTGCCCGCAGGTGGGATACCGCCTGCGCACCATCCACTAATACTTTGGCGCCGGCCTGATGAGCCATCTCCACCATTTTCTTAGCGGGAGTTACCGTACCCAGTGCATTGGAAACCTGGGTAAAGGATACCAGTTTGGTTTTGGGGCCCAGCAACCGGGCATATTCATCCAACAGGATCTGGCCATCGTCATCCACGGGGATTACTTTGATCACCAATCCTTTTCTGGCGGCCAGTTGCTGCCAGGGAACGATGTTAGCGTGGTGTTCCAGGTGGCTGAGTATAATTTCATCCCCAGCCTGCAGGTATTGCTCACCCCAGCTTTGCGCTACGAGGTTGATGGCTTCCGTTGCACCTCTTACAAAAACAATTTCATTCACAGAGGCAGCATGCAGGAAATGTTTTACTTTTTCCCGCGCACCTTCGTAGGCGTCTGTGGCGCGTGCAGCCAGTTCATGTGCCGCTCTGTGTATGTTGGAATTTTCATGTTTATAAAAATAGCTGATCCGGTCTATTACATGTTGCGGCTTTTGGGTGGTAGCGGCATTGTCCAGCCATATCAGCCGACGTCCGTTTACCTGTTGCTGCAAAATGGGAAAGTCTGCCCTGATCTGGTTAATATCCAGCGGTGGTACACCAGATGCAGGGGCCGCAACTGTTTGTCCCGGGAGGAAATAATACGTCATTTCCTGTACGGGCAGCTGGGAAGAAAAATGAGGTGACCGGATAGCAGCTAAAGCCCGCTGCAGCTCCTGTTCGAAAGAAGCATTCAATGCAACGGGATGTTCGAATTGCCGGATGGCAGCCGGTGATATGCCGCTGCCAGCTACGGATACGGGAATACCCGGTTCGCCGGAAAAATGAGGATCCGGTAAACTGGTCGGGGCGTGGGTATAATCGGCTACGCTGCCCTGCTGTAAAAGCGGGTCCTGTGAAAGAACAGGAGAGGTGTAGTCTGATGGTAATACCCCTTGCTCCGGCTGTAAAGTATGAAAGAACTGGTTGGCCAGTTTCTCCAGTACAGCAATATCCGGTAATCCATCCGGTTGAAAATTATTTGTACTCATGATATTTACCTATTTCTACATCATCAAGAACCGCGATAGCATCGTCTACGAGTACCGCAAGAGAACAATAGAGAGAAACCAGGTAAGATGCAATGGCCTGGTGGTTGATACCCATAAAACGAACGGATAAACCAGGAGACTGTTCGCCCGGAAGATTAGGCTGGTAAAGACCTACTACTCCCTGTCTGCTTTCGCCGGTACGCAGTAAGATGATCTTGGACTTGCCGTTTTCAATAGGCACTTTATCGGAAGGAATTAATGGAATACCGCGCCAGGTAAGAAACTGAGAGCCAAACAGGGATACTGTTGGAGGAGGTACGCCTCTGCGGGTACATTCACGGCCAAAAGCGGCGATGGCTAAAGGATGCAGCAAAAAGAAACCAGGTTCTTTCCACACCCTGGTGATCAGCTCATCCAGGTCATCCGGTGTAGGTGCGCCGGTACGGGTTTTAATACGCTGAGTCGGGGCGATGCTATGCAACAGGCCATATTCCTTGTTGTTGATCAGCTCACTCTCCTGGCGTTCTTTAATAATTTCAATGGTCAGCCGCAGCTGTTCGCTGATCTGATTGTACGGTTTGCTGTAAAGGTCAGATACGCGGGTATGTACGTCCAGTACTGTATTTACAGCACTCAGGTTATACTCCCTGGCGTTTTCCTCATAGTCAACAAAGGTTTGAGGCAGTACGCGTTCGTCACGGCCGGAGCAATCTACAGTAACGTTACTTTCGTCCTTTACTTTGTTAAGGCGATAAACCCCTGACTCTACGGGTATCCAGCTCATTAAACGGGTGAGCCAGCGAGGGGAAATAGAGGACATCTGTGGCGCCGTACGGGTGGCAATGGCTAATTGTCTGGCGGCTACATCACCAAGTGCTGTCTGGTGTTTTTGTTTACTTACTTCTGACATGTGGAGGAAAAGGGTTTTGAATTAATTGATTAAATCAAATAATGGTCCATCAGAAGAATGTATGGTGGGTCATTCTTCGCCGATCGGTTGGAATTAATTATCGGAGTAAATTAAAACTTTTTAATTAGAAATAAAAAGCTTTGGCATCTCATGATGAAAGGATCACAAAAATATAAAGTTTTGACGTACCTGCCGCTTATATCTTAATTTTGAAAGGTTTTAATAAAATTTTGAAAGGTTTTAATGAAATTATAAAGATGTCAGATCCGGAAATATTGATAGAACAGGCCAATAACCGTGGTACCTTTTATGCAGCAGTAGAGCAGGATGAGCGGGCTGCTTACTTTTATCTGTACCCGAACGAAGTATTAAGCAGTAAATATTCACCACGCCCGTGCTGGCTGAGAAACCTGCAGCCGGCGCCGGAAACCCGCGATGTGGCTGCCATGAAAGAAGGCATGGCCCCCATGCTGGAAGTGCAGTTTTGTAATCATCCGCAAGGGAAAGAACCCCTGCAACGGGAACGGCTATCCATTGTATGGCTGCCGGAAGGCGACAGTGCAGCGGTATTGTATGACGGCGAAGTATTGGGCGCTATTCCCAGCTGGGAATTATATACCGGCGAAAAAGCCGGCAGCTATGCGGCTGACTGTATCGACGCCAGCGAACATAGCATGACGTTCCCACTGGGTACACCGGAGACCAACCAGTTGTATGGCCGCGTGAAGGCAGCCATGGCTTTCTGGGAAGACTGGAGCGATGACACCTCACAGGCATGGGGTGTACTGCAGGAGCAGTTCATTACAGCCTATGAAGCACAATGGGGAAAGGTGGTGAAATATTTTGCCATTGATGGCGACCAATGGCCGCCGATGGGCCTCGGATGGTTCGAACAAAACGATGTAGTATACCTGGCCACCATGGGGGTAAGCATCCGCCCAATGCCAATGGTGGAACTGATTTATATGGAGGAGGCACCAGGCTTCCGCCGTATGGAACTGGCCATGGCACTGAGCCGGAAGGATTTTTCCGATGCGGAAATCATGGAGCTGGCAGCCATCATCTCCGGCCTGGCAGACAAGCCCTGGAAGCAGCTCACCTGGTTGGGTGAAGGGCATACAGTGGCGGCAGCCGAATTACCGGCGCCTTTCGAAAGCGTTGTACTATCTACTGCATTATACAATGGGGCTGCTTTACAGTTGCCGCTGGCATACAGTGATAAGGTGAATCTGTTCTGGCTATCGCCGATAACCCAATTGGAACGGGAGTTTGCTCATCATAAACCCAACGGTGGATATGACCTGCTGGAAAAAATGATCGATGGGCAAATCAACCACGTGGTAACAAAGCGGAATGCTTTGACTTTCGAATAATACGATTATTCTGTTTCACCAGTATAGAACAACGCAGGATATTGTGCCTGCAACTTACCGGCAGCAGCGGGTTTCAGCAAAATATAGTTATGCTGACCGCTGCTGTCTGTTTTATATAAGCTGTCGCCATCCGGCAACCGGTATAGCCGGTAAGGAATCTGCTGGGCAGCGAAGGCCTGGTTTATGACAGTTGTTAGTTCCGGCGTGTCGAACAGGGCGGCTTCGGTAACCGCGCTTAAGTGGTGATGTTGTTGATTAAAATGAAAACCACTGCTGCCATCTTCGGCGATGGTCAGCTTGCTGAAAACCGCTTTCTTTCCCGGCATCAGCCGCTGTAATGCCGCTGATACCGCATACGTCATTTCCTGGAGGGAATGTGCCGTGGAAATATAGCCAGGCGAAAAAACCAGTACCTCTCCGTATGCCCGGGTGTTTTGTTCCCGTATAATACTGGTCAGCCGGGTATTATTGGTATGGGGAATCACCTGGTATTGCCGACAGCGTTGTACAAATGTATCGGTCTGCAGGCGGGTAAGCCGGTTTTCCGGCCGGAAATAATCATCTGGAAATACGCAGTAGTCATAGTCTCCCGGACTACCATTATAACAAGCGTTCAGGCGTCCCAGTAAGTAGTACGATGCCAGCAGCTGCGATTGCTTTTCTGTTAGCAACGCCAGCCAGGCAGTATCCGCTTCCTGTTTTTCATAACCGGTAAAAAGATACGTGTCGATATAAAAAAAGCGCCGCTTGTCTTGCCGGTCTTCCAGATAATGATTCAGGAACTGAAAGTTCTGCGGCCTTATCCACGATTCAAATTCTTTTTCATCTATCACTTCACGGTATGTCTGCTTATCTAGTTGCAGCGTAACATATAACAGTTTGGCCGATCTGCTCATGGCCAGCGACGCTTCATAGGGGTATAATCCATTAGCATCCGGGGCTATTTTATGTACCCGGACATCCGTCAGGTTGATGGGGAACAGCTGCTGCGATATTTTGTGTACCGTACGGCTAAACACGGCTGCAATCGCAGCGGTATCAATTTGTCCGTATTGCTGGCGGGGTCTTACATCATATGGCAGGATATCCGTTTGCGCATACATAGGTACCGCCACTGTTTTGCAGTAAGGGAAAATGTCGTTGGCCGTCAGCAGGGTGTAAGGCTGATACCGGGCGATGATTTGTTGTTGTACTGATGTGTGGAATAAGCCTGCTGCCCGCAGGCTATCCAGCAACTGCAACTGTTGCTGTTTAAGATATGGGTATTTGCTGAGGTAAGTAATCCGTTTGCCTACCTGTTCCAGAAAACCAGCATGACTAAGGGAACCATAAATGTTTTGGCCATTGCTGTAATGATGGAATAGTGCACTGTCTGCTGCCGGCAATACCCCGGCTTGCTGAAAAACGTGTAACCATTGCCGATAGGGAGCATATGCCTGTACTCTGGCAGCCTGCAGTGCCCGGGTATCCGTATCCGGAGAAACGTCGAAGGTGAGGCTGCTGTCTGCCCATACAGGTGCCATAGCGGCGCCAAAGTAAGTGCCGAATCTTTTTACCAGTAAAGCTTTGGTGGTATCATAGGAAAGATCGGATGCATAGTTGTACCGGTAGAAATTCATGATATGCCATAAAAAATCATACAGGTCGCGGTGGCAGGGGAACTGATGAAACAAAAAGCGTTCTTCCGCCAATGCCGCAGCGTTATCCCAGGGATAGCGGTTCAGTGCTGAAATAGAGTCCAGTACCGTTTGGGAAATATTGGTTTGCCCCGGTAAAAAATCCAGGAAAGAGGTACCTGCCACATATACGGCATGCCTGATGTTGGCCAGGTCGTTCCGGTTTAATCCATCATATACCTGGAGGGGTTCACCTTGTGCAAAGCGAATTAGTTCCTCCCGGCCAAATGGAGTTAATAGCTGCTGATCAGTGAGTGAGCCGGCGATCTGTTGTACCTCAGCAGGAGAAAGTTGCTGGGCTGCTGTGATAATACGATAGGCGACCAAACAAAGCGTGAGCAGAAATTGTTTCATAGTATGATTGTTCATCTGTTGAATGAAGATAGAAAATTTGCGGATAGCAGGACCGGATACTACCACATCGGTAAACCGGCGCATCAATCAATTAAAGGAATAACCATACTGTCTATCACTGTTGTAAGAAGAAAATTTGTATATCCAATATCACAGCTATTAAGCATCAAACTATGAATACGCTTGCCAGATCTGCAAAAAGAGTCTATGTATTTTTATTTGTCCGCAAAGCATTTTATTCCTTTCACTTGCTTTTCTATAAACTAAGCATGTTTGGATTGGGTATCAGGAATCATGAGAATGAAGTGGTGTCCGGAGAGAAGGCATTTATCAGGTACCTGATCAACCGGGGAAAACTTTCTTCCGGTGCGATACTGGACATTGGCGCCAATGTGGGTAATTATTCCATTATGCTGCGGAACAATAAGATCCGGTTGCCTATTTATGCCTTTGAACCGCATCCGGTAGCCTTCCGGCGCCTGGAAACAGCTGCCGCTGAATACGCCTTTACTGCCGTGCCGCTGGGTGCCGGAGAAACCAGAACTACGGCAGCTATTTATGATTACCAGGGAGAAGGAGGCTCTGAACATGCAAGTATGTATAAAGGCGTGATAGAAGAGCTGCATAAAGGCCAGGCGGAAGCCGTGGCCATTGAACTAACGACTATTGATGCATTTGTAGCAGCGCATAATATTTCCCGCATTGCCCTGCTCAAAATTGATACGGAAGGACATGAACTGAGTGTATTGAAAGGTGCGCAGGAGTGTATCCGGAAAGGAATGGCAGAAGCCATCCAGATAGAATTTAATGAGATGAATGTTATTTCGAGAACCTTTTTCAAAGATATTATTGATCTCTTACCAGGATATGATTTTTACCGGTTATTACCGGATGGCCTGAAAGCATTGGGCAAATACAATACCACCGGTTTTGAAATATTCCTGTTTCAGAATGTAGTAGCATTAAAAAAAGAGACAGAGGGTATCAGGACTGCTGTATAAGACTGGTAAAATCAGACATAATCTTTTCTACCGACAGATGATTTTCTGCATATCTTCTGGCATTACGGGCGATATGTGGCGGCGGCGTATGTACCGCCCGCAGAATACCTTCATTCAATTGCTGCTGGTCGTCGGCTTTTACCAGCATACCGATTTCATGTTGTTGTACCAGGGTATGCAGGCTGGTACCTTCGTTGGCTGTGATCAGGGCCAATCCGCCAACAGCCATGATGGTAGTGAGTTTAGACGGCATGACCAGGTCGGCGGCGTGGCCTTTCTGAATGACGAGGTGTACATCTGCCATATTCAGAAACCGGTTAAAATGTGCAGCCGGTTGCAGCGGCAGAAAAGAAATATTGTTCAACTGCCAGCTATGTGCCAGCGCGTGTAACCGCGCCTGATAGGGACCAGACCCGCATATGAGGAATTTCAGCTGCGCCTGTTCGCGTAATGCCCGGGCGGCATGTAAGATGGCCTCCAGCCCTTGTTTTTCGCCAATGGCGCCTGAGTATAGCACCACTTTATCTGTGGTATGAAAGCCATAGGCCTTTTTCAGTGTGTCGCGGTCGTCCAGTGGGTGATACCGTTGGATGTCTACCCAGTTGGGCAGGAGTTGTATCGGTTTCCCTGCTTTCTGCTGTATTTTCCGGATCATCCCGTCGGAAATGCTGGTAATGGTATCTGCCTGCCGGAAGATATATTGTTCTATCCGGAATAACCGGCTGAGTAACCAGCGGGAGCGGATCATCTGTAAATCTCTGGCGGCTTCTATTTGCATATCCTGGATATGATAAAGAAACCGGGCATGGCGTAATTTTTTATACAGCACAGCCAGCAGTCCCAGATGAAAGGAGGGCACTACGGTAATGACTATATCAAACCGGCTGCGCGTCAGCAGCTGTATCAGTTTCCATCCGGCTGACAGGGTAAAGGAAAAATCCTGCAGCATACGCATTTTGCCCGAAGGCTTGGTTGGTACATATTGCGGGCACCGGTAAATCGTGACGTGATCACCTGCAGCTTCTTTCCGGTAGCGGTACTTGTTCTTGTCGTAGGGCGGCTGCACTTTCCACTCCGGATAATAGGGGCAGGTGGTAATAACCGTACAGTCATAGCCGTTAGCTGCCAGCCAGTTGATCATTTCACCGTTGTATTTCC
This sequence comes from Chitinophaga nivalis, assembly GCF_025989125.1. NCBI lineage: Bacteria > Pseudomonadati > Bacteroidota > Chitinophagia > Chitinophagales > Chitinophagaceae > Chitinophaga > Chitinophaga nivalis. The sequence continues at coordinate 8,343,873 of NZ_JAPDNR010000001.1, read as the reverse complement.
CCGTGCCATTAGGTTCCGGTGCATAGTTGCAGGAAATCAGCAGGATACGGGGGCGTGGCGGTGGTTGTATTATGGTATCAGATAGCATTTTCATCTCCCCGGATCATATTTACCAATGTTTGAAAAATAATCTGACAGTCGAGCCAGAAGCTATAGTTTTCAATGTACCACAGATCCAGGTCGATACGCCGCTGCATGTGACCCGACTGGCCATAGTCGCCCCGGTAACCATTTACCTGCGCCCAGCCGGTAATGCCTGGTTTTACCAGGTGCCGCAGCATATAGTGTTCGATGGTATCTTTCATTTCCAGGTGAATGGGGATGGCATGGGGCCGGGGACCTACAAAAGACATATCGCCCATCAGCACATTAATGAATTGTGGTAATTCATCGAGGTTGGTTTTACGGAGGAAACGACCGATCGCCGTAATGCGGCTGTCGTTGCGGATGGTGGCCCGGAACTGGCCATCCGGCCCTGTTTCGCTGTTGCGTACCATTGTACGGAATTTGTAACAGGTGATTTTTTTATTTTTCAATCCCCATCTTTCCTGTTTGAAAATGACAGGACCCGGAGAGGAAACTTTAATGAGCAGGGCGATGAGTACAAAAAGCCAGCTGAAAGTAATCAGCAGAAAGAGCGTAAAACCGATATCGAATATTCGTTTTAATTGTTGCCGGCCGTTGTCATCCAATGGAGAAGAGCGGATGGTAATCAATGGGAAGGTGCCGAAAAGACTCATGCGCACAGTAGGGGTACAGTAACGATGACAATCGGCAATAATCCGTACTCTCTTAGCCGCTTTTTCACTGGTGAGAATAATGTTTTCCGTCTGTTCCCGGGAGCTTTCCGGCAAGGCCACTACTACATCATCAATTTCATGATCTTCCAGTATGTTTTTTAAATCAGAGAGGCTGCCCAGGTATTGCCCGTTGATCATGGTGTTCGTCTGATCATCTATAAAACCAATACACTTATAACCAAACTGGTCGTTTTGCGTAATGGTCTGGTGGAAGTCCAGCCCGGTTTCTCCGGCGCCTACGATCAGTACATTTTTCGTGTTGTGACCAAAAGTCCGTAGGCGGCGCAGCAGCTTTTTTACCAGGAGCTTGGATAACGTAATCCCGGCAAAAATGTTAATGGTATAAATCAACGTAAAGGTGCGGGAGTAAGGATAGGACTTAAAGAAAAAGAAGAACAGGAAAATAAAAATAAAGGAATGGAATACTACTGTTTTCAGGATCGCTACAAACTCATAGGCAAATGGTCTGGATCTGAAGTCGTCATACAGGTGTACATAAATGCCTGTAATGGCCCAGGTAAGGGCGCTGACAGATAACAGCAGTAAATTCATCCGGAAGGAAGGCGCTGCCGCTCCCGGTTGCAAATCCACATAGTGACGTGCCAGTATAAAAGCCAATGCGAGTATCACATAGTCAGTAACCTGCCGTAGCAACTCATTGGTGTTGATGTTAGGTTTCATAGCGGATATAGCTTTATAAGATGATCAATTTCAGTCATCATTCTTTCGACGGATCTTATTACTATAACTCTTGTAGCAGGCAGGAATGGTTATGCAGTATATAGCCGGGTTTATTTTCTTTTATAGAGCAGGTCCATTTGCAGCAGCTGTAATTGCGGCGATTGCAAAAAACCTACAGGGGCCACAAAAGAAAAGCCCAGCTCTTTTACAAAATCATGCATTTCATCAAACAGGGGTTCTCCTTCATACATGGGTACAAAAGAGGTTTCAAACAACAGGTAGTCTATCTCCTGCAGACTACCGATAGCGCCCAGCAATACTTCTTTCTCAAATCCCTGTACATCCAGTTTCAACAGTACCGGCGCTGATAGTTGCATATCATCCAGTACGGCATCGAGTTCTTTTACCGGTACGGTAATTTGCCGGAAGCCTGCCGTGTGGGGAAGCAGCTGTTGTTGCAGGGCCGATACCTGCAGGGCCGAACTGGCATGCGAATAGGCATGGCTATGAAAGTCCAGCGAGCCGGTAGTGCTGCCCAGCGCAAAATTATATGCAGTAATCGCCGTGCGGTGCCGGGTATTACGCTGCAGGATTTTAAACGTATCGGGTACCGGTTCAAAAGCATGTATCCTGGCGGCCGGATAGCCGCGGGATGCTGCCAGGGCAAACTGTCCCTGGTTGGCGCCTACGTCCAGTATGGTGTGTAACTGTGGGATATAATGCCTGCAGTTGTGTACCAGCTGCGTAGCCGCTACCGAACCGCCTTTCTGCAGCAACGGCCCAATACCGCTGCCAGACCGGAGTAACACTTTTGCGGCATCTGCCATCCTGAAAAGTATATTCATCTCGAAAATTTTGAATGCCAACAATCCTGATAAAACCTGATGGTAGCCTGCACACTTTGCTGCCAGGTAAACCGGGCTGCCTGTTGCAGACCTGCCTGTATCAATTGTTGCCGGAAGTTTTCATTTTCCAGCAGCCGGATCTTTTCCGTAAAAGCAGTTGCGGTGGCCTCATTGACGAGCAGGCCTGCCGTACCTACAATTTCGGGCATCGCCGTTCTGTTGGTGGTGACTACCACACAACCTGCTTTCATGGCTTCGCCCGGCGGAAAGCCAAATCCTTCATATACCGAAGGATAAAGCAAACAGAAAGCATAATTATACAATAGGTTCAGCTGCACCGTACTGACGGCGGAAAGAATATGATAACGGCCATGCAGCCGGTTGTTCAGCGTTTGCAGTTCCTGCGGACTCCAGGGCTCCCCACCGGTGATCACCAGCTGGTATTGCGGGGGGAGTTGTTCCATCACTTCGATGGCGATGGCAAAATTCTTATACCGGCTGCGGGCGCCTACATACAATACATAGGGGCCTTTCATGGGATGCGGCCACACGGGTGTCTGCATCCGGCTTTTATCTACCGGAAAAAAATCATCCGCAATACCGTGGTGAATGACCTTAATCCGCGCGGGATCGGTAGCCGGATAGAAGTGCAGCAATTCCTGCCGGGTACTATCGGAAATACAGATGATGCCATCGGCACGTTTGATGCCATAGGCTTTTTGTACGGTATTGGCCAGCGACCGGGGGAAGCGGGAAGCGAGTTTCCTTTCATGTGCAAAGTCGTGTACCGTGAGTATATTCAATACATCCTTTTGCGGGGATATACGCAGGTATCCACCGTGGAAAACAGCGGCCGGCGGTAGTTTGTAGCGTAGCGGCAGATACCGGAGGTATTTGCTGGGAATACTGCTTTCCCGGATGCAGGGAAAAAGTTGATAATCGATTTTCTGTTCAAAAATATTGGCTGATCCGGGGTGTGCATTCAGGAAGCTCACCGGCAGGTTACTCCGGCACATACCGCTGAGCAGTTCGTACCAGTAAACAGATACACCGCCTGTTCGCTGAATGGTAAATACGATATTGTCTAAAAATACCTGCATCAGATCCACATATGTAACATCACCGGGTTGCCGGATAAATAATCGATTCCTTTTACCAGGTAATTGTATTCCGGTACGACTCCTTTTACGAGGTCGATCAATGCCTGGTAGTCTTGTCCTTTATGATAGGTGGTAATCGCGATTTTAGGTTTGCTCTTACGGATGGTTTCCAGGGCGCCACGAATCATATTTTCTTCAAATCCTTCAATATCCGCTTTGAGATAATCGATGTTGATATTCTTTGCTGCAAAGAGACTGTCGAGCGTTACGATGTTTACGGCTACCGCATCGCCGGCGGCATTGTCTGGCCGGATAACAGCATCCAGTATGGTATCATTACCAGGCATGCTGATATAGGCGGTGCCGCAGGTATCACCGGCGGCTACCGGCAAAATAGTGACGGTATTTTTTTGCCGGAATTGCTGATGCAGGGCATCAATAAATACCGGCAGGGGTTCCAGTGCGAAAATATGTCCTGCGGTATATTGGTGTTTGAATGCAAAAAAACCTTCTGCACTGCCGCAGTCAACGATCACATCACCAGGTTTGACGGCGGTTTCCGGAATCTCATAGTAATGCCAGTGTTGTGGTCTTGCTTCTGCCAGTATCATGGCAAAGCTGTAGTAAGGCGCCTGTTGCGGATATACAAACAGATCGGGATAGCCGGTTATCCGGTAATATTTGTAATCGTTGTCTTCCCGCACCATGGTAGCATGCTGGCCCGCAACGGCATGCATCGTTGGTGAAAAAAGATGGAAGATCATCTCCCGGATATGGGTCCGCTGCCGGGCTGCTTTATTGAACAGATAATGATACAATAACAACAGCCGGTATTTGCATCCCCGGATCATTTTCTCTATTTTTTTCATACACGGTTACGTTTGTTGCTCCTGCCTGCCGTAAGCGGCCAGTAAGGCCGTCATCACCAGGATAAGATCTATCTGACTAAAGAAAAAACAGACCGCCACAAAGGCGAGATAGTTACGCTGGAAAAAAGTAATGTGCGGCGTCGCTTTGGTAAGAATCAGGAAAAAAAATACCAGCGACACAATGCCGAATTCTGCCAGAATGAAAAACCAGCGCATATTGAGGTTATGTCCGCCTACACCACTTACCCGGTTTTCATAATTGATCTGTCCGAAGAAATAGTTGGGCGGAATGAAAGTACTGTTGCCCGCACCATACCCCGACAGCAAGAGGTAAGGTTCATGCCGCAGAAAGTCTACCACCGGCAGTTCCATATCCCTTTGTAAAGGAATACCCATCACGATATTGCTCTTACCCCATACTTCATTATGATCATACCGGTAAGCCGACCTTTCAAACAACAGCTGATAAAATTTTTGGTGACGGTTAGCCATATACTGTTGCAGGAAAAATTCTTTGGAGCTTTCTACGACCAGGAAAAGGCCGATAATGATTCCCAGGGTACCCAGTATTTTAAACCGCACCGAAGGGATCCGGGGCAGTGCGATGAATACCAGTACTGCCGCCAGCATATTGATCCAGAATGTTTGCGAGGAAGTGAGGATACCGGTGAAGATGGCGAATGCCACCATCCTGTAGTTGCGATCCCGCGCAAACAAAGGAATAGCCAGCGATAGAAACGCACTGAAAATCTTGGGTTCTGAAAACAAGGCCTGTACCCGCAATCCCAGCGGACCATTGATTTGTTGCAGCAGGTACCGGTGCTGTAATCCCAGTATTTCACTGAGGGCAATATTCCGGAAGGTAAGCTGCACGAATACCTGTAACATGGCAATACCGCAGGAAATGCCGGCAATTTTTTTGATGCTGTTCAGGAAACCTTCAAAGGAAAGCCGGTCCATTTCCTGTACAATCTTGGAACCGATAGCGAATAGCGGCAGATAGTTTTTGATGTAGAAATACAGCGGCTTGCTATAAAAAATATACAGTTTGCTGCCGGGGTAATAAAAAGGATCTTTATAAAACTGGGTAATCAGAAATACCGCACAATGCGATAATAGCGGAAGTATCAGTAAAATAAAATAGTCTTTGCGGATGGTGAGTTTACCGGTGACCAGCTGATGGGCCTGATCCACAAAGAAAACCATCCCTACAAAAAAAGAAGCTGTGAAAGTAGGCCCGATGAAGAGCATGGTATAAGCTTCTGATGCAAATGCATACAGCAATGTATCAATGATCGTGATCCTGTTTTTGTAGTAGAGATACAACAGGATGATGGCGATGACCAGGGGCATTATTTCCCTGAAACACTCCACGTAAAAGTTATCACTGATCAGTAAACTATACCCGTTGTAATCCATGACAATATATTTAAGCAGTTACAGGTTACCCTGTTGCTCATGAAATGCGTTTGTATAAATTGTACAGCAACACATTATTCCGGATGATTTTTTTGAGAGTAAAGGTGAAACCATCTGACTGAAACAAGGTATTGGCGGTAAACAGATCTGCTGCCGCTGAAATGTTGGTGGTGGCGGGATGCGTGATTACCGGTACAGACCCGTATACGATTTTTCTGAACCATCCGGGAATACGTTTGGTATGCGTCGCATTTTTGCCATAGCCGATATTCCTGATCAGGCTTACTGCCGGGGTAACGGCACGGCCCTCATTAAACCATACACTCATGAACCATTGTATATCCCAGGTATCGATACGTTTTTCATAGATGGCCTGTAATTCTTGCTGCAGGCGTTGATTGAGGCCTTCCCTGGAAGCGTGCGCATAACGTTGCAGGGAGAAGTCGTAGTATTGCCAGGCCCGGCGCCAGGTAGCCCAACCCCAGATATGTGCATACCGCGAAAAATAATAGGACGCTTCTCCCCGTTGAATACCCGCCTGAAAATTGCTGCCGTTGATATGCAGGACTGTATCATCTTTCCGGTAGCGTGCCAGCATGGCACTGCAAAAGGAAAAGAAGGTAGGATCGGGCACACAGTCATCTTCCAGTATAATACCTTCCGGTACCTGTTCAAAAAACCAGTTGATAGCGGTACTCACGGCTTTACCACATCCTACGTTGTTCATGCGGAACATGGTTTTTATTTCGCAGGGCCAGTCGATGCCTGCCAGCACCTGTTGCCGGGTTTGCTGACATAACTGTGCTTCTCCGGGCCGGTCGATCCGGGGGCCATCTGCTGCAATAAATAATTGCAGCGGCCTTTGAAATCGCAGCTGTTCCAGCACCTGCATGGTTTGTTCCGGCCGGTTAAAGATGAGTAGTAAAACGGGTGTCTGTAACATCATTTGGTGGCCTCCAATGCCACGGCGTTATTGAATCTGTTTTCTTCTTCCACCAGTCTGAACATTTCATCCGGACAATCATTGAACCGGCATCTTCTTACTTGTTTGAATCCGTTTTCTTCCAGTATATGTGACAGGGAGAGGGCATCCCACATATAGAGATGGGCATTGTTGCCGAAAGCTCCCTGGATCATTTGTTTGAAACCACGTGTTCGGTGTTGTTTGCCCAGCAATGTTTCTTCCATGAATTTGATATTGGCCTGCCGGTCGTTGCCGTCGAGGTTGTCGATATATCTTTTGGCGGCCACTTCGAGGTCGGGTACTACACAGCGGAAGTAGCCACCCGGCTTCAGGAGCCGGAAGGTATTCCTAACGGCGGTAACGCAATCTGTATAGGAAAGGTGTTCCAGCACATGACTGCAATAGATACCATCACAGGAGTCGGCCGCAACGCCTGGCAGGCCTTTGATAATATCTCCCAATATGATATCGGGATGGAAGGCGACATGCATCCTTTTCCGGAGCAGCTTGCCGATTACCGGCAGTTGCTGAATACGGAGGGTAGGAGAGGCATCGTAATTAGCCCAGCGTGGCGGTGCGGAAAAGGGCCCGCATCCATATTGAACATATAACTTACTTCCCGGCATATTCGTTTCTCATGTTTTTAAAAAAGTAAGTGTAATAGGTTTTGGCAAAAATAGCATAGCCTATTTCCTGCATATACCGGCACAATGCACTATCGTCGATATGAGACAGTTCAAAGGGCTGGGATTCTACCAATACATAAGCCGGCCGGTACTTCTGCCAGTTGTTGGATTGTAATACTTCCATATCCAGGCCTTCTGCATCAATGGTCAGAAAATCAATAGGCGTATCGCCGGTGAGGTAACGGTCAAGGATATCCGCCAGCGGCCAGGTTTCGATTTTCTTCTCCCGTATGACGCGGTATTGCGGCGCCTGGGTATACTCTTTTACTTTCTCCAGGGAGAAAGTATTGAGGGCCGGTTCGTTGAAAATACAGTAGGTGAGGTGCTGTCTTTCTGCTGATACGCCTATTTCCAGGTTGGTATCCATGGGCCTGTATTTGTTGAATAAAGCCCGTGAGCCTGGCATCGGATCGATGTTGATACCGGTCCAGTTCATCTTGTAAAACAGGTAGGTATTGGAGAAGCGAAACGGATGGTGGGCGCCTACATCTACATAGATCCCTTTGGTTTTATTATGGAAAATCCTTTTCAGGATGAGATCTTCCCCTTCCGAGCTATAGGCACGTACGCTGTACCTGAACTGCGGAAAAAAGCGGGAGGCCAGCCGGGATGCTATCGTTTTAATACTACTCATGCGTTACGGGACTTTTAGGGTTGACGGATAAAAATTTCGCCGCAAACATCCGGAAGCCGGTATGCGCCTGTCTGATATCGGCAAAAGCGGTCGCGGGTTGCAGCATCCTGCTGGTGAACAACCACCCCTGTCTGCTTTTATCCAGTATGACCAGCATGCCAAATACGGTGAAGTAAGCGGCTACCGTGGAAATGGCGGCGCCTACCCCGCCATAATGCCGGATCAGTACCAGGTTGAGGCTCACATTTACCAGCAGGCCGGCTATATTACCATACAGGCAGATTTTGTATTTGCCTTCAATGATGAGATATTGTACCAGTACTGCACACAGAAAAACCGGGATACTGGCCCAGATGTGTATCATCAGAATATAAGCCGCGTACTCATATTGACTGCCATACAACAAGGATATAATCAGGTGGGCGGTGCAGGTAACCAGTAAGGCAATAGCAGTGCTGACCCAGAACGACAGCCGTAGCCATTGTTCCAGTGCCTGCAGGTAAGTAGTCTGGCTATCGCTCCGTTTACGGATCAGCCCTGGTAATATAGCCGTAGACACCACTGTGGGAATCGCATACCATAGCTCCGAAATCCTGGCTGCTACTACATATTCGCCCAGTTGTGCCGAACTGCTCAACGCATCCAGCAACAGGAGATCTACCTTTACAAACAATACTACTACGAGACTGGAAAATATCAGTGGCCATCCCTGTTGCAGCAACATTTTTCCCAGGGAAATATCCAGCTGGGAGAAAAAATGCGGTGTGTAGCGAACACCATAGCCGATTACAATGATCAGGTAAGTGATCACCAGTTCCAGGGAAGAGATCCATAGAAATGTAAAAAGGGTAGCATGGAACAATACCACGATCAGTTTGATCACACAGAACAATACAAATACCACTACTTTCGGAATGATTACCTTTTTGATATCATCTTTTGCCTGATAGAAATAATCAAAAACATCAAATGACTGCAGTACGATATTGATGGCGCAGAAAAGTGTGCAAAATAGGTACAGTGGCTGTCCGGGACGGGTAAGGGCTACGTACACCATGCTGGCCAGCATACTGATACCAGCTGCTGTTATCCGCATCAGCAGGATCGTAGCCACAATGGAAGATTGCTGCTGTTCCCGGTGAAGTAATTCCCTGACAGCTACCTTATCCATACCCAGTACCGCTATGCTGCCGGCAATGGTGGTAAGGGCAATAGCGTAGTTCCAGATGCCAAATGCTTCCGGTCCCAGCTGTCTGGCAATCAATGCCAGTATGATCAGGCCAGGGAATAATTTGCTCAGCTTATCTATCAGTAGCCAACCACTATTTTCAAATACTTTATGCAATGCGTTTACCTATTTTTTTAAACAATGACAACCAGCTGGTAGTTTGCTGTTTGTTTTCTGTATAGCTATATTGATCATAGTAATAGTAAGGGTAGAAGGTATCCTGCTCGATGCCGTTGAAAACAATGCCTGCCTTTTTGAAAAAGCTGCCTTTGATATTTTCTGAAACAGGAATCAGTTTAGACTTGAGCGTGAAATTGTAGCGCACCACAAATAAGGTACAATCTACATGAGGGGCAATACTTTTAGCGTCGGACACAATACCGATCGGAGACGTATCGATGATCACGTAATCGAATTTCTCTTTCAGTATCTGCAGCAGTTGCAGCATCCGTTGCCCTTCTATCAGCTCTATCGGATTGGGTGGGATAGGACCGGAAGATACCAGGTACAACCCTTCGGTGCCGGGTACTTTTTTGATGATTTCATCGATTGTATTATTGCCCACCATATAGTTGGTGATACCGGTATTATGGTCCATACCCAGGAAGTGAGAAAGCTTGGGCTTGCGCAGATCCAGCTCTACCAGTACTACTTTTTTATTGCTGACGGTCAGGGAATTACCGATGTGCGCAGAGAGGAATGTTTTGCCTTCTCCGGAAATGCTGGAGGTGAGCAGAATCGTAGACGTACCACTTTGCTCCGTTAGCAGGAACTTCAGGTTGGTACGCAGGTTAAAGATCTGTTCCAGTAATACAGACCGGTTCTGGAGAGAAAGGTCGCGGGCGCCTTCATCCTGCTGATAAATTTCTGCGATAACCGGCAGGGAAAATACCTGTTCTATTTCTTTTTTACTCAGTACCCGAGGGTTCAGGAAATATTTTATGTAGATGTACAGGCTGGCCAGTAATAGTCCTACAATGATGAAGCTGATGAAAGCCAGTGATTTTTTAGGGGCAATGGGTTTGGCAGGTATAAATGCCGGTGCAATGATTTTATTGTCTATCACGTTGCTGGCGTAAGATACCGCTGCTTCTTCCTTCTTTTTCAGGAGGTAGAGATAGAGGGTTTCCTTCACGCCCTGTTGTCTTTTAATATTGATGTATTCGCGTTCATAGGCGGGGATATTGGCAATCCGGCCCTGTATCTGGTTTACCTTATGCTGGGTGTTTTGCTGTACAATACCGGCATTACGTTTATAGCCGGAAATATAGTCTTTGATGGTTTTGCGGGCGTCTGCAATCTGGGCGTCCACATTCTGCAGGATCACACTGTTGGGCTGGAGCGATAAAGATAAGCGTCTTTTTTCCCGGAGCGCTTCTTCATACCGGTTGATCATGGCCGTCAGTGTTTGATCGATGTTGCCGGCTACCGGTGCAAACGGGTAATCATTGGAGGGGTTGGTAATAAAGTTTTCCACCTGGTTGATCACCGATAACTGCATGTTCGCTTCATTGAGACGTACATCTGCTTCTTTTACCTGTTCCAGCGCCAGTTTGGAGCTGGCAGAGATATCGGTAATACCCCGTTGTACCTTGAAGCTTTCTTCCTGTTGTTCTAATAGTCCCAGTTCTTCTTTCAGGGAGTCGATGCGTACAGCGAGGAAGTGAATGGTTTTATAGGCCACCCTGTTTTTATCGTTCAGCGTGTATTCGTTATAGGTATTTAGCAGTGAGTTGAGGAAATGAGCAGTTCTTTCCGGCACGGGATCTTCATAGGTGACCAGTACCACGGTCGCATCGCGGTTAACAAGGGTAGTACCTATTTCATCCATTTTTTCATAGGCCAGTTCCATGATAGAGTCTATCCGGATGCGGTAGGTGCTGTTGCCTGCCGCTGTATACGGCGGATGACTGACAATGCGGAACTGATCTTTTTTAATGGTAAAAGCCTGCCCGGATTGTACATTTAGCTGGGCGCTGGAATCATTGTTTTTATCGGTATATTTTACATACAGCTGATTGTTTTCCTGCTTTACATCCAGGACGTAGTTGCCTACTTTAGAACTATCTGTCAGGAATTGAATGGTAAAAGGGCGGTTGTCGTAGATTTCTTCATCGCTGACGGTCCCTTTTTTATAGTACCGTACATTGAAGCCGTTTTTACTGATGGTTTGTTCCAGGAGTATGGGCGATTTCAGTACTTCCATTTCATTTTCAATGTTCTTTCCCTCTTTGAAGATGGACAATGATTTCAGTACATCTGCTTCTTCGCCGCCCATTTTCTTTTCATCCTTGAGGTACAGTTTGGCGCTGGACATGTACAGCGGCTTTTTGTATTTCAGGTAAATGAAAGCCCCGCCAATGGCGGCTGCGATAATAATAATGTATAAAGGCCAATGGAAAACAACTTTCTGAAACAGATCGTTGACATCCAATACACTGCTTTTATTATTGTTATTTTTTTGCTGGTTCATATGCGTACGGATCATTTACTGAGAATGATAATAGTCGTTGCAAGTGATATAAGGCTTAAAATCGCAGGCAGCAGCTGTATCGTTCTGGAGGTGGCGAAAGGTCTGTTAGGACCGGGTTTAATATAGATAACATCATTATTGCTGAGATAATAGTAGGGAGATGATAATGTTTTGCTGTCATTGAGATTGAGAGAGGTATAGGTTTTAATACCGTCTGTTTCCCGGATAATCATAATATCATCTCTCCGGGCAGTGGTATTCAGGTCTCCGGCCATGCTCAATGCATCCAGGAGGGTAGCCCGTTCTGCCGTTACCTTATACGAGCCGGGGCGGGCCACATCGCCGAGTACAGATACCCGGAAATTGATCAGCCGCGTAGATACGTATGCGTTACGGATGTTTTTTGCCAGTTCTGCTGCTACTTCGGACGTAATGGTGGTGGTGGTTTTATCTTTTACATACACTTTACCGATTACCGGAAGGGTGATGTTGCCGCTGCTGTCTACCAGGTATCCCTGTTCAATGTTGTTGCCGGCGGTAGTGGTGCTGCCGATATTCGGATTAAAGAGAAGGGAAACATCTTTATCGATGGTCGTAATGGTAATCTGCAAGATGTCACCGGGTTGTACTTTTAATTGAGAGGGCCGGTTGACGGAATCGGTGCCGGTAATTTTAGCGATGTCATTGAAATAGGTGAGTTTCCTGGTACTGGAGCATCCTGTAAATATAACAACCAGTAATAGAAGGATTGGTAAGTAGTTTCTTGATCCCATATTGTATAATTAATGACACAATTCCGGTGCTGTATGATGGGCAGGCATCATGGCCGGAAACTGGCTGATGCTGCCGGTATAAGCCGGATGTTTCAGAAAGTCAGCTGCGGGGCAGCTGTATTACGAAATTTTTCAGATCGGTAACTTTGCGTCTATTATGTTTAAATGACTCGTTTCTTTCTTCAGGAATTTCCGCCGGAGTAATTGCTGCGCGGGGAATTCGAAATAGTAATAGGTAAAGTAACTGACCGGTAGCAGGATCAGGAAGAACAACAACATGACATACGGACTATGCAACACCTGACGGCTGATACCGAAGCTGTCTGTTATGAGAACAAAGATTATTTGCAGTGGAAAATGCAGCAGGTAGATCGCATAACTGCAATTCCCCAATGCCGCCCAGTTTTTATGTATCATGCCTTTTTTCGTTTCCCATAGTGCCAGGGCTAAAATAGTAAGCGGTGAAACGGTGGTTCTGAAAAAGAGATTACGGAACACACCATAGGTGGATAGCGCAAATTTTTCATCTTTATCGGGTAACACTTCCTTCATGGTATGTAACCAGGTGGATTGTATATAGGAGAATTTATATTCTACGAAAAGGAATACCCATAGAACGAGGGTTACAATGGTAATGGCCGGGAGGTAGGTATTCACCTTATTGTGTTGCAGCAGCCAGGTGTATAAATAATAGATGAGCGCTCCATAGAAGAAGGAGTAAACACCTTTGCCCAACAGGGTATAGTACTGGAGGAGGGCGCCAAGTGGGATCAGGAGTATCAGCAGCCATATTTTTCTTTGCATGCCCAGCCGGCAAATGATAAAGAAAAGTACATAGAGGAACACTTCTACTGATACCGACCAGGAAGGGCCATTAAAGGAGGCGCCTTTTTCAAATCCCCAGTTTTGCATCATGAGGAGGTTGAGCAGAAAATGGTAGCCATCATTATACTGGATGATAAAGAAGTGACCGCTGTTGCGGAGCATGATCCATTGCAGGAAGCCTACAAACAGCAAGGTAACGATGTGTATGGGATAGAGGCGGGTGAGCCGGTACCCCATGAAATTGCGGAAAGATGTTTTTTCGGTGAATATTTTATTGGAATATAGCCAGAAGAAGATAAATCCTGATAAGAGGAAGAACAGGTCTACGGCTACCATACCGTTGGTATAAAATACGGCGAGGTACGGATACCACGGTAATTGTGTTTTTTCATACCCGCCTTGCACATATATATCACCTGCGTAATAAAATAATTGCCAATGATATAAAACCACTATGATCGCTGCAACCCCTCTAATTGCATCCAGGGTGTAAAAGTGTGGGGGATTTGTCAGTTGTTGAGCCATACCGTGCTTTCACAGAAAAAGAGTTAGGAAACGATCCGGTAGATCAGACTTTCATACTGCAGAGTAATTTATATATAAAACGGCGCATAAAAGAAAACGGAAATGGAAAGGCTAAAATGAACAAAATTATCTAGCTGAATAAAATGAATAAAATGAACAAGAGGAAAGGTGGAGGGAAGATGAGCCACCATAAAGGGTTTTCGGACTCAGGCTTAAAAGACAGACTGAACAATTACCCTATTTTGAGAAAAAAATCAAAAAAGCTGTAACGAATTCACTTCACCGTATACTAACGATGAAACGAAAAACAACAAGCAACATGAAAAACATATTCCACCGTATTGCCGCCACTACGTTCACAGCTATTACCCTGTTCTGTACTGCCACAAATGCTCAGACGCCTGCACCACCTGCCGCTAACTCCTTATTATGGGAAATCAGCGGCAACGGCCTTAAAAAACCCTCCTACGTATTCGGTACCATACATATGATCTGCGAAGATGATTTTGAGATAAAAGACAAAGTGAAAAAAGCCTTAAAGAAAGCCGATAACTATGTGGTAGAAGCGGATGTTTTTTCTGCGGAATCCATGAAAGCGATGCAGGAAGGCAGTATGTCTGCCGTACCGCAAAGCAAAAGGTTATCAGCTGCCCAATTTGCTACTGTGGACTCTATTCTGAAACTCAAAGCAGGCGTTTCCCTGCAACAACTGGAAACGTTGAAGTTGTCCTCCATTGGTAGTTTCCTGGTGATAAAAACATTTGCCTGTCCAACCATGAAGTACTATGAAACAGAATTACTGAAAATGTCCAAAGAAAGGAATATGCCTTTCCTTACCCTGGAAACAGTACAGGAGCAAATGAGCTTTTATGAAAAATCCTATTCAGATTCTTTTTCCATTGAGCAGATGAAAGTATATGATCAGTATAAAGGCATGATGGATCAGCTGGTGAAAGATTACAAACAGGAAAATTTATCCGCCCTGCACGAAGAGCTTACCGAGGATAAATTTATGGACAACAACTCCCTGTACTGGATGCTGGAAGTAAGAAATAAAAACTGGGCGGAAAAAATGCCGGTTATGATGAAAAAAGGTAGTAACTTCTTCGCCGTGGGAGCAGCGCACCTGAGCGGCAAACACGGTATACTGGGGATGTTGCAGGCAAAAGGTTATACCGTAAGGCCCATCATGAACTAATGCATAAAGTACCTGTATCTTGAAAAATAAAGAGAAAGCATTTCTTGATCTGATCGAACAGCACAAAGGAATTATTCATAAGATTTCCAAAATGTATATGGATGCACCCGATGATCAACAGGATCTCATGCAGGAAATCATTTACCAGCTTTGGAAATCTTATGATTCGTTTCACGGGCAAAGCAGCTTTTCTACCTGGATGTACCGCGTAGCACTCAACACGGCTATCGTATTCCTGAAAAAAGAAAAACGCCAGTTGCCTACCACCGATACTATACCCGAACACCTACCCATGGAAGATAGCGGGCACGCTACGAAAGAACTGCAGCTGGCACATTTTTACAAAGCAGTACAAAAACTGGAACGACTGGAAAAAGCACTGGTATTTTATCACCTGGAAAATTACTCCCACCGGGAGATTGCAGAAAACCTCGGGATCACAGAAGTAAATGCCAGAACGAAACTCAACAGAGCCAAACACAAATTAAAAGAACTGATTAAACAACAAGGATATGAATTTTGATGATATTCAATCAGCCTGGAACAATGAAGACGCCGGTCATATAAAAGTGCCAGACACCATTACCCGGATGAAAGGTGCACAAATGCCGGTAGAAAAGATCCGGAAAAATATGCGGAATGAATTTTATATACAGCTTATCGCTATTATTCTGATTGGATTTGCTCCCAATGCTTTACAGCTGGCGCCTATCTTTTATGTGCCTTTCTATGCGGTATATGCTATTATGATCCTGATTACGGCATATTACTTTTTTAAGTTTTATCATTTCTACAAACGATTAAGCACCAATACCCTGAATTCCCGGGATAACCTCTACGGGGTATACTACGATATCAAACTGCATGTGGAGTTGTATAAGGCTTTCACTTATTCGCTGTTGCCACTGGGGCTTTTGGTAATCATGATGGTGGTGATGAGCCGGGAGGGGCGTGTAATCAATATGATTCAAACGGGCATGATGCCCAAACGTACGATCGCCCTCTTATGCAGTGGTTTTGGGATCATGGTACTGGCAGTACTGGTAGCTACGGAAATATGGGTGAATGCCAATTACGGCAAGTACGAGAAACTGGTAAAAAAGACCCTGGATGAATTCCGGGAAGAATAGCGGGATGTTGTATCATTGTAGTACATCAACCATTACCTGGATATATGCGATATAAAATAGCCCCCGATAAATGGAAACACTTTTTTGTGGGTATCGCCATGGGGGCGGTACTGGAAAGCATCGCCTGGGGCATATGGCCGGCATATCCGGTATGGGCAAGCGGGGCGGTCTTCCTGATAGTGCTGGGTGTGAGTTACGGATTTGAATTGTTTTCACTGGTGACAGGTATCGGGCATTATGATGTGATGGATGCCGTAGCCAGTATCATCGGAGGTATATTGGGGATGGGAATAGGGGGCGCAGCCATCGCTTACTGGTGCTTTTAAAAAGTAACGGTTGCCGATAGAACATCAGCAACCGTTTTGAAATATGGGACATTCATAGTTGTGCTTATTGCTGGTAGCTTCCCACCAGCCTGATCAACCTGTCAGGACTGTTGGTAATGATACCGTCTACGCCGTAAGAAAGCATTCGCTTCAGATCAGCTTCTTCATCTACCGTCCAGGGTAATACCAACACATTTTTTTGCATGCGCTTCTTTTACCAATGCCAGTGTTACCAGCTGGAAGTTAGGACTGTAAGCCGTTGGCGTAAATCCCAGGTTCGCGATATTAGCAGCAAAACTTTCCCGGTTACCTACCAGCAACGCTGTTTTCTGGCGGGGATTGGATTGGTGCAATACCTGTAAGGTTCTGGGATCAAATGATTGTATAGTCACCCGGTCTGCTATCTTTTTCTCCTCAATCACAGCCATCAGCAAGGCGACGAATACTGCCGGAGCAGGATTATAGATGCCATCTCCCGCAGGATCGCTTTTGGTTTCTATGTTGTAGTTGACCGGTTTCAGGTGGTGTTGCTGAATGTATTGTTCTACACTGTCTATCAGTGCTGACAGCAGTGGTTTATAAGTCTTCATTTTTACCTGCTGCGGAAAACGGGGATGTGGTTTGCTACCCGCATCGTATTGCCGGATGCTGTCGTAGGTCATCCCGTAAAGTGCCAGGCTTTTTTCGGTTGCTTTGGAAATATCCGTTCCGTTGGGGTAGCGCATAAATTCTGCTGACATATACGCATCGTGCGATACCACTACTTTTTGATCGGCAGTAATAATACAATCCAGCTCCAGGGTACGGGCGCCCAGTTTTAAGCCGTTCAGCATAGCCGGGATGGTGTTCTCCGGCATCAGGGCCATACCACCGCGATGCGCCTGCACATCCGTTTTTTGCTGCGCCTTTGCCTGCAGGAGCAACAAACTTCCACCCAGTAATAATAGTGCAACACGTTTCATATCAGTTGTAGTTTATGGATCGCCATACAGCCGGCATGCCTGGTTGATACCGGCATACACTTCATGGATCTGTATCAGCTATTACTGCAAATTGAAAGATAAATAAGCAACCGGCAAAGTTATCTTACTGTTAAACCTTATTGATAACCATAGACATAATGACCTGTCGGCGTGTAATCCGGCATAGCATATCCGCGGTGATCATCTCCCGAAAAAAATAAATCCGGTAATTATGATTTGGCTGGCTTTAACCATTTCGCATCTACGTAGAAGGTGCCAAAAGGTACTACCCCCGCCAGTATAGCCAGAAACATTTTGCCTAATGACCATTGATCATCTATTTTTTTGTTGATGACCAGTATAAAATATAGGATAAAGAGTACGCCGTGTGCCATACCGATCATTTTAACCGGTTGCGGCATATCTGCCATATATTTCAGCGGCATGGCGATACCCAGCAATAAGAGGAATGAAAGCCCTTCGAGGAATGCGACAAGCCGCAGCCGTCCGGTCGCATTTGTGAACAGATCCGTAATCATACTCAGCCTTTTAATGGTGTCGCTAAGTTAGGGAAATTTACACCGATGCACGAAAGACCGGCGATAATTTAATATCCCGGCCGTACCATCGCCGGCCGGGACAGTCGTCTTTATCTGGCCACAGGCGCAGCAGTTTTGATGAAAAACAGGCCATCATATACAGCAGGCCAGATGCCGGTAGCCGGGCTATAATCAAATAGGGCAGAAGCTAAAGGCTGCTGCAATACCGGTGATTTTCTCCGCAGATCCGTAAAAGACCAGCGATGACCCGTAGCGGCTAAATGTGCTTCCAGGCTCCCCGGTTTTAAAGCGGGAACAGGCAATATTTTACCGCTGACATAATCCATAAAGGTGCCGGCCGCACTGGTAAAACCAATGACATAGGCCTTAGCACCAAAGTGCTCACTAACTGTGGCGCCCATCGGTTTGAAAGTGGAGAGGAAAGCGCGGGTATTATCATCAGGAGGTATCAGCCCACTGGTGCTTTTGGCAACATGGATATTATGTGCCCACACAATGATTTTTTTACCGGGATAGGCTTTCTCTGCCAGCCATATCAGGTTCTCCGCCATCTGCAGATCCCGCACACTTAATTCATTACCGCTCACATTTCCCCAGTACCGGCTGGTTTGCGAAGCAATGCTGTTAACCACCTGCAGCCAGAAGCCGGATACCTGCAACAGGTGACTACTGCTGCCAGCAGGATCTTTGGCCAATGTTTGCTGCAGTACCTGCAGCTTCTCGTTGAAAAGGCGGATATCCCCGGTGTCCGGACGATTATCGCGCGATTTGAAGGTAGCTACAGATAAGTTTTTGAACAATCCCCAATTTTGTTGCAGCAGGTCAGGATGTTTTTGTTGCAGGAACCGCTCAAAGTCAGGAAACAAGTCATTAAGGGCTTTAGCACCTGAGTGCTGACTTTCAAAACCAGCTACCGTTAGTTCGCGGGGCTTGTTGACGGTAGACTGCAGGTAGTCGAACAAAGGAGCCATCTGTTTGCTGGTGGCATACATGTAAAACAGGCTGCCCGTTATTTCTTTGGAAAGTGCTGCGCCATTCTGCGTGTTTTCCCAGATCCGGGCGCAGTCATAGAACCCGCTTTCAAAAGCCAGTACCTCGAAACCCATTTGCTGATGCAGGAACTTAACGAGCCGTATCTTGGCTTCGTACGTTGTGGCTTCACCGTGAGTCTGTTCGCCCAGCAGTACGATACGGGCGTTGCCAACAGCCTGCCGGAATGCCTGCAGGTCGGAAAAGGCCGTGTCGGCAGGATTGATGGAGCGGACCGGTGTAGCCGGAATCGTTGTTTGTTTGGCAGATGGTGACAGCGGTTGCTGGCCATGACAAGGAAGAACACCGGTAATAACGGCTGATAAAAATACCGTTTTCAGGATGACAGTACGGAACCGGGTGATTGTAATGAGGGCCATTGGTTGACAATTTGTTTGGAAAATGCTACTGAATAAGCAGGTAAATTAACACATCGCGGTTACATTTTCTGTATGGGAAACAGCGGTAAAATGTGAGATGACTATGATCCGGGGTTAAAATAATATGTAACTGCAGTTATTATATTTTTTAGTGGCTGATGAATGATCTGCACAACCGATATCAGCGAAGATGATATAACAGGCAGCTCGCTTTCATGCATCGGAGATAAAACAACCATTTATAAAATAGCTGATGATAGTCATTGCATAGAGGTAAACGTATCCTGTCAGGAGTGTTTTACTTGTTTGCTGAATTTATTATTTTACTATTAAAATAACGTTAAGTATTGTATTTTGGCTTCCTTCAAAATTAGTCCTGTTCTGTTCTATGCGTCAAGTTATCTTGCTATTGTTGTTGTGTTGTTCCACGTATGTTTATGCCCAAAAAACGGATACGACTATACGGGCATTAAAAGAGATTTCGGTCATCTCCCGAAAAAAAACGATTGAATTCAAGGAAGGGAAAATGGTGTACAATGTGAGTGGTAGCGTGAATGCGATGGGGAGTAATGCCATGGACCTGCTGAAACGTTCACCGGGTGTTATGGTGGATGGTTCCAATAATATTTCCCTCAATGGAAAAACAGGGGTAACGGTATATATTGATGGCCGTCCTACTTATATGCAGGGTGATGCACTGACGGCTTTGCTGAAATCACTGCAGTCTGCCAACATCCAGCAGATTGAGCTGATGCCCAACCCATCCGGTAAATATGATGCCGCGGGTAGCGGTGGTATTATCAATATCCGGCTAAAAAAACTGACCGCTTCCGGGTACAACGGAGATATTGCCGCAGGTATTCATTTCGGTGAAACGCCGAAAACAGAAGCGGCTGTTAATATGAATTACCGGAAAGGAAAAGTAAACCTGTATGGTAACTACAATCATTATTTCGGTCATCGGAATATGATGTATGATTTTTACCGGGAACAAGCCGGGCAGATCATTTATAATACCACCCGGGATACTGATATGCGAAATCCGCTGAACTTCAAAATGGGTGTGGATTACAATATCAACAGTAAACATACACTGGGAGTGATGATGAATGCCAATCTGTATTTCGGACCGGGATTGACGAATACATTCACGACCCTGGCAGATAGCGCTACCGGTGCTTTACAGTCGATGCTGAAAGCCCGCAATGATTATTACTCCCAGCGCCAGAACTGGAAAAACTATAACCTTAACTATCAATATAAAGATACTGCCGGTTATGTTTTTAGTACAGACCTGGATTATGGCGCTTACCGTGCCCGTATAAAAAACCTGTTGTATAATCAGTTTCTTGCGGCAGACAGCGTCACGGAAACCGATCATTATCAGTTGCGGACCCTCAATAGCAGCAATATCAATATCTATGGTATCAAAGCCGATTATGAACAACGGCTGGGCGCCGGGAAGTTCTATACCGGTGTAAAAGCTAATACGGTGGCCAGTGACAACGAAGTACAGGTATATGATGTGAAGAAAGATCAGGAGGTGCTGAACAAGGGACGCAGCAATACTTTCCGATATGATGAAAAAGTATATGCCGCTTACATCATGGGAGAGCAACAATGGCATAAACTTAAAATACTGGCCAGCGTACGGGGAGAGCAAACCGTGGCAGATGGGATATTGCATGCCCGGAATAGTAGTAACGGTAATGATAGTACGCAACAGCTCAATAACCGCTATTTCGACCTGTTCCCTTCTTTGCAGGTTACCTGGCTGGAAACAAACGGCCAGAGCTTTTCGTTGTTGTATAACCGGAAAATCGATCGTCCTACCTATGCAGACCTCAATCCGTTTGAATACCAGTTGGATGAGCTGTCTTTCTGGAAAGGAAATGCTTTCCTGCGGCCACAGTATGCCAACAGTGTAACCCTGGGTTATAATGCACCCGGGATACTGGCGGCCACCCTCACTTATACGCATACACGGGATATGTATGTACAGATTACCGACAGTGTAGCCGGAAATAAAATGATGATGATGCCACAGAATGTGGGTACCCAGCATCTGCTTTCCCTGAATGTATCGTCCAGCCTGTCGCCGTTGCCATGGTGGAATATTATGGCCAACATGACTATGTTCCGCAAACAAAACATTATTAACTACGATACAACGCGTGCTACCCGGCTTAGTGTAAACACCGTTGTCCTGAATGTACAACAGGTATTTGACCTGGATAAGAAAATGCAGGCGGAGCTGAGCGGTTATTATCAGTCGCCCGATATTGGTGGCGGATTTCAGCGCACCAAATACGTATGGCAGGTAAATATTGGCGTACAACGAAAAATATTACAGGACAAAGGAACCGTGCGGATTGGTATTACGGATCTGTTTCAGACTTTTCGCTGGTCTAATACCCGCGACTACGATGGTATTTACTACCGGAACGAAGGCCGGGAAGATTCCCGTCAGCTGAAGCTGGGCTTTAGTTACCGCTTCGGTAACGTGAAAGTATTGAAAGGGAGAGAAAGAAATTCCGGCCTGGAAAATGAGTCAAAACGGGTGAAGTAAGCAATCATTTCGACACTCGGATTTAAATCTTAATTTTACTTTCTAAACACAACGGACATGAAATACTTATTGCTGCTGGCAGCACTGTTACCTGCTTCTGTTCTTTTTGCACAGGAAGAAGGGGAGATGTGGAAGCCCGCCAGTAAAGAAAGTGAAGCGTACCACGAATACCGCCTCAAAGAAACGATGCCGCCCTATGGATTGGCAAAAATAAAAGCGATGATTGCCAAGGTTCCTTTCGAAGAAGGAGAACTACATAAGCTGAGTAACAAGGATTATATGGCCTTGACGCTCCGGGAGAAGTTTACCTATCACATGATTCATGGGGAGAATTTCAGTCAGAACTGTGATCCTTCTCCACCCATCCAGGATGAACAAAAGAAAATATTCGGCGTATTACCGGATATCTTTTATGAATACAGCTGGAGCGAACGTCAGACGAACTTCCTGCAAAGCAACCGTGATTCTGTGATGGCACTGATCAAAGAATCCGTGAACAGAAGTAAAAGAATGGGATCTAACTATAAAAAAGCCATCCTTGCTATCAATGGCAAAGAGATGATTCCTTTCCTGATCGCTACCTATAACATCGATAAAAAAGATCATGATATCCTGACATTACTGATGTTACTGATGAAGACCAATGAATATGCACCTTTCATGTCTTCTCCTTCTTTCCGCAAATTGTATGGACAGGATTTTAATTACAAAGCTTACCTGGATTTTAATACCGCCAATGAAGAACTGATCCTGAAAAGAGCATCAGATTTCTACGCCGGCACCCGATAAGATGTATTCCTTCTCACTATATCGTTATAAATGGTTTGTCCTGATGCTGCTCATGCTGCTCGGGACAAGCCATTTATTTGCCCAGTCCGATACCAGCTTTGTACTGATACCAGCCGGTACCTACACGGTTGGCAGCAAGGAAAATATACCCAACCCGCAACGGCAAATTCATACAGATAGTTTTTATATCGCAGCTACGGAGCTTACCAATGCGGCTTTCGCAAAATTTGTAGCCGCTACCGGTTATATCACCGATGCAGAGAAATACCATAGCGCCATGGTATTTATTCCGGGCCTGGCGGAATTTCAGTGGCTGGAAGACAGTACTGCTTACTGGCGGTATCCGAATGGTATCAGCCGGGGAGGCATTGAAAATAAAATGCAGCATCCGGTTACTACCATCAGTTACCGGGATGCGATGGCCTATTGCCAATGGGCACATGTGCGGCTGCCTTCCCTGGAAGAATGGGAAATTGCTTCGCGTGCCGGCGCCACCACCCCGTATTTTTGGGGTAGTGTACAACAGGAAATAGGTACCTATGCGAATGTATGGCATGGCCGCAATCATTTACAGGCAGATAGCAGCGATGGGTACATGTATACCGCACCGGTAGCCAGCTTTAAGCCCAATGCCTGGGGCCTTTATGATATGTATGGCAATATATTTGAGTTCTGTACCGGTCAGTTACCGACCGATCCCAAAGGCAGGAATATTGTGCATGCGCGCGGCGGTTCCTGGTGGTGCAGTCAGCATGCCTGTAGTTTCTTTAACTCCGTAGATATAGGAAGAGTGAGTCCCCGCGCTTCTTTCAGTAACCAGGGTTTCCGGGTGGTAAAATTACCATAAAAGTATGCCGGCTGTCTTCTCCGGACAGCCTTATTAATAACGTGTATACCTTAGCGTTATAGGCTGTCGTTTATTTCCTGCGCTGTTTTTATCCCCGTCTAAACTATTGACATTAAGCTTTTATTGCGTTATATTTATAGGGAACTCATATTGACCAAAATCTAATCAGCTACTGATGAAGCAATTTTTCACTATCCTGATAGTGTGCTGTGCCTGTATTTCCCAATTGTTAGCACAAACCCGCACCATCACCGGCAAAGTAACGGGCGAACATGGCGAAAGTTTACCCGGCGTAAGTATACAGATAAAGAATACCAACAAGGGTACTTCCACGGGAGCCGACGGCAATTACCGGCTGGATGGCGTTGCCGGGAACGTAGTGCTGGTATTCCGTTTCGTTGGCTACCTGACAGCAGAAGCGGAAGCTGGTCAGCAAAACAGTATCAGCATGACCTTGAAGCAGGATGCCCGCAACCTGGATCAGGTGGTGGTGACCGCCCTGGGGATTTCCCGCAAGGAAAGGGCCGTAGGTTACGCCATCCAGGAAGTAAAAGGTAATAACCTCACCCTCACCAAAGAGCAGAATGTATTGGGTTCCCTGGCCGGTAAAGTAGCCGGTGTGCAGGTAGTTGGCTCTTCCGGCGCCAGCATGGGCGGTACCCAGAAAATAAAGATACGGGGTATCAACTCCATCAACGGCCAGGAGCAGCCGCTCATGGTCATTGATGGTACACCAATATCGAACAGCAATTTTGCCGGCAGGAATGGGCCGGATCTGGGCAACCTGGCGCAAGACATCAACCCGGACGATATTGCCTCCGTGAATGTACTGAAAGGACCTGCTGCGGCCGCATTATATGGTTTGAGAGGCCAATATGGGGTGATCCTCATCACCACCAAACAAGGCGCCCGCAGAGGCAATAGAAAAGCCAGTGTAGATGTTAGTTCTGCCTTCTCCGTGGAAAGGGCCGGCAACTTTATGCCACTACAGAATATTTACGGCGGTGGCAGCAGTCAGCAGTTTTCTACCATTACCGTCAACGGCGTCAAACAACCGGTAGCTTCCGGCACGGATGAAAGCTGGGGCCCAAAAATGGATGGTACGCCTGTGCGGCAGATGTATAGCTTTTATCCGGCAGATCCGGAATATGGGCAACTCACTCCTTTTATACCGCATCCGGATAATATCAAACAATACTTTGAAACAGGACATACCTTCAATAACAATATCAGCATGTCTGGCGGTGGAGAAAATACCACCTACCGTTTGTCTGTCAATCATACCGATATCAAAGGGATAGAACCCAACACCTGGCTGAAAAGAAATAACGTGGGTTTCAACGGTTCGTTGAATCTCACGCCGCAACTCACAGTATCTACCAGTTTCAATTATGCCAACAATAAGGGACAGCGTCCGGCCCAGGGATATTACCAGGGCTCCCGGAATTTTTACCAGTGGTTTGAGCGTTCACTGGACATGCGGAAACTCCAACAGTATAAATATTCCGACGGCACTTTTTATCACTGGAACCATGAAAGCATTACAGATCCCAACTTCCTGAAAAGGCCGGGCAGCGACTGGAATAATCCTTATTTCGAAGCCTATGAAAACCTGAACCACGATGCGCGGGATCGCTTTTTCGGTAATGTGGGCCTTACCTATAATGTATCGCCCAGCCTGAAACTGACTGGTGCTATCAGGGGAGATATGTTCACGCAATCGATCGACCAGCGCAAAGCGTATGGTGGCCGAGATATCAACGAGTATTATGAAGGCAAATTCGAAAACAAGGAAATGAACTACGAATTGCTCGCACAATACAATAAATCCTTTGGTAAATTAAACCTGCAGGCGAATGTAGGGGGCAACCTGCTCACCCAGCGCTACTCCTATATCTCCGGCAGAACACAGGGTGGACTGTCCGCAGTGAATTTCTATAATCTCTCCGCTTCTGTAGACCGGCCGCAGGTTGATAACTACCTGCGGCGTAAGGAAGTACGCAGTAGTTATGCTGCGGTTACACTGGGGTATGACAACATCTATTACCTGGATGCCACAGTGCGTAATGATATTTCCTCTGCCTTACCACCCACAAACAATTCCTATTGGTATCCTTCGGTGGCATTCAGTATGGTATTCAGCGAACTGCTGAAATGGGATCCACTGTCCTATGGTAAGTTCAGAATCAGCCTGGCCAAAGCCGGATCAGACCTGGATCCTTATAAAACCTACGAATCATTTTTGCTGGGTGTTCCGTACAAAGCAGCAGACAATACTACCTATCTGCCCATGCACCTGCCGTCTATCCTGAATAATCCTGATATTAAGCCGGCATTGGGCACTTCATTTGAAGCGGGGATAGACCTGCGGTTCCTGAAAAACCGTGCAGGCGTTAGCGTTACCTACTACAATCAGCAGAATAAAAACCAGGTGTTGAATGTGGATGTTTCCGGCGCCATTGGTTATACCGGTACGGTGATCAATGCCGGTAACATACAAAATAAGGGGGTGGAAGTCAGCCTGAATGGCGTACCGGTACGCACCAAAAAGTTTGAATGGAATACTGCCATCAACTTTAGCCGTAACCGTAGCCTGGTGAAGGAGCTGTATCCGGGCATCAACACCCTTCGGCTGGATGAAAACAGTTATGCCCGTGTAAGCATGTACCTGAATGCGGATGTAAATGCGGCTTTCGGTACCCTGGTAGGAAATGCCTATCAGCGGGACGCCAATACCGGCAAGATATTACTGGATGACGCCAATCTGCCCCTATTTGAACAGAACCATAACTTCGGCAGTGTATTGCCTGACTTCACCGGCGGCTGGCAAAATAGTTTCCGGCTGGGCAACTTTGATCTCTCTGCCATGATCGATTTTCAGGCCGGTGGCCGGTTTTTCAGCTGGACAAAAATGCTGAGCGTTAAATCCGGCCAGGCGCCTGAAACGGCTGCCATGAACGATCGTGGCAAAAATGTACGGGACCCGGTGAGTGAAGGCGGCGGTGTAAAAGTAAATGGTATTTCCAATCGCACCGGTCAGGAAGTCACCACTTATGTAGATGCCAAATCCTATTTCCGGACAGTATTAGGTACCTCTGTATATGAGGAATGGCTGTATAATGCTTCCTATATCAAGATGCGGGAAATTCGTGTAGGCTATACCTTTAGTAAGACTACTTTCACCCGGTTACCATTTAACAGCCTGAATATAGCCCTCATTGCCCGCAATCCGTTTATGATTTATCAGCAGGCGCCTAAAGGGCTGGACCCTTCTGAACTTTCTACCGGCTCTTCTTCCATCAGCTGGCTGGAAACCGGACAACTGGCCACCACCCGTTCCTATGGCATTAACCTGAATATTTCCCTGTAAACCGGCATATCATGAAACAGTTATCATATATCCTGATTTTATTTACCTGCTGGGCAGGCATACAGCTGACCAGCTGTACCAAATTTTCGGATAGCATCAATAGAAATCCCAATCAACCTGATACGTTCTCCAATCCGAAGTTGCTGACCTTTGCTATTCAACGGCTGGATACGACTACGGCCACGCCTTACGGGTTATTGTACGCACAACAGCTCTCCGAAAAAATATATACAGATGCTTCCCGCTATATTAATATCTCTTTTGAATTTTCTTCTGTGTATGCAGATGCACTGATGAACCTGAACCTGATTCTTAAAACGCCCCGCTTTAATGAAGAGGAGGGAGCCGCCAACAATCAGCTGGCAGTAGCCCGGATACTGCGGGCCTATTTTTTCTGGTATATCACTGATCGCTGGGGCGATGTGCCCTATAAAGAAGCTTTGCAGGGGCGTGCTAAAATAGATCCGGCCTATGACCGGCAACAGGATATCTACGCTGATCTGTTTAAAGAGCTGCCCGCTGCTGCTGCCCAGCTCAGGCCTGACCGGCCCGCCAAAGGAGACATCCTTTACTATGGCGATACGGAGAAATGGAAACGGCTGGCAGGCACCATACATGCGCTCATGGCGTTGCGGTTATCCAAAGTAGATCCGGCATGGGGAAAACGGGAATTTGAAGCCGCGCTCAAAACAGGCATCTTTACCAGTAATGCCGATAATGTTATTTTCCGGCATCTGTCTGAAACGGCCTACCAGAACTACTGGTATTATGTATACACCGTACAGGGCCGCCGGTGGTATTGTATCAGCAAACCGCTGGTCGATTATATGAAACCATTGGGAGATCCTCGTCTGCCGGTATTTGCGGCTAAAAATGGAAGTGATGATTATGTAGGTATGCCTTACGGACTGGAAGGAAAGGACGCACAGAATATAGCTGCAGATGCGGTTTCCTTCCAGGGTACCGAGATCCGTAAGCAAAACTCCATTAACTATCTGGTTACCTATGCACAGGTACTGCTGGCCAAAGCGGAAGCCATTAAGCTAGGCTGGATACCGGGTGGAGATGCGGCAGCCAGACAGGCATATGAAGAAGCTATTGCAGCTTCGCTGAATCAATGGACAGGTACTACTACTGGTCTGGATGCTTATATCGCGCGTCCGGAGGTGGCCTATAACCCGGCAGCGGCACTGAAACAAATCGGTTACCAGCGCTGGGTACACCTGTATATGAATGGGTATGAAGCCTGGGCCGAGTGGCGGCGTACCGGTTATCCGGTACTTACACCGGCGCCGGATAATGGTAATATACCTATTCCGCGGCGACAGGGATATCCGTTATCGGAGCATAATATCAATACGGCGAATGTGAATGCCGCTATCAGTGCGCAGCCAGGATTACAGGGTAAGGATGACCTTACCGGCCGCGTCTGGTGGGATGTACAACGGTAAGGGGTAAACGTAAACTTATGGTATAAAGTCCACCGGATATATCTCCGGTGGACTTTACTTTTTATACATAGTTATCATGCTTGCTAAAATGACGGGCTATTTTTTATAGCCTGTTACGGATCCTTTTATCTTAAAAGATCATTAATGCAAGCCGTCTTTTTTTATGCAGATAGATATATTAGTGTGTTTGCATAACTTTAATGTATATACGTAGTTTGATTTTTATCTCAAAACACGTTGTGTTTGTTGTCTCTTTTTTATCATGAGAAAGTTTGTGGCGTTTCTCCTGTTGCTTACCGCCCTGGTGTTTGACAGATAAAAGGTTTGATAGATTTATCTTGATTTTTTAACTGCGGTATTATCGCATTTTTGAAAGCTATTTTGATGCGAAATACCAACCGCTTTTATCATAGAATATCATCATCAACCAATTATTTAACATCATTAAATCCCCGCTGTAGCAATTTTATGAAGAAGATAATTTTAGTACTCGTATGCAGTATTATTTTCTTTTCCTGTAGAAAGGAGAGCACTACGCCTGCATTAACAGAAGCCGACTACAAAGCCAAACTGGAAAAATTAATTGGCCTGACAGATGCACCACAAGGCCAATCTGTTAAGGTGTCTGTCGAAAATCAATTTAAAACGTATAAAGAAGCCTATGAAGCACTGAGCATTTTTGAGAAAGATACCGTTATTAAAATTACCGCGAAGCCCATACTGGTAAAGGAACAGACTACGCGGCAGCGTATTGCCGGTTTTGATCCGATTGTTGTCAGAAAAGACTATGAGATGCCGTTTTCACTGAATGCTGCTGCACCAAAAGGGTATGTAAGTGCTACTTCCACAGTAAAATATACTTGTACCTGGGAAGAACAATTAGATGAGAACGGGTATAATGTTGGCTGGTCCAGTGTAGTGAATGTACATGCTCCTGCTCCGCTGATACTGAGTTATGCCACAAAAACGGATAATCTGTCATGGGCAGGCCATTCCCTTACTACGGTTATTTCCGGTAGTACGCAGGTGGGTAGTAATCCGCCACAGATATGGACTGCCACGGTAAAGGTAAGAGTGGCTTATAGTGGTACCGCAAATCCTGGTATAGAATCCACGGCGTTGCCTTCTATTTCAGTTAACTAATAATAATACAGGTAGTGATATTTTAAGATAAAAGGAAGAGGACTGCCCGCGGGGAGCGGTCCTTTTTTATACAGGGTTATCCTATGCTTAACGTTTCGGTAATAAAAACTGACTACTTTAGCAGCTATTTAAAATTTCAGCATGTCCCTGCTTTCAGACACCGCTTTACTGGAGCGTATCCGGCAAGATGATGTACAGGCATTTAAAATACTGTATGATCGTTTCTGGGAGTCCTTGTTCCTGTTTGCGATGAAAAGGCTGAAGAATGAAGCAGATGCTAAAGATGTTGTACAGGAAATGCTGATCCGGCTTTGGGTCCGAAGGCATACACTAAATATTGAAACTACATTAGGCGCATATCTTGCCAGTGCTGCACATTATGAAGTACTGCGTGCCATCTCCGGCGCGATTAAAGATGCTCAACGCCGGGAAAATATAGCCACCCGGATACTACCAGGATTTGCCTCCCTGCTGGATCCTGTACAGCTCAAAGAACTGGAAAGTCTGCTGGAGCGGGAGGTAGACAAGCTACCATTGAGAATGCAGCAGGTATACCGTTTAAGCCGGGAGGAAGAATTATCTATTCCTGAAATTGCTGCCCGCCTGGGAGTGGCAGAACGCACAGTCCGCAATCAGCTCAATACGGCCTTACATAAGCTGCATTATGGTCTTAAAGAAGCTTATATCCTTTCTATCCTGCTTTGTTGATCCACAATACTACCGGAGATAGCATGAGTTAATAATTTGGTAACCTTACCCCAATGGTCAAAACAACTGGTTTCATGCGCATATAGTCAGAAGACTATTATACATGAAGATAGAACAACTGGAAAAGGTGATTGACCGTTACCTGGCAGGTATGGCTACTGCAGCAGAAAAAGAGCTGCTGCAGCAATGGTTTGATAAGACGGCGGAAGAACCGGTGCATTTATCTGCCGCCAGCCGCCAGCGAATTACCCGGGAAATGTGGCAGCAGATCCGTCAGCCGGATATGAGAACGCGCGCTGCTACCATAATGGCACGGCTCCCGCGTCACTTCCTGCAATACGCTGCTACCTTACTGATCCTGATGGGCGTGGCTATTTATCTGTTAGTCCAAAATCCACATATTGATTATACTGCTGCTGATCGCCCGCTGGCATATGAGCAGGTCATCACCGGTCCTGGCCAGGTGAGAACCGTGTTACTATCTGATAGCTCTAAAATATATCTCTCTCCCAACTCCACTATACAGATTCCTGAAAATTATGGCCTGACGGATAGAACGGTGCTGCTGGCAGGAAAAGCCTTCTTTGATGTAAAGAGAAATTCCGGAAAACAGTTTACCGTTCAGGTAGGAAAATTAGTGACGCATGTACTGGGAACTTCTTTTGAAGTAAATGGATTTCCGGCTGCTGCACAAATGACCGTAACAGTAGCTACCGGTAAGGTAGGCGTGGCGTATGCCGGACGTTTGCTCAGCCACCTGACACCGCGGCAACAACTTTCCTATAATCATCTCACAACGCAGTTTAGTACCACCACCATCCTTACACCGGCTGCCGGCAGCTGGATCACCGGTAAATTGGTGTTTCAGCAAACCCCGTTGCAAGATGTGTGTCGAACGCTGGAAGAATGGTTTAATGTAAAGATTACGATTGATAACCGGGCCCGGTTAAAAGAGCACATCACCGTTGGATTCAGGGGGGAATCTCTGGAGAAAACACTCGCTATCCTGTCACAGACAGCCGGCTTTACCTATACTGTTGATAAGCATAACATCCATATACATTAATACCAGGTTATTATCTCTAAAAGATTGTCAGAAAAAAAAGCCGTTTTACCTGGGGAGGTAAGACGGCTCAATGCTACTGAGTTCGCGGCTCAGTAATTAATCACAACAGTTGTTTCAGCAGAAACGACGGTAATATTAACATGATAAAAGTATGCAAAAAAAGGTTTACTTATTACGATTTTCGAAATGGCTTTTATGTCTGCAGTTGCTGCTAACAGCCGGTGTATTACAGGCCCAGTCCGTGTTGGATAAAAGCGTGGTGATCACAGAACGGACGATGACCATCCAACAGTTGTTCCGTATTATAGAAAGCGAAACAGGGGCACAGCTATCCTATGGTACTGCTGTAACCTCCCTGCTTACCCAATCGGTTACGCTGGATACAAAAAAACGTACGTTGCGTGAACTGCTGATATCCCTTAAAAGTGTCGGATTATCCTATGTGTTGAATGGGAATTTTGTTGTCATCAAACAGGAAGAACAAGCGGTAAAACCACAAACAGGTACGCTGTCGGGTGAAATGCTGGATGAACTAAACGGAGACCCGTTGCCGGGAGCAACCGTGAAGCTGGCGGGTAAAGTGGTGGTAACCGGTATGGATGGCTCTTTTCTGATAAAACTACCAGCGGGTAATTATACCGCGGAAATCAGTTACATCGGCTATGGTACCAAAGAAGTCCGGGATATCCTGATTACAGCCGGTGCCACTTTTCAATTGAAATCTGCCCTGAAAAGAAATAAGGGACAGCTGGCAGGCGTGGTGGTAAAGGGAATTGCCGGAAAAGAAACCACCAACGTCTTATACCTGCGACAGAAAAACGCTTCGGAAATTACGAACGGGATCAGTGCAGAACAGATTTCGCGCACACCGGACAAGCATATCGGGGAAAGTCTGAAACGCATCAGTGGCCTGAGTACAGTGGATAACAAATATGTGATTGTAAGAGGTATTGGAGAACGTTATAACGCTGCCATGCTGGATGGTATTGCATTGCCCAGTACAGAAGCACAAAGCCGCAACTTTTCCTTTGATCTGATTCCTTCCAACCTGGTGGATAATGTTATTGTTAGCAAGAGTGTTACGCCGGATATGACTGTGAATTTTGGAGGCGGGTTAATACAAATCAATACCAAAGATATTCCGGAACGCAACTTTACCAGTTTTTCGGCAGGTATCAGTTATAATGATCAGGCTACAGGGAAAGATTTCTTTAGCAGGAAAAAAGGTAAATATGACTTCCTGGGATTTGATGATGGCCACCGGGGCGATTTTCCGGCAGATCTCCAGCATACAGCCCGTGGCGTATTTCCCCACATAGGAAAATCAGATGACGAATATAATGAGGCAGTTACTGCACAAAGCAGAAAATTCAATAACCACGATAACTTCACTACCTATCGTAATACTGCCAGTCCTTCACAAAACTACCAGTTGTCACTGGGCCGGTTGATTCCCCTGGATAGTACCGGTAAAAATAAAATGGGTATTACCGGTTCACTCAGTTATCGTAATACACAAAGTATTAACCTGTATGAGGATTTGCACCGGGGGAAGTGGTTGAACGAATACAATAATGCCGGTGGTGCTTATGGCTATAACACTACCTGGGGCGCCCTTCTCAACATCGGCTGGCAAACCGGAAACAATCGTTTCAGTTTCCGGAATACCTACACCCGGGTATTTGATAATACATTGGTACGTACCAAGGGATTTGAGCAGGATGTTGCTATTGAAGATGTGAATAAACTACCCCCCGGTTTGCGGGAAACGGATGATCCCGTTTTTATGGATTTATTGCAGCATAAGTTAAGTGGGTTACATCAGGCAGGTAAAGTAAAGATAGAGTGGAACCTGGCCCGTACCAGCATTCAAAGGAAAGAGAAGGATGTTATATTTACCCAGGCCGGTGCGGAGCGGCTGGGAGGAAAGTATGATTACTTCTATTTCGCTGGTAGTACAACAGAGGTATTGGAAAGACCGATGTCGCGTTCCAATTACCGCAACAGTGAAAGTCATTACAACTGGAATGTAGCTGCCAGTATTCCCTTTACACTGGGGAAAGTAGCGGGCATTTTTAAAACGGGATATGCCGGCAACAGTAAGCGGGCACACTTTGACTGGCGCATTGTAGCACTGACGATAGACAGGCGTTATTATGATGCTACTTTTCGGTATTTGCCGGTAGGACAATGGGGAGAGGCGGAGCATATTGGCCCTAAAGGTTATGTTTATTCAGTGAACCCCTGGTATAAGGATGCGTATGAAGGCAAAAGTCAGGCACATGCCGGATTTGTTATGTTTGATAATCGCCTCGGGGATAAATTGAGATTGGTATGGGGACTGCGGGCAGAATATTTTGCCTATACCGAAGTGAGTAATCCCACCAATACCAAACTGAATATCTTTAAATTACAGGAAGAAGTCCCCTGGCAATGGATGCCGTCTGCTAACTTTACGTATAGCCCAACCCGTGATATAAATCTGAGAACTTCCTGGTCAAGATCGGTGGTACGCCCTGAGTCCATGGATAATAGCCAGTTCCAACGATATAATCCTTATCTGGATGGTGATTATATGAATGCAGGGTTAAAGGCCACGCCTATTACCAGTTACGATGTGAAAGCAGAATGGTTTCCGGGAGCCGGCGAAGTGATTTCTGCCGGTGTTTTCTATAAATATTTTGAAAGACCGGTAGAGGTGATTGTGAACGTGGGTACAGGCAATCTGGCCTACACCTTGCGTAACTCTGACTGGGCGAAGGTATATGGGCTGGAATTGGAAGCGCGTAAAAATCTGCGCTTTATTGCGCCGGCCAAATGGCTGGAAAACATTTATCTGTACAGCAACCTTACCTTACAAAAGTCACTGGTACAAAGTAATTATGAAATAAGAGATGCCGTAACGAATGAAGAAAAACTCCTCAGCTATCAACAGAAAAGGTCTTTATACGGACAGGTACCTTTTTTACTGAATGCCGGCCTATTATATACGGGAAAGCGTATAGGCTTTAATGTGGTATATAATAAAAGCGGATACAAAACCAATATTGTATCTGAAAACCCTTCACTAATGGAGTTTGAAATGCCGCGTGAGCAACTGGACCTGCAAATAAGCTACAAATTGTTCAATAATAAACTGGAAACAAGATTCAATGCCGGTAATATTTTAAATACTGCTTTTCAGTTTTACAGAAATAAATTCTATGATATAAAGCCTGGGTTTGATCCTAAAAACTATCCCAACGGGTATGAATGGAATGACCGTTTTCAGTACGAGGAAGGGTTTAATGATGAATACCAGGAAGGGGACTTACGCACATTTACCCAGCGGTCAGGACGTACTTTCAGCTTTACGATAACCTACCATTTGTAAGATATTATTACCTACATAAAAACTAAAAAATGAATTATTATATGAGATTATGGATGTGTGTCCTGCTGTGTTTCCTGGCAGTAGCCTGTAAGAAACAAGTACCTGCACTGGAGATCGGTAATGTGGTACGCTTCGGCATCAGTGGATTTACTGTGGGTGATTCGCTGGAATTTTGGAATGAAGGAAATATAATGGCTACCGTGGGAGGTACATTTGCGATCGATGAACTGATCGCAGTGCCTGTAACCGGACAAGGCATTATTGAAATCCGAAAGCAAGGTAGTACCCAGGTGATCGCTACCAGATATGTGGCAACGACTCCGTTTTTACAAACTACCAGTATTTTTCATGATAATGGGAAGATATATGATAAATCGGTGAAGCTGGAGTTAAAAGGATATGCGATGATAGATTCGCTGGAGTTGTTGCTGGACGGTACTGTTATTACCAGTGGTATTGAAAATAAATTCACCCCGTTTGTAAACATTGGTGCCGAAGAAGGTATGCAAAGGGAACTACAGATCCGCAATAAAAAGAACGGAAATGTATTGTCTGTCAGAAAAATTACAGCAACTACTGCTGTACAAAAGATATTCTTTTATTATGATGGAAAAGATCTGATCGACAAGGTAAATCTGGCGCCACCGGCGAATCCGGCCTATATGAACGTGACCGTGAAACTGGAGCCCTCATTGCCGGAGTTTTTTACGGGTATGCCGGTAGACCTGGTGTTTTATAAACAAGATTTGTCAAAAGGGCTGGATGCTGTGGTAAAAGCGGATATAAAAATATCCCTCTCCGGTGATTTCGGAGAGCCGGTGACTTTGCCGCCATTACCAGATAACTTTCGGTATGTCGGTCGCCTGTGCAGAACCGGTACAGAGCTGGCGCCTTATGATACCACGAAGGATTTGTTACCTATCCGTAATTTAGGTACCAATACCAATTTTGTTTTTAGCCCCGGAAAATCGCAGTTGTGGATCATAAAAGATGTTAAGTCGAGAAGGCCGAATGGCCCCTCTAAAGGCACCATATTTACCCTGAATTATACGGATTTGTCGCAGTATTTTCAATAAGATATGATGCTACGCAAAGCAACCTGCGACTACTGCGGGTTGCTTTGTGCAGCGTGATCTGTTTGTTCGAGCCATAGTTCCCTCATTGCAGCACTGATATAAAAGGTATCTGCGATATCTTCCACATCGAAGCAACTCCAGTAATAGACGGTAGGTGCATGTAAGGGAAAGCATGCCGTAAGTAGCGCCTTTACCCGGGGCCAGATTGCCGCTATCCAGTCAAAATCCCGGTCTTTATTATTACTGGTTTCCAGGATCATCTCCATCAGCAGAAAACGAATGTCATCATCGGCTGTAGACACATAGGCGGCCATATATTTTTCCAGGTCGGCAAAGGAGGATACTTCATACTCCCAATCCTGCATATGTGGATGATTGGGGTATCCGAATGCCTGTGCCAGCGTAGCAATAGCGGTACCGGTAATATATCTGGGAGGTGGAGCTTTCATAGCGCAAAGGTAGGAGAATGCCCGCGTCATTTAGTCCAAAGTAGCAAAGGAGCAGTAAACCACGCACTGAGGGGATGTTACACGCGCATTGATTTACTTTTACATGGACTTCCTCATTTACCAGCATCAGTAACTATGAACCTTTAAGTGTACTTTTATTCGTTGCACTCAACATTTGTCTGGCAAAAGCTAATAGAACAAACGGTTATTTTACTTACAAGCCGTATTTTTTAAAACGATTGGTTTTGTAATTTTTATAGAACATACAGCTAATATAGGTTGTTAATCACTAAACCTTTCTTTATGAAATCCTTCTGCTACTCCCTCACGTTATTGACCATTATCTTTTTCTACGGCTGTAAGCCGGATATTGTTCCGCCTGCCGAAACCATGTTTTTATTGAGCAAAGTATACCGGATGCCTTATAAGCCGATAGATACCCCTTATGTATCTGAGGAGATCAAATATAATGCATTCAATAAACCCTGGATAAGTGTTACGTTTAATTCACGACACGATACAATGAACGTGTTTAAGTATTTTTATGATAGCCAGAATATTTTTGTAGCGCTTCATTCCTGGTATGGGGCTACCAATTATAATCCTACTACCGAGCATTATTATTATGATGCACAGGAAAGAATCAGTCATATTGAGGAGAACCGGTCGGTGGGCCGGGTACTGCGGACTTTCACCTACAGCCATGATACGATTGTAGAAAACTATCAGTTCTTTAATGCCGGAACAAGTTTTAATGTGTATTATAAGGTTGATCAGAAAGGTAATTACCTGAAAATGTGGGGGCGGCCCGTAAGGGGCTATCCATATGTATACGAATATGGTGGTTTTGATAATGCGCAGAACGCATATTTTATGGGACTTAAACCAGGTGTCTCAATGAATGCGACACGTGCTTCCCGGAATAACCCCTCCTGGATGAGATGGACGGATGAAGGACGTCCTGTTGAGTATATGCAGATTATTAATACCTATAACCAGGATAGTCTGGTCATCCTGCAACAACTGTGGGCTTACACGGATAGCTTTCAATATATCAAAGTGCTAAAAAATAACTAATAGCGATGTGTACTCCTCTTTCGGTGGAGAAAGGTATACGTGCCTGAAAGGCGCGTGTAATGACTGGTCTCCAAAAAGAAACAGCAAGAACAGGTGATCGTTTTTACATATGATGATTCAAAGAAAGATCGGGTGAATAATTTTTATAAAACATACAGTATATATCTGTTGCTCATCATTAAATCTATCTTTATGAAATCTTTCAGCTATTCCCTCACATTATTCACTGTTATACTTTTTTACGGCTGTAAGCCGGATGTTGTTCCGCCTGCTAAAACTATCTTTTTATTAAGCAAGATATACCGGATGCCCTATAAACCAGCTGATACACCTTATGTATGGGAGGAGATTCAGTATAATGCATTCAATAAACCGTGGATAAGTGTTGGTTTTAATTCACTGCACGATACGATGTCCGTGTCGAAATATTTTTACGACAATGCCCATAATCTTGTTGAACTCCATTCGTGGTATGGGGCTACCAACTATAATCCCAGTATTGCGCGTTATGATTATGACTCACTGAAAAGGCTGAGTCATATTGAGGAGTACAGATCGGTAGGTCGGGTGCTGCAAACATTTACCTACAGAAATGATACGGTTATACATACCCATGAGTTCTTTCGCCCAGGCACAAAATTTAATCTTTATTACAAGGTGGATAGAAGGGGCAATTATCTGAAAGTATGGGGGCAGCCTGTAGATGGCGATCCCTATGTATATGAATACGGTGGTTTTGATAATGCGCAGAATGCATATTTTATCGGAATAAAAACAGGCATGTCAAAAGATGCGGGGATATTTTCTTCTAAAAACAATCCGAGCTGGATGAGATGGACGGATGAAGGACCTGTTCAAAATATGCAGATTATTAATACCTATAACTCGGATAACCTGGTGACCCGGCAACAAAAATGGAACTACACAGATAGCTTCCAATACATCAAGGTGAAAAAATAAGGTAGCCTATAATGATATTCAGGAGCCTTTTCCAACATGGACTGCACCAGGTAATTCCTGGTGCAGTCCATGTTTTAGGGAACTGTTGATAGGTGTGAAATATTTTACCCATAAAATAAAAGGGCAGGTATAGCGGAGGTGTAACGAATTTCTTAATCCGGGCTACAGTAATCCCGGCCTTCGCAAAATCACAACAGCTGATATGCACGGTCTGTTAAACAATACATGCATACCTGTAATCGGGGTAATCTGGTTACCTGTCAGTGGGTAATTCAGTTTTGCAGGCTATTTTTTTGAGGTCCCTGCGGGAAGAACGCGGTGTCATGCGCTATTCTTGTAGTACCTGTATGCCACTGAATGCTGAATAGTGGCGTGATTTTTCACCTTTTAATTGCAACGTTTATGAAACAACCTTCCTGGGGCGCTAAAAAGCTGACCCGTAAAGCAATGAGTATTATTAACGGCGGACAATCCAATATGCGGCAGATCTGTGCCGGGGGTTGTAATACAGACATGAACTGCCGTAATATAGCCGGTGCGGCTTGCAGATGCCATGCTTTTGGCTGTAAATGGGGTTGATAACCACTTCCTGCTGATCCGGGTTGCTGTTTAACTACTCCCGTAGTACTACAGCTAATATAGCCCGGGACGAATATACACTTTACCTTACGAGGGAATTGTAATCCGGCAGGAGCTAAATGATTGAAAGAGGGCTGTCCCATACTTTTGGGACAGCCTTCTTTATGCGGGGTACCCCATATCAGCTCCGCTATATCTTCGCAAACAAAAGCCGCTGGTTATTACAAATACCTGTAATTTTAAGTAGCGGGTATCATCCTTGATACCAGGATCAAAAAGAAAAACAATGAAACAGGAAATATTAGACCGTATTCAGCTACTGGGAGGAAATATAGATAATGCTATTAATAAGCCGTTGCTGCAGGCACTGCAGGCCATTACATTTAATACCGTGTTGTATCCCAAACCAAAGGATACGCCGTGGCAAATAGCGGAAGAAGCGGAACCTGTTTATGGAATCGCAGCATTTATCAATGAGCATGCAGCATTATTCCAGCAGGACAAAACAGCTTTCTATAAAAAAATCATAGCTCATTATTACGTCACAACAGAAGAGGGACGGGCACAGGTGTTTTTTAGAAATGATCTTTTTACGCCTTTAAAAGCAGGTACGGCTGATTACGACGAGTGGAACAGTGATTTTAATGATCCTGAGATGGTAGACCTGCATGAGGTAGTTGAACTGACCGGAGATACACAGCCCGACTTTATTCAAATTGCGTATAGCTATGGGTTTCCGGATCATTATTATGTATGCCTGTCTGATCCTGATCAGGAAAACCCCACCGTATTTGGTACCGACCACGAAGTGTTTTTTAAGGAAATTACCAGCTATGGTAATCTGGAAACGTTTTTCAACAACTTCCTTACCCCTGATGAGTTGGTAGCGATGATCAGAAAACGATTGGAGAAGTAGGGCTACCTGTTTTTTATACCGCTTTAATTGACAAAACCGAATATGCGTAAGGAAGGAAACACCCCTTTTATAAATCCAGCCGGCATAGGTCCGATAAGCAGTTGGGCGCTAGCTATAGTAGGCATAGGATTAGGTATTGGGTTACTATATACAGATCCTTTATCCGCCAGGTTCAGGTACCTGTTCGTCATTTTTTTCTTTATTGCGGTCGCAAGACATCTGCTATACTATTTTAGCAGACCTCAGTCAGATAACGTATACAATTTCTGGCTGGATCTCTTTAGACCCTGTTTGTATGGTTTTCTTTTGTTTCATGTATTATCGGTATATCGGGCAGACTTTCTAACGCTTGCTGTCAGCTTTTTCTTACCTGCTGTGATGTATATCTTTTTATTTGCCGGCCAACCTGTACCGGTAATGAATAAAGGTGTTTTTTGGGGAGGATTGTGTTGTTATCTATTAGCTTTTCTCCTTGTATTGAATTATGCTTTCGATTTTTCATCGCCTGTGGTGGCGCCTTACTTGTTAGCAAAGAAGTATTATTCAACCAGCTTATCCGATGATGAAGGTGGCCCCGGGGGAGATCGATATTATTTCG
Organism: Chitinophaga nivalis; assembly: GCF_025989125.1. Taxonomy (NCBI): domain Bacteria; kingdom Pseudomonadati; phylum Bacteroidota; class Chitinophagia; order Chitinophagales; family Chitinophagaceae; genus Chitinophaga; species Chitinophaga nivalis. Next base: position 8,303,495 of record NZ_JAPDNR010000001.1, on the reverse strand, counting down.
ATCTTATTCATCCGGATAGTATGGCCACACCTGCCAGCTGGGTAGCAGTAAGCCAGCAAACCTACTATCAATATCGTGATAGCTGGCAATACAAGAAGATCAGCATAGGAATGGAGGAATTTATCCTCATGGACAAAAAACAAACCAGCGCTTTTAACCGGCAGTATTATTTTTTACTGCTTAAAATCATTGGATCTTCTTATGAAAAAGAGATGACGGAACGGGAATATGCCAGGTTTGAAAAGGGCGATACTTTTTATGTAGAGCAGCATAACGGGTTGTTAGGCGTAAAGTGGTTGACTTACAGGTGAGGAGATAGCATGGTTTATTGTCGGGTAGCGGATTCCAGCTGATTAAGTGGCGTGTTTACTAACGATTAACCCTTTGCTATGTCTGATAGGTTAACTTTATAGGATTAAGAAAGAAGATCATGGAAAATAATCAGATTATTATTTATCAGACACCGGATGGGACTACGGCTATTGATGTAGTTATAGACCAGGACACTGTTTGGCTGTCCCAAAAACAAATGATTGAATTGTTTCAAAGCAGCAGGCAGAATATTAGCTTGCATATTAATAATATATTCAATGAAGGTGAGCTTGAGAAAAATGCAACTGTCAAGGAATCCTTGACAGTTCAATATGAGGGGAAAAGAACGGTTAAACGTAAGTTGGAACAATACTCTTTAGATGTAATAATATCGGTAGGTTATCGGGTTAAATCCATCCGCGGCACTCAATTCCGTATCTGGGCAAACAAAATCCTGAAGGAATTCCTGACGCAAGGCTACGCCCTGAACGAAAAACGGCTGCAGGAACAAAACCAGCAATTTGAAGCCCTGAAACAAACCATACGATTAATGGGTAAGGTGACGGGTGCCAGTGAAGTATCTTCTGACGAAGCCAATGGCCTGTTAAAAGTCATTACCGATTATACCTATGCATTGGATGTATTGGATAAGTATGATCATCGGAGTTTAACTATCGAGGCAATTCACACGCAGCAGGCTTTTACGGCTACTTATGCGGATGCGATGGGCGCGATCCGGGGCCTAAGAGATAAATTTGGAGGTAGCCGTTTATTCGGTAATGAAAAGGATGAATCGTTCAGAAGCTCCATGGCAGCCATTTATCAGACATTTGACGGAAAAGAACTATATCCCAGTGTGGAAGAAAAAGCAGCACAGCTGTTGTATTTCGTTGTAAAAAATCATTCTTTTTCAGATGGGAATAAACGGATTGCGGCTTTCTTGTTTGTGTGGTTTCTGGAGAAGAATAATATGCTTTACCGGGAAGATGGCGGAAAACGTATTGCTGATAATGCTTTGGTGGCCATTACCCTGATGATTGCGGAGAGTAATCCGGTTGAAATGGATATTATGGCGCAGGTAGTGGTGAATCTTATCAATGGCTATAACTAAAGGGCAGTATACTATTGAAGTATAGCCGGAACAAGATAATTATTTGCGTTATTAGCGGCTGTTTTTTTTGTTGCCTATACACAGTATCTGATTTTATAACATTGATTTTAAGCAGTATGTAAATAACTTTGGCGAAATACACCTATACTTCATGAAAATGAGATTTACGGCCTGCTTGCTGTTTTTTGTCGCTGTGATTATTGTTTCCTGCAAAAAAGAAATGTCTACACCTGATGCCCAACCACCGGTGGTGACGGTACCTACTGCCTCTGCAAATGGAGACCAGTTTGTTGGATGGCGGCAGGGGCTCCCAGAGGCTTATGATACGCTTTTTAAGGTAAGCTACGATGTGAATAAACGTATTAAAAGCGTAGAAAATACTACTTATGGGAGTATCTATAATGCTACTTATGATGGAGCTGGTAATCTGACGGTATTTACACAGATACATAAGGGGGTATTGGCGCTAACGGTTAATTTCAAATACAATGCGGATAATTTGTTGGAGGAGTTTGATCCTCCAATGTATAGTGGTTCTAAAAGTCGCTATACATATCAATATACTAACGGTATACTCTCCCGGAAGACTTATTATACCGTTACTAATCAGAAATACCCAACAACACTCAACATCTGGAGATATTATACTTATGAGGCAACAAATGGTAATATCACCAGTCGTAAAGAGTACGACAGTGAAAATAAGCTGGTGGGCGAAACGACTTTTACCTATACCAATGATAAGAATATTTTTAGATCTCTGTGTATGTTTAACTTTATTAACGATCTTGGTTTATATGATGTCGCAAGTGTGGAAAAATTCTTCAATAAAAACCTGATTGCAACAGAGACCGTTAATGGAGTACAAAGGAAATTTAGTTATACCTATAATGAAAATAAGCAGCTTACCGGTTTGGTAGTCAGTTATCCGGGCGCCATACGTACCAGGACGTGGTTTTATTAATACTTTTAAACAAAACAGAAAAGCATCTTCTGGTATGGAGGATGCTTTTCTGTTTTAAACGATTAGGTGCAAAGGAAAATATGCAGGAGTAGTTCCCCTGAAATACGCCGTAACAGCTGCTTATTACCCCCACTCCCCATCCGGCTTTACAAAAAATTAATGTTAGGGTAATATTAAAACAGGCAATTTTGCAGTGGTTAGTTATATACCTATGGATTATAAGCAAGCTGCTGATATGGAGTTATGGCAATGTTGTCAGCAAGACGACATGCGCGCCTATAATGAGTTGTTCAGCAGGTATTATCCAAGAATGTTCCACCTTGCTTCTTCCTACATAGATGATATGATGAAAGCCGAGGAACTGTGTATGGACCAGTTATTCAACCTTTGGGTAAAACGCCGGCAAATAAATATTACCAGTAATTTTTCCCATTATCTTTTCCGTTCTATCCGCAATCTGGTTATTACCCATTTGCGCAGGAATATTCCGATGGATGCCAGTCTCGATAAAATACTGGAAGAACATCAGTTGGACAGACCAACAGATTACCGCCTTTTGTCCGAAGAAGCCGAACAGGCATACCGGACGTCCTTAAATGAACTAAGTCCGCAACGGCGCCAGGTTTTTATATTAAGCCGGGAAGAAAACCTGACCTATTCCGAAATAGCCCAGCGGATGAACCTTTCTGTCAATACGGTTGAAAACTATATGGTGGCCGCATTGAACAGCCTGCGTAAGAACATGAAAGAATATGTTCCTTCTGCGATGATTCCTCTTTTATTCCTGCGTGATTTCCTGTAATACCGGTATGTTTTTTAGCTGAAATGACCTTACAACGGGCCCTCATTTCCTGTCAAATTTCCCGGAAATAAGATCGCTATCCCTTTTTGATGGCCCGGTTCTATTTTATTATTAAAAAAAAGCGAAACACATAGGTGGTGGTAGGATAGTTTTCTCGTCCTTATACATAGAGAGCGCAATAAAAAGCCGTTAAGTACTAAAAATATAGGCAGCCGGACAGGTGAACTTTCTATTTTCCCTCAACATAAATTAAAAGCAACAACAAAAAATGGAAGCAGCAGAAAAGCGCTTGTTGGAAAAATTCCTGGATGGTGTTTGTTCAGCAGAGGAACTTACCCTGGCCGGAATTATACTAGACAGCCAGGAAGGGCAGTACCTGTTGGATGAGCTCCTGCGGCAACGGGAATTGTCGGCATGGAATAACCCGGAGGAACCCGATCCTGTGATGAAGGAGGTGATTCGTAGCCGTCTGGAGGAAGTGCAGCAGCGGATAGCAGCGCATGAAAACCAGCATCGCTCTTTTGCCGATGACAGGAGAACCAGCATCCATCGGCTTAAAATATTCCGATATGCTGCCGTATGGACAGGCTTATTGATACTGGCTGGATTTGCCGTATGGCAAATTAAAAAGAACCGTATACAAGATATAGAGGAGGTGCAATATGTGGAAAAAGTGAATCCTATAGGAAGTCCTGTAAGATACGCCCTGCCAGATAGTACGGTTGTTTTCCTGGCGGCAGGCAGCAGCCTGAAATACCCGGCAACTTATCCTGAAACGGGCCGGGATGTAGTGCTGCAGGGAGAAGCATTTTTCGACGTGAAACAGGATGAAGCCCATCCCTTTAACATCCGGTCGGGAAATATGCAGACCAGGGTACTCGGTACCTCCTTTAAGGTAAAAGCTTATGAAGGACACGAACAGGAAGTGGCGGTGATCACTGGTAAAGTGAGTGTAAGTGCTATACAGGAAGAAAAAGCAACAGCACTGGCTTTACTGACACCCGGTCTGAAAGTAACCTACAATCCGAAAACGGGGAAGGCTACACGCAGAGAATTCGATGTAAACGGTATAACAGCATGGAAAGCTGGTGGACTGGTTTTTACTGACATGACGATGGGTCAGGTGGCGATTGAATTGGAGCGGAGGTATGGTATAGAGGTGATTTTTAAAGAGGCAAATATTTCGGGAAATATAGTGAGTGGTACCTTTTCCGCCAATGAACCTGTTACAGATATACTTGACATGCTTGGGTTCGTAGGTAAATTCACCTACAAGTACACGCACGATGGAAAAATATTCACCATCCAATCAATGAACAAACACTAAAAAACGAACCACAAAAACCACCATCATGAACAGGTAAATGTACCCCACAAAAAAAGTGTCCTGCGGGAAGCCGGACACTTTTCGTCTGCAAAAAAGCCCCACGATTTGACGGTCTGTATGGCTTCAAGCGAACACCGGGACTCCCGGATTTTACAAATCATCATCTCTAAAAACAATTCATCTGTAAAACATTTACAATAATATGCAAAAAAATAAATCCTTATCAGGATTATTACGAACGACCGTTCGAACGGGACGGCTATGTGTATTTTTCCCGATTGTCATGCTCCTGCTTTCTTTGGTGATGCCATTGATAGCTAACAGCCAAAATCTGGGCAGTGAAAAAATAAAATTACAGCTATCCGGTCGTACCCTAAAGGAGGCTTTGGCTGCCATCCAGCAACAGAGCGGATTCAAGTTCATTTATGGGAATGATATCAACAAATACAGCGCTGTAAAAGTAACGATCAACGAAAATAGTATTACCGTAGAAAATGCCATAGAACTGGTATTGAAGCAAACTAACCTGCACTATATCCAGCGTAACGACCATGTGATGATTAGTGAGCAATCAACCACTACGGGTACAGATACGCAACAGCCTACCTCACCATCTGCCCGGCAGTCCGGCCGTATTACCGGTAAAGCGATTGATGAAAGGGGAGAGCCGCTTCCCGGCGCTACTATCAGAGTCGTGCAGCAGAACCAGGCCGTACAAAGCAGTGGGAATGGCAGTTATCATTTTATACTCTCTCCCGGAACGTATACGATCGAAGTAAGCTACATCGGTTTTCAGACAAAACAGATTACCGGCGTTACTGTTTCTGCCAATGCCAATACGCCGCTTGATATTGTGCTGAAAAGCGGTAACCAGAAACTGAATACAGTAGTTATTTCCAGTTCCTACAGCAAAGCATCTATAGAAGGACATTATGCCCGCCAGAAGAATGAAGCGGGTATTTCCAATGGTATCAGCAGTGAACAGATAGCGGCATTACCTGATAAAAATATCGGTGAAACACTCAAACGGATTTCAGGTATCAGTACCAATGATAACCGCCGGGTGGTAGTACGGGGAATCGCTGAGCGGTATAACCTGGCGATGATGGATGGCGCCATTTTACCCAGTACGGATGTACAGGTACGTGATTTTGAATTTGATATCGTACCCAGTAACCTGATTGATAATGTGATTGTATCCAAAACCTCCACACCGGATATGTCATTTGGTTTTGGTGGTGGACTGATACAGATCAATACCTTGGCTATTCCCAACAACAACTTCACCACCTTAAGTTTTGGCGGAAAATATATTAGTGGTAGTACAGGCCGGGAATTTCTGGGTTATGGCCGGGGTAAACATGATTACCTGGGCTTTGATGATGGTTCGAGAGAGCATTTCCCGGATGAGCTGCTGACATTTGATGGTCAAAACTATATTCCCACAAAGCCTAATGCCATACCATCTCCGGGTATTACCCCGATAACACCGGCGATGATAGCGGAGCAGAATAAAAAAATCGGAGGCCTGGAGCGCATGGGCACAAGAGCCTATAAAGCACTCCCTGGTCAGAGTTACCAATTCAGCCTGGGACGTAGCTATCAGCTCCGCAACAGCCGCCTGGGTTTTGTTGGTTCCCTCAGCTACCGTAATGAACAGTCTATTGATGATATTCCGCATTTCGAACGGGGTAACTGGGAAAAGCTTACTAATCGTACCTATAATGTAGCAACAGGAGAAGAAGTGGAACCTACTTTTGCCAACCAGTATAATTTTAATACCACCTGGGGGGCATTGCTGAATTTGGGATGGAGTACAAAGCATCACAAGATTACGGTACGTAATTTCTATTCCCGGGTACTCAATAACCAGTTCTCCCGTATAGTAGGTTGGGGTAATGAAATCGGTTATGGTGAGTATGCCGCTATCCGCGAATATGATCGCCCTAAGTTCATTGACCTGTTGCAACACCGCATCAACGGTGAACACACCTTTGGTGCTTTCCGCCTGGACTGGAATCTTTCTCAGAATAGACTCACCAATCTGGAAAAAGATGCTGTGGAGGCATGGCTGGGGCCTGTAGGTACTCCCAATGGTATTGTATATAATGTAGTTCCCAGCGCCATTACCAATCCCGGTGGAGGAACGTTTAACAGGGCCCGGTATTTCTATGAGGAAACCAATAAAATAGCAGAAGGTGCCTTGAGCTATCACTTCAACGTACTCGGACAGAAGCAGGTAGTTAAATCCGGATACCAATACATGCAGCGGGAAGGTACCTACGACTGGATGGTATTACCTATTGGTGCTGCAAAGACTGCTGGCGCCGTATATCCCTATGTGCCGGTACAGGAATGGGGCCAGTATCTGGATTTCAAAGATCCGTTGAAAAGCCTGATGTACTATCCTGCCTCTTTTTCCCGCAGCGAATATCAGGGAAAGAATACCAATCAGGCTGTATATGCTATGCTGGATAACCGTTTTACCAACTGGCTCCGGCTGGTATGGGGTGTACGGGCAGAATATTATAAATACGAAAGACTGAAAAATGGTACAAATGATCTGGCTATCTCCACCCTCATTGAACAGGGCGAAAAACGCCGGTATGTAGATCCAGAAACCGGGAAGATAGTAACGCCTTTTACCAATCCTGAAACAGAAGAAAAAGCATGGCGTTACCTGCCTTCAGCCAGCCTGACAGCAACGCCCCTCAGGGATTTCAACATAAGAGCAGCTTATTCACAGTCAGTAGTAAGGCCTGCACTGATCGAAAATTCCCGCATGATACGTTTCGACCCGGCGATAGGTGCCTTCCGTCGTAATGAAGGGGTATTATCCACGCTGATAGATCATTATGATGTGCGCGTGGAATGGTATCCTAAACCAGGTGAAGTCATCTCCTTTGGTTATTTCTATAAGTACTTTGATAAACCGGTGGAATTGTACCGCACCCAACCAGATGCCGGCATGCGGATATATATGCTCACCCAGAACTCCGAATGGGCAAAGGTTAACGGCTGGGAATTTGATCTGCGCAAGAGCCTGGGATTTGTGAAGCCCGGTTGGAAATTTCTGGATAATATCTACCTGAGTGGTAACCTTACGTTCCAAAGTTCTCAGGTACAGGCCAGTGAATTTAGGGGAAAGAGTATGGCAGAAGATAATATCGGCAGAAACTATGAATACCGTACGAAATCATTCCAGAAAGAAAAAAGACCATTATATGGTCAGGTACCAGTGCTGTACAATATTGGGCTGCAGTATGATGGAGAGCGTTTAGGCGCCAACGTAGCATTTAACCACATGGGCTATAAAACCTTTTCCATAGGAATGAGTCCGGATATCGTAGAGTATGAACGCCCGCGCGGTCAGTTGGATGCTCAATTAAGCTATAACTTTTTACAGGATAAAAAACTGAAAGTAAAACTGAATGTCAGTAACCTGTTGAACAGCCCTTACCGCTTCTATACCAATAGTATCGATACCTATAAATTATTGGATAAATGGAAAGATTCGCCTGGAAGTGAAGTTACCGCCACTGAGTGGAGCGATATTTATGAATGGAAAGAAGGCTTTTCAGAGAAATATGAAGAAGGCCATTATGAAACTGCTGCAGATGGAAAAACCCGGGTTAGGGTTGGTGATAAAGATACCCTTATCCGTAAGGTTGGTGCATCGTTCAGCCTATCTGTTTCCTATTCATTCTGATTTTTTATCTGACTATCATAAAATCAAAAACGATGATGATCAAAAATATATTTTATACCCTGCTAACAAGTGTCTTCCTGTGTGTATTGGCTGCCTGTAACAAAGGGAAAGACGATTTTATTTATAAGATGGACATGGTACCTGTTATTGTGAAAGGCTATAATGGGAGCGGCGAAGAGCTGGAAATAAAAATAGATACAACGAAAGGTAGGGAAGCATTGCCGACTGGCATTTTTTATTATCTGGAACCTTATACGTTTCCGGTTAATCAGCAAACTTCGATGCTCCGGATCACAGAGCGCAATACAGGAAAACAGGTGATGGAAAGAGAAATAAAAAAAGAAGCAGGTCCGACTACCATCAACTTATTTTATATGCATGGAAAAGCAGGTGATTTGCCGGAAAAACCGGAGCCGGAAAGTGGTAAGATTACAGTCAGCTACCTGTTTATGCCTACCCTTACCAATTATACCCAACCGGTAGATATCGTATTGGGCAAGTATTATTTCATACCAAAGGTATTTGAAGAGATCACCCGGATTAAAAATGTAAAACCCTATGAATTCAGTAAGTCGGTAACTATATCCACTTTCCAGGTTACCGGCCAGCAGTATAACGGACAGCCCACTGCGGTGCTATTTAAGGCTTACATATACAAAGCCGGCACTAATGAGTTTTATACAGAAGGAACGGGCTACACCTGGCATGCCACCTCGTCAAGTGCTCCTACGCCACTGACACCCGTGATGTCTTCCACGATGTATATATTTAAGGAAAGCTCACTGGGAAACAGCATCAGATTTATTAAAGATTTTGAATTATAAAAATAGCGGACAATGAAAGCTGTAAAATACTATATGAAAAAGACGGGCATCATGGCGCTGTTGCTTGCCTTACTGACAGCCTGTAATAAGGAGGAACAGGAAGTGGAAAAGGCCATACATGTGGTGGTTAACGGATATAATGGTAGTGAGCATGAGTGGGAAGTAGCGATAGATACAACGAAATATAGTCAGTATGTATCTAATGGTAAATTTATTATCCGATCGGCATCTATAACAGGATTTGAGGCAACATATATCTATCGCACTGCACAGTTGCATGGCCAGATGACCCTTACAGATCGGACTACCGGGAAAGTTGTTTTAAGCCAGCCTTTACCTGCCACAGGTACTAAAGCCTATTTTAACTTTATTTATATAGATGGTAAGGAACTGGCGCTGAATGAACCTGCGCCGGATGCTGCTACTAATAAGCTGGGTTTTTATTTATATGGGATAGATAAGAACACGCCAGTGGATATGTTCCTGTATAGAAAGGATGGAAGTAGCGGGAAGGAATACCGGGAATACCTGGTAAAAAATGTGCAGCCGGGAAAATGGGTGTATATCGATTATGTGGCACCAGTAAATTTTGATAATAAAAGTGTATTAAGGAATGCCTTCATTTATTTTACCAAGGCAGGAACTACTGATCAGTGGGCTTTTCAGGATAGCGAAGCACTGAGTAAACTATCTTTATTCGGGATGTCTTTCCCTATTGCCGGTGAAAAGGGTTTAGTGCTACCTTACTTCATTAAATACAGTGAGAGGCCATTAGAAAAATCCCGTATGTTTTTTCATCCCGACAGGGTGTGGTAAATACTACCTATATAAGGAAATGAAATAGATAACTGCTCATCTACCTTGCTCGTTTTGGGCGGGGGATGAGCAGTTTCTTCGTAAAGACAATCAATTTTTCACGAAATATTTTTCTGTACGTTCATCTCTGCCCCGGATTCCATTTGCTCAACAGGATGAGCTAATAGGGTTAACCAGACCTAGCTGTATTCATCTCCGCCCCGGCAATTTATTTTTTGTTATTTTCGTTATGAGTAGATGATGGGATTTGTGTTAGGAGGTTGAAATAAATAATATTATACGAATTGATATAATCCTGCCATCTCATTGATCCACCAACAGTTGTTAACATCTGCCATATGTCCGCCATTAACAATTACAAAGATATTTCCGGTTTTCTCACGGCATCTGCCATTGATATAAAAATGCGGTTTAAAGACTTCGTTATTTTTCAATGGGAAGATGTGAAAGTATATAACTGCCTAAGCGATATTCCATACCGGAAACATTTTTTTGAAATCACTTTTCAGCAGGAAGGGCATCCGGTGAAGCTGGATCATTATCATTTTTCAGGAGAAGGTAATAAACTTTTTTTTGTCAATCCCTACAGATTGCAGGCCTGCGATGCGGATGAAACGTCTTCCTTCAATGGTTTCACGATCCTGTTTACACCGGAATTCCTGCATATCGCGGCAACGGGATCTTACAAACAGCAGGAAGTTTTTTTATCCAATTACTTCAACCATCCTGAAATGGTGCTAACAAATGATGCAGCGGATGCATTTATGGCACTCTTCAAAAAGATGCAGGAGGAATATGAAGAAGAGCATAACTTATTCAGCAGGGCAATCATCCAGCATTATTTACAGATTTTACTCCTGCTGGCGCAGAAATACGCCGGCACAGATCCGGCTACCGGAGCGGCCACCAACAGGCCGCAGGAAATATATAATGTGTTCATGAATCTGGTGCAACAACACTCCCTGCAACAATCCGGCGTTAAATGGTATGCAGACCAGATGCACCTGACGATCAGACATCTTTCCGCTACGATTAAGAATATCAGCGGTAGAACGGCTTTGCAGGTCATTCATAATGCCCGCATCCATCATGCGAAATCATTGTTGCGTCAAACCAGTCTTACCATTTCGGAAATTGCGGATGCCCTGCATGTCGAAAATCCTGATTATTTCTCCGCCTTTTTTAAAAAGCATGCTGGCATCAATCCCCTGAAATACCGGCAGTCCTGATTCATTTTCCTACATTCTCAAAGTTAATTCCGACAACTGCAAAGCTGCTTTGAAGCCTCCTGTTCTAATTTACAGTGTAAATGTAACACCATGGAAAACAAAGCAAAAGATGCAGGAGCATTGACGGTAATCGGACTGGGACCTATGGGCCGGGCGATGGCTGCGGCTTATCTGCATAAAGGATATCAGGTAACGGTGTGGAACCGTACACCTGAAAAGGCGGCGCAGTTAATTGAAAAGGGCGTGGTGCTGGCGCCGGATATTACGGCTGCTGTAAAGGCCAATGAGCTGCTGATCATCAGCCTGACGGAATATGCGACGATGTATTCCGTACTGGAGCCTGCAAAAGCAGAATTGAAAGGAAAGACTATCGTGAATATGAGTTCCGACTCACCCGGTACTGTAGCTGCCGCGGCAGACTGGGCTGCCAACCTGGGAGCTTACTTTCTCTCAGGCGGTATTATGGTGCCACCGCCGTATATCGGGCAGGAAGGCCCGGAAATATATACATTCTATAGTGGGAAGAAAACCATTTTTGATCGCTATCAGGCGGTATTATCGGTGATGACGGCTACTGATTTCCGGGGTGAAGATCCCCGTTTGGCCATGTTGTATTATCAGGGGCTGCTCGATTACATGTATGCGTCAGTAGCCGGTTTATTACATGCCATCGCCCTGATGCAGTCTGCCGGCATCACAGCGGCTGCTTTTGAACCTTATCTACATAATTTCATGCAATTCATGCCGGTATTGCTGGCGGAATCAGCTACCAGCCGGGAAACGGATGAAAGAACTTACAGCGGCGCGGAAAATAATATGGTCATGCTGAGAGCCGGTACCGAACATGTGCTGAAAGCCAGCCGGGAAGCTGGTATTAATACAACGTTGCCGGAAATGATTTTTAACCTGAGTGATGCTGCGGTAGCGCAGGGATTTGGGAAATCAGGTATTAATAGTTTGATTGAAGTATTGCGGAAACCGGTTATGTAGTTGATCTGTCGATAAATCAACAGGCTTTCAGGTGTATGCCTGAAAGCCTGTTAGTTTTTATAGCGGATTCAATGTTTTTTTATGTTGATAATACCACTTTTATATAATTGCAATGCCTGCTGAATAATTGATTTTATTCTCTTGACAGGGAGGTCTTTTGCCGGATCAATCAACATTATTTTCATTCTTGAGCGCTTCTCCTGTATTAGAAATGATTGCTCAAAGTGTTTGCCTTCCACAATGCCGATATAGGGCTGCAGGTACTTTTTATGCGTCCAGCAATAACAAAACATCTTGCCTTTATAACAAAAAAAAGGCATGCCATATTTCAATTCATGCGTAATGTCTTTGTCTACGGACATAATAATTTCCTGCAGGGCAAGAAAGGTAGCCCTGATTGGCTCGTCTAGTTTCAGATAGAAATTGTCTAATGCTTTCATGGCTGTTTTACAGCTACAAATATAGCTACTTCTGTATGGTCAGTGTCGGCGTTTTTATTTTCATGGGCTTCAAAATATACTGTATCTGTTCAGGGTAAACAGGGGACTCCATTCGAAACTATTTAGCGCAAAAAAGAAGAGAGAGAGAAGACTTATCCTATTCCGGATGATGATAAATCTGATTCCGGAATAGCTATTATATCACATCGAAAGTCTACATTGGTATCTGAAAAATCATCGCTATGACCCATCAGGAAATGAGGTTGAACATCAGGTATGATGCGCCGGAAGCAATTTGGAATAAATTATCGCAGGTATACGAACAACTTGATGGCTGGATAGGACATGGTAGGGGAGGCGAGTATGGTGAAGCAGGAATACCTTATTGGTTTAGTTTTAATGAAAATGAGAAACATATTTTAGTCTCTGTTGAGCCGGGCGGAATCCAGTTCTCAGGATTGATGGATGCATCCGAATGGGCAATCTGGGGTAAAGAAATTAAGAAAGTTGCAACGAGCATGTTGGGATATAAAGTGGGAGAAATAGAAACAGGAGAAGTTGATTACTAATTGCGATATCTGTTCTCCTGGCAATTTTTAGATTGATTCCCCCCCAAGCAGACACTTACATATTTATAGGCATGTTATTGTTGTGATTGAAAATTGATAATTAATAAAAACAATTGATTATCAATATTTTAATGATAAATGTAATTTTATTCTCCGCATGAAATGCGTAGAAAGATTTGTAGGTGCGGCGAATATATTCTATATTCACCGCATAATGTGCGTAGAATGTTTATCTATCAGCTTAAAGAATGGCCAGATTTTCAATGGGACAGCGAAATAATTAGCGCGTCCTTGGGAGAAGTACGTCATAAACAGGGGAGACTCTTGGGACAAATGGAAAATCTGGGATTTTCTTTGCGGGAAGAAGCACTCTTGCAAACATTGACAACAGACGTACTGAAGTCGAGCGAAATTGAAGGTGAAATACTGGATCATGATCAGGTCCGATCTTCCATTGCGCGACGCCTGGGAATAGAAGTGGCAGGGCTGATTCCAGCCGATAGAGCCGTTGATGGCGTGGTTGAAATGATGTTGGACGCCACTCAACACTATGATACAGCCTTAACTGATGAGCGTCTTTTTGGATGGCATGCTGCTTTATTTCCAACGGGATACAGTGGTATACATAAAATTGTAGTGGGAACATGGCGAAATAACAGCAAGGATGATCCAATGCAGGTTGTTTCAGGAGGTATGGGTAGGGAGAAAATACATTTTCAGGCGCCTGATTCAGATATCCTTCAAAAAGAAATGAACCTCTTTTTAAATTGGTTTAATACCCATGAAAAGATAGACCCTGTAATAAAAGCAGCTATTGCACATCTTTGGTTTGTAACACTGCATCCTTTTGATGATGGTAATGGACGTATCGCGCGTGCTATTACTGATATGCAATTAGCACGTGCGGATAAAAGTCTGTACCGTTTTTACAGTATGTCTGCACAAATCCGGATCGAACGAAAAGCATATTACGATATACTGGAGAAAACGCAAAAGGATACACTGGATATTACAACATGGCTAATATGGTTCCTTTCATGCCTGGATCGGGCTGTAAGTGCTGCTGACACAATACTGGCGGCCGTGATAAAAAAGGCAAAATTCTGGGAGCATCCGGCAACACTAACAGTTAACGAACGACAAAGGCTTATGCTGAACAAACTCCTGGATGGATTTCATGGTAAGTTAACTTCATCTAAGTGGGCGGTTATCGCTAAAACATCTCAGGATACAGCTGTTCGGGATATCCAGGATTTAATTGAACGTGGACTGCTTGTCAAAGAAGCTGCCGGAGGAAGGAGTACAAGTTATGTGTTAAATGAAGATATTTGAATTGCTTAGAGGATCTGTTGTCTGGAAGATGTTTTCCAGATCATTCATATGCGTCACATCGCCCCTTAACCCGATGAAATTATTGCCCAGCTGTTGAATGGAAGCATCGATAGTATGTTGGTTCCTGCCTGTAATGGTACTCCGCGCACCTTCATTTTTGAATGCTTCTGCAATACCCAAACCGATACCGCTGTTACTGCCAGTTATCACAGCTACTTCGTCCTTTAGTCTCATTTTGTTGATTTATTATAATGCAAAGTTGGGCCATCCCGGGTCTATGGGACAAGGACATTTGATAAGAAGTTTAGGTGATAAATGTCACGGTTATACGGGAATTATGATGGAAGGCAGCTGGATAGGTTAATATATTTTCAGGAATGCAGCGAAACAGGTGAGGACGTGCTTATTTATTGTATAGGTAATGTAAGTTAATGATAAGATAATATACGGCGTACTATCCTTACGGACAGCATGTTACAGCCAGCAATGGCGCCGGAAAAGCATTGAAAAGTGCAACATTACAGCAGTGATTAAAAGTACATCCATCTGGGAACTTACTATCCCTGCATAACATTTTGATAAAACAGTAACTATATATTTGTGCCCGCAAGGTAATTTGTAATGGATAAAAACACTTTAAATGATGCCGCATTATGGCAACTGGTAAAGCAGGGAGATACGGTATCGTTTACGTGTTTGTTTGAACGGTATTGGGATGAGATGTTTTCGATGGCTTACCGCAGGCTGGCTGACGAAGCAACAGCCAAAGATTTTGTACAGAATATTTTTATTCATGCCTGGGAAAACCGGCAGCAGATCACTGTGGAGGATAAGTTGAGTCCTTATTTATTTACGGCTTTAAAATACAGTGTCATCCGACATCTTTACCGCGAGGCCAAACAGGGTACCACGGATTTACCATTATCTATTTATAGCCTGCCAGACGAAACCGAACAAAAAAAGCAGGATCATTACGAATTCGACAGATTAAGGGAAAGAATTCAATCGGAAATTACCTCCATGCCCGATAAAATGCGGGAAGTCTTTATACTCAGCTATGAAAAAGAATTATCCGTTAGGGAGATAGCACTGCGCCTGTCCCTTTCAGAGCAAACCGTCAAAAATCAGGTGCATAATGCCCTTAAACGGCTTCGCGGTCGCTTGCAAAGCCAGGCGATTTTCCTGCCCTTTATCCTGTAATCTATCCCCGTTTCAGGAATTCACAATTCGGTAACATTGAAAATATAGTACCACCTGCCTAAACCGGTATGTAGATAGCAGAAGGACTGTCATATGAATCTATACAACCGGTTAAAACTACTTCGGGATTATTTATTGGGAAAGACAAATGAAGATCAGCGGAGCCTCGTTGATGACTGGTATCATTCGGTGGATGATACCAGGCCGATCGGACTTTGGCAGGAAGAAGGGAAAAGGAATGCCATCAAGGGCAGCATTCAATTGCACATCCTGGAACAAATAAATAAGCATGCGGCTGATGGGAAGGTAGTACGCCTGCGTGGCCGGCTGATGGCCGCTGCGTGCATTACCGTGCTGGTGATCGGTGCTTCCTGGCTTTTCCTGGCTAACCAGCCCACTACGTATTATACGATAACAGCTCCTTTGGGTGAAATTAAACAAATACAATTGCCTGATAATACACAGGTATGGCTGAAATCCGGTACGACGCTGCAATACAGTTCTCACTACGGAAAACGAAACCGACGCCTGGAATTGATGGGAGAAGCATTTTTTGATGTGCAGAAAGACGGTTCCAAACCTTTTATAGTGAAGACGGGCACGCTGGAAACCAAAGTGTTGGGCACCGCCTTCAATATACAGGCATACACCGACCGGCCGTCGATACAGATATGGGTACAACAGGGGCGGGTACAGGTGAGCGATAGCACGGAAGTAATAACGGAGCTGTCGAAAGGAAAAAGATTAGAATGGGACCGGGTGAGCCGGCATGCCAGTATTGATAGCCTGGACTGGAAACAGGCATTGGCCTGGCAGCAAGGTGTTTTGCTGTTGGAATCTGCTACATTTTCGGAAGTGGCTTCGGAGTTAAAGGAAATATACGGTGTAGCGTTGGTTACCTATAATGATGATATCCGTGAGCTGCATTATGATGCCAAATTCTTTATACAGAAGACTGGCATAAACGACATTATAGCCTCTCTGGCAGCGGTTCATCGCATACAATACAAGATACAAGGAAAGACAATCATATTGTATTAATAGCAAATCCCGCTGGTAACGGGATTTGCCAAACACTTTGGTAATGCCATTTTTGACGAAAGCAACATTACCATCTAAAAAAAAGCAATCATAAAGGTATGAAGAAAAAAGAAAAAGGGACACTGGCCCCAACCAAGTTAAGGTTGATGCTGATGCTATGTTGCCTGATGCTGGTGGCATCCGGATTAAAAGCACAGTCGCCCGGAACGGTAAAACTGTCAATTCGATTTGCAAATGTTACATTGGATGTCGCCATGCGGCAGGTGAAGGAAGCTTCTCCGGTGAATATCGCCTACGACGCCGGTAAATTAAGACTTGCACAATGGCAGGTATCTCCGAAGGAATTTAAACAGGCTAACTTATCAGACATCCTGCAGTATTTATTACAGCAGGCAAATGTGGGGTATAAAGAGATAGCCGGCGGAATGGTATTATTTGAAAAAGAGAAAATAGAGTCTGCTCCTGCTAAAAAAGACAAAGGACGTATGATGGGGAAGGTCATAGACGAAGAAAATGGGGAGCCGGTGATTGGTGCGACTATCCGCGTGGGTGAAATGGGAGCGGTGACAGATGATGCGGGTGGTTTTTCATTACCGCTATCGCAAGGGAAATACGTGGTTTTAATTAGTTCAATGGGATATGGTACCAAAGAGGTGAGTGGCGTAGCCATCAATGAAAACGAAACATTTACCTTAAATGCCACCCTTAAAAGAAAGAAAGGTAATCTGGCGACAGTGGTGGTGAAATCCTCTGTCAGAAAGGAAACAGCCGCCTCTCTATACAACCGGCAGCGAACGGAAGCCGGTATCTCCAATGGTATCAGCCGCGAGCAGATTGCTGCGTTGCCGGATAAAAATATCGGAGAAACCCTGAAACGTATTTCAGGCGTAAGTACAACCGACAACAGGCGGGTGGTAGTACGTGGTATAGCGGAGAGATATAACATGGCTATGATGGACGGCGCCGCGCTGCCAAGCACTGATGTGCAGGTACGTGACTTTGAATTTGATATTGTTCCCAGTAACCTGGTAGATAATGTGGTGGTATCCAAAACAGCTACGCCTGATATGGGGTTCGGTTTTGGAGGAGGAATGGTGCAGATCAATACACTGGCCATTGCCGATAACAATTTTACTACCCTCAGCTTCGGCAGTAAATACATCAATGGTAGTACAGGTAAAGAATTTCTGGGCTTCCAACGTGGCAAGAGCGATTACCTGGGCTTCGATGACGGAGGCAGAAATCACTTTCCCAAAGAGATCATGACGATTAACACCGGTAACTATGATCCTCAGAATCCTTATAACTTTATCCCCACTCCCGGAATAGAAAAAGTTACGCCGCAAATGATCGCTGCCCAGAATAAAGAAATTGGCGGTCTGGAGAGAATGGGTACCCGTACCTATAAAGCGGCTCCCGGACAGAACTATCAGTTTAGCCTGGGGCGTAGCTATAACCTGAGGAATAGCCGTATCGGATTCGTGGGATCGCTGAGCTACCGTAACGAACAGGCTATAGATGATATCGTGCATTTTGAACGCGGCGCCTTCAACAAAAAGAACAACAATCTGTATAATCCGGAAACGCTGGAGGAGCTCAAAGAATCAAAGGCGCAACAATACAATTTCACCACCAGCTGGGGAGCATTGCTCAATGCAGGATGGCAGGGTAAACACCACCGGATTACTGCGCGCAATTTTTACTCCAGGGTATTTGCCAATCAGTTTTTCCGTATATCCGGCTGGGGAGATGATCTCGGATTTGGCGAGAATCCTGCGCTCAATGAGTATGACAGGCCTAAGTTTATAGATCTGTTACAGAACAGAATAAATGGAGAACATAATTTTGGACGTTTAAAATTTGACTGGAGCGTAGCCCGCAATGAAGTGACCAACCACGAGCAGGACGCTGTAGATGCAAATTTGAGTCCTTTGAAAACGCTGAATGGTTTTGTTTACAACTATCTGCCTCAACCTGGTATCACGGCTAACCCCGGACAGTTAAGCCGTTCTTCCTACAGGTATGTTGAAACCAACTGGATGGCCGATGCAGCATTGAGCTATCGGTTTACTGTGAAAACGTTACCGCAGGTGGTGAAAGCTGGTTTTCAGTATATGGATAAAAAAGGACACTACGATTGGAATGTTTTGCCAATCGGGGTAGCCGGAAATTTTAAAGATGCATTTAAACCGGTAAATCAATGGAACATTGATTTTGCGAATCCGCTGACAGATGCATTCTATTACCCGGCAGCCTTCAATAACAACACTTATACGGGTAAGAATAATAACCAGGCTGTGTATGCGATGATGGATAACCGCTTTACACCCTGGCTTCGTTTGGTATGGGGCCTCAGGGGAGAATATTACAAATATGAGAAGATAAAGGATGAAGCAGCAGATAAGGTATCACAGGCCAACCTGGATAACTCGGATAAGCAGCGTTATGTAGATCCGGAAACCGGTAAGCTGGTACACCAGACCGTCGATGCCAGCGTAGACGATAAGCCGTGGGCGTTCCTTCCTTCGGGCAACCTGACCATTACGCCATTCTCCAACTTCAACATCAGGGCTTCGTTCGCCCAATCGGCTATCCGCCCGGCATTGATTGAAAACTCAAGCTTTGCACGTTTCAACTACCTCTACGGCCGTATACAGCGTAATACGGGCGTGCTTTCTACATTAATCACGCATTACGATCTGCGGGTAGAATGGTACCCTGGAGCAGGAGAGGTAATCTCAGCGGGTTATTTTAAAAAGCATTTCAAAAATCCGGTAGAGATGTACCTGGATATTACCAATACCAGTGGTGCAGTAGATCTGCTGACTGCCAACTCAGACTATGCAGATGTTACGGGCTGGGAAGTAGACCTGCGTAAGAGTCTCGGATTTATTGCTAAAGGCGCGAAGTTTTTAGACAACCTGTATTTCAGCGGAAACCTGACTATACAAAACTCTCAGGTGCAGGCCAGCGCTTTCCGTTACGGAACAATAGGAGGAGGCGCGGATATCGACGGTAAGACTTATGCTTACCGGACGAAAACGTACCTGAAAGAAAAACGTCCTTTGTACGGACAGGTACCGGTATTGTACAACATCGGTCTGCAATACGCAGGGGAACGATTTGGCGCCAATATAGCCATCAATCACTCGGGCTATAAAACCTTTACGGTAGGTATGCAACCCCATTATTCGGAATTGGAACGGCCACGGGATCAGGTAGATGCACAATTGAGCTACAAGTTCCTGAAGGATAAGAAACTGAATGTAAGATTGAACGTGAGCAATCTTACCAATAGTCCATACCGGTTTTTCATCAATGGCCAGAACACCTATCAGATCAAACCGGCTACAAGTGATATGAACATGAATGAATGGTCGGATGTATATGAATGGAAAGAAGGTTTTTCTCAGAAGTATGATGCAGGGCATTATGAAGTTGCACCCGACGGGAAAAATAAAGTTCGTGTAGGCGATACCGATACCTTTATCCGTAAAGTAGGCGCTTCGTTCAGCCTGTCTGTATCCTATAATTTTTAACAACGATAAACAGCAAAAATGAAAATAAATAAAATAAGCTGGCTTTTACCGGGCATCGTGACGTTTATGATGCTTGCGTGTAACAAAGACCGGGATAATATTCTCTATAAAGAGGAGGTATTACAGATCAACCTTGCAGGATATAACGCTACTGAGGAAGAACTGAGGGTAAAAGTGGATACGTTTAATTTGCCGTTGGGACTGACAAAAGGCTCATTTAAACACAGAGAATCGTTTATTTTTAAAGGAGATCAGCAAACAGTGAGGTTGAGCATTACTGAAAAAAGCACAGGCAAATCGGTGGTGGAAAAAGAATATAAAAGAGGAGAGGACGTAGCTGATTTAAGTTTCCTCTATATGAATGGAGAGGTGCGTGATATGCCGCAGAAACCTGCTGTAGAGAAGGGTAAAATCAGCCTTACCTATATGTTTATTCCGGAGTTTACTCATTATAGCGAACCGGTGGATTTGGTAATAGGTAAGTATTTCGCTACGCCAAAGGTATTTGAGGAAATTACGCGGATCAGGAATGTGAAACCAAATGAATTCAGTGAGTCAGCCACATTTTCTACCTTTACCACAGGAAGACAGGAATACAATGGCGTAATAACCACAGTGTCTTTTCAGGTAAGAATATACAAGCCAGGTACGAATATCCCTTATGTTGATGGCACTGACTATACCTGGAACAATATTTCATCTTCAGCACCAAAACCACCGGCGTCCACTGCGGCTTCCAAGCTTTATATTTTCTCGGAATCTCCCAATGGAAATATCATGAGTTTTTTTACCCGCCTGGATTACTAAAAATAAACAGATCATGTCAACAATAAAAGTACTTGGACTATTTGTCCTTTTGGTTATACTGAACGCTTGCAGTAAAGAAAAAGAAGTGGTGAAAGTCATTAATATTGAGGTGTCGGGCTACAATGTGGGCGAAGCTGAACTGGAAATGTCGATAGACACTACTATTTATCGCAAGTTCACCACGAAGCCCGATAAATCTGTTTCTTTTAGCATGGTATACCCCTATCCTTCCGCCAAGAAAGAGTTATCATTTAAAATAAACGACAAGACATCAGGTAAGGAGTTATTCCAGCAACAGCTGAATCTGGAGACCAGCGAACTGGAAGTATTTTTCCCTTTTGTGTACATTAATGGAAATATCCTGAAAATAGCACCTGTGGCTGCCGATCCGGCTACCAACAAACTGAGCTTTTATGTTTATTATCCGCAGAGCAATGACGCACTGGATATTTTTCTGCAAAATGCGGCAGGAAAAAAAGTGAATATCGCTCAGCATGTAAAACCCGGTACCTGGGTAACAGTTAATTATCTGCCACAGGATGGATTTAAAGATAAAAACAACGGATATACCTTATACTTTACGAAAACCGGTACTACAGACAGCTGGTATTTTGAAGACAGTGAGGCAAAAAGTAAGATAGACGAATTCAGTGTGATTTTTCCTAAAGGAGAAGAGAAAGGATTGGTACGTACCTATTTTGTGACACCTGGTGCTGCGCAGCTCGAAGTGATACGTTTGTTCAAAAGACCGAAAGTGCAATAGCAGATTGTCGGTTACAAAAGATTTGAAAAGTGTGCGGCGATATTCGCTGCACACTTTTTTTGTTGGTGTGAAAGATTGATTTGTGATTTGGTGCGGCTTGATATTGCTGGGGTGTCGAACGATATTTATTATCGCCATTCAATCTGCTTTTTAATAACCTTGTAGCCTATTGTGATACTATATTCTTTTCTAGTTAGATGAAAAATCGTAGTTAATGATATAACGTATGACTGGGAATACTTGTATCGTACCGTGTTCGTCTCTCTTTTAAAATAGCATGAAAATAACTCCGGAAAAAATTTTTGTAAAAACACGAATCTATTGCTAAATTTAAGATAATACATTGTTGACCTGTTGTTTCAAAATAGCCCAATGAAAATACTGTTTCGTTTTCGTAACCCATAAAGACGCGATGATGTTGTTGTCAGTCTTTGTTTTAATGTAAAACCCTCAGATTTTATTATAGTGCTTTCCATAAAGAGGGGTGATATCCTGTACAAAACGCAGTGAGCCTGATTGTTTAAAGTATTTAACAATGTCATTTGGGATTTACTAACACTGCATTTACGATTAACCCTATAAAACTGTTCTCTATGCTTGCCATTCCAGAAAACTTTCCTGCGCCCAAAAGTCATGCTTCCGAAGCAGCTAAGCTGTTGATGGATGAACGAAAGGTTAAAATTACAAAGACAACACGCACCAAAGGAATAGCGGAATATTCCGGCTTACTCAGTATCAGCGATGTACTGAATAGGTATATAGTGGAAAATCCGGGAATCTTACGGGATCCCAATAAAGGGGATGAGGCACCTTTACCATTATAGTTTACGTGATGGATATTTTTTTAACCGCATAAGATTAGGCTATGGCTATCATGAAATATATTAATCGCCTGAAGTATATAGATTATATGATACAAAGAAAGGCTACGGGCAATTTAGACCACTTTGCAAAAAGAAATAATGTAAGTAGAAGTACGCTGTCGGAAATTCTGAATGATATGAAAGAGATGGGGTATCCTATAAAATACGATAGAGGCCGGAGAACTTACTATTATGAAGAGGCTGGAGAGATGATCAGCTGCTTGTTTTTAAAATATGGAGAAGTGCTGCCAAGAGAAAAGATGAAACAGATAGGAATGATAGACAAATTGTGCTTTTCCCCTACAGCAGTGTTTGAGTTGTGTAAATGAATTTGAGCGAATTTTTCATTCCGGATATACCGGAATGAAGGATTGTAGATTTGTCTTGTTAGAAATTATTATTTCATCATTAAATGCTTGCGAAATGAAAAAAATGAACTTACGCGCTATTGCATTGGGTGCGAAAAAAGTGCTTGCAAAACAACAGTTGAAGGCGATTGTGGGCGGTGCCGCTGCCGCTCAAAGAAAGGGCTATTGTCGTACGGATGATGATTGTCCTCCCAGAGAATATTGCTGCCATAGTCTACAGATCTGTGTGCCGAATTCGTTCATTTGTCCTAGATAAGTAATATAAGGCCCATGGATGATATTATTCTTCCATGGGCTTTATGATTATTAAGAGAGGTACTACAATATAAATGTAGAGATAATACACAACCTTTCTAAACTAGCTTGATACAACATTGGTTTTGTAACGATACAATGATGGTAAACAAAATCAGGTGTTGGTATAACATAAATAAATTAGCCACGCTTTATAGCGTGGCTAAATGAGGTTGTTAAAAGTGACAGTAATAAACCTAGAATTGTCCTGTACACAAACCTGATCCAAATCTGAAAGAGCAGATACAGTTAGCGTATACACAATCAATGTTATTAGAACAAGGTTTGGTTTCGGTAACGCAGAAATTTGCTTTGCGTTCACCACCATTAATTGATTTCAGGGTTGTTCTGTTTAGTGCCTTGCCTGTGAATGTTGTTTTTTTCATTTTTTTTGATTTTAAGGATTTCGGAATAGTTTAAATTTAATTTTTGATACTGCATAAATATGTCAGTGTTCGTGTACCCGTAAAGTTTATTGAGTACATAAAATACAATGATAGTGTGAGTATAAAAGCAGAGAAAAAACAATTCAGCGTTTATGGGTGAACGTTATTGACAGATAGCTGGAAATGTGTCTGGTGAAATATTTAAGAGAATGTATTTTAAATGAATCAGATACGTGTAATAAGTGTTATGTGGACGCTTTAAAACAAAGGATATCAACTATTGGTATCAATAAAAAATATCAACATGATGCTGGTGTTGGTTTGATATACGGTAGCTCAATAATTTTTGCCATGCCATAAATAAATTAGCCACTCTCTATCAAGTGGCTAACAAAGTTGCTAAAAGTACCTTACAAACGGTATCAATTCAGTGGTACCCCGAACCAGGTATACTTGGTAAACATCGATTTCCTCCCTGCTTTTCCTTTCTGTAAATATGCTTTCAGCCATACCTGTTGCTCATCAATGCGGTCAGTGAGACTAACGATTTCCTTACGCAGGGTGGCAATTAGGTTAGCCGTATTGGCATCCGGCGCTACGATTTGGTCCAGAAAACCATTGGTCGCTTTTATTTTCTTTGCCGGTGCATCCAGCATAGCTTGTATGTTGGCATCGCTTTGTTCGGGTTTGAATTGTTGATTCCGGTAATTAACAAAATCATTGAAATAATTAATGGCAAGGTTGAAACTGTGAACTGCAGCATTATATTGATTCGCTATCTTATTTTGCTTATCAATTTCAATGGCTTGTTTTAAATGATGTAACCGGTCGAATTGCATAGCGTTCCGAAGTCCGTTCTGTTCCATCCTGGTGACTGCTGCTGCGTAATAAATCATCTCATCCATCTTTTCGTAGGCGATGATGGAATCGTTGTAGTTAAAATAAGGCTTTGTATGATTCTCCCCGGTTTTACCTTCATAGAATGCTGTGCTGGTGATCGGATAATTTAATAATTGCCAGAGGTAATCAAATGGCATATGCGATTTGATCAGCTTTGCAGGCGCTGTTTTGAAAAAGCTGTTGTCAATCTTCTTAACAAACTTTCTATTCATGACATATCCTGAACCCCAGGTGGGATCAAACAAATACCAACTTGTATCTATCCGAGCAGCACACCAGGCATGTGGGATATAATCGGTAAACCCGTTCTGTTTGGTAAATCCTTCTACTACAAACGTTTTAATACCAGCCTTTGTACAGATGTCCGTAAATAGCAGTGCGTAGTTTTCGCAAATACCCTTTTGGGTTTTCAGTGCCTTCGCCATTTTCTCCTCTTTTTTTTCATAGAAGTTCAGCGCGAACATATTGTCCAGATCGTAACTGATGTTGGATGCCACCCAGATGAAGGCTGCACGTGCTTTATCTATATCGGTGGTGAAATTGGTATTGATATAAGCGGCAATACTTGTCGTGGAGGAAGTACTCGTATCGGGTATCTCTAACGCTTTTTTGTCGATTGCCGCATATGAATTACCGGACGTAGTAGTGGCAATACGCTTGCCGGGACTTGTTTGGGAAGATGAGTTACTTGAGAAGGCCGTGATGAAAAAAACAATCAACAAGGCGCTATGATATAGGAATCGCATTAAATGACTTTTTGTAATCGGACATAAGGAAAATGAACAGCTCATTGCAGAAATGCCAAAAGCAATTCGTGATGAGTAAACGTATAATGGGTTTAGCCACCACGGCGAAGTTACACAGACTTTCTACATTAGTTGCTGATGAAACCTTATCATGTCCCGAAATTGTCGGTTCGGCAGGCCGGTTTCAGGCTGCACGCTACAAATAAAAGAAGCCTCACAGTGATTTACTGTGAGGCTTCTTTATTACTTAAAAAGTCAGGTCACCCTTATCCCCAGAGATTTTTATAAATAATCCAGGCGCCATATCCAATACATAGCAAAGACGAAATCCCAATCAATATTAATTTCACCTTTCCATATTGAAAGATCCGCCTGGTGAAAGGAAAACTGAACACCCCGGCCGCCAGCATCATTCCAAATACAGACCCAACGCCAAAAATCAGCAAATAAAGCAGACCGCTGCTCACCGCGTCCGACTGGCTCATGACCGCCAGGATCAACACACCGCTTCCTGCCAGGCCATGTACTAATCCTACCATGTAGGCGGGCAGATGGGAATGGCTTGCCTGCGGTTTGTGCGAATGGGTATGCGGATCTCCCTGGTGATGATGTTCGTCTGTTCCGTTTTTGGCCCATTTCGCCAGCCTGTACACGCCCATGGCAATCAACATCAATCCCACGCCCGCTTCGAAATAAGAAAAGTATTTATCCGGAATGTGTAACTTGATCGCGAGAAAAATTATACCGATCAACAACAGGGTAGAGGTATGCCCGAGGCCCCAGAAAGCACCGTCTTTTACGGCTTTTATCAGCTTGTTTCTTGCAATGGCCATATTCGTAACAGCCAGCACATGATCGGTTTCAAAAGCATGTGTAAAGCCCGCATATAAGATCAGGAACATTGATGAAGTGATCATGGACCAATGATTTTAGAAGAAAATGGTAAATGATAGCCGGGCAAAAAATGGTGTGCCGGGTGTAAAATGGATTTCGCTGACGGGTTCGGGCTCGTCTTTTAATCTTGTTTCTGTATCGAACTGGGTTTCTTTCCATTTTGTGTTGAAGATATTCTGGACGAACAGCCCGGCTTCCCAGTTTTGTTTGCTATAACTCAAACCGGCATCACAGATAAAATATCCTTTGGCAGTAACGCTGTAATCTTCGTTGGCGGGCCGTTTGCCCATAAACCTGTACCTGATGCTGCCGTTCCACCCTTTGTTATTCACGTAGTTGAGGCCCCCGGTCGACGTTACCTCCGGCGCCAGCGGCAGGTAATGTTCTTTTTTGGGAACGCCTACCGCCCGGGGCATCGACACATTCAGATCTGCATCAGCATACAGGTATCGGAGGATTTCGTACCGGAAAGACAAATCTCCGCCGTAGCGCCGGGTTTTACCGCTGGGCTCTACTATGCCTTCGTCGCCTACATAAATAAATTCCTGCTGCAGCCATAAATACCACAGTGCAGTTTGCAACAGTACCTTATCGCCTATTTTGAATATTCCTCCCAGATCTGTTCCCAGCGCAGGCGTCACTACTTCCCGGCCGTTTCTCTGAACGGCCACCCGTGTATCGTTGGTATGAAACCCTTTGCCGAAATACCCGTATAGCTGCACGTAATCGTTCGCTTTGTAATTCAGGCGCAGCTTGGGGCTCACCATATGCGAGCGGGCGGATAATTTTTGATTGATCAGTTTGTCGTTATAGCTGTTCAGGAAGATATCTCCCCGGGCGCCTACGGCCAGCTCGAGGGTGCTGCTGAGGCGGAATAACTGTTCCGCATATACGCCGGCGGAAACTTCGTGTATGTCGCCTAGCATAATTTTGTCCAGGAGTTTGGTTCTGTTTTTTGTGTTACTGAGTTCACTATCTTTCGTCATATCGGTTCGCACCTGCACGCCGGCTTTGAATGCGCCTTGCAACCGGCCGATGTTGTTGTTATACGAAATATCAGACTGTAATCCGGCCAGGTGCCGTTGCTCGCTTTGCCGGATCTGATCTCCTTCTGCGGGGTTATTCAAATAGAAAGTAAAATTGGAAAACAGATTAAAGCGGTAATAGCTGTAATAAACCCGGTTGTTCCATTGCAAGCCGTTGTCGAAGGTGGTATGCAAAGATACGTTGGCGTTGTAACGGCTGGTGCTGCCTCCTTCGGTATCGTCGATGGCGCCGTACCAGCCTATCAGGCCCTGTTTTACGGCCCTGTCGGGGATTTGCCCGCTGGCGTTCCAGCTGCTGGTAAAGCCGCTTATATGCGCGGAAAGCGAGGCGTTTTCCGATATCTTTCCATGATATTTCAAGATGCCGTTAAAGCGGTTGAAGTTCTGCGGACTGTCAAAATACCCTTTTGTATGAGAGTATTCAGCGCCTGCGTAAAGACTGTTGCCCGATTTGATGATGCTTGCTTTATTCAGCAGGTTCACCGCCGCAACGGCTCTCCAGGTGTTGAATTGGCCGCCTTCGGCTTTTACGAAATTCTGTTTGAGATAATTTTTTAGCTTAAAATCGGCAAAGCCCGCCGTTACGAAATTTCCTTTGTCGGCAAAATAAGGACCTTTATCAAAATCTACTTTTTCGATTAATTCAGGTATGACGAAATGGAGATCTGCATAACCCTGACCATGGGCATGGCTTACCATATTAACGGGCATCCCGTCTACTGTAATGCCGAAGTCGGTGCCATGGTCGATGTCGAAGCCGCGTAAAAATATCTGCTCCGCTTTTCCTCCGCCCGCATGCTGGCCAATAAACAAACCTGGCACGATGCGGAGCACATCCTGTGACGTAACGATGGGCCTGAGGTGGATATCCACATCACTGATGGTGTTCAGTACGCCGATGCTGGGCGGTGTTCTCACCACCACTTCCCGTAGAGAGGTGTTTTTTTCTGCCAGGTAAATAATGGAGCGGTCGGCAATTTGCTGTGCGTCTACCACAAGACTGTCATAGCCCACCGTATAAATCGTATAGGTTGGAGAAACGGCGGGATCGATGCGGAGGGCGCCGATACCGTTGGAAACCTGTACGGGCAGCCTGTCTTGCCGGATGGTAATGGCTCCCGGTACAGGCACCTTACCGAGAAGGCTGTACAAATAGATGGTTTTAACCTGCGCTTCAACAGCTACCCCCATCAACATAAAAATAAATAACAGTAAAAATTTCATACGAAAGGCGCAATAAGGTTTGTCATACGTCAGAGTACATTCACGAAATAGAAAAATCCCAGCGATACCATGTTGCTGGAAATATCGGGATTGGCAGCGCCTACAACACCATGGTACTTTTTCTGGTTGTTGAAAAAATAACCGAACATCCGCATGTTCTGGCTTTTAATCGGCTGAAATTCCAATCCACCCAGCAGGCCGATGTTATCCCGGAAGTTTTTGCCGATGGTGTTGTCTTTTCTGTCCGACGCGGTTTCGAAAAAGAATTTGGCGGTAAGAAAAAAGCGGGGCACAAATTCATAATTCAAACGCAGGATGGCAGCCTTGTAATTGATGTCGCTGGCGTATGTTCTAACGGGATTATTCCGATAGTTGTTGATGGAAGGAGAAGCGATGTTGACGTAATCCACTCCGAAATTAGAAGTGTGCAGGTCCAGGTAACCGGTAAACGATTTCAGGTTCCATTTGTGCCCCAGTACCAGCGACTGGTTCACTTCATTTTTAGCCACCTGGGAAAGATTGCCGGAGTAAAAAGTTTGTAGCTTATCGCCGAAAAACTTTCCCTGCCAGGCCAGGATGAGGCCAAGGGGTAGCTTCGACGCGGTGCGTCCGGTTTTATTGTAGCCCGACAATTCATACAGCCGGTCAAAACTTTCGTTGAAGGTGTTCTGCACTTGCAGGTGCACCGTTTGGGTGGGCGATATCTGGTATCCAAGCCGGATGCCCATGGCAAAAAGATTCAGTTGGTTGTTGACGAACTCCGAGTATTCGTATTCGTAGGTAGGATTGTTTTCAAACTCCCAGCTGCCAACATACGCGGCCTGTTTACCTACACTCACCACCCAGTTTTTGCGTTTACCGAACTGGTAATCCACCAATGCAATATCGATGGCGCCGGGCGCGTTGTCGAAGGCTCTTTGTTCGGAGGTTCTGTTGAGCCTGAAACGAAGGCGGTAGGCGAGAGGAATGGTGGGGAGGTCGCCCCGTACTTCAAACCGCATTTCTTTCATACGGATGGCTGCGGGTGGTGCGTCGCCGCCAAGCGGGATGTCGAGCGAGCTTCGCAGCAGAAGATTGATATCTACATAATCCAGGAAAGTATTGTTCGTTTTTATCAACGTGCTGCGTTGCTCTTTCAGGCTGTCCTGTGCCCGTGCCGGCGTAATAAAAAAAGCCAGGAACACGCATAACATAACAAATGACCGAAGGTGCATCATAATCTAAAGTTTTAACGTCAAATCATGTTTGGGGCAGGGCATTTTTCATTTGCTTTTTTTGCTGCGCTTTTTTCCGGATCCAATTGCACCATTGATCCATGCCATCTCCCTTGATGGTACTGATGGCGAGGGTTTCTATATCCGGGTTGATTTCTTTGGCGTCATTTCCTGCGGCTTCTACTGAAAACGGCACATAAGGCAGCAGGTCGGATTTTGAAATCAGCATCAATTCGCTGGTAAGAAACATTCGTGGGTATTTTTTGGGCTTGTCGTCGCCCTCCGTTGCGGAAAGCAGCGTTACGCGGTAATCTTCTCCCAGATCAAATGCAGCGGGGCAAACGAGGTTGCCCACGTTTTCGATGATTAAAACATCCGTATTGTCGAGGTCAATGTGATCCAGCGCCTGGAGGATCATCTGTGCTTCGATGTGGCACATGCCGCCGGTTACGATCTGCAAGGCGTTTACGCCTGCTTCTTTTAAACGGGTGGCATCACGGTCGGTTTCAGGATCGCCTACCAGTACGGCCATATTGAGCTGGCCTTTCAGGCGCCTGCCGGTTTCCTGGAGGAGCGTGGTTTTGCCACTTCCGGGCGATGAGCAGATGTTCAGCACCAGCATATGTGCAAGCCGTTCTTTAATGGCTTTGGCTACAAAATCGTTCGCCTTCAGCAAATTGAGCGAGGTGTTTTCGCATTGAATGGAGCCTACTGGCGCCCGGTTGCTTTTCGGCTTCGCGTTCATTTCTTCATTCATGGTTATTCATTTAAAAAATCTACACGGCTGATACGTAATTCTTTTCCCTGAACGATCTCGCGGGCAGGTTTACCGCATCCGCATATAAACCGGTGTTTCGTTACCGTAAAATTTTTATCGCATGCATCGCAATGCGCGATGATGGGGAGTGTCACTACTTCCAGGTCGATATCTTTCAAAAAATCATTTTCCAGCACCAGCGCTTCAAAAGCGTTCTGAATCAGTACCGGTTGCACGTTGCTGAGCAAACCCGCTTCCACCGTCACTTTGATGATCTGGCTGAATTTGTCGGGGTATTGCTCCTGCAGCATCTTCACCATCTCCCGTATAATGGGCACTTCGTGCATGCCTTTATGTTTTTACTTTTTTCTTCGAAATCTTTTTTCCGGCAGGCGCCAGTTGTTTGGCCGCTTTTTTAGGAATGTGCTGCTGTTGCTGAAACTGGATGAATTCCCAGCACATGTTCCCGATGTTGTATAGCCATTCGTAAATACCTTCCCCGCTGTTGCCCAGGATGCGGATCATCAGTGCCTGCGGAGCGCATTGGGTATAGCCATATTTCATATCGTCGAACTGTTCGATGAACAGCTCGTCAAATTCTTGCTTCAGCAAACTCACGTAGGGCGACACGATGAACAGCGTGGCCTGGTGCGTATAGCCTTCGTAAAACAACAGTTCCTCAATGGCCTGTTCTCCCGGCATTAAAAGTTGATTGTCGAATATCACCAGTCTTCCGTCCACATAAATTTTCGTTTTGCTGTGGATACGACTAAACTCGAACCGCTCGCCGGAATGTACTCTGCCCGCGGTCATGATGTCGCTCCATAACAAATGGCTGGTCGCGGATAAGCGGATCTCATTATCCGCCTGGTAAATGGCATTCCGGAAAGGAATCAACGGATGTGGCAAAAAGGAAAACAGCGCATTGTCTTCCAGCAGTACTTTATGACGTTGTACAGTACCTTTTTTGCAAGGGTGCACTTTGTTGTAGGATTGGGTAAACAGCTTTGTTGCGGTTTCCTTCCTGCAGCAAATTTCCACGTCGATAATATCCCCGTCCATCATCCCGGGTGAAGAGCTCATGAGCATCAATTCCAGGTGGCTGCCCGTGCCACGGCTGCCGTAGTGCACTATTTTAAACGGGATATCGAAAGCGCTGTCGTGCAACAGCGTTTTTTCACCTTCTTTTTTGTTGCTGATGAATAATTTACTGTATAAAGAATTATCCTTTTGTATCATTAGTTCTCGAACAAGGCATATTTTTTAATCCAACCGATGACGTTTTCCAGTCCCTCTTTGGTTTTTAAATTGGTTTTCAGGAAGGGGCGGGCACCGCGCATTTTGGTGGCGTCTCTTTCCATGACGGCAAGGTCTGCGCCTACGTGTGGCGCGAGGTCGATTTTATTAATGAGCAGGAGGTCGGACCGGGTGATGCCGGGGCCGCCTTTCCGGGGGATCTTTTCCCCTTCGGCCACGTCTATCACAAAAATGGTAAGGTCGGCCAGGTCGGGGCTGAAAGTTGCGGCCAGGTTATCGCCTCCGCTTTCGATGAACACGATCTGCGTGTCGGGGTGCGCGCTTACGAGATCTTCTACGGCTTCGAGGTTCATGGATGCGTCTTCGCGGATGGCCGTGTGCGGACAGCCCCCTGTTTCTACGCCGGCGATACGGTCTTTAGGGAGCTTCGAGTTTTTGATCATAAATTCCGCATCTTCCTTCGTGTAAATATCATTGGTGACCACGCATATGCTGTATGCGTCGCTCATTTCGCGGGTGAGCGCTTCTATCAGCGCGGTTTTTCCTGAACCTACCGGCCCGGCAACGCCTATTTTTACATAAGTTCTCGTCATACGCTAAGAGATATAAAGCCTGGAATATTGTTTCTCGTGCTGCATGCATTTTATTTCCTGCCCGATGCAGCAAAGGCCGAACGTATCGTCGTTCACTTTATCCTGTTTGCCGACCAGTTCTTTGATCAACGGCTGCATTTTGAAGAGGATTTTCTGGCCAACGGTTTGGCTGAGTGGTACCAGCTTCACACAATTGGTGACCATGGCGTTCAGGTTGTTGTAATAAAACGCCGTGAGGGTATCTTTTTTGCTGATGCCGGTTTCCTGCGCATACATGCCCATGGCAATGGCATAGTGCCCCGTTGCCTGCCCGGCTTCTATACTTTTGGCATACCGGTTCACTTTGGCGCCGGCTCCCAGCTCCACGACCAGCTTCAGGAAACGCAGGCCCAGCTTGTGACTGGCCTGTTTTATTTCTGAGGGGGCTTTCAGTGCGGTTACCAGCATGTCCAGCTCCAGAAGTTGCTGGTAGCGGAAACTTTTGCCGTTGCAGATTTTCCAGGCGCGGTTTACAAAGGCAGCGTCGTTGTAATACAGGCTGTGTCGCAATACTTTTTCTGTATAGGCTTCCGCGAGTTTTGCACTGGTTACCTGCTGCTGGTAAACATAGGCTTCCAGGCCATAGGAGTGTGTGAAGCTCCCTATGGGAAACATGGAATCGTTAATCTGTAAGAGCGTGAGTAAATCTGATTTCATTTTTTACCCTTTGAACATAGCCCGAGATAATAACCTCAATGGCTTTAATAATTTTTTCTCTACGATTTCGGGTGTAAACCCGCCCCGTTCCAAAAGGGTAAAAAGAGCGCCTTCGTATGCAACGCTCACCCTGTTTTCTTCGATACAGACCGGGATGTGCCGGTTCCCGATTTCAAAGCAGACGACTCCCATTTCATACATGTTGGCCGGCCGGATCACGATACATTCACATGGCAGTATATTGATGCAGATGTATGCCGAATCGTCCATCCAGATAACGTCTCCGTCCTCCAGCGGAATGCGGTTGTTTTTCCGGATGGCTACTTCTTTTCCACTCCTGGTACTGCGTCGTAGCAGATGTTTCTCCGTTTCATACCATTCGATGTCCAATACGTCTTTTTCCTTCCCCGTAAGTGAAAACGGGTTACTGACGACTTTTTCTATATGTAGCATATCGGTTCCCGGCGCCATGGTGTTTTTCTCAGAAGATAAAATACCGTTGCGCCATGGGTAGTACAGACACCGGCTCGCAGGTAGCCACTTTCCCATCTACCTTCACGGCATAAGTTTCCGGGTCCACTTCGATATTGGGGGTGGCGTTGTTATTGATCATATCTTTTTTCTTCACGTTTCGGCAGCCTTTGACCGGGAGGCATTTTTTGTTGAGCCCGAGCTTCATGATATCCCCTTTCTCCAGCGATGCCTGCGATACGAAATTGAAGCTGGTTGTGCCCAAAGCCATTCCGTAAGCGCCGTACATGCTGCGGTAGATAACGGGTTGTGGAGTGGGGATGGAAGCGTTGGTATCACCCATTTTGGACGCGGCGATCATCCCGGATTTGTAGATGATTTCCGGTTTCACGCCAAAGAATTCAGGTTTCCACAGCACGAGGTCCGCTATCTTACCTACTTCCACGGAGCCTACGTACGAGGCGATGCCGTGCGCCAATGCGGGGTTGATGGTATATTTGGCAACGTATCTTTTTACGCGGAAGTTGTCGTTCCCTTTTCCGTCGCCCTGCAGCGCACCACGTTGTTGTTTCATTTTGTCCGCCGTTTGCCAGGTGCGGGTAATCACTTCAGCCACGCGGCCCATAGCCTGGGAGTCGGAGCTCATGATGCTGAACACGCCCATGTCTTGCAGAATATCTTCCGCAGCGATGGTGGAAGGCCGGATCCTCGAATCGGCGAAGGCCACGTCCTCCTTGATCTTTGGGCTCAGGTGATGGGCCACCATGAGCATATCCACGTGTTCCGCGGCAGTATTGATGGTGTATGGTTTGGTGGGATTGGTGGATGCGGGCAGAATGTTGGGATACATGGCTATTTTGATGATGTCGGGCGCATGGCCGCCGCCGGCACCTTCGGTGTGGAAGGTGTGGATCACCCGGCCATTGATCGCTTTGACGGTATCTTCCAGGAAGCCGGCTTCATTTAAGGTATCGGTATGGATGGCCACCTGTGTATCGTATTTGTCTGCCACGCGCAGCGCCATGTCGATGGTGGAGGGCGTGGCGCCCCAGTCTTCGTGAATTTTTACGCCCAGCGCGCCTGCTTCGATCATTTCCACCTGCGCCTGTTCGTTGGATACGTTCCCTTTGCCGAAGATGCCGATGTTGACAGGCATGGCGTCGCATGCCTGGAGCATTTTATGGATGTTGTGTCTGCCGGGCGTCACTGTGGTGGCGTTGGTGCCGTCATTAGGTCCGGTTCCGCCGCCGATGAGGGTAGTGAGACCGCTGTACAGCGCCGTGTGGGCGATGTCCGCTGAAATAAAGTGGATATGGGTATCGATGCCGCCAGCCGTTACGATCTGCCCCCATGCACCGTGGGCTTCCGTGGCCGGTCCGATCACCATGCCGGGCGTAACGCCGTCTTGCGTATTGGGGTTCCCGGCTTTGCCTATTCCCACTATCTTTCCGTCTTTGATACCGATATCGGCTTTTACGATCCCCCAGTGGTCGATGATGGTAGCGCCAAGCAGCACCATATCCAGACATTCGTGATCGAGCACGGTGTTGGATTGCCCCATACCGTCGCGCACGGTTTTGCCGCCGCCGAATTTATTTTCGTCGCCGTAGGTCTGGTAATCTTTTTCTATTTCGATGAACAGTCCGGTATCTGCTAGGCGCACCCTGTCTCCGGTGGTAGGCCCGAAAAGTGAGATGTATTTTTCGCGGGTCACATACAGGTTGCCGTCTTCAAAGCGCACCTGGTTATCGTTTTGCGAAAAAGCACTGTTAAGGCCCAATACGGTAACGCCGAGCGACGTTACACCCACTATTTTAATCCATTCCCGCCGGCTCCATTTTTCAGAACCTTCGGAATGTCCGTTGTTTTCATGATTGAGGTCTTTGCTCATAACAATCTGTGATTATGTGTAGGAGGAATGATGTCATCAGGCACCTTTGAATCCGGCTTTTTGCGCTTTGCTGATAGCCGCCGTTTTCAGGCCGCTGTCTGCCGCGTTGCCTTCCGTAAGATTGTTGAACCCGAAGATTTGCCGTTTCCCGCCTATTTCTACCAATATCACTCTCTTTTCTTCGCCCGGCTCGAACCGCACGGCCGTGCCCGCAGGAATATTGAGGCGGAGGCCGAAGGCTTTTTTGCGGTCGAAGTCCAGCTTTTTGTTGGCTTCAAAAAAATGATAGTGAGAACCCACCTGGATGGGGCGATCGCCGGTATTTTTTACCTGGACCGTTTCGGTGCGTTTGCCTTTATTGCAGATGATATCCTGCTTTTTTGGGATGATTTCGCCTGGGATCATACTTAAATGATTTTAGGGGATTACCGGATTGGATTATGTACAGTTACCAGCTTATTGCCGTCGGGGAACATTGCTTCGATCTGTACGTCGTGTATCATTTCTGGCACGCCTTCCATGACGTCGCTGCGGGTCAATTGCTTGGCGCCCCATTCCATCAGCTCCGCCACGGTTTTTTTTCCGTCCCGTGCTTCTTCCATGATTCTGCTCGAAATCAGCGCGATGGACTCGGGGTAATTGAGCTTGACGCCTCTTTTTAAACGCTTTTCTGCCAGCTCTCCAACCTGATGCAACATCAACTTTTCAATTTCAGTGGGAGTTAATCTCATATTTCATTGTAATTATTTGGTGGAAGAAACAAGTCGGTGCCTGCGGATGGTCTTTGGATTGATGCTTGATACTGAGCTGAAGTTTTTGTGGATTGATTACACAATAGCCCGTGGCACGCAAATATTAACGGAGATAGTAGGGGAATTGTTTAAACAGGTTGATTACTAATGAAAAGATTTTCTGCCACCAACTGTAAGTATCCCTGTTCTAGTTTCAGTTTAAACGTAGAAAAAGGAACAGCTGGAACGTTTGGAAATTACGATCTCCTTTATGCAGGCCAGTCTGAGAAGTGGATGTCCAATGTTTTCTTGAAAATTCCCTTTTCGTACGGAAGTGAGAAGATTATCTAACCTTATATTGTACGATTGACCGGCATTTAACGACCTTAGAGGTATTGTTTGTTAATGCTAATCTTATTAAATAAAAGATTTACCCATGTTACTGTTTGCAAACGGATATTATCATAACGCAGTGTCTGGAGATGTAATACGGTTTTTCCGGAATGGGGACGAGGATTGGATGGAGTGGAAAGGGAGAGGATGGCAAAAGTTGGGGACCTGGTTGGTCATCCAACATCAGGAAAAAACATTCCTGGAATTTAAATACAATTATGCACGGGAAGAAAGGTACTTATTCATCATGCTGGCATCTCAATCAGATGAGATCATGGCCTTCCGGCTTGAAGACAGCGGGAACCGCAGGTGGGATTTTCGAAAATCTGAATGAATACTAATTGAAATAAAAATGGCGGCTGTAATACTTGCCATCTGGTTGTCTGCTGCGTGATAAGGAGATGTTGGGTGATGATAAACTATGGAGGGCAAAGTCACTCTCTTTACACCTTGATCATTTATTTTAGCGGGACAACACTTAATTAGTACGCTATCCCCATATATTTTGTAAACCAATTTTTTTTTTGTAATTTAATTTTCAGAGAGCAACGCCATTTCCAGAAATATCTTTATTTACGCTGTACTGATTATCGAAAAACCCAAACAACTTCCATCAATGAGTATTTCACCATTTTCAATCATTTCAATAATGGCCGACTAATACCGGTCGGTGTATTGTACTGCCCGCCTGCTGTTATCGCGGTAAACGCCTGTATCAACTATGGGCCAAAGGAATAGGTATTTTCCTTATCATTTTTATTTACCAAAATCTGCAATCAATGACAAAAAAACACTTGCTAATGAGCCTGGCCATAGTGGCTATGGTCAGCTGCCAAAAATCTAATGATGGTCTGAGCACAAATCCATTGGAAAATCAACAACAAGATATACCGCATGTTTGTGTGGATAAAAATCTGACGCGTACATCAAACGGTGTGACTACTGAAGGTGCTGGTTTGAAAAGTAGCTTCTGGGCAAATGGAAAAACCATTACCGTCAAATTCCTGAATGGATCTACATTTGTTCAGAACAAAGTAAAACAATACGCCAAGCAATGGGAAACGTATGCAAATGTTCGCTTTAGTTTTGTTAGTGCCAGCCAGGCAGCTGATATCCGGATTGGAATTGCGTTTGGCGGCGACGGGGGTTCATGGTCTTACATCGGAAAAGAAGCGCTGGGAATCTCTGCCTCCGAGCCCACAATGAACTTTGGATGGTTTAATTCCAGTACACCGGAGTCAGATTTTAGAGGTACTACCATTCACGAATTCGGACATGCTATTGGCCTCATTCACGAACAATCCAGTCCTGCCGCTAATATACCATGGAACAAACCTGTAGTATATAATTATTATGCAGGACCACCCAATTACTGGAGTAAAGCGGATGTAGATTACAACGTATTCTACAAATACAGTGCTGCTGTGACTCAGTATGGTCAATATGATCCACTGTCAATTATGCACTATTCGGTACCGGCTGAATTTACCACCAATGGTTTTTCTGTTGGCTATAACACACAGTTGTCTACCGTCGACAAACAATTTATAGCTACCATATATCCTAAATAACTTCGTGAACAGCAGTGCGGGAGTAAAGCCGGTACCTTGTGTGCCGGCTTTATTTATCTACCCCAAAAAATGTATTCTCTTCCACAACGGTAAATACTGGCCTGAAACATTAGTTTTGTCTAACCCGATATTGGACCATAGTTATTCTCCACAAAAAAAGCAATTGCTAAATGACTAGATTAATTGTCAAAGTAGACTATTACGATAAGGAAGAAAAGCTAAAGATTGAAAAAAATTTTCCTGATGATTTTCCCTTAATTGAAGCTATTGTAAGAAAGGAAATCAGCATAAGCTATGAAGATTTTAAGGTTTATGCAGTTTTGGGCTTTCAATATGATGCAAACGGATTCAGGACTTTTAATGATTTAAGCAAAATTGGCCAAGGAATTTCCAGATTTGAAACTCTTCTACATTACAATCCCCAAATACAATCATTAATTAAAACAACTCCTGAAAGGCCCGTGATTAACGATGTTTCAGAAGAGTTAGGTATCGCCGGAGGTTTGGCTATTGCAGGTGAAATATATTCCTTAACTCAGGCTGATTGGCAATTAATTCCTCAGATTACATCACATAAAGATTTTGATTTTGGGCTAATTGCAGCAAATCATCATAAGTACATAAATATTGAAGCTAAAGGCTGTATAACAGCGAAAAATAGTGTTAAAGATTCTGCTGTTTCTAAACATAGAAACAAAATCCATGCAAAAAAGGCTGATACCAAATTTAAAGCTAAGTATGATTATAAGACAGATACTTGTTTAGGCTTTATTACTGTTGCAGATTCTAGTAATGTTTTGCAAGTCTGGATTGTTGATCCTTCTTTTAATAGGCCTAGTATGTCGCCAGAGGTAATGAAATTGCTGAAAAGGATATATTACTATTATTCGCTAATACATAGTTTCGCTCCTAAGGCGATTATCACCACAGCAATAGCAAATCGGTATAATATTTTGCAGAAATTAGGAGATTTTAGCGGGCTGGATGGGCTTCCATTGGTTAATAGCAGTATGGAAAAGATTATTATCTCTGAGGCATTTTTTCAGAGTAGAACGACTGATAATGGAAATACAATTGTAGGCAGATTTTTTTTTACTAAACAGCAGTTGATATTTATTGGGATTCACACATCGTGTTTTAATTTGCTAATTGGGCAAAATCATGATGAGATAAATAGTTTTTCGATTTCTCAATCAACAAGGCAAACCACGCTTAACGGCGTTGTTAATAAGCGATATTCGAATTTTATTGATAGATTATCAGATAGAGAAAGAATCATCAATAGGAGAGAGAAGAATAGTCAAATATTGTTTAACATTAATATGGAAGTAACAATTACAAGTTCCGGTATGTGTTTTGCCTATTTGCATTTTTGATCGCCAAACAGAAATAACAACTTTTCAACTTGATCCCCAACATATTCGACCACCAAACCGACCTCCATGCCCAAACGAAAAAGCCGAAAATCCTTTATAGTAAATAATTTGCGGCTTTTAATCTGTAGCGAGAAAGAGTGAATTATCTAACCGGTTGATGATAGATTTTTGGTACTTCTGCAACTTTTAGATTATAACAATACAAAGTTATTTAGAACGAATTTATTTATTTTTTTCATGACGCTTTAAACCTAAGAGAACTAAATTCATTAACATTAGACTGTTCATTATTACGATCAGAAAGAAGCCACTTCAAGAGCAAGATGAACCAGTCATATTTCTTGCTGACTTTTATTTCTTGCTGATTTTCGAGATTGAGGTTTCTGAGAACTTCCTCTGAATATTTAATATATCGCTTTATAAATCCTTTATCGAGTTGATCACCAGTTAGACCATGAGCCTCTGCTCCCGTATCGCCCAGCAATCCAATTGGATTGATAAAATAAAGGCCAGCGCCATCTCTTAAGATACTGTTGTTAATAATAGTAAGAAAAATTGGACCGGGAGTTTCGATACCTTGGTCTTTTATAATTTTTATGAGCTCTTCATCGACCAGTATCCTTGGGTAGACGGCCAGGCTTATTTCTAATTCATATGCTTTAACCAAGCCGACCGAAAAAATGGTTATATCATCGCTATAATCTTTACCAAAAGAAATGCCTCCGCGTATGAATAATTTGTTATCAAGCATTACCGCCTGATATGATCTAGCAAAGGCTATGCATAAGAGGAATGCGTCGCTAAACGACTGTGGATCTCCATCCTGATATGGAAAGGCAGCATAAAGATTGTCTGAAAATAGTTTATAACGAATAGGGGTGGTTAGGTTTAATTTTTGTTGAAACATCTTTACAGTTCCAACACCTTCAGCTAACGCGGCTTTTAGCATATTAAGTGTGTCATCCCCCTGTTCAGCCTCGGCTTGGCTAATTAAATTTTTAAAACCCAGAATATCTGCATGTAAGACTATAGCTTTCTCCATATAATTCTTTCACTGAAAGTATTATAATTTT
Organism: Chitinophaga nivalis; assembly: GCF_025989125.1. Classification (NCBI taxonomy): domain Bacteria; kingdom Pseudomonadati; phylum Bacteroidota; class Chitinophagia; order Chitinophagales; family Chitinophagaceae; genus Chitinophaga; species Chitinophaga nivalis. Next base: position 8,262,976 of record NZ_JAPDNR010000001.1, on the reverse strand, counting down.
GTATTGAAGACCAGAATTTGTAACAAAAAGTTTAGAAAAATATTGGAAGGAATATAAAAAAAAATAGATTACCCTTAAGAAGAGTAATCTATCCCTGTAGCGAGATCGGGAGTTGAACCCGAGACCTTTGGGTTATGAATCCAACGCTCTAACCACCTGAGCTACCTCGCCATTTTACCTTTCCGGAAACTTCGAAACTGCTGTCAGCAGTGTTCTCATTCCCAAAACGGGAGTGCAAAGATAACGGCTTATAAATGAAAATTCAAAATGTATAGCACGTTTTTTTTATAATTTTTTTTTCTTCACTTAATCGGTTGCTGGTTTATCCCATTTTTTCAGCAACGTTTCATCGATGGACCGGATATGCAGATCCCTTTGTGGATAAGGAAGTTCGATACCAGCTTTGTTGAATTCGTTATAGATGTGGGCCAGTACTTCGCTTTGCAGGGTGCCGGCAGTACCGAGGTCAGAAATCCAGAAAAACACCCGGAAGGTGACGGCATTGTCACTGAATTGGGTGAGCTGTACCAGCGGTTCGGGTACGGTCAGGATGCCTTCATGATCGGTAAAGGCGCTTTTCAGGATGGTGAATACCTGTTCGATATTGCTGCCGTAGGCGACGCCGATGGTGAAGTCTACCCGGCGGGTGCGGTTGTTAAGGGTCCAGTTGATGAGTTGCTGGGAGATGAGATCACCATTGGGTACAATCACCTGAGAGCCGTCGTAGGCGGCAATTTTGCTGGAGCGGATTCCTATTTCTTTCACTACGCCGGATCGGTTGCCTACTTCTATGACGTCGCCTACCTCGATAGGTTTCTCGAAGGCGAGGATGATACCGGATACGAGGTTGTTGACAACGTTCTGGAGGCCGAAGCCGATACCAACACCCAGGGCGCCGATAACGATGGTGAGTTTATCCATAGGGATGCCGGAGGCGGCAAATGCCAGCAGGATACCACCGGCCAGTACGGCGAGGCGGAGTAATAGCAGGGCAGACCCGAATTTTGTTTTCTTGACAGGCGTGGTGGTGCCGGTATTGCCAAACATATAGGCGATCAGCTGGGAGGCGAAGAAAGCGATCCAGATAACCAGTACAAAGATGATCACGCTGCTGAACGTAAATTCAGAATTTCCGATTTTATGGGTGGTGGAGAGGAATTCGCTGATCCATTCATAGATGGCATCATACAGGTACAAATTGCGGGCGATGATGACGAGCCAGCCCACGGTAGCCAGTACGGTTAGTAAGGTTTTCAGCTTCTTTTGTACTTCCTGGTAGTCGAGGAAGGAGATGAAGGAGCTGGAGTTTTTGTTGGCTTCTACCTGCAGATATACTGCTTCCATCAGGATTTTAACGAGTATGGAGAGGTTCAGGGCCATGACGGTGTTGACCACGGCGGCGGAGCCAATGATTTTGGCGCTGCTCACCCGCGCGAGGATGACCAGCAGGAGGGAAAAGGAGCTGGTAAGCATAAACAGTTTGATGATGGGCCGGGTAAAGCGGGGCTGGGCAAATGTGGTGAGGGTCGTTTCTTTCAGCAGCCGGTTGCCCAGCAGAATGGCCAGTGCGGCGGAGATGAGCAGTCCCCATTGCTCGGCGTAGGTGACCTCTATGAGCAGGTTATTCAGACTATAGACGATGAGTAGCCCTACTAACATGAGCCAGTAGCGGAATAGTGCGGTAGGCAGATGGGTACGGAAAATATAGGTGAGGGCAGTCATGGTGAGTGCCCAGGTAATTTCGGTGTACAGGATCGGGTAGCGGACGGATAAGACAGACGACAGGGTGGTAACGAAGATGATGGTACAGGCTACCGGAAAGCGGTATACGTAGCGGCTGTGCTGCAGGATGGCTTCTGCTTCCGGGGCGGGATGCCGCTGCCGGACACGTTGGATGTTATAGTATATCCACCACGCAAAAAGTCCGGCCAGCAGCAGCCATACAATGAATATGGGCCACTGGATAGAGAAGAAGATGGTGAGTACTTTGGTGCTTTTGTGGAGGGAGTTTCTCATCACGGGGATAAACTCCAGGGGATTGATGCTATCGCGGTGCGGGCGCCAGATGTAGCGGTAGTCGCGGTTGAACATGTGCGACGAGAACTGATTCAGGCGGTAGTCCATGTCTTCCCGCAGGTTGGATACCTCGATATAGCGGTTGGCGACTTTATTCTGCAGCAGGCCCATTTTGATCAGGTTGATCCGGTTGGCACTGTCGGCCGCGCGGAATTTGATGATCAGATTGGTGAGCTGGCCGATATAGAATCCGTAGAGTTCATCTTCTGCAGGGATGTTCCGCATGGAGGTGTCGCGTTGCAGGGAGTGGATGGTATCGTTGATGCTGACGAGTTTATCATAGTAGGAAAACAGGCTGGTTTGCCAGGAGGTGAGCCGCCTTTGCAGCTGGTCCAGCATCACTTTGTTGGTATAGATGTCGTTGATGTTGGGTGTACCTCCCAGGCCGGCGATGTTGTATTTGATGAGGGTGAGAGAGGTATCTACCAGGGGTATTTCATCACTGATCCAGGCGGTATCAAAGCCACGGCGGAGGGTACTCATCACCTGGTTGAGCAGGAGAGTATAACCTTCTATGCGGTTGATGATAACGGCAACGGCGGTATCCGACTTCCTGATGGAGGAGTCTTTGGCCAGTTGGGTAATTCTTTTGCTGAGGGTGGCGCTGTCTATAACGGCCAGGTGGAGGGTATCTGGCTGCGGTTTCTTTTTCCGTTGCTGGGCAAAACTGGTATAGCTGCTGCCCAGAAGGCACAGCAACAGCAGGAAGGGTAATAAAGATCGGTATCCTGTTCTAACCTCAATGGACATATGAATTTGTATAAGTGTTTAAGAGGCGGGAGAAGCCGCCATCTGTCATCAGGAACATTTTTTGTGCCTAAATGTTTTGAAATTAGAACTTTTAGCTGCCTTTACCGTTAAGTTTTTGGTGGCGGAAGGCTTTACCTTTGCACGGTAGATATTTCCGCAGTACTTTGTAAGGAATTGCGGATCAATGAAAATTCATTTATGAAAAGAGAAGCTATTATCGCGGCGTTAAGAAAGGATACCCAACCCTGGGATATAGTCATAATAGGTGGAGGCGCCACTGGTTTGGGGGCGGCGCTGGAAGCGGTGACGCGGGGATACCGTACGCTGTTGCTCGAGCAGGTGGATTTTGCAAAGTCTACTTCCAGTAAAAGTACCAAGCTGGTACACGGAGGGGTGCGGTATCTGGCGCAGGGCGATGTGTCGTTGGTGCGGGAAGCCAGTGTGGAGCGTGGTTTGCTGGCGCATAATGCACCGCATCTGGTACGTAATCTGACATTTGTGATCCCTACGTTCAGTCTGTGGGAGAACCTGAAATATACAATTGGCTTAAAAATGTACGATTGGCTGGCTGGTCGCCTCAGTCTGGGGAAATCGGTACATATCTCAAAAGCGAAAACGCTGGAGCGGTTGTCTACCCTGAAACAGGACGGGCTGGCAGGAGGCGTGCTGTATCACGACGGTCAGTTCGACGACAGCCGGCTGGCTGTGAACCTGGCGCAGACGATTGCCGATAAGGGAGGCACCGTGTTGAACTATGTGCGGGTGACTGGTTTACAGAAAGATGGCAAAGGAAATATCAGTGGCATAACGGTAAAGGATACACTGGATGGAGGAGCGGAGTGGTCGCTGCCGGTAAAGGCGGTGATTAATGCAACGGGAGTGTTTGCAGATGATGTGCTGGAGATGGATAACCCGGAGGCGCCGAAATCCATTGCTGCCAGTCAGGGAGTACACCTGGTGCTGGACCGCGATTTTCTGCCGGGGCACGATGCACTGATGATTCCGGCTACCAGCGATGGGCGGGTGTTGTTTATAGTGCCGTGGCACAATAAGGTAGTAGTAGGTACCACCGATACGCCGGTGAAAAATATCAGTCTGGAACCGCATGCGCTGGAAGAAGAAATTCAGTTTATTCTCCGCACCGCCCAACAATACCTGGCACACGCACCGCAGCGGTCCGATGTACGCAGTGTATGGGCCGGATTACGGCCGCTGGCAGCGCCCAAGGCAGAAGGACATAAAACCAAGGAAATATCCCGCAGCCATAAAATTATGGTGGCAGCATCCGGATTGGTCACCATAATTGGTGGTAAATGGACGACCTACCGCAGGATGGCAGAAGATGTGATCCATCAGCTGGAGCTGGCATTACACTGGAAACAGACGAGTTCCGTCACGCACCATATGAAGGTACATGGCGCTACAGATAATGTTAACTGGGAAGATCCCTGGTATTTCTATGGTAGTGATGCGTTGCATATCCATCAGATGGTGGCTACGCAGCCGGATCTGCAGGAAGTGCTCAGTGAAGCCTATCATATTATCAAAGCACAGGTAGTATGGGCTGTTAGGGAAGAAATGGCCCGTAATATAGAAGATTTCCTGGCCCGCCGTACCCGTTTGTTATTCCTGGATGCCCGTGAGGCGTTGCGGATAGCGCCGGCAGTAGCGGCTATTATGGCGGCAGAACTGAATAAGGGAGAAGATTGGGTAAACAGCCAGTTAAGTAGTTTTTCCGCAGAAGCGAAAGGATATCTTTTATCCTGAGTCAATAGTAGATTTTCGGATTTATCGCAGTCGATAAATCCGAAAATCAATCATCGTATTACATCCACTTTACTTTTTCGCTCAGCGGTTTTACGCGTTTGCCGTTGGCTGCAGGTTCATCTGTATAACCCAGGTAAAAGAATCCCAGTACCTGATCTTCTTCGCCCAGTCCCAGGTAATCTTTCATAGCAGGGTGGTAGGTCATACCGCCGGAACCCCAGTAAGCAGCTATATCCTGAGCCGTTGCGGCCAGCCACATATTTTCCACTGCGCAGGCAACAGAGGCAGTTTCTTCCAGTACCGGAATTTTAGGATTGCTGCCGCGTTTCATGCAGATGGCAATCACATGAGAGGCGAGGTCGCCCTGGCTTTTCAGCTTATCGTAGTTGCCGGCAATAAATTTGTCGGCGGGTGTGTGTTGTTTGTATAGTTCTGCGTGATCGGTGCAGAAGCCGGATACTTTATCACCACCGAATACCACAAAGTACCAGGGTTCAGTATAACCGTGGGTTGGTGCCCAGTCAGCCAGTTGCAGCAGTTGCTGTACGGTTTCATCGGCTATTTTTTTACCGTTCATGCTGGTCGGCTTCACGTTGCGGCGGGAGAGGATCGCTTGCTCCACGGCAGTAGTCGGAATAGTTGTACTCATATTATTGTATATATTTTTTATGCGGGTATGGTGTCAAGTGCTGTTTTCATCTCAAGGGGCAATTTCTTCATTTTGTGGGTATTGTAGTCAAAATAAAGCATGCCTGTTTTGGCTTCTGCGATGACGATGGTTTGTGCATGGCGGTCAGTGGTAATCCGGTAAAAGAGTTCGAAGCCGAAGGGGTGAAAGGAGCTTGCAGCGATTTCCACAGTGAAGATGTCACCTTGAAAACCTTCTCCTTTATAGGCTACGGCGATGTCGGTCATAATTGTACCGGTACCGGTTTCATGATCCAGTTCTTTGTATCCTGTGTGTAACAGATATTGGATGCGGGCTTCATGCAGGATGGATACAATGGCGTCGTTACCTACATGGTTGCCATAGTTAATGTCCTGTATGCGTACCGGAATCCGGGTGCTGAAAGAAAAATGTGCAGGTAGATCTATTTTAATTCTTGCCATTATTATTTTTTAGGTAGATGCTAAACGTTTGTTGATTTTTTCAGGAAGGCAACAAACTTTTCGAAGGCTCTGGCACGGTGGCTGTACTGATTTTTTTCTGTCAGATCCATTTCTGCGAAAGCGCGGTCGGCGCCGTCCGGAATAAAAATGGGATCATAACCGAATCCTTTGCCGCCTTTGACGGAGGTGGTGATTTGTCCATTACAAACGCCTTCAAACTGATATTCCTGGCCGTCCAGCAGCAGGGATATCACGGTGCGGAACTGTGCGCTCCGGTCTTCCTGGCCGGTCATCTCCCGTAATACCTTCTCAATATTGTCAGCAGCGAGCTTCTGTTCTCCGGCATACCGGGCAGATAAAACGCCGGGTGCGCCGTGGAGGGCAGTGATTTCCAGGCCGGTGTCTTCTGCAAAACAGTTTTCGCCGGTCATCCGCCGGATGGTGGTGGATTTCTCCGTTGCGTTGGCTTCCAGGGTATCATGTGGTTCCGGAATGTCAATATCTATCCCGGCTTCCAGCAGGGTGATAATCTCAAACTGTTCTCCCAGCAGTGACCGGAATTCTTTTACCTTATTTTCATTGTTGGTAGCGAATATCAATTTCATATAGTCGGATGAGTAATGTTTTTATTGTATCAGATGCCTAATAATTGTTTTAATCCTGCCCAGAGTTTTGCTTTCAGGAGTTTATCGCTGCCTATCAGTTGTAGCTCATCGGAAAACAGGAGCGTGGTGCTGTTCACGGTCACCAGCTGGTATAATGGAATGTCGCTGAGCCCCAGTTGCTGCGGTGCAATGCCAAATACAACGCTGCGGGTAAAAGGCAGGGCGACCTGCCAGTCAGTGAAGCCCAGTTCCGGATAATGGGAGATATTCAGCAGGGATACATCCTGCATCCCCAGTTTACAGGCATTTAATATATTAGTAAGGAGATTGAATAATTCTTCATTTAAATACGCTTCATTTTCGTTTTGTATGAAGAGCGCAATGTTTTTTTGATTTTCTCCTAAATATTTGACTTTCGGAATGGCTTTTTCAACGGCGGGAGCAGGCGTGCTTTTCCCGGGAATGATTGGCTGGGTGTAGATTTTAGCCAAAAAGTAAGGATCTGGACGGAACTGCTCAAGCGACATGTGTATGTTAATTTAAAGTAATATGAAAGCCCTGCATGGGGAAAAATCAGTTTATTTGCATTTGCCATGCCACTGGGAGACCCGATGGACTGACTGATCTGGCAAAGAAAGTGTAAAAATATTGAGATAAAATTGATTAACCATGATGGTAGATAAATCAACAGTTAAGGAAGAAGCATTAGAGAAGATCAAGGTCACGAAAACTGCCCACACCCGGGTAGGTGAAGTAGATTTTAATAATCTCGCATTTGGTAAGATGTATGCAGACCACATGCTGGTAGCTGATTTCGATGGTAAAGAATGGACAAATGCAGCCATTCTGCCTTTCCAGAACCTGTCAGTAAGTCCGTCTAATGCCGCCTGGCACTATGGGCAGGCTATTTTTGAAGGTATCAAAGCCTACAAAGATCCCCAGGAAAATCCAATGATTTTCAGACCGTACGACAACTACAGACGTTTTAACCTGTCTGCAGAAAGAATGGGTATGCCGGAAGTACCGGAATGGCTGTTCATCGGCGGCCTGGATCTGCTGATAGATATGGACCGTAACTGGATTCCTACCAGTGCTGGTTCCTCTCTTTATCTGCGTCCGTTCATGATTGCAGCGGATGAGTTCATCGGAGTAAGACCTTCCGATACCTATAAATTCGCCATCATCAATTCTCCGTCCGGACCTTATTTTAATAAACCGATCCGTTTGCTGGTACAGGATAAATATGTACGTGCTTTCCCGGGAGGCGTTGGTTATGCCAAGGCAGCCGGTAATTATGGAGGTACCATGTATCCTACCATGCAGGCTAGAAAAGAAGGATACGACCAGATTCTCTGGGTAGACGGTTATGAACATAAATACCTGCAGGAGTGCGGTACCATGAACGTTTTTGCCATTATCGGCAATACGGCCATTACGCCGGATCTGACACAGGGTACCATCCTGGAAGGGGTTACCCGGGCCAGTGTGATTGATATCCTGAAAGATATGGGCCTCGAAGTGGAAGAAAGACCTATTTCTATAGATGAAATCGTGGCAGCTCATAAGGCGGGTACCTTGCGCGAAGTATTTGGTACAGGTACCGCAGCCAGTGTTGCCTATGTGGAAGCGCTGGACTATAGAGATACCCAGATCCGTCTGGATACCACTACCTATAAAACAGGCGCTGAGGTAATCAGCCGGCTGGATGCTATCCGTACCGGTCGTGCAGAGGATGCCCGTGGCTGGAACTACCGGGTAGGTCAGGAATAAGTGCTTGCTTGAAGAAATAATAGATAAGAATAAGGGCCGTAAAAAGGTCCTTATTTTTTTATGGTTGTTTCTGCAGGAAATCATACCTTTGCAATCCGGATTTTTGGTAGCCCTGAGACTTTACCAAAAAATACAGACCAATCCCGGCTCGATCGGGGAAATGATCCGGCAAAAAAATTTCGAAACAATTTTGTTATTCACACATATAGTTTTACCTTTGCCCTCCCAAAATCCCTTTATGGGGAATTTGGATGTCATTGTAAACCGACATAAAAAACTAGGTAAAGAATGCCTACTATACAACAATTAGTAAGAAAAGGAAGAGAAATTATCCGGGCTAAGTCTAAGTCCAGGGCATTAGATAGCTGCCCTCAGCGTCGTGGTGTTTGTACCCGTGTGTACACTACCACACCTAAAAAACCTAACTCCGCTTTGCGTAAAGTAGCAAAGGTGCGTTTGACCAATAAAGTTGAGGTGATTGCCTATATCCCTGGTGAAGGTCACAACTTGCAGGAGCACTCCATCGTACTGATCCGTGGTGGAAGGGTGAAAGATTTACCTGGTGTTCGTTATCACATTGTACGCGGTTCCCTGGATACTGCTGGTGTGAAAGACAGAAAGCAGAGCCGTTCCAAATATGGTACTAAAAAGGAAAAGGCTAAGAAATAATAATTATAAATAGTCGTAATTTTCAATAAATGAGAAAGCAAGCTGCAAAAAAATTGCCTCTGGCTCCGGATCCTAGGTTTAATGACAAACTGGTTACCCGCTTTGTTAATAACGTTATGGAACAAGGGAAAAAGAGCATTGCCTATAAAATTTTCTACGATGCCGTGGATAAGGTAAGCCAAATGACCGGCGAGAACGGTTACGAGGTTTGGAGAAAAGCATTAACCAATGTTACTCCAGGTGTGGAAGTAAGAAGCCGTCGTATCGGTGGTGCTACTTTCCAGATTCCTTCTGAAGTTCGCCCTGATAGAAAAATATCCCTGAGCATCAAATGGTTGGTTCGTTTTGCCGGCGAAAGAAACGGTAAGAGCATGGCTGATAAGCTGGCGAATGAAATCGTAGCAGCAAGCAAAGGTGAAGGCGCAGCGTTCAAGAAGAAAGAAGATACACATCGTATGGCGGAAGCGAACAAAGCTTTCTCACACTTCAGAATCTAGTTCTAGCCTCCGGGCAACTCAATATATTCGGCAAACAGTTCCTTTCCGGAGCTGTTTGCCTTTTTGTATTCATCCGTCACTTATTTAACGGGTGCGCCGGGTCTGCTAACAGACGGTAAGCGGAACCGGTAAATAAAAGAGCATATCTCCACGCGCTGTAGATACACCTGCTGTCCTGTAACTGCAGGCAAACCGGCATAAAACATTCCATAACCGGAAAAAGAAGGTAGAATAGCTGCCGGAAATAGCACCGGCTGCAAAAATATCGCATAGCATCATTGCAGTATACCGGGAAATAATAGCAGGGATATTTAGGCTATTTAGCTGGTATATACTACCATATTTATAGGTAATTAAGATAATTTGAATAAACAGTGGGAAAGGCCGGATAGAAATAACAATTTGGCAAAATACCGTGTTTTATTTATTGTTAAAAATAAATTACCTTTGCCCCCCAAATTGCATTATTTAGTCATTTTAATATTATGGCAGACTTAAAATTTCAAAGGAACTTTGGTATTGCGGCGCACATTGATGCGGGTAAAACCACTACCACAGAGCGTATCCTGTATTATACAGGTAAATCCCACAAAATTGGAGAGGTGCACGAGGGTGCTGCTACAATGGACTGGATGGCACAGGAGCAGGAAAGAGGTATTACCATCACATCTGCTGCAACTACTTGTTTCTGGAATTTTCCAACTTTACAGGGAAAAGCGCTACCTGATACCAAGCAATATAAATTCAACATCATCGATACTCCAGGTCACGTGGACTTTACCGTAGAGGTAGAACGTTCCCTGCGTGTACTGGATGGTCTGGTAGCACTGTTCTGTGCTGTATCCGGTGTTGAACCTCAGTCTGAAACCGTTTGGCGTCAGGCTAACCGTTACCGTGTACCACGTATCGGTTTCGTTAACAAAATGGACCGTTCCGGTGCTGACTTCCTGAACGTAGTTAAACAGGTAAAAGAAATGCTGGGTGCTAACCCCGTTCCTTTGACCCTGCCTATCGGTGCGGAAGATACTTTCAAAGGTGTGGTTGACCTGATCACCATGAAAGGTATTATCTGGGATGAAGAAGGAAAAGGTGCTACTTACCAGGAAATCGAGATCCCTGCAGATATGAAGGAGGAAGCGGAAGAATGGAGAGCTAAACTGGTAGAAGCCGTTGCTGAATACGATGATACCCTGATGGAGAAATTCTTCGAAGATCCAAACTCTATCTCTGAGGCGGAAATTCACGAAGCGATCCGTAAAGCTACCATCGATATCGCTATCATCCCGATGATGTGCGGTTCCTCTTTCAAAAACAAAGGTGTACAGAAAATGCTGGATGCGGTTTGCCGTTACCTGCCTTCTCCTGTTGACATCGAAGCTGTGAAAGGTACCAACCCGGACACTGGTGATGATATCATCCGTAAACCAGATGCAAAAGAACCATTCGCTGCACTGGCTTTCAAAATCATGACCGATCCTTTCGTAGGTCGTCTGGCGTTCTTCCGGGCTTATTCCGGTCACCTGGATGCAGGTTCTTACGTACTGAACACCCGTACTGGTAAAAACGAGCGTATCAGCCGTATCATGCAAATGCACGCTAACAAGCAGAACCCGATCGATTTCATCGAAGCTGGTGATATCGGTGCTGCTGTTGGTTTTAAAGATATCAAAACAGGTGATACCCTGTGCGACGAAAACCATCCGATCGTACTGGAAGTAATGACCTTCCCTGAGCCGGTTATCCACATCGCTATTGAGCCTAAAACTCAGGCCGATGTTGATAAAATGGGTATGGCTATCGCTAAACTGGTAGAAGAAGATCCTACCCTGAAAGCGAGAACCGACGAAGAAACCGGTCAAACCATCCTGAGTGGTATGGGTGAGCTGCACCTGGAAATCATCGTTGACCGTATGCGTCGCGAGTTCAAGGTAGAAGTTAACCAGGGTGCACCACAGGTGGCTTACAAAGAAGCCCTGACTACTAAAGTTGAACACCGTGAGGTATTCAAGAAACAAACAGGTGGTCGTGGTAAATTCGCGGATATCCAGATCGAAATCGGACCTGCTGACGCAGAATGGCTGAAAGAAAACGATGGTAAATCTTTCCAGTTCATCAACGATATCTTTGGTGGTTCCATCCCTAAAGAATTTATCCCTGCTGTACAGAAAGGTTTCGAACAATCCCTCAGCCAGGGTGTACTCGCAAACTTCCCGCTGGTGAATCTGAGAGTGCGTCTGTTTGACGGTTCTTACCACCAGGTGGATTCTGATGCCATGTCATTTGAATTGTGCGCGAAACAAGCCTTCCGTGAAGCTGCCCGCAAAGCTAAACCAGTATTGCTGGAGCCTATCATGAAAGTAGAAGTACAGACTCCAGACCAATACATGGGTGATGTTACAGGTGACCTGAACCGTCGTCGTGGTATGCTGGAAGGTATGGATTCTAAAAATGGTGTACAGGTAATTAAAGCAAAAGTTCCGTTGAGCGAAATGTTCGGTTACGTAACTCAGCTGCGTTCCCTGTCTTCTGGCCGCGCCAGCTCTATCATGGAGTTCTCTCACTATTCTCCTGCTCCAAACAACGTAGCAGAAGAAGTAGTAGCAAAAGTGAAAGGTAAAGTAAACGCTTAATCGTAGCTTTTTATAGAAAAAGGTTGTTCTGCCTCGTGCAGAACAACCTTTTTTGTTTTTGGGATGTTATTGGCATGAACATGCTATTGCTGGTAGCAGAATATTTGATACTTTCGGTAACATAATCTGCAACTGTATTTACTTTTTGCCAAATGCCGGGTCCTGTCCTACAGGGCCTTTTTTTATTTAAAAATTTTCTTCACACGATAGAGGGAAACCCATATTTACGCGTCTTCCTATAAGATATTATTGAACTGTACCTTATTTTACTGTAGCTGACTGAATACACGGATCAACAGTTTTGATATGCTTTCATTAACTGTTACGAAGTTGCGGATCGGGCCTGCCTGATTCCCTTCCTGAATGTGAGTGACCCCATTTTGTACTCGCGGATGCGTTGGGAAATCGCTGATCTGGCACTGAAGAGGAATAATACTGTTGAATGGAATAAGAGCGCTGGCACTGCAATAGGTTTACGATAAAATGTTCCTACAGGTTACCCCCTGCTAGGAATTTGTTGTTTCCTGTGTTTTTCATTTGATGGCATAAACAAAGCCGTGGTAAAGAATGTGTTGTAAGGCAAGGGATCATTTAAATGCATCAGGACTTTATGAATTTTTTATTTGCTGAGTTTAGGGTCTTTAAAAAATGGAAGATTGCTTTACCCGTTTTGCTTTGGTTCGCATTGGCAATTATTGCCGGATTGGCAGAATACCTGCACCAGTCATTCAATAATTACCTCATTTTCAGACAGGTATTCTGGCATACCCTGGAACAAACCAATCTGTATGCCGCCTATCCGTCGGAATATGCCGATATCAACCACTATGGTCCGCTGTTCAGTATGGTCATCGCACCTTTTGCCGTACTACCGGACTGGTTGGGCGTAATACTCTGGAACATCGCTAATGCCGCCGTGTTATTGATCGCCATCAGAATGTTACCCCTCACCCGGAAAAACTTCCTGATAGTACTCCTGATCAGTGCCGTGGAAATGATGACAGCCAGCCATAATGTACAGTTTAATTCCATGACGGCGGCCTTTATCATTTTTGCTTTCGTCTTTGTAGAAAAAGAAAAGGATATCTGGGCAACCCTCTTTATCGTATTGGGTTTCCTGACAAAATTATACGGAATAGCAGCCATCGTATTTTTCCTGTTTTCAAAACACAGGATAAAATTCACCGGCTATTTCATCATGTGGCTGGTGGTGTTATTCTGCCTGCCTATGATCATTTCGTCACCGGCGTTTATCATCCAGTCTTATGCTGACTGGTATACCGCTATCAGCGAAAAGGTGGTACAGAACATCAGTAGCCTGAGTCATACCAATATGCAGGATATCTGCGTAATGGGAATTGTACGGCGCACTTTCCATACATCAAATTTTAATGACCTGTATGTATTGCTGCCGGCAGTTGCCATTTTTGGATTGCCACTGTTACGGATGGCCCAGTATAAAAATCTGTTGTACCGGATGCGTTACCTGGCACTCGTGCTGATCTCCGTAGTCATATTCAGTGATTCGGCCGAATCTGCCACTTATGTCATTGCGATGGTCGGCGCAGCGTTGTGGTTTGTAATGAAGGAGCCAAAATCTCCGGCTGTAATAGCCTTGTTGGTGTTTACCATATTCGTTACCAGCCTGGCTACCACGGATTTATGTCCGCAGTATATTAAAGTACATGTCATCAGGGCTTTTGCATTAAAAGCATTGCCTTGTTTCATCATATGGCTGCTTTTAATCAGAGAAGTGGCTTTTGGTAAATTCCATGATAACAAAATTTGTGTATAGGATGAAAAAGTTAGTTTCCATCGTAGTACCGGTCTATAATGAACAGGATAATGTAGCACTGCTGAATCAAACGATTCAACGGATATTCGAACCGCTGCCCTACCGGTTCAATATATTTTTTGTGGATGATGGTAGTAGTGATGGTACCCTGGAAAATCTGAAAAAGCTTTCCTTACTATACGATAATGTCCGTTTCCTATCGTTCTCCAGAAACTTCGGACACCAGGCTGCCTTGAAAGCTGGCCTGGATATGGCTGATGGTGACTGTGTTATCAGTATGGACGGAGATATGCAGCATCCGCCTAAATTAATTCCGCTGCTGCTCGAGAAATGGGAAGAAGGCCTGGAGGTGGTATATACCATCCGGAAAGAAGATAGGGCACAGCCTTTTATGAAAAGGAAAACCTCCAACCTGTTTTATGCCATCATGAGCCGGTTGTCGGACATTGAAATTGAAAAAGGGACTGCCGATTTCCGCCTGCTCGACCGGAAAGTAGTAGACGTACTTAGCAGTATGCAGGAATATGACCTCTTTTTCCGGGGACTGGTAAAATGGGCCGGGTTCAGACAATTGGGGATTGAATATGTACCGGAACAACGGAATGCCGGCGTATCCAAATATACCTACCGGAAAATGCTGCGGTTTGCCCTGCAGGGCTTTACTTCTTTCAGCACGCGCCCGCTGTATGCCGCTACCTATTTAGGCTTTATCTTTGCCATGCTCTCTTCTTTGTATATACCCTATGCTGTTTTCAGCCTGGTGTTTGATCACCCGATTTCCGGCTGGGCATCTATCATTGTTACCATCGCCTTCTTCGGTGGGCTGCAGTTAATGATATTGGGTATTATCGGTGTCTACCTGGGTAAATTGTTTACACAAAGCAAACAGCGTCCGGTATACCTCGTCAGGGAAAGTAACCTGACAAAGGGAAATAGCCGCTATAAAGGTGGGTATTTGATAGAAGATGGAGAGCTGGTTAAAGAAAGATATATATTTAAAGATAATAACTTAATCAAAGAGAGTAACCTGGTAAAGGAAGGAATATAAAGATGGAACGTTTTGTATTAATGAGTTTTGATGTAGAAGAATTTGATATGCCCCTGGAGTACAGCCAGCAGGTGCCAATGGCAGAACAAATGAAGGTAGGCCATGAAGGCCTGGTGGTCACCATGGATATCATTAATACGGCCAATGCAACCAGTACCTTTTTTACCACAGCTAATTTTGCCCAGACTTTTCCGGTAGATATCAAACAGATAGCGGAGAAGCATGAAGTGGCCTCCCATACTTTTTATCATTCATCCTTTACGCCGGCGCATTTGCTGGAAAGCAAGCTATGCCTGGAAAGCATTACCCGCAAACCCGTGTATGGCCTGCGGATGCCTCGCATGCGGCACGTGGAAATGAAAGATGTAATAGCGGCAGGTTATGTATACGATTCTTCTGTTAACCCGACCTGGATTCCGGGCCGTTATAATTACCGCTCCAAACCCCGCACTGTTTACACTGAAGAAGGAATGTTACGGGTACCGGCGGCAGTGAGCCCCAACCTGCGGATTCCATTATTCTGGCTGGCGTTTAAAAATTTCCCCTATACTATTTTCAAGTCCCTGGCTATCAAAACACTCCGGCAGGACGGCTACCTGTGCCTGTATTTCCACCCATGGGAATTTGTAAACCTGGAGGCCTATAACATACCGGCATATACGAAAAGGCATGCAGGACCTGCCTTGCAGGAAAGGCTGATCAGGCTTTTAAAAGACCTTTCTAAGGAAGGAGAATTTGCTACAATGCAACAATACCTGCAGCTGAAAAACTTTTGCTGATACCACCTGCTGAAGCTATTTGCTGTTATTGCTCCTGATAGGCGCCGGCATAGGCTGGCAGAGAGGATGTACCCCCGTTACCAACGGTGCCTTATACTTTACTTTAATTACTGCCCGCTATTGCCAATAGCAGCGTTATAGGCTGCCAATGGGTGAGGGATGGTTATATACCTGCGGCGGCTGGTTATAGGAAAGCTGGAATCACCAGGTATCAACCCGCCGCCACAATGGTATGGCTCCTGAAAAGCCCGCTTGGTTAGTTACCATATCAGTCCGAAATAAAGCCTGTTTTAAGCACAGGAATTGAAGCGTCGGAATAGATTTTCATCCTGTAAATCTGTTGATGGTAAGGATACCAAACTTTACTTTAAGCGAGGTCGGGAATAAAATGGTTGAATACGCTGGAATTATCTGTGATTTCTTACAACAACATACGAGGGAGAGATGTTATAGTGTATAATGAATAAGGATAAGTGGTCATGTGGAGATAATTCTCGAACTGTACAGTAAGAATTTTTTTTTAATTTTTTCAGAAAAGTGAATACTTATTAGATTCATTTTCAGTAGCTTTGTTAAAACAACAAACTACGTTGTGACGGTGATTGTGATTGTTTGTAAACATTGGATTACCTCACCCCATTATCCCCCTGCCTGATTTTACTCAATTTATTATTGCTGGCTGTAAGCTGGTTTTATGTGCAAATGCGGAGCTCGTTTGCCTAAGAATTTTTATTATTCAACAGGTTAAATTGTTAAAATTAAAATTCAGATCATGAAAAAATTTCGTCTCTTAACCCTGGTATTATTGGCTGCATTGGTAGGCACTACGGCTAAAGCACAAATTCAGAAAGGAAATATTATGGTAGGAGCAAGCGTAAGTAATTTCCAGCTTGACTTTCAAAAAGATAATACCAAGTTCAGTATGGATCTTACGCCTAAAGTTGGTTGGTTCATCAGAGATGGCCTTGCAATAGGTGGCTATGCGCAACTGGGTTTGACTACAGCTAAAGCATCTGGTACACAAACCACGTATGGTGTTGGTGCATTCGGACGTTATTTTGTAGAGGACAAAAATGTAAGAAAACTGGAGTTTTCCAAGCGCGTACGGTTTTTCCTGGAGGCTAATGCAGGCTTTGGCGGATCAAGTAATTCATCTACAAGTACCAGTACTACCGGGTTGGATTTAGGTGTTGGACCTGGTATCGCTTATTTTATTACACCTAACGTATCGCTGGAAGGTTTATTGAAATACAACCTGACAGTAGGTTTTGGTAGCTCTACTACCAATAACCGGTTGAACCTGGGTGTAGGTTTCCAGATTTATTTGCCATCAGCCAAGGCAAAACAGATCTATAAAGATGAAACCCGTGGCAAGTAAGTAATAATAGGTTAAAATATGAGTACAGCAGGTAGTAACGAGTGGTTACTACCTGTTTTTTATTAGGGATCCTTCCTGATGTATCGATTGAATAAAATGAATAGGAAGGGGTTGAAATGAATTAACTGAATGACTGTTTTTAGCGTGGAAGCAGTTATTTTAGTAAAGCAGCTGTAGGAACACACAGCTATGGGATTGCCGAAAACCATATAAAAGAGTAGGCGTATGTTCAATCTAATTGTATGAATTTAGGTGACCTGTTGAATGAACTGTTACGTCAGTTAATTGCACTGCTGGGAGGTATCTGAGTAGTAGCAGGCGTAAAATTATTGGATATAACTCTGGTAGTGATACCAGAGTTTTTTATTGGCTGTATGCCGCAGTGGTCGTAGATTGAATGGGAAATTGGGCGATGACTGAATTGAAATAAGATGAACGGATTGTTTTTCCGGTATAGTGGTTAACTTTCAGTTCGTACTTATAAAAAGTAAGTGTGCTGGGATTGCCGAAAATCAAAACAAAAGAGTAGGGATCACCGGATGATTTTAATACTGGTATGTATTTTATTCCTCTATTGCTGCTTAAGATCAGGGCTTTGCTGATTCATATCCTAAGTGGCATTTGATCAGTAGGATGTTATGAGGGGATTATCAATTTATTTCTTATTACCCTTCGGATCCTTTGGCGGTTGTTTTACAAAAACAGCCGCTTTTAATTTGCTCCGGCTAACCATAGCCTGGAATGAATAGCATGGGGTTGCTGGCTTCGTAGAATGAATAAAGTGAACGGTTGTTAAATTACTGGCAGCCACTAAATTTACGGCTTGTTACGTAACAGCTGGGATTGCCGAAAACCAGCAATATCAATATAGAGTAGGCGTTTATCACGAAAACCTCTTTTTATGGATTTGCTCAGTCAATTATTAGCAGCTATTTTGGAGCTCTTAAAAGGTTTATTGGGAGGTCTCTAACCGACCTGATGTCACGGGGATCTCTGGTGATCCTTTACCGTTCCCCTTACATTTTTAACAAACGGTTGTTCCATTCCGGAATAACCGTTTTCATTTATGACGGGTGAGCAATGGCAGCAGCATTACAGGGAACAGTCCGATGGGGCTGCGGAAATGAACAAAATGAATGAGCTGGAAATGGGATGGAGCTATTAAATTCATTTTCTGTTAAAGATTTAACAGCTGGGGTTGCCGAAAACCAGCGAAAAGAGTAGGTGTTATATTGTATAACTTTTTAATGTATTTATACTGCGCCGGTACCGGTATATAATTCCTGGCGTTAACTTTTTGCTCTTTATAAGGAGGTTGTAGCCGATAGGAGAAGGTGGGCCTGCTGTTATGGAGCGTACTTTAATTATTCAGGGAAAAGGTGTTCCGGTGAAGCCGGAGCACCTTTCTTTTTGCCGGTAATGGAAAATTTTTTCCGGTAATCCAACTTTTTTTGGTTTTGAATTTTGTTTTCCTATATTTGTCAAAACGAGCATGTGAACTTACGATAAGGCTTAACACACACAAAATGAATGTTTTCCACAGCCTTACCGCATCTCTCAAATAGTTATCCCCCCTCACTTTAATACCCGGAGCAATATTTTGCCCGGCGGATTTAATTTTTTTTCCGGAGATTTATTTGCCAAATAGAAAAAACGGGTTACCTTTGCCCTCCCAAATTGTATAGGGAAAAAAAAGAAGAAGTTCATTGCATATGTCTCAGAGAATAAGAATCAAGCTGAAGTCCTACGATCATAACCTGGTAGACAAGTCTGCTGAGAAGATCGTTAAAACCGTGCGTAACACGGGCGCCGTGGTAACAGGTCCAATTCCTTTACCGACAGAGAAGAAAATTTTTACGGTACTGCGGTCTCCGCACGTAAACAAGAAAGCGCGTGAGCAGTTCCAGTTATGTACGCACAAGCGTTTACTGGATATCTACACGTCTTCTTCCAGAACTGTAGATGCCCTGAGCAAGCTGGATTTACCTTCTGGCGTAGAAGTTGAAATTAAAGCATAGGACAACAGCAAGGCTGGGCAAAAGGCCCGCCTTTAATTGATTTATGGTTACTTACTGGTTACCAGTAAGTAACAATTTTAACAAATGTAACATAGGTCGCGCCTTCTGGGCGGCCGCCCAATAAATGTATTTAAACCGCCCATCCTGGGGATAGCTAGAGATCCCCCAGGCGCTGGGTAAAATCATATAAAAATGAAAGGTATTATTGGTAAAAAGATTGGCATGACCAGCATCTTCGAGTCCAATGGTAAGCAGACTGCCTGCACCATTATCGAAGCTGGTCCCAACGTTGTAACACAGGTAAAAAACCTGGAGAATGATGGTTACAACGCAATTCAGGTTTCTTTCGGTGAGAAGAAAGAAAAACACACCACAAAAGCAGAAAGTAATCACTTCGCGAAAGCAAGCACCTCTCCCAAACGTTTCGTAAAAGAATTCCGCAACCCGGATGTTCAGAAAGCCCTCGGTGAATCCATCACCTGCGAAATCTTCGCTGAAGGGGAATTAATTGACGTAGTTGGCACTTCTAAAGGTAAAGGTTTCCAGGGTGTTGTAAAACGCCACGGATTCAGCGGTGTGGGTGA
Source organism: Chitinophaga nivalis (assembly GCF_025989125.1). Taxonomy (NCBI): domain Bacteria; kingdom Pseudomonadati; phylum Bacteroidota; class Chitinophagia; order Chitinophagales; family Chitinophagaceae; genus Chitinophaga; species Chitinophaga nivalis. The sequence continues at coordinate 8,243,500 of NZ_JAPDNR010000001.1, read as the reverse complement.
AGCTACCCACGGTCAGCACGATAGAAGCAGAGCTCCTGGTTCTGTAGGTGGTTCATCTTATCCTTCCCGCGTTTTCAAGGGCATGCGTATGGCCGGCCAGACAGGTAACGAAAGAGTGAAAGTGAAAGGTCTGAAAATCCTGAAAATATTCCCTGAAAAGAATTATATCCTGGTAAGTGGTTCCGTTCCCGGCCACAATGGTTCAATCGTTTTAATCCAGAAGTAACATGCAAATCGATATCTTAAATATAGAAGGTAAGAAAACCGGAAGATCTATTGAACTTCCTGAGGAGATCTTTGGTGTTGAGCCTAACAACCACGTAATCTACCTGGCTGTTAAACAATACCTGGCTGCTCAGCGTCAGGGTACTCACAAAGTGAAAACCAGAGCTGAAGTAAAAGGTGCTTCCCGCAAACTGCACAAACAAAAAGGTACTGGTGGTGCCCGTAAAGGTAACATCCGTAACCCATTGTATAAAGGTGGTGGTACCATCTTTGGACCAAAACCTCACGGTTGGGGCTTTAAACTGAACAGAAAAGTAAAAGATCTCGCTAAGATTTCTGCACTGTCTGTTAAAGCGAAAGAAAACAGCATCATCGTTATCGAAGATCTGGCTCTGGAAGCTCCTAAAACCAAACAATTCGTTGGCATCTTAAAGAACCTGAATATCAACGTTGACGGCAAGAAGACTATGTTCATCACGCCTGAGCACAATGATAACGTGTATCTGTCTTTAAGAAACATCCCTACTGTAGACGGTACTATGCTGAGCGATATCAATACTTATGATATCATGAACAGCAACTACCTGGTATTTACAGAAAGCGCTGCCAAAATCTTCACCGAAGAGCCGGCTGAAGCTTAAGGATGTTGTAAACCAATTAAATAACACAGCTAAAGCTAAGAGCTAAAAGCTATAAGCTATAAAGAAGATGAAACTTTCAGACGTTTTAATCAAACCGGTAGTATCAGAAAAGGTGAATAAAGCCACTGAAAAATTCAACCGCTACTACTTCATCGTTGACAAAAAAGCCAACAAACTGGAGATCAAAAAAGCAGTGGAAGAATTTTACGGTGTAACCGTAGCTGATGTAAATACTGCAGTAATGCCAGGTAAAGCTAAATTCCGCTTTACAAAAGCCGGTTTCATTGCAGGTAAAAAACCGTCTTACAAAAAGGCGATTATTACCCTCGCATCAGGCGAAACTATAGATCTGTATGCTAACATGTAGTGCCTTTTCGGCCTGAACAGCCGGAATGTGGATGTATATGCAGATCACTATTTATATTTTTAATAACATTTAACTTTTTAGGAAGTAATGGCACTGAAGAAGTTCAAACCAATGACGGCCGGTACCCGCTGGAAAATAGGCAACGCTTACGCTGAGCTGACCTCGGATACGCCTGAAAAAAGCCTGCTGGAACCGATTAAAAGGAGCGGCGGTAGAAACGCACAGGGTAGAATGTCTATGCGCTACATCGGTGGCGGTCACAAGAAACAATACCGTGTAATCGATTTCAAACGTGATAAAGAAAATATCCCGGCAGTAGTAAAAACTATCGAGTACGATCCTAACCGTAGTGCATTCATCGCGCTGGTTAGCTACGCTGATGGTGAAAAACGTTACATCATCGCTCCTCAGGGGCTGCAAGTAGGTGGTACTGTTATCAGTGGCGCTGAAGTTGCTCCGGAAGTAGGTAACGCTTTACCGTTGAAAAATATGCCACTGGGTACTGTGGTACACAATATCGAACTGCAGCCTGGTAAAGGTGGTGCAATCGCTAGAAGTGCCGGTGCCTATGCACAATTATCCAACAAGGAAGAAAAGTATGCCGTACTGAAAATGCCTTCTGGTGAGCTGCGTAAAGTATTAAATACTTGTAAAGCTACCGTAGGTACAGTTTCTAACTCCGACCACGCTCTGCAATCTATTGGTAAAGCAGGTGCTAACCGTTGGAGAGGTATCCGCCCGCGTAACCGAGGTGTGGCTATGAACCCTGTGGATCACCCAATGGGTGGTGGTGAAGGTAAATCTTCCGGAGGCCATCCAAGATCCAGAACTGGTAAATATGCGAAAGGTCTGAAAACCAGAAAACCGCATAAGAGTTCTGATAAGCTGATCATCAGCAGAAAAAACGGTAAAAAATTATAATATTTCGGAATCCAGGGTCCGGTCATAAACCACCGGACTCCGGGTTTGAAAAATCATAAATCAGTAAGAACATGGCTCGTTCCATAAGAAAAGGTCCTTACGTAGACCAGAAATTAGAAAATAAGGTAGAGAAAATGAATACAGGCACCAAGCGTACCGTTATTAAAACATGGAGCCGCCGTTCAACTATCACGCCTGATTTCGTTGGTCACACTTTCGCTGTTCACAATGGCAACAAATTTATTCCTGTTTATGTAACAGAATTCATGGTTGGTCATAAACTCGGCGAATTTGCACCTACACGTAACTTCAGAGGACACGTTAATAAGAAAATGTAAATTATAGTCTGAGGTTTGAGGTTTGAAGAATAGGTTTCAAACCAATCATCAAACACCAGACGTCAGACACTAAATAATAAAAGAAATTAATAACAATGGAAGCAGTAGCTAAGCTGAATAATAATCCTACATCTACCCGCAAAATGCGTTTGCTGGCAGACTTAATCCGTGGTCTGGATGTAGAAAAGGCTTTGAATATTTTGAAATTCCATCCAAAGCACCCTAGCGTACCATTAGAAAAACTGCTGGTATCTGCTATTGCAAACTGGAAAGTGAAGAATGAAGGTGCAAGGGTAGAAGATGCTAACCTGATCGTAAAAACCATTTTTGTGGATGGTGGCCGTACGCTGAAAAGAATGCGTCCAGCTCCGCAGGGAAGGGGTTACCGTATTCGTAAGAGAAGTAACCACGTAACGATTGTAGTGGACGGTAAAGCACAATAATTCGTTGCGCACCGGAAACGAGATAGAAAACAAAACTATTAAACTAATAGACAAATAACCAGAACATGGGTCAGAAAACAAATCCTATTGGTAACAGGTTAGGTATCATCAGAGGATGGGACTCTAATTGGTATGGCAGCAAAAAAGATTTTGCTACCAAACTGATCGAAGATAACAAGATCAGAACTTATCTGAATGCCCGTATCAATAAAGGTGGCATTTCAAGAGTTGTGATCGAAAGAACTTTAGGTAAGTTAATCATCACTGTTCATACTTCTAAGCCTGGTATCATTATCGGTAAAGGCGGTAACGAAGTTGATCGCATCAAAGAAGAGCTGAAGAAACTGACGGGTAAAGATGATGTACAGATCAACATCCTCGAAATCCGTCGTCCTGAAATGGATGCTAACATCGTTGCTGAAACCATCGCAAAACAGATTGAAAGCCGTATCAACTACAAACGTGCTATCAAAATGGCGATTGCTACTGCACTGAGAATGGGTGCTGAAGGTATCAAGGTTAAAATCAGCGGCCGTTTAGGTGGTGCTGAGATTGCCCGTTCAGAAGAAATGAAACAAGGTCGTGTACCTTTGCATACCTTCCGTATGGATATCGACTACGCTTCCCTGTTTGCACTCACTGTATATGGTAAAATCGGTATCAAAGTATGGATCTGTAAAGGTGAAGTACTGGGTAAACGTGACCTGAATCCGAACGTTTTAACCGGTAAAGAAAGCGATAACCGTGGTGCTGGTCACGGCGGCGAACGCAGAGAACACCATGGTGAACGTAGAGATCACCGCGGTGGTGGCGACAGAAGAGGTGGTGGAGAACACCGTGGCGGTGGCCGCAGATAATACCCGGCGGTAAAGCAAATTTTAACAATTACTATTAACATTAACAATATAGACGATGTTACAGCCAAAAAGAACGAAACACAGGAAGATGCACAAAGGCCGCATCAAAGGGAACGCTAAAAGAGGCGCTACCCTCTCCTTTGGTACTTTCGGTCTTAAAGCATTAGAACCTAAGTGGATCACTGACAGGCAGATCGAAGCTGCCCGTGTGGCGCTGACCAGGCATATGAAACGTGAAGGTAACGTATGGATCCGCATATTCCCTGACAAACCTATCACTGCTAAGCCTTTGGAAGTAAGGATGGGTAAAGGTAAAGGTGCTCCTGACCATTGGGCAGCAGTAGTAAAGCCAGGCAGAATTTTATTTGAAGCAGACGGCGTTCCCTTACAGGTAGCGAAAGAAGCAATGGAACTCGCAGCTCAGAAACTGCCCATTAAAGTAAAATTTGTAACAAGCCGCGATTTCGTTGCTTAATTACTGGTACTCATTTAAACTAATAAAATTCGGATAACTGCTCCGGCAGCCAACCGAACCAAATTAAATACAATGGCAAAAGAAAAGCTGGATCTGAAAGGCCTGAGCGAACAAGACCTGAAAGAGAAAATCTCTGCAGAGGAACTCCGCTTGAAGAAGATGACATTCGGTCATGCAATTACGCCAATCGAAAATCCGATGAGCATTCGCGCAGTAAGACGCGATATCGCACGTATGCATACTGAACTGCGTAAAAGACAACTGGGCTTCTAAATCCGTAATCTGCCCCGGCAGATTGCTAGATAGCATTAGTATAACAAAATTTATGACCTCTTCACGGAGGGTTAAATACTTTCAACAATGACGACCGAAAGAAAATTAAGAAAAACCAGGATTGGTGTGGTTGCCAGCAACAAAATGGATAAAACCATCACTGTTAAGGTGGAGCGTAAGGTAAAGCACCCGATCTATGGTAAATTCGTTAAAAAAACTACCAAGTTCATGGCGCACGACGATAAAAACGAGTGCAGCATCGGTGATACCGTGAAAATCGCGGAAACCCGTCCTCTGAGCAAAAATAAATGCTGGAGATTGGTAGAAATTATCGAAAAAGTAAAATAATTATTTATTTGTTTCAAGCTGCGGCCGGCAATCCCGGTTTCAGCCGCTGACTAAACAAACTCAAATCTCATTACGATGATACAACAAGAATCAAGACTGAGTGTAGCTGACAACAGCGGTGCCAAAGAAGTACTTTGCATCCGCGTGTTAGGTAACTCCGGTCAGGACTACGCTAAGGTTGGCGATAAAATTGTAGTTACTGTAAAGGACGCAATCGCTGGTGGTGGTGTGAAAAAAGGGATGGTTACCAAAGCCGTAATCGTAAGAACCAAGAACAAATTACGTCGTAAAGACGGTTCTTATATCCGTTTCGATGACAACGCGGTTGTACTGCTCAATAACTCAGACGAACCTCGCGGTACCCGTATTTTCGGTCCGGTTGCCCGTGAGCTGAGAGACAAGGGTTATATGAAAATTATCTCCCTCGCTCCTGAGGTATTATAAGTTATTGGGATTTCTTGATTTTGAGACCTTTCCGGTGGATTTCACCAAAAAATCTCAAAATCAAGAAATCTGAAAATATTTCTTATCTTTGCAGCCCGTTTGCAAAACGAGAAAAAACATTAATCAAGCGAAACAGTAGTTTCGCTTGGCGTTTATAAATAAATCAAAGTAATGAAAACTAGATTTAAGCCTAAATTCAACATTAAGAAGGGCGACCTGGTTGCGGTAATTGCAGGTGACGATAAGGACAGAACGAAGCCACGTAAAGTGCTGGAAGTTCAGCCGGATAAAGCCCGCATTCTTGTAGAAGGCGTTAACATTATTACCAAACACACAAAGCCCACTGCCCAGAATACCAAAGGCGGTATTGTTAAGCAAGAAGCTCCTATAGCTATCTCCAACGTTATGCTGTGGGATGCCAAAGCTGGTAAACCAACCAGAGTTAACAGGCAGAGAGAAAACGGTAAATTAATTCGTATCGCTAAAAAATCAGGGGAGGAAATTAAATAATGTCAAACACTAAATATACTCCGAGACTGCAGTCCAAATATAAGGACGAAGTAAAGGCTGCACTGATGAAGAAATTCAACTACAAAAGTGTAATGCAGGTTCCCCGCCTGGTAAAAATTTGTTTGAACCAGGGTATTAATGGTGCAGTAGGTGACAAAAAACTGGTAGATATCGCTGTAGACGAAATGACCCGTATTTCCGGTCAGAAAGCTATCGCTACTTTATCTAAAAAGGATATCTCCAACTTTAAACTGAGAAAAAACATGCCGATTGGTGCTCGTGTTACACTGCGCAGCACTATGATGTATGATTTTCTGGATCGTTTGATCGCTGTATCCCTGCCACGTGTACGTGACTTCAAAGGTGTGAACGAAAAAGCTTTTGACGGTCGTGGTAACTACACCATGGGTATCACTGAACAAATCATCTTCCCTGAGATCGATATCGATAAAGTAACTAAAATGTCCGGTATGGATATTACTTTCGTTACTACGGCTACTACCAACGAAGAAGCTTACGAGCTGCTGAAAGAAATGGGTATGCCTTTCAGGAACATGAAAAAAGATAATCAGTAAATCGAAACGATAATATAATTATGGCAAAAGAATCCGTAAAAGCCAGACAAAGAAAAAGAGAAGCATTAGTAGCAAAATTCGCTGAAAAGCGTGCTGCACTGAAAGCTGCCGGTGACTACACTGCACTGGATCAACTGCCTAAGAACGCTTCTCCGGTTCGTCTGAAAAACAGATGCCAGATGACAGGTCGTCCTAAAGGATACATGCGTCATTTCGGTCTCTGCAGGAACATGTTCCGTGACCTGGCTCTCGCAGGTAAAATCCCTGGCGTAAGAAAAGCCAGCTGGTAAAATCAAAACAGGAGACCCGTTCTCCCAAGTAAGAAAGTTATTTGAGTCCCATCTAATTACTGATTGGATATCGCATTGTAAACATCATCAAACTATTCGACAATGGTTACTGATCCAATAGCAGACTTCCTGACTAGAATCCGGAACGCGCAAATGGCCACCCACAGGATTGTGGAAATACCGGCTTCCAAGCTGAAAAAACGTATTACAGAAATTCTGTACGATAAAGGTTATATCCTGAAGTACAAATTCGAAGAAGATAATAAACAAGGCGTTATCAAAATCGCTTTGAAATACGATCCCATCTCTAAAGAGCCCGCTATTAAAGAAATCCAACGTATAAGCCGTCCAGGTCTGCGTCAATACGCTAAACCGGAAGAGTTTAAACGTGTGAAGAACGGTCTGGGCGTGGCGATCATCTCCACTTCTAAAGGTGTAATGACCGATAAAGAAGCAAAAGCTCAAAACGTAGGTGGCGAAGTAGTTTGCTACGTATATTAATATATTGATTTATTGGCTGTTATGCGGCCAATAAATCGCGTTTGACGTTATCTGACAATTAAGCTTTCTATACGGCGCTGAACACGGATAACTGAAACAATATCAATAATCAACTTTAAATTTAAAGTTATGTCACGTATAGGAAGAAGTCCTATTAAGTTAGCAAGTGGCGTTACAGTTACTGTTTCTCCAGCTAATGAAGTTACCGTAAAAGGCCCGAAAGGTGAACTGAAAAGAAGCATCGACCGGGATATCAAGGTAGAAGTGCAGGACGGTGTGTTAAACGTTATCCGCCCTACTGACCAGATCCGTCACAAAGCTCTCCACGGTTTATACCGCGCTTTGCTGGCCAACATGGTTCACGGTGTAACAGAAGGTTACAAGAAACAACTGGAACTGGTGGGTGTGGGTTATAAAGCCGCAAACAACGGTCAGTTGCTGGATCTGGCACTGGGTTACTCTCACAATATCGTTTTCGAAGTTCCTAGCGAACTGAAGGTAGCTACCTTAACTGAAAAAGGTCAGAACCCTAAGATCATGCTGGAAAGTATCGATAAACAATTACTGGGTCAGGTTGCTGCGAAAATCCGTAGCCTCCGCAAACCAGAGCCTTACAAAGGTAAAGGTGTTCGCTACAGTGATGAAGTGGTACGTAAGAAAGCTGGTAAATCAGCTGGTAAATAAAAATTTTTAACCGGCTAATCAGCTTGTAAAAGCTGATTAGTTGGTTTTAACAGCTATCCCGGCAGCATCGGGATATATAAAATAAAACTCAAAATGAGCACAAAAGTTAACAGGAGACAGAAGATCCGCTATCGCATCCGTAAGAAAATCTCCGGCACTGCATCAGCACCAAGATTATCTGTATTTCGCAGCAATAGCGATATTTATGTGCAATTGATTGATGATACCAATGGCACTACCCTGGCTTCAGCTTCTTCCCGTGATAAGGATATCAAAGCCCAGCAAGGTACTAAATCTGAAAAATCTGTACTGGTAGGTAAAGCAGTAGCTGTGAAAGCAGTAGCACTGGGTATCACCAAATGCATTTTCGACAGAAGTGGATATTTATATCATGGCCGCGTAAAAAGCGTAGCTGACGGAGCAAGAGAAGGCGGTCTTCAGTTTTAATCACGAGGTCCGAATTTTATAATTCTGAACAAGTAATTCTTATAAAATAAAATGGCAAAGAATTCATTCAATAAAGTAAAGGCTGGTGATCTGGAGCTGAAAGAGAAAGTGGTGGCGATCAACCGTGTTACTAAAACCACTAAAGGCGGTCGTACTTTTAGTTTTTCCGCACTGGTAGTTGTAGGTAACGAAAACGGTGTTGTAGGTCATGGCCTGGGTAAAGCTAAAGAAGTACAACAAGCGATCACCAAAGGTATAGACGATGCTAAGAAGAACCTGATCAAGGTTCCGGTTATGCATGGTACTATTCCTCACGATCAGTTTGCGAAAGAAGGCGCTGCCAAAGTGTTGATTAAACCAGCTGCTCATGGTACTGGTGTAATCGCCGGAGGTTCTATGCGTGCGGTGCTGGAAAGCGCTGGTGTAACAGACGTACTGGCTAAATCTTTAGGTTCTGCTAACCCACACAACGTGGTAAAAGCTACCTTCAAAGCACTGGGTATGTTACGTGAGCCAATCAGCGTAGCAAGAACCAGAAGCATTTCCCTGAAAAAAGTTTTCAACGGTTAATAAATACCAACGCGGCAACGCGATCGTATTTTCCGCAATATTTTGAAACTCATTCATTAACAATTAAATTACTCCGCCTTTGGCGGATAGGGGTTTATGGCAAAGATTAAGATCACTCAAGTGAAAAGTGGTATAGACCGTCCTGAGAGGCAGAAACTGACCTTGAAGGCACTGGGCCTGACTAAAATGCACGCTACTGTTGAAGTAGAAGCTACTCCTCAGATCCTGGGTATGGTTACCAAAGTAAATCACCTGGTAAAGGTGGAAACAGTGAACGCTTAGTAACACTGCTGTGGGATTGTCTATTGATAATCTTACTTTTACATTTGTAACTTTACTATTCACACTTTACATTTACAATGCGAGCGGTTAATTTCCGCGTAAGTAAAAACAATTAATTATGAATCTGCATTCATTAAAGCCTGCAAAAGGCGCTGTACATAAAGAAAAACGTCTCGGACGTGGTGAGGCTTCCGGTAAAGGTGGTACCGCTACAAAAGGTAACAAAGGTATCCAGTCACGTGCTGGTTATGCTAGCAAAAGAGGCTTCGAAGGTGGCCAGATGCCCATTCAGCGTCGTATGCCTAAACGTGGTTTCAAAAACAACAACCGCGAAGAATACACCATCTTTAACCTGGGCCAGTTAGATCATTTAGTTGAGAAATATGGTCTCCAGGAGTTCAATCTGGAAACTCTGTTCATGAATGGTTTGATTAACAGAACAGCTAAAGTTAAGATCCTCGCTAACGGCGAACTCAAAACCAAGGTTACTGTTAAAGTGAACGCGATCAGTGAGAAAGCTAAACAGGCCATCGAAACAACAGGTGGATCAGTAGAACTGGTATAAGACTTTACGACTGAGGAGACGCCTACGGAGTAGTGCGTCTTTTCATATTTAATAGCGCTATTAAACCTTTATCTTCCTGTGAAGAAATTTATCGAAACGATTAAGAATATCTGGAGTATTGAGGACCTGCGTAACCGCATCCTTACCACCCTGCTCCTGGTCCTCATCTACCGCGTAGGATCCTATATCGCTTTGCCCGGCATCGATGCAAACGCCCTCACCAACTTTGAAAAGAATTCTAATCAGGGGATTTTGGGGTTGTTTAACATGTTTGCCGGCGGATCGTTTTCAAGGGCCTCCATATTTGCATTGGGTATCATGCCCTACATTTCCGCATCCATTGCTATCCAGTTACTGACGATAGCAGTGCCATATTTCCAGAAACTGCAAAAGGAAGGTGAAAGCGGTCGCAAGAAGATTAACCAGTATACCCGTTATCTCACAGTAATAGTAACAGGTTTCCAGGCGAGCGCTTACGTAGCTTATCTGCGTAATCAGTCCGGTGGCGCTATTATTCCTGAATATGGCACCTTTTTCTTCTGGCTTTCCACTACCATCGTACTTACGGCAGGTACCCTGTTTGTAATGTGGCTGGGTGAGAAAATCACAGACAAAGGGATCGGTAATGGTACTTCCATCATCATCATGATGGGGATCCTGGCCCGGTTGCCACAGGCACTTATTGCAGAATTCTACAGCAAGGTAGCAGGTGATGCGGGTGGTCCTATCCTGTTCCTGATAGAAATCGCAATCTTTATCTTAATTACGGTAGGGCTCATCCTGTTGGTGCAGGGTACCCGTAAAATACCGGTTAACTACGCCAAACGTATTGTGGGCAATAAACAATATGGTGGTGTACGCCAGTTCATTCCACTGAAAGTGAATGCTGCCGGTGTAATGCCTATCATCTTTGCCCAGGCGATTATGTTTATACCTGCTACCCTGATCGGTTTTGCTACTTCTTCTGAAAGTGCTTCCGGTTTCATCAGGATCTTCAGCGACCATACCAATGGTTGGTACAATGTAATCTATGCTGTACTTGTAATCGTATTTACTTATTTCTATACGGCGTTGATTTTCAACCCTACACAAATGGCGGATGAAATGAAACGTAATAACGGTTTTATTCCTGGCGTTAAACCCGGTAAATCTACTGCAGATTATATCGGCGCTGTAATGGACCGTATTACCTTGCCCGGAGCATTCTTCCTGGCAATGGTAGGTATTCTGCCTGGTGTGGCAGCTGCGTTTAAAGTGAACAGCAACTTTGCTACCTTCTTCGGTGGTACTTCCCTGCTGATCATGGTGGGCGTAATCCTGGACACACTGCAACAAATTGAAAGCCAGCTCCTGATGCGCCATTACGATGGTCTCATGAGCACCGGCCGAATCAAAGGCAGAACTGCCCCGGCTAACGCGTAAGTAATTGTGCGCTATGCGGACAATAGCAATAAAATAGCCACAGAAGCTTTCTGCTTTAGTGGCTATATTATTTTTTGAATAGTGCTGATCACTAACTGTTGACAGCTAAAGTAATAAGGATTGTTATGATTCATTATAAGACGAAGGAAGAGATTGAGCTGATGCGTAAAAGCGCCCTGCTGCTGAGTGCTTCCCTGGCCGAGGTTGCGAAAGCAATCAAGCCGGGTATGACAACACTCGACGTGGATGCAGTGGCAGACCAGTTTATTGTGGAAAATGGCGCCACTCCTTCTTTCAAAAATTATAAGGGGTTCCCGAATGCATGCTGTATTTCTGTTAACGAGGAAGTAGTGCACGGTATTCCAAACAAATACGTGTTGAAAGATGGGGATATTCTGACTGTGGATGTAGGTGTTTATATGAACGGCTATCACGCAGACAGTGCCTATACTTTCGCCATCGGTAAAGTAGCCGACAATGTACTGCGGCTGATGGCTGCTACCAAAGCAGCGCTTTATAAAGGTATTGAGAAGGCTATCGTGGGCAACCGTGTAGGAGATATTTCCTATGCGATCCAGGAATATACAGAGAAAGAGCGTGGTTACGGCGTGGTAAGGGAGCTGGTAGGGCATGGCCTGGGCAGAAACCTGCACGAAGATCCACAGGTCCCTAACTACGGTAAACGGGGTAGTGGTCCGGTGATGAAGGAAGGACTGGTGATTGCCATTGAGCCGATGATCAACCTGCGTACCAAGGATGTAGAGTACCTGGAGGATGGCTGGACAGTAGTTACCCGCGACAAGAGTCCTTCTGTGCACTTTGAACACACCGTAGCAGTAGGAAAGGGCCGGCCGGATATTTTATCCACCTATGCAGATATCGAAATAGCAGAAAAAAATAACCCGGAATTGAACACAAACTACTAATACTCAATAGTGGATTTGTCTAATATTAGAGGTATTTAACGACTAAACAGGCAGGTTTTAACACAAAAACTGGCAATAATAATAATAATTAAGGTAAATTTTTCTATTTCAAAAGATAAATGCTATCTTTGCAGTCCTAAAAATTTTTATGGCAAAACAGGCACTCATTAAACAGGATGGAATTATATTAGAAGCCTTGTCGAACGCTATGTTCCGTGTAAAATTGGAAAATGGGCATGAAATCCTGGCTACCATTTCTGGAAAAATGAGAATGCACTACATACGCATTCTGCCAGGAGACAAGGTAGGAGTAGAGATGAGCCCATACGATTTGTCAAGAGGCCGTATAATTTTCAGATACAAATAAGCGCGGCGCTTATAACTAAAGCGGAGAAGCGTTTAACAAGCAATAAACATAACCTTTTATAAAATAATAATCATGAAGGTAAGAGCTGCAATCAAAAAAAGAAGTGCGGATTGTAAAATAGTTCGTAGAAAAGGTGTTCTGTTGGTGATCAACAAAAAGAATCCTCGTTTTAAACAACGTCAGGGTTAATCGGTTCCCGTACGGAATTTGATTTTTTAATCAGAATCATAAAATCTAAAATAGAAATATGGCACGTATAGCCGGTATAGATCTTCCTAAAAATAAAAGAGGAGAAATTGGCCTCACCTATATTTTCGGTATAGGCCGTTCTACCGCCCAATATATCCTGAACAAGGCGGAAATCGATGTAAACAAAAAAGTGCGGGAATGGAATGACGATGAACAAGCCGCCATCCGTAACATTATCAACGGCGAGTTTAAGGTAGAGGGTCAACTGCGTTCTGAAGTACAAATGAATATCAAGCGTCTGCTGGATATCGCTTGTTACCGCGGTCTGCGTCACAGGAAAGGCTTACCGGTAAGAGGTCAGCGTACACGTACCAACAGCCGTACCCGTAAAGGTAAACGTAAGACAGTGGCTGGTAAGAAAAAAGCAACTAAGAAATAGTAAATAAAATCCCAGGTTGAAATCCCAATTCCAAATCAGAGGGGGTTTCAATGACGGTGTGTCGTGAAAATTTGGGATCTGGAATTTCATATTTGGAATTTAAATAATTATGGCAAAAGCAAATAATACAAAAACTGCTGCTAATAAAAAGAGGGTAGTAAAAGTAGACAACTACGGAGATGTACACATCTCTGCTAGCTTTAACAACATCATTGTTAGCATTACCAACAAGCATGGTCAGGTTATTTCCTGGTCTTCTGCCGGTAAAATGGGCTTCAGAGGTTCTAAAAAGAATACTCCGTATGCTGCACAGCTGGCTGCACAGGATGCTGCGAAGGTTGCTATGGATGCCGGTCTGAAAAGAGCAGACGTATTTGTTAAAGGTCCGGGTGCTGGTCGTGAAAGCGCAATCCGTGCTATCGCCAATACAGGTATCGAAGTGAGCATGATTAAAGACGTTACGCCTTTACCTCACAACGGTTGCCGTCCTCCTAAGAAAAGAAGAGTTTAGGAATATATATCCGCAGATTCCAGATACCAGATTTCATACGAAGTTTGGTATCTGGAGTTTGTAGTTTATTATTTACAACTGGGTGTATGATCAGGTTTTCAGATTTTTTGAAGAGCATACATCATTAACTAAAAAATCTAAAGTATATTCAAACATGGCAAGGTACACAGGACCAAAGACCAAAATTTCCAGAATTTTTGGCGAACCCATTTTAGGTAATGGTAAATATTTAGGTAAAAACAGTAACCCTCCGGGTCAGCATGGTGCTAACCGTAAACGCAAACAATTAGGCGAATACGCACTGCAGCTGAGAGAAAAACAGAAAGCAAAATACACTTACGGTCTGTTGGAAAAACAATTCCGTAATCTGTTTGACGAAGCTACCCGTAGAAAAGGTGTTGCCGGTGAGGTATTGATTAAACTGCTCGAAGCCCGTCTGGATAACACAGTTTTCCGTCTGGGTATTGCTCCTTCCCGTCCTGCTGCCCGTCAGCTGGTTTCCCACAAACACGTTACCGTTAACGGTATCGTTGTAAACACTCCTTCTTTCCAACTGAAACCAGGAGATGTTATCAGCCTGAAAAACAAAACCGCAAACAATACTGCACTGACCAGTGTTATTCGTGGAAAAAATCCTAAATTCAGCTGGTTAGACTGGAATGAGAAAGAAATGAAAGGTGTATTCATTGCTTATCCTGAGAGAGAGAGCGTTCCTGAGAACATCAAGGAGCAACTGATTGTAGAATTGTACTCTAAGTAATAAATAAGTGGTCCATGGCCGTCAGGTCATGGACTTACCTCATATTTAATCAAATAAATCTATCATATCAATGGCAATTTTAAATTTCCAGAAACCTGATAAGATCGTTTTGCAGAAGTCAACCGACTTTGAAGCTCAATTCGAATTCCGTCCATTAGAACCAGGTTATGCTGTGACTATCGGTAATGCGTTGCGTCGCGTACTGTTGTCTTCTTTGGAGGGCTATGCCATTGTGGGTATCAAGATTGAAGGTGCTGATCACGAGTTTGCTACACTGAAAGGTGTGACTGAAGACGTTACTGAGATTATCCTGAACCTGAAACAGGTTCGTTTCAAGAAAATTTCTGATGGCGATGTAGCGAACGAAAAGATTTCACTGTCTATCAAGGGTAAAACCGAATTCCGTGCTGATATGATCGAAAAAGCCACCAGTGCTTTCCAGATTATGAATCCGGAACTGCTGATTTGCACCCTGGATCCTTCCGCTAAGCTGGATATCGAATTAACTATCGGCAAAGGTCGTGGTTATGTGCCAGCTGAGGAAAACAAACCCAAAGATGCAGTATTTGGCTACATCGCTATTGACTCTATCTTTACGCCTATCAAAAACGTAAAGTATAGCATAGAAAATACCCGTGTGGAACAAAAAACGGACTATGAGAAACTCATCATGGAGGTTATCACAGACGGTACAATCCACCCGGAAGAAGCAGTGAAACAAGCTTCCCGTATCCTCATCCAGCACCTGATGATCATTACTGATGAAAACATCAGCTTTGATACAAAAGATACTGAGAAAGAAGATGTGGTAGATGAACAAACACTGCAGCTGCGTAAGATCCTGAAAACACCACTGGAAGATCTCGATCTGAGTGTGCGTGCATTCAACTGTCTGAAAGCAGCAAAAATCAACTCACTGAGCGAACTGGTACAATACGAACAGGAAGAACTGATGAAGTTCAGAAACTTCGGCCAGAAATCCCTCAGCGAAATTGAACAGGTATTGGGTGAGAGAGGTCTGCACTTCGGTATGGATCTGTCTAAACTGAAACTGGAAGAAGAATAGTATAAACCGTTGCGAACGGAAGCCGGAACACTACCTAACCCGTAGGGGAAAATCTTCCCTCGTAATTCATCATTTTCAAATAAGTACCTTACAATTCCTGACACGGTGTAAGGGGTAAAACAACAAATGTCATGCGTCACGGAGTTAAATTAAACAAATTAAGCAGAACTGCCTCTCACCGTAAAGCCCTGATGTCCAATCTGGCTTGCGAACTGATCAGCCACAAACGTATCAACACTACACTGGCTAAAGCGAAAGCTTTACGTGTATACGTTGAACCACTGCTGACAAGAGGTAAAAACGATTCTACCCACAACCGCAGAATCGTGTTCAGCTACCTGCAGGATAAAGAAGCTATCAAAGAACTGTTTGGTACAATCAGTGAGAAAATAGCTAACCGTCCTGGTGGTTACACCCGTATCATTAAATTAGGCAAACGTCACGGGGATAATGCAGAGGTTGCGATGATTGAACTGGTTGATTTCAACGAAATCTACGGTACAACTACTGAAAAAGCTCCTGCTAAGAAAACTCGTCGTGCCGGTGGTGCTAAGAAAAAAGCGGACGATGCTGCTACTGAACCTAAAGCAGATAACGCTGCTGAAGAGAAAACAGCTGAATAGTTTTATTTTACGATATAAAAAAGGACAAAGCCTGGCTTTGTCCTTTTTTTATGCTTATATAAATGCATAAATTTCGTAATATTACATAGCCTCTTTAATTATCTCCCTATGAAATACCTGAAATGTGATCATTGCGCTCATTCCAACCTACTGAAATCTGAATACCTGACCTTTTGCGAGCAATGTGGCAAAAAAATGTCCAATACCTTTTCCGACTGGCGTAAAGACCATCCCCTGGCTTGTTTTGAAGAGTACCGGCAGCAGGTGGGCATCTCCCCTAAAAAAATTAAAAAACAAGTATTCCGCCCCTGGCTGCAACGGCAATTTGCTCCTACAAACAGGGGAAAGCTGATCTTGTTCTTCAGCATATTTACTCTGCTGATCGCTACCGCAGGCACTTTATTTGGCAAAAGGGCCGTATTTACCCTGTTTTATGCGAAAGTACCCAAAGCCTGCCTGTATAGCAGCTGGCCAACCGTGACTATTGGCCGCCAGGCATTGGAGATCGCTACGCCCGTGAAATTGTGGATACATGACCAACCGCTGGAAGCAGAAGAAGCACAGATAACAGCCTATGCTAAAAGCTACCGGAATGAAGATGGCAGCGGCATCCAGATCCGGGTAAATATGTATAGTTATGTGCCTAATGTGGCCAACAACCTGGAACTGGCGGTAACGGCTTCCCATAATAAGATGCAAACTGAAGGAGAGATCACGGATATTCAATGTAAATCGGTGCCCGTGCTGATTTCCGGTCTGCCTGGTGTATTGGAGGAAGGAAATTACCTGTACAAGGGGGCTATCCGGCTTGCTTTCCGCAACCTGGTGGTGGTGCGGGGCGTTAACCGCTGGCAGATTCACCTCGACTACCGCGACGATGATGAAATAGGGCAGCAGGTGGCACAAAGGGTACTGAAATCTATTAGCATCCGGTAATATAACATATGATACAGGCTATCCGTTAAGATTTAACGGGTAATGATAAAAAAAATCTGCATTTAACTGTTGCATTTCATAACTTTGCACGGTTTTTTATCCGAACCTTCAGGGCGTATACTCCCTTGAAGGTTTTTTTTAAAATATAAAACAAGAACAGATACCAGAAATGCCTCAGACAAGAACCATCCAACCTGCCATCCTGTTGTTAGACGACGGTACGGTTTTTCAGGGAAAAGCTTTTGGAAAAATTGGCACTGCAGCCGGTGAATTAGCTTTCAATACCGGTATGACGGGTTACCAGGAAGTGTTTACGGACCCTTCTTACAAAGGACAGGTACTGATCATGAACAACTGCTACATCGGTAACTACGGCACCAAAAAAGAGGACGTAGAAAGCAGCAGTGTAAAGATCAGTGGTTTGATCGCTAAAAATATCGCGCACAACTATTCCAGGAAAATGGCAGACGAGTCCCTGGAAAAGTTCCTGACCGATAATAACCTGGTAGCCATTTATGATGTAGATACCCGCGCACTGGTGTCTCATATCCGCAGCAAAGGCGCTATGAACTGCATCATTTCTTCCGAAATACTGGATGTAGAGCAGTTGAAAACGGAACTGGCGAAAGTACCTTCTATGGAAGGACTGGCGCTGTGTCAGGAAGTGACAACCAAAGAAGCGTACAACGTGGGCGACCCGAATGCTGAGATCCGCATTGCGGTATTGGACAACGGCGTTAAACGTAATATGCTGAAATGTTTGTCTGAGAAAGGTGCTTACCTGCAGGTATTTCCGACAGATACAAAGTTCGAGGACTGCGAGCAGTTTAAACCGCATGCTTACTTTATTTCCAATGGCCCCGGCGATCCGGCTCCGTTGAAATATGCGGTAGAAACCGTAAAACAGATCCTGGCTGCTGAAAAGCCGCTGTTTGGTATCTGCCTCGGACATCAGTTACTGGCCCTGGCCAATGGTATCCCTACCTACAAAATGCACCACGGTCACCGCGGGTTAAATCATCCGGTGAAAAACCTGAAAACAGGTTTGTGCGAGATTACCACCCAGAACCACGGATTTGCAGTAGATGCAGCTGCGGTGGCAGCCAGCGAAAATGTGGAAGTTACTCACATCAACCTGAATGATAATTCTGTAGAAGGTATCCGTATCAAAAACAAACCGGCTTTCAGCGTACAGTATCACCCGGAATCAACCCCTGGTCCATACGATAGCCGTTATCTGTTTGATGATTTCTTTGAGTTGATTAAAGCACACAAGGCATAGTTATCGCTTTGTCCAAAATATAGTACAGCTGACCGCTGTTAATGAAGACGGTCCCGAGGAATCGGGACCGTTGTATTTTAAATTCCACGTTATGAAAACAAACGAAATAACTATGCGGGTGCATAGCTTTTCTCGCCGTTTTATTACAGAACAATATTATAAAAAAAGTAGGTTATAGCAGGAAGCCAATACGGAAAATTTTCGGGAAAGGCGCGAATTGCGTAGAAATACGGATGGTTAGGACAAAAAAATACGGCTCTGTGATCAGAGCCGTTTGCCTTTATAAATTCCACGTTATGAAAAACTGATACAAAAATACGATATTATGCTAAAACGTTTTAGTTAATCTTTGACTTTTTACAGATTGCTGATAAATCTTTGTCTGTAATTATAATTCAAAGGTCGGACCAAATCTACGTATCAAGAAATTCTGCAGGTTAAATTTTTCTTAAACAAGTTTAGATTCTGCCGACTATCGTATATGTAAATATTTTTAACTATTAATTAATATTGGATTAATAGTGGTAATTCTATATCAAATCTACAAAATAAAATAAGAAAAAGCAAGGTTTGTAAGTTGAAAAAAGCATTTTGCGATTAAAAAATATATATAAAATTAATTATAATGTATTTCCGCTTCCTGCTTATCCAAATCCAATCCTTGCTTTTGTAAAAATTTTATTTGGCAGTACGACCTGGATAAACTTCCAACGCTTTTTCCAGGCAGACCATCGCATGACGAATAGCTTCGGTATTCAACACATAAGCCATCCGCACCTCCTGCTTACCTAAACCAGGCGTGGCATAAAAGCCGGTACCAGGCGACATCATCACGGTTTCACCTTCATGAGAGAAGGACTCCAGTATCCACTGACAGAACGTATCGGAATCATCAATCGGTAAACGGGCCATCGCATAGAAAGCACCACCCGGATTCGGACAAAATACGCCCGGAATCTCGTTCAGCATTTTAACCAGGATATCGCGGCGGCTCAGGTACTCAGCCTTAATACCATCGAAATAATCCAGTGGCAGATCTACTGCAGCTTCACCGGCAATCTGTGCAAAGGAAGGAGGACTCAGACGGGCCTGGGCAAACTTCATAGCTGCATCCAGTACAGACTGATTCTTGGTCACAAAAGCACCAATACGGCCACCGCAGGCACTGTAACGCTTGGAAATGGTATCCATCAGGATCACATTTTCTTCCAGACCTTCCAGGTTCATCGCGGAAAAATGTTCGCCGCTGTAGCAAAACTCCCGGTAAGCCTCATCAGAAAACAGGAACAGGTTGTATTTCAGGCACAGTTGCTTTAATACTTCCATTTCTTCCCGGCTGTACAGGTAACCGGTAGGGTTATTCGGATTACAGATCATGATCGCTTTGGTACGCGGAGTGATCGCTTGTTCAAAAGCTTCCATCGCCGGTAAGGCAAAGCCGGATTCAATGCTGGATGTAATCGTCTTGATCTTAATTTCTGCTTCTACCGCAAAACCATTGTAGTTGGCATAGAAAGGCTCCGGAACAATTACTTCGTCTCCCGGATCCAGGCAGGCCATAAACGCAAAGATGATCGCTTCAGAACCACCGGTGGTTACAATGATCTGGTTGTGGTTCACGGCAATGTTAAACCTTTCGTAGTAGGAAGTCAGCTTCCGGCGGTAACTTTCATTACCGGCACTGTGGCTGTACTCCAGGACTTTGAAATCGGAATGACGCACGGCATCCAGCACCATTTTCGGTGTTTCAATATCCGGTTGTCCGATATTCAGGTGATACACTTTAACACCCCTTTTCTTTGCTGCTTCGGCGTACGGAACGAGCTTTCTGATAGGAGATGGTGGCATTTGCACACCTCTCTGACTAATGGTAGGCATAAAATTGTTTTGATCTTTTTTGCGATGCAAAGATAGGGGTAATGGGCAACAAAAAACCTTATAGCGATGAGCTATAAGGCTTTAAAATATCTTTATTGGCTAGCTTGATAAATTAGTTGTTGGAACCAACCGTACCGGTCAGATGCAACTCTTTATCCTGGTCGATACCTCTGAACTTAACCCAGATGGTTTTATTTTGCTGACCCAGGCCGTTAGCGCTGTAGTTGGCAGTGATTTTTCCTTTTTTACCTGGCAGGATAGGCTCCTGAGTCCATTTTGGTGTAGTGCAACCGCAGCTCGCACGTGCCGCTTCGATTAATACCGGCTCTTTAGAAATGTTGGTGAATTCGAAATCAACTGTAACAGGTTTGTTTAAATCAGTTTTACCGAAATCAACTGTTTCTTTGGCAAATTTTACTTTGGTATCAGCTGGTGAAGTCTGTGCTGATTGTGCCCACAAGGCTGTTGTCAGCAGCATGCTCGCAAACAGGGATAAGATGAATTTTTTCATTTTCATATGATGGTTTTAAAGCGACGGGTTAAAAAATATAAATATCTTTCTTGCCGTTTACAAATTTACGGCCAAAAAGTAATAGTTACCTTACAATTTATTAAATTCTTATTAAAAAAAATCAGATTATTTTAAAAGGAAGATTTCCAGCCGTTTTTCAACTGTATAATTAACCTTACTTTTGTGCTTTAACCAAGAGGCATGATAGAAAATAACGAACTAGCTATGAATATAGAAAGCCGGTTGTCATTCGAAGAATTCCGCAAGGAAGTATTACATGACTACAGGTTGGCCTGCGACAGCAGGGAAATCAGTCTGCTGGCCCGTAAGGAAGTGCTTACAGGTAAGGCTAAATTTGGCATTTTTGGAGATGGAAAGGAAGTGGCGCAGATTGCGATGTCCAAATATTTTCAGCCTGGAGACTTTCGCTCCGGTTACTACCGCGACCAAACTGTTGCCTTTGCCACTGGTATCGCTACGCCCGAACAATTTTTTTCGCAGTTATATGCAGACCCCAATCTGGAAAACGATCCGTTTTCCGCCGGCCGTCAGATGAACTCCCACTTTGCCACCCCTAATCTTGATAAGGATGGCAACTGGTTGAACCTGACCGCTATGAAAAACTCTGCTGCGGATATGGCGCCTACTGCCGGCCAGATGCCCCGTGCACTGGGTTTGGCTTATGCCTCCAAAATATTCCGCGAAGTGGAAACACTGCATGAGTTAAAAGGACTGTCTGAAAACGGCAATGAAATCTGTTTTGCTACGATCGGTGACGCCTCTACTTCTGAAGGTCATTTCTGGGAAACCATGAATGCGGCAGGGGTATTACAGGTACCATTAGCAGTTTTTGTCTGGGATGACGGTTACGGTATTTCCGTTCCCCGTAAATACCAGACCACTAAAAATTCTATCAGCGCCGCCCTGGAAGGATTCCGTAAAACCGACGGTTCCAACGGCTTCGATATCTACAATGTAAAAGGCTGGGATTACGCCGGCATGTGTGAAGTGTTTGAAGCGGCTATCCGCAAAATACGTGAAACCCACATACCTGCGCTGTTCCATGTGGAAGAGATCACACAGCCACAAGGCCACTCTACCAGTGGTTCCCACGAACGCTACAAAAGCAAGGAACGTTTATCCTGGGAAAAAGAATTCGATTGTAACCTGAAAATGCGTTCCTGGATTCTGGAAAACGCCCTGTGCGATGAAGCGACCCTCGTGGAAATAGAGGCCAACGCAAAAACAAAAGCACAGGACGCCCGTAAACAAGCCTGGGAGAAATATATCACCCCTATTAAATCTCAGGTACAGGAATTCATCACCCTGGCAGGTACCGTCACTGCGGTAGCTGGTGTAGAGGAAGAAGTGGTGAACAAAAACATCCGCGAACTGCAGGCTAACCGCGAACCACAACGCCGCGATATCCTGAAAGCCGCTGCTGCTATCCTCAACCGCCACCGGCACCTGAGCAATGAACCTGCACTACAGGCGTTGCAACACTACTACCAGCGTTACCTGCTGGAGCAAAAAGATAACTACAACTCTTTCTTACATGCCACCGGCGTAAATGATGTGCTCAATGTACCGGTTGTTCCGGCTACCTATGACGATGACAGCATTACCCTGAATGGCTACGAGATCCTGAATAAATATTTTGATCAGCTCTTCACCAACAACTCCAAAGTATTTGCTTTCGGGGAAGATGTAGGTAAGATCGGAGATGTAAACCAGGCCTTCGCCGGTTTACAGCAGAAACATGGTAAGCTGCGTATAGCCGATACCGGCATACGGGAGCTGACCATCATCGGACAAGGTATCGGGATGGCATTGCGCGGCTTACGGCCGATTGCCGAAATCCAATACCTCGATTACCTGCTGTACGGACTGCAACCCCTCAGCGATGATGTGGCTACGCTGCAATACCGTACCAAAGGTGGCCAGCACTGCCCGATCATTGTACGTACCCGTGGCCATCGCCTCGAAGGTATCTGGCACAGTGGTTCTCCGATGGGTATGATCATCAACTCCCTGCGTGGTATACACGTATGCGTACCGCGTAATATGGTACAGGCAGCCGGTATGTACAATACCCTGTTACAGGCCAACGAACCGGCGCTGGTGATTGAATCCCTGAATGGCTACCGCCTGAAAGAGAAATTACCTGCTAACCTCGAGACCTACACGGTACCATTGGGTATTCCGGAAGTATTGAAGGAAGGTACCGATGTAACCATCGTCACCTATGGTTCTACTACCCGTGTAGTAGAAGATGCCATCGTGACCCTGGAAGAAATGGGTGTTTCCTGCGAACTGATAGACGTACAGACCTTACTGCCTTTCGATATCAACCATGACATTGTGAAATCATTGCAGAAAACCAACCGTATCCTCTTTGTAGATGAAGACGTTCCGGGTGGTGCTACTGCTTACATGTTCCAGCAGGTGATGGAAAAACAAGGTGGTTACAGATGGCTGGATGTGGCGCCACGCACCCTGAGTGCACAGGCACATCGCCCGGCTTACGGTACCGACGGCGACTACTTCTCCAAACCTAATCCGGAAGATGTAGTAAGCGTAGTCATGAACATGATGGAAGAATAGTATACTTATTATATAACAGGAACTGATTAAAAACCGGTTTGAAAGCATCCTGCTTTTAAACCGGTTTTTTCGTTTGCAACCCTCTGTCATTTTTTCTCCATAAAAAACCGGCGTTCTTCTTTTTTAAAAGTGTAAAGAATACTTTTAATCGTGTTTGTTATGATAACCTGGCCGCCTCCGGCAACGATAGTGAGATACGTTTACCCTTACATGGAGCACTTAAGTATATATTTCACCAAAATCCACGAACACTCATGAAAAAATTTCCCCTGATTTTGCTGGCCCTGGCTTTGACAGGCGCCTGTGCAAAATTCAACAACAGTGAACTGAAAAATCCGGGTGATGATACCGGTGCACAGAAAGCAGCAGCTCTGCTGGCCGTTACAGATACGGTGACACTCTACAGCAACGGGTATGTATACCCCAAAGATCAAAGCAATGGTTATGGCAGCATCTCTTCATCGGGGTTAGGCGCCTGGACCGATTCCAGCGGATTTACGCGCGTGTTTTTCAATGCCTTGTCCACTGGCAGCATTACGGTGAAACTGCGCGTTAAAGCTCCCGGAGGCGCCAATACGTTGAGAATACGACTCGATAGCAGCGGCACGGCTACCAACGTAGTCGTGAACCAGACCAACAGCTACGTTACCCTCAACGCCGGTACGTTCAACATTACCACTACCGGTTATCACTGCCTGGAAATTAAGGCCGCCACGAAAAACGGCACTTATCTGCCGGATATACAGTCGGCGGTCATCACCAGCAGCATTGGTCTTAAATACAACCGCAGTCAATATCGCGGTGCACCGGCTACACATCTGTCGTACCCCGTGCCACCGAATACCGCGGTAGCCTGGTTCTATAATGAAATATATGTACCTGCCGGCGCCGATCCATTGTACGCCTATTACATGACCAATGGTTTCTGGGATGGTTATTTCGGGATTCAGGTAAACAGTCCTACCGAAAGGCGCGTATTGTTTTCTATCTGGAGTAACTACAATACCAACGACCCCAATGAAATACCCGCCGACTACGCCGTAACACTGGTGAAGAAAGGCGCCAATGTTACACACAACGCTTTCGGTAATGAAGGCTCCGGCGGACAAAGCTACCTGAAATTCCCCTGGATCACCGGCAACACGTATAAGTTGCTGGTACATGCGGAAGCATCAGGCACGCACACCATTTTTACCGGCTACTTCTATGCGCCGGAAACGGGTTCCTGGAAACTCATTGCCCAATGGGATAAATCCAAAACGAACGGACAGCTGCTCGGCGGCCTCTATTCTTTTGTGGAAAACTATTCCGATAACGGCAACAATTTCTTCAAAGCCCGTTACGGCAATCAATGGGTTTGCACTACTGCCGGTACCTGGATAGAACTGACGAAGGCATCTTTCACCACCACCGCCAATGAGACGTCACACCAACGGTATGACCTCGGCGCAGGCCTGGAGAATAATTTCTTCTATATGTTCAGCGGTGGCTTCCGGCAGGTAGGCAACAGCGTAGGCCAGACCTACGACCGTACCGCGACGGGTACGCCGCCTGCAATCAATTTTAATCAGCTTCCGAATAATTAATACGGCAGTGCTCCATGTACGCCTGCAATAGGCGAAGCCACCGTATCAGCATAGTTGCGTTGTGCTGATGCGGTGGCTTCTTTTAAAATTAAGCAGTTAGTAGGCTTAGTAGTTGTCTTGCTATTATGGCGCAGCAAAGGTGTGGGCTTTTTTCGGAAAGGAGAACAGCTAGGGGTGGAGTTAATGATTATTTCATAATGGCCACTGTAAAGGCAGGAGCGGGATTTTGAAAGAATGGTGTATAGATATCCCGATGATGTATTTAATGCATTACTTCCTGGTTGGCTTTTTGACAGGATGGTGAAAAATGGAAATTTTTGAAGAAATGTTGAAGAATGGCAGCAGAATTTTTAATGGGAGAGCTGCTGTAATAGTCTGGCTTGTAGGGATTTGGTGAGATACTAATGAAGTTATTCCTTTTTTGCAACCAATCAACAACGCGCAAGTAACACGCCTTTAATCTTTTTGAAATGAAGTTATTCCTTTTTTGCAACCAATCAACAACAGTCACAACAGCGGCGAAAAATGTCAGAAGAATGAAGTTATACCTTTTTTGCAACCAATCAACAACGCTGATATGTATGTAATGGAACCAGAAATAAATGATGTTATACTTTTTTTGCAACCAATCAACAACACATTTCAATTCCCATGTAACCGGTAACGAAATGATGTTATACCTTTTTTGCAACCAATCAACAACTGTCCAAGCTTTCCAGAAGTCGTGCTGGTAAATGAGGTTATACCTTTTTGCAACCAATCAACAACACATAAATCGCTTTCAGGCATTTCCCCTGTAATGAAGTTATACCTTTTTGCAACCAATCAATAACCGGAATGCTACATTCATTAATATCCTTCATTATGAAGTTAAACGTATTTTTAAACAGCCTGTATAATAAAATTATTTAGGAAGATGAATAACGAATCCTATAGCCGTTTTTTTTCCGACATGATCATAAGTTAATTTTTTATGTCTACTTTCTGAAAATAGTTTCTACTCCTTACCGTTGCTTTGTCAGTGGTGAAATATTAATAAAAATAACGGCGCCATACTTTTAAAATAAGCTATCCCGGATAAGTGTCCGATGGATAATTATAAAATAAAGTCGCCTCCGCTTGGGATGGCGACTTTTTATATTTAGAAGGATAGCCATGAAAATGCCATCAACACGAAGGTTGATGGCAGTGGTGTGCATTAAGATGCGTAATCCTAGCGTTAATCAGGACATTTCATCCTAGTGTAAATCTGGGGGTAAATCTAATGGAACAATATTTTTTTGTTGGTCGCTAATAAGAGAGGTTTTTTGTTATATCTGATTACATTCTGACTGAGTTTTTTTATTATTAATATTTAACCCCCTTGTGATAGATAATATTTTAAGAAGTAAGAATATTTCTAATTATAGTTTACTAAATGATTTTTTTAGCCATTAACAACCCTTAAGGAATTTCTCATGTATATCAGTTTCATAAAGATCAATGACTTTGTCTGCCAATACTATAAGATCCCGTGAAACGCTTTTGCTTTTTGGAGGGTTGCCTTTATGCATTTTTACGATATGTACCTGTGTCATATTATTCTTAACGTATCTTATGGCTTCTGCATAGTCATAATCACCACTAACCAGAATAATTTTATCACATTTCTTTTCAACACTTAATGCAATCATTTTGACAGCTAAGGAGATATCAACACCTTTTTCTCCCGAATAGCTTTTATTATATGGATTTACTTTAACAACGCCTGTTTTAACAAACTCAATTCCACCAAACTCAAGACATAGTTTATCATATTGAAATTCTAATGAATTGAAACGTTGCTTTTCATCAGCTAGCCATTTTTCTATGTCCCTTGATTTATCTTCTATGTCATCTAGTACTTGTTTGGGTATAGAGGAGTGAGCCCCACTTTGGTAATTGTTAGTATGTGTTCTATGGAGTTTCCAGACAATAGTATTTCTTATATTAACTGAAGTATAATAAGTGTCTAGTATTTTGGCAGGTCTGAACCAATAGGTTCTCACTAGTTTATCATCAGGCTCAATCAAATGAGAGAATAATAAGTCCCATTTAATATTATTTTCTTTTAAACTAATGTCTTTTAGATTGTAATAAAGGTTTTGTCCATCGATTAATATAACAACTTTATTCATGTGTATGAATTTGAAAATAAAAAGCCATCAACTTGCTGTTGATGGCCAAAGTGTTAATCAGGATGGAAGTCCTAGTGTAAATCACGCATATAAAGCGTTAGTATAAATCTGAGTTTTTGTTAATGTGATATTAAAATCACATTATGAAGCAAAGGTAAATTTTTTTATTAAAAAAACTAAAAAATGGTATTCTTTTATTCATGGATTTAATTATACTTTACCTATCTCACCAGATTTTCTATCATTAAAAGGACTAAGCATTTTTGAAAACACATCAACAGTGTTGGATGATACAGATAAGAGTGAGTTTGTGTGAAAGGTAATGACATCTAAAAATGGTTCTAAGAAAAATATTTTTAGATGTACCATTTAGTCACTTTGGATCCTTATACTGTTTAAGTATCATTTCGCCCAGTGGCGATAGGGTATACCCCGGTTCGTAACTGATGGTTAGTCCAATGTTTTTCAGTTTACGGATATTCAGTTTCAGCCAATCTTTTTCTTTCCCGGTTTTAATGGCGAGATCGGCGGCACGTAGCTTGGGGTTAGCTTTAATAGCTTTTAATATATCGATGGTCCAGGGGCCTTGTTTACTGTAGGCGTCTAATCGTTCCAGTTGGGTTTTAATGGTTGTTATCTCTTCGGTAGTGAGGGCGGTTTGTTCGCGCAGTTGAATACGGGGATCGGCTGCATAATAGCGTACCTGGATTTTATAGATGTCTCCAGTGGGGATTTTTTGAAATGTATCCAACAGGTCTTTGAGATCTTTATAACCTGCTTTGACAGCATCGGCTGCGGTAATTTTGCCGGGAGCTATTTTTTTAATCGATATTATTTCAACGAGTCCGATACTTGTTTTTATCTGGCTGCCGGCAGTAGCGGCAGCTTTATTCCATTTACGGAATGCCAGCGAAATGGTGCCGGATTTTATTCCATCCAAATGTATTTGTTTGAATAGCATAAAAGAACAGATAATATGAATGAGGAATGTCGGTTAGTGTTTTGTTGAGATAGGATCAGGATGTATATAGTCGGACAATAAAATTTTTTCGCCTAAAACCTGCTCTATCTGCAGCATTATTTCTGGTGTGAAATGATGATTGCCTGCCATCCAGTTGTGAACAGTTTCGGGGGATACTTGTAAAGATTTTGCAAAAGCTGTCAGGCTGATACGCTTATGTTCCAGTATGGCTAAAACTTGCTCACTAATGGCGAAAGAATCGGCAATGCGGTTTTTAGTTTCAGCAGGCGTAGCCTGAACAATACGATCAAAATATGGACTTCTTTTATACATGGCGAATGGTTATTGGGTGACTGCAATAAACATACAGTAAGATACTAATTAATAGGGACCCGTTTGGGTAAAAAAATAGCGCCACCGAAGCAGCGCCAAAAGGTTTTACACCTGCGGCCAATGGCCTTACTGTTAAAAGGTTGCAAAAAAGGAATAAAAATATAGAATATCTTATAAAAGCTTTTTAAAGATAACGGCTTTCTACATATGTAAATGTTATGCACTGGTTAATCCGCGCCGGTCCTATGGGGAAGAGTATTACATTCATAGCCTCACTGTATATTAAATCCCTCTTATGACGAAAATCCTGGGTATAGATGCCGGTACCAATTCCCTCGGCTGGGCACTCATCGACGATGTACAACAAGAGATTATTGCTGCCGGTGTACGTATTTTCCCCGAAGGTGTAAACCGTGATAACAAGGGGAAAGAGATCCCGAAAAATATGCACCGCAGAACCAAGCGGCAGGTAAGGCGGCAAAGCGCCCGGCAGAAATACCGTAAATACCGGTTGGCCAGGTATCTGATGCAGTATGATATGTTTCCGGTGGTAGCCGATATCAGGAAAGAGCTGCAGGTGAGTCCGCTGCCGGCAGTCTTGCGGCTTTTTTTCAGTATCGATCCGTATGAATGTCGTAGCCGGGCTTTTAATGGGGAGAAACTGGGTTTATGGGAGTTGGGTAGGGTATTATATCATTTTACGCAGAGGAGAGGCTATAAGGAGGCTATTAACCAGGATAATGACGAAGAAGGCAAGCTGTATGAAGGCAGTGTGAAGGATAATAAAATCGGTATCAATGAAACGCAGCAGCTGGTAATGGAGTATGGCACATTGGGGAATGGCCTGTACCAAACCAATCCCCACGAAAAACGGTGGCGGAACCGGTATACCACCCGGAAAATGTATACCGATGAATTTGAAGTGATCTGGGAACGCCAGCAAATCTTTTATCCGGATCTATTAACGGCTGCATTCAAAGCGCAGATAGGCGATGCTACTACCGGATTGTTGTTTATGCAACGGCCATTGAAATCGCAGTCGCACCTGGTGGGAAAATGTACCCTGGAGAAAAATAAAAAACGATGCCGGGATAGTAGTATCGCATTTGAACGGCGCCGCACCTGGGAGTTTATCAACGGTATTAAATTAGATGGTAAACCGTTGTCAGAACAGCAACGGCAGTTGTTAGTAGGATTATTTTTCAGCAAGGAAAAATTCAATTTTGATGTTATTGCGAAGAAACTGAAAATACCCATTAATCGGTTTAACTACGACGATAAGAAAATGGTGGCAGGTACGTTGTCTATTTCCTCACTACGGAAAATATTCACCCCTGCCATATGGGACGCCAAAACCCTGGAAGAACAGGAAGAAATTTTACAGATCAAATATTTCGCGGAAGACAAGGAAAAAACGAAAGCTTATCTCAGCAGAAAATTCCAGCTGACAGAAAAACAACTCATGCAGTTTCTGCAGTTTAAACCCTCCAAAGGATATAGCAGCCTTTCCTATAAAGCTACCCTACAGGTTTTACCTTTCCTGGAAGAAGGTTATCTGTATCATGAAGCAGTGTGGCTGGGTGGCATTGTTAATGTATTTGGGAAAGCCGCGTGGGAGCTTTTTCCGGAGGAGAAGAAAAATTATATCCTCTCCGGTGCGATCGATCTGTATGGTACTAAGGACTTAGATGTGCCTGCGGCTACCAAACAATGGTTGCAGACAGAATTTGATATTTCTCCGAAGCAGTCTGAAAAAATATACCACCATTCTATTGATTTTGATAAAGGAGATGGCAGTATGCCTTGTTTACCGGAACCGGAAAATGTGCGTAACCCGGTAGTACAGCAGGCATTGTTTGAGCTGCGAAAAGTGGTCAATGCCATTATTGAAAAGTATGGTAAACCGGATGAAATAAGGATAGAACTGAGCAGGGAGTTAAAATCCTCTATTGAAGATCGCAACGAAATCAGGATACGGCAGTTTGAAAATGAAAGAGAAAATGATGCTATCAAATTGCTGCTGGATGAATGGGGTAACCTGCCATATACTGTCGGTAATATACAGAAGGTGAAGTTGTACCGGGAGATTGAGAAAAAATTTGGTCAGGTATTATGCCCTTATAGGGGCGATGTGATTACACCACGGAAATTATTCAATGGGGAAGTAGATGTAGAGCATATCGTTCCCTACACCGTATCACTGGATGACAGTTTGGCGAATAAAACGCTTTGTTTCCGGGAGATGAATAACCGGAAAGGTAATCGGACGCCCTATACATTCTTTACCCAGGATATGGGACCAGCGCATTGGGAAGAAGTAAAAGCCCGCGCTTTACAGTTATTGCCTTATTCCAAATGGCGACGTTTTATTGAAGAGAAAACACCTACCCTGAAAGAATTTGAAGACAAAAAGCTGAATGATACCCGGTATATCAGCCGGGTAGCTAAAAAGTACCTGGAAAAAGTCTGTAAAAAGGTAACTGTCACGCAAGGAGAGGTTACGGGGAAGCTCCGGCATTACTGGGGGCTGGATAGTCTGTTGAATGCCCCGGTAACTACGGAGGAGCTGCCGGATGGAGAATACTATATTGTGATCAATGAGAGCAAAGAAGTGGTGAAAGCGGTGGCCTGGCAAAGCAATAAAAAGGCGAATGACAACACCATAAAAGAGTTGTCTAAATCAGGCATCGTATTACAGGGGAATGTCCGGAAGCACATTTTTTATCCTTATAAAAGCAGGTCTGATCACCGGCATCACCTGGTAGATGCGCTTACTATTGCATTCACGAAAACATCTTACCTGCAACAGCTATCTACCATGAAAGGAAAAGGTCTGCTGAAAGAAGAATTTGTGAAACGGGAGATGAATTTTCCAGAACCCTGGCCAGGTTATTATAACCAGGCATTACAGGCAGTACAGCAGGCAATGGTGAGTCATCAGCAAAGACTACGAATTGTAACCAGCATCTCCAAAACAATAGTGGTGGATAACATCAAACACCAGATAAAGGCAAAATCCATACGGGGACCTTTACATGGAGAAAGTATTTATGGCAGAAGAAAAGACGCCGCCGGTAACACGGCCTTTCATATAACGAAACCATTATCGCAAATTACTAAACGGGCGCAGGTAGATAAAATTGTTGATCCGGCAGTACGCAACGCAGTAGAAGCAGCTATTATCAGCACCTGGCAACAAACGCCTCTATTGTTTACCGCGCTCACCGACAAACAGCTGGTTATCCCGGCTAGTAATGGCTGGAAAATAAATCACTACTCCAAAGAAAAATATGAAGTGCCGGAAGGCGCATTTTTCGAGGTGGAAAAAGATGAGGTAGATAAAAAGATAGTGGCTATTAAACCGAAGGTTTTTTTAACAGCATACAACGGTACTCAAACACCTATCAGGAAAGTACGGATCAAAGAAAACTTTTCCAACGCCGTACCGCTAAAAGAAGGTATTAATCAGTGGGTGGAGCCGGATAATAATTTTGGCGTAATGGTTTACCAGCAATCCGATGGACAACTGGCGGAATACGT
Organism: Chitinophaga nivalis; assembly: GCF_025989125.1. Classification (NCBI taxonomy): domain Bacteria; kingdom Pseudomonadati; phylum Bacteroidota; class Chitinophagia; order Chitinophagales; family Chitinophagaceae; genus Chitinophaga; species Chitinophaga nivalis. Next base: position 8,211,654 of record NZ_JAPDNR010000001.1, on the reverse strand, counting down.
GGTTACCTTCTGGGATGCTGTGGAAAAAAGAAAGCAACAAGTACCTGTTTTTGATATGCCGGCAGATGGGTATAAAATAATTGCCATTCTCCAGATCAACGACCTGTTTATACTGGGATTACAGGCAGATGAAATCGACTGGCATAACAAACAGCAGCTGAGTAAACATTTATACCGGGTGCAAAAAATATCCAAGGGAGATTATACATTCCGGAAAGTGACCGCTGCTACGTTGAGTTTCGATAGTGAGTTGTTACGTATCGGCAGCTTCAAAGCCTGGAAGTTGCAAAACCCGATGAAGGTAAAGCTGGATGTATTGGGTAATCTGCAACACAGGGGCATGTTACAGCAATAGTATGTTGAGCGTTCTTATCGTCTGTGTATCAAGGATGAATTTGTAATGATGCAATTCTCCATCTATACCCGTCATTGTGCCAGTGAAGAAAGTACAGAAGTACATATGAAACGGGTTCGGGAGGCGGTTCCGCAAAAAGGACATGTCAGTATTCTGAAAGTTACAGATAAGCAGTATGGAGATATACTTAACTTCTTTGGCGCCACTGAGCAATTGTTACCCCCTGCCCCTACACAACTGGAGCTTTTCTGATAGGATAGTAAAAAATGCAGAATTTTAATGGATTTTTGACAAATTACAATAGATTTTTTAACGAAAAACCTACTGTAATAGTCTGCCTTTCAGCGGATTAGTGAAATACTAATGAAGTTATACCTTTTTTGCAACCAATCAACAGCAGGATCCGGTACCAGCCTGAAACAGATTATAATGAAGTTATACCTTTTTTGCAACCAATCAACAGCTGGTAACATTTTTTAGGCTTTTAATATACCAATGAAGTTATACCTTTTTTGCAACCAATCAACAGCACTATGAATCAATGATCACATCGATGAGATAATGAAGTTATACCTTTTTTGCAACCAATCAACAGCCTGTAAAACATTACATACAAAAGCCGTTAAAATGAAGTTATACCTTTTTTGCAACCAATCAACAGCCCGCGCTGAAAAAGTGGTTACCTAGCGAGGAATGAAGTTATACCTTTTTTGCAACCAATCAACAGCAAGCCGACAGCATTCAGCAATCCTACATTAAATGAAGTTATACCTTTTTTGCAACCAATCAACAGCGAGCCCCTTTCGCGATAGGGAGAGTCGAATTTGAAGCCCAAGTCACCACTTTCATCCAGGAAAATGTGGCTTTGCATAAAAAGTTTTGGGTATAAAAAAAGCCAGACCCTAAAGGCGGCATATTTACAATATGCTTATGATAACCCATTATTGGTCGTCACGCTGATTTAGGCTTTACCTGGCAAGTATAAGCTGGTTATACTGATAAACAAATCTACTGTTTATACTTTGAAGTAGCAATTGAAAACAACAATTATTTAATAGCAAAAAGCATATTTCTATTCCCAATATATAAAATAGAGGTGTTGAATATCTGATAATAGAGAGAAAAATTGTAAGGGAATATTTGAACGTTTATGTTTTTCGTTTGGAGATGTGAGATTGTATTGTATGCCGTGTTATAAGTCTTTGTTTACTGTCTGTATTGGCTGAATAGTTGATCTTATTTCGGAAAATAATGCTTTCCTTTTTTAGGCTTTACTACCTCGAATAAATTTATGATGGCTATGAGGTTTTGTACTTATCAGATTGAAATTATTATAGTACTTGCGAACAGTTTTTCACCTGCCCCTACACAACTGGAGCTTTTCTGATAGGATAGTAAAAAATGCAGAATTTTAATGAGTTTTTGACAAATTACAGTAGATTTTTCAACGAAAAACCTACTGTAATGCTTTACCTTTCAGCGGATTAGTGAAATACTAATGAAGTTATATCTTTTTTGCAACCAATCAACAGCGGGCGGCATCAAACAGATGGTGTATAAAAAATGAAGTTATACATTTTTTGCAACCAATCAATAGCATATGTGAAAGATAACATGGATAATCTTCTAATGAAGTTATACCTTTTTTGTAACCAATCAACAGCTGACAGCAATGTCTTCCCAGTTACCAGTAAAATGAAGTTATACATTTTTTGCAACCAATCAACAGCGATAGGCGAAGAAGGCAGCAGCAAACAGTTAATGAAGTTCTACCTTTTTTGCAACCAATCAACAGCGGAAACGTCGGAAATTTCAAGGAGACATCGAATGAAGTTCTACCTTTTTTGCAACCAATCAACAGCCCGATTACTCATACATAGCAGACAATAGGAATGAAGTTCTACCTTTTTTGCAACCAATCAACAGCTGATCTGCGATACTGGATTGTCAAAGTCCCAATGAAGTTATACCTTTTTTGCAACCAATCAACAGCCGCAAAGATACTGCAGCCAAATCCTACCACAATGAAGTTATATCTTTTTTGCAACCAATCAACAGCCAAGCCGGTCGCCGATAATGTGAATGAAGTAATGAAGTTATATCTTTTTGCAACCAATCAACAGCGAAATACGGAAAAGGTGTACCTGTTTCTGCAATGAAGTTATATCTTTTTTGCAACCAATCAACAGCCGATATCCGGAAACAAATGACGCACAAAATAATGAAGTTATACCTTTTTTGCAGCCAATCAACAGCTAGAACACGAAATTATCCGGGGCGGTGGCAAATGAAGTTATACCTTTTTTGCAACCAATCAACAGCATATATGATGCAGGAGTCATATACGGGATGAATGAAGTTATACCTTTTTTGCAACCAATCAACAGCGGGACAGTTCAGCTGGGCCGGATGCATTGGAATGAAGTTATACCTTTTTTGCAACCAATCAACAGCTGTGATTAAAACCCTAAATACAGATATTACAATGAAGTTATACCTTTTTTGCAACCAATCAACAGCAATATAGTTACAAGAACACACTTTTTCTGCAATGAAGCTATACCTTTTTGCAACCAATTAACAGCAGATATTATTTATGTTGCCCAAAGTACAATAATGAAGTTCTACCTTTTTTGCAACCAATCAACAACAACATCAACTCACCATAATGTAGAAACAAGAATGAAGTTCTCTTTTTTTGCAATCAATCAACAGCACACCAAATAAACATCAAAATATATAATAGGTAAGCCATCCTGATTAATTACAAATTTTAAAAACCCAAAAGCAACATAAAGCAAAGCAAAAGTCCCCAAGCATTATACATCAAACATCTGAACAAACAACAAGCAGCAAACATTTGAAACACCTTGTGGGACAGGTATTCAAATGTGCATTAAATAACAAAGTTACATGGATACAAAGTTAGCTGAGGAAGCTGTTTTGAAGTTACTATTTTTCATCAGAATAAAAAATATTTCTCTCAAAAAAATTACGACACTTGTGCTGCCAGCACTTTGATACATTCTTTTAACTGATCGGTGGTACGCAGGTATTTTGCTTTGTAGCCTAATACATCGGCGTTTGAACTGGTATATCCAAACCGGAGTTCATAATGATAAGGCCCTCTACGTTTTCTGTTAACGCCGGGGAGGGTGTCGAATATAGCTGCGTCATTAGGTTCTTCACCTAAGATAGAGAGTAATAATTTGCCTTTAGAAGAGGGATGCTGGGAGGTGACTTCTACCAAGAATTTTTTGCTCATAGGGAAATTTTTCTATCGAAAATAACGGGAAAAGTTATTCAAAATGGATATTCACCATTATCGAACTAAAGTACTACAGGGAGTATAAGAGGTGAGACTATTTGTGAATTAAAAAAGTTCATAAATGAAAAAACGGCGATGCTCTCACATCGCCGTCTCCGAAACTATACACCTATATTCCAACCATCAATTGTCTTTGGAGGGTTTGGAATTATTCCTGCCGGGTGTATCGTTAATTCGTCTCAGGTTAAAATACGTTTCTGCAAAGGTGACGTCGGTCACCAGTCCTTCTACTAGGTCGTCGAGAATGTCTAATTTTTCTTTTGCTGCATTAATAATTTCAGGAATCGTGCTGGTAGCAGTTTTCCTGGAGCCCGCAATGACGTTACGTTGCGGGGCGAGTGGGGCGGCTTCTGCGATAAGTTTTTCGAGGGCCGTGATTTCCGCTTCTGTTACCTGATAAGGTTCCAGGGAGGGCAATGCCTGCCGGGTATGCTGCGCAATACGCGCGCCGCGTTGCAGCAGCAATTGTTCGGAGGTGTTTTCCAGGGCGGAGTAGGGGAAATCTACATCCTGGAGCATGACGTACAAAGAATCGCTTTTGGCGTATGCGCGTGCTTTCAGACTGAGCTGGTGCATGGCGTCGCGCAGTTTGTCGAAGTGCTGATCTTTGTTTTGGGTGTGCCCGACAGTGTTGTGTTGCTCCTGCAACTGAGATTGGGTAAGTAGCTCAGCAACGTTGGTCCGGAAACCGGCTATCAAGGGTACCGCCGGCGCGATAGGCTGCCAGGTGGCAGGGAATTGGTCCAGGTGGGACAGTACTGCCTGGAACATGCTGAGTACATTGAGTTGTCTACGGTTCATGTGGTTTTTCTTAAAAGGATAAATAAATCATTGAGGGTTGTATATAGTGTGTACAGTTTCTCTTATGTGATTTGCTCAGAAAGTTGGGGTAGGCAGGAAATAAATATCGTGCAAACGATCGGTCGCAATATCAATAATTAATTAACATCACCAAAAAAATAAATCAAGTGTTGTCAGTTGTTTATCCAGTCTTGTCAACGGTTAAACAAGCCTTGTCAATTGTAAAAAACAGGATGTAACGGGGCAGTCAAGTCATGTAAACTGACAGTCAAGCAGTGTAAGCAAACAGAAAGGAAATGTCAGTAAGCAGTCAAGGGTTGTAAACTGACAGTAAGGCGGTGTAAACAGGCAGTCAAGGTCCGACAGCGGGCAGTCAAGGTGTGTAAGCAGGCTATCATAAATTGACAATCGGATGATAAGACACGCCCACCGTTAATACAATTTGTTATGACGCATAATATTATAGGCCTAATTTTATCGCCAAAAAAATAGGGATGAAGAACATTGTTGTACTGGACGGATTTGCTTTAAACCCCGGTGACCTGGACTGGTCGTCTTTGGAGGCGCTGGGTAACGTAACGATTTACGACAGAACACCGGAACACCTGGTACCGGAACGGTCGAAACATGCGCATATCTTGTTAACGAATAAATCGGTGATCAGTGGAGCAACCATCCGGGAGCTGCCCCAGCTGGAATATATCGGGGTTATTGCTACAGGATATAATGTGGTAGACCTGGCGGCAGCGCGGGAGCGGGGTATACCGGTGACCAATGTACCGGCCTATGGTACGGCGTCGGTGGCCCAGCTGACTTTTGCGCTCATCCTGGAATTATGCAACCGGGTAGGCCTGCATGCGGATAGTGTACGGGCAGGGGAGTGGACGCGCAGCATAGATTTCAGCTACTGGAAAGCGCCGCTGACAGAGCTGGATGGCAAGACGCTGGGGATTATCGGCTTCGGGCAGATAGGGCAGGCCGTGGCCCGTATAGCGCTGGCTTTCGGCATGAAGGTAATCGTGAGTCATAAGTATCCGGAGCGGGACGCGATGGCAGGAGTGGCGTTTGTGAGCCAGGAAGTTTGTTTCCGGGAGGCGGATATCGTATCGCTGCATTGCCCGTTGAATGTGGATAACCGGGAGTTTGTCAATGCCGCGTTGCTGGCTACCATGAAAAAAAGTGCGTTCTTAATTAATACCAGCCGGGGACCTTTGATCCGGGAGGCGGATCTGGCGGCAGCTTTGGCAGCAGGTACGATTGCCGGCGCCGGACTGGATGTATTATCGGTGGAGCCACCGGCGGCAGATAATCCGTTGATCACGGCGCCCGGTGTATTGATAACTCCGCATATTGCCTGGGCTACACGCGATGCCAGAAGCCGGCTGATGATGACGGCCATTGATAATGTGAGGGCGTTTTTAGCGGGTCAGACCCGGCATGTGGTGAATTAAAACGGAGCGGGTAAAATTTTTTTTACGGAGAGATACCCCGCCGTTTGTTAAAACCTGTTTATTAGAATGTAGAATGACAACAAATCAAATTTAGTCGGTCCCTCGGGTTACCTTATCGTTGCACATCATGAAAATTCGGAGTCGATCACCCTTTTGTTGCCTATTACATTTAACTGATAACTTATGTATTAACTAACTGCTGAGATTCAATCATCCAAAATCACCCGCAATATGAAAACAGGCATTCTTTTCGTGGAAGACGATCAGTTCTTTGCGAAGGTTGTGAAAAGACAACTGGAGCGAGCTGGTTATGATGTAACCCTTTGTGAAGACGGTGAAGACGGTTGGGATCATTTTCAGAAAAGTATCTACGACGTTTGTTTACTCGACGTGGTAATGCCGAAAAAAGATGGTTTTACCCTTGCGCGTGATATCCGTTCCATCGATGAGAATATTCCAATCATTTTTACGACGTCCCGCTATATGGAGCAGGACAAAATGCAGGGCTTTGAATGCGGCGCCGATGATTATGTGACCAAGCCCTTTAATGTACAGGAACTCATCTATCGCATAGAAGTATATGTGAAACGCAGTAAACTCCTCCGGAGCGAAAAGCGGATCGTATATACCATGGGTAACCTGGTTTTTGACTATACTCAATTCAACATCAGACATAAAGATTCTGAAGCCCATGTTCGTATGGCCCCAAAAGAGGCGGAACTCCTTCGCTTCCTCTGCGAAAATTCAAATAAGAAATTGTTAAGGGAGCAGATCCTCAACAGCGTTTGGGGACAAGACGATTTCTTTACAAAACGGGTAATGGACGTTTACCTCACCCGTTTACGCAAGCACATTGCGCAAGATCCCTCCGTAAAATTGGAAACCTATCATGGAAAAGGCCTCATGTTCATTATCAATGAACTGGACCGAACCCACATGATTGCCAAAGCGTAAAAGCCAGGCCAGGAACTATTTTACCGTTCCAATCAGCAAAAACGTCCGCCTGTAATAGGCGGACGTTCTTGTTTGGTGGTAATATTATAAAAAGATAACCTTATTTCAGATTGTAGAAAACCTGCTGTACGTCGTCGTCCTGCTCCAGGCGGTCTACCAGTTCCAGCACTTCTTTCGCCTGCTCATCATTCAGCTCCACAGTGGTAGTAGGAATACGTTTCAGCTCAGAGCTGATCACTTCCAGCTTTTTATCTTCCAGCGCTTTGGCCATGTTACCATATTCGGTAAAGGCTGCCCGGATGATAATATTGCCTTCACTGTCTTCCCCGATTTCTTCCAAACCAAAGTCGATCAGTTCCAGTTCCAGCTCTTCTATATCCTGGCCGGCATTTTTAATTTTGAATTCACCTACACGGTTAAACAGGAAACCTACGGAACCACTGTTACCCAAACTACCGCCACCTTTGGTAAAGTGCATACGGAGGTTGGCTACAGTACGGGTAGTATTATCAGTAGCAGTATCTATGATAACGGCCACACCATGCGGTGCATACCCTTCATAAACCACTTCTTCGTAATCGGTCTTGTCTTTGCCCATCGCACGCTTAATGGCCGCATCTACGCGGTCTTTAGGCATGTTTACGCTCTTCGCATTGAGGATGCAGCGGCGCAGCGCAGGGTTGTTGTCGGGGTCGGGGCCTGCAGCCTTTACCGCAATGGCTATTTCTTTTCCAATTCTCGAGAATGCTTTGGCCATTTTATCCCAGCGGGCAAACATGGTCGATTTTCTTACTTCAAATATTCTTCCCATTTTGAGAGGTATATAATTATAGGTGACTTGTAAATTCAGAACGCAAAAATAAGAGATTCTGTATAAGTGAGAAAACAGCAAGGGGGAAAAGTGAAAATGAATGCATTTTCGCCTTTCCCCCTTGCTGTAAGATATATAATTAATTATTTATCCAACATTTTACGGGCTTTACTGTGTTTCACGCTATAACCGAAGTATATAATGAAACCAATGCCCAGCCATACAAATAAACGGGCCCAGTTTTCCAGTCCAAGGCTGATAATCATGGTTAAGCAGAAAAGTGCCCCCAGGATAGGAACAAATGGCACCAGCGGCGTACGGAAAGAACGGGGAACCTCCGGATTGCTCTTACGCATCACAATAACGCCGATACATACCAGTACAAAGGCAAACAGGGTACCGATACTGGTCATGTCGCCTACTACGTTGTCAGGTATGAAACCGGAAAACAGGGATACAAACACAAAAAACATCCATTGAGAACGGTACGGTGTACGGTATTTCGGATGCAGTTTGGAGAATACAGGCGGTACCAGTCCGTCGTTACTCATAGAGTAAAATACGCGGGTCTGACCCAGCAGCATCACCAGGATAACGGAAGAAAATCCCGCCAGGATAGCCACTGTGATAAAGGTAGATAACCACTGGTAACCAGGCATGTAAGTATCAATCGCATACGCTACAGATGCTTCACCACCTGCTTTCAGGAAGTCGGAGTAAGGTGCGATACCTGTCAGTACAAAGGAAAAGAGAATGTATAACAGGGTACAGATAGCCAGCGATACCAGGATACCGATAGGCATGTTCTTCTTCGGATTTTTGGTTTCCTGCGCAGCGGTGGAAACGGCATCAAAACCAATGAAGGCAAAGAATACCACCCCGGCTCCCCGTAGTACACCCGGCCAGCCATGATTCCAGAAGCGGGAGTAATCCACGATCTGACCATTGTGCATTTTTACCGTGCCGGCATCAGCTGCAATGGTGAAAGGCGTGTGGTTAGCAGGATTGATAAACTGCCATCCCAGGAAAATAAACAGCAACACAATGGCAACTTTGGTGATAACGATGATGTTATTCACAATAGCAGAACCGCTTATACCGCGGATTAGCAATAAGGTAAGCGCCAGCACGATAAACAGGGATGGTACGTTCATAATACCCTGTACGCCGGCGTCGGAGGTCTCAAATGGGCTATGACACCATTCATAGGGAATGGTAATGTGGAAAACATTGGTCAGCAGTTTATTGAGGTACTGCGACCACCCGATAGCTACGGTAGCGGCGCCTAATGCATATTCCAGCACGAGGTCCCAACCGATGATCCAGGCAATAAATTCTCCCAGAGTAGCATAGGAATAAGTATAGGCACTACCGGCAATAGGGATCATAGAGGCAAATTCTGCATAGCATAATCCTGCCAGTGCGCATCCGATAGCGGCAATGATGAAGGAAATAGTGACAGCGGGTCCGGCATGCTGTCCGGCAGCTGCCGCTGTTCTTACAAACAAACCGGCTCCAATGATAGCGCCGATACCGAGGGCAATCAGAGAACCGGCACCCAGCGTTCGCTTGAGTCCTTTTTCTGAGTCTGATGCTTCGGAGAGTAAAACAGAGAGTTGTTTTTTAGCAAAGAGTTTGCTCATAGCAATCTTATTGTGGTTGACGTGTTAAGGTAGTTTAGTTTGTTGTTGATGGTTGTCGGTCGCCAAATATAATATCTAAATTATAAACGATTACTTTTATTTTGCCCGCTCAGGTTCGTTTTTAGCTGCTTAACCTTATTTTTGGGAAATTTTCCATTAGCAACATACATTATTAAATTTTTTAAAGAAGAAATACCGGCTCTGCATGAAGAAATCATCAAACGTATTGACATTATATATTTTTATAGCCATGGTAGTTGGTATCGGCACCGGTTACGCCGTATTCCTCCTCTATGGCAATGCAGATGCTAAAACCCCCGGATTCGCGCAGGAATTCGCCGATAAAATTTCTATTCTTACTGATATATTTCTGCGGCTCATTAAAATGATCATTGCTCCATTGGTATTTTCCACCCTGGTAGTGGGGGTGGCGAAGCTGGGCGATATCAAAGCAGTAGGCCGTATTGGCGGTAAAACGATGTTGTGGTTTATCAGTGCAACCTTTGTATCATTGTTCCTGGGATTGGTGCTGGTAAACATCCTGCAACCAGGGGTATCGCTGAATTTACCGTTGCCGGATGCACATGCCGCAACGGGAATTGCCAAGGCAGATATGTCCCTGAAAGGCTTCTTTCACCACGTGGTACCGGATAGCGTGATCAGTGCGATGGCTACCAATGAAATATTACAGATCGTTGTATTCTCTATTTTCTTTGGGGTAGCCGCTGCTGCCATCGGCGAAAAAGCGATGCCGGTTGTCAAGTTACTGGATAGCGTGGCGCACATCATGCTGAAAGTAACCGGCTTTGTGATGAACTTCGCACCATTTGCTGTATTTGGCGCTATGTCTGCCATCATCGCCATCAAAGGGCCTGGTGTATTAATTACCTACGGTAAATTCATCGTACAGTTTTATGGCGGCTTATTCAGCCTGTGGATAGTACTGGCATTGGTAGGATGGCTGATTTTAGGTAAACCCGTATTTAAATTACTGAAACATATTAAAGATCCGTTGTTACTGGCTTTTGCCACTGCCAGCAGTGAGGCGGCTTACCCCCGCACCATGGAAGAACTGGAAAAATTCGGATGTGATAGCCGTATCGTAAGTTTTGTATTACCGCTGGGTTACTCTTTTAACCTGGATGGTTCTATGATGTATATGACCTTTGCCAGCCTGTTTATAGCCCAGGCTTATGGTATGCACCTGACTATTGATCAGCAGATCACCATGCTGCTGGTACTCATGATTACCAGTAAAGGTATTGCCGGCGTTCCCCGCGCATCGCTGGTAGTAATAGCAGGAACCCTGTCTATGTTCCATATTCCGGAAGGAGGACTGGTATTGTTGCTGGGTGTGGATCACCTGCTGGATATGGGCCGTTCTGCTACCAATGTAATCGGTAATGCCATGGCTACAGCAGTAGTTTCTAAATGGGAAAATAAGAACGCCGGCGAAATTGCTAACGCTACCTTAACAAAAGTGTAACAGATTAATTCATATTTTACCGATTCTGAAACTGAGTATTTAGCATGGACCAGATGATTGAGTTTTTTAAACACCTCATTAATCCCTCGTGGATTATTGAACATGGTGGACTGTACCTGTTGCTGGCAATTATTTTTGCAGAAACAGGCTTGTTTATTGGATTTTTCCTGCCGGGAGACTCCCTGCTGTTTGTAGCAGGTATCTATGGGGAAGACCTGAGCCGCAGCTTCTTTGATATGCCCCTGGTGGTACTCATGTTGCTGATTGCGGTAGCAGGGGTGCTGGGAAATATGGTGGGTTTCTGGTTCGGTCAGAAATCCGGTCCGCTGATGTTTAAAAAGAAAGACACGTTTTTCTTTAAACAGAAACACCTGCATCAGGCCCACGATTTCTTCGTTAAATATGGTGGCGGCGCTATTTTCTTTGCCCGCTTCCTGCCGATCATCCGTACGTTTGCCCCGATTGTGGCAGGTATCGTACAAATGGACCGCAAAAAATTCATGTTATATAATGTCATCGGTTCCTTTGCCTGGGTATTCTCTATGATGCTGGCAGGGCACTACCTCGATAAACTGTTCCCAGGTCTGAAAGATCGCCTGGAACTGGTGATCCTGGTGATTGTACTGGTTACTACCTTACCGGTGTTTATCAAACTGATTTTTGGTAAAGCCAAACCGCGGCCACACGATCCGGCCGAAGAGAAGCCGGAAGTCACCGATTCCGCGGTGTAAAAAAATACTACATAGTTGTAAAAAAAATACTACAAAAAGGACCTATATGGTCCTTTTTGTTTTTATATTACAGTTATCAACCAATAACTGACGTTTATCAACCAAAACAAATGAAAACCGAAAGCCGTTCCGTTTCTATTTTTAATATAGCGGTGATCGTGGCATCACTGGGCTATTTTGTAGACATTTACGATCTCCTGCTATTTACCATTGTGCGGGTACCCAGCTTAAAGGAATTAGGCCTGCCACAAAGTGAAATCGATGCCGGTGCGGGATTGCTGCTGATCAACATTCAAATGCTGGGACTACTCGTCGGCGGTATCTTCTGGGGGATCATCGGCGATAAAAAAGGACGACTCAGTGTCTTATTCGGTTCCATCCTTATTTATTCTGTTGCCAATATTGCCAATGGTTTTGTGCATAGCATCAATGGTTATCTGCTGTGGCGCTTCGTGGCAGGCTTCGGCCTGGCCGGAGAACTGGGCGCAGGGATTACCCTGGTATCAGAAATACTACCGAAGGAAAAGCGCGGCTATGGTACCATGATTGTGGCTACAGTAGGCGTTTCCGGTGCGGTGGCGGCCAACCTCATTGCCAAGCTGGTAGAAAACTGGCGGATCTGTTATTTCATTGGCGGCGGACTGGGATTGGCGTTGCTGATCCTGCGGGTGAGTGTAATGGAGTCGCAGATGTTTAACCAGGTGAAGGCAACTTCGGCGGCGAGAGGGAGCTTTTTTTCCTTATTTACCCAAAAAGACCGTTTTTTGAAATACCTGAAATGTTTATTGTTAGGTACCCCTACCTGGTTTGTGGTAGGTATCCTGATAGCTTTCTCCAATAAATTTGCGGCTATCATGCAGGTACAGGGCAGTATTAATCCTGGTGACGCAGTGGCTTTTTGTTATGCCGGGTTAACGGTGGGCGATTTTGCCACCGGTTATCTCAGTCAGGTATGGAAAAGCCGCCGGAAGGTGATGCTGTTATTCCTGGTGTTCACGGCTATTATGGTGGCCATATACCTGAATATGCACGGCGCTACGCAGGCGGCATTTTATACGGTATGCACCCTGCTGGGATTCAGTGTGGGCTTCTGGACTATTTTCGTCACCATAGCTGCCGAAAGTTTTGGTACGAATCTGAGAGCCACGGTGGCTACGACGGTACCTAACTTTGCCCGCGGCATGTTACCCTTGATTTCTATATTGTTTATTAAAACACAAAACTACTTTACGTTCTTACAAAGCGGAGCTATTGTTGCAGTGATCTGTATTGGGATTGCGGTGATCACCGCCTGGAAGATCGAAGAAACATTTGGGAAAGATCTCAATTACCTGGAAGAAATATAATTAATGATAGCTTTCGAGCATTTTGTCCAGCAGTTTATTGAGCTGCTGGACTTCTTTTTCATTCAATGATTTGAATGCATCGTCCAGCCGGCCGAGTTCTGTATCAATGGTTTTAAGCAGCTCCAGTCCTTTGGCCGTGATACGCACATCTACTGCACGCCGGTCCATTTCGCAGCTTTTACGTTCTACGAGGTCTGTTTTCCGCAGTCTTTCTACCAGCCGGGAAACATCGCTCATTTTGTCCAGCATTCTTTCCTTTAATACGTTGATACTTGCCGCTTTAGGGTGTTGGCCACGCAGAATACGCAAAATGTTGAACTGCTGCATGGTGATATCATATTGCTTAAAAAATTGCTGATGTCGGGAGGTGATCCAGTTACCTACAAATATGAGGCTGATTAAACCCCGCTGGTTTTCATTTTCGAAGGTTTTTTGTGTGATTAGTTTTTCAAGATTAGACATATACTCAGAGTTAAACTAAATGTGATGTAACGGTTTGGAAGGCTTTCATTTATACCGTGTTAGCACCTTCTATCAAAATTACAATTCTTTTTTAACACTGAATCCGCTTCCAGAGGGAAAATAATATTAAAAAAAATTACGAATTACAGTTTAAAAATTACGCACTGTAAGTAAGATATAAAGGAGATTGTATGAGCGGCTCATAGCGGATGATCTTCCCGGGTATCTTGCTTGCAGTGCGTAACCAATGCTTTAAACGTGATTTTCTTCCTATGCAGTAGCAGACTGCATTTTATCCAATACGTCCATCACTTCTTTTACGTGTTGGGCGGAAGTATTCAGGGAAGCTTTTTCTTCATCGTTGAGTTGCAGTTCAATGATTTTTTCGATGCCTTTTTTGCCTAAAACTACAGGTACTCCCAGGTAAATATCTTTCAGGTTATACTGGCCGGTGAGCCATGCACATACAGGGAATATACGTTTTTCATCTTTTACGATGGCTTCTACCATCTGTGCTGCTGCAGCACCTGGTGCGTACCAGGCGGAAGTGCCCAGGAGGTTTACGATTTCGCCGCCGCCTACTTTGGTGCGTTGGATGATCGCTTCGAGTTTATCTGCTGCTACCAGTTCTGTTACCGGAATACCGGCTACAGTAGTGTAACGGGGCAGTGGCACCATGGTATCGCCGTGGCCACCCATGAGTATTGCCTGGATATCTTTAGGTGAACAGCCAATTTCGTCGGCCAGGAAAGCACGGTAACGGGCAGTATCCAGGATACCAGCCATACCGAATACTTTGCTGCTGTCTTTTTTGGCAGTCAGGAAAGCACAATAGGTCATCACATCCAGTGGGTTGCTCACTACAATAATAATGGCTTCCGGAGAATGTTTGGTGATATTTTCGGTAACAGATTTTACGATGTTGGCATTCGTAGAAATCAGGTCGTCGCGGCTCATACCAGGTTTACGGGGTAAGCCGGAAGTAATTACTACTACGTCACTGTTGGCTGTTTTAGCGTAATCGTTGGTAACGCCGGTAACTTTGGTGCTGTAATAATCGATGGGAGCCTGTTGCCAGGTATCAAGTGCCTTTCCTTCAGCTGTTCCTTCCTTAATATCCAATAAAACCACCTCCTGCAGAAAATCTCTGTGGGCCAACACGTTGGCACAGGTTGCGCCCACATTTCCGGCTCCTACTACGGTAACTTTCATTTTGTCTATAGCTTTAAAAGTGAAGAATGATTGTGATGAATGTAATTAAACAAATGTAATGATTCGGCACTATATAAACAGTTCGTTCCGCGACAATTTAACGCGATATTATTTGTTCAGGAAATACAGCAGGGAATCTACCTTAGCTGTTCCCTCAAAACCCTTTACGAAATGCTGTTTTTTATCATATATATATAATCCCGGGAAATATTTCAGGTCATAAAAGTACATGATCTGGCGGGTGGGTTCACTGGCCATGATGATATTCGGATAGTTTTTGATATTATAACGATCATAATATTCCTTCATTTGCTCTACCTTGAAGGGGGTTACCATCAGGATCTGTGTTTTTTTGAACTTGTCAATATCTTTCAACACTTCTTCGGTCAGGTGCTTACAGTGATCACAATCTACGCTGAAAACAAATACCATGGTTTTTTCATTTTTCCGCAGGTCATTTTTGGTAATGATGTGTCCATCTACCATCGTCAGCGGAAAAGCCGGAATAATTGGATATTGCAGATAAGGTGGTTTGGTAGTGGTGGCAGTAGTGGTTTGAGCCTTTGCTAAAGCGGGCAGCCAGCATAAAATAACTAGAATCAGGTAACGCATGGTCAGAAAAAATTGCTTGATTTAATGTTCAATTTACCCCTTTAATGTGATTTATTGGAGAAAAAAGCCGAAAATTGGGTTGAAAAGGCGCGAATCTCCCTATTTTTGGGAATTAGTTGCTCGTTCATATGCGAAAATTTTTACTTTTGCAATCCGTATAAATTTTTAACTTAAAATCCGTAACCTAAATTTATGGCTACCACCGCAGATATCAGAACAGGATTAATCATCAAACTGGAAAACAGTTTGTATTCTGTTGTAGAGTTTGGTCAGAATAAAACCGCCCGTGCAGCTGCAAAGGTTTGGGCTAAATTGAAAGGCGTTGACAATAGCCGTTCCATAGAGCATACCTGGAATTCCGGAGATACCATCTTCCCGGTGCGAATTGAAAAGAAAGCTTTTCAATTCCTGTACAAAGACGATACTGGTTATAACTTCATGGATAATGAAACTTTTGAACAAATCATTATGCCTGAAAACACCATCGATGCCCCTCAGTTTTTGAAAGATGGTCAGGAAGTGAGTGTACAGATCAACACTGAAACAGATCAGTTTATGGCGGTAGAACTGCCGGATAAAATAGTAATGCTGGTTACTTACTCCGAACCAGGTGTAAAAGGCGATACTGCTACCCGTACCCTGAAACCGGCTACCGTTGAAACAGGTGCTACTGTAATGGTTCCGCTGTTTGTGGAAGAAGGGGAGAAAATTCGTGTGAACACCAAAACCGGTGAATACATCGAGAGAGTAAAAGAATAAACTTTTTATTGGGATTTTTTTATTTAACTGTTTAACCGGAGACTACTGCTGTGACATCACTTGTAGTGGCGCCCTCCCGGATAATAGGAATAGAAAAATCCCTACATATTTTATATAATTTCTAAACCAAAAACTGTCTACATGGACTTTAAACAGATTCAGGAACTGGTAAAAATGATCAACAAATCAAATATCAGTGAACTGAGCATTGAACAGGACAAGTTTAAGATTACAATAAAACAGAAAGATAACGAAGTACAACAGGTTATCGCAGTGCCTGCCGCCGCAGCGCCTGTACAAACAGTAGCCGCTGCAGCTCCTGTAGCAGCCCCTGTAGCCGTTGCTGCTCCTGCCGCCACAGCACCTGCTGCCGCTGCTAAAGCAGACAACCTGGTTACTATCAAATCACCCATGATCGGTACCTTCTACCGCAGCGCTGGTCCAGACAAAGCTGCTTTCGTAAACGTTGGTGACGAAGTAGCTTCCGGTAAAGTAGTTTGCATTATCGAAGCCATGAAATTATTCAACGAAATCGAAAGTGAAGTGAGTGGTAAAATCGTGAAGGTATTGGTAGACGATGCTTCTCCGGTAGAATATGATCAACCTTTGTTTTTAGTTGAACCGTAATAATAGCATCTGAATATAAGCAGTTAGCCTTTAGCCGCTGGCATCCGTGTCAGGTTAAAGGCTAACTGCTGAAAGTCAATTGCTACAAGCTAACCGCTATTATTAACTTATAAGGAAAACAATGTTTAAAAAAATATTGATTGCTAACCGTGGCGAAATTGCCCTCCGGATTATCCGTACCTGTAAGGAGATGGGAATCAAAACGGTGGCAGTTTATTCTACAGCAGATAAAGACAGCCTGCATGTGAAGTTTGCAGATGAAGCGGTATGTATAGGCAAACCGCAAAGCAGCGAGTCTTACCTGAACATCCCTCACCTGATGGCTGCAGCGGAAATCACCAATGCAGACGCTATCCATCCCGGATACGGCTTCCTCGCCGAAAATGCCCGCTTCGCAGAAATATGCGGTGAACATGGTATCAAGTTCATCGGACCCACACCGGATATGATCCGCAGAATGGGTGATAAAATGACCGCCAAAGAAACCATGATTGCTGCCGGTGTACCGGTTATTCCTGGTTCCGAAGGCCTCCTGGAGAGCGTAGAAGAAGCGAAAGTAATTGCGCTGAAAATGGGTCTCCCGGTAATCATCAAAGCTACTGCCGGCGGTGGTGGTAAAGGTATGCGTGTGGTATGGGAAGAAAGTGAGCTGGAGAACGCCTACAACATGGCTAAAAATGAAGCCCGTGCTGCTTTCAATAACGATGGTATCTACATGGAGAAATTCGTGGAAGAACCCCGTCACATTGAAATCCAGATTGCAGGTGACCAATACGGCAAAGTATGCCACCTGAGTGAAAGAGACTGTTCTATCCAGCGTCGTCACCAGAAACTGGTAGAAGAATCTCCTTCTCCTTTCATGACACCGGAACTGCGCGAACAGATGGGTGAAGCAGCGATCAAAGCTGCCAGCGCCATCAACTACGAAAGCGTTGGTACCATCGAGTTCCTGGTAGACAAACACCGTAACTTCTACTTCATGGAAATGAACACCCGTATCCAGGTAGAACATGGTGTAACAGAAGAAGTCATCAATTTTGACCTCGTAAAAGAGCAAATCAAAATTGCTGCGGGTATTCCGATCTCCGGAAAAAATTATATGCCACAGATGCATGCCATCGAGTGCCGTATCAATGCGGAAGATCCTTACAACGACTTCCGTCCGTCTCCCGGTAAAATCACGGTATTACATATCCCAGGCGGTCACGGTGTGCGGGTAGACTCCCACATCTATGCCGGTTATGTGATTCCTCCGTACTACGATTCCATGGTAGCGAAAATCATCACCATGGCACAAACCCGCGAAGAAGCGATCAACACCATGGAGCGCGCACTGAGCGAATTTGTAATCGAAGGCGTGAAAACAACCATTCCGTTCCATCAGCAACTGATGCGCGACGAGAATTTCCGTAAAGGCAACTTTACTACCAAATTCACCGAAACGTTTAAGTTAGTATAACCGGATTTCCTGATCTGGTATTAAGCATTACCTGTTGTGAAAAAGCGATCGCTCTTCACAACAGTGTAATGCTTAATTTTTTTAGGGAATTACGTCCCTGTTGAACTGATACCGGCTGTCATTTTTTTGATAGCTTAATACCCGTATTTGATGTTTTCGATCGTCTCGAAGCCAACTATGCCGAAATAGTAGAAAAAATCAGCGTTAGGGACGGGCATGCTGGTAGGCAAGCCGTATATATTGTAACTGGCAGCGATGAAGGGATTATTGGTACTGTAATCCTTACTGATGAATTGCCAGACAGGATGCAGCCGGTGTGGATTGAACTTATCATCGTAAACCGGGTAGGTATTGCTGCCAGGATTTTGAAGGGAATGCTTACCCTGCTCACGTACATTGATCTGATAAGCGTTTCCCCGACTGTCGTAATGGTAGGTTGTGACAACGGTATCGTGATAAGGACCAGTTACTTTCCTGGTTATTTTGATAATTCTGTTAAGTGAGTCATAAGCATACATGTAGAAATCGTCGATATACGTAGCATTGGGCCTGGGGATAAGCTCGCCATGTGGTCCGAAGGAGCCATAAACATAGATGCTATCCTGAATAATCCTGTTTTTATTGTCGTGCACAAATTTATGCCAGGCATGGAAAGGATCCTCTGTTTGTTCACGGTCGTAAAAGAACTCAATCATGTCGGTGAGGCGATTGTGCCGGTCATATCGCAGTTTGTAATGAGGGTAGCCGGTGCCGGATTCTGCCCGCAATATCCTGACCGGGTAGCCGGCGCTGTTATAGGTGATCTTCACGGAATCACGACCATAATGATACACCCGGTTACCTGCCCAGGAAAGCAATTTTAAGCCCTTATGCGGTGGCGGAAAGGTGGGAGGAGCCGGTTTTACACAACTGGCAAGGATAAGCGTTAACAACACTAAGAGATAGTTTGATTTCATGGTAATAAGGATTTAATAATGGAATAAATAGCGGTGCTGTATGTTCAGTGGTACTGTAATAACCCGTCGTTTGATTGACAGCCGGTATCGTGTTTTTTAGTAGCCATATTTGATGTGATCAATCGTCTTGAAACCAATGATGCCGAAATAAGAGAAATAACCCAGTGTTGGATCAATAGGAATGCTGGTGGGTAAGCCGTATATATTGTAGCTGGCGGCATTGAAAGGATTATTGTTGTTATAATCCCTATCAATGAATTGCCAGACAGGATGCAACCGGTGCGGGTTAAATTGATGATCATAGGTAGGGTAGATGTCTGCATTCGGATATTGCAATGAATCCGTATTGGGCTGGCGTACCTTGATCCAATAAACATTTCCCTGACTGTTGTAATGGTAGTTGGTAGTGATATCATCACTGTTGAGATCACCCATCTTCCGCGTCATTTTTACCATCCTGTTTTGCGCATCATAGGCATAGGAGTACAGGTCATCGATACCTGAGCTATGTGGCCTAGGTAGCGGGCCATGAGGTCCGAAGAAACCAAAAACATAGATGCTGTCCCTTATAATCCTGTTTTGGTTGTCGTGAACAAACTTATGCCAGGCATGGAAAACATCCCCTATCTGTTCATTGGTACCGTAGAATTCAATGAGGTCGGTGAGCCGCTGTTGCTGGTCATATTGCAGTTTGTAATGTGGATAACCGGTACTGGTGTGTATCCGCTGTATCCTGACCGGGTTACCGGCCCTGTTATAGGTGATCTTCACAGAATCACTGCCATCGTCGGGAGCAGCCACACTAGTGCCTTTCCAGGAAAGGATCTTTAATCCGGTATGCTGCGGAAAGATGGTAGGCGCCGGTTTCACGCAACCAGCAAAAATAAGCGTTAATAACGCTAAGAGATAGTTTGATTTCATGGTAATAAGGATTTAATAATGGAATAAATAGCGGTCTTGTATGTTCAGGGATACCGTAATAAATTGACGGTTTTTTTAATAGCCATATTTGATATGATCAATGGTGATAAAACCAAATAAACCGAAGTAGAAAGAAGGTGTTGTTTTAGGTGGAATAGGCACGCTGGTGGGTAGTCCCAGCTTATTATAACCGACAGCGATAAACGGATTATTGGTACTGTAATCCTGATCAATGAACTGCCAGACAGGATGTAATCTGTGTGGATTGAATTTGTCATCATACACCGGATAAGTGTTGAGTGCCGGTTCGCCGTAAGGTCGCTGTTCATTGATCCAATAAGCATTACCGTGTTGGTTGTAATGATAGGTAGAAATAGTAGCATTCGTGGCGTGGCCACCTACTTTTCTGGTCACTTGTACAATCCGGTTGAGCGAGTCGTAGGCAAACGTAATCACATAACCAAGATCCACCTGGTTGCCACTTCTGGGTATAGGACCGTGCGGGCCGATACGACCAAAAACATACACGCTATCCAATGCGATCCTTTGTTGTTTGTCGTAATAATATTGATGCCATTCGTCAAAAATATCTCCGATGGCTTCTGCGCCAATGGTAGAATTAATCAGCACCCGCAGCCGGTCCTGCTGATCGTACCGGAGCTGATACTGTGTAATGCCGGTACTGGTATGTGCCCGCTCTACCCTGATCGGATTGCCTTTACGGTTATAGGTAAACCGAACGGAATCTGGACCATCATTCGGTGCCGCAATACTGGTGCCTTTCCAGGAAATAATTTTTAAACCGGGATACTGTGGATAGGGAGTAGGAGTAGGTTTAAGGCAACTGGTTAGCGCAAGCGCTAAAAAGATAATGGTCAATTTTTTCATGTTGCAGGTCAATAAAAATGATGGCAAAAATGCCTTACGCATAATGATGATATGCGTAAGGCAATCGTATTAATTGTATTTAATCACCAGGTTGTTAAAACTGTTCAATCCCATGTATATTAATCCGTTAGGATTGCTGACGATGCCAGGAACGTCATTGGGTAAGCTGTAGATGTTGTAGGAACTGGCGGTAAACGGATTGTTTTTACTGTAGTCCCTGTCTATAAACTGCCAGAAGGGATGCAGCCGGCGCGCATTGGTTTTAGTATCATAAGTAGGGTAGGTGTCGGTCACGTTTGGTGTGCCGGCATTGTTTTTAAAAGGATAGCTGGTATAGGTGATTTTATAGGCATTTCCCAAAGAATTATAATACCAGTCGATGGTATAATAAGGCGCCGTAGGAGAAAGCCCCATCGCCATTTTAATGATCCGGTTACTGCCGTCATAGGTATACCGGAAGATGTTACCCAACGTGACTTCTGTTTGGTCAGGGCGTGGCAGGGGACCATGCGCACCGATCACCCCAAAAGAATAGGTGGAATCGAGCACAATTCTACCCTGTGGATCGTAAGATAATCTATGCCAGGATTCAAAGTAACTGCCGATGCTTTCTCCGCCATTATATTCCCAGATAATATCTGTAAGTCTGTTTTGTGCATTGTAGCGGAGTTCATAACCCGGGCTGCCGGTACCAGTATAACCGCGCTTTACCCGGGTAGGATTTCCCAGGCTATTGTAGGTAATCACTGCAGAATCCAGCCCGGGGCTGGACAAATAACTTGGCCCAACCAGTTTTAAAATCCTGGTACCGGCAAGGCTGGGTTGAAGTTGACGGGATGCATCCTGTTTGGAGCAGCTGACCAAAACAATAGCCAGCAGGAACAAAGTGATTTGTTTCATGGGGAATAGAGATTTATGGAAAGATAAAAAAACAGTCAGGATACCATACAGCATGATGGCTGATATGGATTATGCGATGTAACAGCAGGTAGTGCGGTTAATGCGCATATTTGATTTCGTCGATAGCGGAAAAACTATTTATACCTAGTATGTTGAGGTATTCTTTGGGATGGATAGGAATGTCGAGCGGCAGGCCGTAAATATTGTAGGCCGTTGCCTGAAAAGGATTGTTACGGCTGTAGTCGAGGTCTATCAGTTGCCATACGGGATGCAGCCGCCGGAAGTTGACTTTATTATCGTACACCGGGTATCTATCCGTATCCGGGTAGGGCAGGGAATCCGGTTGGTGCCATACATCACGTGTGTGGATGCGGTAAGCATTGCCGGCGCTGTTGTAGTACCAGGTAGTTGTTATGGTATGTACGGGACCCACTTCCATGGATGACCGGTTGATGCGGTGTTGGGAGTCGTAGGAAAAGGAGAAAATATTACCGATGGTAACGGCAGGTTGTCCGGGCCTGGGGAGGGGATCCTGTTGCCCGATAACACCGAAGGAATAAGTGGTATCAGCGATGACCTGGTTGTAACGGTCATAATGGTAGCGGTGCCAGATTTCGAAGTAGTCCCCAATGTTTTCGCGGCCATTGTATACGCCAATGATATCTCTTAACCTGTTTTGGCGATCGTAGCGCAGTTGAAAACTTGGGCTGCCGGTGCTGGTTTCACCTCTCACGATGCGTATCGGGTTACCGGCGTTGTTATAGGTAATGATGATGGAGTCGCGGCCGGGTGCATAATTATTCCGGCCTTTTATATCCGTGATCCGGAGCGGTGGTGTGTAGGGGAATCCGGCAGGGTTGTTTTTCAGACAGGCTGTCAACAGCGGGAGTGCTGCCATTCCCAGGAGTAATACATGTTTTTTCATACAGGTAAAGGGTTGGGCAACATACCGTATTACGTGCCTGCCGCCTGGATGGGGGAGTAGCGTAATACGGTAGGTGCAGGGTTGATGAACATTGTTTATTGTTGATACTTAATATTCAGCTCAGCAAAGTTCAGCAGGAGAAAACGTAATCCGGTTTTAGGATCTGTATTGATGCGGGTGGGCAGTCCGTAAACATTGTAGGTAGTGGCAATAAAAGCATTGTTGTTGTTATAATCGCGGTCGAGGTATTGCCATACAACATGCAGCTGGTGCGGATTCACTTTGTTGTCATATACCGGGAAGATATCATGACTGTAGTTATAGCTGGAATCGGTGCCCGTGCTGACCCAGCTTTCATTGATTTTATTGGCGTTGCCTTTGGAGTTGTAGTAGTAGGTCGTAAAGAAAACGGGGTAGTCATGACCACGGGTTTCGGTGGTGCGAATCAGCCGTTTCTGTGCGTCGTACGTATAGGTGGTTACGTTGGATACCTGCAGGCCGGGAACATTGGGATTGCCGGGCAGCGGGCCATTCGGGCCGATGATGCCAAAGGAAAAAGTCGTATCTGCAACGAGGCAATTGTATGCGTTGAAGGTAAGTTTAGTCCAGGTTTCAAAATAAGGATTGCCGGTTCTGTAGGCGCCAATCACATCTTTTAACCGGTTGGCGGCATCGTACCGGAGCAGGTAGCGGGGATAGCCGGTACCTACCTGAGTAGGGGTAATACTCACAGGATTGCCGAAGGCGTTGTAACTGATTTCGGCAGAATCCTGTACGCCGGAATAAGCAATGGTACCTTTCAGTTGCAGTATTTTACACTGCTGGCCTGAAGCAGCAGGAAATTGCAAATAATCAGTTTTGATGCATCCGGTAAACAGCAAGGAAACAATAGCTATGAGGGCGCAAGGCGCAGCTATGACATGTTTTTTCATGAGTAGTCATTTATTGAGGGTGTAATTGATGGTTAACAGTTAAAAATTAAAAGACGGTAGTATTAATTTTCTGAGGGTGTATGGTATGTTAGGGTGCTTAAAACTAAGCAGAATAATTGATAAAACAAAAAAGCCCCGGATGAAAATCCGGGGCTAATCATACACCAAAACAATCTTACGGTTTTATCGCAAGAAAAGCAGCTCTCTGTATTTGGGCAGTGCCCATTTTTTGTCATCCACCAGGAACTCCAGTTTGTCGGAGTGGTAGCGGATAACTTCAAAGTACGGCTTAATCTTTTCACAATAGTCGATCGCCTTCTGGCGGCTGTCGGTCAGCTTATTAGCTACCTTACGCGCCTCGATCATAGCCTGTACATTTTCACTGATCGTATTAACGTGTTCAGCTATTTTAGCGGCAATTTGTTGTTGAGCTTTAGACGCGCTATCATCCAGTCCGATTTCTTTCAGGCCGCGGATGTTGCTGATCAGATCATTGAGATAACTGAACGCAGACGGCAGAATCGTATTGGTAGCGAGATCGCCGATTACACGGGCCTCGATCTGTACTTTCTTCACATAATCTTCCAGCAATATTTCGTGACGTGCGTGTAGCTCTTTTTCATTGTAGACACCCACTTCGGTAAAGAGTTTGGTTGATTTCTCAGTTACCATGGCGTCGAGTGCCTGTGGAGTCGTTTTGATATTAGGCAAACCTCTTCTGGCAGCCTCTTTTTCCCATTCTTCACTATAGCCGTCTCCTTCGAATAATACTTTTTCCGAATCTACAATATATTTCCGAAGAGTTTGCATAATTGCAATTTCTTTTTTCTCGCCTTTTTCGATGAGACTGTCTACTTCGGATTTAAAGTCGGTGAGGGTCTTGGCCATGATGGTATTCAGCACGGTCATGGCGGAAGCACAGTTAGCTGTAGAACCTACCGCGCGGAATTCAAACTTGTTGCCGGTGAAAGCAAAAGGAGAAGTACGGTTACGGTCAGTATTGTCCAGCATCAGCTCCGGAATGTGGCGGTGCAGATCCAGTTTCAGGATGGCTTCATCCTGCTCATCGAATTTATTATTTACCCGGTTTTTCACTTCCTGTAATACTTCAAAGAGGTATTTACCTGTGAAAACAGAGATGATAGCGGGAGGCGCTTCGTTGGCACCCAGGCGGAAATCATTGCTGGGAGAGGCGATAGAAGCTCTCATCAGGTCAGCATAATCATGTACCGCTTTGATGGTGTTTACGAAGAAGGTGAGGAACATCAGGTTGGTCTTCGGTGTTTTACCGGGAGCCAGGAGGTTAACACCAGTGTCTGTAGCGAGGCTCCAGTTGTTGTGTTTACCTGAACCGTTGATGCCTGCAAATGGTTTCTCGTGCAGTAATACCTTCAGTTTGTGACGTTTGGCCACTTTATTCATTACGTCCATCAACAGGGAGTTGTGGTCCACCGCGATGTTGATTTCTTCAAATATAGGAGCACATTCGAACTGGGAAGGTGCTACCTCGTTGTGGCGGGTTCTTAATGGAATACCCAGTTTGTAGGATTCCATTTCAAAGTCGCGCATGTAGGCATAGGCACGTTCCGGAATAGCGCCGAAGTAGTGGTCTTCCAGCTGCTGACCTTTGGAAGGAGCGTGACCTACCACGGTACGGCCGGTCATGATCAGATCAGGGCGGGCGTTTGCCATGGCTTCGTCTACCAGGAAGTATTCCTGTTCCCATCCGAGGGTACCGGTTACTTTGGTAACGTTTTTATCGAAGTAGTTACATACATCTACCGCCGCTTTGTCGATAGCTGCCAGTGCTTTCAGCAAAGGAGCTTTGTAGTCGAGTGATTCGCCGGTGTAGGCAACAAATATAGTAGGAATGCAGAGTGTTTTACCATAACCCTGTTCCAGGATAAAGGCAGGGGAAGATGGATCCCAGGCGGTGTAGCCGCGGGCCTCGAAAGTAGCTCTCAGACCACCGTTCGGGAAACTGGAAGCATCTGGTTCCTGTTGTACCAGCGCGTCGCCGTCGAAGGTTTCCAGGGCAGTGCCATCCCCTTTCAGGGTGAAGAAGGAGTCGTGTTTTTCAGCGGTGGTACCGGTTAAAGGCTGAAACCAGTGGGTGTAGTGGGTAACGCCTTTTTTCATAGCCCATGCTTTCATTCCGGAAGCAATTTGCTCGGCCATTTTACGTTCCAGCTTGGTGCCATTTTTTACTGAGTTCATCAGGCTTTTGTAGGCTTCATCGCTCAGATACTCCCTAACAATTTTTCCTGTAAAAACGTTGCTGCCAAATACATCGGTAATTTTACCATTGTGTTCCGGGAGCGTTAAGTCTACGCCAGCTAATCCTTCCAGCGCTTTGAAACGTAACGATTGCATGCTGTAAAATATTTTACACAAAAGAACGCAACCCGCTCTATAAATGCAAATTTTTTGTTCAGATTAACCAAAAAATTACATTTATCTGTTTTAAAAGGATGTTTTTTTACGTTTTCGTTAAATAATTTGGGGTGGGTAGTGTTAAAACTGATAGATTAAAAAATTAATAATATGTTTCGGCAGACATAAATATTCCTCCCGTTTCCTTCCCCGGTAACCTCTTGGCATTTGCAGGAAAATCATGTAGGTTTGCACTTCTTTTTAATTACTCGTTTTTTTATACTTAAATACATGCAAACCACCGTAGAAATTGCTGAACAGCTAGGACTTACCGCTGACGAGTTTGAACGAATTAAATCCATCTTAGGCCGCACACCCAATTTTACAGAACTGAGCATGTACTCAGTAATGTGGAGTGAGCACTGCTCTTACAAAAATTCTATCGTCTGGCTCAAAACCCTGCCCCGCGAAGGCGATCGCCTGTTGGTGAAAGCTGGTGAAGAAAATGCCGGTCTGGTAGATATCGGTGATGGCTACGCAGTGGTATTTAAGATAGAATCCCACAACCACCCGTCTGCTATCGAGCCTTTCCAGGGCGCTGCAACAGGTGTAGGCGGTATTCACCGTGATATCTTTACAATGGGTGCCCGTCCTATCGCTGCACTCAACTCCTTGCGCTTCGGTAATATCAACGATAAAAAAACACAACACCTGGTAAAAGGTATTGTTCATGGTATCGGCCACTATGGTAACTGCTTCGGCGTTCCTACCGTAGGTGGTGAAACCTATTTCGAAGACTGCTACGGTACCAACCCGCTGGTAAACGCGATGAGCGTAGGTATCGTGAAAGTAGGACAAACCGTTTCCGCTACTTCCCACGGTGAAGGCAACCCTGTTTTCATTGTAGGTTCTGCTACCGGTAAAGACGGTATCGGTGGTGCTTCTTTCGCTTCTGCCAACATCACGGAAGACAGCGTGGAAGACTTACCAGCAGTACAGGTAGGAGATCCTTTCCAGGAAAAGAAATTGCTGGAAGCCTGCCTCGAAATCATCAAAACAAACGCCATCGTAGGGATGCAGGATATGGGCGCTGCCGGTATCACCTGCTCTACTGCAGAAATGAGCGCGAAAGGCGAACATGGTATGAACATCTGGCTGGATAAAGTACCTACCCGCCAGGAAAACATGAAAGCATGGGAAATGCTGCTGAGCGAAAGCCAGGAGCGTATGCTGATTGTCGTGAAAAAAGGACAGGAAAAAGAAATCCTCGATATCTTCGAAAAATGGGATCTGCACTGCGTGCAAATCGGTGAAGTAACCAAAGATACCAACCTGAAGTTCTATATGAACGGAGAACTGGAAGCAGATGTTCCTGCCGAAAGTATGGTACTGGGCGGCGGCGCACCACAATATCACCGTGCTTACACTGAACCTGCTTACTTCCAGAAAATAAAAGCATTCGATATTCAGAACGTAACCGATACCACTAATGCCCGCTTCGTGGCAGAAAGAATCGTAGCGCTGCCGAATATCGCTTCCAAACGCTGGATCTACAACCAGTACGACAGCATGGTAGGTACTGCCAACGCTACTACCAATGCACCAAGTGATGCACCGGTAGTACTCATTAAAGGCTCCAAAAAAGCCCTGGCAATGACTACTGACTGTAACAGCCGCTATGTATATGCCGATCCGCATAAAGGTGGTCAGATTGCCGTAGCGGAAGCTGCACGTAACATCGTTTGCTCCGGTGGTGAACCCGTTGCGATTACCAACTGTCTGAACTTCGGTAACCCTTACGATCCGGAAGTATACTACCAGTTTGTACACGCTGTACAAGGTATGGGTGAAGCCTGCCGTAAATTCAATACCCCGGTAACCGGCGGTAACGTGAGCTTCTACAACCAGTCTCCTGATGGCGCGGTATACCCTACACCAACCATTGGTATGGTGGGTATCCTGGACAGCATGGACCAACGTATCACCCTGGACTTCAAAGAAGCCGGTGACCTGGTATACTTGATTGGCCGCAGCCGCAACGATATCAACAGTTCAGAATACCTGCACAAAATCATTGGTATCGAATTCAGCCCGGCTCCGCATTTCAACCTAGATGAAGAACATCACCTGCAACAAGCGATCGCTAAACTGAATAAAGCAGGACTGATCCAGTCTGCACACGATGTGAGCGAAGGTGGTTTGTTCATCACCATGCTGGAAAGCTCCATGCCGAAAGGTCTGGGCTTCGACATGCATCTGAACGCGAAATACCGTAAAGATGCTTACCTGTTTGGTGAAAGCCAAAGCCGTGTAGTGGTAACCGTTAAACCGGCAGATAAAGAGCAATTCGAAGCCTTGCTGCATGGTCTGGTAGATGCTTCTGAAGTATCTGTACGCCACGAACAGATCGGTATGGTAACCGGTGATCACGTACGCGTGAACAACGAAGACTGGGGTACTGTCAGCAGCTGGAAAAAAATATATGATACCGCTGTGGAAGAATACCTGAAATAAGGCATCACACAACTATATATCAAAGCGAAATAATGAGCATTCCCTGCTTGTTATTTCGCTTTGGTCATTTAAGGCTTCCCGGTGGCCGGAACACGAAATAACCATGCCCACGAAAGTGCTATGTCGTTTTATCGCACTATAGCCGGCGCCTTGTCCAGCGCATAGGTGGCCGGCTGATGCCGGTAACTGCTGCAAAGCAGCTACAGTCGTATGAAGACTCATTTCTGTCGTCGGAAAAATGAGAAAATGGATGGCATGTTGATTTCTGATGACGTTTCCCGGCAGTCGAAAATCTTTAACATCCTGTTAACGAAATGGCATTTTTGTGTTATAGAATCTTGCAAAATGTAACATATTTTTGATAAGAATCAAATGCAAACGATTCCTTAATTAAAGATAGACCATCCATATAAGATACTTGGAATCACTTGGTTATTCCAAATTCTATGAAAACCAATTGTTCTCTACCATGTCCTAATGAAATCTAGTGAAAATTTACACCTAGTGAAAGAACGATTTGTAGTAAGGGCTGAGTAAAATCAGCCCTTTTGTATTTTATCACAATAGCAGCGTATATTACTAATACCCGCCTTTTCCCATTTTCAATAAAAAAGCCTCCCCATGAAACAGGGAGGCTTTTAGCTTTTTTATTTCCAGGTATCCTATACCATTGGAATCTCTGCTACCTGGTACACTTTCTGGTCCAGTTTCGCTTTGGTTTCACTGAATGCTTTCAGCGTCAGTTCAATATCTTCATCATTATGCGCTGCTGTTGGAATCAGGCGGTAAATGATCTGGCCTTTCGGAATAACCGGATATACCACGATAGAGCAGAAAATATTGTAGTTCTCACGCAGATCCAGGCACATCGCTGTAGCTTCCGGAATATCACCCTGCAGGTAGATAGGCGTTACCGGAGAATTGGTTCTGCCGATATTAAAACCACGCTCTTTCAGCCCGTTTTGCAGTTTATTTACATTATCCCACAGTTTTGCTTTCATTTCCGGATGCTGGCGCATCAGCTGTACCCTTTTCAGGTGGCCGATAACGATAGGCAAAGGAATGGATTTAGCAAAGATCTGGGAGCGCATGTTGTAACGCAGGAAATTGATAATGGCTTTCTCTCCACTCATGAAAGCACCGATAGAAGCACCGGACTTCGCAAAAGTGTTGAACAGCAGGTCAATTTTATCCTGAACACCCTGTTCTTCACCCGTACCGGCGCCTGTTTTACCCATAGTACCAAAACCATGTGCATCATCTACCAGTAAACGGAATTCGTATTTGTCTTTCAGGGCAGCAATTTCTTTCAGTTTACCCTGGTCACCGGCCATACCAAACACCCCTTCCGTTACCACCAGAATA
Organism: Chitinophaga nivalis; assembly: GCF_025989125.1. Lineage (NCBI taxonomy): Bacteria > Pseudomonadati > Bacteroidota > Chitinophagia > Chitinophagales > Chitinophagaceae > Chitinophaga > Chitinophaga nivalis. The sequence goes on along the minus strand of NZ_JAPDNR010000001.1, from coordinate 8,181,843 downwards.
CCACCACCATTGGTTTTAGCCAGTTCAGTAGCACGACGCATCTGCTTTTCGAAATCTTCTATGTCATTATGCTTGAAAACATAACGTTTGCCCGGGTGTAACCGAAGACCATCCAGGATACTGGCGTGGCATTCTGCATCGTATACAATTACGTCCCTGCGGCCGCAGATAGCATCAATCGCACTCATGATACCCTGGTAACCATAGTTCAGTAAGGTCGTATCTTCTTTGCCCATGTAATCCGATAACTCTTTCTCCAGCTGCTCATGATAGTTGGTGTTACCGCTCATCATGCGGGCTCCCATCGGGGAAGCCAGTCCAAAGTCGGCGGCAGCCTGAGCGTCTGTAGCACGTACTTCCGGGTGGTTCGCTAACCCCAGATAGTTGTTCAGGCTCCAAACGATCTTTTCATTACCCCGGAATTTCATGCGGGGACCTATTTCACCTTCCAGTTTAGGAAATGCGAAGTAGCCATGGGCTCTGTCTGAATGTTCCCCGATAGGGCCCATATGTTTCAGCAGTTTCTCGAAAATATCCATACGCTATATTATGTAATGGTTAATTGCTTTCAATAAAAACGGCCACAAAGGTATTAAAATATTAGTTTCTGTAAACTTGGTTTACATTTGTCCACATCTTTTGCAATTACAGCTATGAAACACCGGTCCTTTACCGGAAATTACACGGAACATTTAAAATAATTACAATCTGATGAAACGGAACTACCTTTTAACAGCCGCACTATTAATGATTGCTCCGGCTGTTTGGGCTCAAAAAGCAACCTCTCCGGCGGCATTCAACCACCAGGCTGCCTCCAAACCCACTAAAGCAACTTCCAGGCCTAAATTAGTAGTAGGCGTGGTGGTAGACCAGATGCGCTGGGATTACCTGTACCGCTACGGCAACAGATACACTGCCGGTGGCTTTAAAAGATTATTGCAGGACGGTTTCTCCTGCGAAAATACCCTGATTAACTATACCCCTACCATCACTGCCTGCGGCCATACCTGCGTGTATACCGGCTCCGTACCTGCGGTACACGGCATTATCGGTAATACCTGGTACAGCCCCATTATCGGACGTACCATGTATTGTGCAGAAGATACCACTGTGACTACCGTGGGAAGCACTTCTGCCGCCGGTAAAATGAGTCCGCGCAACATGCTGGTAACCACCATTGGTGATGAGCTGCGGTTATCCAACAATTTTCAAAGCAAAGTAGTAGGTGTAGCGATTAAAGACCGCGGCGCCATCCTGCCTGCCGGACATAGCGCCAACGCTGCTTTCTGGTATGATGGCAGCACCGGCAACTGGGTGACCAGCACCTACTATATGAATGAACTGCCAACATGGGCACAGGAATTCAATAACCAGAAATATCCACAGCAATACCTCAGCAAGCCGTGGACGACCCTGTATCCGCTGTCTACCTACACCCTCAGCACAGCAGATGAAAAACCATATGAAGGCCATTACAAAAACGGCGTAAACAACAGCTCTTTTCCGCATGACCTGAGCAGCATTGCCAATGGTACTATTGCCGCTTCTCCTTTTGGTAACACCATGACACTGGAATTTGCCAAAAAAGCGATGGAAGCCTATAGCCTGGGTAAAGGCAGCGTAACCGATTTCCTGGCTATCAGCCTCTCTTCTACCGATTACGTAGGTCACCAGTTCGGACCTAACTCCATCGAAGCAGAAGATACCTACCTGCGTTTAGACCAGGATCTGGCTACCCTTTTCCAGTACCTGGATGCCAAAGTAGGAAAAGGACAATACCTGTTCTTCATCACTGCCGACCATGGCGTCGCTCACGTACCCGGCTTCATGGAAGAAAATAAATTACCGGGAGGTACCTGGGATGACCGCGCAGCTATGAATGACCTGAACAAACAGGTAGCTGCTAAATTTGGTGTAAATAATGCGATCAAGGCGGTAGATAACTATCAGTTCTGGATGAATCATGATGCAATTGCTACGGCGGGTAAAAGTGAAGCAGACATCCAGCAGTTTATCATTGCTGAACTGCTGAAATCTCCGGCTATCGCAAATGCTTTCCCAATCGCCCATTTGATGACCACCACCTTGCCGGAACCAATGCGTCGGATGATGAGCAACGGTTTTAATGCAAAAAGAAGCGGTGATATCCAGATCGCACTCACACCAGGTTATATCGATGGCGGTAAAACCGGTACTACTCACGGTTTATGGTACCCTTATGATGCACACATCCCGCTGGTATGGATGGGATGGGGCATTCACCCGGGTAAAACCAACCGTACGGTAGGTATGACCGATATTTCACCTACCCTCGCTGCACTGCTGCACATACAGATGCCTAGCGGTAATGTGGGACAGGTGATTGAAGAGATCACAAAATAGGTGTGTTTTTTTTCTTAGATTGCCACCTAAAGCCATAAAATCAGTTGCGCATTACAGGGTAGATAACTCGGGAGAGCATAACAAATGATCTTTTTGACTATCTTCCCGGTAATGCGTAATTTTTGTGGGGTAGATGCCTGGTTAAATTATCAATTCTTTATCATGGACTTCTCTTTTCTACAATATAATGTGGCGGAACGCGTTGCTATTATAACGCTCAACCGCCCTGAAAAAAGGAACGCACTGAATGGATTATTTGTAGCCGAATTACGGCAGGCATTTAAAAAGGCGGCAGCAGATGAAGGAGTAAAAGTAATTGTAGTAAAAGGAAACGGAGAAGCTTTCTGTGCCGGCGCAGACCTGGAGTATCTGCAACAGCTGCAAACAAATACCTATGAAGAAAACCTGGCCGATTCCCGGGAACTCATGCAGCTGTTCCAGGAAATTTATCAGTTGAATAAAGTAGTCATTGCCCAGGTAGAAGGACATGCCATCGCAGGTGGATGCGGATTGGTAACCCTCTGTGATCTCAGTTATGTGGTACCGGAAGCAATGATGGGATATACAGAAGTGAAAATAGGATTTATCCCGGCCCTCGTAGCCGTATTCCTGGTACGCAAAATAGGAGAGGGACGTGCAAGGGAGCTGTTATTGACCGGTAAGTTGTTTACTGCCGAAAAAGCCGCGCAGCATGGTTTGATTACCGCTGTAGTGCCAGCCGCAGAAATAGCAGCGCATGTAGCAAAAGTGGCCGCCAGCCTATGTAACGACACTTCTGCACACTCCCTGAACGTTACCAAACAATTGATTGGCACGGTGTTGGACCTTCCATTGTCAGAAGGGTTGGCGCACGCAGCTACACTGAATGCCCAAACCCGCGGACATGAGGATTGCAAACGGGGTATTGCCGCTTTTTTAAATAAAGAAAAATTGACCTGGTAGTTTGTTGAAATACACCAGCTGCCAGCCTGAATTAATACACCACATATGTCATACCGGTTGTTTTTGACGTTTATCTTTTTATGCCTTACCAGTTCCCTGCTGGCACAGCGTACTGTTTCCGATGCCAAGATTATCTATAAAATGGAATTGCCGCCGGAACAGCTCCAGATGGATGCGATGCTGGAAGGCAGCACCTTCACGCAGTACATGCGCGGCCCTTTGAGCCGTATTGATATGAACTTCAATATTGTACACTACACCTATCTGATCAACAGTAAAGAGGAATCCCTCACCACCCTCATCGATCAGCATGGCACCAAATATTTGATCCGTGCAGGTAAGGAACAATATGAAAAAGAACTGAAACAATACGAGAACATACAGTTCAGCGATCAGCCGGTCACCAAAAATATAGCCGGTTACGACTGCAGAAAAGCCATTGGCACCATGCCGGACGGACAAACCTTTGAGGTATTCTATGCCACCGATCTGGTACCGGAAAACAAACAGTATAACCGCCGTTTCGTCAACCTGAAAGGCATTCCCCTGGAATTTGAAATCGTGACAAAAACAGGCGCCAAAACACGGGTGATCGCTACTAAAGTAGAGTTGTTCCCGATTCCCGCTTCTTATTTTGATGTACCTAAAACAGGATATAAAATCGTTAGCCAGGAAGAATTAAAGAATATGTAGGCAGACTTAATAATGAGTTAATATACTGCTGCTAATTTTGCGCCTCTTGACACTTAAGCAGATTATTGTATTTTTAGTGATCAATGGAATTTCCTGCAGTATGAACAATGATGATAAGCTGATATGTGAACAGATCATACAGGGTAATCAACAAGCTTTCCGGCTCCTGTATCAACGGTACAGGAACCTTGTATATGGCTATACCATCAAACTTACTACCGCCGCAGATGTAGCAGAAGAAGCCGTACAGGAAATCTTTATGAAGATCTGGATCAACCGCGCTACCCTGGACCCGGCACGTTCTCTGGAGGCATACCTCTACAAATCCACCCGCAACTTTGTATTCAACTATCTGAAAAAAGCATTGCACGACGAAAAAATACGTCGGCATTTCTTTGAGTCTACTCCACAAACGGCTGTACCCACTGATAAAATACTGCTGGTAAAGGAACTGGAAATCATCCGTTCCCGTGCTATCAGCAGCCTGCCACCGCAGCGGCAGCTCATCTTCCGGCTAAGCCGCATCAATGGACTCAGCAACCAGGAAATAGCCGTGCAGCTGGGGATTTCCGGCAATACCGTGAAAGATCAGCTGGTAAAGGCTTCCAAAGCCATCAAAGTATATATGATCAAACACGCGGAACTGGCCGTCGCACTGGCCATGGTAGCATTATCCTGATTATCATCTCCCGAAAAAAATATTTTTTCTTCACCGATCGTACATTACCTCCCGACGATTGTATTACTTATTACAGGTACTTATGGCAGACAAGCAACATATCCGGAAACTGTTTATAAAGCTGGCGGCAGGAACCTGTACGCCTGCTGAAAAGGCGCAGTTAAAGGAATACCTGGACACGGCCACTTCGGACGAAGCCTTGCCCCTGATCAGCGACCTTGAAAACCAGGATAGCTGGCCGGAAATGCCGGCAGCGCAGGCCGACGCCGTGCTGGAAAATATATTGGCTGCGGATGCACCGGCAGATAACGTCGTGTATAAACGCTTTCCTGTATGGCGGATAGCCGCTGCCGTTACCATCCTGATGGTACTGGCAGCCGTTACCTACTGGATCGTGCAACCCGGTGCTGCTGGTACTTTGTATAAAAATGAAGGAATGGCGGTACGTACCATCACCTTACCGGATGGTACAGTTGTACAGCTGAACAAAGGCGCCGTATTACAGGTGGCCGCCGGCTTCAATAAAAAAACCAGAACCGTGCAGCTGAACGGAGAAGCCTTCTTTTCTGTGGCGCCTGCTGCTGGTAAAGTGTTTACGGTAACAGCCGGAAATGACCTGCAGATAAAGGTATTGGGTACTGAATTCAATGTATGCACCACACCCGGACATACACAGGTTGTACTCAACAAAGGCAGTGTGAAAGTGGAAATGGCCGCAGCACCTCCTATGTTACTGCAGCCAGGGGAAATGGCCAGCCTGGATAAAAAGAGCCGGTTGCTGCGTAAGGAAAAAGCAGATACCCTCTTCTTTACTGCCTGGAAAAATAATTTCAGGGCATTTAAAAATGAAAAACTGTCAGCTGTTGCAAGCTATATAAAAACACACTACGGCTATACGCTGGTATTTGAGCAGATAACGCCTGCCGACCTGTATTTCACCGGATATTTATCGTCAACAGATCCGGACAAAGCGATGGAAACACTGGAGCAGTCATTTAATTTGAAAAGAACAATGAAAGCAGATTCAATTTTTTTACATAAACAGTAATCACATCCCGGTTTAATTTAATCAACCATCACCCATGAGAAAACTACGATTCGGCGTCGCCATGATGCTGGGGTATGCTATTGCCAGTACTCCCGCTTATGCTGCTACGCAAAAAACAGTAGAAAGTTTATATCCTCAGGCAGATGACATGCCGCTCAGTATTTTTTTGAGTAATCTGGAAGCTAATATGGGCGTGCGCTTTAGCTATAATGCCGCTTTGCTGAAAGATAAAAAAATCAGCCCGCAGCAACAGGATAATATCCGGGCCAAAGGTATCGACCCGGCACTGAATATGTACCTGCAACCTTTTGGTCTGACAGCCGTTAAAACCAGCGACCGGTTTTATGTGATCAAGTCTGCTGTGGTTCCACCAGTACCGGCGACCAGCAAGTCGGCAGATAATTTGACTACCGCAGTAGTAGCAGCACAAACCGTACAAGGCACGGTAACGGATGCGGCTACCGGTACGCCTTTACCAGGTGTAACTGTGCATGTCAAAGGTACTGCCACCGGCGCGGTAACTACTGCCAACGGTACTTTTGTGATCCGCGAAGTACCGGAAAATGCTATACTGGTATTTAGTTTTATCGGTTATCAGCAACAGGAAATCACACTCAACAACCGTACGCAACTGCAGGTATCCCTGGTAGAAGAAAAAAGGGCATTGAGTGAAGTGGTGGTAACGGCACTGGGTATTAAACGCGAAGAAAAATCACTGGGTTATGCCGTACAGAAAATAGGAGGCGATGCTGTACAAACCGTAAAGGGCGTAGATATTGCTACATCACTTACCGGTAAAGTATCGGGGTTGGTGGTGAAAAACAGCACGGAATTTTTTGAGAAGCCTACCCTGGAATTAAGAGGCGAAAATCCGTTGCTGGTAATAGATGGTATTCCTTATGCTTCCATGTCTTTACGCGATATCAGCCCGGATGATATTCAAAGTATGGATGTGCTGAAAGGCGCTACGGCAGCAGCATTATATGGTGCCCGTGGTGGTAATGGTGCGATTATTATCGTCACCAAAAAAGGAGCAGACAGCAAAGGTCTCACCGTAACAGTCAATAGTAACACCATGTTTGCAGCAGGCTTTCTGGCTTTACCCAAAGTACAGACTGCCTACAGCGCCGGCCTGAATGGTAATTACAGTCCTACGGATTATGTGTGGGGCGCCCGGCTGGATGCCGGCGTGATGGCTGATCAATGGAATCCGCTGACCAAACAAATGGAAAACGCGGAACTGACGTCTAAAGGAAAAAACAACCTCCAGCATTTCCTGGAGCCGGGACTGGTCACCAACAACAACGTGAGTGTGGCGCAAACCGGCGAGCATGGCAGCTTCCGGGCATCATTGTCGCATGTGTACAACAAAGGACAATACCCCAACGCCAAACTGAATATGACTACTTTCACCCTGGGCGGAGAACTGAAAGTAAGTGATAAATTCACGATGGAGAGCCATATGGGATACAACAAGCGTATCACACCACAGGTAAATGGAAAAGGCTATAACGACCAGGGATATATTTATAATCTCCTCATGTGGACAGGCCCCGAGTATGATATCCGCGACTACCGCGATTACTGGCTGGTACCACACGAAAAACAAAACTGGAACTACAATGCCTGGTACGACAACCCTTACCTGATGGCTTACGAAAAGCTGAATGGTATCGACCAGAATATGCTGAATGCAAGTCTTTCTGCTTCCTATAAAATTTTCAAAGGCGCCAAACTGATGCTGCGTAGCGGGTTGGATTATTACAACAACAATGAAACCAAACGTAATCCGATTGGCATCAATGCTACCCGTGGCTGGAATGCGAAAGGGATGTATATGAAAGACAATAAATCTGGTTATAGTATTAACAATGACCTGTTGTTCAGCATCGAAAGAAAAGTGGGTGATTTTAATATAGATGGATTAGCTGGTGGTACGATTTATTTTCTGCGTGATGAAAGGCTGAAAGCCACTACCCGTAACGGTATTTCGGTACCCGGATTTTATTCACTCGCTGCTTCTGTAGAACGGCCGGATGTGGATTTCTATACCTATAAAAAACAGGTGAACAGCTTGTTCGGAAAGGTCACCGTGAACTGGAAAAATAAAATCTTTGCCGATGTAACCGGTCGTAACGACTGGACTTCTACTTTACCTGCTGCTACCCGTTCCTATTTTTACCCTTCAGTAGGTAGTAGTGTGGTAATGTCTGAATTTATCAAACTGCCTAATTGGTTTGACTTCTGGAAGGTGCGTGGTTCCTGGGCCGTATCCAAAGTGGACCTGGGTATTTATGCCAACAACACTTTGTATAATACCACAGTAGGCGACTGGGGCGGCAACAATTCTGCGTCCTATCCCAGAACCATTATCAACAATAATATTAAGCCACGTACGGAACGTACCTGGGAAGTGGGTACGGCAGCGTATTTCATGAAAAAACGTTTACGCGCCGACGTTACCTACTATAACAAATACATTTATAACGTACAGCAGAAATCACTGATATCCCAGGCTGCCGGATTTGATACCGCATTGGTGAATATCAATGAAACATATGTACGGAGAGGGCTGGAAGTAACCCTGGATGCAACGCCGGTACAGCGCAAAAACTTCCAGTGGGATGTAACCCTGAACTGGTCTGCTTCTCATCAGTATTATAAATCACTGGATGCGGTGCGTTCCAAAGACAACCTGTGGACGCGGGTAGGTAGCAGAACAGATGCCTATGCAGATACCGATTGGTTAAAAGATGGCGCTGGTAACCTGATTATCCGTGGCGCTGGTTTACCTGTGAGAAGCGATTATCAGTCCCGCCTCGGTTACAAAGATCCCAGCTGGGTATGGGGCCTGACCAACAGCTTCCGTTACCGCAATTTCACTTTTACCGTTGGGTTGGATGGCAGGGTAGGTGGTATCCTGTATAACTATATCTATGATAAATTGTGGGATACCGGTTCTCATCCTGATTCAGATAACTCCTGGCGTTATGATGAAGTAGTGAATAAAAACAAATCTTTTGTAGCAGATGGAGTGAAGATCATATCCGGTAGTGTGGATTATGATAAGTATGGTAATATCCTGAAAGATGACCGGGTATATGCTGCCAATGATAAAAATGTTTCCTACCAGATGTATGCCCGCAAATTCCGCGGCGGCACCGCTGCCGGTACGCAGGATGCGACTTTCATCAAGGTGCGGGAACTGTCGGTAGCTTACCGGGTACCGGCTGCGCTGGCCCGTCGTGTAGGTGCCCGTTCTGCTGCAGTAGCCCTGACCGGACAGAATGTTTTCCTCTGGACCAAGGCCTATAAATTTGCCGATCCGGATGGCGCCAGTGATGATGTAACGTCGCCGGCTGTACGATATGTAGGCGTGGATTTTAAACTTACTTTTTAACCAGCATTTTCATGAAAAAGATATATCTGTTTTTATTGCTTACAGCTGCGGGATGTTCCAAGTTTGATGAAATCAATACCAATCCCGACAAGCCGGTTACAGTAACGTCGCCCATGCTGGCTACCCGGTTGATCCTGGATATCACCCGCGGTGACCTGGGACAAACCAAGTCATTCATGCAGCACGCGTTGCTGGGGAAATATATATCCTGGTCGGAAAATCAGGAAGCGAATCAATACAATAAATTCGGGCGCATCAGTTATAGCAACCTGTTGGTATTGAATAATGTGGAAAAGATGATCAGCTTTGCGCCGGATGAAAAATCCCGCAACACCTATAAAGCGTTGGGGAATTTCATCAGCGCCTGGAAGTTTTATCACCTGACCATGCAGGTAGGAGATATCCCTTACAAGGATGCATTGAAGGGTGAAGCGGGTGTTATTCAGCCGGCATATAATACGCAGAAAGAAGTATTGCTGGGCATCCTGGCATCGCTGGATGAAGCAGACCAACTGTTTGCCAACGGCAGTGATTTCAGTGGCGATCCGGTGTACAACGGCAAAGTGGCCAAATGGCGTAAAATGGTTAACAGTTTTGAGCTGCGGGTATTGTTAAGTCTGTATAAAAAAACGGGTGATGCGGACCTGCAGGTGATGAAACGTTTCCAGCAGATTGTGAATAACCGGCCGTTATTTTCCGGAAATGAGGATAATTTCCAGTTGACTTACTCTGATGTAGCCGGACAGAAATATCCTTTTTACAAGGAGAATAACCAGTTTATTATTTACAACATGGTCAGCGATGTGCTGATCAACAGGCTGAAAGCCTTGCAGGATCGTCGTTTATTCTACTATGCTGCGCCTGATCCGATACTGGTAAAAGGCGGTGCTGCTGCCAACACTTATGCCGCCTATAAAGGCGTGGATCCGGCAGCTACCGGCGACCAGGTAGGAGCGGTGGCTTCCTCTAAAGATTATTCGCCGCTGAATGCCCGTTATACGGAGCTGCCGGCAGGGGAACCGGTGTACCTGATGGGATATGCCCAGTTACAGTTTATCCTGGCCGAAGCAGCTATGAGAGGGTGGATCAACAGCAGTGCGGAACAATACTATAACAATGGTATCACCGCAGGTATGAAGTTTACGGCTGATTTTACACCGGATAATGCAGCGTATCATCATGGTATGCCTATAACAGATACGTATATACGGGATTATATTGCCAGTGCGGCGGTGAAGTTTGCGGCTACGCCCCGGGAGCAGCTGGAGCAGATTATTACCCAGGAGTATCTGACTACTTTTATGCAGGCGCCGTACAATGCGTATTTTGAATATCGCCGTACCGGGTACCCGGCTTTCCCGATCAATCCGGCCTCTAACCAGAATATACCGGCAGATAAGATGCCTGTGCGCTGGTTATATCCGCAGCGGGAGCTGGATTACAACGGAGATAATGTTACCAGAGCGACCACGGCGCAGTATGGTACAGATCACAGCAATGGGGTGATGTGGATATTAAAGGATTAATACAAGGCCGGAGCAACAGGAGAATACCTGTTGCTCCGGTTTGGGTATAAACAGGCATAAAAAAAGACCGGTTAAAAAGTCATACAACTTTTTAACCGGCCTGTATAGTACTTGAAGAAACGTCGGAGTTAGCCTTTCTTAAGCGGCAGAATAACCTGCAGTTTTTGAAAGTTCATATTTCCCGGTTGTTGTGGCACCTGTACAGAGTAGGGTACTACGTAGGTGACATTGCCCTGGGTGTAGGTCATTACCGTACGGAAATTGATTACGTTGGTATTGACATACTTATTATTATTAAATCTAAAATCCGAAGATAAAGTACCGCTACGGTAACCCGCGTCCAGGCTCAGCTTGGTCTTGGGCATGGCAGTATTCAACACAAATGTGGTGTTGTCTGCTTTTTTCACTTTGTCTTTATTATTATCGGATGGCAAAAAACTATTATTCGCCTGCGCATTGAGAGCAAAAAACGCTAAAGCGCCCGCTAACAAGCAAGACAATGAAAATGTGCGTAATATGTATGGTTTCGCTTTCATTGTGACTCAAATGTACAAACATTCGGATATATCTTATAACATATCCTTAACGTAAAGGTACAATTAAATCACAAGAAAATGTTAAAAATTTTATAAAGGGTTATTATACCGGTATTTTGGCGGTTAGATAAAAGTCTTATATTTACACTGATGAATAAGGACTTTTCATTTTTAAACGAAGATTTTGATGATCTGAGAGACTTGTTGCAGCAGTTTGAAAACCTCCGGGCAGGTAAGTCTCATTCTTTTTTGGACGAAGATTCATTTGAGCAGATCATAGACTATTATGACGAGCATGACGAAATGCCGATCGCATTGCAGGCCGCAGAAATAGCCATCGAACAATTCCCTTACTCCTCCACCTTACTCCTCAAAAAGGCCAACTTACTCATCGAAACCAAAAAATACAAGGAAGCCCTTAACTTACTGGAAAAAGCAGCAGTGCTGGACCGGAATGATATAAATCTTTATATTTTACAGACCGATGTTTACCTGGCGCTCAATCAGCACCAGAAAGCGGCTGCCGTGCTGGAAGAACAGATCGGACAGTTTTCCGGCGAAGACAGGACCGACCTGTTGCTGGAACTGGCAGATGTGTACGATGATTGGGAGGAGTTTGAAAAAGTGTTTGATTGCCTGAAAATGGCCCTGGAATATGATCCCAACAATGAGGAAGCGTTACATAAAATCTGCTTCTGGACAGAGTTTACCGGCCGCAATGAAGAAAGTATCCGGTTACATAACTATATTATAGATGAGCATCCTTTTAATCACCTGGCCTGGTTTAACCTGGGCACGGCTTATCAGGGGCTTAAATTATATGAAAAAGCCATCGATGCTTACCAATACGCGGTAGCCATTGATGAAAAGTTCGATTACGCCTATCGTAATATGGGCGATGCCTTTATCCGCCTGCGTAAATACGCAGATGCCATAGAGGTATTGCAGAAACATCTGGAAATAGCCAAACCCGAAGATGTGATTTATGAAGCCATCGGACATTGTTACGAAAGACAACGTAAATTTACCCAGGCCCGCTATTACTATCGGAAGGCTTCCCACCTTAGCCCCAACGATGATAAACTATACTATAAAATAGCGGTGGCCTACATGATGGAAGCCAATTGGGATAATGCCGCCAAATCACTGCTGAGCGCCCTTAAAATCAATAAACAGAGCGCAGAATACAATATGAGCCTGGGAGAATGTTACCTGGAGCTCGGCAGAAACAAAGAAGCCCTGGTACATTTCATGAACGCCGTACGTACACGCCCCAAGAGCGCCACTGCCTGGCAGGAGCTGCTAAAAGGCCTGTATGTGTCCGGTTTCCTGGAAGAAGCCCTGGTACAATTGTCAATTGCAGAGGAAAAAGCAGGCAGGAAACCCGTATTTATCTATTACCGCGCAGCTATCTTAATAGCTATGGGAAAGACCAAGGAAGGCATGTTACAGCTGGAAACAGCCCTGCAACAGGCGCCTAAAGTCGTGAAAAAACTGGTAGAGCTGGACCCGGCCATCCTGCAGCATGTGAGTGTGGTAGACCTGATTGCGCAATATCGTCGCAAACGTTAACCAGTGTTATTTACTTTAATAAAATAAAGTATACTTCTTATTTTTGCGCCGGCTTTTAATTGTCATGAACAAAAGTCAATAGTATTTCCGGTTACTAAAATTGCTACTAAGCTATCCCAATGTGCCTAGCTAAACTTAGTATGTGTTTTACTGACCAATAAGAAGATAAAAATATTTCAAATGAATTTTAATCTGACACAGATTCCGGAAAGGACACAGAAGCCCCGTACACATGGATTGACTATGGTAATGGATAAGGGGTTGAGTTTGGAAGAAGCAAAGAACTTTTTATCGGTTGCAGGACCTCATATCGATATCCTGAAACTGGGATTTGGTACGGCTTTCGTCACGCCCAACCTGCGTGCTAAAATAGAGCTTTATCAGGCAGCAGGCATCCCGGTTTATTTTGGGGGTACTTTGTTTGAAGCCTTTCTGATCCGTAACCAGTTTGACGAGTACGTGAAAGTGGTAAAAGATTATGGTATTAGCTATATGGAAGTATCCGATGGTTCTATTACCATCCCGCACGCCGAGAAATGCGGATATATCGAGAAATTAGCAAAAATTGGTCTGGTATTGAGTGAAGTAGGGTCGAAGGATGCAGAACATATTATTCCTCCCTATAAGTGGATTGAGCTGATGAGCGCAGAACTGGCTGCCGGCGCCACTTACGTAATTGCAGAAGCCCGTGAAAGCGGCAACGTAGGTATCTATCGCGGTAGCGGTGAAGTACGCGAAGGACTGGTGCAGGAAATCCTGACACAGATCCCTGCAGAAAAAATTATCTGGGAAGCACCACAGAAAGCACAGCAACTGTACTTCCTGGAACTGGTAGGCTGCAATGCCAACCTGGGTAACCTGGCCCCCAATGAAGTCATCTCCCTGGAAGCTATGCGTATAGGCCTGAGAGGAGATACCTTCCACCTTTTCCTTGACAGAGAATAATTTTTTTGGAATTAGGCTTTAGGAAAGTAAGAATGATGCATCTTACAGCAGATATAGGAGAAGATAAACAGCTGATCTTCGCACGTATCTACGGTAAGATGTATCATGCTTTGCTCCTGACTCGTAATTAAAATCAAATTATTGATTCATGAAAATTTACGGACTTATAGGTTATCCGCTGAGTCACTCTTTTTCCAAGGGTTTCTTTGCAAAAAAATTTGAAGCAGAAAATATAACCGATTGCCTGTACGACAACTTTCCCATACCCGCTATCACAGAATTCCCAACCTTACTGCATCAGCAGCCTCACTTAAACGGATTAAACGTAACCATCCCTTATAAAGAAGTCATCATCCCTTATCTGGATGGGTTAAACGACGCCGCTGCCCGCATTGGTGCCGTGAATTGTATCCGCTTTGAAGGAGGAAAAAAAATAGGGTATAATACAGATGTCATCGGATTCAGTAATTCTATCCGGCCTTTAATACTTCCGCATCATACCCACGCCCTGGTGCTGGGTACCGGTGGCGCTGCCAAAGCAGTAATGTATGCCCTGCAGGAAATGAACATTGCCTATACGCTGGTTAGCCGGCAGGCCACTGCGGAAGCGATTGCCTACGATGCACTGGATCAGGCAGTCATAGAAAAGCACACCGTTATTATCAACACCACACCACTGGGGATGTATCCGCAGGTAGATGCTGCGCCGGATATCCCTTACCAGTACCTGACTTCCCGGCATTTGCTCTATGATCTGGTGTATAATCCGGCTGTTACGCTGTTCCTGCAGCGCGGTGTGGCGCAGGGAGCTATCACTAAAAACGGGCATGATATGCTGATCCTGCAGGCGGAAGCTTCGTGGGAGATCTGGAACGGTTAAGTCATTACCACATTCCCGGAAATAAAAACATCTTCCGGAATACAGCACTATTACTGTTTTCCGGAAGATGTATATCTTATATCTCCGTTATCTTATTCTGGTTTGACCATATAATACACGCAGGTGGTGACGAAATTCCTGATAAAAGGAATCGCGGCAACCGGCTTCCACTGTACGCGGGGCTTCACACCAAACTTGTATTGATAGATAGGATTGATCAGATAAAACCGGCGCTGTGTAATCTTATAGTGCTGGCGTTTCACAATCCGCTCAAAGCGTTCGATGGAAATACCGGTAGACTTTACTTCTGTAAGATCCTGGATCACATCCGCCTTTTCGCCGAACAACCGCAGTACGCCCCGGTATAAAGGCATCGGTAGCAGGTGGACGTATGGCATCATACTGAGCAGCTTATTCTGACAGATCTGCTGATGGCCGCCATGCGGCATATACCACGGTGGAAAACCGAAGTATACCTGTCCGCGCGGACTGAGCAGCTGTTTCAGGTGGCCAATGATTTTTTCCTGGTCAGGAATATGTTCAATGGCATCTTTCAGTATGATCACATCAAAAGCGTTGCGGAACGCTCCCAGAAAATCAACGTCATAAATATTCTGGGCAATCAGCTTTAATTGCCCGCCTGCTGTATATTTCTCCAGAAAGCTTTTGGCCAGTTCAATACGGGTGGGAGCCAGATCCACACCCACACAGTTACAGCCTTTCTCCAGCAGAGGTGCCAATACACCGCCTTCCCCGCAACCGACTTCCATCACCCGAAGCCCTTCCAGATGCGGAAACTCCAGTTGTATGAACGGCAGTACATAATTGCGTGAGTTGTCTACCTGCTGCTGGTAGCGTAACGTTGCGTCTTTATGGTGTTCTAACGACATGGTTTTAAAATTGCGTGAATTTAGTAAAAAGCTGGTAGCTTTCAGCACCGTTCTAATAACAGTTTAAAATAAATTCATCTGTTATTCATTCATTGTTAGCCGCTAAATGCTGGCCTTCCTCCGCTAAAACAGCCTATCTTTGCAGCATGCAAACTGAAGAAAAAAATAATTATCAGGAAGGAGCTGTGATACTGATCAACAAGCCTTTAACATGGACTTCCTTCGACGTCGTGCGTAAAATAAGGAATACCACCAAAGCCAAGATTGGACATGCCGGTACCCTCGATCCGCTGGCGACCGGATTGCTGATTTGCTGCACCGGTAAAATGACAAAAAAAATAAATGAATACCAGGCCCAAGAGAAAGAGTACACCGGTACTTTTACTTTAGGCGCTACCACGCCTACCTTCGATAAAGAATCTGAGCCGGAAAATTTCAAAGATATCAGTCAGCTCGATGAAGCCACACTGCTGGCGGCTACACAGCCTTTCCTCGGTGAAATCATGCAGCTGCCGCCGATACATTCTGCCATCAAACAAAAAGGTAAGCCTATTTATCTGCTGGCAAGAAAAGGAGTAGATGTAAAAGTAGAACCCCGGAAAATTACCATCAGCGAATTTGAAATCACAAAAATAGCCTTGCCGGAAGTACATTTCCGCGTGGTATGCAGTACCGGTACCTATATCCGTTCCCTGGCGAATGATTATGGCGCTAACCTGGGCTGCGGTGCTTATTTAAGCAGTTTGTGCAGAACCCGGATCGGTCAGTTCAAACTGTCTGATGCCACGGAAATGGAGGACTTTATTGCTGCCAACACGGTTCCTAAAACGGATAACCAATAGCCACGTTCCAGGTAATGTTTTGCTTGCGCCATTCCCGGTCGCCCAGGTTCCACTGACTGATATACCAGCCGTTTTTATCACCGGTGAAATAAGGTACTTTCAGTGGAATCCCCCAGTCGAGGCGGATCAGGAAGAAGGAGAAATCCAGTCTTAAGCCGGCGCCGGTGCCTACGGCCAGGTCGCGATATAAATTACTGAACTGAAATTCAGAACCAGGTCTGTCCGGATCTTTCTTGATCATCCAGATATTTCCCATATCCAGGAAGGTAGCGCCTTTGAGGTTGATGGTACCGCCAAACATCCGTAACAGGTCGAAGCGGTATTCCACGTTGCCTTCCAGTTTCATATCACCGGTCTGGTCAGGAAAGATCTGTGCATTGGCAGATGAATCCTTGTATACACCCGGTCCCAGGGTACGTAGCCGCCAGGCGCGGATACTGTTGGGACCCCCTGCAGTAAACTGTCTTACATAAGGTAACACCTGTGAAAAACTGTACGGGATACCCACACCGGCATACAACCGGGTCGCAATACTACTATGCGGGCCTATCTTCCAGAAGTGCCGGTAATCGGCTTCTATCTTCACAAAATTGGAAATATTCACTTTGGTAAGCGTTTCCAGGTTTGTTTTCTTATTGGAAACGGCATTCAGTAAACTGTTGATCCCGTTGAGATATAGCCCCGACTCTTCTATGTTAATCCGGAAATAGGTATAATGACGTTGGTGAAGCAGATCGTTGTTGCTGAATATATAGGACACACTTTCTCCGCCAATAAATGCCGGCTCAAAGCTGCGCCGGAGGTAGGGATTAGGCTCCACGGTAGAATCTTCAAATGTTGGGTCCAGGGTCACGCCTACATAGTTCAACGTAACCGGGCGTACAATCCAGCGTTTATAGGCCGACTCATTCCAATCGTACCCATAGGACACATTGATGCTGTTGATATTAAACTTATCTACCCGCGAAAGATAGTTGGCGCCCATCGATAAGCGGGTTTTTACATTGGAACGGTTGGATTGCCGGATATTAAATGGCAATGCAAACCGCGGCCAGGTAAGACTTACTTCTCCGCCAAACTGTTTGGACTGCAGCTCCCATCCGCCCGGGCTGGGATTACGGATCAGTTCCAATCCGGTATTGAGCGTCATGCCCAGCTGGGTAGCTGTTTTATTGAGATTGATGTGCCGGTAGTTGAGGCTGATGCCACTACCCAGCAGATAGTCAGAGCTGTTGCTCACCTCCAGGTTTGTTCCCAGTTCCTGCCTGCGGCGGGGCGTGAGAAACACATAAGCATCCAATGTATTGGCCGTATCTTTCCGCTCCTTGTATTGCAGGGTTACGAATTGCCAGATACCAATATCATAGAGTTTATTGACGGTATTATTGTATCCCTGCAGGGAGTAGGTTTCTCCGGGTCTCAGCAGAATGGATTTGGATAATATCTTGGGCCGCAGAATCTCCTGACGGGAGCGGATGGTAATGAACTTCCGGGTATCCTGTTTAAAAGTACTGTCATTGGGGCTGGTGTTCAGCGGATAATCCGGATAGGCGTATATTTTGCCGATATGATACAGCTGCCAGACAGTAGAGTCTTCCGGATTTTTGATTTTCACCTCTACATCCATGGTAGGTTTTTCCCGGCCTTTGTTTTCATTGAAGATATTGACAAAGCCTTCAAAAGGATTGAGGGTATTGCGGAACAAAGCTTTATTGAGCGTATCTACACTGTATTCTATCGCATCGCGGTTAAATTTATAGTAACCGGCATCTTTGATAATACGGGTGAGTCTTTCCCTTTCACTGGATAAGGTGGCCGACTTATAGGCCATCCCTTTTTTGATCAGGGATAATCTTTCGTTGGCTTTTACCAATGCCAGCAAAGCCGTGTCGGGAACTGTATAGGTAATTTTATCTATCACGAAATTCCTGCCGGTATTCACCAGATAGGTGGCGCTGGTTTTGCGGTGTTTGGTTTCTGTGCTGTACGATACCGTGGCATAAAAGAATCCCTGGTTACGCAGGTAGCTGGTCATCCGGTCTACCGACTCTTTTGATTTGAGGGTATCGTAAATAACCGGTTCTTCCAGGTTTCTTTTGGAGAGAACGACATTCCAGAACCAGTTGGATTTTTTTTCATTATACTTCTGGTTATAGAGCCATACTTTAATACGGGTATTCAGTAATTTTTTATTGGGCTGTTGCGTCATCAGCGACTTGGAAGACAAGGCACTGCGGAGATCCTGTTTTTCTGAATTGAGGATATCTCCTTTAACATCTACTTTGCTGCTGGTATATAAACGCTGATTGTCTTGCAGGTACCTGGTATTGGAGCAGGCGCCCAATGTGAGCAGAACAGCCAGTAGCAGTAAGTATTTTAGCAGTAAGGTTGTTGCATTATGCGGCGGCTGCGTCACGGGTAAAAACGTTATTGATATTTTAAAAAGCTAATGCCGGAAAAACCGGTGGCCAAGCCTCTTCTTGGCTAGTTAAAAGAAAACTTGTAGGTTTGGCCCCATGTTGTCAAAGGCGCAAATTAAATATATTCAATCATTACAGCACAAAAAAAACCGTCAAAAATCCAGCCAGTATATAGCCGAAGGCGATAAGATCGTACAGGAGCTGCTACAGGCGGGGATGCCGGTGAAAGCAGTATATGCTACTGCAGATTGGCTGGAACAACATCACACCCTGTTGGCAAAATTGCCTGCAGTAACCGTAACAACGGTAGACACAGCAATCCTGAAACAATTATCTTCCCTGACTACGCCCAACAGGGCCATGGCATTGCTGGATATGCCGGCGTCCACTGATCCGTTGCCGGCTCCCGGTACGGTAGTGATGGCGTTGGAAGGTATCCAGGATCCGGGAAACATGGGTACGCTCATTCGTATCGCCGACTGGTTTGGTATTCCGCAGATCATCTGTTCTCCGGATTGTGTGGATGTATATAATCCCAAAACCATTCAGGCTACCATGGGCAGCCTGATCAGGGTACGTATAGCCGAATACGATATAAAAACATTATTACAGCAAACTTCCCTGCCTTCCTATGCAGCTACCCTGCATGGCAAAGATATTACCGGGTACGCCGTTATCAGGGAAGGTATTATTCTCATTGGCAATGAAGGCAGAGGCCTTACCGAAGAAGTGATGGCACTGGCGACCCACCGTATTACCATTCCCCGTATCGGAGGCGCCGAATCCCTGAATGCTGCGGTGGCCGCCGGTATCATTTGCGGCCGTCTGCTTATTTAACCGATCATGCGCTTCCGGATATACCTGAGTTATTTGTTGTTGTTATGTATGGCCTGTCATTCGCCCGTACAGCGGAAAGTTACGCCCGCATTTTATTTCTGGAAACAAACCTGGACCGGCAATACCACCGAAAAACAATATGTGGCGCAGCTGCCTGCAAAACGCCTCTACATTAAAATGTTTGATGTAGAGCTGGATGATGCTACCCAAACACCTGCACCTGTAGCCACTTTCCGTCAGGCCGCGCCATTGTCCGATAGTGTGGATATTATTCCGGTCGTATTTCTCATGAATAACATCTGGGAAAAAGCCGATACCACCCTCGCCGGAAATGTGGGTAAGCTGTTGCAGCAACTATGTGAGCAGATTCCTGCTGCCCGGATACCCGAAATACAGCTGGACTGCGATTGGACAAAAAACAGCCGGACCGCTTATTTCGATTTTCTGACCAGGATCCGGCAACATCCTTTTTTCCGGAACCGGTCCTTATCTGTCACCATCCGGATGCACCAGGTGAAATTTCTGACAGCGAGCGGTACGCCGCCTGCCGACAAAGGTTTGTTGATGTGTTACAATATGGGCGACCTGCGTAAATACGGCGACCACAATTCCATACTGGATGAAACCACGATGGCGGCCTACATCGGTAAAGACCGGGTTGCCCGTTATCCGTTGCCGCTGGATCTGGCCTTGCCGCTGTTCGAATGGAGTGTATTGTTCCGCAAAGGGCAATATGCCGGCATCCTGAGAAACATCAGCACACAGGAACTCCGCAATACCCGCCTGTTCGACCATAGCGGACAGCTGTTGTATACGGTAAAACAGGATACGCTGTTAAATGGCTATGCGTTACGGCAGGGAGAAGTGGTGCGTCGCGAAACCACCAGCCATGAGGCCCTGAAAGCCGCTGCCCGCCTGGTAGCGCAACAACGCCAGACCTATGATCCCGTTGTTATTTTTTTCCATCTTGATTCAGTCACACTTCATAATTACCCTTTGGATGAACTACAAAAAATTTATCGTCTTTTTAATTAGTTGTGGTGTCATGTTGCTGGGCAACGTATTGTACACCTTGTCATGTGGGCCGGAACCTGATCCTTATGATTATTACATCTCTTTCTTCAATCCCTACACCAAGGGGCAGGGATACGAGCCATTTTATTATTCGTCTTTATCAACTTTCTATGATGAGACGGGACCATCGGAAGCCGTAGCCAATGTGATAGACTGGCAGCGTTATACCGGCAGCAAAGTAACGGGGCCGGATATACAGGAATATATTTATACCTACCCGGTGGCGCAGATGGCAACTATTGCGGCGGGTACCTCCACACTACCGGACAGCGTACAGCGTAATACCTTCGTACAATACCTGCTGCAGGAGAAAAACAGGGAAGCTGCCCGCTACCTGTTGTTTGCCAAAACCTGCGAACCCATGGCAGTGGTGGAAGACAGATGGAGTGCGCCTAACCGCAATGAAAAGCTGATGCTGGCCCTGTATAAAGAAGGGGAGGAACTGTATCAGCAAACCAAAAATAAAGATATCCGTGACCGTTATGCCTATCAGCTGATCCGGCTGCAGCATTACAGCCAACAATACAAAGCCGCCATTACCGATTTTGATAAATGGTTCGACCGGAAAGGAGGAAATTCACTGATCTACTATAAATCTCTGTCGCTGAAAGCCGGTGCGTTATTGCACATGGAAGACTCGGTACAAAGCGCTTATCTGTTTTCCCGTGTATTTGACAAGGCGCCTTCCCTGCGTATCAGCACTTTTATTAGTCTGAGATGGACGGCTGCACAACCGGAAGCGGTATATGCTTTATGTAAAGATGATAAGGAGAAAGCCAGTGTAGCCGCTGTTTACGGGTTTAATAAAAATGAAACCGACCTGGAACTACTGAAAAAGGTATATGCCTTTGATCCGGGTTCTCCCGCATTGAGTGTTTTATTGGGGAGAGAAATCAGCAAGCTCGAAAACGGATATCTCAGCCCGCAGCTGAGCCGTAAACTGGTACCGGGCGATATCGTGAGTTTATCTGAATACGATCGGCAGGAGATAGCCGAAATGGAATCCGGATTACGTCGGTTACAGGTATGGATAGATGGTGTAGTTGATAAAGGAAAGCTGAAAGATCCTGAACTGTGGCGTATTTCATCTGCCTATTTAGCTTATATGCAACAGGATTATACGACGGCTGCCAATAAATTACAACAGATCAAAGTAAAAGATCCTGCGCTGAAAGATCACTGGGAAATTGTGAACCTGCTGGTAAATATCAACCAGCAAAAAACAATGGACAGTACGTTTGAATCGCGGTTGCTGTCGTCCTTCCAATGGCTGGATACAAAAATCCATGTCAGAAAGGCCGACGAATGGTATCATTCCGATAAAGATTATTTCTTCAATAAAACCTACCGCAACCTGTTGTTTGCGATCCTGGCGCCACGTTACCACCAGGAAGGCAAGTTCGTGAAAGAAGCGTTGATACGTAGCCGTTGTGAAGCCTTGGAGATGAATGATTATTTTATAGGCGGACAAAGTGGTACAGACCTGATCTCGAATGATATGAAACCGGCAGCATTGCTACAGTTACATAGTTTCCTGCAGCAACCTGGCAAGTCTCCGTTTGATACTTATCTCGCAGATGCTTTCCCCAAAAAACTCAGCCTGGAAAAAGTAATCGGTACCAGCTATATGCGGATACATGATTTTAAACATGCGCAGGAATGGCTGAAAAAAGTACCGGCTGCCAGGCAGGAGGTGTCTTATCAGGTATTCCGGGATCAGCTGCAGGACTTTGGAAATGATGAAGCCGTACAGGGATATACGAGAAAGATAACGCAGCTGCAGTTTTGCGAGCGGATGGTAGCGCTGGAAGAGAAAATGAAAATAGTGCCGGTGCCGGCTAAAGTATATTATGATTATGCCACGGCGCTGTTCAATATTTCTTACTATGGTAAAACGTGGTCTTTCCTGAAAGATTACCGTCCTTCCTCAGATTGGTACGATCCTGCTGACAATAAAGATACTTTTAGAAAACAATATTTCGGCTGTTATTCGGCAGAAAGTTATTACCTGAAAGCCGCGCAGGCCACTACGGATAGAGAGCTGAAAGCCCGGTGTATCTTTATGGCTGCCCGCTGTTCCCAGAAACATATTCCGGTAACCGGAGATGACCAGAAAGATTTTGCTGCCTGGCTGCACAACCGTTATTTCCCGTTGCTGAATAAAAGCTACAGCGATACCCGCTTCTTTCAGCAGGAATATAACCAGTGCAGTTACCTGCGGGATTATGTAAAAAGTGCTGTTAAGTAGTTGACTATTTAAACTGGATCGCTTTTACAGGAGTGATCCGGCGAATAATCAGCGAAGGGATCAGCAGTATCAGCAGGCAAATTATAAAAGTGCCCACATTAATCAGCAGTATCTCTGCCCAATCCAGGGATACTGCTGCTACTGACATATAATAGGATTCTTCCGGCAGTTTGAACAGCCCTGTGCTTTGTTGCAGGAAAGCTAATCCGATACCCACACAGTCGCCAATCAATACGCCCAGTAAAACGATGTAACCCGCCTGGAAAACAAAGATCTGTTGTATATTCCAGTTCCGCATACCCAGCGCTTTGGCGATGCCAATCATATTGGTGCGTTCCAGGATAAGGATGAGAATGGCCGTAATCATATTGATGATAGCCACAATGATCATGATAATAATAATGATTACTTCGTTCTGGTTCTGTAGTTGCAGCCAGTCGAATATGTTGGGATAAATATCGCGTATGGTACGGGTAAACAGATGAGGAGGTAAGAGCTGCTGATCAATATACCGGCTCATGGTATCCATCTGGTGATAATCCTTCAGCATGATTTCATAACCACCCACCTGGTCAGATTCCCAGTCATTCAGCTTGCGTATCAGGTTAAGATCGCCGATGACATAGGTTTTATCATATTCTTCGATACCCGTTTTATAAATGCCGCTGATGGTGAGTTTGCGGGCACGGGGTGGCAGTCCGTTGCCCTGAATAAAATATACAATGACTTTATCATTTACTTTTACCTGCAGTTCCCGGGCCATCACGGTAGAGAGCATGATTTCCGGCGCATAGCTGCTATCGTTGAAATGAAGCAGTTTACCGGATTGCAGGAAACGTTGCAGTTGCGGCCAGTCGTAGCTTTGATCTACCCCTTTGAAGATAATCCCATCCATTTCCTTGTCCGACTTGATGATAGCCGATTTTGTGGCGTAGTTACTGAGCTTTTTGACGCCGGGTACCAGCCGGATACTGTCGGCCAGGGTACGGCTGTTGGTAAAGGGTATTTCTTCGGTTAACGGGCCGGCATTGGGTTGATACTGGTTAATATGCAGATGTCCCCAGAAGCTGAATATTTTTTCCTGGATGACCTGCTGGAAGCCATTTACCAGTCCTGTTGCCAGTATCATTACTGTTACGCTCACAGCAGTTGCCGCTACCGCAATATTGATAATGAATTTTGAAAAGGTAGACGCTTTATTGAAAGCTATCCTTCTGGCAATAAAAAATGATAAACGCATGGCTCAAACCTAGGGAAAAAAGTGGAAAGCAGAAAACGAACGGGCAGGAATCCGGTTGTAATGCCGGTAATATCCCTGATCATTTCGTTAGCTTTGTACAGAAGCGGCATTACTTTGTGTTTTCTGCTTTTAGTTGTAAATTCAAGATCATCAAATAACCCGTATGCGTACAGCAGCATTTATTTTTGTATTGGGCCTGGTCCAATGCCTGTTTCATGGGGCTGCAAATGCCCAGGCAAATGTTATTACACCGGATCATGTATACCATAGTAATATCAGAACGGTAAAATTCAGCCAGGCGGGTGATTTGCTTACAATGCCCATGTATACCGTTGGCTCAGATGAAAAGCTGGAGCTGTCTTTTGATGATATGGATAATGATGTGAAAAACTATTATTATTCCTTTGTATTGTGTAATGCCGACTGGACACCGGCGCAGGTAAATCCTTTTGATTACATGCGTGGATTTTCTGAAACCAGGATACTGAACTACCGTTTGTCGAGTGTATCGTTGCAACGGTATACGCATTACAGTGTGCAGTTGCCGGGTACCAACAGCTATCCGGTGAAGTCGGGCAACTATATGCTGAAAGTATTCCTGGATAGCGATACCTCCCAGCTGGCATTTACCCGCCGGATGTATGTGGTGGAGAATAAGGCAGGCATTACCGGATTTATTAAACAGCCTATTTCGCCCAAACTATTCCGCACTTCCCAGAAAATAAATTTTGAGGTCAATATGGGTTCGCTCAATATCCAGAATCCATTTGATCAGGTGAAAGTGGTGATCCTGCAGAACTATCGCTGGGATAATGCCATTACCAACCTGAAACCACAGTTTATTAACGGCAATGTGATTAAGTATAATGCAGAACAGAATTGTATTATGCCGGGTGGAAAAGAATTCCGGTGGATAGACCTGCGGAGCTTCCGGTTACAGACGGAGCGGGTACGGAACACAGAATATCATAACAATAGTACAGATGTATATGCCGTGCCGGATGTAGAGCGGGCCGATAAAGTATATCAGTTCATCAAGGATGTCAATGGTAAATTTTATCAGGCTACCTTGGAGAATTACAATCCCAACTTTGAAGGAGATTATGCCGCTGTGCATTTTTCTTTCCTGTCGCCGGAACCTTACGCCGGATATGATATGTATCTGCTGGGAGAATTGACCAATTACGAATTTAATGACAACAGTAAACTAACGTATAATCCAGCCAGCAGAGCCTACGAAGGTACCCTGCAACTGAAACAGGGATATTACAACTACATCTATGGCCTGATAGATAAAACCATTCCTGATGGTAAGTTCAGTACAGAATTGACAGAAGGAGATTCCTGGGAAACGGAAAATAACTATACCATTTTATTGTATTTCCGGCCATTGGGCGGAAGGGCTGATGAACTGGTATCCAGTATCACACTGAATTCTATTCTTGACAGAAAGTAAGTAAGGCAACTACTATAAAAAAACGCATACCTGTTGATCAGGTATGCGTTTTTTTATAGTAGTTTTTTTTAGACGCCTACCGTTTGCCGTAGCTTCACAATATTGGCCGCACCGCGTTTAATGATAATACGGGTACCTCTTTCGTAGGTGAAGTAACGGTAAAACCAGTTGATGAATACCACCAGTTTATTCCTGAATCCGAGAAGACTCATCAGGTGTACAATCATCCACACGATCCAGGCGAAGTAACCACTGAAACGCATATTGGAAAATTCTGCTACCGCCCTGTTACGGCCAATGGTGGCCATGCTGCCGAGGTCTTTGTAGTAGAAGGCTTTCATGGGTTTTTGTTCCATGAACAGGCGCAGGTTCTGGGCTACATTTTTTCCCTGTTGTATGGCTACCTGTGCTACCATCGGATAACCTTTCGGGAACCGCTGATCGTTGGTCATCTGGGCAATATCGCCGATGGCAAATATGTTGGTATAACCTTTTACCTGGTTAAATTCATTGACGAGAATACGTCCGTTGGGGAGTCGTACCTCTTCCGGTATGCCCTTCACGGGTACGCCTTTTACGCCGGCAGACCATAACAGTGACTGGGAGTGAATTACTTCTCCGGTACTAAGCGTTACGACTTGTCCATCATATTCTTTTACACCGGTGTTGCACATTACCCGTACGCCAAGGGCCTGCAGGTCGTGTTGTGTCTGGTGGGAGGTTTTTTCTGAGAAGGAAGCCAGCAGCCGGGGACCGGATTCAATCAGGTATACATTCATCAGGTCCTGTGGCAGGTCCGGATAGTCTTTCGGCATGATGTATTTGCGTAGTTCTGCAAAAGCGCCGGCCAGTTCCACACCGGTAGGGCCGCCACCTACCATGACAAAGTTGAGTTTAGGTTTGATCAGTTCCGGATCGGAGAGGAGCAGACTTTCTTCAAATTGTTTCACCACATAGTTTCTGATCTGCACAGCTTCAATGAGTGATTTCATGCCAATGGCATTATCTTCTATGCCTTTGTTGCCGAAGAAGTTGGTATTGCTGCCGGTAGCAAAGACGAGATAATCGTAGCGTACTTCCCCAACGCCCGTTTCCAGGATATTTTCGGTGGAGCGGATGCCGGTTACTTCGGCCATGCGGAAGACGATATTTTTCTGTTTTCGGAAGATGCCGCG
Source organism: Chitinophaga nivalis (assembly GCF_025989125.1). Lineage (NCBI taxonomy): Bacteria > Pseudomonadati > Bacteroidota > Chitinophagia > Chitinophagales > Chitinophagaceae > Chitinophaga > Chitinophaga nivalis. Next base: position 8,155,058 of record NZ_JAPDNR010000001.1, on the reverse strand, counting down.
CAGCGGAAAGGCGATACTGTCGGGTTCCAGGCCGGCAGTAGATACCTGGTATAGCAGCGGCTGAAAGAGGTGATAATTATTTCTGTCCAGTAGAACTACCTGAACGGGTGCATGTTTGAGCTGTTTGGCAAGGTTTACGCCGCCAAATCCACCGCCTACAATGACTACGCGGGGGAGCGTGGTTTCCGGGATGTTGGGCTGAGTCATAATTCGTCTTTTTATGTTGTACCTCAATTTGCATTGATCTGACAATCTTTTATCTCAACAGATAATACGCTTTGCTATGCGGCAAACGCTGTACCAATGCTAAAGATTCTCAAAATTACGAAACTTTCAGAAAAAAATGAAAGTTTTGATTTTTCTGACGGAGAAACAACAAAAAAATAACCCTGCCGGTCTGCTCATCTGTAGGAGGAGTGGGCCGGCAGGGCTTATAGAGATAGTGGAAAAAAACGTTACTGCAAACAGTATTTAAATATAAAAGCGGCAGCGGCAGCGCCACATAAAGGTCCCAGAATGGGCACCCAGGCATATCCCCAGTCACTATCGCGTTTATCTTTGATCGGCAACAGGAAGTGCGTCAGCCGTGGACCCAGGTCTCTGGCCGGATTGATGGCATAACCTGTAGGGCCGCCCAATGATAATCCGATGGCCAGTACTACAAAGGCTACGGGCAAAGCATCCAATGAACCCAGGCCGGTAGCTGGTTTGCTGATAAATAAAACAGCGATCACAAATACGAGGGTGGCCACAAATTCTGTGAGGAAATTATACCCCTTATTGCGCACAGCGGGAATCGTACAGAAAACGCCCAGTTTGGTGTTGCCATCACTGGTTTCATCGAACTGTTGTTTGTAACAAAGCCATACGAGGAAAGCCCCCAGCATGGCGCCCAGCAGCTGTGCCGCTACATAGGCAGGTACTTCCTGCCACGGGAAATCGCCTTTCAGCGCCAGTGCAAAAGTAACGGCAGGATTCAGGTGTGCCCCGCTGTACTGTGCGGCGCAATAAACCCCAATGAATACCGCCATGGCCCAACCCATGGTGATGACCATCCAGCCACCTCCGTTGCCCTTGGACTTATTGAGGATCACATTGGCCACTACACCGTCTCCCAGGGCGATGATAAAAGCTGTTCCGATTATTTCGGCTAAAAAAGGTGACATAAGCAGTAGATATATAAATACACGTGGAAAAAATTATGCTTCGGTCCAGGCCTGTGCTGCTTTGATAGCCCGTTTCCAGTCGCCGCACAGCCGCTGCCGGGTGGCTTCTTCCATACCGGGGTCAAAGGAGGCGTCTATCTTCCATTGCTGGGCAATGGTGTCGATGCTGTCCCAGAATCCTACTGCCAGTCCGGCGAGGTAGGCAGCTCCCAACGCGGTGGTTTCTGTAATCACCGGGCGGATGACCTGCGCCTGCAGAATATCGGCCTGAAACTGCATCAGCAGGTTGTTTTTGGTAGCACCGCCATCTACGCGCAATTCACGGATAGGCATACCGGCATCCGCTTCCAGGGCTTTGAGTACGTCCATCGTCTGAAAAGCGATGCTGTCGAGGGCTGCACGGGCAATATGTGCTGCACTGGAGCCCCGGGTGAGGCCTACCATGGTGCCGCGGGCATGCTGGTTCCAGTAAGGCGCTCCCAGGCCGGCAAAAGCGGGTACCAGGTATACGCCATCGCTGTCGGGTACCGTCGCTGCCAGCTTTTCTACATCGGCAGAATGCCGGATAATACCAAGGCCGTCGCGGAGCCATTGTACCACGGCGCCGCCGATAAAGATGCTGCCTTCCAGGGCATAGCTGGTTTTACCATTGATCTGCCAGGCTACGGTGGTGAGCAGGTTGTTTTTGGATGGAACTGGTTTGTCGCCGGTATTCAATACCATAAAACAACCAGTGCCATAGGTATTTTTGATCATCCCGGGTTCCGTACACAGCTGCCCGAAGAGCGCTGCCTGCTGATCGCCGGCAATACCGGCAATGGGTATACGATAAGGCGTCAGAATCGCTTCTGAATAGCCATATACTTCACTGGAAGGTTTTACTGCCGGCAGGAGGGAAGCGGGTATGTCGAAAAGAGATAACAGGTCGTTATCCCATTGCATGTCGTGTATATTAAACAACAAAGTGCGGGAGGCATTACTCACATCGGTAATATGGAGTTGTCCGTTGGAAAAATTCCAGGCCAGCCAGCTGTCAACGGTGCCAAAAGCGAGTTCGCCGTTATTGGCTTTTTCGCGGGCGCCGGGTACATTGTCCAGCATCCATTTTATTTTGGTAGCAGAGAAGTAGGCGTCGATGCGCAGGCCGGTCTTGTCTCTGATGAGTTGTTCTTTGCCGGCTTTGATCAGTTCATCGCAGTAGGCGGCGGTGCGGCGGTCCTGCCATACAATGGCATGGTGGATCGGTTTCCCGGTTTTCCGGTCCCATACGATGGTGGTTTCCCGCTGATTGGTAATACCGATGGCGGCGATGTCCTGGCCGGTAAGCCGGGCTTTCAGGATCACTTCTGCGGCCACACTGGCTTGTGATGTCCATATTTCCATGGCATCGTGTTCTACCCATCCCGGTTTGGGAAATATCTGTTTGAATTCTTTTTGTGCTACCGCTTTAATACTACCCTGATGGTCAAAGATAATAGCACGGGAACTGGTGGTGCCCTGATCTAACGAAAGGATATATTTGTCCATAGGGTCCGTTTTAATTGTTTGAAATGACGTGGATATGATGACTGAATTTAAATAATTATAACAATATAACACAATCAGCTGCTGTATGTTACCGGATAGCAGGGGGATATATAAAAAAATTCCCCGGCGCAATAGCTACACCGGGGAAACACCATCTAAAAAAAATAATTTACGGATTACATCTTTTTTGCATCCTCCAGGAATTTGGCGAGGCCAATATCTGTCAAAGGATGTTTCAGTAAACCGAGAATAGAATCTAACGGGCAGGTACATACGTCAGCACCTACTTCCGCGCATTTAACAATGTGGAGTGCACTACGGATAGATGCAGCGAGGATTTCAGTTTTAAAACCCTGTATGCTGTAGATCTGTGAGATCTGAGCAATCAGTTCCACACCATCCCAGTTGCTGTCATCAATACGACCAATGAAAGGAGATACGTAAGCGGCGCCTGCTTTGGCAGCCAGGATAGCCTGACCGGCAGAGAATACCAGCGTACAGTTGGTTCTGATACCATTTTCCGTAAACCATTTGATGGCTTTTACACCGTCTTTGATCATCGGAACTTTCACCACGATGTTCGGGTGAATGGCAGCCAACTTCTTACCTTCTTCAATAATGGATTTAAAATCGGTAGACAATACTTCCGCACTTACATCACCATCTACTATTTCACAGATAGCTTCGTAATGCTTTAAAATAGCTTCTTCTCCTTTAATACCTTCTTTCGCCATCAGGGACGGATTGGTAGTCACCCCATCCAAAACCCCTAAATCGTGAGCTTCCTGTATTTGCGCCAGATTAGCTGTATCGATAAAGAATTTCATACTATGAATAAATTAGTTTGTCAGGAAATAATCGTCATTGCTGGAGTAACTGTCATTAGTGAAAGAGATGGAGAAAATAGCAACCAGGTACGATACTATTGACAAGTAACTAATGACCTTCTATAAAAGAAAAAAAGGCAAGTTACTTATATCGCACCGCTACAACCACCTACCCTTGCTACATTCCTGTCCTGGGGGAGTTCAGTAGGAGCTGGTCGTATAAGACTTGCCGGTTGCAAAGGTAATCCAATACGTTGAATATCCAAATATTATGAAGAGAATTTTTTAAAAATTTTTTCAAAAGGCTGCCGGCGCCTTCTTTTTGAGGGTTTAAAATGTGTAAACTATATATAGGGAAGAACTGTTATTCAGGATACATGTGATTCATCTAAACATACACTGCCATGGATACAACCTTCACAGACAACCCTGCCATTTACTCCATCCTGCTGGTGCCTTTTATCTGTTTTGCCCTGCTTTGCAGCATCTTTAGCCTGATCTGCTGGTGGAAGATTTTTCAGAAGGCAGGCTACCGGGGCTGGGAAAGCATTATCCCTATCTACGGGGCCCTTATCTTGCTGCGTATTATAGGGAAGCCTTGGTGGTGGCTGCTGCTGTACCTGATACCCGGTGTGAATATCATTTTCGGGATATGGACGTTGAATCTGCTCAGCCTTAGCTTTGGGCAGGGAACAGGTTTCACCCTGGGGCTGGTATTCCTGGGTTTTATCTTTGCCGCCATCCTGGCTTTCGACCGCAATATTATTTACAAGGGGCCGGCCGGTGATCCCAACCGCCAGCTACAGGATGATATCTCTGCCCTGGGACGGAATTTTCCCGGACAATCGCCTTTTAAGCGGGAAGAATAAAAAGGAAATGAAACCCGTCAGTGCTTTTTCTTTCGTTTGTTGAATAACTCCCGGCTATCCTGGATGATGAGGGAATCATTATCAGGTGCCTGTTTTACGGGGATGGTGGAGCGGAGATACATAGCCGGATTATATTTATACCAGGCCTGTACCGTAACTGTTTTGACCGTATCATTTTTTTCGAGCAGCAAATCCTGCCCGATGATTTTTCCTGCAGACGTTTCGAACCGGATCGTGGCCGTATCCAGCGGAAATATATGACCGCTGCTGAACTTCCCTTCTACATTGAGGTAATACCGGATATCACGTTTGATACTGTCGGCATAATGATTAAAACGGATGCCGGTAACATAGGGCAGCCGGATAGCAGTTTCGAAAACCTGGTTGTCTGGCAGGGTAACGGTGAAGTCTACACGGTAACCTGTTTTTGCCAGCTGCTGCCGGTTGAAGGTAAGATAGCCGTTTTGCACAACGCCGTTGGAGGTGCGTATAGCTACCCGGTTCCAGCGGTAGCTACCCTGCAGAAAGCCGGTGGTACGCTGTACGGAGTTGTCGCTGTATTGTAGCTGCAAGCCCAGTGGTACACGATTATACAGTTCTGCTACGGCAGTGGTATCATACAATGCCTGTACTGCTACTACTTTAGCCTGCTGCGCATGTGCCAGCAGCGAACAACATAAAGTACCGATCAGCAGGTGTAGTTTCAAATGTCTGATTTTACAGTAAACAGTATAAGTATCCCGAGGTAGCAATAATACTGCCATCCCGTGCAGGAGATGGCAGTATCTTATTTTATGGCGGTACTACTTACATCAACGGTTTACCAGCAGTTGCCGGGCAACATACTTACCGAGGATATCAAATTCCAGGTTCACGCGGGAACCGGGTTGTACAGCGGAAATATTGGTGTGTTCAAACGTATACGGAATCACCGCGATGGAAAATTCCTCTTCCGTTACATCAAATATAGTTAAGCTGATACCATTCAGGCAGATACTACCTTTTTCCACCACCAGCGCAGCAAATTCACGTGGATACCGGAAACGGTATAACCAGCTGCCGTTCTGATCTTCGCGGAGGGTGCAGGTACCGGTGCTGTCTACATGGCCTTGTACCAGGTGTCCGTCGATGCGGCCATTGAATACCATGGCTCTTTCCAGGTTTACCTGCAGGCCGGGTGCCAGCTCTCCGATATTGCTTTTGATGAGGGTTTCAGCTACGGCTGCGGTTTCGTAGGTGTCGCCCTGGATGTGGGTCACGGTCAGGCATACGCCGTTATGCGCTATGCTTTGATCTACCTTTAATTCCCCTGCCAGGGGCGTTTGTATGGTGATCACCAGGTTACCGCCTTCCTGCCTGGTAGATACTACTGTTGCTAGTGTTTCTATAATTCCTGTAAACATATAACGAATGTAAGATAATTTCTACACCCTGGGCTGCCAGGGAATTTCATCTACGCCCAACTGCTGTCCTACCCAACGGGATAGTACAAATAGATAGTCACTGAGGCGGTTAATGTATTTCAATACCAGGGGTTCAATGAACATTTCCTGCTCCTGCATACCTACGCAGAGCCGTTCGGTGCGGCGGCATACGCAGCGTGCGATGTGGCAGGTAGATACGGCTACGTGGCCGCCCGGCAGGATAAATGACTTCATCACAGGCAGGTCTTCATTCATTTTATCAATACTGTTTTCCAACAACAGGATATCTGCCTCGTGCAGATCCGGTATTTTCATTTTTGTTTCTTTATCCGGATCGCAGGCCAGTGCAGCGCCGATGGTAAAGAGGCGGTCCTGTATTTCCTTCAGCAATATTTTGGTGTCCGGGTCGGACATATAATCGTTGACCAGACCGATATAGGAGTTCAGTTCATCTACCGTACCGTAGGCATCGATACGGATATCGCTTTTGGGTACTTTGGTACCACCAATCAGGGACGTTTTCCCTTTGTCGCCTGTTTTAGTATATATTTTGAAAGCCATGTGTTGGAAGATTGTTCTATCGCAAATTAAGGTATTCGCAGGAATGCATAAAGCGATTAAAGCGGAGACAGAATAGGTGGATACCTGTGTTCTGTTCCGCTTTAATCGCTTTATATGTTCCGGTAAAGGAAAGAATATTATCCCAGTACAGCCATTTTCTGATTGACACGATCGGATTCAATGACACCGTCGCGCAGGCGTATCACTCTTCTGGCGTGATCCGCAATATCTTCTTCATGGGTTACCAGTACAACGGTATTGCCGGAGGCATGGATGTTACCGAATATCTCCATGATTTCCACGGAGGTTTTGGTATCCAGGTTTCCGGTAGGTTCATCGGCCAGAATCAGAGAAGGATTATTAACCAGCGCACGGGCAATGGCCACACGTTGACACTGTCCGCCGGACAGCTCATTAGGCTTATGTTTACCGCGGTCTCCCAGTTTCACCTTTTCCAGCATTTGCCGGGCACGTTCTTCTCTTTCTTTTTTACCGACACCGGCATAAATCAGGGGCACTGCCACGTTTTCCAATGCGGTCAGGCGCGGCATGAGGTTAAACTGCTGGAATACAAATCCGATTTCCTTTCCACGTACAGTCGCCAGGTCGTTGTCGGCCATCGTACTAACGTCATGTCCGCTCAGAATGTATTTACCGCTGGTAGGGGTGTCCAGACATCCGAGAATATTCATGAGCGTAGACTTGCCGGAACCGGAAGGTCCCATCAGTGCTACATACTCATTTTTGAAGATGTCCAGCGATACGCCTTTGAGTACCGGCAGTTCATTCTTTCCGAGGTAATAACTTTTTTTGATGGCTTCCAGGTGAATAACGGACTTTTGCATGGGAGTTATTTCTTTATGATTTTCGGCACCTTGAAATATTCGTCTGTGGCTGCCGGCGCATTAAGCAGCCCTTCTTCCCGGGTAATGGAAGGTATCACTTTATCTTCCCGGAAAACATTATAATCTTCTGTCAGGTGGAGTAAGGGATCAACCTGGGTAGTATCCAGCTCATTGAGTTTTTCCACGAAAGTGATCATCCTTTGCAGATCTCCCCGTATCTCCGCTTTTTCCTGCTGGTTAAATTCCAGCCTGGCCAGTTCAGCCAGCTGTTGTACCAGGGCGTCGTTTACTTCCATAATCAAATTAAATCAAAAGATAATGAAATATAAATAGTAAATATGATGGTATCCCAAAATTAGTGATAAACGGCCATTTAAGTGCAGAAAGCCTTAAAAGTGCTTTAGGTTGAGCTTTCAGCTTAAAGCTTTTTATTTAACTTGCGACCTATTATGGCTACTAAAAAGGAAATTGTGGTGAGTGGCATTCGCCCCACCGGTTATTTGCATTTAGGCAATTATTTTGGCGCGATCCGTAACTATATCCGGATGCAGGAAGACTTTGACTGCTATTTCTTTGTGGCAGACTGGCATTCATTAACCACCCACCCCGATCCGAAAGATCTGAAGGGAAATGTAATGCGCGTACTGGCAGAAAATATCGCTTCTGGTCTGGACCCTGAAAAAGTGGCGCTGTATGTACAAAGTGATGTTCCGGAGATTGCAGAATTGTATCTCCTCATGAATATGCTGGCTTATGTTGGTGAACTGGAAAGAGTACCTACCTTCAAAGATAAGGTACGTTTGCAACCGGATAACGTAAATGCCGGTTTGCTGACGTATCCGGTATTGATGAGCGTGGATATATTAATTCAGCGCGCCGTGAAAGTGCCGGTAGGTAAAGATCAGGGACAACACCTGGAAATGGCCCGCAACTTTGCACAACGTTTCAACCAGCGCTATGGTGATCTGTTCCCGGAACCGCAGGCGTTTAACTATGGCGATTCACTGGTACGTATCCCCAGCCTGGACGGTAAAGGCGGCAAGATGAGCAAAAGTGAAAATGAAATGGCGACCCTGTACCTGGCTGACACTGATGAGCAAATCCGGAAAAAACTGAGCAAGGCTAAAACCGATAGCAGCTCTGGAGAGGAAGGTGCTCCCATGCCGGAATCCGTACAGAATCTCTTCGACCTGATGAAACTGGTGTCCACACCGGAAAGCATTGCTACTTTTGACGCAGCATATCACGCAGGTACTCTCCGTTATAGTGATCTGAAAGGACAGCTGGGTGAAGACATGGTGAAATTTATTGCACCTATCCGCGAAAAAGCAGCGGCACTGCAGCAGGATACCCAGTACCTGGAAAAAGTAATGAAAGCCGGTGCAGAAAAAGCGAGGGCAAATGCGGCACAAACTTTGCACCAGGCGAAAAAACTAATTGGTCTCAATTACTACCAGTAATCGTAGTTGTAGCTATTTTCAGTATTTACCTTCTATCATCGCATGGCAAAACAGAACAAGATCAAGCACATAGCCATCGCCGGTAATATCGGCGCAGGCAAAACCACACTTACCGAAATGCTATGCAGGCATTATAAGTGGCACCCGCAATATGAAGATGTTGAGCATAATCCTTATCTGAATGATTTTTATGAAGATATGCCCCGCTGGTCTTTCAACCTGCAGGTATATTTTCTGAACGGAAGGCTGAAACAACTACTGGAAATCCAGAACGGAAAAGAAACAGTTATCCAGGACCGTACCATCTATGAAGATGCCCACATCTTCGCTCCCAACCTGTATGAAATGGGGCTGATGACCAAACGGGACTTCGATAACTACTTCAACTTTTTTGAAACACTGAAAAGCATGGTGAAACCACCGGACCTGCTGATCTATCTGCAGGCATCCGTACCAACACTGGTGGCCCAGATTCAGAAAAGAGGAAGAGAGTATGAAGAGAATATACGGCTCGACTACCTGAAACGCCTCAACGAATATTATAATAACTGGATCGAAAAATACAAGGAAGGTCCTTTGTTGGTGATCGATATTGATAAGAATAAATTTCCGGAGAGTGATGAAGACCTCGGAGAAATTATTTCCAGGATCGATTCCCAGTTATACGGACTTTTTTAGATCCACGACATAAAAAAAGAGCAGCTATCACCGTGATAGCTGCTCTTTTTTTATGGGTAGCCTTCACCTTTGATTAACACTTTTCTTTGTTGCTTTCGGTAGCTTCGGTGTATTGTTAACCTGATCATATCCGGCCACGTACCGGCCGTCATTGTTAAACCCGCTACACGATGAAACAGCTTTTCACACATCTTATCATACCCACTATTATAGTTATACCATTAGCAGCAACGGATGCCTGATTACCATACGCTTCCCGTTAGTCTTGCCTGAATTATTAATCAGCCATTCATCATGAAATTATTGTTGTTAACCCTGGTGTGGGTGCAGACAGTATCTGCACAGCCACTATTAACGCCTGTTGGCAGTAATGCCGGTATAGGTGCCTACAGCCGGCATTTTCAGGATGCGATTACCGCATACCGGCATCCGGCGGCTTTATCAGGTATATCGGCCTTCACGGGTGGTAGCTATGCAGAAAACAGGTTCCTGCTTCGTAGCATTACGCTGTATATAGCTGCAGCAGCTATACCGGTGAAACCCGGCGCCTTTGGTATCGGTATTACCCGCCTGGGTAATACGGACTGGTATCAGCAACAACTCAGCCTTTCCTATGGCAGGGCGCTTGGCAACAGGTGCGGCATCGGACTGCAGTTTAGTTATGAAACCACCGCGGTAACCGGCTATGGGAAGTCGGGTAGGTCAGCTGTTACTATAGGCGGCTTATGGCACATCGATGAAAAATTTCATGTTGGCGGGCAACTGGAAAAAATACCCGGATTGCCGGTTACCTACATCATCGGCGCCGGCTTCGAAGCCTCCCGCAACTGCCTGCTGGCGACAGAAGTCAGCCGTCAGGAAACCACCGGCACAGATGTAAAAGCAACGGCTCATTACCGGATAACTCCCGCTTTGGCCTTACAGCTGGGCTTTGCGGCACAGCCTCCCCGGCACAACGCCGGTGTAATGGTATACTGGCATGCCTGGCGGATCGATATGACTGCCAGCTTTCATCCGCAACTGGGTATCACTCCCGCAACTACAATTATATGGCAACGATCCGCAACACCTGCCGCAGAATAATTTGTTGTACCGGCCTGCTGTTATGCCTGCTGCCGGCCACTGCCCGCCGCCAGGAGGAAGTGCCCATGCCTGCCGTGCTGGAAAATAACCTGGAACAGGAAATGGAAAATACCACCACGGTGCAGGAAGATGATGCACAATGGCAGCGGTTAAATACGCTGGCCCGGCATAAGATTCCCTTGAACCGGGCAGATGAAGCCATGCTGCAGTCACTAGGTATACTCACGCCGGTACAGATCAATAATTTCCTGCGCTACCGGCAGCTATTGGGAGAACTGGTCAGTATTTATGAACTACAGGCGATACCCGGTTTTGATCCGGAACTGATCCGCCGCATCCTGCCATATGTAGCGGTGGGCAACGACTTGGCGCCGCATTATTCCCTGCGCGACTATCTGCATAAAGGTGATCACTCCTTGCTGATGCGCTACGGACAGGTCATGGAGAAAGCAAAAGGTTATCAGCATACCGACAGTACCTTACCTTATTACCGGGGAAGTCCGGGAAAAATGTTTATCCGTTACCGTTATAATTTTTCACATTATATCAGTGCCGGTGTTGTCATGGAGAAAGATGCCGGCGAAGCATTTTTTAAAGGCGCCCAACGACTGGGTTTTGATTTTTACAGCGCACATATTTTTATCAATACCCCCGGAAAAATAAAAGCACTGGCATTGGGTGACTATACCATCAGCATGGGGCAGGGCCTGTTGAACTGGCAATCCCAGGCCTATGGAAAAGGAGCTGCTGTGATGCAGATAAAAAGAGAAGGGGAGGTCTTGCGGCCTTATACATCTGCCGGCGAATTTTATTTTTTCAGAGGCGCGGCTATAACCCTGCAACAGCAAAAATTACAACTCACCGGTTTCGTTTCACATCGACTGCTAGATGGCAGCACTGATACATTGGAAGACGAACGTATTGCTACCGCAGTGATGAGCAGTGGTTATCACCGCTCCATTAATGAGATCGCCAAACGGGGTGTAGTACAACAACGCAGTGCCGGTGGTAATCTCCGGCTTACTGCCGGCAGATGGCAGGCCGGCGCTAATGTGATCTGGCACAGCTTTGTACCCGGTTGGCAGAAAACATTATTGCCGTATAATCAGTTTGATTTCAATGGGCAGCAATTATTAGGTGCCAGTGTAGACTATGCCGGTAGTTGGAAAAATGTACATCTTTTCGGAGAAGCTGCGTGGAGTGATAATGGAAAACCGGCAATCGTACAAGGCTTGCTGACCACTATCGCGCCTGCTATAGATATGGCGATGGTGTATCGTTATTACGACCGTGCCTATCAGGCTTTATATGCTAAAGGCTTCGGTGATAATTACCGTACCGTCAACGAAAATGGATGGTATACGGCGCTTTCGGTAAGGCTGCATGCCCGGCTGAAACTGGACACCTACGCAGATCTCTTCCGGTTTCCGTGGTTGAAGTATCGCGCCAACGCGCCTGGTACCGGTAAAACATTTTTTGTACAAGGTACCTACACTCCCAACAAAAAAGTAACAACGATACTCACTTATCACTACCGGCAAAGTGAAGAAAATACCACACTGCCGGACAATCCGATGAAAGTAACTGCGCCTGTAACGCAGCAGCATATACGTTTGCAATGGAGCCGGCAGCCGGGGAAAAAATTAGGAATACGAACCAGGTTGGAGTATAGCCGGTGGCATACTAGTGCAGCTATACAGCAGGGATGGTTGTTGTACCAGGAAGTGAGTTATCATTTCCAACAGCTGCCCTTGCAGGTAAATGTCAGGATAACACGTTTTTTTGCCGATAGCTATGATACCCGCATCTACGCAGCAGAAAGCAGTGTACTGTATGATAATGCGGTATCCATGCTGTATGGTAATGGATGGCAGTATTACGGGAACCTGAAATGGAAAATAAACCGGCGGCTATCCTGTTGGTTAAGATGCCATCAAACCCTTTACCCGGGAGCATCTGCGATAGGGAGCGGATATGATGTCATGGAAGGAAATCATAAAACAATGTGGCAATGTCAGTTACAGCAACTATTCTGATAAAAGAAAAGCAGATAATTCAGGCGTGAATATTTTTTTTCAAAAAATAGATATCTGATTATCAGTTTTTTGAGCAGTAAAATAATCTCACAAAAAAAATAAGCGGAAGCGGAAATATAATAAAGTCCTTTTTTTTTATAACTTGTGTCTGTTCAACCAAAATCTAAATTGGGTTTAGTTTATGAGAGAGGCGCTGCTACAAGACGCTGGACCCTGGGAAAAGACAATACCTGTTGCCGTTGTTTTCATTTATCATTTATTATTGAGTGGAGAAAATCCAAATAACCAGGTTAAATAAAATAACCATCAGTGCTATGCCATATATGGGGTATACGGTACCGGGAATGGTATGCGGATAACCCTTAGTTGCTGTATTTACGTATAAAATATGAATAGGGAGCCACCTCCCGCTTTTCTTTCTTTCAACCAAAATCTGAATCTTTTTTATGAAAAAGATGCTACTTCTTTTTGCCATACCCCTGGCAATTGTAAGCCAGGCCCAAGCCCAGCAGCGGCAGGTAACCGGCGCAGTAACAGGTAGTGATGGAAATCCCTTACCACTTGTTGCGATCCAGATCAAAGGCACTACCACCGGTACCACTACTGATGAGAAAGGTCATTTCAGTATTAATGTCAAAGACAATCAAACGGTGTTTATCGTTAGAAGTAACGGTTATCAGACACAGGAAGTACAGGTGGGCAGCGAGTCCCGGGTTACTATCGTACTGCAAATAGACACCAAGGAATTGCAGGTGGTAGTCGTAACCGCACTCGGTATCAAACAGGAAAAAGTGACTTTAGGATATGCGGCACAGGATATTTCCGGTGAAGCCATGACGCGAACAGCTCCTTCTAATCCCCTCAGTTCCCTTTCCGGTAAAGTGGCTGGTGCTAACATCATTACGGCCTCCGGCACACCTGGCGCACCTGTGAGAGTGCAGATGCGGGGTGCCACCACAATTGTAGGTAGCAACCAGCCACTTTTTGTTATCGACGGACTGCCTGTAGATAACAGTGAAACCAATACCGCTGGTGATGGCAGTGGTACAGGTGGGGTAACCCAGTCAAACAGGATGGTAGATATCAACCCGGATGATGTGGAAAACATTACCCTGCTCAAAGGGCCTGCAGCAGCGGCATTATACGGCAGTTCCGCCTCCAATGGCGTGGTGATTATCACCACCAAAAAAGGAAAGCGCAGCGCAGAAGGGAAGACCTTTAATTTATCCTATGGTGTGACCATGAACTTTGATAAGGTCAATAAATTACCAGACAGACAAAATAAATATGCGCAGGGATTCAGAGGCGGAATAGCTGCGCCGGATTATATTCCACCCGGAGGTTCCAACGCTTACTCTTTTGGGCCGGAAATCGATACCCTGGTTTACGATGGAGACGGTACTTACCTCTGGAACAGAAATGGCCGGCTGGTAGGTAAAAGCAGTAACCCCGGTGGTAAAAAAGCAGAAGTATACGATCCCTATGATTTCTTTCGTACCGGCGTAGGCGTGCTGCATAACCTGTCACTCAGCGGTGGCAATACATCGCTGGGCTATCGTATTTCTGGTTCGTATTACAACCAGGAAGGGATTATTCCGCTGACGAATTTCAAAAAAACAACCATCGCTTTCTCTACCGACTATAAGTTCAACAATAAACTCAATGTTGTTACCTCTGTCAATTATGCCAACTCTGGTGGCCGCCGGCCGCAACAGGGTAGTAACATCAGTGGGGTGATGCTGGGATTACTGAGAACGCCCCCCACCTTCGATAACAGCAATGGTATTTCAGGTGCTACCGATCCGTCGGCCTACATCCTCGGAGATGGTTTAGGCGAACAACGCAGTTACCGCGGCCGCGGCGTATATGATAACCCTTACTGGACTGTGAATATGAACCCTTACCGCGATAATGTTCATCGCGTATTCGGTAATGTCGGCGTTATCTTTAAACCATTTGAATGGTTATCTATTACAGAAAGATTTGGAGGCGACTACTCTTTCGATAACCGTAAACAGATCTATTCAAAATTCTCTGCCGGTTTTCCGGATGGACAATATTTCGAAGATCAACGTACCACTTTGCTGATCAATAACGATATCTTTGCCACCTTCACCAAAAAAACGCATGATTTCGATTATTCGTTACTGGTAGGTCAGAACCTGTATGACTATACGACAAAGTACCTGCATACCCAGGGGGATGGCTTGAGTGGTAACGATTTTCAGGGTATTACCAACACCGGTAGCAATACCCTCTCCATTTCCAACAGTCAGCAGCGGAAGGTAGCCTTTTACGGTAAGGCGAATATCGGTTTCAAAAATTATCTCTTCCTGGAACTCACCGGCCGCTATGAAGGAAACAGCACGTTACCGGTGAAAAATCAATTCTTCTTTTATCCGGCTGCCAGTGTGAGTTATGTGTTCTCTGATGCCTTGCGGCTGGAAAATAACGTCTTTTCATTTGGTAAATTAAGGCTGGCTTATTCCAGCGTGGGAAGGGGCCTGAATCCATACAGCCTGCAGAATTACTATACCAGAACAGCTCCCGCCGATGGTTGGACAGGCGGTATTACCTTCCCTTTCAATGGCCTGGTAGGTTACTCCAAAAGCAATACCCTGGGCAATCCCGACCTGACGGCAGAAAGAACGAATCAGTTTGAGCTGGGTGCAGAACTGCGTTTTTGGGATAACCGGGTATCTGTTGATTATACCTATTACAACGGAAAAAGTAAAGATCTGCTGAATGCCGTATCGGTAGCGCCTACCAGCGGTTACAGCTCTGTATACCTCAATGCGGCTTCTATGACCAATCAGGGACATGAAGTTACCGTAAACGTACAACCGGTGCGTACCCGCGATTTTAACTGGAATCTCAGCATCAATTATGCACAGAACAGGAACAAAGTGGTGGAACTGGCCAAAGGAATTGATCGTTTCGATTTTAATGGATTCACCGGCATATTTGTATCAGCCATTGTAGGTAAGCAATATGGCTCCCTGTATGGTACCGGTTACCTGCGCGATGATCAGGGCAGGCTCGTGATCAACGACCAGGGACAACCCGGTGATGGTTCTTATGGTTTGCCGATATTATATGCGCCCCTGCAATACCTGGGCGATGTAAACCCTAAATGGACAGGATCGGTTGCCAATAATTTTTCCTACAAAGGATTTACCTTATCTGTATTGTTTGAAACCCGGCAGAAATTCGATATCTGGAATGGTACCTGGGGCGCTATGACGAATTTCGGTACCAGTGCCAACACATTGGATAGAAATACAGAGAAAGTTTTTGAAGGGATAAAAGGTCACCTGGATGATAACGGTCAGCTGATATCCAAGGGCGAGGCGAATGACCTCAAAGGAAAGCTGGATCAGCGTTACTATACCAGTATCGGCAGTGGCTTCACCGTGAACGAACCTTTTGTACAGGACGCCAGCTGGATACGCCTGCGGGAACTGTCACTCGGTTATCGCTTTACCGGTAAAGCATTCTTCAAACAAAAGCCCTGGTTCCAGGCTATAACGGTAACGGCTACTGCAAGAAACCTGTGGCTGAAAACCAACTACACCGGCGTAGATCCCGAAACCAGTTTATTTGGTACCCAGGAAGCACAGGGGTTTGATTATTTCAATAATCCCGGTACAAAAACCTATGGTTTCAGTGTAAAACTGGATTTCTAATTCCCTGATTTAAAATTGAACAGATCATGAAATGCATACATAAATTAGCGCTGACGATAGGGGCAATGGCTTTGATCATGAGCAGCAGCTGTAAAAAATACCTGGATGTAAATACGGATCCGGACAGACCTGTAGTAGCGCCGCCAGCCTCTATTTTAACAGGTGCGGAAGTAACGGCTGCCTATACAATCGGTGGCGCCGACTTCGCGTTGGTAGCCAGTATCCTGTCTAACCAGACGGATGGCGCCAGCCAGCAGTTTGCTTCCTATCAGAACTACCTGCTGGTAGCCGATAATTTTTCCAACTCCTGGAGTAATATGTATCAGGGGATTTTGCTGAACCTGGTAGAGTTGCGCCGCCTGGCAGAAGAAAAGAAGTATTATCATTACAGCGGCACCAGTAAAATACTGACTGCCTATGTACTGGGTACGGTTACCGATATGTGGGGGGATGTGCCTTACAGTGATGCTTTTAAGGGCGCCAATTTTGATTTTAAATCGAAATATGATAAGCAGGAAGACTTGTATAAAACGATCGATGGTTTGCTGACAGGGGCGATTGCAGATCTGAATCAGCCGGCACTGGGTATTCAGCCGGATGTTAATGATGTCATATTTGAAGGCGATGTACAGAAATGGATACAGTTTGCCAACTCTTACCGGTTGCGGTTATTGATTCATCAAACTAAAAAAGATGCGGCCGGTTTTGCGCAGAAGGTGATTGCCGCCGCCGCGGCGCCGGGCGGTATCATCACGCAGGAAGCAGATGACGCGCAGGTGGTGTTTCTGTCAGACCCTTCCCGGGCGAATCCCATTTACCAGTTCAATGTAACACGTGGTGGCTATGTGGCCTATGAAAGTTCCTATCTTATTAAATCCATGCAGGCGCTGGGAGATAGCCGGGTAAGCCGGTACCGGCCGGGTAGCTTCTATGGCAATAAAACATCTCCGGTGATATTTCTTTCCAGTTATGAATTGCAGTTTATCCTGGCAGAAGCACACGAGCGACTGGGACATCATGCAGAAGCCAAAGCTTTTTATGAGGCAGGAGTGAAAGGCTCATTTTTAAAAGTGGGTGCAGCGATCGGTAATTACCTGAGCCATCCGGAAGTGAGTTTTGATGCAGCAACAGATAAACTGAAACTTATCTTAACGCAGAAGTATTATGCTTTGTACCTGCAACCGGAAGCATATACCGATTGGCGTCGGACGGGTATTCCGGCATTAGTCTCCAAAAACGGCGATAAACCGATTCCCAGAAGATTACCTTATCCACAGACAGAGTTATCCTACAATGAGAGTAATGTGCCTACTGGTATCACTTTGACGACCAGAATGTGGTGGGATCAGTAAGACATTTGACAGCAAATAAAAAAAGAGGGCTCATTTGAGCCCTCTTTTTTTATTTTTGTACCGCTAAATCTTACAACATGGAAAATCAGCATGAAGAACAGAATCAGCTTAATATTGAGTTGAATGAAGAAATTGCAGAAGGGCAGTATGCGAATCTGGCTATCATTACCCATTCCAACGCAGAATTTGTAGTGGATTTTGTTAACGTGATGCCTGGTCTGCCGAAGGCAAAAGTCAAATCCCGTATTATACTCACTCCGCAGCATGCAAAACGTTTCATGAAGGCCATGCTGGATAATATCAAAAAATACGAATCCGTACACGGTACTATTCAGGATCAGGAACCTGTTTCCGTGCCTATGAATTTTGGAGGTCCAACCGCTCAGGCATAACTACAGATCCGATGGAACATATTTTTTCTTATCATCATTTAAGGGAGTTCACCCGGGAAGTGTTTATTCACATGGGTTGCCCGGTAGAACAGGCTGCATTGGCCAGTGAAGTATTGGTAGCCGCAGATTTACGGGGAATCGACTCTCATGGTGTAGCCCGTTTGTCGGGATATGTACGTTTATGGGAAGCCGGCCGTATCAACAGCCGCCCGGATATCCGGATTGTGCATGAAACACCCAGTACCGCAGTAGTGGATGGCGACGCAGGTTTAGGCCTGGTAGTAGCTCCTTTTGCGATGGAAGTGGCCATGCGAAAGGCAGCAGTAGCGGGTACCGGCTGGGTGAGTGTGAAAAATTCCAACCACTTCGGTATTGCCGGTTATCACGCCATGAAGGCGCTGGACCAGGATATGATTGGCATGGCGATGACCAATGCCAGTCCACTGGTAGCACCTACGTTCTCCACAGAACGGATGTTGGGTACCAATCCGATTGCCGTAGCTATTCCCGCTAAGGAGCAGCCGGCGTTTGTAGCGGATTTTGCTACCACCACTGCGGCCAATGGTAAACTGGAAATTTTACAACGTAAAAATCAGGAAGCACCATATGGCTGGATACAGGATAAAGAAGGTAACAGCAGTACCAACCCGCACGAACTGAAAGCAGGCGGCGCTTTGCTGCCGCTGGGAGGTGACCGGGATCACGGAAGTCATAAAGGGTATTGTTTGGGAGCAATTGTTGATGTATTTTCGGCCGTTCTTTCAGGTGCCAACTATGGTCCGTGGGCACCGCCATTCGTGAGTTTTCTGCCATTGGCGCCCGATCCGGTAGGAGAAGGACTGGGACATTTCTTCGGCGCGATGCGCGTAGATGCCTTCCGCCCGGCAGATGAATTTAAGTCTCACATGGATAATTGGATCAGCCGCTTTAGAGCTGCCACCCCTGTAGCAGGTGAGCAGGTATTAATACCCGGAGACCCGGAAAGGGAGATGCAACAGCATCGCCTGGAAAATGGGATTCCGGTCTTAGCCCCGGTAGTAAAAGATATGCAGGAGGTAGCTGCGAAATTTAAATTGAATTTCTAATCGCAATCATTCATATTAACCCTCCCGGAATAAGGCTTGTGCTGGATTTCGGTAACTAAGCAAAAACAAATCATATTCAGATGAAAGTGTTAAAATTTGGTGGAACCTCAGTGGGAAAACCAGAGCGTATGCAGTCGGTAGCACAGCTGATCACCGCAGATAACGATCAGAAAATTGTGGTACTGTCTGCCCTGTCAGGCACCACCAACTCGCTGGTGGAAATTAGTCAGTCACTGTCAGAAGGAAAGAAGGAACAAGCAAAGCAGCAAATAGATAAGCTGGAGCAACATTACCGCACTTTCGGGGAAGAACTGGTGAAGCAGGAAGCCGGTCGCGCTGCCGCGAAGGCCATCATTGATGAACACTTCGAATTTCTGAATATCATCCTGAAGATATCCTTTAATGAAGCCCTCAATAAAGATATCCTTGCACAGGGTGAACTGCTGTCTACCCGCCTGTTCTGTGCCTATCTCGAAGAAGCCGGTATTCCTGGTGTACTCCTGCCTGCACTGGATTTCATGAGCATTGATGAACACGAAGAACCAGAGATCCCTAAAATCAAGATCAAACTGGCGAACCTCATCAGTCAGCATAAAGACAACAAAGTATTTATCACCCAGGGATATATCTGCCGCAATGCAAGAGGCGAAGTAGATAACCTGAAACGAGGCGGCAGTGATTATTCTGCATCCCTGATTGGTGCTGCTATCCAGGCATCTGAAGTACAGATCTGGACAGACATCGACGGTATGCACAACAATGATCCGCGGGTAGTGAAAAAGACTTTCCCGATTGATCAGCTGTCATTTGATGAAGCAGCGGAGCTGGCCTACTTTGGCGCCAAGATCCTGCACCCGGCTTCTATCTGGCCGGCACAGCACTTCAACATTCCTGTGAAATTGCTGAACACCATGCAGCCGGAAGCTAAAGGTACCATCATCACCGAAATGCCTAAAGGCAATGGTGTGAAGGCGGTAGCTGCCAAAGATGGTATCATTGCCATCAAAATCAAATCCAGCAGAATGTTGCTGGCATATGGTTTCCTCCGTAAGATCTTCGAAATATTCGAAAAGTACCGCACACCGATCGATATGATCACTACTTCCGAAGTAGCCGTATCCATCACGATCGATAGTGCACAATACCTGGATCAGATCCTGAAAGAGCTGCAGCCTTTCGGTACCGTAGAGCTGGATCATCATCAAACCATCGTTTCTATTGTGGGTAATGAAGTAGCGGCAACGCCTTCTATTATCACCAAGCTGTTTGATGCCATGGATGAAATTCCATTGCGCATGATTTCCTATGGTGGCAGCAGACACAATATCTCTATCCTGATCAATGGTCAGTATAAAGAAAGAACGCTGCAGGTACTGAACAAAGGATTGTTCGGTCTGGAATAATAAGCTTCGTTATACATTATACTAAAACGCACCGGCAGGATGCAGACGCGGATAAACACCGCTGCAGGCATCTTCCCGGTGCGTGTTTTTTTTGATGGGGGCTGTAAATGTCTATGTGGTGAATGGGGGAGCATCCCCCAAAAACAGTTTGGATGGAATGGTGATATTTTAATGTTTTAGGTAGATGACCGGATATAGCTGTTTTATTTTCCGGTGAGCGGGTAATATCGTATAACCATCACTGTTATAACTGTACGGGGCAGTAAAAATAATTGACAAAAAAATGGATAACATATGCCTGCAACGCTTGTTGGCGGGTATATGCTATCCAGTAGACAAAGAAAATATTTATTTTTTCAACCGTTGATCAAATACAAAAGGCTGCATATCCACAATGGTGATTTCCGCAGCTTCCGGATGCAGTGGGTTGATGAGATAGTTGAATTCATCGGCAATCACCACGGAGGGAATACGTAACGCCGCATATTTAGCGGTATCTACCCATTCGTCTCCGATACATTGCAGTTGAGGAGAAGGGGTAAGGGATTGCCAGCCCGAAGGCAGGTCATCTTTGGTGAGCGCCTTGATCGCAATGTGATCCGGAATATGAATGGTAGCGATGCAGAAATCCTGCACAATGTTTTTCAGCGGTATATGCACCAGTACTTCCAGTGCAGACAGGGCCCTGCTGCCGGCGGTATATACTACTGCATGTCCCGGACTGTTCCAGCGGCCTCCATACAGGCGTGCACCCGTTCCACTCAGGTCATTGATGTAAGCGCACTTACTGATCCTGTATACTTCCATGACTTATGATGCATTAATTTAAGCAAAGATACCATGCTCGATGCGGCCCAGCTCATCCTGGATGAGCTGAAACCCAAACGTAGTATCTAAAAGCGAAATAGGGGATTGATAGTTGAAGGCGGGTAATGGAGTTCTCATCCATTCCTTGAAATTCTCGAGTTGACCAAATACTTCTGTACCGCGTTGGTAAAGCTGGGAAAGTAAAATGGCCCGTTCAGATGTGTCAGCAGAAAGTTTTGCGTCGTCTGCATATCGTTGTAAGGTTCGTTCTGATATATGCAGCACCTGGGCAAGCTCTGATAAAGAGAAGGAAAGCTGGCGGCTTAAATTCAGCAAGGCTCTTTTAATAATGCCACTTCTCGAAAGCTGAATAAAATCAAAGTACCCGCTGCCCAGAATATAGGCTGCGCCAGGGTCTTCCACGATCATTAATGCATTCTCCTGAACACGGTATCCTTTTATATGTTTCATAAAAAACCGACATTTGACACAAAAATACAACATTTTGTCGGTTATTGCATCTTCTTATCTTCAAAATACCCGATTTTACGCATTTTGTTGATTTCCAATGACAATACCCCATATTCATCCGCCACCTTGCCCTGTAATACGTAAAAACCACTTTTCTGCAGCGGATACTGCCGTAAACTGTCCGGAAAATGGGTGGTATCTATAAAGCTGCCTTCCCGGTCGAGGAAGGTACCAAAACACATCGGTTCTCCCTTCGCACTGCGAAGAAACTTGGTGGTAACCAGGTAGCCCAGGGTAGTAATGTATTGCCCCCGGTATTGCCCGAACATACGGGCAGGGATATATGTACTTTGATCATGCTGCAACACCTCAAAAGGAGATGTCAGCGGAAATCCCAGGAGGTCTATTTCATCGAAGGCATCTTCATGGGCGTGGTAGGTCAATGTAGGTAGCTGACAGTCAACCGGCGCGCTGGGAAATAAAGACATGGCCGGTACCTGGCGGGTATCTTTTTGTTTAACGAGCAGGCTGCCTTTCCACAATAATTCCTTTTTGGTATGTCCGGTAAATTTAAAGCCCCCGATACGGATCAGTATTTCCAGTTGTTCCGGTGCGGGTGATATCCGGGCGGTAAAATCTTCCAGGTGGAGAAAAGCCCCGTACAATCGCCGGTTTTCCAGGATCCGTTCTGCCAGCCCCTGTTCCAGGCCTTCAATATGAATCAGACCTACATATACCGCGTCACCTTTTATTTTCGTAGGGTAGTCACTGTTATTCACACAGGGGGGATGTAGGGTAACGCCTGTTTTGAGTAGTTCCCGGAAATACAGTTCCCGGTTATAGAAGCCGCCGAAGTTGTTGATAACCGCCACCATGAATTCAGCGGGGAAATAGGTTTTCAGGTAAAGGCTTTGATAGCTTTCCACTGCGAAGCTGGCAGAATGGGCTTTGGAAAAAGAGAAGTTGGCGAAGCTGGCAATTTGTCGCCACACTTCTGTTGCTACATCCAGTGGACGTCCCAGGCGTGCGCAGTTGGCAAAATACAGTGCTTCTATTTTTTCAAAGTCTTTGGAACCTCTGTATTTGCCAGCCATGGCGTGGCGCAGGGAGTCGGCGTCTGCTAATTCCATATCTGCAAAATGATGCGCCACTTTAATCACATCTTCCTGATACACCATAATCCCAAACGTCTCATGTAATAGCGCTTCAATAATAGGATGCTGGTATACGACCTGTTCCGGATGATGATAACGCTGGATGTATTGTTTCATCATCCCCGACTGTGCTACGCCCGGGCGTATGATAGAACTGGCGGCTACCAGGGTGAGATAATCATCGCACGATAGCTTTTGCAGCAGTTGTCGCATGGCGGGAGATTCAATATAAAAACAGCCGATTGTATTTACGTTTCTCAGGTTTTCTTTTACCTGCGTATCAATCATAAATGCCTTTACATGATGAATATCAATCTCCACCTGTTTGTTTTCACGCACCAGCTGAATGGTATCCCGGATATGGCCTAACCCGCGCTGGCTCAGGATATCGAACTTATGCAGCCCGATACGTGCTGCCTGCAGCATATCCAGCTGGGCAGTACAAAATCCTTTGGGAGGTAAATAGGTCGTACAGTAATGATGGATAGGGGCTTCGCTGATCAGGATACCGCCGGCATGTATGCTAAGGTGGTTGGGAAAAGCTTTTTCCGTGGTCATCAGGTTGCTGAAATGCTGTATCTTTTTCTGGATGTCGTCTCCGTCCAATCTGATATCAAAGCCGTTTTCCAGGATTTTATCGATCTCTTTTTTGGGCAGACCATATACTTTGCCCAGCTCCCGGATAATGGCATTTGTCTGAAAGGTAGTAACGGTACCCAGTAAAGCCGTATAGGCGTTACCGTATTTTTCAAAAACATAGCTGATAATTTCATCCCGGTCGCGCCAGGAGAAGTCAATGTCGAAATCCGGCGGAGAAGAGCGGTAAGGGTTGAGGAAACGTTCAAAGTATAGATCCAGCGCAATGGGGTCTACATCCGTAATTTTCAGGCAGTAGGCGATGATGGAATTGGCGCCGCTGCCACGTCCCACATAAAAAAAATCCCGCTCCCGGGCATATCGGATAATATCCCAGGTGATGAGGAAGTAGGCTTCAAAATTCAGCTGGGCAACAATGGCCAGTTCTTTTTCGATGCGTTGCCGGGCAACGGTATGCTGATCACCATAACGATATAACATGCCTTCCAGTGCCAGTTCCCGGAGTTTTTCCCGGTCTTGTTCCACACTGCCTGTGAAATTTTTTTTATTTCGGGAGATGTTAAAATCGACCTCCATGGTACAGGCATCCATGACCGCCAGGGTGTTTTGCACAATATGCGGATGGGCTTCAAAAGCGGAGAGCAGTTGGGCCGGCGTGCGGAATTGTTCGTCCGGATGCGCTGTAGTAGCAGGTTCCAGCTGGGAAATCAGGATGTTCTGATCAATGGCGCGCAGCAGGCGGTGTAATTCGTAATGGGTATCATCCTGAAAGGTCACCGGCTGCATGATCACCAGCTTATCGCGGATGGCGGCGGTATCGGTCCGGAATAGCTGGTTAACTTCGCGGGGCCGGATGCCCAGTAGTTCATGCGGCGCCAGGGCAGCGGGAGAGCGGTTGCCCCAGGCATAGATGACAAAAGTGTGGGGCAGCACCGGCGCGGTATCCGGAAAGGGTTGCTCCGTCTGCAGATAGGCCGAAAGAAAAGCATTGATATGATACCAGCCTTCCTGGTTGCGGGCCAGCAGGAGATATTTGAACGTGTGTTCATTCCTGCATTCCACACCCAGTATCGGTTTGATGAGGTATTCGCGGCATTGCGCCACAAACTCCCAGGCATCGGAAGTATGGTTGATGTTGGTAAGAGCCAGCGAGGTAATACCCAGTTCATGGGCTTTTTCCAGCAGGGTAGATGCCGGCATGGTGCCATAGCGGAGACTGAAAAATGTTTTACAGTTGAGATACATAAACCGGATCGTTGTGAAAAGCGATGGAGTGGACAGACAGGCAGGAATAAAAGAACAAGGGATTATCTTTTAAGATAAGGCATGATGTCTGTAGCAGGCCGGTGGCGGTCTTTGCTGTCGGGCGGCAGCACATTGGTGCCTTTCATCAGGTATTGCCAGCCAAAGCGGTTTTTGATGTGATCAATGGCCTGGTAGAGGGCAATCATTTCCTGACTGTCGTCGAAGAGACTGATCTGGTAGTTGCCTTGTACGAGGTGGCTGAAACGTACGCCTATCAGGCGAACCAGCAATCTCCGGTCATAGGCTTTTTTAAACAGCTCTTTCACTTTTTCCAGCAGAATGTGGTCGGCGCAGGAGTAGGGGATAGACATTTGCCGGGTAACGGTTTCAAAATCCGAGTAGCGGATTTTCACGGTAACGCAGCCGGTGAGTTTATTTTGCTGTCGGAGTTCGAAGGCAATCTTTTCGGTCATGCGTACCAGCTCTGCATGCAGGAATACCATGTCGATAGTATCTGCCGGAAAAGTATTTTCAGTGGAAATAGATTGTTGTTCATAATAAGGCACCACTGGAGATTCATCAATACCATTGGCTTTTTTCCAGAGGGAGATCCCGTTTTTTCCCATCCATGCTTCCAGCAGGGAGATGGGTACTTCACTGAGTGTTTTTACGGTTTCTACGCCGCGGCGCCTCAGTTGGGAGGCTGTTTCGCGGCCTACCATGGGGATTTTTTCAATGGCCAGTGGTGCCAGGAAGCTTTTTTCTTCTCCGGAGAGTACTTCCAGCTGCCCGTTGGGTTTGGCTTCATCAGTAGCTACTTTGGATACCAGTTTATTGGTGGCCAGCCCAAATGAAATGGGTAGACCGGACGCTTTCATGATGGCTTTTCTCAGTTCAGCCGTCCATTTGAGGGACCCAAAAAACTTATCCATGCCGGATAGGTCCAGGTAGAATTCATCAATCGATGATTTTTCATACAGGGGTGCTTTACCTGCGATGATGTCGGTGACTTCCCGCGATTTTTTGCTGTAGTTTTCCAGGTCGCCGCTGCGTACAATCGCATGCGGACAAAGCCGCAGGGCTGTTTTCATGGGCATGGCGGAATGAATGCCATAACGCCTTGCTTCGTAGCTGCAGGCGGCTACGACGGCCCGGTCGCTGCTGCCTCCTATTAACAGGGGCTGACCTTTTAACCGGCTATCCTGCTGGCATTCCACAGACACAAAAAAGCAATCCAGATCAAAGTGCGCAATCGTACGCTGTTGTAAAGTAATCATAAATCCTTCGGTTTACGGCTACAGCAGGATGAAGTAATACACCGTATAAAGAGCGATGCGGATGGCAGACCGGGCAGAATGATGGGCAGGATAGTGACCAGCGGGGCCTGCCAGCCGGAATCACCTGTTTTCTGCTGCTAAGATACTAATTATTTTAGCTTTGCTAAGATAATTAGTAAAATAAGATTGCTTTTTTATCCCCATTGTCAATTTTCGTAACTTTATTGCAACATAACAGGCAGACTATCTGTAGTATAGGAGTGAGGAATGAACGGACAAGGGAATCAGGTGAACGATCAACGTTAAAACTATCTTCCCATGAAACAACCGGATTATACAAAAGAGATACTTATCCTGGTACTGTTACTCATACCGATGGCCTATCTGGGCATTATCTGGCCTTCCCTGCCAGCAATTATTCCTACCAATTTCAATATAGAAGGGGTGCCTGAACGGGTAGGTACCAAGCGGGATTTTCTGTTACTGATGATCTTTTTGTTTTTTACTAATGCTTTGATCTATTTTCTCTTCCGGTATATTCCCAAGGAAGACGAAATAACGGATAGCGGGGAGGTGTCACATAAAGAGTTTTACCGGATCCGTTTTCTGATCCATACCTACCAGGCTGTTTTTACTTGTATCATTATTTTCATGGTGAGTCAGGGAAAACCATTTGCCATGGAACGCTGGGCATTTATCGGGGTAGGATTGCTGTTAACGGCGATCGGCTATTATCTCCGGAACCTGAAACCCAATAACTATGTAGGGGTAAGAACGCCGTGGACGCTGCAGAGTACCGAGATATGGACAGAGACACATCGGATGGCCAGTAACCTGTGGTTGAGTGCAGGCATTGCCGTTATTATCGCCGGTTTTTTCCTGTCACTGGTCACAGGGGTGTTTATTATTTTCTTTATAGCTATAGTATTGGCAGCTTTGCCGTATATTTACTCCTTCAGATTATTCAACAAAGACAAGGGATAATCTGTCAGCAACTTCGTTTATTTTTTAGTGGTCAACGATAAAAAAATGGCGGCTCTTGACAGGCCGCCATTTACTATTTCAAGGAAATGATAGTTGTTTAGAACCAGGCGGCGCCCAGTGCTGCCCGGAATGGCCAGGGGATCAGTGCAATGATCAGGATCAGCGCGATGCCGTAGAAAGTAAGTGCCAGCTTATGTTTCTGCGCATCAGAAGTAGCTTTCTTTACTTTGGATTTACCAATGTGTACCAGCGCAATCGCCAGAACAGCCATGATAGTATGTTCTATAGCAAAGAATCTTAAAGTGGAATCTTTCATGGCAGCACCCATATTGGAGAGAGCCAGTCTGGCTTTTTCACTGGTAACGAAGTACAATACCAGACCTACCAGCAGTTGAATGTCGCAGAAGATCATGAAAAACAGGCCGGCTTTGCTGTCTGCCGCCGTAAATGCTGCTTTTCCGGAAACGCCTTTCAGTGCGCGGATAACCGCCCATAGCCCAGCCAGTACTATAGCCCATCTTAAGATGGAGTGTAGATGTATCATATTGAGTTGGATTTTACCGGGCAAAAATAAGCGAAGCGCCCCGAATATATTTGGTAAATCATAAAAAAAATTGCTAATTTTGTTAGCAAGGTACTAAATTATTTAGGTTATGTCCGTAGTATGCCAGAATTTGAAATATCTGCGTAAGCAAAAAGCATGGACGCAGCAAGAGTTTGCCGATAAACTGGGCATCAAGCGTTCCCTGCTGGGCGCATATGAGGAAGAACGTGCGGAGCCACGTACAGAAGTGTTGGAACAGGTCAGTGATATGTTCCGGGTGTCTATTGATGACCTGTTACGACGCGACCTGGGGTCTCAGAAAGATAATTTCCTGGAAAAACGCCGCCAGCAGAAATTGGGAAATCCCCGCCAGGCCATTCAGTTTGTGCCGGTAAAAGCCGCAGCTGGTTATCTGGCTGGTTATAATGATGATGAATTTATCGAAGAGTTAAACACATTCACCCTGCCTATGCTGGGAGCTGGTGATTACCGTGCATTTGAAATTGCGGGTGATTCCATGTTACCGGTGACTTCTGGTTCTGTGATCGTATGTCACAAGGTGGAAGGCTGGGAAGAGATAAAGAATAACGAAACTTACGTGGTAGTTACTTCCCGGGAAGGAATCGTCTTTAAGCGTATTATCAAGAGTAACCGCACCAAAGCCAGAATTACGCTGGCATCTGATAACCCGCAGTTTGAGCCGTATGCCGTAGAAATGGAAGAAGTGCTGGAATTATGGCAGTCGGATGCGGTGATCAGTAAAGCCGGGCAGCAAAGCCGGATGAGCGTTAACCATCTGGCAGACATGGTCAGCCACCTGCAGGATCAGGTAAGTCTGCTGAAAAAGAAGCTGAAAGACTAAGATCGGTTATTAATAATATACATGGCCAGCAGCAACAGCGCGGTACGGTTACTCCGTTCACGGCTGTTGCTGCTGGCCATTTTTTATAGCAGGAAACCGGTACCCGGGCTGTTGGCGGTTCGTGCTAAAAGTCCTAATTTTAGTACATCTCTGAACTCGTAAATCACCAATCAGATGAGGTTTCATGTTTCTTTTGCCGAGTCATTACGACAATTGCAGAAAAGCGACGACGACTTTGCGGTATTGTTTGAACACGGATCTATGAAGGGGATTATATTTGGTCCCGATGAGATAGATGGGCAGGAACCCCATATACAGGATGAGATTTATCTGGTGATGCGTGGCAGCGGGGAATTTGTGCTGGACGACAAGATCGTAACCGTAGGCCCTGGGGATTTCCTGTTTGTACCTGCTGGTATGGAACATCAGTTTCAGAATTTTACCCCTGATTTATTGTTATGGGTCATTTTTTATGGGCAGGATGGCGGGGAAAAAGAATAATCCGCGTGTGTATTTTGTTTATTTGAAATCTTGTCTTATCTTTGCTGTCCTTAAAAATGTAAAAAAAATAAGAGGCAAAAATTATGTTGATCATTGATTCTAAAGATTGCGAAAACATAGACAAGGCGCTTAAAAAATATAAAAAGAAATTTGAGAAAGCTCGCATTTTACTGCAGCTGAGATCGCGCCAGTCTTTTACTAAACCTTCTGTTAAACGCCGTACTCAGGTGTTGAAAGCTGTTTACAAGCAACAGTTGGCTACCGGTAAATTCGAAGATTAATTATTGTTTTAGCTATCAGCTAACAACAACTCAAAATATTTGATGATTGTAAGGTTATTTAGTAACTTTACAATCATCAATCTTTTTGCGTTGAACGAACCATTATACTCCTTAGCCGAGCGATTCATCTCCTATATTCAGCTCGAAAAGCGATACTCCGAACATACCTGTACGGCCTATCGCAACGATCTCCTCCAGTTTTTCGATTACACTACCGCCAGTTACGGCAGCACTGCTGTAGATGAATTGAGTCATGTTATGATTCGCAGCTGGCTTGCCCGGTTAATGGAAGATGCCATGACCGCCAAAAGTGTAAACCGGAAAATCTCCACCCTGAAATCCTTCTTTAAATTCTGCCTGCGGCTTGGACTGGTCAAACAGTCGCCTATGATTAAAGTAGCGGCGCCGAAAATCAGCCGCCGGTTACCCGGCTTTATTGAAGAAAAGGGCATGAAGGCACTGGAAGATAACCGCAGTCCGGTATCTGTTACCTCCCTGCACATCTTTGCCGACGATTTTGAAGGCACTACCCATCGGTTGATTTTTGACATATTTTATCAGACGGGTATCCGATTGTCTGAATTGATCGGTTTACAGGAATTCCGGGTAGATAAAAGCAGCCTCTCCATTAAGGTGATGGGGAAGGGAGGGAAGGAGCGCGTTATTCCTATTAATGAGGCCCTTTATGCCCAAATAGCAGATTATATGGCAGCGAAGCGCAGCCACCTGGAAGATTTCGAAGGAGGCGTATTGCTGGTGCATCCGCATAGCGGACAACGTTTGTATCCCAAGTATGTATACTTAACGGTACGCAAATACCTGACGGAGCATCAGATTACCACCCTGAAAAAGAAAAGCCCGCATATATTACGACATACGTTTGCTACCCATCTCACCAATAATGGTGCAGACCTGAATGCGGTGAAAGAGCTGTTGGGGCACGCCAGTCTCGCTGCCACGCAGGTTTACACGCATACTACCATTGAGCAGTTGAAGAAGGTTTATAAGCAGGCGCACCCCAAGGCGTGAGGGATTTAGTATCCTTTTAACAAAAAATTACGCATCGGATTAACATTGCATTACAAAAGTGACTATATTAGTAATGAAGTTCTTTCACAACCAACGAGAATGCCTATGACCATAGTCTACAAACTAGAACCTAGATTGTTAAATATTTAAAAAATTAGTGCTATGAACGTACAAATTCAAACTGTGCATTTTGATGCTGATTCAAAACTGATTGATCACGTGAACAAAAAGATTCAGAAACTTAATACATTTTATGACCGGATTGTTAGTGTAGATGTATTTCTGAAATTAGATAATCTAGCACATCAGGTTAAGGATAAAATTGCTGAGATTAGAGTACGTATCCCGCGCCAGGACTTGTTTGTCAAGCACGAGTCCAAATCCTTCGAAGAGTCTTTTGACCTGGCTTTTGACTCCCTTGTAGGGCAGGTTAAAAAACAAAAAGAGAAGAAATTTCAATAATTTTTTAAAATAATTTTGGAAATATTAATCTCTTTGCTACCTTTGCCATCCCGATTCAAAAAGAGGGTCGGTAAAGGTAGCAAAGTTCTTTATGGTAGGGCGTTTTCAAGGAAACAAATAATTTTTTAAATATTTGTAACAAATTGAAAAAAAGATTTTGAGAATTGAAAAAATCTCTTAATTTTGCGCTCTCTTTCAACGAGTTACTTGAAAGAATGTTTTTTGAAAAGATGCCAGCATAGCTCAGTTGGCCAGAGCTACTGATTTGTAATCAGTGGGTCGGGGGTTCGAATCCCTCTGCTGGCTCATCGATTTAGATTGGAACATTTAGAGATTTGAATAAAATATCATTTGAGTCTTTAAACCGGGAAAATCCAAAAATCAAAATTTAGTTAGGGCAGGTTCCAGAGCGGCCAAATGGGGCGGACTGTAAATCCGCTGTCTACGACTTCATAGGTTCGAATCCTATCCTGCCCACCAAAACAGCGTGTTCCGCTTTTGCCCTTGCAGAGGCGGAACATAGTTGTTAAGTGAAAGGTGAAACGTTCAGAAGTTGACAACAGACTATCCAAACCCTGTGGTACAACAGCCTTTATGTTCTTTAACTTATTTCTATAATTCATAAAGTGGAAAATGAATATCATTTTCCGAAAACTGGATGAATTACAAATGCGGGAGTAGCTCAGTTGGTAGAGCGACAGCCTTCCAAGCTGTAGGTCGCGGGTTCGAGCCTCGTCTCCCGCTCGCATTAAATGCAATTTTCAAGCTGTTGTAGCTCAGGGGTAGAGCACTTCCTTGGTAAGGAAGAGGTCGTGAGTTCAATTCTCATCAACAGCTCATTGAATTTTTGAAGAATAGTTGTAGTGAGATGATATCGCATCAACAAGCTCCATAAAATTCGAATTTCGGAATTCGAATTTGTAAATTCCGCACTCCGAAATTAAACTTAGCGTTGTAGCTCAATGGAAGAGCGTCCCACTTTTTATTTTACGGGAAGGCCGTGAGTTCAATTCTCATCAACGGTACAAGTTTGTAAAACCGTTTTTTTAAAACAACTATCAATACAATCTTTACAAACCATCTAAAAAGAAAATAAAATGGCAAAAGAAACCTTTAAGCGGGATAAACCCCACGTAAACATTGGTACCATCGGCCACGTGGACCACGGTAAAACTACCTTGACTGCTGCCATTACCACAATTTTGGCAAACAAGGGTCTGGCAGAGAAGAGAGGTTATGATGAGATCGATGCTGCTCCTGAAGAAAAAGAAAGAGGTATTACTATCAATACAGCACACGTAGAGTATCAGACAGCTAGCCGTCACTATGCTCACGTTGACTGTCCAGGCCACGCTGACTATGTGAAGAACATGATTACTGGTGCTGCGCAGATGGACGGTGCTATCTTGGTGGTTGCCGCTACAGATGGTCCTATGCCACAAACAAGAGAGCACATCCTGCTGGCTCGCCAGGTAGGTGTACCTCGTATCGTAGTATTCATGAACAAAGTGGATCTGGTTGATGATCCTGAACTGCTGGAACTGGTAGAGATCGAAATTCGTGACCTGCTGACCTCCAACGGCTTTGATGGTGATAACGTGCCAGTTATCCAAGGTTCTGCTACCGGCGCTCTGGCTGGTGACGAAAAATGGGTTTCTGCTATCGACCAACTGATGGAAGCTGTTGATACTTATATCCCACTGCCTCCTCGTCCGGTTGATCAACCATTCCTGATGTCTGTAGAGGACGTATTCTCTATCACAGGTCGTGGTACTGTTGCTACAGGTCGTATCGAACGCGGTCGTATCAAAGTTGGTGAGAACGTTGAAATCGTAGGTCTGCTGGAAGAATCACTGAAATCAACTTGTACCGGTGTTGAAATGTTCAAAAAACTGCTCGACGAAGGTGAAGCTGGTGACAACGCTGGTCTGCTGCTGCGCGGTATTGAGAAAACTCAGATCCGTCGTGGTATGGTTATCTGCCAGCCAGGTTCCATCACTCCGCACACTGAATTCAAATGCGAAGTTTACGTACTGAGCAAAGAAGAAGGTGGTCGTCACACTCCATTCTTCAACAAATACCGTCCTCAGTTCTACTTCCGTACTACGGACGTAACTGGTGAGGTTGAAATGCCAGCTGGCGTTGAAATGGTTATGCCTGGTGATAACGTTTCTCTGACTGTAAAACTGATCGCTCCAATCGCGATGGATAAAGGTCTGAAATTCGCTATCCGTGAAGGTGGACGTACAGTAGGTGCTGGTCAGGTTACTGAAATCCTGAAATAAGCATTACAATAATATTACAAGCCATTAGCTTTGGCGATTAAAAACCGGCATTTTTTAATACATTTGCCGGATATCAAAAAGCTGAGCTAATGGCTTGATACACGGGTATGGTGCAACGGTAGCATACGGGTCTCCAAAACCTTTGATCTGGGTTCGAATCCTAGTACCCGTGCCAAGGTTGATAAATAACTAAATGGTTGAATTGTTGTTATTAATAAATAGAACAACTCAACCATTTTTTAGGCTTTAAACAAATTGACCATAAATAGTTAACTTTATCTAATGAATAAGATCAGAAACTACTTCCGCGAGTCTTATCATGAATTGGTTTACAAGGTGTCCTGGCCTACCTGGCAAGAGCTCCAGTCATCTACCATGATTGTACTGATAGCAACAATTTTTGTTACTGCGCTGGTTTGGGGCATGGATGCCGCTTCTAACTTCGTGTTAACGCACTATTACGAAATATTCAAAGCTAAATAAATGGATGCAGCCAATATTCCTGCTCAGGAAACAAAGTGGTATGTACTCCGCGTTGTTAGTGGCAAGGAAAAAAAAGTGAAGGAATACCTGGATATCGAAGTACGTCGCTCCGACTGGGGTAACGTTATCAGCCAGATCTTCCTGCCGGTAGAAAAGGTGTATAAAGTGCAGGCTGGTAAAAAAGTAATGCGCGAAAAAAACTTCTACCCCGGTTATGTGATGATTGAAGCCATCGATGGCAAAATGACGGATGAAGTAATACAGGCTATACGTAACGTATCCGGTGTTATTCACTTCCTCGGAAAAGAAAAACCAATCGCACTCCGTAAAGCGGAAGTGAATAAAATGTTAGGTAAAGTAGATGAACTGAGCGATCAGGGACTCACGATGAGCGAACCTTTCATTGTTGGTGAAACAATCAAAATCATTGATGGTCCGTTCAACGACTTTAATGGTGTGATTGAAGAAGTAATCGAAGACAAAAAGAAACTGAAAGTAACCGTGAAAATCTTCGGCCGTGCTACACCGGTAGAACTGAATTTCATGCAGGTAGAAAAACTCGCTTAAGTTTTTTTTCAATATTTTTGAAGCCACCCTCAAAACAGGGTGGCTTTTTATTTTTAGATCTCCCTATATCCCTGTATTATATGAAGAAGTCTGTTATAGCGCTGTTGGCCAGCCTGTATCTGGGGCTTACCGCCACCGCTCAGTTGAAACCAGCTGCCATTGCTGCTACGATTCCGGAATCTGTTACCGGTTCTCCTGTCACTATCGCCAGATGGTTGAAAACAAATACCAGCAACTCCACCGCTTTTCAACAATCCTTGTTTAACTGGATGGCCACCCGTATCAGTTACGATGCGGCCAATATGAACCGGCAACCCAGTTATAAAGATACTGCCGCCGCTGTGCAACGCACCCTGCAAACCAGGAAAGGGCTGGCGATTGACTATGCCGTATTATATGCACTGGTATGCCGCGAAGGTGGGATCAATGCTTTTGTGGTAAGCGGTTATGGTTTGCAGCAAAATGTGCTGATTCCTGCAGGCACCCATGAATGGGTAGTGGTAAAACAGGAGCATCAATGGACCGTTACTGATCCGGCATGGGGCGCCGGGGTAGTGGAAAACGGCCGTTTCATCCGGCGGATCAACTGGTCCTGGTTCCGGATGGCCCCACAAATAGCCGTCAAAACACATATGCCCTATGATCCGTTGTGGCAGTTGCTGGCTTTTCCGCTCCGCCACGATGAAACGGGCAGTCAGGCTTTTGCGACGGCGGCCAAAGGTGCCGTGTTTGCCTATAATGATACCCTGGCTGTGTGGACGAAACAATCCCGCCTGGAACGGCTACAGGGTGCACTGGCCCGGATACGGCTGTATGGTGGCGCTGTAAATCCCTTTATCATGAATGAGATGGAATGGATGGAACAGGCGATCCGTGTACAGGAAGCCAACCGCGAAATTGCTGCCCGGAATAGTGTGGTAGACCGTTTTAGCGCATTGACTACCACCTATGCGGAAACAGTAAAACGCTATAATAATTATGTGGCCTTTAAAAACCGGCAGTTTACACCGGAGGTATCCGATGCCCAGCTGAAGAAAATGATGGAAGAGATGACTGGTAGCCTGACAACGCTGGAGCAGCAGCTGGGTGGTATGCAGGATGCGGATGCCACCATGCAGCAGCAACTGGAAGAAATGAAGGGGACATTAGCAGCTATCGGCAAGCAGTGGAAGCAGGAACAATTATTTGTGCCGCAATACCTGAGAACGGCGCCTGCAGAACGGAAAAACCTGTTTCGATATAATTAAGGAAGAAAGCGTAATTTTGCGCGCTCTGGATTATAAGGAAAATTTACGGGAAATGCAATGGATTTGTAAAAAAAAGCTCCCTTAAAGCAAAAAGGATGCCCAATTTCAAATACTTTTTGACAATTTCATAATAATATATACCTTTGCATCCCCTTTAAAAGGTTATTTTCGTTCCTTTTAGTTTTGGGAGTTCTCTGTTTGGCAGAGAGCGTTTTAACCAAATTAAATCATATAGTATGGCAAAAGAGATCGCAACGTACGTGAAATTGCAGGTTAAAGGCGGCCAGGCCAACCCTGCACCTCCAATTGGTCCCGCTCTGGGTTCCAAAGGTGTGAACATCATGGAGTTCTGCAAACAGTTCAATGCCCGTACCCAGGATAAAATGGGTAAAGTATTGCCTGTGTTGCTGACAGTTTACACTGACAAATCTTTCGACTTCGTAATCAAGACTCCTCCTGCTGCTGTTCAGCTGCTGGAAGCTGCTAAATTACAAAGTGGTTCTAAAGAACCTAACCGTAACAAGGTGGGTAAAGTTTCCTGGACTCAGGTTGAAGCTATCGCACAGGATAAGATGGCAGACCTGAACTGCTTTACGTTAAACAGCGCTATGAAAATGGTTGCCGGTACTGCACGTAGCATGGGAATTACTGTAGATGGTAAAGCTCCTTGGGAAAACTAATTGTTTCACCCTGTTAAGGCAGGAATCTTAAAATCATTTTGACAATGGCAACTAAAAAGAGAAAAGTAGCTGATGCGAAGCTGGACAAAAATAAAGTGTACAGCCTGAAAGAAGCTTCCAGCTTAGTTAAAGATATTAACTGTACTAAATTCGACAGTTCTGTCGATTTACATATCCGCTTGGGCGTTGATCCTAAGAAAGCAGACCAGGCTATCCGTGGTTCCGTAACGCTTCCGCACGGTACTGGTAAAACCAAAAAGGTTTTAGTGCTTTGCACACCTGACAAAGAAGCTTCTGCTAAAGAAGCTGGTGCTGACTTCGTTGGTCTGGATGAATTTATCCAGAAAATCGAAGCTGGCTGGACTGACATCGATGTAATCGTTGCTACTCCTGCAGTAATGCCAAAAATCGGTAAACTGGGTAAAATCTTAGGTCCACGTAACCTGATGCCAAACCCTAAAACCGGTACTGTTACTAACGACGTAGCTGCAGCAGTTAACGAAGTGAAAGGTGGTAAAATTACTTTCAAGGTTGATAAAGCTGGTATCATCCACGCTTCTATCGGTCGTGTGTCTTTTGCATCTGATAAAATTGAGCAGAACTCTCAGGAGCTGATCAATGCGATCATCAAGCTGAAACCAGCTACTGCAAAAGGTACTTACCTGAAAGGTTTGTCTATGGCCAGCACTATGAGCCCAGGCATTGCAATCGACACTAAATCTGTTCAAAACTAATTGATCACGAGTTGTAGCCGTTGTCTGTAAAGATGGGGCTTGCTACAAACGTTATAATATGAATAAAGATCAAAAACAAGAAGCGATTGAACTGCTGAAAAGTAAGTTCACTCAATATAGCAACTTTTACATCACCAACACTGAATCATTAAGCGTTGCGCAGGTAAATGATCTGAGAAAAGTTTGCTTTGATAAACAAGTGGAAATGAAGGTGGCTAAAAACACCCTGATCCGCAAAGCACTCGAGTCTCTGGATAGCGAAAAATATGCAGGTGTACTGGATTCTTTACATGGTGTAACTGCCCTGATGTTCTCCGATAGCCCTAAAGAGCCGGCGCTGATCATCTCTGCTTTCCGTAAGGCAAACAACAAACTGGAAAAACCTGTACTGAAAGCTGCTTTCGTAGCTGACGAAGTATTCGTAGGTGATAACCAGCTGGTTGCCCTGACCAACATCAAAACCAAAAACGAACTCATCGGAGAAGTTATTGGTCTGTTGCAATCTCCTGCAAAACGCGTTATCGCTGCTTTGCTGGAAAAAGGCAAGAAAGAAGAAGCTGCAGTGGAAGCACCAGCAGCAGAATAAGAGTGGCTGGATCTATTATCCAACACTTTCAACAAATTTGGCTTCCAAGTCACAATATAATTAACAATCATTACAAACATTACATTAAAACATTATAAAATGGCAGACGTAAAAGCATTAGCTGAACAATTAGTAGGTTTAACTGTTAAGGAAGTACAGGATCTCGCAGACGTACTGAAAAATGAGTACGGTATCGAACCAGCTGCTGCTGCAGTTGTTGTTGCTGCTGGTAGCGACGCTCCGGCTGTTGAAGAAAAAACAGCTTTCAATGTAGTTCTGAAATCTGCAGGTGCTAGCAAACTGAACGTTGTTAAGATCGTTAAAGATCTGACCGGCTTAGGTCTGAAAGAAGCGAAAGAACTGGTAGACGGTGCGCCTAAATCTGTAAAAGAAGGCGTAAGCAAAGCTGAGGCTGAAGACCTGAAAGCTAAGCTGACCGAAGCTGGTGCTGATGTTGAAATTCAGTAATTCTTTGCTTAGTATACATCTTTTAAAGGTCAAAAGTGCTTTTGCACTTTTGGCCTTATTCCCTTTGGGAAAGTGTCTTTTTCAGAGAGTCAAAACGGGGAATCACTATTAAGGTGACTTTGACAACGTGCAGAAGGCATAAATAAATTAGGATGGTATTGGCAAAGAAATCTTAATTTCCCTAATTCTTACAAGTCATATAACTGCTAACTTCGAATATGTCTCTAAAAAAAGCCCAAACAAACGAAAGAGTAAATTTTGGAAAGATCAAACAAGTTACTGAGACACCGGATCTGTTGGCTATCCAAATCCAATCTTTCAAGGATTTCTTCCAATTAGAAACCACACCAGACAAGCGAAATAACGAAGGCCTTTTTAAAGTATTTAAAGAGAACTTTCCGATTACAGATACCAGAAATATCTTTAATCTGGAGTTCCTCGATTATTTCGTTGACCCTCCGCGTTATACGATTGAGGAGTGTATTGAGCGTGGGCTTACTTACTCCGTACCGTTGAAAGCGAAACTTCGCCTCAGCTGTAACGATGAAGAGCATGTGGATTTCCAGACAATTGTGCAGGATGTGTTCTTAGGTAACATTCCGTACATGACTCCAAGAGGTACTTTCGTTATTAATGGTGCTGAACGCGTGGTTGTATCCCAACTGCATCGTTCACCTGGTGTGTTCTTTGGTCAATCTGTACATCCGAACGGTACCAAAATCTACTCTGCAAGGGTTATTCCGTTCAAGGGCGCATGGATGGAGTTTGCAACGGACATCAACAATGTGATGTACGCTTACATCGACCGTAAGAAGAAATTCCCGGTTACCACCCTGTTACGTGCGATCGGCTATGAAACAGATAAAGATATTCTGCAGCTGTTTGGCATGGCAGATGAAGTAAAAGCAGACAAGAAAAGTCTTGATAAATACGCCGGCAAAAAGCTGGCTGCCCGTGTTTTAAGAAGCTGGGTAGAAGACTTTGTGGATGAAGATACCGGAGAAGTGGTGAGCATCGAGCGTAATGAAATTATGCTGGAGCGTGATAGCGTTCTGGACGAAGCGAACATTGAGACCATCGTAGACATGGATCTGAAGAGCGTTTTCGTACAGAAAGAAGAGGTGAGTGGTGATTTCTCCATCATCTACAATACATTAAACAAGGATACATCTAACTCCGAGCTGGAAGCCGTTCAGCACATCTACCGCCAATTGCGCGGTGCGGATGCGCCGGATGATGAAACAGCAAGGGGCATCATTGATAAATTATTCTTCTCCGACAAACGTTATGACCTCGGAGATGTTGGTCGTTACAAAATCAACAGAAAATTAGGTCTTCCTACTCCGTTAGACATGAAAGTGTTAACGAAGGATGACATCATCTCCATCATCAAGTACCTGGTACAACTCACCAACGGTAAAGCAGAGATCGACGATATCGATCACCTGAGCAACCGTCGGGTACGTACTGTAGGCGAGCAGTTATATGCTCAGTTTGGTGTTGGTCTGGCACGTATGGCTCGTACCATCCGTGAAAGAATGAACGTACGTGATAACGAGGTATTTACACCGGTAGATCTGATCAACGCCAGAACACTGTCTTCTGTGATCAACTCCTTCTTCGGTACTTCCCAGTTGTCACAGTTCCTGGATCAGACAAATCCGCTCTCTGAAATCACGCACAAACGTCGTATCTCCGCACTCGGACCCGGTGGTCTGAGTCGTGAAAGAGCAGGCTTTGAGGTACGTGACGTTCACTATAGCCACTATGGCCGTCTGTGTACCATCGAAACACCGGAAGGTCCGAACATCGGTCTGATCTCTACCCTTTGCGTACACGCGAAAGTGAATGAGATGGGCTTCATCGAAACACCTTACCGTAAAGTAAGAGAAGGTAAAGTAGATATGCATAAAGTAGAGTTCCTGAGCGCTGAGGAAGAAGATTCCGTAAAAATCGCACAGGCAAATGCTCCGCTGGATGATAAAGGCCACTTCGTAAACGAGAAAGTGAAATCCCGCGAAACCGGTGACTTCCCGATTCTCGACAGAGAAGACGTAGAATTCATGGACGTTGCTCCGAACCAGATCGTAGGTTTGAGTGCTTCCCTGATTCCGTTCCTGGAACACGATGATGCCAACCGTGCGTTGATGGGATCAAACATGCAACGTCAGGCGGTACCTTTGATCAACCCTGAAGTGCCTATCGTAGGTACTGGTCTGGAAGCGAAAGCTGCCCGTGACTCCCGCCTGCAGATTACCGCAGAAGGTAAAGGTGTGATCGAATTCGTAGATGCCAATGAAATACATGTTCGTTACGAACGTGATGAAATACAGAAACTGGTAAGTTTTGAAGATGATCTGGTGATATATAACCTGACCAAATTCGTTAAAACCAACCAAAGCACCTGTATCAACCTGAAACCTTGTGTGAAGAAAGGTCAGCGTGTGGTAGAAGGCGACTTCCTCACGGAAGGTTACGCTACCCGCGGTGGTGAGCTGGCACTGGGACGTAACCTGAAGGTAGCGTTCATGCCATGGAAAGGTTACAACTTTGAGGATGCGATCGTAATCTCTGAGCGTGTTGCACGTGAAGACTTGTTTACATCTATCCACATTGATGAATATGAACTGGAAGTACGTGATACCAAACTGGGTGAAGAAGAACTGACGCCAGATATCCCGAACGTGAGCGAAGAGGCTACCAAAGACCTCGACCAGAACGGTATTATCCGTGTAGGGGCCCACATTAAAGAAGGTGATATCCTGATCGGTAAAATTACCCCACGTGGTGAATCTGATCCTTCTCCGGAAGAAAAACTGTTAAGAGCGATCTTCGGTGATAAAGCTTCTGATGCGAAAGATGCTTCCCTGAAAGCACCTCCATCTACGGAAGGTGTGGTAATCGATAAAAAACTGTTTAGCCGCGCGAAGAAAGATAAGAATTCCAAAACCCGCGAAAAAGCAGCCATCGAGAAACTGGAAAAAATCCACCAGAAGAATGCAGAAGACCTGCTGGAAGTGCTGATGAGCAAATTGCTGGTATTACTGAAGGATAAAACCTCTCAGGGTATTACCAACACTTACGGTGAAGTGCTGATTTCCAAAGGTTCCAAATTCTCTCCTAAAAACCTGGTGAATATTGATTTCATGAACGTAAATCCACTGGGCTGGACAACAGACGAAGTGGTGAACGATCAGATCAATACCCTGCTGCATAACTATAACATCAAGTTCAACGAAGAGCTGGGTCGTTACAAACGTGAGAAGTTCAACATCTCTATCGGAGATGAGCTGCCAGCGGGTGTACTGAAACTGGCGAAGGTTTACCTGGCCAGCAAGCGTAAGTTGAAAGTAGGTGATAAGATGGCAGGACGTCACGGTAACAAGGGTATTGTGGCAAAAATCGTACGTGATGAAGATATGCCGTTCCTGGCAGATGGTACACCACTGGACATCGTGTTGAACCCGCTGGGGGTACCTTCCCGTATGAACCTCGGACAGATCTACGAAACCGTATTAGGTTGGGCTGGTCTGAAACTGGGAGTACGTTTTGCTACGCCAATCTTTGACGGTGCTACTACAGAAGAAATTGCCGGTTATATCTCTGAAGCTGGTCTGCCTAGCTTTGGTCACACTTACCTGCACGATGGTGAAACGGGCGACCGCTTCCACCAGAAAGCAACCGTGGGTGTTATCTACATGCTGAAACTGAGCCACATGGTGGATGATAAGATGCACGCCCGTTCTATCGGACCGTACAGTCTCATTACCCAGCAACCATTGGGTGGTAAAGCACAGTTTGGTGGTCAGCGTTTTGGTGAGATGGAGGTGTGGGCACTGGAAGCATACGGTGCATCCAATATCCTGCAGGAACTGCTCACTATTAAATCAGATGATATCGTAGGCCGTGCCAAAGCGTACGAATCTATCGTGAAAGGTGACAACATACCTAAAGCAGGTGTGCCTGAATCCTTCAACGTATTGATTCATGAGTTACGTGGTCTGGGTCTGGATCTGAAATTTGACTAAGAGCTTTTAGTTACCAGCCATCAGCAGCAATGCGGATGGCTGATAGCTTGGAATATTTCGCAGGAATAAAATTTTTGTCGCTGGCTTACGACCAACGGCTAACAGCTAAAAGCTAATTACAGATGGCTATCAAAAAAGAAAATCGTCCTAAATCAAATTTTAACAGCATTACCATCAGTCTGGCTTCTCCGGATGTTATTCTGGAGCGTTCATACGGTGAGGTGCTGAAACCCGAAACTATCAACTACCGGACCTACAAACCGGAACGTGATGGTTTATTCTGCGAAAGAATATTCGGGCCTGTAAAGGACTACGAATGCTATTGCGGAAAATATAAGCGTATCCGTTATAAAGGTATTGTATGTGACCGCTGTGGGGTAGAAGTAACGGAGAAAAAAGTACGTCGTGAAAGAATGGGGCATATCCGGTTGGTTGTGCCGGTAGTACATATCTGGTATTTCAAATCTCTTCCTAATAAAATCGGTTACCTGCTGGGAATGTCTTCCAAAAAGCTGGAAACCATCGTTTATTATGAAAGATATGTGATCATCCAGGCAGGTGCGAAACAGGAAAAAGGTATGAACTACGGTGACCTGCTCACGGAAGAAGAATACCTGGATATCCTGGATACCTTACCTAAAGACAATCAGCTGTTGCCGGATGAAGATCCCAACAAGTTCATTGCCAAAATGGGTGCGGAAGCGGTAGAAATGATGCTGGCCCGTATTGATCTGGACAGCCTTTCCTATCAGCTGCGTAACCAGGCTGCTACTGAAACTTCCCAGCAACGTAAAGCGGAAGCGCTGAAACGTCTGAGCGTAGTGGAAGCTTTCCGTGAAGCTAATACCCGCGTAGAAAACCGTCCTGAATGGATGGTTATGCAATATATTCCTGTGGTACCACCAGAACTGCGTCCGTTGGTTCCTTTGGATGGTGGCCGTTTTGCGTCTTCCGACCTGAACGACCTTTACCGCAGGGTGATCATTCGTAACAACCGTCTGAAACGTCTGATCGAAATTAAAGCACCTGAGGTGATCCTGCGTAACGAAAAACGTATGCTGCAGGAAGCCGTGGATTCTCTGTTCGACAACTCCCGTAAATCCAACGCGGTAAAAGCGGAAGGTGGTCGTGCACTGAAATCACTGTCTGATGTACTGAAAGGTAAACAAGGTCGTTTCCGTCAAAACCTCTTGGGTAAACGTGTGGATTACTCCGGTCGTTCTGTAATCGTGGTAGGTCCTGAACTGAAACTGCATGAGTGTGGTTTACCTAAAGACATGGCAGCAGAGCTGTTCAAACCATTTATTATCCGTAAACTGATCGAAAGAGGCATCGTGAAAACCGTGAAATCAGCTAAAAAGCTGGTAGACCGGAAAGAAGCGGTGGTTTGGGATATCCTGGAAAACGTACTGAAAGGTCACCCGGTTATGTTAAACCGTGCACCAACCCTGCACCGTTTGTCTATCCAGGCTTTCCAGCCTAAACTGGTGGAAGGTAAAGCGATTCAGCTGCACCCGCTCGTGTGTTCTGCGTTCAACGCCGACTTTGATGGTGACCAGATGGCGGTACACGTGCCTTTGAGCAACGCTGCTATTCTGGAAGCCCAACTGCTGATGCTGTCTTCTCACAACATTCTTAACCCGCAGAATGGTACGCCTATCACCCTGCCTTCACAGGACATGGTACTCGGTCTGTACTACATTACCAAGGGTAAGAAAACAATGGGTGATGTAATCGTAAGAGGAGAGGGTAAAGCCTTCTATTCTGCCGAAGAAGTAATCATCGCTTACAACGAAGACCGTGTTGACCTGCATGCGCACATCCGCGTAAAAGCTGATGTAAGAAATGCAAATGGTGAGCTGGAAAGAAAACTGATCGAAACAACTGTAGGTCGCGTACTGTTCAACCAGTTCGTACCAAAAGCTGCCGGTTATGTAAATGCCCTGCTGACCAAAAAATCACTGCGTGAAATCATCGGTGATATCATCAAAGCTACTGACATCCCTAAAACTGCGAAGTTCCTGGATGACATCAAACAATTAGGTTTCCGCATGGCGTTCCGCGGTGGTCTGTCATTTAACATCAATGACCTGATCATCCCGGATGTTAAACAGGATATGATTGATGGTGCTACCAGCGAAGTAGACGAAGTATGGGAGAACTATAACATGGGTCTGATCACCAACAACGAACGTTACAACCAGATCATCGATATCTGGTCACGTGTGGATACGAAGGTGACAGAAACCCTGATCCGTGAACTGGCGGCCGATAAACAAGGATTCAACTCTGTATACATGATGTTGGATTCCGGTGCGCGTGGTTCCAAACAACAGATCAAACAGCTGGCTGGTATCAGAGGTCTGATGGCCAAGCCGCGTAAGAGTGGATCTACCGGTTCCGAGATTATCGAAAACCCGGTATTGTCCAACTTTAAAGATGGTCTGAACGTATTGGAATACTTCATCTCTACGCACGGTGCCCGTAAGGGTCTTGCGGATACGGCGTTGAAAACGGCGGATGCGGGTTACTTA
This sequence comes from Chitinophaga nivalis, assembly GCF_025989125.1. NCBI lineage: Bacteria > Pseudomonadati > Bacteroidota > Chitinophagia > Chitinophagales > Chitinophagaceae > Chitinophaga > Chitinophaga nivalis. The sequence goes on along the minus strand of NZ_JAPDNR010000001.1, from coordinate 8,110,838 downwards.
ACCCGTCGTCTGGTAGACGTTGCACAGGATGTAGTAATCAATGAAGAAGATTGTGGTACCCTGCGTGGTATTGCTACTTCCGCATTGAAAGATAATGAAGAAGTAATCGAAACATTATACGATCGTATTCTGGGCCGTACTTCCCTCCATGATGTATATGATCCGCACACAGAAGAGCTGATCGTTGCTGGTGGGGACCAAATCACAGAAGAGATTGCACACAGAATCGAAGAAAGTGCGATTGAAACGGTGGAAATCCGTTCCGTACTGACTTGCGAAAGTCGTCGTGGTGTGTGTGTGAAATGTTATGGTAAAAACCTGGCAACCGGTTATACCGCACAGAAAGGTGATGCTGTAGGTATCATCGCTGCGCAGTCCATCGGTGAGCCTGGTACACAGTTGACACTGCGTACCTTCCACGTGGGTGGTGTGGCTGGTTCTACTTCCGTTGAATCCGGCCTGCAAGCCAAGTTTGATGGTACTATTCAGTTCGATGGTTTACGTACAACCACCTACGAAAATAACGATGGTGAGAAAGTACAGGTGGTTATCGGTCGTACCGGTGAGCTCCGTATCATGGACGTGAAAAATGACCGTCTGCTGGTTACCAACAACATTCCTTACGGTTCTACCCTGCTGGTAAAAGACGGACAGAAAGTAGCGAAAGGTGATCAGATCTGTACATGGGATCCGTTCAACGCCGTTATCGTGTCTGAAATTCCTGGTAGCATCCGCTTCGATAGCATCATTGAAGGTATCACCTTCCGTGAAGAGGCTGACGAGCAGACAGGTCACCGTGAGAAAGTGGTAATTGAAACCAAAGACAAAAATAAGATTCCGTCTATCTTCGTAGAAGGTAATAAGGAAGTGAAATCATACAACTTACCAGTAGGTTCCCACATCGTTATCTCTGAAGGTGACAATGTAAGAGCCGGTCAGGTAATCGTGAAGATTCCACGTATTATCGGTAAACTGCGAGATATCACGGGTGGTCTGCCACGTGTAACCGAGCTGTTTGAAGCCCGTAACCCAAGCAACCCTGCTATCGTTTCTGAAATTGATGGTGTGGTAGCATTTGGTAACATCAAACGTGGTAACCGCGAAATTATCATCGAAAGCCGTGAAGGTCAGATCAAAAAATACCTGGTGCCATTGACACGTCATATCCTTGTACAGGATGGTGACTTCGTGAAAGCAGGTACTTCCCTGTCTGACGGTTCTACTACTCCTGCCGATATCCTGGCCATTAAAGGACCATTTGCGGTACAGGAATACCTGGTAAATGAAATCCAGGAAGTATACCGTTTACAAGGTGTGAAGATCAACGATAAACACATTGAGGTGATCGTTCGTCAGATGATGCGTAAAGTAAACATCGAAGATCCGGGTGATACCCGCTTCCTCGAAGGCGATACCGAAGATAAATTCGAATTCTTTGAAGAAAACGATATGATCTTCGATAAGAAGGTAGTAACCGAAGCAGGTGAATCCGCTACCCTGAAAGCAGGTCAGATCGTGACGCTGCGTCAGGTGCGTGAAGAAAACTCCCTGCTGCGTCGTGCAGACAAGAAACTGGTTGAATTCCGTGATGCAAGTCCGGCTACTTCCAGCCCACTGTTACAGGGTATTACCAAAGCGTCCCTGGGTACCCGCAGCTGGATCTCCGCTGCATCGTTCCAGGAAACTACCAAAGTACTGTCACAGGCAGCTATCAACGGTAAAACCGATGATATGATGGGTCTGAAAGAGAATGTGATCACAGGTCACCTGATCCCTGCCGGTACCGGTTTACGCGAGTTCGAAAACATGATCGTAGGTTCGAAAGAAGAATACGATATCCTGGCATCTTCCAAAGAAGTATTCCAGTTCGACGAAGAAGAATAGTTTATCCGGAGATATTAATAGTAAAAAAGCGTCTGCCATCCGGCAGGCGCTTTTTTTATGGCCCTATACCACCTGCTGCGGGACACTCACTGCCGGGGAATAAGCTGTTATTCTTTTCCTGTAGCTTTTCCTGCAGCATAGGGAATACGTAATTTGTAATTCGTAATTGTTTACTTTTGGCTGCGTAAATATGCAACTCATGGGTTTTATGAAACAATGGATACTTCCGGTACTGGTAATATTGGGGTTATTGGCTGCCTGTAAGAAAGACAGCGATAGTTCCATCCCGGTGACAGCCTCTCACATCATGTTTTTTAACGGTGTACCGGGAACCGCCACCTTCTCTGTATTGCTGGATACACTCGAGGCAGCCAGTGAGGTTAGCTATGGTAAATCTACTTCCTATAAATCTTTCCGGGCACAGAAATACAACCTCTATATTTATGATACCCGTAATCCGGAAAGGAAGATGTATGTGCAGCAGATCAACCTGCGGAATGGCCGTTACTATTCTGTATTTCTGGGCGTAGACAGTATCGGTAAAACACTGACATTGCGTGCTGTGGAAGATGACCTGAACCCGGCATTGGCAGATAGCAGCAAATTCAGGGTAGTCAATTTAAGTGAAGCTTTCCGGCCTAACCGGCAGCCGCTGGTGATGGACATCTGGTCTGGTAAAAACAATCGTTTTTTCAGGGGATTGGGTTATACCGATATCAGTCCCTACGCAACGGTATATGCAGACAGCACCTATGATATTAATTTCCGCTGGATAGATTCCAGTCTGGTGTTTAAGCAGATGCCCCTGCGTGCACAGAAAGGGAAAATATATACCCTGGTTACTACCGGTCATGTATTGACCGCCGAAAAGTTTCAGGTATTCCAGGTAACACATAATTAGCAGCATACAATAGGAAAAGAGGCTAACGTATATGGGTATACGTTAGCTTTTTTTGTAAAAAAAGCAAAAGCTTTATGTTAATTTAACAGGGCTGTGGGAGATGACTGACGGGGAATAGATAATTTGCACGCCATTTTGAGGAACAAACGGAGTATTATGAATCAGGTTAAAAAAATGTTGGTAATGGCAGGATGGGGAATACTGGCACATACGGGTATGCAGGCGCAGGAAGTAGCTGCTCCTTACCTGAATGCCTACACGATTCCGGTGGCAAAGAAAGGTGCTGTTATTGCCCAGGTATATGACCGTACCGGCCATCCGGCGGTTTCCGCTGCATTGGTGGAAGATGCGTCCGGATTATTTACCCTGGAGAAAACAGGGATATTAAAGCTGAAAAAGAAGGCTGGCATCGCGAAAGAAGGGGCGTTTACCTATCCGGTAAAAATTGTGGCCGGTGCGGATACTGCCTCCTTTACACTGGTAGCCGATGCCTTTATTCATAATAAAGTGATTGCCCACAGAGGTGCGTGGAAACACCATGAAGGCAGCCAGAATTCGGTGACTTCCCTGAAAGACGCTATTAAGCTGGGCTGCGCAGGGTCTGAGTTTGATGTATGGTTATCGGCAGATGAGGAACTGGTAGTATCCCATGATCCGGAAATTGGCGGCAAAAAAGTGGAAGGCTCCACCCTGGCTGAATTGCAGACCGTACAACTGAAAAATGGCGACCGGGTACCCACCCTGGATGAGTTTATAACCATCGGCATGCAGCAGCATGCTACCCGCCTGGTATTGGAACTGAAGCCTTCCGGCACCGGCCGCGGACCGTTGCTGGCCACCAAGGCAGTAGCACTGGTAAAGGCCCGTCAGGCGCAGGCATGGATGTATTATATCAGCTTCGATTATGACATCTGCAAAAAAATAAAAGCACTGGACCCGATGGCGAAAGTGGCTTATCTCAACGGGGATAAAACGCCGGAAGTTCTTCGGCAGGATGGCATCTGGGGACTTGACTACCACCAGAAATTTTTCACGCAGCAGCCGGACCTGATCAAAGTTGCCCGGCAGCAGGGAATTACCACCAATGCCTGGACCATCGACAATCCTGCTGTGATGGATACTTTGCTGAAAGAGGGGATCGACTTTATTACCACGAATGAACCGGAGATATTGCTGGAAAAAGTGAAGCCATCATATTAGTTAAAACCTAGCTAAAAAAGCGATAATACAATTTGAAAATCCGCTAAAAGCCTTATTTTAGCCGTTCCATTTTAAAAATGTTATTTAAAGGAGTAAATCTACCTATCAACATGCGCACTCGTAAACAATTTGTGACAAAAGGATTATTAGCGGCATTAGCAGCCGGTTTATTTATGGCCTGCCAGGGAAACAAGTCTGGTAACAGCGCAACATCAGCTAACTCCGATCCCGCCGCAAACCCTACTGCACCTGCAGCTGCCGGTTTTAAGATTGCTTACGTAGATATGGATTCACTGGAAGCGCATTTTGATTATTTCAAAGAGAAAAAAAGTCAGCTGGAGCAAAAGCAACAGCAGATGGAGAATCAGCTGAAAGGTAAAGCCAATGCACTCCGCAGCGAATATGAAGACTTGCAGCGCAAGGCTTCCACACTCACGCAGGAACAGGGTGAAACCGCTCAGCGTTCCCTGATGGCTAAACAACAGCAGCTGGAACAGGAAGCGCAGAACATGCGTGCTTCTTATTCTGAGCAGGAAGCCAAGTTTACGGAAGAACTGCAGAAAAAGCTGGACGACTACCTGAAAGGATTTAATGCTGACAAGCGTTATGCTTTCATTTTCTCTTACCGTGCCGGTCAAAGCAACATATTATACAGAGATCAGGCGTATGACGTCACCTCAGAGGTAATTAAAGGAATCAATGAAAAAGGTGCTACGCCAGCCAAATAAGCGTTAAACCTTAAGAATTTTTTCTACCTTTTAGTCCCGGTTCACCTTTGAGCCGGGATTTTTTTATAACTAACATTATGGAAATCAACCAAACTAACTCGTTTAAGCCATCCCTTGGCTTATTAGATGCCACCATGATCGTTGCTGGATCCATGATTGGTTCCGGTATTTTTATTGTTACGGCAGAAATTGCCCGCAGTGTAGGCGGAGCAGGCTGGATTACCGCCATGTGGGTACTGGCTGGTGTCGTAACGCTGATAGCAGCCCTCAGCTACGGAGAGCTGTCAGGTATGTTTCCTAAAGCCGGCGGACAGTACGTATACCTGCGGGAAGCCTACAATCCTTTTATTGCCTTTTTATTTGGCTGGACGCAGTTCGGTGTGATCCAGACGGGTACCATTGCGGCGGTAGCCGTGGCTTTTGCCAAATTTACGGCGTACCTGATTCCTGCCTTCAGTGAAAAGAACATCCTGCTGGATGCGGGCCCTGTGCAGATTTCGGCCGCACAGGTTGTAGCCATTGTTTCTATTGTGCTGTTAACCTATATCAATACAAAAGGGGTGAAGCACGGTAAGGTGATTCAAACCGTGTTTACACTGGCCAAGCTGTTCTCGTTATTTGGGCTGATTATTTTTGGTTTGCTGCTGGGAGCGAAAGCTGATATCTGGCATGCTAACTGGCAGCATGCCTGGGATGCAGCAGCTGTGAGTAATGTAAACGGCGGGGTGGTATCTGCCGGGCTTTCCGGGCTGGCGTTGTTTGGTGCTATTGCGGTATCTATGAAAGGGTCCTTGTTTTCCAGTGATGCCTGGAACAATGTCACCTTCATTGCGGGGGAGATTAAAAATCCCGCAAAAAATATTGGTCGTTCCCTGTTTCTGGGTACGCTGATCGTGACTATTATTTATGTAAGCTGCAACCTCATGTACTTGGCGGTATTGCCACTGCATGATATTGCTTTTGCTGCCAACGACCGGGTAGGGGTAGCTGCTGCTGAAACCATTTTCGGACATAGTGGTTCCCTGATTATTGCAGTGATGATTATGATTTCCACTTTTGGCTGTAATAATGGGCTGATTCTCTCCGGCGCCCGTATTTATTATACCATGGCGCAGGACAAGCTGTTTTTCCACAAGGCGGGGGAATTGAACCGCAACAGCGTGCCGGGTAATGGTCTTTGGATACAGTGTATCTGGGCTTCGCTGCTGTGTCTTACAGGCCGGTATAACGACCTGCTGGCACTGGTGATATTCGGGGTACTCATTTTTTATGTACTGACGATCCTGGGCATTTTTATCCTGCGGAAGAAGCGCCCTGAAATTGCGCGGCCCTATAAAGCTTTCGGATATCCGGTGCTGCCGATGATCTATATCGTGGTCGCATTATCACTGGCAACACTGTTATTGATCTTTGAAAGTAACTATACTTTACCGGGGTTAGGTATCATTTTATTGGGTATTCCCCTCTATTATATCGCCATGTCGCGTCGGTCAAAGGCTGTTGAAAGCTAAAAAGGACAAATAAAATGCAATTTTCACACAAAAGTTGTATAAAAAAACAGGTCCACTGCTGTAGAACTTGCAGTGGACCCTCTTAATTTGCACCAAGACACAAGAACATATGCGACTTTAAAATTTTGACCCTGTTAATTTGTTTGAATAGAAAACCCGAAGGAGCTGGCAGTATGAAATTGTAAGTATTGTCTGCAAGAAAATAAGGAATCAGAAAAAGTTACTATAGCGGTTGTGGCCCGCGCCTGTTGACGATGCATGGTATGCCTGATGGCAGTGTATGGAGAGCAGGAGGAGATTGTTAGTTGTAGATTTTATTTTGAAACCCTCAAAACGTATAACCATTTAAGTGAATTATATAAATACTACATCCGAAATAAATCATTACCAACAAAGATATTATTGCCAATTATTGATGTGATCATTGCATCATGATTTTAGAGTATTGAAATTATCAGGTGGTAAACCTTGACGGCATCTCAACCCCAAGATAACCATTAAAAGCCTACACGATTTGCATTCTCGAACATTCACATGACAATCTTTTACAATAAGCGTATGGTTTCAACCATGCGCTTCTTTTTTTTAGTGAGATCAACTACCTGGCCTGCGGAAAAAGTATGATGATAAATTTGAATTCATCATTTGTAATTGGGAATTCTTTATACTTTTGCGGGATGTTTACACAGTCATGTAATAAGATATTCAACGCGAGTATCACGGCCTACCACGAGAAAAACGACGTACACACGGCTATATCCAATCCGTATGAAAAAAGCAGTATCGAGCATTTGCTGTTCCTGAAAAACTGGATCGATACGGTGCAGTGGCATCTGGAAGATATTATCCGCGATCCGCAGATAGATCCTGTGGAAGCGCTGGGCATTAAACGGTGGATTGACCGGTCCAATCAGGAGCGTACAGATGTAGTGGAATATATAGACAGTTATTTCCTGGAGCAGTACCGGCAGGTGCAGCCGCAGGCGGATGCAGTCATCAATACAGAAAGTCCGGCGTGGGCGATAGATCGTTTATCTATTCTGGCGCTGAAAATTTACCACATGCAGGAAGAAGCTACCCGTGCGGATGCTACTGCAGAGCACCGGGCAGCCTGTCAGCGTAAACTGGACATTCTCCTGGAGCAGCAGCAAGATCTCAGTACCGCTATTGAAACGTTACTGGCAGATATTGCAGCAGGTAAAAAATATATGAAGGTCTATAAGCAGATGAAGATGTATAATGATCCTGCTTTGAATCCTGTACTGTATAAAAGTGAAAAATAAACCGGCTATCTTGGGCACTTCCAAAACAATATTAGTTACCCGTCTTTCTGCATTCGGAGATGTGGCGATGACCATACCGGTGATGAAGCAGGTACTGGAAAGCAATCCGGATGTCTCCATTGTTTTTGTATCTAACAAAAACTGGGGTGCATTATGTGCCGGTATTCCGCGGCTGGTATTTTTTCCGGCAGATGTAAAAGCGGCGCATAAAGGCGTGAAGGGATTGTACCGGTTATTCCGGGAGATCCGGCAGGCGCATCGGATCGATGCGGTGGCCGATCTGCACAATGTACTGCGCTCCAAAATTGTGCGTACCTTTTTCCGGTTAACGGGTACACCGGTAGCAGCCATAGATAAGGGCCGTGCCGGTAAAAAGGCACTCACCCGCCAGGAAAATAAAGTATTGCAGCCACTCACCAGCACCATTGAACGCTATGCATTGGTATTCCGGCACCTGGGGTTAACCGTTGAAATGGGTCAGAAACCCGTTTTTCCGCCCCAACCGCTGCAGTTATCCGTGCAGTCGGTGACAGGTGCCAAAGGAGAGGAGAAGTGGATAGGAATAGCTCCTTTTGCCACGTATCGCGAAAAAATGTATCCGCTGGACAAAATGGAAACCGTTTTATCGGAGCTGGTTACACAACCCGGCCACAGGATTTTCCTGTTTGGCGGTGGGCAGCAGGAAACAGCCCTGCTGACGGAGCTGGCAGCCAGATACCCTGCGGCCCTGGTGGTAGCGGGCCGTTTTTCCCTCACCGATGAAATGGCGCTGATTAGTCAGCTGGATGTGATGATCAGTATGGATTCTGCCAATATGCACCTGGCTTCTTTATACGGCGTGCCGGTGGTATCCATTTGGGGCGCTACACACCCGTATGCAGGTTTTATGGGATATGCCCAGGCGGCTGCCAATGCCGTGCAGCTCAATGAGCTGGCATGCCGGCCTTGTTCTGTATTTGGCAATAAACCCTGTTTCCGGGGCGACCATGCCTGCATGGAAGGGATCAAACCAGCACAGGTCACTGCCAGGGTGATGACGATCGTGCAGTAAAAAGCCTTTATAGATAAGCTTTTGCAAGGATGTTAGAAAAAAAATGCAAGTTTTTTTTGCAGAAATAAAAAAAGTTATACTTTTGCCATCCCAAACAACAAGGGTATTGCCCAATAGTATAATGGTAGTACGACAGATTTTGGTTCTGTTTGTCTAGGTTCGAATCCTGGTTGGGCAACCAGAAAAAGAGAAGATCACAAGATCTTCTCTTTTTTTATTCATCTTTAAAACAGGCGGTACAGAGCTTTTGTATAAACCGGATCCTGCTTACGATAAGGTGATTTCCCGCTATCCCCATTCCTGCTGTTACGCTATGACTATCCATTTGAACAGGTATACAGACCTTTACAGATATTAGATAAAATAATCATAAAAGGTTGATAATCGCTAATTTAGATACCTTTGTGATCAAACAACATGCATATGAAAAAAATGTTATCCGCTTCACGTTTTTGGCTATCCGTAGCTGCTGCTATTGTTTTTCTGGCTTCCTGTGCCACTTCAAAAAAGGCGATTAATCCGCATACTTACATGAACAAACAATACAAGGAGTTGAAATCGGTATTGAATGACGCAGAAGTGAGCATTATCAAGGATAGTGTAAAAGTAATTTTCCCCAACAATGTGTTGTTTGCCAGTTCTTCCGACGAGCTGAAAGAAGAGGTAAAACCTACTTTTGAGCGTTTCGCCGGTGTACTGAACAAATATGATAAAACAAAGATCCTGATAACCGGCCATACGGATAATACCGGTGCAGCAGCCTATAACCGCGACCTGTCTGAAAAGCGTGCAGCCAGCGCAAAAAGATTGCTGGGCAGTGAAAAAGTAAGCAGCGACCGGATGTTCACCTGGGGCCTGTCTGACCGTGATCCGATAGCAGGCAATGATACAGAAGCAGGAAAAGCCAGAAACAGACGGGTAGAGTTTGTGATACTCTACGATGTCAAACAATAATACCGGCAAAAAGCAGGTAACAAAAAGCCGTTTCAGTGACAAAAGCAACTGAAACGGCTTTTTAGTTATCGGCTTTCTTTAATTTTGTGTATATGAATATGACTGAAGAACAGCTGTTAAGCTGGATAAAACGGGCCATGCAACCCGTAGGGAAAATAACCATCAATGCCGTAACAGAAGGACATCATATTTATTGTGACGGCGTGCAGTTTGCGTTGGTGGATAAAGGAGTGATCTGGTTTAAATCAGATGATGAAAGCGACCTGGTATGGGATGCCGCTGGTAGCAGTACACTCAGTAACACCCGTAAAGACGGCACCATGGTATATCTGCATTACCGCAGTGCGCCGGACGACGCCTACGATGATGAAAAAGGTATGCGCAAATGGGCCAAACAAGGAATAGCCGCCGGTAAAAGAGCCAAAATGAAATGAGAGCCGTCAGGCTCTTTTTTTATTTCAGGGAGATCATCACGGTGCCGGTAGTACGAATATTACCCGTTCTTTGAGCGAATACTGCATAATCTATCAGTATCTCCGGGTATCTGCTACCGTAAGATCAAAGATAAAATATACACCACTGCCAGTGTGGTTAACCCCATCAGGAGCGTTGCCACGGAATATACTTTCAGCATAGCTTTCATTTCCACGCCGGAGAATTTGGCTACCACCCAGAAATACGCATCATTCGCATGCGAAATCATCATAGAGCCCCCACCCAGTGCCAGCATACAAAGTAGTCGTCCGGTCGGGTCATTCAGTCCCAGTGCCGGTAATAGTGGTTCTACAATGGCCGCCGCCGTGATGATGGCTACCGTGGAAGAACCCTGGGCTGTTTTCAGCAAAGCTGCCAGCAGAAAAGGAAAGAAGATGCCTGCCTGTCCCAGGTGAAAGGCGGTGCCCAGGTGCCGGCCCATACCGGTAGCGGCAAGTACCGCCCCAAATGCGCCGCCCGCGCCGATGATCACCAGTATACCGCCGGCTTTTTCTGCCGCTTCCTGCATCAGTGGACTGATAACCGCGGCAGTGCGGGCAGGAAGCTGCATAGCTGCCAGTAAGATACCGATAGATAAAGCAATCACCGGATCGCCCAATATGCCGGTAATGCGGGCAATGGGTGTTGCCTGTTTTTCCAGGCCGGTAAAGGCGCCAATACCAATGAGCAGAATCGGAATGGCTACCGGTAGAAATGCCAGCCATACCGGTATCCGGGGGATTGTTTCCATTTCGGGGGTGGTGACAGCCGGTATATCCGGCAATTTTTTACCTGCCCACGCAGCCCACCAGCAGCCAGCTATAGCGGCAGGAATAGCCACTGCGATACCTGTGAGCATCAGCAGGCCTGGTGATACCCGTATCATGCCGGCAGCAGCGGTAGCGCCGGGATGCGGTGGTATGAGGCAATGCACGGCGTATAAGCCCGCTGCCAGCGAAACCGACATCGTGACCATAGCCACCCGCGTACGCGCTGCTACCGATTTATTCAAACCACTGAGTACAATATAGCCGGAGTCGCAGAAGATGGGCAGGCCTACAATGAAACCGGTGATGCCCATGGCCAGGGCGGCATTTTTTTCTCCTGCCAGTCGTAGTATGAAGGCAGCCATCACGCGGGTACCGCCGGTATATTCCAGGATAACGCCCAACAGGGTGCCCAGCACAATAATAAATCCCAGGGATTTAAGGATGTTGCCGAATCCGTCTTTCATGGCGCTGATGATGGCAGGTACCGGCAGCTGTACGCCCCAGCCCACCAGGAAGCAGGCGAGGAACAGGGCGAAGAAGGCGGGTATCCGATACTTCGCTGTCAACAGGATGATGATACCGATGCCTGCTGCCAGTGACACCAGGAGTTGTAAAAATGCAGTGGTCATGGGGAACGGTTTCGTTCTACAATATAACTAACGGACAAGAATATATTTTCAACAACGTTTTTCCGGAGTGAATATTCTTAATTGGAAAAATCGTAAGTAATTACTAAATTTAATAACCATATGAAAAATACAATCGATTTAAATTAGATGAATTGAATGATTCAACCCATTCAGCCAAAGAAGCAACTGGTAACCCTTGTACGATCTCCACTTATTTCACGTTAAAAAAAACAAAATGAAACCCAGATCAAACATGTTGACAGTGATGGTTACAGCCACCCTATCACTGGTTGTAACCGCCTTCTCCTGCACTAAACCCAATGAGGCCTTCGCGCCATCATCTGACAACAACACCGCTGCTGCCAAAGATGTTAGTGCCGCCGCAGTCAACAGCACCTGGTCGGTGAATTGGGACAACCGCACTACCGGCACCTACAGCAGCGCCGATGCCAACACCGACTTCGGTAACATCTCCGGCTGGAATGCTTCCCGTGCCTACATTTCCAATGGCAGCTGCAGAATTACCCTGCTTAAAAATGCCCTGTCGGGCGCCGGAGGTCTGATCGGCAATATTGATGTAGCAGATGGGGAGGCCTATGAAATGGATTATGATATCCGCTTCCACAGCCAGTTCGACTGGAGTCGCGGCGGTAAGGTGGGATTTGGTTTCCTGGTAGGGGAAGGGAATACCGGCGGCGATCCCGGATGGGATGGCAACGGCGGCAGCTTACGCCTGATGTGGTACAGCAGCGGCCCCGGTCGGGTGTATTTCCAACCCTATGTTTATTATAAAGATCAGCCAGGCGATTTCGGGGATACCTTTGGCAAATCATATCCGGCTACCGGCAGCCTGAACAAAGGACAAACCTATCACGTACACCTCTATATCAAAAGCAATACCGGCAGCAATAAAAATGGTCATGTGCAAATCGTTATCGATGGTACTGTAGTACTGGACACGGATATCCGCTGGACAACCAACGACAGTCAGCGGCTGATCAAAAAAGTTGCTTTCCATACCTTCCGGGGCGGCAGCCAGACCTACTGGCAATCGGATACCGACGGTTATATCTACTATGATAACCTGACTGTGCATAAAATAAATTAGGCACAACGGCAGGTGGTATCGCACCTTTCGGGCAGCTATACGGGAAGATCTTCCTGTATAGCTGCCCGAAGCTGTTTAATTAAGGCTTTATTCTTTACTTTCGGGTTCATTTTCTGCAGGGAACTACACCGCTGCATCATAACAACCTATATATGGAACATCTTTTTACGGCAGATGCTTTGATAAGCCTCTTAACTTTAACCGTACTGGAAATAGTACTGGGAATCGACAACATTGTATTTATTTCCATTTTGTCCGGTAAACTACCGGCAGAAAAACAAAAAAAAGCCCGCCAGCTGGGCCTGGGACTGGCCATGTTTATCCGCGTGCTGTTGCTGTTATCCATCAGCTGGATCATGTCTCTTACACAACCTCTTTTTAACATAGGCAGCTGGATTGGTTTGCAGAACCCGGAATGGCTGGCTAAAACAGCTATTTCCGGCCGCGACCTGATTTTACTGATCGGTGGTTTATTTCTCATTTACAAGAGTACGGCAGAAATCCACGAAAAGCTGGAAGGCGGTGAACATGCTACCTCCGCGAAAAAAGTACATAGCTTCTGGCAGGTGATTATTCAGATCCTGTTGCTGGATATTGTATTTTCTCTCGATTCCGTTATTACGGCAGTAGGTATGGCGGATCATGTGGAAATCATGATTGCGGCTGTGGTAATCGCAGTGGGCGTCATGCTGATTGCATCTGAGTCGATCAGCAATTTCGTGAACAAACATCCGACTGTAAAAATGCTGGCGCTTTCTTTCCTGTTACTGATTGGCGTATCGCTGCTGGCAGAAAGCTTCGATCAGCATATTCCGAAAGGCTATATTTATTTTGCGATGGCCTTCTCCGTATTCATTGAGGTGCTGAATCTGAAAATGAGGGCCGGCGCCTCCAAGCCGGTAAAACTGCATCAGCGGGAGCTGGATGAAAAATAACGCAGCAACGTGTTAGCGAACAAAACGCATGGTTTACGGACTGATTGTCTTCACAAATGTCTGTTAAACCATGCGTTTTGCTTGTCTGGAAATGCGTAATTCTTAATAGTTTTGCGTCTTAATAAAAAAAATGTCATGAACTTTTATACGAGGAAATGGGTGAAGCCGGAGGACCTGAATGCACACGGGACTTTGTTTGGCGGTAGTTTGTTGCGGTGGATAGATGAAGAAGCTGCTATCTATACCATCATTCAGCTGGGTACCAATCGTTGTGTAACAAAATACATGTCGGAAATCAATTTTATCAATTCTGCCCGCCAGGGCGACATTGTGGAATTGGGTATCAAAGCCATTCATTTCGGTACTACTTCCCTGACGCTGGCCTGTGAAGTGAGAAATAAAATTACCCAGAAGAGTATCCTCACCATCGATAAAATTGTATTTGTGAGTGTGGATGAACATGGCAGACCGGTACCGCATGGTAAAACCACCATCACGTATACCGACGAACGATTAAGAGAAGAATAAATCTTTTACCATATTATTTCCTGATGCGTTGCTTTCCCGGCAACGCATTTTTTTTTCCTGATTGCGTAAATAGGATTCCCGATCCGCGTGGGGGTACTTTGATACTCTTCCTAGCTTTGCCCCGCATTTCCCTGTTTTATACCCTGGGCTTTATAGATATTGTATTTATGCGTAAACTATTACCTACCCTCCTTTGCTGCTGCTTTAGTTTCATTTATTGGATGGCTGCTGCCCAAACACCCGGCGGTACTGTAAAAGGAAAGATTACCACTTCCGATAACAAGCCGGCTGCTGCCGTTTCTGTTTTGTTGAGAACATTGAATAAAACAGCCTTATCGGATGATGATGGAAATTTCGTGATCCCGAAAGTGAAACCGGGTCAATATACCCTGGAAGTATCCTTAATGGGACATCATGCTACTGCAACTACCGTAGATGTGGAAGCCAATCGTACAACGGAAGTGACGATACAGCTGCAAACAGCGGCGCAGGGATTGAATGAAGTAGTAGTGACCTCCGCAGCTACCCGCTTTGCCAAAAAACAAAGTGAATACGTAGCCCGTATGCAGCTCTCCAACCTGGAAAATCCGCAGGTATATACTGTTATTCCGAAAGAATTATTTACTGAACAGATTGTGACAGACTTTAAAAGCGCGTTGCAAATGGCGCCCGGTGTAAGTAATGTTACACAGGGTGTAGGTTCCGGTGGTATCGGGCTTTCTATCCGGATGCGTGGCTTCAGCGGCGCCAATGCCGGCGGTGCTATCCGCAATGGTATGGCAACTAACTGGGTATCTATGTCTGATCCGGTAAACCTGGAATCCATTGAAGTGATCAAAGGACCATCCGGTACTTTGTTTGGTGGTGTTATGTTGTCTTATGGTGGTTTGGTGAACCGGGTTACTAAAAAACCTTTGGAAGATACCCGCCTGGAAATAGGTTATACCGGTGGCAGTTTTAACCTGCATCGGGTAAATGCAGATGTAAACCTGCCCCTCAACAAAAATAAAACGATCCTCTTCCGCCTTAATGCGGCAGCAGAAAAACAAAACAGCTTCCTCGACGAAGGCCGCTCCAATACACTGGCAGCTGCACCCGCCTTTACCTTCAAGCTGAATAAACGCCTCACGGTAGATGTGGATTTTGAACTGTTCCATACCAAACGCAATACCACCTATATTGGTAGTGTAGCCAACACCGTAAAAGCGAAAAGCTTTGATGAACTGAACTTCGATTTCAAACACGCCTATACCAATAATGATCTGCAAAGCCGCGCCAATATCTTCAACGCTTTTGCCAAAGTAACTTATCGCATCAATGACCAATGGACTTCTACCACCAGTTATTCCTATGCGAATACCGACAATAACGCCAATTACCTGTTCCTGCTGCTGGGTAAGGAAGATTCCATGACCCGCAGGATCATGCATATCCCCAGCTCCTTTGGCGTCAATCAGGTACAACAGAATTTCAACGGCGACTTCAAAATAGGTCGTATGCGGAACCGCCTGCTGGCAGGACTCGATTATACCCAGGTAACCTCTACGGATACACGTGCTACCGTGAATAATTACGATGTGGTAAAAGTAAATCAGCGTCCGGCAGACATCTCCATAGATAAATATGAACAAATGCTGGCTGCCATGAAACGCACGCCTTACGACAGAAACTATCAGACCTATAGTGCCTATATCTCTGATGTACTGAGTATTACCGATGCATTACTCGTAATGGCCAGCGCCAGAATAGACCATTATAACAGCAAAGGCGATGACTACAGCCAGACGGCTATCTCTCCTAAATTTGGAGTGGTATACCAGGTGGTGAAAGATAAAGTTTCCCTGTTTGGTAACTATACCAACGGTTTTACGAATGTGCCTCCAGGACTGGTATTTAACGCCGATCCGAAAGAAAAAACCACCTTTAAACCGGAACATGCCAACCAGCTGGAAGGTGGGGTGAAACTCGAATTGCTGAATGGTAAATTATCCGGTACCCTTAGTTACTACAACATTGAAGTGAAAAACAGGGTACGGAATGACCCGGAACATCCCAACTACTCTCTGCAGGATGGTACCCAACGCAGCAGCGGTTTTGAGGCCGATCTGATTGCGAATCCGTTCCGTGGTTTCCACGCTATTTTCGGTTATGGTTACAACAGCAGCAAATTTACCCAGGGCGATTCATCTGTGCTGGGACTGCGTCCTACTTCTGCCCCGCAACATACCGCCAACACCTGGATCAGCTACAAACTGATGGAGGGTAAGCTGAAAGGCCTGGGTATCGGTATCGGTGGTAATTATCAAAGTGAATCGTTCTTTATGAACAACCGTACCAAGAGAAAAGATGGTTCCTTCAATAAAGATCCGTTCACGTTTATGGTGCCATCCTTTGTTAAGCTGGATGCCACTATTTTCTACGAACGTCCTAAGTATCGTGTAGGCATTAAGGTGAATAACCTGACCAACAAGGAATACTGGACCAGTGATGCCTGGGCATTGAGAGAGAGTACCCGTCAGTTTGTATTCAACGTTTCCTACAAGATTTTCTAAAGGATCTTAACTTATTGATAACGCCCCGCAATCCACCAGGTGGTGGTTGCGGGGCCTACTTATTATCATCATGTTCGCAAAAAAGACCAACAATTCCGCTACACCAAAAAAGAAAGGCCCTTCCTTATTCAGCCGTATCAACAGCTGGCTGCATCTTTGGTTGGGGCTTAGCTCCGGCATTATCATCTTTGTGGTATGCCTCAGCGGTACCATCTTTGTTTTCTGTGATGATATCATCGACTGGCGGGCAGGTAAAGCCATCTCCGTACAGGAAGCCAAAGGGCCGCAAATGACGCCGGAGCAACTCATTGCAGCCTTCCGCAAGGCCAACCCCGACCGGAAACCATTTTATTTTGTCGCCTATAAAGACCGTACCAGCAGTTTCAAAATAGCTTCTGCAGATAAACAGCAACAATTCAAATTTACCTGGGTAAATCCGTATACCGGTGAAATGCTGGCAACAGATGGTGCGTATTACTTTTTTTATACGATAGCGCATATCCACAGCCAGTTGCTGTTACACGAGCCTGGCAACCTGATTGTGGAGATGGCCACCTTTATCTTTTTACTGGAACTGATTGGCGGACTGATTTTATGGTGGCCGAAGAAATGGAATAAATCAGGTAAAGAACAATGTTTCAAAATAAAATGGAAAGGTAAGTGGAGAAGGGTGAATTATGACCTGCACAATGTACTGGGTTTTTATAGCTTGTTACCAGCTCTGATGCTGACGGTTACCGGGCTTATCATTGTGAATAAAACCATGAACAAAACGCTGCATCAGGCATTGGGCGGACAATCAGGCGCCTATCAGGCAATGCGCAAATTTGCACCGGCCTATGATGCCAACAGTACTGTGATGCCATTGCAGACAATTTTGGACCGCCAGTTTGCACAGGATGGTGTGACCCAGGTAAGGCTCACCATTCCTCCGAAAGACAGCGTTACCACCTATTACGCTATTGCCGGCAGCCGGATCGGATTAAAAGGTTACGACGGTAAAATGACGCTGATGAATAAATATACCGGTGAAGCCATGGCGATACCGGTAGCTTTGCAAAAAGCGGAAAGAATTGAAAATATGAATATGAACCTGCACCTGGGATTCTGGTATGGCTGGACAGGTAAGATCATCACTTTCATGGTGGGACTGATCTGTACCTCCTTGCCGATTACCGGTTTCCTGATCTGGTGGGGAAGAAGAAAAAAAACAAAAAAGCCGGCACCTGTAAAAAGAACTGCCGCTATTGCCTGATGATATAATCCTATTTTATGCGTTCGATATTTGTTGTTTTATTATGCAGTATTTTCTGTTTGCCGCTGTTCGCACAGCAGGATACAGGAAAAAGCTTGCTGATTGGAAATAAACAGGTGTTACATTCCAACATCCTGAAAGAAGACAGACCTTATTGGGTATGGTTGCCGGAGTCTTATAACAGTAAAGACTATACGCCAGGAAAATATCCGGTGATGTACCTCCTGGATGGCGACATGAATTTTCACAGTGCTTCTGCCATTGTACAGTACCTGTCGAGAGGCATGTATGCCATGATACCGGAGATGATTATCATCGCCATTCCCAATACAGATCGTACCCGTGATCTTACGCCTACCCGTTTTATCACTACCCGTCCCGGTAAAAAAGGCATGTTGTATGAAACCAGTGGTGGCGGCGAACAGTTTGTTGCCTTCCTGGAAAGAGAGTTGATCCCGCATATCAATAAAAACTACCGGACCAGCGGCTATCAGCTATTAACCGGCCATTCTTTCGGTGGACTGTTTACCGTGAATGTTTGTCTCAAACATAATCATCTCTTTAATGCCTATATCGCACTGGACCCGAGTTTGTGGTGGGATAATGAGAAACTGAATAATGAAGCAGCCAGCCTTTTAAGTGCTGTTGCTTTCAAGGGTTCCCAGCTGTATGTAGCACTGGCCAATAAAGTATTGCTGCCACAGGACACCACTACAGATCATCCCCGTGCTATCCGCCGTTTTACAACCAGTATACTGCCGGCAGCGGCGGAAAGCGGCTTAAGATGGAACTGGCATTATTATGAGGAGGATGACCATGGCACGGTGGCCTTACCGGGCACCTATGACGGGTTGAAATTTATTTTTAAGGGATACCAGTCGCAGGTAAAACAGCTGGTAGATGCACCGGAGCTGTATACGCATCAATTTGAAAAACTATCACTGCAAAACGGTTTTACGTTTGTGCCATCCGAAGCACTGACAGATGGAATCGGACGTTATGCCCTGAGTCAGGAAAAACTCAACAGTGCTATTCAGCTGTTATCACTTAACGTACGTAATTATCCGATGAGTGCACATGCGCAGCAGATGCTGGCGCAGGCCTACGTACGTATCGGTAACAAAGATAAAGCCCTGGCGGCTTATCAGGCTGCCTTAACCCTGGCACCCAAGAATCAGCAGATCCGGAAAGAAATAGATGCTTTAGCTGCTAAGAAATAATTTATCACGCTACGATAAAAGTCCATTGTTTGCTACTCCATTGTTTGTTAGCCCATTGTTATCCTCAGGCACAGGTAATCCAGCCCGCTATCCCTCGTTATTCACGGTTTTATGTTTGCTCCCCCATTGGCTCAGCTGTTGCCAGATGGGCATCAGTTCTTTCCCGATAGCCGTCAGGCTGTAAGCAACACAGGGAGGTACCGTAGCATAGGCGG
The DNA here is from genome assembly GCF_025989125.1 of Chitinophaga nivalis. Taxonomy (NCBI): domain Bacteria; kingdom Pseudomonadati; phylum Bacteroidota; class Chitinophagia; order Chitinophagales; family Chitinophagaceae; genus Chitinophaga; species Chitinophaga nivalis. The sequence continues at coordinate 8,091,640 of NZ_JAPDNR010000001.1, read as the reverse complement.
TACGGGTGATCAATCCGGCTTTCTCCATCTCTTTTAATTGTAGTACCAGCATTCGTTCTGAGATCTGAGGAATCAGTCTTTTCAGTTCGCTGAAACGTACCGCGGCTGTTTCCAGATTGCTCAGAATAACGAGTTTCCACCTGCCGCCGATCAGGTCGATGGCGTGTACCAGGTCGCAGTTGCCGGCCATCAGCTGTTTGTTCAGGCTGTTGGTCGATTGTTCTTTTCTTTTAGTCATTACACACTTTTTTGTTAGCGGCATACAATGGGCTGCACTGCAATTTACCAATAAAGTATCTATCTACTTTTACAGGCTTATATCAGTTAGTATCATGAATAAAATTGCATACATCGGTTGTCTGGGCCTGGTGAGTATTATTACGACGGAATTCGGCATCATTGGTATACTGCCGCAGGTAGCAGCCCACTACGGTATCAGTATAGACAGGGCGGGTATTTTATTGAGTGCTTTCGCATTGGTGATTGCCTTGACGGGACCCTTTATGACATTATTGGCTGCGCGTTTTGACCGCCGGAATGTGATGGCACTCAGTATCGGTATTTTTCTGCTTGCAGGTATGGTATCCCTGTTGTCTCCACCATTCTGGTTATTGCTGTTGGTAAGGGTATTGCCGGCATTTTTGCAGCCGGTATTTATTTCTACTGCCATAGCCGTTGCCGTTAGTAATGCCGGTAAAGGCGAAGCGCACCGGCTGATGGCGGTGGTGCTGGGTGGTATTAGTCTGGCAACGGTAACTACTTTGCCGGTAGCCACCTGGCTGGCGGGTGTATATGGCTGGCAGGCCTCCTTTGGGCTGCAGGCACTGATGAGCGGGATCGCATTGGTAGCTATATTATGGCTACTGCCGCCTATGCCGGTAACCGTCCGGAAGTCGTATGGGGCACAGCTGCGGGTGCTTACCCAGCCCAATTTCCTGCTGAGTGCCGTGATGAATTTTTTGATGATTGGCGCCTGGTTTTGCAGCTACAGCTATTTTGCCGACTACCTGGGAAAGGTAAAGCATATGGATACCGCCATGATCAGCAGCATGATGTTGTTGTTTGGTATTACAGGCGTATTGGGTAACCGGCTGGCCGGGAAAATGCTGGGGAAAAGTGTGGCCGGTACCACGGCTTTTTTTCTGGCGGGTACGTTGTTGCTCCCTGTAGGGCTGTATTATGCCGGCGATAATCAGCTGCTGACGATCTTCATGATTGGCCTATGGGGATTGTTTTATGCTCCCTGCTTCCTGACTGCTTCCGCCTACATTATTGCTGCTGCTCCGGAGGCATTGGAGTTTGCCAATAGCTTTTCTACCTCCTGTGGTAACCTGGGCGTTTCGGTAGGGACGGCAGTCAGTGGGATGGTCATTGCCTCATATGGGGTACAATATACCCCGTGGACGGGTATGGTGTTTGGCGGGGCAGCATTGCTGGTAATGTACTGGCGTAGCAGGTTACGGCCGGCGGCGGCTAAGGTGCCGTGCATGGCACAATGATTGTTGCGTTGCCGGTATGAAAAAAGTAACGATATCTACCTTCATCCGGGTGCTGGGACTGGGCATTGTGAGCGGTATGCGTGGTGCGATGGGCCCTGCTTTTGCCAGCTATTATGTGAATAAACATCCTTCCCGGGAACTGAATAAATCGCCATTGGGATTTATGAAAAAAGAGGCTACCGGTAAATTCCTGCAGACCATGGCGGCGGGTGAACTGGTGATCGATAAGGCGCCGTCTACAGGTGACCGTACTACAGTAACCGGTCTGACAGGGCGGGCGCTTTCCGGCGGCCTGGTAGGAGCTACCTTGTACCAGGCGAAAGGAGACAAGGCATGGCAGGGCGCACTGATTGGCGCTGCAGCAGCGGTGGCCGGCGCCTATGCCTTCTTTTACCTGCGGCAATATGCCGGTAAAAAACTAAAGGTAAGGGATGCTGCTGTAGGTGGTGTGGAAGATGCTATCGCAGTGGGTATTGCCGCCGGTGCTGTCATGAAATAGGAGGTCGGTATGATCGGATAGGTGGTCATTATATCGTGACTATTGCCGGTTCCGGCAGGGTAACGTGTACGTGTATACGCGATTATTTTTTTTGATATTTTTCTCCCACACTTGTTTTTTATGGAAAAAGTATTACATTTGCGTCCCGTTTAACGGTGCCCAATAGTATAAAGGTAGTACGACAGATTTTGGTTCTGTTTGTCTTGGTTCGAATCCAGGTTGGGCAACAAAACGTGATACAATTTTATAGTTAAATTGTATCACGTTTTTTCTTTTTTAGACGACTGACTATCATATACTCATACACGCATTCAATACTCTCCTTTAATTTTTTACGGTACTATTTTATAATAATATTCTTGTTATAATAATCAAAAAAATATATCTGATTATCGGATAAATAACATATTGTTCACTTCTCATGTTTCTTGAAAATTTGTAATCCAGGGAGCTTCGAGTAAACTATATTAGAACCCTTGCTTCCTACTAAGCATTCTTGTGATATTTTAGCCAAGTCGTACAAACATTGAAGAACGTTCTTAAAAGTCTCGAAATCGGTTGTGTTTTTCTTCTTATACTTGATTAGTCTAATCTTCGCAAACACACATTGAATTATCGAAATTGGGGTTGAAATTTTGGAGTTTAGATTTACACAATGTTTTTTCCTGGACTGAGGAAAAACGAGTTTCCTGATCAGGTATACCATTAACAATTTTATGTTACTCCCCAAGATTTAAGAGGTGAATAACGTGTTATTAATATATATACCGATCAGTATTTCCTGTCGATAACTCTGAGGAATATGAAGATCATGTGTAGCTGTCAAACCAGTCAAGGGCGGCTTCATATTTTACTGTAACTGGCACAATGGGTTCTGAAAGGGAAGTTGAATGGTCCCAAACAAAGTATGTAGATCCTGGAAAATTCATTTCAGAAAAAGGAAATATGGGGTTATTTTTATTTATATCTAACAGGCTTCTTATTTATGGATTTGCTCGAAGAAATAATGCCGTTTTACACAAAGGCAATGAGAACAGCGATCGTTGCAGAAGATGTAGTGACAAAGAAGTGGTACCATGTCTTTTCTGTAATTGAACTTTTGCCGGAGGAATTTCTACCTTATAAAATTCCAGACCAGACTTGGTATAAATATAGAACTATTAGACCGAAATTGGAAGGGAAATGGGATATCTACAAGCTTAACCTGGTGGTGGAAGAAATGGCTGATGTTGGTAAAGCCATCGAGTATTTTAAGAACCCTTTACAGCAAGGTAAAGCGGTAGATATTACCGATCATTTTATAAACGGGAAGTTCTCGATGGAGCCTGCGGGAGCCTCCCCTTTAGTTTTGCCCTCCAATATTTATACTACCGAGGGGGTCGGCGCAATCTTGCCCAAAAGAGATTCTGGCCTTTTAGTATGGACGCAAATTGATACAGATAGGGTGGTGCAGCAGAAGTTTCAACAAACAACCGGCAAGGAAAAGGAAATAATTAGTAAACTTACCTCTGAGTGGCTGGGTTTTGATCTCTTTACCTTTCCTGAGCATATAGGCAATATGTATCTATCGTTGCCTAATCCCTACTTTAGAAAACTGAATTTTACACATCAATCTAACCCGGAAGGTATCATCTACAATTTATTGCTGCGGCAAGGAATCAAGAACGAGCTGCTCTCTATCCATATTACTGATTGGCATGGCGATGAAATTGCTTTTGATGGGACCTTCGATATCAACGAGAAAATTGGCTTTTTGAATTTGCCGCATAAACCGGGAATGATCGAAACAAGGGTCTATAATAAAAGTAAACATTTGATTGCTATGCTGCCAAAGGCGGCTTTCATACATCGTATCAACTTCGGCGTATCGATTGGGCACTCTAAACTTAAAATCAACAGAGAGGGAGAAAACCCGGTTATCATTCAAAAATATTCAACTGAACAAACCGTGAAGGTGGGAGATGCTGAGCAACTGAACGAAACTTACTATTTTAAAACAGGAGAAAAAAGCAGGCAGTTTCAGAGGCATCAGAGAAGGAATGAATTTCATTTTTTTGCTGCTGGCCAAACTGAGGTAGATAAAGTTGAAACCAAGACGAAAGCACGAAAGATCGTTAAGGAAATTATCAACCAAGCAAAGGATAGTTGCTACTTGGTGGATCCCTATTTCATGGTAAATGATTTGATTGAATACGCCTATCAAATAAAAAATATATCGGTCACCTTGCGGATCCTTAATTGTAAAGGCAAAGACTTTGTTAATAAGGAGGAAGCTCAGAAATTATATGACGCCATAGAGGAGTATAACAAAAAGCCTTATCAAAAAATAGAATGTAAAATGCTTATGGGATCTACCCTACATGATCGTTTTATTATTACCGATACCAATGCTTATTTTCTGGGAACCTCTTTCGCTGAAATCGGCAAACGAGCCGGCTGTATTGGGAAAATTCCAAATTCGAGTGATCTGCAGGTTGTAGATCAGGTAGAAAAGTGGTTTTGGAAGGAAAGCGTGACTTTAATGGAGTATATTAATAGCAAGGAATTATGAGCCGGCCAATATTTCCGACTAACCCTAATAATACGACACGAATGCATGATGATGGTCAGCCTGTTTATTGGTTCTACCATAAGGAGTCATTTCCTGTCGATCCACCTTTGCTATATCAACAACTTATTGCAGGTGCAAAATCCTTCATTGAAATTTGGAATCCTTATTTTAACGTGCCGTCAGGAACTCCAGGCGATGCAATAATCTTTACCTCTGTACAACTGCAAGTTACCATTAAGTTATTAACACAGAAGGGCATGACAAGAGGAAATCCATATTTACAGGCAGTAGAAAATGCCATGCAGATAGTGATTCCTGCCAGTCGGCAAGTTCGCTTTGGTCTTCGCGTAGTTAATAAATCAAATACAACTATGGAAAATTGGTGGTTCCATGATCGAATGCTAATAATTGATAAAACCAATTTTTATTTAGTAGAGGCTCCTATTGGTCATCATATTTCCGTCCAAGGTTCAACAGGTATTTATTCTGTCAAAGACCATGCAACGCAGTCTTTTATGCGACAATTATTTGATATTTACTGGTTACAAGCAAGCAATTGCGAGATAGCAGTAAAAAACCTATACTTGTAATGATAACAAAGAGTGAATATCTAACCATACATATTGATACCTTGCTGGTGCGGGAGCGTCAGGATCGTTTTATAACTTTTTTGAACGGTGCCGGGTTGCCTGCAATACTTAAGCCATCAATGATAAAGTTTGCTCAGATTGCACTGGCCTCATTGGATAATAGGACAGTTGATCAAAGTCTGACAACCGATTACTTTGATCTAGATCCTGCGGTAGGAGCAGAATTGGATCGGATCATTTCGCTTGACTCCGTATATGTTGGCATTTTTGAAGATAAATCTGCCTCTGCAATATTAAATGAAGTTTGGGCACGGCTGTTTAAAGTGGCCCTGAAAATGGATTATGATAGGTTTTACATTTCAGAAGCAGACAAATGGATGCAGGCCTGGTTGGAAGAGCAATGGGCCAATGCCATAGCGGAAATAAGTAGACCACTTGATTGCAAGCAAGTACTTACAATTATTAAAAACACCGAGTTACTCTATAATTTCATAAGGTTCTTTATTACTCTTCTGCCAAATAAATGGCTAGAGAGTGACTGGTTGGCTTGGACGAGAGGAGAGGAAAGGCCCGAAAAAATGATGGTACATTTGCAACATGAAGACTATATTTTTGAGCAATACTGCCGGCCGGAAACTAGTGTAACGGAACCAATGGAATGGGCGTTGCTCAAACGTATGCAGGTGATTAGTCAGCATCTGACATTTTCAGAAGAGTTCTCCTTGAAAGGATACGTGCTGCGAGAAAGAAATGTTGCGATGTGGATCCAGTATTGGGATAACCTTCGCCACCCAATACTGCAGGCAGCCGCTTTGAATGCTATCAAAACCGACGAAAAGATAAGGGATATACTTTCCGCTTTGATTAGTGGAAAAAAAGATCTTAAGACCCCGCCATCGGAGCTTGCCCTTTTGCTGCTTGATAAATTTTTTCATCTATTGAGATATTCGTGGCAGATGTTAACCCAGTATGAGCAAGACAGCTCCGGGTCTGCTTCCGAAATTTTCAAGGAAAAAAACGAGCTTATGCAAAGTAGGAGGTTGGCATTGCAAGAATGGAAGGTATATAAGCCTGTATTGGGTAGGGAAATAGTTACATTGATTAAAGAAGTAGCCTCGCCGATTTATATTGCTGATTGGTTATTTGAACAGCGGCCCGAGTCCAACGGGCATCCCGCATATGCGGCTCATTGCAATATAGAACTTGAATTTTTTAGGACATTGCTCAAGCCTCTGATTGCTAGTATCCCAGTGACAGACCAAATTGAGCTGTTAGAAAAGAAATTTAGTTTTTACAGGGTAAAATTTATTACAGGGTTGCTGGATGGTATAAATGATACAGATGAAAATAAGAAGCGACTGTTGGAGATTCTAAAGCAGCACCTTAAAGCCGATAAGTACATTTGGCTTGGCGTATTTGACGAAAGGGCAACAGAAAATCTCAATATAACTGCAAATGTAATTGTACTATTGTCGGATCCGCGAAAACAGTATCAGTCGTTACTAGATGAGTATTGTACCAATTTTGAAGGATGGAATGTGCAGACAGAGAACTTTGGCTCAGCGGCGGCTAGAGAGTCTTTCCTGTATGCTGCTACCATTCCCTATTTTGAGCGAGGCATTGGAGAGACCTCTGTTGACGAGGATATTTTGTTTTTCAAAGAGGTATTAGATAAAATTATCAGACAAAATAGGTTTTCGGGCAACATAAAATATTATACACCGGTAATTGCAAGGATGGCTTATACGGCCGAAATACTGGGTGTGCAGGAAGTATATGATGCGGTGGTTATTACGAAAGTGGACTCTTTGTTTGAAGTATTGGAAATGCTACAGGAGCGTACCGGCAGTATTAGTGAGGGTAATAAGGATTTGCTGAAAGAACGCGTTGATAGGGAAATGGTATTTGAAAGGCTTAAACTTAGGGAGGCCAACCCCGCGCATACCCTTAAGCGTATGGACGAGATATTGGAAACTCTTCGGTTATAAGGTCAGTTTGATCAACAATGTATGGATCGTACTGCTTGTGTCTCGACATTGGATTATAATTTTTGCTTTTCACCTAAGTTGTTAAGTGGTATATACTTACGGTTACTAATCTTCGTAAACCCGTTAGAAGAAGGTTCGAATCCAGGTTGGGCAACAAAAAAAAGAGAAGATCTGCACAGATCTTCTCTTTTTTTATGTCCTTATTTTTCTTGCTACCAGCAGGTTGCTACTTTTAAATCCCGCTCCGGCGAAAATATTCTTGCATTTTTTCTCTATATTAGAATCAGGATTTATTCCCCCGCCTGTTAACAGATTAACACAACAACTGATCGTTGGATACAGCACCATCTCCTCCCCGTTAAAAATATTGCACCCTCATTCATATCGATTCATTAATAACCTTAAATAAAGAGCATGAATCCGACAACACAGGAGGCCATTTCCCTCTATCCTCCATTAACATTGGCATTGGCTACCGCTTCTGTAGCCGCTTATGACGATTTTGAAGGTAAGACCGTTATTCCTCCACCTGATTATAAGATCTATGCCCGCTTTACGGGCTGGAACGAATGGTTTGGGGAGTGGGGACAGGAAGAACGTTTTGGGCTGATCTTCAAGTACCATGGTCCCAACCCATTGTTGAAGCGATACATTGTCGCTTTCCGCGGTACCAAATCGTATTCCGATTTGTTTGATGATCTGTTCTGGAGTTTTGTGCCGTTTCAGCCTTATCACAACAGCGTTTCGCCGGTACCGAATGTTAGCAGTGGTTTCTATGGTATTTATTCAGGAATAGGTGGTACGATGCAGCACTCTATGCAGCAGCAGGTATTCAGTTTATTACCGGAAGATCCGGGCGAGGTGTATATTACCGGACATAGTCTTGGTGGCGCTTTATCCCAGTTGTTTACGCTGGATGCACGTGTCAGCCGGCCGGCGTTGCCGGTTAAAACCATCAATTTTGCCAGTGCCCGGGTGGGGGATAGTAACTGGGCAGCAGCCTGTCAGGCTGCCGGAGCTACGGCCAGGATTATACGGGTGGTGAATTACTGGGACATTGTACCGGATTATCCGTTTAAGATTTCCGGGTATGAATCCATCGGTACCCAGTTTGATGTGGCTTTCAGCCGGAGTTCTTTATTTCCCAGCTGGTTATCTGATCATAGTTTATTGAATTACCGGATTGTATTGCGCCATTGTTTATACCTGCATCCGCAGGTGTGGGTGGGGAAATTCACCGATGCGATCAACTCCTGGTTTGAGATGTACAGTACAGATATTCCGGCGATCTCCCATGAAGAGTGGGTAGCAGCTGTACAGGCCATTACGCAGCATAAAGAAACAATCCTGCGAAGTGCCAGACAGGAGAGTGGTATTGTGCCCGGCGAAAATTTCTGGGGAATATAAATAACTACGTACTACCTTTTCCGTTAGATATATATTTTCCCTCATCTTCCTGTATTTTTTTATTACAGGAAGATGAGGGGAAAATGGTAACAGCTATTTTTATTTAGCGGTCCATCCGGTGTTGTCAAAGCCGGATTCCTTCACATATAAAGTAGTGCCGGGGCCTCCGTCATTACGGGTATAGAGGCTGCCCACCGGCGCTGTCACCCTGCCTTCTGGACTACCTACACCTGCGAAGATGGTAGATCCACCCAATTGCAGCGTGCCGGCTATTTTGGCATCGCCGGCAACATCCAGTTGCACGGTAGGCGTATTGGTACCAATGCCCACCCGGTTGGTATTAGCTTGTACGAAAATGGCTACATTCTCATCGGTTAAATAATCATGCGCAGAAATCAGGATATCCTTCGTTGTACCGCTACCATTTTTACTGGACCCCATCAGAATACCGGTAACATATGTCCAGCGTCCGGCGGCAGCGGTATTGCCAAATAAACCATATCCGGAATTGGTGACATCATTTTTATCGTAGAAATCAAATACGCAGGAGAAGTTAGGTTCTGCGGCTCTTGTAGGCAACAATCTTAAGCAGGTATTTTGTATGGTAGATTCACATACAATACTGCGGGATACCGTTAGTCCGCCGTTTACGTTGATAGGTCCGGTAGTATTAGCATCCCTGGCAGTAACAGTTCTCAGGGTTTCCCTTGGTAGCTGCGAATCCGGAATCCGGCCATCTGGTCCCAGTGAGGCTACGCCATTGGGAGTACCCAGCTGGGATTGTGAAATTGCATCCGTAATACCGTAGGCTGCCAGTGTGGTACCTTTGTCGGCTTTGTGCTGCAGTGCTGTTGTTAGTTTGGCGGGTGTAACGGCCTGGTTGTCATCGGTGCCATCTGCCACTTCCTGATAGGTGGCGATCCTGACATAACCGGCCGTTGTTTCGGTTGCCCGGCCAATGTTGCCCTGTACGATATAGAAATCGTTTCCTGCGACTGATTGGTCGCCACCGGTACTGGTGTTACGGCAAATAATTTCATCGAAAGGATCTACTTCTATACCATTGACGCCGCCGATCTTACCCGCCAGCGTTACTTCCCAGCGGTCGCCCAGATTGGAAGCCGGATAGTTGGGGTTTGCGGCACAATCAATACCGCCCCGGTTATGCCCTACAGCGCTGAACAGGTCATCGAACTGCCCTTTCGTTAGCGGTTCTTTACGGTCCTGTGCATCCGGCAGATTCAGGATATGTGCCCCGGCCATATCCAGGTCGCCGTTGTTGTTAAAAGTAACGGCATTGTATAGTTGTTTTTGCAGCTTCGCCAATGCCTGCAGGATGGTATCTGCTGCATTGATATTTTCTGCAGTAGCAGGAATGTTGAGGCCTTCCAGCAGTTTACCGGTTACGGCTTCATTTTTTACATGCAGGGTATTGTAGTAACCAGCTACTTCCCCATCAAATACGGTGTCGTTGCGGAGCGCATTTTTCACCAGCCCTGTGAACATCTCAAACAGGGTGGTATAGGTGGCGTAATCTGCTTTTTGGTTGAGGGTATCCCGCAGGCCCTGTACATTATCGATGGCTACTTTGTCTTCTGTTTTGTGCAGGTAGCTGTCCATCCAATCCCAGAACTGTTCCTGGGTGGGGTAATCACCGGTTTTAAACCAGTTTTTCAGGAGATTTTTTTGTTGTATTGCCATGTGTTGAATGCGTTTAGAGTTTCATGATCCAGATAGTAACGATGTAGGACGGGCGGTTGTCGAATGGTAATCCACGGCCTGTCTGACCGCTGCGGTCCAGCGATGGTTCGTTGCTGCCGCGGGAAACAGCGTTACCTCCTCTGACGCCCAGACCATTTCCTTTTTTCAGTTCGGAAGGCATGGCGTGATCGTGTGGTGGCAGGTGATCTACCGACAGGTAAACATTATCCTGGCCGCCGGTAAGTCCTGGGAATGCATAGTCACTGTTAAAGGGCGTATAGCCTACCGGGAATTTTCCACCGCGGTTGCGGGTACCGTTGTTACCATTACAGATAGCCCATCCGGTACGTTCTCCCCGGCCAAGTCCGGTGCCGTCGAAATTAGCAGCGAGGTAAGCAGGAGATACATCCAGTTCTATCACATCACCTTTTTTCCAGATCGCGTTGATCTCCTTTGATAAGGTGGCTTTCAGGAGTTTCAATTGCTGGTCAAATTCCCGCAGACTGTTTATTCTGACAAGATCAGCGAAGTTGAATCCGCCGGCAGCAAATCGTGCCTGCCTGGTGATATATACTTCTCTCGTGGTATCATCGCCGAACAAAGCGTTTTCTTTTTTTTCTTCCACAATAAAAGTACTCATGCCAACAGGTCCGCCGATGAATGGCAGCAGTTCATTCTCCCAGATAATCCAACCATTGCTGATGATACCGGCGCTTTCTGTAAGGCCGGATATAATCACACCATTGCCAGCCATGGCAGTCAGGGAGTGAATGGTATCCTGGCTGTTTTGTTGCAGGTAGTCGAGGGTATATTGTGTGACGGGAAATCCGCCCAGGTTTGAAAAATCTATTCTGCGATGACTCATACTGTTTGAATTTTATAGGTTTTGCCGGCGAGTTTGTAGTTGTCCAGCAATGCCCGCATTTCGTTTTCATTAAATTCCAGGTGTTGGGGTACGGTTACATAGAAGTCAACCGTTTGTTGGCCTATTTCGTCTTTGGTAAAAAGATGAACCGGCTTATGTTCACCTGGCTGATAAAGGAATTGAGGTTTGTCTTCCGCTATCTGGTAGATATACCAGGGTTCGTAGCTGAAAGCGTCGGTGATCCGTATCCGCCGGTTGCTGATGTCGTAACGTTCGTTCAGTAATTTCTCCAGGTATACTACCTGGGGCGTAATTTTCAACCGGTAGATGTTGGCATTGCGGTTACGCCTGAATTGCTGGAAGAGATAGGAAACGGGCGTCGTCAGCGCCTGCAGCCAGGCTACCTGCCTGGGTTGCCGCAGGCGGGGCGGTAATAATAACCGCACGAGTTTCGGATAATTGATCTCAAATATTTTACTCATTTTATTACACTTTGCGGTAGGTAAAAGATCTGCAGATCGTCTTCATCGATGATTCTCAGGTAACCTGCATCGGGATTATACTTCACATCAAAAGGTGTATAGGGTAAATCACCGTAGCGTGCCTGTGCCTGTGTGATATGCGGAATCACCACACCGTCTACCTGTTGCAGGGCATCTATCAGATAGGCCAGTACCAACGTACCATTGAAGGGTTGGTTTTTCAGGTATTCCTTTACCTGTGTGCGTACCGGTTGTTCTCTGGAGGTGCCATCCAGCCGGTAACCGTTGGCATTCAGCACCAGCGGATTGAAATAAACATGCAGGGTTAATTTCAGGCTGTCGGGTTCCTTGCTTTCTATGTGCAAAGGATTCACACCGGCGTCTTTGATCCTGGACATGTATTCGCGGAAAGCTGCCAGCTGTACGGGTAACAGGGCATTAAGGTCGCCGTTGACCACCCTGGCTACTTTCAGCCGCAAGCCTTTACTTTGTTCCGTTACGGCGCTGTAGGCGATGATTTTTCGTTCCTGTACCTGTTCGGTAGTAAGGCCGGTATTATCGTAGTAGTCTTCATCTTTCAGCAGTTCGGAACCATACTGAAATTCCTTTGCTTTATTGGCATACCAGCGTAAACTGTGCGGTGCTTTTTCGTTGATCAGGGTATTGATTTCTACTTTGTGCTGATCAAAAAGATTTTCCAGCGCCCAGGTACTTACCGCAACGATGTAGGTCCACATACGCCACACCGCTGTTTTGCTGGTGCTGTTGAGCGGCGCCAGTGTGTGGGAAGCTTTCACCTGCCGGATAATGTCTTCCTGTATTTCATTTATTGTTCTTGCCATAATACTCGTTATGCTTTTACAAACCTGTGATGTATGTTGTCAGCTCACGCGACAATCTATCTGTATGCCCATGTAGCCAATGCCTCCTTTCATGGCCGCTTCATCTGCAGCCGTGAAACCGTTGGCAGGAATCACAGCGGCATCCCGTAGTTGCTGGAATATCCGTTTGTCGATGACGGCTATATCCGGTACCAGCAGGGTATTTCCGGCTACGAGATCATCTGTGATGCTGCAGTTGTTGACGACTGCAAAATCAAACAGTGCCTGCATACTTCCTTTTCCTTGCAGGGCCAGATCACCGAGGCATTGATGGGGCTTTACCTTAACTGTTTCCATAATTTGCATCTATGTTTAACTGACCATTGCCGGTAATATCAATTTTTACGACCTCCATGCCGTCTGCCAGGAACTGTCTTCTGATTTCATATAACAGTTCCGTGGTGTTGTTATCCTGGAGATATCCGTAGGCATCAATACCCGTAGCCGGAAATTCTTTGATGGTGCCTTTGTTATTGATCAGCAACAGTTCCTGTTGTTGTAGTTCACTGCTGCCGGTTACCAGATCACCGGCGGCTATATCCAGGTCGGTTTCTTTGTTTAATAAAATATCTTTCATGATAGATTCCCGTTAAACACGCCGGTTACGGCGCCGTTAGGCGCCAGTAAACCGGTGGTGTAGTTAATGGTGGCTGTTTTTACGTAAGTATCCACAGCTTCTGCCAGTTTGGTACAGAATATGTCGAGGCCTTGTTCTTCGTCTACATCAGCCGCTTTCATATCTTTAAATGCATTTTTGATCTGCTGTTTCAAACTATTTTTATCCAGGGCCATACAGTTATTTTAAGAGTGTTGCCAATCGTTGTTTGATGGCCACAAATGCAGCTTTGTTCATAGGCGCATAGATGGTGACAATTTCATCCAGCAGATCGTCCAGGCATTTCTTCAGGGATTCTCCGCCGGCACTGAGGGCCAGGCCATCTTTGTCCAGCTCCAGTTGTTTATCACTGATGCGGCATTTTATTTTTGTGATGGCAGCAGTGCTGATCAGTAAATAATTATCCGTGTCATTGATACGGGCAATCAGTACGCTGCTTTTTTCCGGTGGTACAAGGAGAAGACCTTCTTCATAGTCGGTGACAGCTGAGAGGCGTACATCGTAGATGTCGAGTCCCTGCGCGGTTTTTACATCAATGATACCATTGGCTTCATCTGCACGGGTAACCATAGCCGGAATAATGGTGGCTGGTGTACTATTGATTTTCTGCAGTCCCGCCAGCAACTGTGCCTGTTGTCTGCTCATCTTTTTTACTTATTTTAACACCTACTTCGCAAATCCTTCTGGCACCACCTGTACCAAAAGTGACTTCTGTGCTTTCCAGCAGATAAGTACCTTCCCGCTCTTTGTATTGTCGGTCAGTGATTTTTGCTTCGGTGCCGGGTTGAGAAAAGGGTTGCAGGAAAGTGGTGATTTTTCCTTCATAGCCATCGTATTTCAGTTCGTTTAGTTTGCCTGCTGCCAGTTCCCGAAGGGTAGTGGCGGCACTGACATACGGAACGAAGATGGTTCTGATAGGGTCTTTGCTGTCGCCAAAAGAAGCGGTAACCGGTGTGTTGTTTTTATCAAATGTCACTGCTCTTATTTGCAACTTTACATCTGCGGCTTTCCTGAATTTGAGCTGATCGTCTTTGATGACGTTCCAGCCCATGTCGTACCGGACAGGTTGTTTTTCCCGTTCAAATGTCAGTGCCGGTAGTTTCCCGTCGATGGGCTTTCGTCCTTCTTTCGGCGCCTGGGCAATCTGCGGTAATTCCACGTAGGCGAGGCCGGCATACAATACATTTCCGGAAAAATAAACTGTGAGAAACAGGTTTTTCTTTATCCAGTCGAGTACTTCCGTCCCATTTTGATTTTCGAACAAACACTGATTCAGTTTGATGTTTGGGATATTCTCACTCAACCGGATGCCGGTATCTGCCGTCGCGTGTTCCAACATGGCTTGCAGGGTTTTCCCTTTAAAATTCTGCAGGATTATTTTTCTCCTGAGCGGCCAGCTGTAGCCTTCACATTCAATTTCGCAGGGCGTGGCGGCATTGACTCTTTTCACAAAACCGCTGAATTCCAGCTGTAGTTCCTGGTTGTAGCCAAGCCATATTTCCACGGGATCGCCTTCATTCATGAACGAAGCGGCTGCATTATTTACCGAAACGGTTTTCAGGTCGCCGCTGGTATGTAATCTGGCGGTAGCAGGTATTTTAATACTGGCGGTGTCTACAAACGAATGAATGCTTCTTTTGATCTTTACTTCATTCACCTGTGTAAAGCTGTAGCTACCAATGATAATCTGACAAGTAAGCTTAAACATTTAAAATCGGTTTAGATCGAAAGCATGGTCGCTGATGAGGTTGAGCTCATAAGGCTTGACATTTTGTATGCCTGTTACTTCCGGCCAGTTAATATCTGTGATCACTACTTTCTGTTCTTCACTTTTTAAAAAAAAGTTGGTCAGTACACTGTTGATCGTGATTGCTTCGTCTACGCTATACAATGCGTGTAGTTGTTTGATTTCATCTTCCGGAAAATGATTGCTGTCGTTGATGATCACCCCCTTGATACTGATCTTGAAATCTTCCGTGTTGATCAGCTCTTTTATAGTGCCGGTGCGGTTTACCATCGCTGTTTCCACAATGGTTTTGCGGCTGCTGATACGGATAACCGGATTGGGCAGGCTGATACTACGGGCAGGTTGTGTTTCGGATGCAGGAATAATCAGGGTTACCGGCATGAAATACGATTTTCCGAATGCACCTTTATCAAAGTAGGGGCCGTCATTATTACTTTCTTCCGGTTGTTTTATAATATCCAGTACCGGCGGTGTATAACCCCAGGATGCTTTGAAGAGGCTTCTTATATCATAAGTCGTTTTCATAAAAATTATCCTAGTGCATTCGCACTGTTTAAAACTCTGAGTAATGCTTCGGTGACCATTTGTTCCATATCCTGCACGCCTTGCTGCACGTTGTTGGAGGTGATGTTGATGGTATCAAACAATTTCTGCAGGTTGATGATGATATCGCGGCCACCACCACCGGTGATGCCTGCTACCTGTTGTTTGGCGCCTTCCGGGGCGTTATTTTTTGTATTACCCAATCCGGCATAACCTGTACCTGTAATAGGTGGTATGGTAACCGGTGGTTTGGGTGGTCCCGGAATTTTAAGTTTCGGCTGTGATTTGGCATTGAGTACGGATTCATACTCTTTATGGAAAGCGTCGGCGGCGCCTTTTGCGCCTTCCTGCGCGCGCTTGTCCAATCGGTCGCTGAACAGCAGGTTGACTGCATTTTGGCCGGCTTCAAAAGCTTTACTCCACTCTCCTTTAAAGAGATATCCAAATGCTTTTGCGAGACCACTGAAACCTGTCAGCATTTCTTTGACACTGTCTATCACGTAGTCCTTGATGACCTTGTACATGTTCTGCAGCCATTCCCAGGTACCCATAATGGCAGCACGGAATTTTGCAAAGTGATTCCAGGCATAAATCACCATGGTGACCAGGGCGGCGATAGCGGCAACTACCAGCCATGCGGGGTTCAGGCCCATGACGAGGTTGATGGTGCTTTGAGCAATCGTCCACATTTTATAGGCTAGCAGTGTTCCGCCGATGGTGCCTGCCAGTATGCTGATCACACCGGAGTGCTCTCCGAGCCAGGTGGCAGCTACTTCCAGCCATTGTGCCATTGGAATCAATGCATTGTTGATGAAGTCCGTTGCTACCGGTAATAAGGCAGTGCCTATGGACGTGGCAGTATTTTGCAGTGTTTCTCCGAATTGCTGCCATCGGGCGCCGGCTGTTTCACTTTGTGCCTGCATCGTTCCAAAGAAGGCGCCTTTGGGGCCTGTAGCGGAGATCATGGCATTGGTCAGGTGATCTGCCGTGATTTTTCCGGCAGCCATATCTGCTTCCAGCTGTTTCATGCTTAAGCCGGTTGTCCGTGCAATCTCTTTCAGCGGATTAAATCCGGCGTCTGTCATTTTACCCAGTGTGGATTGGGTCAGACTTCCTGCACTTACCACCTCACCGAATGCTTTCGACATGGTATTCATTTTCTCCGCATTGCCGCCACTTACGCCACCCAGCAGTTGCAGGGTTGGTAGCAGTTTTTGTGTGGCCATACCATTTTCAAGGAGGAGCTGTCCATTTTTAATCAGGTCACTGGATTTGAAAGGCGTGGTAGTTCCCATTTGCTGCAGACTGCCTACCAGTGCTTTCGCACTGGTGGCACTGCCGGTAAACCTTTCAAAGGCTACCTGTGTCTGCTGCAGATCCATCGCCATTTTTATCAGGCTTGCTCCGCCTTTTATCATACTGTCGGCCGGGAGAGGGAGGTATTCCTTTTTCTTTGGAGGGGCAGTATCTGCTGCCGGCTCCGGAGGCCTTGGCGGGTTCTCCGGGAGCTGGAGCATAATAGTCTGCATCCTGATGAAAGAGGTATTGAGTGTGGTATTGTTGTTAATCATTGCACGTTGCCAGCCGGATACCCGGGACATAGCAGTAGTTGCTGCGCTGCTTAACTGATTGAATCCATCGCTCGTAGTAATATCTGTCATGTTATATGCTTTTAGCGCACGATGATTATCTTGAAAGTATTGGCAACCCTCTTAACTCTCTTTGCCGGATATCGTGCAGTTGTGCAAATTTCTCTGCCCACTGAGCATCTGTCAGCTGCGAGGTGTCAACCTGGGGCAGATAGTATTCGAACAGCGTTTGAATGTATCCATAGGGATTTCTTTCAAATTCGCCGGACGCCTCGCTTAAAGCTTTTCCACGTCTACCTTTTTGGCTTCGAGCAGTTTGTCCAGCTGTGCGCCTAAGCCATACAGGTAGGATTTATCCTGCAGTATATCTTCGTCGCCCCCCAGCCAGGTTGCTTTCAGAATGGTTTCGTGGTAAGCCAGCGGGTCGCCGGTAATCAGCGTCATGGCATAGCTTACTTCGTCCCGGTTTGGTTTTCTGCAATAGCCTGTTTTGCCATCTGCAGCTGTGAGTTTAAAAACATCTTTGTATTTCTGTTTCCAGCTGTCGATGTGTTCCTGTGAAATGGCTACTGGTTTGTCTACTGTCATAATGTATTATTGTAATTGGAGATGAATAATGATGATATGATAAAAGGCGGATGTAATTAGGCGTTTTGTGTTAAGCCCATGAATACGATTGGCAGGGTGATTTCCATGAATTTGGCGCCCTGTTCCCAACCTTTTTCAAATTCCTTGAACTGGAAACTTTTGATGATATCTGTGCGGGGAGGCGTCTTCTGGTCCTTTACATAGGTCACCACGATATCGGCTGTAAGATCCAGCAGATCTCGGCCACCAGCGCTTCTGACAGCTTCTGCCAGTATATCGTATTCGAATTTCAGCAGTTTGATTTCTCCTTCGTAGGTACGTTTGCCGCGCTGAATGCCAATAGGCTCATCTCCAGCACCATGCAGGTGTTCCTTTTCCTGCGACAGTTTGTATTTGATACCCCGGATACCTATTAATTCCTTACCCAGTACTACCACTTTCATATTGGCCCAGGTGCATTCTTTGTTATCAAAAATCATATTGTAGTGTGTTTAAAAATTAAAAGAAGAGAGAAGATTACTGTTGTAAGGCAGGATTGGTGAATCCCAGTAATACGTCGATTTTTTTGGTGTAGCCCATCGGTACAATAGATGCTTTCACCGTGAGTTTACCTGTGCTGATGACGTTCTGTGCTGCATCAATGAATGCGTGGAAAGCACTGATTTCATCGGCCATGCCGAGGTTTACGGCCGTTTCAATTTTGTTCTGCAGGTATTTGATAACAGGGATGCTGAGGTTGCCGTTTTCATCTACACTGATTTCGTCATTCAGTTCTTCCAGGTAAGTCTGGTAGCAGATGATAGTGGCTTTGTCGATCACACGGCCGAGCGACAGCTGGCTGTAGTCGTCTGTAACCGGAGCGCACATAGGATCATCGTTCAGGAAATAACCGGAGCGGCCTGCGAAGGAACGGAAGAAAATATACCCTTTGTCATGCAGCAGATCTCCTGATGTGATTTCTTCTGCTTTGCGGGTGTTGATGTAGGCTTGCAAAACCGGCAGCGCGCCATCTTTTACGCGACCCAGATTTCTTTGTACCGGAATAGCTGCAGCGCGGCCTAATACCAGTCCTACAGCGGCACTGCCATCGTTGGTGGTGCTGCCGATCACTACACCCACATGGTTGGCATTCAGGGTGCGCAGATCTTTCACGGTGGCGATACTTTCTGTGAGCACGGATTTGCCTTCCACGAGAATGCGTACCGGTTTGTACTGTGCGGCGTATGCCAGTGCCAGTTGCTGTGCCTTGAGAACGGCGGCCAGACTGTCTTTGTCGATACCGTCCTGACTATCTGTGGTGGGTGACTGACGGGTTAAACCCAGTAATCTCACCCGGCCCTGTGCGGCATCCAGCAATTTTTTAGCACCGTCTTCATTGGTCACATCGGCCATCTGTGTCAGGGTAAAGGAGTCATTTACCAGCATGAGGTGCAGCTCTGCACCATTACCTGCCAGGTCATAAAATTCTTTGATGTGGCGATAAGCTGCAACATTGGTGGTCGTTGCGGTGATACCCAGTGCAACGGCTTCTTCCAGACTGAAAATAACTTTGGGTGCGAACAGTGGCAGTGCATCCGTAGCGATGCCTGTCAATAATAAACCCGCTACACCATCTGCGGTTGCAACACTTCTTCCCAGGTTGCCGTTTCCTAATGTAATTGCTACTTTTGGTAATCCCATTTTAAAAAACTGTTTAAATATTTATGTTGATTAATCTGCTGCAGATAGCGCAGTACGCTGCATTGTATTTATTTTTTGCTGCTGAATTTGGCCTGGCTGAACAGGTCGTATAAGTGTTGTTTTTTCGTGTTGCCATCCAACTCCCGGAGGATGGTGCTTTGCAGTTTCTGGAGTACGGCTTCCTGCATAGGAGCCGGTACATTCCGGAGTTCCCGGGTGAAGCATATCAGCTTTTCTTCCAGGCTGGGTTGTTGTCTGCAGGTATTAACAATACTCAATGTATCAATACCGGTTTCGAGGGCCTGCAATACTTTATGTTTGAAGATCGTATCGGCATCTCCGGGTATGATCGTTTCCAGGATGTTGACCATCGGACTTTCCAGGGCTGATTTAATCAGGCGGGTAATACGCAGGGATTCTTCTGCATACCGGTCTATAAACTGATCAAATTGTTGGAGGGCCCACTTGATTTTCAGGCGGCTGTTTTTACAAAAAGACATAGCTGTTTTTTAAAGATGATTAAATTCTTTTTTGGCGTCGAAAGACGGACAGGCTTTTTTGACCAATGGAAAATCCCGGTGCCCCTGAACGATGGCAGTAGGGAACTGTTGCTTTAAACCGGCTACCAGTGCGTGCATAGCGGCACGCTGTGCGGTAGTTCTGTTATCTGTTGGTTTGTTGGTGGCGTCTACACCGCCTATGTAGCTGATGTGCAGACTGCTGGCATTATATCCTGCTACACCATTACAGATACGGTCGGCCGTGGCCAGCTGTATCACCGTTCCTGCCGGATCGATGAGGTAGTGGTAACCGGGATTTTTCCATTGTAGCTGTTCTCTCCAGTACCGCTGGATAGCTTCCGGCCGGGTGTTTTGCGGCGTAGCGGTACAGTGGATGACAATAAATTTTATCGTTCTCATGATTAAGCGGGCATGTTTTGATGTAATACGTCTTCCAGCCGTTCCATTACCTTGGTGTTGTTTTCTATCACACCTAACATCTTCTCGCGGTCATCGTCGAGGTATTGTGTCAGACGATCTTCCAGGCTGATCTGACGTTTCCACAGGATCCAGGCGATGCCTATCAGGACTACAATGGAGAAGGCCTGGTCGCCGATCCTTTGCCAGATACTATTGGCCGGGTCTATCTGCATAATTGCGTGTAACATAGGGGTTAACTTTTCTTTTTTGGGGATGCCTGCTGCCAGTTTTTTTATCTGTTTCAGATGAACTGCTTTTTAGCTGTTATGCGCTGTCAGCAAGCGATTACAATACAAAGGAACAACGTATCAGGTCAAAGAAAAAATCGGAAAACAGTGTTTATTCTTTTATCGTTTAATGATTGAACAAAGGCTTTTCAATCATTGAAAGTGAATTAAAAAAAATGATAGAATGGAAGGAACTTTACCTTGTTAATCACCCTGAAATCAGCTCATTTAAAAGCAATAAAAATTAAACCTCAACAGATGAACAGTTTATTTGTACAGTTATTCCAGGCAATGGAAACAAGAATTAAGACAGCCGTTCCTGCTATCAAAGATGTAGCGCCGGAATCAGGACAGCTGGAGTATAGCAAAGAGATAGCGACAGGGTGGCCGGTGGTATACCTTGATTTTACCAATTTCGTATTTGAAGACCTGGCTGCCGGTGTGCAAACAGCTACCGGAGAAGTACATTGCCGGTTTATTTACCGCACGGTAAATGCGGAAGGCAACTGGGAGCTGGACAAGCCGACAGTACTGTCTTATTATGAGGCAGAAGCACAATTGCAGCAGGCATTGCAGGGATGGAGTATTCCTGGTATTGCACCATTGACCAGGACAAAAATCACCACGGAGAAAAGAACAGATTACTATTGGGTGCGGGTGATCACTTTTCAGTTGAGTTATGAAGAAAGCTTTCTGCCAGCTATGCAACAAACAACGCGTCCTGCCATGGTCTTAGACGGTTCCCGCGGGCATTAATACTTTCCGGGCTAAGCACGTTCACCGTTGATAAAGATTGCTGTATCTTTATTTGATGATTGATAGCTTAGCCCGAAGTATTTATAGCCGATATAATCGTTTATGCGTTTGCGTTGCCATTTTAATGTTTTGTCTGCCAGCTTTCCGGAGTGCGGCACAGGAAAAAATTGTCGGACAGCCCTACCCGCAGGTGATGGCCGCATTGAATGGTACTATAGTGAAATATCTTTCCATGGGCCTGGATGGTAATCCGGATGGTATACGGGCAGATACCAGTGCAACGGTGGTAATACGGGTTAGCCCGGATCAGTTGTTGTTTCGTTTTTTTAATGAAGATGGCACAGCGCGATGGCTGGAAATGGCTTATCATCTTTATCCAGGTACAGATCAGGTAAAACGGTTGTTTATTACCGGTAAAGTAAGCGACATGATAAAATTATACGCCATACTGTATGATGGTGCCATCTGGAAACATTTTCCGATGCCGGTGCAGGTATCGCGGAAGCGGCGGGGAGAGCAGGTACTGTTGCGGATGGATTGTTATATGCCGTATGGTGCGCCGGCACAGGCATGGGGCTGTATGGATATACAGCATTTGTAATAACAGGTTTACGGACAGCTGATGCCCGTAAACCTGTTTGTTGGTGAGGTTGGTTACCATACCCATTGCGGGTATTGGAGTTTGAGTTGTTTGATATCCGGTTGTTCCTGTTTCATGATTTGTTCCAGTTTGATACTGTTACATTGTAACCGGTAAATAATGTTGCTGTTTTTGATCCAGAATTCCTGTGATAATTCCTGTATGGCTATATCATAGCGTTTGTTTTGCAGTTTGATGTGATAGTAATATCTGTACAGCAGGCATTCATCCCTGAGGGCTATCATGTCGGCGGATCGACCTTTTCTGACTGTCGTTACAACTGGTTTGTTGATGAAATTGTTGAAAAGTGATTGTTGTCCTCTCATTTTCTTCGGTGCTTTAGGTGGTATAAAAATAACTGACGGCAAAACGGCATTATGATTGGCTGCCAAAGAACAGGGCTACGTCCGGTTCGGTGCGTTGCAGCTTCTGTAAAATCTGTTGGTCTTTGCAGGCAATTCTGTTGGCTATTACTTTCCAGGCATGCATGACCGTGGTGCGTTCCCTTTTTAACTGCTGGCCCAGCGCTGCGGGCGTGAGGTTTTTGATATATTTTTTACACAGGTACATCACAATGTGCCTGGCTTCCTTGACCTCGTTATGGCGGGATAGGGATAACAATTGTTTCTCCGGAATATCAAGCCTGTTACATACAATTGCGCTGATACAGGTAACGGTAACGGATATATCGGGTTGCCGGAGTTGTACAAAAAAGGACTGTCCGGTTTCCTGTAATATCTGTGCTTCTGCGTCCCGCAGAATGTGATGGAGGCGATATGCCTGTCTGATCGATAAGTGCATTTTGCTCACTGATTACGTTTACACAATAGGGTTCGGGAGGGCAGGTGGCTATTACGGGAACAGCCACTTGCAGGACGGTTATTCACCGTTTTATTGCCTGCACGTTGGTGGATACAGGGAAATGTTGTTTTTAGCCTGTTCCCGGGCTTTTTCAAGTCCTGACCTGTATTGGTGCCTGCCTGTGAATAGATCGGCCGGATCCCGCCAGAAAACAGCCGGCAGATAGGGAGGTACAGTCTGGATCATGATCATAATCGTGATATGAAATGTACGGTTGGTGACGAGGGTGGCTACTTCCTGCCGCATGGCCTCTTGTAATGCATAGGCATTGTGCACGGTTTCATTCATATATTGATCGAGTGAAGGCGCTTCGGTTGTCAGAAACGAAATAATGGCATTTACCCCGATGTTTTCTTCCAGGTTGAAACTATCGGTCCGGATCTTTACAGCCAGGCCGGTTTCCGGATCTTTGCTGTAGAAAGAAGCAGGAGGGGCAGCGCCTTTCATGATGTTGCGGATCATATCGTGGTCGCCGTTCAGGTAATGCTGTTGCAGGAGCTCCAGGAATGGTTGTTCCGCTGTGGTGATCACCAGGTAAGGGCAATCAGCCATCAATGTATCCAGATAATTTTGCAGGGCCTGTGGATTATCCTGGCTGCAATCCCGGGCAGCTGTCTGGTTGGTCATCTCATAAAACCGGATCATATGGATCATACCGGTAGTGGTGTGTACCGGATAATCCGGTGCTACCACCGGATGACGTAACAGATCTGGTTGGGTGAATGCCAGATAGGAGAAATAGGCCATCCGGAAATGGGATTTTTCCTGTGTGTGATGATCCCTCCCTGGTTCACGTAAAGTAGCCGCAGATATACCTTCCCGGTCAAGATAGGTTGGTATGGAATCATATACAATGATGCCGTTTTTTGACATGCGGCCAGGGTTGGCAGTTACATAGGTGGTGCTGTTAAAAGCAGGGCCGGATACCATTTCATCAATGGTGGGATATACCGGTTTAATGGTGTGGCAGCGGCCACAGGTTTGATGACAGTTATCTGCAAACCTGCGGCAGTTGGTTGGGCCGGGCATTGCCTCTTTCATTGAATTTTTCATGTGCTTGTAGGATTAACTAATTAGTAATACAGTCGTTTCAGGATAATAGTAAGGGGCATGGGGATAGTATCGCCAATGATATATTGACGGCATAGGCATCATGGGATACGTTATAAAGTACTCAGAAAACGCTACAGTTGATCAGGTTCGGGGAATATACAGGGTGTGTTGGTTGGAATTGGTAAATGCAGGTGTGCGGGTATACCAGTAGCCATGAAACCGTATTTGTTACGGGCACTAATCCGATTGGTCCTCTCTTCTTTCTTTTCATACACTATACGTTAAGGGATAACTCGTACAAAGTTACGAGTTCACTCAACATCTAGGTTGCGTAGTGACATTCTTTTTTGGAAAAGTTTTCCACTTTTTATGAAGTAACAATTCCTGTAACCACTACGTCAGATAATGGCTGCAGGAATTGTTGTACGTGGGTTATTTACTGCTTACTTTTTTTCTTCGTGATATTCCTGTTCCGTGTTGATAGACCATATGTTGGACTTGCCGGTGATGCCCGCCGCAATATTGTCTACTGCCACCATCGCGGTGAGCATGGAGTGGTCGGAATTGTTGTATTTATGCATGCCGTTACGGCCTACGAGAAAGATATTTTCAAAGGAATCGATATAGCTTCTGATTTCATCGAAACGGTCGTAGGAGCCGAAATAGGCAGGATAAGTTTTTTCCATTCTGAGTACTGTGGCATCCAGTACATCTGCTTTGTCTGCCAGCCCGATTTTGCATAGTTCCGTGATGGCAGTTTGTCTGATCGCTTCATCGCTGAGTGCCCAGAAATTATCTCCTTTGTTACAGAAATATTCCATTCCCACCCAGGTGGTATTGGGATCTTTTACCATGTAGGGGCTCCAGTTATTAAACAGCTGCAGGCGTCCTACTTTCACATCTTTTTCCTGTATGTAGATCCAGGTGTCTTTGAGCTCCAGTTTTTCGCTGGCGCCTGTTTTTTTATTTTTCCAGCTCAGATTTTTCAGCAGAATACCAATGGTGATAAAATCGCGGTATTGCAGTCCGGCCGCTACTTCCCGTACAGGCGCAGGAATATTCGCCTGTAGTCCGGCAATTAATTCCTGTACCGGCATGGTAGAGAAAAAGTAATCGCCTTCCAGCAGTATATCTTTTCCGGTAATGGTATCCGTTGCTTCTACGGCAGTGATACGATTGCCTTTGGTATGTATCTTTTTAACTTCATGCTGCATCAGGATAGTACCACCCTGGTTAGTCACTTGTTGCGCTACTTCTTCCCATAATTGTCCGGGTCCATGCTTGGGATAGAGGAATTGTTCAATCAGACTGGTTTCAACATCTTTCTGATTGATGTCTTTCTTTTTGCCTGCTTCCAGTGTGGATTTTACCGCATGTGCAATGGCCTTCCCAATAGAAATACCTTTGATGCGCTGAGCACCCCATTCTGCGGATATTTTTTTGCAGGAAACGCCCCATACCTTTTCTGTATAGTCTTTGAAAAAGAGGTTATATAATGTTTTGCCGAAGCGATTGATCATAAAGTCTTCCAGGCTCTTTTCGGATTTACGGGGAAACAGCTGTGCCTGGAGATAGGATATCATAATGCTAACGGTAGTGACTAAACCAAGTTTGCGGAGGGTGTCTATCGATAGCTGAATGGGATAAGTGAAAAATTTCTGCAGGAAATAGATTCTGGACAGGCGTTTTCTGACCAGCATGATCAGGTCCGGATTTTCTGCCACCAACGTGTTGGTCTGATTCCGGGAAGACTTCACTTCCCGCGATTTTTGCTGATAACTGATTGTAAAGATTTCTGCGGCTTCTTTGTCCAGCGGCATCATGTTCATCCACCACTCCATTACCCGGTCTGATTTCGAGAAGAAGCGGTGCCCGCCAATATCAATGCGATTACCTTTGTAGTTTACGGTCTTGGATATACCGCCGATATCATGGCTTTTTTCGAGGATAACCGGCACGATATCGGTGCGTTGCAGTAATTCGTAGGCTGCGGTGAGTCCGGCGGGGCCGGCTCCGATGATGATAGCTTTTTTTTGCATGTTGGAAACGAGGTTAGTGGTTGAATGGTTTTGAGGTGTGTAGTGAAGGGATCACGTTGGTAGAAAGAAGCGCCCAGCATCTGGTGGTCCGGGTGATATTCCCCGTACATAAAAGTGGCGGAAACTATTGGACGCTGGCATATTATAAATGGTTTATGGTAAGTATTTCCGGCATAAGAAATACTTATTACCCGTAGGTAAAATCGTTCATTAAAGAGCAGGAAAGGGGGAGCCCTCTCTATACTATACAAGTATAGATCAAGTTACTGAACTGACACGTCAGGCCTTATCAGAGGTCCATCCGGAGCCGGATCATATGTTTACAGGGGATGCCATTTTCAATGATAGGAGTGCTATAATGTTCTACGAAATAATTGTGACGGATACCGGTTATTTCAAATCCCAGTTTCTGATAAAGATATAATTGCCCAACGCTGGAATTGCCGGTGCCAATGAGGATGTGACGGCATTGCAGGGAACGGCATTTTTCGATACCAGCGCGGAGTAATTGCTGGCCAAAACCTTTACCCTGATGCTCCTCAGCGATAGCCACATTATAGATTTCAGCGCCGTTATCGGTCAGTCCCATGACTAGTATGCCGCTAAGCACGTTATCTGTAAACTGTTTCAGTATAATAGCGTCGGAGAGATAGATATGAATGTTTTTTTCGGATGGATCGGCAGACAATAATAAAGCCATTTCTGCGGGTCCTATATGTTGGTCGTTGTCGGTAATCATGCCTGTCAGAATTTCCAGTGATAAAGATAGATAGGTGCCTGTTTGCCTTCACTCGTTGTTACATAACCTTTGTTATCGGGTGTAATCGTAATGGCTTCTCCCTGTTTTTCGATCACATAAGGCAGCTCTGTGGCAGGTTTGGCCATGGCCTGTTCTACGCTTTCTCCGGTATTGCGATGCCAGTAATAAACCGTGGTGAGGGTTTTAATAACGATGTGGTGTCCATCTTTGGAGATGTCGCCGGAGGTCACCCAGGTATAAGGCAGTTTAATTAGTTTTTCCAGTACCACTTTATCCTTGTTGTTAAACAGGAGCTGGTTGGTTTTATACAGGTGTACTGCCTGTTCTCTTTTACTGACTATATACAGTTGTTTGCTGAGTGGGTCTATCATCAGCGATTCCGCATCGCGGGGACTATCGGGGTAATAAAGGGTGAGTACATCCGGCGTTACTGTCATTGTGGTGGCCAGTTTGCCGGCTGGTTCGGGAAAGCGGTAAATACGCACATGTTTCCGTACGCCTTTGTTGTCGCCAATATCGCCTACATATACATATTGTTTGTCTTTTACGGGGCCAGGTCCGGTCGCAATGTCTTCCCAGTCGCGGTTGCCGGCGCCGTCCAGGGATACGGTGCAGATCAGCTGTCCTTTTCCGTTGAGCAGGTATACTTCCGGTTTGTTGCCGCTGTCGTTATGTGTCCAGAAACAGCCTGGCAGGGTGGCGCTGGCGGCGATCCCGGAGGCTTCCGTGATCTTATGGGAATCAATATTGCCTAAAAGTACCGGCGCCTGGGCAACAGACAGGCCCGTCATAGAGCATAAACAGTAAAGCAGGATAATGAGTACACGCATGGGGCTAAATTACTGAAAAGTGGCCGCTATGAGGGATATGCCGTCTTTTTTGAAAAAAAAGGGCAAAATTTTTGTCAGTTATGAAAAATGTTCTACTTTCGCGGTCCTGAATTACTATTGCCTGATAGTATAACGGTAGTACGACAGACTCTGACTCTGTTTGTCTTGGTTCGAATCCAGGTCAGGCAACAAACGACAAAACCCGCTCAGCGAGCGGGTTTTGTCGTTTGTATAACTTTCATAATTGCCCCATTTTCTGAAACTCCAGTCCTTCTTCCTGCACCTCACCCGGATATTTTCTCAATCATCAATAATATGGTAGAATTATCTGAGGGGTAACTGATCCTGAATGGCCGGATATCCAATCGATAGCGAACAGCTGGAGCTTTTACCGGTTCAATGATCTCAGGGAGTTGATGATGGATGAGGATAAAGCTGTGGTGTATCGCATTCAACAATTGCACAACACCTGAGATGTTTATAATCCAGTATTATCCAATAGAGGATAGCAGCCGGTGGTTTTTTTAGTTACTGAAAGTGATGATGTAGAAAAGTTGGGTTGAACTGATATGATGCAGCATTAAACGGAGTGGTAAATTTTGTCCTTAAATAATAATAAATTCGAAAAAAATATAAATGAAAATTATAGTCTTTATTATCATTCTTTTCTCAAATGTTAGCTTGTTTGCACAAACGACGTTGAAATCTAAAAAAAATGGGACTCTTAATTTTAGCATTTTAGACTATGGTATCACACAAGTGGTTCATGGTAGCATTGAACAACTAAAAGCTAGTCCGACTGGTACACGCGGCTGGTTGAAGGATCTGCAGATGCTTAAGGTAACAGACTCCATTCCGCTGAAACTGGAACAGAATTTTGGGATTATCTACCTGGTTGAAGCAAAAGATACAATCGATATCGATGTTGACATCGAATGGATCTATCCTGATAAGATTACCAATGAGCAAGGCGAAACATTTAAATCTATCAGATATACTACAAAAAGACCAACTAATATACCATCAGGGTCTACTTACGGTTTGAATGCGCCTTATGAAATGGTTCAAGGAAAATGGGTGATAAATATTTATATAGAGAATAAGAAAATGGGAAGCAAGTCTTTTCTCGTTTTTTAATGCATGTTGTCAGGTAAAAAAATGTTTATTTGGGAGTAGGCAGTGGGTTATAGCTTACTCCCGATTTTTATATTGCCAATATTGTGGGTGGCTTTCTGCTATGCGAATTTTAATTAAGGTTGTTTACCCCGCACTATGTTGAATTTGAAATATTTTTGAACCCCGAGCGATTGTTGTCGTTTTAAAATATCTTTATTCGATAGAATTTTGAAAAGCTGGAGACTTCAAGTTTTAGTATTTATTGAGGCCAGCTTATCTCTTTACGAGGAAGGAAAAAGCCTTTAATACAATTGGGATTTCTAATACAAATCTGAACATGTGTTTTTTCATGGAAACCGGCACCATCATATAAAGAATTTCCTTCGATAAAAATTCCTCTGACAGAATCAAATGGAGGCTCTCCAAGTTCTCTGATAACCTTATGTATATTTTCAATAACGGCACAATCTAATTCTCTCAGCACTTTGTCTTTGGAGTCTTTTACATCCTTATTAACGGGTAATTTACTTCCTACTGATGCCGCTGATTGTTTTAAACTTTCATACGAAAGCTTCACAAGATCTATCCACTTTTTATCTGTTAAATCAAGACAATTGCCGAGACTTAAGATAGCTCCTAAAACAGCAGGCTTAACAATTTTTGTTTTACCTGGTGGATTTGTAGCAAAATCTAATGCCCTATCATAATTATTTTGCCAAAAATAAAAACCAGCCCCTAACCAATCGTGTCTGTTTTGACTTGCTTTAAGCATTTTTCTACCAGCAACAACTGATCTGCGAACAATATGGTCACATCCGAGGAAGCCTATAAGCATACCTGGGTCTGCAGAATAAATGAAACCTGAAGTAGACATTTAAATGATGGATGAAGTAAATATTCAAATGGGGGAGTGGGATTACCTGGTTGCTGTCTTTTTAGACGCGATTTTGGGAGTGGTAGTTGTTTTCTTAGAATTTATTGTTGCATCTATGACAATATGCCTGATTCCCAAATCATCAATTAACTTAGTCGCTTCCTGAGAAGAAGCAGTCACTTTAGCTCTTTGTTGTACTAAAGCATCTTTTATCCGTTTGTATTCAAGTTGCGTCATACCACGAATTTACTATAATTCCTTTGTTTTTGTGGAAATATTCAAATGATTCATGTTTGTTATGTGTATGATGCTTGATTTAATGAGTCTTCTTTGATTTTTGTACCAGATTTATAGATAATTGAGCAAGACTATTTGCATTAAAAAATGAATTATAATTCAGCTGCCGGTACTAAAAATGAAATTTTAGTATAATTTGTTGGCTTCATCTGAATTATAATTCAGATTTCTCTTTGAAATTGAATCTGAATTTTGCGATAAATAGAATCGAATATTATTATTTGCCAGCCATCCTTAAAACAACATACCTTCCTGCTCCACCACCCAACTCCCTTCTGCTATTTCGGCTTCCAGTTCCTGTTGATCCCAGCCACAGTATCCGATGAATAATTTGATATCCTGACTCGTGATGGTTTTATGGTTGATATGCCTAACAGCAGCCTTAAAATCGCCGCCCAGGTAAATGTTATCGGCAATGAGGGTACCACCTGGTATTAAATCGGGGCGCTGGTGTACAAAAAAGACATGCTCCTGATCTACCGGACCACCTTCATACAGTGGGAAGGGAATGCTTGCCCTGAACTCGTATAGTTCATTAAATCTGCGGGGGAATTGTTTGTTCACCACAAATCCCATTGCTCCCTGTTCGTTATATTCAGCTATAAATATGATCGTCTTCTCAAAGAAGGTATCATCCAAAAGTGAAGTACTGTTGATAAATATACCGGCGTTCATGGATCTCGCATTAGTTTAAAGGGGCAAGATAAATTAAACCAGTTATACTTTTTAGATAAGCTATGGTTAATCCTTGTACAGTTTGAATGAGATAGAAGACCGGCCGATAGACGTAGTGTAAGCTTCAGAATGATTAAATACGGATGAAAACGTAGAAA
Source organism: Chitinophaga nivalis (assembly GCF_025989125.1). Lineage (NCBI taxonomy): Bacteria > Pseudomonadati > Bacteroidota > Chitinophagia > Chitinophagales > Chitinophagaceae > Chitinophaga > Chitinophaga nivalis. Next base: position 8,061,148 of record NZ_JAPDNR010000001.1, on the reverse strand, counting down.
AATGTTTAACCATCGGCGTGAGTTTATAAGTAAAAATCCCGCCGGATAAGAGGGACCCGATTCTTTACTGGTAATGTGTTTGTCGTGGTTTGGGTTTAGCTGATCTTCCTGCTTGCAGGACTGAAAAATAAAAAGGCTGGAAACGAAGCCCGGACATAGTAGCCGTTTAATGTACGTTTGCGTTAAATGTTTGGGTTAAGGTTATAAATAAATGTATGTGAAAATGATTACCGTATGTTTTGTATACAGTATAGTATTAATTAGTATTGGCCAATACAGATTAGATATAGAGGCAAGCTAGTTGTGATAAATGCGCTATAAACACACCGGACATTATTATGTAGTTGACCTGCCTCAAAATCAGTTGCATACAGATTTTATACACTTAACCTTTTGATCATATTGCCAGATTATATTTGCGGCGCCCGGGCGCTGTATACACGCAGCAAGCCCCAAATCCTATATAGTGTATGACAGCAGATATGCAAAACGATACTGAACTATGGCAACTGGCCAGGGAAAACAACCGAAATGCCTATGAAATGCTGTATCGGCGCTATATGAAACTACTGTTCGTTACCATACATAAACGCATCCCCAATAAAAAAGATGCGGAAGATTTAACCCAGGATATTTTTCTTACCCTGTGGGAAAAACGGAAGGACATTATATTGGAAGGACGTTTTTTCTCTTATATCTATCGCACAGCACAAAACCGGGTGTTGAATTATTTCCGGGATAATAAAATACCCGCCCAATATCTGGAAATCTGGGAGAACCTATCGGAAGACACTACACACTTTATTACCGCTCCTGTTGTTTTTGAAGCGGCTGAACTGTTGGATATGGAACAACTGGTAGAAGAAGCCCGGCAACGGCTTCCCTTCAAAATGAGACAAGTATATGAGCTGCGTTATGAACAACATTTAACTACGGTAGAAATATCTGAGCAGCTGGTTATTTCTCCCAATACGGTCCGCAATCACCTGAAAGAAGTGCGGAAACGCTTTACCAGCGCTATAAAGAAATCTTCTTTCTTTTTGTTATCCCTGCTCTGATAGTACTGTATGCGCTATGCATTTCTCTTTCCATGTTACCAAAAGGTTAATTCGTTTTTTTCAGATAGCCACAGAACCGGTTCCTGTTTCTTTTAAATAGCAGGCCTGGGATTGTCCACTGAAACGCCGGTAAAAAACATATGGGTACAGCACACGAATTAAAAATATTGCTGCAAAAATATAAGGAGGGAAATTGTACTGCTGAGGAAGAAAAACTGCTACGGGACTGGTTTATCTGTATCGGGCAGGATGCATCGCCGGTTAGTTTGTCCGTAGAGGATCAGCAGCGGATGTTGCAGGACTTTACCCGGTCGTCACGTTTTTCTGTACCGGAAACGGCTAAACGACGTTATCTTAAAAACTGGCGTGCTGTTGCGGCGGCGGCTATACTATTGAGTGTGATCCTGATGGGGGGCTGGTGGGCTGCTAACCGGGTGAACAGCTTCTCCCCGTTTACAAAAGAAGAAGTGACTTTCGTACAAATTGAAACAGGCAGGGGGCAGATAAAAAAGATCCTGCTGCCTGATAGCTCGATCGTTTGGTTGAATGCCCACACCCAATTATTTTATCACCCTGATTTTACCCGTCATCGGGAAATCCGACTTTCCGGAGAAGCCCTTTTTGAGGTAGCTGCTGATGAAAAACATCCCTTCACCGTATGGACAGCTGATAGTCTAAAGACAACCGTACTCGGTACACAATTCAATATCCGCAGTTATAACCGGTTGCAGGAAACGCGGATAACGGTGATCTCCGGACGCATACAGGTAACACCGCCACATATGTCCGGCGCAGTGGGTATACTTACCCGTAATCAGGCTTTTCATTTTGATCGTGTCAGCCAAAGTTATATTCAGGTAGCTGTGAATGGTGTAGCAGCTGCAGGATGGAGTAGAGGCGAATGGGCCTTGAAAGACCAGGGAATAGCTGCACTGGCATTGTTATTATACAACCAATATGGTATCACGCTCATTAACCGACGCCCGGGTCTGGATACGTTACAACTGGATATCAACTTTACAAAGCAGCAGGGTGTAAAAGAAATGATGACCGTCTTTTGTTTGCTCGCTAATTGTCAATATCAGTGGAAAGACAGTACAACACTGGAATTATACTAGACGAATGTAAAAAGCAAAGACCCTGCGGGAACAGGGTCATTTGCAAATTGTGTAAAAAAATAAACAAGTAACAAATTTATGAAACTAACGCATCATTTGCGATGCACCCGGCATTTTTTTGCCCGGTGTTATGGGAGTATGTTGTTGACAGTGGTATTGTATGCCTGTCCTATGATTTGTGTGGCGCAACAAAATTACACTGTGCAGATAGAAAAAGGTTCTTTGGAAGCAGCCATTGTACAATTGCGTAAAGCTACCGGCGCCGTGATCGCCTACAACAGAACGGATATATCTTCGCTGCAGGTTTCCGCTGCTACTTACAACGGGCAAAATGTGGAACAGCTGCTGAAAAAACTGATCACCGGATTGCCCGTTCATTTGCAAAGAGAAGGTAGTACCTGGGTACTCCTGAAAGGAGCTATATCTGTGGAGCAGACAGCCCCGGGAAAGCCAGGCAGGATAAAAGGCCAGCTTATTGATGAAATAAATGGGGAACCGGTTGCTGGTGCTACCGTACGTATTGGAGATAAAGGTATCATTACGGATGCGGAGGGGAATTTTTCGCTTTCTCTTCCCAAAGGCAGCTATACGGCTACGGTTAGTTACATCGGGTATGGTACCAAGGAAATCAGCAGCATTACGATAAGAGATAACCAAACCTTTGACCTGCCCATCACCCTGAAAAGACAGAAGGGGAACCTGGCCAGTGTAGTAGTAACAGCCAGTGCCAACAAGGAGAGTATTGCTTCCTTTTATACCCGGCAAAAAAATGCAGCTACGGTAACAGATGGTATTTCTTTTGAACAACTCAACAAGTTACCTGATAATAATGTGGGCGCCACTTTGAAAAGAATCAGCGGTGTGGCGATTATCGACAATAAGTATGTGGTGGTACGGGGAATGACAGAGCGTTACAACCAGGCCATGCTGGACGGCATGGTATTACCCAGTACGGATGCCAATAAAAGAAACTTTGCCTTTGACCTGATCCCCAATGAAATGGTGAGTGAGATATTGGTCAACAAAACAGCTACACCTGACGCGAGTGCGGAGTTTGTGGGTGGACAGGTGATGATTAAGACGCTGGATATTCCTTCCAAAAACTTCACTACTGTCAGCGTAGGGGGAGGCAGCAACAGTCAGACCATTGGCAATGATTTCTACGGCCTTGGCAAAAGGCAGGCGGGAGACTACCTGGCAGTGGAAGGTGGTAATCGTAAAATACCCGACAATACCGTATCCTGGACAATGTATAATCAACAGGAAGATCCGTTAAAGGTCATTGTTGTCAATAATTATAAATATGGCTATGAGGGCGCTATAGAACAAAGCAAACGTTTTAATCCCGATGGATTCAGGTTATACAAAACCACTGCCTATCCTGCGCTTAATTTTAAATACATCATGGGTAGGGTGTATCAATTGAATACCGCACATAACAGCAGGATGGGGTTTACCGGAGGACTTACTTACCGTAACCATACACAGACGGATGAATTTATGACTACCCGCGCACTGGGTATGACCAACTATTTTCCTACTGATAGCGTGGGTAACGGGAAGGTGTATAATTTCAACACTATTGCCACCGTGTTGCTCAATGCAGGATTCAGCACCAACAAACATAAAATCAGTATACGGAATCTTTACAGCCGTAGTTTTTCGGAAGATTACTACCGCTCTCTGGAATTTAATGAAGATATGACGCGCGGCCGCCAACAAATTTCTTTGATAATGCCTGTATTTACCAACATACGGCAACACAAACTGGAAGGAGAGCACCAGCTTACTACCCATGGATTACTGGTAAACTGGTCCGCAGGTTTTGCACGTATGAACCAGCAGTATAATGATGTACGTAGTTTTCAGTACGGACCTACTTTAAATACACACGAAGATTATTACCAGAAAAGTGTACCCTCCAGTAATGGCGAAACACAGGCGTCCTGGTCATGGCCATACCGGATGTGGTCAGATGTAAAACAAACCGATTACACCTGGAGCATAGATGTAAGTCAACCTTTCCTGAAAGGGAAAAGCCTGGTGAAAATGGGATATACGGGCTGGAATAAACAACGCAGCCAGTCTATGCAGGTATTTAAAATTTATACTGCTTACCGGAAACTGGACGTTGAATATCTTCCTTATCATATTCAGATGGATGCGGATCATGTGGGCGTAAATAAAGGACAGACCTTTTACTGGGGAGATCTGGAGAATGGAGATCAGGCGTCATCCGGATCGGAATATCACGCTGTTTATATGATGCTGGATCAGAAAATACAGGATAAGCTGCGCCTGGTGTATGGGATACGTGCGGAAAACTTTGGCCTGGCCAATCAACAGCTGGCGGAACTGAGAAGAATAGCAGACTTTAAACAGCAATACCCCAATAATATCTACAATGGTGTGCAGCCGGTACTCACTGGTGAAAAAAACTGGAACTTCCTGCCTGCGGCTAATATCACCTACAGTATTACCAGCAAAATAAATCTGCGGGTAGCCTATAGTAAAACCATGATACGTCCTACTTTCCGGGAAACGACGGTGACCTCCTTTCCTGATCCTGCGCTTAGTGCTGTCATCAGCGGAGGTAATATCAGTAGTACTAAAATTACGAATAAAGATATCCGTTTTGAGTGGTATCCCGGTGGTGGAGATATGTTGTCGGTTTCAGCTTTTCATAAATACCTGGATAAACCTGTGGAACTGGTGGTGAATTCCGTCAATACTTCCCCCATCAGTATGTCGTACAAAAACCAGCATGCAGCTACCAATAAAGGGCTCGAGATGGAGTTCAGGAAAAATCTGGCCTTTATTTCCACCTTGTTGAAAAACGTCACGTTATATGGTAACGGCGCGTATTTTATATCCAGGGTAGAAACCATTAATATGGTAGATGATCCGGCTAATCCCGGTAAAAAGATGGAGCTGATCAAAGAGCTGGAAAGACCACTGATGGGACAGTCGCCTTATCTGATCAACCTGGGATTGGGATATGAAGACAATAGTTGCAGTGGCAATATTGTCTTTAACCGCACAGGATACCGCCCCAATTTTGCGGTAGATGGTAATCCGGCGCAATCAGAGTTCAGAGCTGCCTATAGCCAGCTGGATCTGCAGATTTCCAAAAAGCTGTTCCATAACAAAGCAGCATTCAAATTGAATATTACTAACCTGCTGAACAGGGAAGAGTTTTATTATCGGAATGCCTATGGTTATAAAGTTGGTACTATCAATGGGAAATACCAGATTATCAAACTAAAATATCTGGTGCCGGCAGAAAGCTATTTCCCTCCTGAATCTGGTCAGCAATTACCTAATTATAGCTATGGAGAATTTATAAAGCTAAATGATAACTATAGTGAAAATCAGGGTGATCAGAAAACCTATAGTATCAAAAGAGGGATTGGTGTCAATTTGTCTTTTACTTATAATTTTTAATATCCGTTCTAAATCATCATCATGAAACGAATCATACATTTTTTTATATTGGCCGGTGTTTTATGTATAAGTGGTGTTGCCTGCAGAAAGGATACAGCGGTAGATGATTTTATTGTATTCGGTGAACTGAATATCAGTAATAAAACAACCTATAATAACCTGGCTGTACAGCTGGAGGGAGTAGATAAACAATTGCCGGTAAGTGAGGTGAAATTGAAGCCAGGCCCCAACCAGTTGAAAGTATGGGGGCTGTCAGGTAATCCAAAAGATAAACCTGTTGCAATTTTTGATACCCTGTTGAACGTTACTGCAAAGAATATTTACAACTTTGTATTGTTTCAGTTGAATACAAATGACAAACCTGTTGTGATAATAAATAATCAGACAGATGAAGCTAAACCGGAGGCGGGTTTTATGAAAATAAAAATGGCCAATTTTGCATCACACTGTTTTCCCGGGAAAATAGATGTGTTGATGAAAATGATGGATTACAATTATGGCGACCTGGTAGATCTGGATGTGATTAAGCAGGTGCAATCCGGTTTCGGTAGTTTTGGAAAATACAAAACATTCGATCCCATCATGAGTGACGGGTCTATCATCTTTTATGTGGTAGATCCGGTGACCCAACAACCTTTGCACCGTGATTTTATCCTGGGGGTTGATATTATGAACTATGCCGGCCAGCGTTTTTATAATGTAATCACGTTATATATGACGGAAAAGGAGAGTAGCCGAGGAAATTTTACAGGCGATGACGGAAAAAAATATGAGGTAGAAGTAAAGTCTTTATTTTTGAATTGATAACCGGTATCATAAAAATACCTGCATATATTATGCAGGTATTTTTATGACTGGTCGTTTGTTAATACAACACTGCAGCATTTACCGCTGATAATAACTACCTGCTGCAAAAATCCTTACGGCCGTTCCCACGGTATTTGCTGATAAGCATCCCTGAGCTGCATCAACACACTGTTATCATTACTGAAATTCACCTGATCAATCTGGGCAATAGGCTGGCCAACGGTGATGGAGTTCAGGATAAAGGCTGCCCGGAACCTGGGCAGATCCTGCAGGTGTACCCGGGTTGTTTGTACCGGAATACCCGCCTGTTGCAACGTCCGCCGGAGCAATTGAAGGGTGATGCCTTCCAGCGCCGGGGTATAGGGGAAAACAAAGGTATCGCCATCATGAAAACCTATATTCCAGATAGATCCCTCAGAGATGTTGCCCGCAACATCTGTATACAACACATCATCGAATCCGCGAAGCCGGGCATTTCTTTTATGGTGCAGTAATGCTACGGCAATGCCGGCATGTTTGATGTGCGGCAGAAATCTTTCGTAGGGAGTTGTACTAACCCGGATGGGTTGGTGACTCATCTCTACAGGTGTTGATTGGGTGATCAATATCTGCAGGTCATCTGCCGAAATCTGTTTTAAATCTGCAGGGGTAGCAAAAATATTCACCCGCAAAGCACAATCTGGATATTCATCCAGCAGCAGGCGAAGATGTGCGGTTACGGGAGCGATGTCTGGCGCACAGCCAAAAAGAAAGCGGGAAGCCGTACGTAGTCGCTCCTGATGAAGGTCCCAGCCTTTGATACGCGCATTACGCGCCTGAATGGCAGTAAAGTGGCCGTTATTCAATGATAAAAGGAGCTGATGCGCAGCTGTCGTTACGGGTTGGCCGTTGATATATTGGCGTAGCATAGGTTTTCATTAATACGGTGTTCAAATAAAATGCTTGTCTGGTGGTAGTTGAACCACTAAAATATTTTTAAAGATAAGGGAGGAAGATGACTTCCGGCCAGTGATATTTAATAGAAAAATAAATGCGTGTATATATAACAATAATACGGTGTTTGCATCGCTGCTATGGCGCGGGATGCAAACACCTGAAGGCAACATTTTATGATTTTGTTAAAATATAAAAATGCTTTTTTTAAAACAGTGATCCCTGGAAATATTTGTTTTTCTCGTAACCAGCTACAGTACCTTTTTTACCAGTCAGCAGTACACTGCCTACATTAGAGAGTTTGGAGATCGGGATGGCATAGGTAATGGTATAGAACCGGCGTTTGTAATTGCTGCTCAGTGAGCCCAATTCCCAGCCTACACCAAACTGAACATCCAGGATCTGCAGACTGATCACCGGCGCAAAAATATTTCTTCTTACACTGTCGACATTATTCTGTGAAAACAGTACACCAAAACTGAGGCCTACATAATTTTTCATCCTGATGTCTACATCTTCGGCGTTTTCCGCTGTAATGATATCCTGCGACTTAACGGTAACTCTGCCAAAACTGACACCAATACCGGCGCCGATGGAATTAAAGTATTCTATCGAACCTTTGGAGTTGTCAGGGGCTTTATTTTCGTACAGGTTGAACCGTAAGCCCGGCAATACAAAGTTTGAATTCAGTGCCCAGCCATTATAGGTGATGTGCTGGGGTGTTTGTTCGGTTGATAAGGTCATTGATTTGGCCCGGGCCGCCGTTACCGCTTTAAATTGTGCGGATAGGGACAGGGCAGATAACAGTAAGGCAACGGTAAAGACAATTGGTGATTTCATTGGTTTAGGGTTTGAGGTGTAAAAAATGCGTAGAAATATAATATAAATATTTAATAAATAAACAAACCGTGGGGTTATACGGCTATAATGATCAATTTTGGGGTCTTAATAGGTTAATTAAAGATAAGTTATTAATACATGCTATGCATTCTTTGCGCGCATATTTCAGGTTTGTATAAAAATGGGTTTATTTATTGAAGAAATCACGCCATTCCTGTTGTTTGGCTGCAGTGTAAAACCGTGTCGGTGTAGAGATACATTGAAAATAGATGTTGTGTTGCAGACAATGCTGACGGATCGCATCAATGCGTATTTTCATCGTAGGAATGTCGGCAAAACTCTTCCGCGTCAGACATACTTTGCGGAGGTTTTTCAGGTGTTGTAATACCGCAATTACATCCCGCCATGTGGTCACCCGGCTATCCAGGAAAGCATCTGCATAGTTGGTTTCCTGTCCGGCTTCAATGGTTACGGTTTCAATAAGGTCAATAAAATCAATGTGGGCCGATTGCATAAAGGCCCGCTTTTCTTCCGGTGATTTTCCTTTCAGGTCTTCCTGCCCGAAGGCTATTGGTAACAAACGCCACAGATAATTTCTGTTTCTGCTATAAAAGAAATCTGCGGTATTTTTTGCAGTATCCGGATTAAAGGTGCCTATGATGAGGGTGGTAGTGGCAGCATCGATCTGATGCTGCCGGAATTTATGCGAAATGGTAATCATGGTGTACGGTTAGTCATATTGTGCAAAGGCCTCCTGATGGGCTGCTTTGATGGTTTCCACCAGAGAGGCAGGCGCCAGTACCCGCATCTCCGCTCCATAGGAAAGCAATTCCATAATGAGATCATGCGTAATATACAGGAATAATCTTACCTGCAGTTCATCCGCATTGTCTACCAGTATTTCCTGGGTTTCATGCAGTGGTAATGTTTTGATGTACTTGCCCTGATGCGGATCAAAAGACAGGATGATTTCTTGCACGGTTTCATCCGCAGGACTGATAATACCGAAGCAGTTCCGGAAATAAGCTGCTACATCATAGGCAGCAGGTAACACAAAATCGTTGCCGGTAACATCCAGTGCGGATAAGCGATCCAGGGCAAATGTTTTGATGTTGTTGTCTTTCCGGTCTTTGCCCAGCAGGTACCAGCGGTTCTTAAACTCTTTTAAAGCATAGGGGGCAAGGGTTCTTTCGGTAGGTACCTCTTCCCAGAATTTCTGATAACTGAAATGTATTTCCTGTTTGTTTTTGATGGCATGCAACAGGGGCGACAGGTTTTCTGTACCCTGCGGTCGTCTTTTTTCCAGATGGATATAAGGCGACAGCTCATGCGCCAGGTTGAGGGAGTTGAACATGTCAAAGGATTCCATCATCCGCTGGAAATTCATGTTGCTGCTCGTTTGCTCCGCGATGGCATAACCTTTCGCTATCCGGGAATAGGAGACATCGATCCCGAAAATGTTTTTGATTTCCCGCAGGTCGCGTTGCAGGGTGCGTTTGGAAAACCCGATATCAAGCGTGTCGTCCTGCATCTGCAGGTAGCCCAATTGGTTTTCCATATAACGTTTTAACTCTTCGTAGCTGCTGTGCGGTGTGGCTTTCAGCTTTTTCAGGATCAGTAGGTACCTGGATATATAGCCCCGTTTTGACATGTCTGTTATCTGTATAGGTAAATGAAAAATGTTTTAGTTAAAGCGGTTAATGACTTCTTCCGGATGATCGTAATATTCGATACCATTGGTATCAGTTAGTTTATATTTCCATTGATCATTTACTTTGCAGTAAATTATTCTGATGGTATCGTTGTCGATAGAAATGTATTTTTCTTCTGCCACCGATCTTTGTGACATATACCGAATATGCTCTCTTTTAGCGGCGAGTTTTTTATACAGCGCAAATGAGTAGTATTCATAATGATAGCCATTGGTAGCCGATGATTCGAGTATTAGTATGTCATTTTTATCATTATCATTCCGCCGGATAAATCGAGAGCTACCGGAGTGGATTAAGATAGAGGATTCCTTTATAAAATGATAGCTCCAGTCCCGTGTATGGTATGTGTCTATCACTTGCTGCAGGCTGTTTTCAATTGCATTCAAATCAATCTGATCCAGCAACATTTTTACATAATTTCTGTTTTCCTTATTATCCCTTAATAATCTCTTCCAGCTGATATCCCTTTCGGAGTTGATTAGGAAACTATGGTTTCTTCCTTTCGTCAGCAAATAATCGCCTTTTGCCAGTAGGGCACGTTCCCACAGAAAATCACGGAATGGCGCTAATCCTTTATCGTTAAATATTTTAGCGGCTTTTTCATAATAGGTCTGAAATAAAGGCAATGCCGTACCGGATGTATCATCGGTAGCAGCTACACCGGCAAAATGCAGGAGGAAGCCTATTTGCCCCTTGAAGTAGCCATGGTTTTCTGCTTTGGTAATGGCTGTTTCCCACGCTTGCTCCCTTAATATCAACCGTGCTTTTAGTCTTTCTTCTTCTACCTGTATGCCCGGAAAACCACTGATCACCTGTTGGGTGTTGGCGAGGTAGGTGAGTATATCTAATGCATGCGGTAGCAAGGCATCGATCGCTTTAAGAGAGGCCGCATATTCGCCTGCATCGTTGTAATAAGTGAGACGGCTGCCTTCTACCAGATTCCGGATAACCCGCATCCAGGTGAGTAATGCAGCGGTGTCATCGTATTGCGTAATAAACCGCGTGAAGCCGTAGAAAAGAACCAGCTCGGGATAGCCCAGGTTATTGTTGATAACGCCGTTGAAAAGTGCTGTTTCATCTATCAGTATTTGATCCGGCAGATAGGTTTTAATAGTGCTTTCTCCGTTTTTAAGTTTATCCAGCAGTTGTATAACATACGTTACATAAGCGGGATCAAAGCAGTGCCATTCTTCATATCTGGCGAAAGAGACCGTTTGTTTGTTATCTCTCAGCTGTTCAATCTGTTTTCTGAATTCCTCATTCCGATTACTGTCTGTTGTTGTTTCATGTCTGGCGGCATAATGATTGGTGGCCGTTACACGGAAGAAATTCAGGAAAGCCGTATCAAAAATGTGTGTTTGCTCGTCGCGGTAATTCCAGAACAGATCCGTCCAGTCGCCATCTATTTTGTTTGAAAATTCTTTCTGATAGTAGGTATTATTGGTTTTGTCCAGGTCTCCTATATACTGTTCAAACTTTGCTTTAAAGTTTTCGAAATCTGTTAAGGGTTTACCCCTGGCATTCATCTTAATGTAGAGTTTATCCGTAAGCCCAAAATCTTTCAATTCGATCGACTGAAAAGTAATGAGGGCTGGATGGTGCTGGGTAAGCTTATTAAAATAACCGGTCGTCTGGTTGAATTTTTCGTGGATACAATCCAGCATGACCAGCATAGATTGGATCGTTGGATCTTTTACCCAGGCCAGGAAAAACCAGGTGGCATTTTTTATGACCTCGCTGAGTGCGCCCTTCACCGTGGCCATATCTGGTGCGCTGTTCACCAGTGCCACACAGAATTCCCGGGAACTGGACCGCGTTTCATAGGTGAATTTTTGCAACACGGCTTTTGCCTGCTCATGCTGGTTATCTTTCACCGCTGTATACCAGTGCAACAAAAATAAGGTGGTTAATCTTTGCTGCCCGTCCAGCGGAATAAATTTTCCCCGGGTATAATTGCCATATATAAAATCAATATCGAGCGGATGCGCGGCATCAAGATGTTTTTTGATGGTATCGAGGAAGGCGTGCCGGATTTCTCCGGCGGTATCCCGCCCCTGTGCATAATCCCGTTGAATGATGGGAATTTCGATACCATCGTTTTCATCTCCCAGTAAAGTCCAGAAAGTATATGTTGAGTTTGACATCTTAGTTATTTTGTAAAGGGGAAACAATATATTTTTTTAAGGTAGCAACAATGGCTGCGAGATAATCTTCCCGATCCTTTCTGCTGAAATGTGTCATGTGGAGAGATACTTCCTGACTGTAGTATTTCAGGAAAACATTCTTCGTGCAGATAGGAATAAAAACGCCAGCCTTGTCTTTCGTAATAATTGTTTTCCGCTTTACCGGAAATACGGCATTTTTATACCCCCTGTTGATGGGAGTATTCAGTAAGGCGAGATTGGAAATATCATTCACATCCACATCATCTCCCTCTTCTGTGTATTTGTCCACAACACGGTTATATAGTTGTGCAAACGCATCCGGTGGCAGTTGTTTGGGAGGGGTATTTAGAAAATCAGTGATGGCAGTTTGCAGCGAGGGATCCTCCATTTGTAGGTGATCCAGTACATCCTGTAGCCAGTTGCACTGATGTTCGCGGCTCTCGGGCATTTCAGACTGTACGGCATGTATATGTTCTATATCCCATTCTTCTGTCTTAAACCTGTGAAAAGGAAAATAAACGTGTGAGGCGGTATTGGCCAGCAGGGTTTCAATATTAAATAACAATAGTACTTTCCGGATGGTATTGTTATGTTCTCCATACGTCAGTTTGGTGATCGGAGCTTGAATAGTTTGTGCAATACTGTTTTCCAGATAAGCTGTAAAGTCGGCCCGGGAAGTAAGTTTAGCAGCAGCAGCTTTAATAGTGGCGATGGAAGTACCGGTAGCTACCAGATAACCTATCTGATGATATAAGGTCCTGTTCTGGTACCATTCCTCCAGGGTCATGTAATATTTTTTGATGCGTAGCCATACCGCATCAATCTTGTCTTGTTGAAGATCTTGCTGAAATTTTCTGAAGGTGTAAAAATCATCTGGCTTAAGTGGTTTTTCTGCCATCAGATCAAAAATGAATTCAATACGGGTGGCATATTTTTTTTCACCGTTACATAAGAAATACCAGAATGCATCGTCCTGCAGCGCATATTCTATTCTATCCCATTCTCCGGCTATTTCCAGTTGTTTCAGGCGGATTTCTTCCGGATGATCGGGAAAGTTGCTGCTTTGCAGAAAGAGGGCGCGTATCAGTTCTGCATTGGTCAGGGCAATTTTCCCCATGTTGATGCGGGTAAAAATATCAATGGGATCTGTGTCGTCATTGATCTGATACCAGATAATATTTACCTTTTTCAACAAAACCGGATAGAGTGTGGAGGCCATCAACCCTTCATCTCCTTTTTTTTCAAACCACGTACGTACGGCGCGGTGTGCCTCACATATATGATAGTAGTCTATATTTTTTTCTTTTTTGCTTTCATCTATTTCGATGAGAAACTGTTCGCTGTTGGGGCGTGTTTCAAAAGTCAGCGTAAAGCGGGAGGCCGCTTTTTTATTGAAGATACTATTGGTAATGTAGGAGATGATGATGTAGATAGTTGTTAAACGTTGTTGTCCGTCTATGACTTCCCATTTATCTTCCTTTTTCTTTACCACTACGGGTTGCAGACAATAAATGTCCGTTTGTTTTTTCTCTTCCCTGTTATCAAATTCCAGCAGGTCATCCAGCAGATCTGTTACCTGTTGAGCCGTCCAGCGGTAGCCCCGCTGATAGGAGGGAATAAAAAACTTTTCGGCCTGTTCTGCCGGACCAGGGGCAAGGTCCTGTATGGTTTTTAGTGTCAGCTTGTTTTCGGGCATCGATGGTTTGGTTATGGGTGAAGGAAATACAGCCCGGTTACGGACTGCGAAATGCTGTTTGTTGTAACAAAGATAGCAGCAGGATGCGCCAGACTATGTCGCGGTAAAATTACCGGTCATCAAATGTTGGTTATTGTTGAATGGTCGGGGAATCGAATGCATCATGACAAAAAAAATGATACTAGATAAGATAGCGCTATGTCTATTAAAGTTAACTAATAATCCTTCATCCGGCGTGTACAACAACTTTGACTTTTATGTAGTAGAATTACTACATCGCATAAAAAAGCCAACCCCGAAGGGTTGGCTGCTGTTTTGAATCGTATACAAGTGCTCCGCTATTCGTAATTATAATTATCCCAGTACGGATTTTTACTCCGTACATTGACAGGTACCCAGAATATGGGGGTAGTCGTATTATTCTGTGCCGCCACTTTGGAAAAGTTATCCGGATTGTTGGTCAACTCTATGGTAGGGTAGTGTACCCGCTCTGGCATTGGTTTCCATACCGATGTACGCCAGGTAAATGGTTCAAGTTTAGGATGCCGTGTTCTTCTCAGCTCTGCCCATAATTCATACGGATGCAGGATGTTCAGGTGAATAAACTTCTGCTGCATCAGTATTTCCATTTTATCATCTACAGCAGGTGCTGCAGCGAACTTATCCTTGATACGGTCTGCCCATGCATTGATGATGGCATCTGTGGGCTTGGTGGGATATAGTAAGGAGTCCAGCGTACCTCTTTTGTATTGGCTGAGCTGATTGATGGTATACCAGAAATTAACCGAGTGGCGTACTTCATCTTTGAGGTGTTCTTCGGCTGATTTACCGGTATTGGCCAGTCCTTTCAGCGCAATTTCTGCCAGCAAGAGGTCCAGTTCTCCGAGAGAAGCCATGTACACCGGCATATTCACGTTGTTGTGAAAGGTTACATGACTATACATGGACTTGGCATTGGTGGTCAGGGAGGAGTTGATATTATCTGCAAAAGCATAATACCGTTCTCCTTTGTCGTATAGTTTGGTTTGTGCTTCTATATTGGCAGAAACACCACGGTAGTCTTTGTATTTGGTGGGCATGGCCAATACAGGCAGTCGGGGATCATCTTCTCCCTGTTTATAGGCGGAGTCTCCGTAGTTTAATCTTTTCATGATAATATCGGGGATGAAAGCGGCGTAGGTATTTTCATACAGGCCCCGTTGCCACGTGCCGCCACTCTTTACATCTACCGCATACCAGAGCGTCCAGGTAAGATCCTGGGTGGGAAGCGGTTTGCCCAGTGTTGCCTGTATCAGCGGCCGGGCGAAGGCTTCATCCACGCCGGCGATTCTGACCAGAAGTTTCAGCCGGGTGAAATTGGCAAAAGCTGTCCACCGGCTGATATCACCTTTGAATACCACGTCCTGTTGTTCAAATACCGTTTTGGCTGCAGGAGAGATCTTCGCGTATACTAACGGTAAGGAATCTACGATATTACCCATGTCCTTGATAATGGAGGTATAGATTTCCTTCGGGTCGTCATATTTCGGAAACAGGTACTGGCTGCCGTTTCGGGCGCCCTGGAAGGCATCGAAGTAAGGAATGGAGTTGAAGAGATCCACCAGTTTGGCGCTTTGATACAGCTTTACCAAGGTGACCAGTTTCAGGTATAGTTCTCCATCCTGCCGGAGTTGTCCGCTACGCAGGTATACAGAGTCCCGGATAGTTTCGTAGTTTTTTAGTTTGGTATAACTGTTTTCAAAAAAGGCCTGGCCGGAGATGGGGAAATCATCAAAGCCATTGCCGCTTACCAGGTCGTTGTAATTGCCGAACCAGTCGTAGCGATAGGATACATAACGTTGGGCAATCTGTTCGTAGCCGGTGATACCGGTACCGCCATTGAGGAGGTAGTACCATTCTCCATAATCCTGCACGAAAATTTTATTGTTGGTGACCAGCTGGGTAAACATGCCAGGCACTACATCGGTAACATTACCGGTGAGCCGGTCCGGATCATAGAATCGGTCTTCTGTATCTTTTTTACAGGCACTGAAACCGGCTGTAATCAGGAGGGCAATATATATGCAAGCTTTTTTCATGATGTCATTTTTTACGTTAGAAGGCTACGTTTAATCCAAATGAATAAGTACGTTGGGAAGGGTAGATGGTGTTTTCTACATACACATCTGCGCCCAGTGCGCCTTCCGGATCTATGTTGGGAATCGATTTATAGATATAGAAGAGATTACGGGCGGCTGCGGTGAGCGTGAGCCGTTGTAATTTCATTTTTCTTACCCACGCTGCCGGCAGGTTGTAGGAGAGGGCGATCTCTCTTACTTTGATATAGTTGTTTTTAAACAACCGGTCTGGCGGAAAGGACGTGGCCAGGTCGTTGGCGTAGCTTTGGTAATAGGAAGTAGCGCTGGTCAGCCGGTCATTGGGCACATACTTACCATCAGGACCCATTTTTACACCGGGGAGAATCATACCATCATGGTATACCCGGCCATTGGAAGCGTTGGCAGGCGCTGCTAAGTTATGTTGCCACGGAATTTTTTTACCATCGCCATCGATGTAGTAGGCGAGGCCACCGCTGGCTTCATCGCGGTAGTCCAGGGTGCTTTCCAGCTGCCCGGTACCGGTGAGGCGGTTGTTGGTATAAGAGAAGATCGTACCGCCATATTTATAATCCAGCCCGATACGGAAATTGAAATCCCCGTACTGAAAATCGGAAATGAACCCACCGTATATTTTCGGCATCACGTTGCCGCCGGAAATGGTTTTCTGGTTATTTAATGCATACAGCCCGTTGTTGTCTACCACTTTGTTGCCGGCATCATCGCGGAGATAATCATACAACAATATTTCCCCGTATGGCCGGCCTTCGTCTGCATGAATGGAGGCTGCAGAACCGTTGATCAGGTTACTGACCGGATTATTGGTAACACCGGGGTATAAACGGGTAACCATAGAACCCTGGCTGGCAGCATTCAGGGTAAGGTTCCAGCGATAGTTTTTACCCAGCAGCGGCGTACCTGTTACGGCCAGTTCAAAGCCCCATGCTTTTACATCGCCGACATTGATTTTTAAACCTGTGGAGCTGGAGGCCGGAGAAATAGGCAGACTGAAGATCTGATTATACCGGTGATTGGTATAAAAGGAGAAGTCGAGGGTAATTCTGTTTTGCGGCAGGAAGGTGTTGTTGATACCAATTTCAAATTCCCGTTTGCGTTCCGGTTTTAACGCGCCTGGCAGCAGGGCGGCAGGTGGTGCAATACTCAGGGCGGTGGTATTGGCCAGGCGGTTGAAACCATATTGGTTATTGGCAAAATAACGGTTGGTACCATTACCTACATCGGCCCAGGATAACCTTAACTGGCCGGTATTGACAGCCGGAATGCGGAAACGTTCCGTATAGTTCCAGGTCAATGCGGCGCCGGGATAAAAGTATTTATTGTTTTCCGGCGGCAACGTAGAGTTCCAGTCCTGGCGGCCCTGCAGTTCCAGGGTGATTTCATTTTTCCACGACAGGGCGGCGGAGGCGAGCATGCTGTACAGTACGTCGTTGCCGCGGGTATAGTTACGCAACAGGTAAGCGTTACTGGTGTTGGGAGTACCGGATTCGTTGGCGAAAGAATACCAGTTGGCAAAGTTTAATCCGCCGATGGTGTTGGTGCCCAGGTAGTCCACGGTGCGCAGCCGGTATACACCGCCGGCGAAGGCGAAGAGATGGAGGTCGTCGTGGAGGAAGGATTTATTATAATTCAGTAAGGCCTGATAGGTTTGGGTAGTCGCATTTTCCTTGGCAACGCCAAAGCTGCCGCCATCTACACTGGGTAATATTCTGGTCACACTTTTTTCTGTGGTATAGTTGGTGTTGTCGTAGTCCAGGCCTGCTTGTCCTACCAGGAATATATTCGGTGTGAAGTTCAGTGTTACCTTGGCGGAGGTGATCATATGCAGTTTGTCGTCCTTGTAGCGATTGTTGCGTTGGTTCCATTGGAACTCGCCGAGGTTGCTGAAAGCAGTAGGTACGCCGGCATTGGAAAGATCCCGTTTGTAGCCGGTGGCGTCGGTGTAGAAAGGATATATTTTGCTGAAGTCATAATCTACCGGAAATCCCCAGGCAACGGATTGCCCGTTGGCATCGCGGCGATTCTGGGTGGTGACGTTGTAGATGTTGGAGATGACTTCAAACGTCGCGAGTTTGGAAGCTTTGATATTCCCGCTGAAACTGAAGGTATTTCTTTTCTGCCATGCGTTGTCACCGGCGATGTCGTGGTAGTTGTAATTGGTATAGGAGGCACGCAGGCTACCTTTTTCATTGCTGCCGGAGATGGCCACGTTGCCGGTAGTGGAATGTCCGGTTTGAAAGAGCGACATGAAGTTGCCGGTATGCGCGCTGTTTTTAACCATTGTGCTGTCGTAGAACATCACATCGGCATCGTCAAAGGCGGGACCGAAGCTGAAACGTTTGTTGGGCAGCATGCGTGTTTTACGGCCGTTTATGGTGGCGTAAACCGTGTCGTAGAGGTTGTCCCCCAGGCCATATTTATTTTGCAGTTTCAGGTAGGAAACCGGCTGTTCTATGGCATACTGGAAGCTGCCGGTCATACCCAGTCCCTGGGCGTTGCGGCCGTTTTTGGTGGTGATGAGCATCACGCCGTTGGCCGCATCACTGCCATATAATACGGTGGCTTTGGCGCCTTTCAGGATATCGATAGACTCAATATCTTCCGGGTTGATATCGTTGATGCCGGCGCCATAGTCAAAGCCTTGTCCTACGCTGCCGCCGATAGCTGTTTTCCGGTCGCTGAGGATGACACCATCCACTACAAAGAGGGGGCGGGTGTTTTGATCGGGGTTCATACTGGCCGCACCGCGGATGTTGATTTTGATGCCTCCCTGCGGACCGGCGGCGCCAACGTTAACGCCTACACCGGCGGCTTTTCCATAGAGGGCAAGGAAAGGGTTCATGGTGCTGCCGGCTTTGGTCAGTTCTTCTCCTTTCACGGTGCTGATCGCATAGCCGAGCGTTCCTTTGGGGCGTTTGATACCGAGTGCCGTTACCACCATTTCATTGAGGCCGCTGGACGCGGGTAGGAGGGTCACGCGCAGTACTGTGTTGTTGCCAACGCTGACAGATCTTGGTTCAAATCCGATAGAGCTGAA
Organism: Chitinophaga nivalis; assembly: GCF_025989125.1. NCBI lineage: Bacteria > Pseudomonadati > Bacteroidota > Chitinophagia > Chitinophagales > Chitinophagaceae > Chitinophaga > Chitinophaga nivalis. The sequence goes on along the minus strand of NZ_JAPDNR010000001.1, from coordinate 8,042,224 downwards.
TACCAGTATCACTGGTCCATCGGGTACTTCGATGCTGAACCGGCCCTGCGGATCGGTGGCGCCGCCGGTGCGGGTGCCTTTGATCACGTAGGAAACACCTGGAATAGGGTTGCCGGAGCTATCCTGTACAACGCCTGTTATTCTACGTGTAGCCGGTTGCGTTAGTGAGACTGCCGGAGCGGCAGCTTCTTTTTCCCGGATGGCAATAACCTTTCCAATGATTTCATAGCTGAGTGGCTGGTGCTGAAATACGAGTTGCAGCACTTTTTCCAGCTCCATGTTACGTACATCGATATCTACCGGTTTACTTTTTTTGAGGATGGCATCTTCATACCAGCATTTATACCCGGATTGTTTTTTGATTGCTTCCAGGACCCTTTGCAGGGGCGCATTTTTTTGAGATAAGGTAATAGGCTGTGCGTATGTTTTTGCACTGAGCTGCAGGCAGGTCACTGTTAATAACAGGACGATCAGTTTGAGCTGCATAACCAGTTGTTTTTTAAAGGAGAGATGAATACCTGTCCTGTGATAGATGCTGGTGGACAAAAGCCCCGGGACATAGGAGGGCTTTGCATGACAATTAGATTGCATACATTTGCATTGTTTGAGTTTAGTGAAATCGGGATTCCTGCTGATCACTGAGCTGAACCTGTGCCAGGGGTGGGTGAGATCACTCCTGGTTTTTTTTCAGATCAGTGTGGCGGCCGTTTTAAGGACCTTTGCTCATGGTATTGGTTTTTGGTTGATACTGATTACAGCCGGTTACGGCATTACGACGAGCTGATTACCTTCCATGCTAAAATGAATCTTACTTACCTCCAGCAACTTTAATAATTCAGTCAGCTGCGCATCTCTGGGGATGTCACCGGTGAAGGTGCGTTCCGGGATATGACCATTGTATACTACTTCTACATCATACCATCGTTCCACTTGCCGCATAATGGTCCGGATGTCGGCACTTCTGAAAGAGGTGAATCCGTTTTTCCAGGCAACGGCCAGTTCCACGTCTGCGTTTTCTATTACCTGCAGGTCACCATCTGCGGGAAACAGGGATTGTTCGCCTGGTTTCAGGAGGCGGGATTCCTGTTGCCGGCTTACTTTTACGGCCCCTTGTAATAAGGTGGTTTTTACAGCGGTTTCGTTTTGGTAGGCCATGATATTAAATCGTGTACCCAATACCGTTATATTGGTGTTGTTGGCAATTACTTCAAATGGTTGTCTGGCATTGTTGCTTATTTCAAAATAGGCTTCTCCGCTTAATTCCACCTGCCTGGTTGTGGTGGTGAAGGCCGTTGGGAACTTCAGGGAAGAAGCGGCATTCAGCCATACTTTGGACCCATCAGGCAACAGCAGTTGGTATTGCCCGCCTTTCGGTGTGCGTAACAGATTATAGCTAATGGCCTGGCCGGTATTACCTGTGTTTTTATGATAGATCAGTTGTCCTGCTGTTGTATAAAAAGGTAAACTGTCTGGTGATTTATTAATATGGCTATCGAGTGTAATGGTGGCGCCACTGGCGAGTGTTAAGGTCGCTTTGTTACTACCGGGAGCCATCCTGGCTGCCGGGTTGTTGCCAGCGGTCAGTGGCGGTATTTTATTTTTTTTATGTCCGTTCAATAATAACCAGGTGCCCCCGGCAATCAGCAATAATAGCACAGCAGCAGCCCATAGTGGGCGGTACCAGCGTTTTACCGGCCGAAGGATGGTGTTGTGCTGACGTGCCGGTATAGGAGCCGGCAGTGTTGAAAACAAGGTGCCATCTGCATCGGCAGATTGTATCCAGGCTTCTTCTATCATCAGCTCCAGCTGCGGATCATTTTCCGCGGCCTGCAGAAAAGCGCTGAGCGCTTCCAGTTCTTCCGGTGTGGCAGTGCCATTAGCATAGCGGTTTAATAGGTATCGTAACCGGTTGTTGTTCATCTGGAAAATTATGATGCTATCTATATGACAGCAGGAAGAGAAGAAAAGAGGTAATGCGGTGAAAAAAAATTTCAGAGTGGCCGGGAAGTACAGGAGAATAGCAACAGGGCCGGTAGTTCCGGATGAGCGAGGGCATAGTTCCGGATAGATCGTAATGCCAGCACCATATGTTTTTTTACGGTTTCCAGGGAAATAGACATCCGCGCGGCAATTTCGGCCTGCCGTAATCCTTCGTCGCGACTGAGCAGGTATACTTTCTGTTGCTGGGCCGGCAGTTCAGCAATGGCCTGTTCAATAATCTGCCGGTAGTGGTGGCCGGGATGTTCATCGGTATGTGCACTGGTCGTGGCTACATTCATTTTCCAGGCCTGATGCTGTGCCAGTTCGCGGCCGAGTTTTTTCAGATAGGAAAGGGTATAGTTCTTCGCTACTACATACAGGTAAGGATGGAATTGTTGTACGGCTGACAATTTTTCTCTTTTCTCCCATATGCGTATAAATATTTCCTGTACGATTTCTTCTGCGAGTGGGAGAGAGCCGGTAAGCCGCAGTACAAAGTAACCAAGCCTGTTGCGGTAGGTATGGAATAATTGCGCAAATGCTGATTCATCGCCCTGCGCGACACGGCATAGCAAAGCTTGTTCACTATTTGATTGCACGTTATTCAAATTATAGCAAGATGCCCCCCTTGAGCTGATTTGGTTGATATGCTGTAAATATAGTTATTCTTGTCTTGATAAAAAATGATAATTGTAAATCGGTTGATCCGTACTTTTATGGTTTATTATCCGCATATAAAAAGAAGTATTATTTTCCGGTATATATACTGCAACTATCTGATCAGGATAGGAATATGGGAAAAAATGCGCTGAATGGCTATTGCAGTCAGGTTGAAAATGGGCCCCGGTTTATGTTAACTGTTCTTACTATGTATATAATAATTTATAATTATAATTAATACGAATTTAATTATTAAATAATAATATTTGTTACTAATTTATACCTGAGAACTGGTGGCCATTGTCGTTGGGAAACCCGGCTTTTTCTAGCCATATAAATTGTATTCCACTTGGTATGATTTATATAAAAGAAGTGATATGAATATAATAGATGCTGAACTGGTATTGCGATTACAGAAAGATGAAGTAAGCGCATTTGATAATTTATACTGGAAATATCACCAGGCTGTATACCGGAATATTTTCAAATTCGTTAAAGATGCCGGCGCCACAGAAGATATTTTACAGGAAGTATTTACACGCCTGTGGGAGAAGCGGCAGGACATCCAGTCAGACCAGTCTGTAGCAGGGTGGTTGTTTGTGATTAGTTTTAATTTATCAGTGAACTATGTCCGGAAAAAATTACGGGAACAGGATCTGCATAAAAAACTACTGGTACTGGATACCGAAGACGAACGGGCATTGGACCGGAAGAATATAGACGAAGAACAGTTTAGTTTATTGGAACAAGCTATTGCGATGTTATCTCCCAAGAAGAGAACCATTGTTACCCGCTGTAAACTGGAAGGTAAAACCTATGATGAAGTAGCCCACGAACTGAATATTTCCCGGAATACCGTAAAGGAACATTTGTCTGAAGCTATGATTAAGCTGAATGATTATATGCAACGGCATGGTGACCACAAATACATTTTTCTATTGTTACTGTTTCTGAACTATCAAGGACCATCTCATTAATACTAACCATTAAGTATATTATCATTAAAAAAATGTAAACATTATTAAAAAAAGATTAAAAAAGACCCCCCCGTTTTTGGGACCCCGGTGTATTTACATTAAACCGTCACGATAGTGCACAACAGAAAGGAATATCTCAAAGAACTGTTACACGCTGATAAATGGTCTGCTACAGAACAACGGTGGATGTTGCAGTATTTGGATAGTAACGATCTGTCGGAACTGGAATCGATAGCGGCAGAAGAGTTTCAACAGACAGGAGAAAACGTTACTGCAGTACTGGATAAACCAGTATCTGAACGGTTGCTGAAAAGCATCCATGCACGTATCAGCTTCCCCGGAAAATCTTCCCGGAATGTTATCGCTCTTTACGGAAAAAGCGTTGCCGCAGCCGCCATCCTGTTATTGCTGGCAGGAACTGCCTGGTATACATTGTCACACAGGCAGGAAAAGGCGCTCGTATTATCATCTCAATCGGCCCGTAGAATAGTAACATTGCCCGATGGTTCCGTTGTACACCTGGAAAAAGGCGCCACTATTACCTATCCGGCGAACTTTGGCCAAAAAAAACGCGAAGTACAATTAAAAGGAGAAGCTTATTTTGAAGTTAACCACAACGCAGGCCACCCTTTTATCATTACTTCTGACCTGATCAATACCACTGTACTGGGAACTTCTTTTAACATGGAAGTACAAGGTGGAAAAGAAGCCAAAGTAGTAGTGGTATCCGGTATGGTACAGGTGAATACCCGTAATGGCAACAACCAACATGCACAACTGGTACTAACAGCCAACAAGAGTGCCGTGTATAACCGGGCAGCCGGTAAACTGGAATTACACGATGCCACAGACGATGCCCGTTTTTTTTCTCAGAAAAGGAATGGTAAATTTGTTTACAAAGGATTACCCCTCGCAGCAGTAGTGGAAGACCTCCGGCGATTTTACAATGTACCCGTACAAACCAACGGAAAAATAGCCCAGTGCAACTTCTATGGCGACTTTAGTACAAATGATGATTTAGAAAAAGCGCTCAATTTAATTGCGCTGACCCTTAATGCCAGAATCGAAAAGAATAATAACAACAACGGATATACGATAGTAGGTGGAAGTTGTAGATGATTAACCAATTAAAAAACCCGTTAACCAATTTTTCAAAATAAGAAAACTCCAAGCAACCCAGTTGAGTCTTGATCGTTTAAAAAAATAACTGATTGCTGGTATACTATCCTGGTGGCCTTTAGCCTGAAATACTTTTCATGCCTGGTTACTTTTTCTTGATTAAATACGCGTGTATTTAATACGTGGCTGCCTATTGCCAATACGTGCCATTTCAATTATTGTAGTTAGTAAATATCAACCGAACTAAATCACAACATGGAACATTATCAATCAATTTTTTCCGGATAGTCACCCCGGTATAGACATTTTATACTGATTAAAAATCCACTGCATGGCAGCAGGCGCTTTGTTGCCCGGTTTCGTCGGAAAGCCGGAATGGGATGCTATTGCCCGGAATGAAACCCACATAAAATCATTGTATGTTTAAAAAGGCCCATCCTTTTATATATCTTTTTATTATCCTGGTATCGGTGCTGCAGGTGCGGGCTCGTGGTGCCGGTATGCAGGATGCGCTTGACAAAAAAATTACTATCCAGCTAAAAAATGTGATCCTCAAAGATGCCCTGGAAAAAATCAGTAACCTGGCAGAAGTCTCTTTTGTATATGTAGGCAGCGATGTACTCGATGGCAATAAAGTAAGCATCAATGCACGCAACGAAAAAGTAGGAGATCTCCTGCATAAACTGCTGACGCCTTATTCTCTTTCCTTTAGTGTGTTATACGGCCGTATCGTGATTAAACATGATAATAGTGCTAAAACGGTTTCTCTAACGGAAACGAATATACTGAGACAGATAGTACTGCGGATTACCGATGCCCGTGGTGTAGTCATTAATGAAAAAGGAGAACCCGTTCCCGGCGTCATCATTATTGTGAAAGGCTCTTCCCGTGGTACCAGCACGGATGATAAAGGTGAGTTTGAAATGAAACGGGTACCCAATGACGCTACCCTGTTATTTAACTATAGCGGATACCGGGTGGAAGAAATAAAAATGGGAGAATTCAGAAGCGGTCCGCTGACAGTACTGCTGAGAGAAAAGCCTACCCGGCTGCAGGAAGTAGTGGTAACAGGTTTTCAACAAATTGAACGGGGAAAATTTACGGGTGCAGCCACCCGCCTGAAAAGTGAAGACGCAAAAATAAACGGTGTAACCGATGTAAGCCGCATGCTGGAAGGCAGGATTGCCGGTGTAGCGATACAAAACGTATCCGGTACTTTCGGCTCTGCCCCTAAAGTACGTATCCGTGGCGCTACTTCTATCAATGGCGATAATAAACCATTATGGGTAGTCGATGGCGTTATACTGGAAGATGTCGTAAATATTTCCAATGACCAGTTATCCAGCGGCGACCCGGCTACCTTGCTGGGATCGGCCATTGCCGGCCTTAATGCCAACGATATTGAGAGCTTCGATATATTGAAAGATGCCGCCGCTACTGCGCTGTATGGCGCCCGCGCCATGAACGGCGTAGTGGTGATCACTACCCGCAAAGGCCGGCCAGGAAAACCTGTCATCACCTATAACGGTAATTTCAGTACCCAGCTGAAACCTGCCTATGCCAACTTTAATATTATGAATTCCGGCCAGCAAATGTCGGTGCTGGCCGAACTGGAAAGAAAAGGTATTCTTACTTCCGATATCCTGTCTCAGGGAGATATCGGTGTTTTCGGGAAGTTGTATGAGCAGCTGGATGCAGATGGTAATGGCAACTTTCCGGTGGAGAATGATCCGGAACGGAAACGGGCATTTTTACTGCGTTATGCCAAAGCCAACACCGACTGGTTCAACCTCCTCTTCCGCAATAACTTTGTACAGGAACATTCCCTCAGCATCGCTTCCGGTACCGACCGTGCCCAGTCTTATTTCTCGGCCGGCTTCTTTAGTGATAACGGCTGGACACTGGCCGACAGGGTGACCCGTTATACCCTGAACTATCGCAACAACTATAGCTTTGGTAACCGCTTAACCGCGGGCTTCTCTGCATTGGCTTCTGTACGCCGCCAAAAAGCCCCCGGGGCCCTCACCCGTAGCAGCAACCCGGTAGAAGGGCGTTATGACCGCGATTTCGACATCAATCCGTTCAGCTATGCACTTAATACCAGCCGTACACTGACTGCTTATGATGAAGCAGGCAACCTGGAATATTTCCGCAGAAACTATGCACCGTTTAACATCCTGAATGAACTGCGGAATAACTACCTGGACCTGAATATGATGGATGTTCGCCTGCAGGGTGATCTGGCCTTCCGGCTTTCCCGGCATCTGCGCTATGAATTTATGGGCGCCATCCGCTATGTAAAATCGTCGCGCGAACACCAGATCACCGAAAACGCCAATATGGCCAATGCCTATCGGGCAGCAGGCAATGCTACCATTGCCCAGAACAATAAATTTCTGTACCGCGATCCGGATGATCCGGACGCTTTACCCGTGATTGTATTGCCTTCCGGTGGTTTCTATAACCGCACGGAAGATCAGCTGCTTAATTACGACTTCCGCAATAACCTCAACTATACCGACACCTTCGGTACCAAACATCATGTGAACGTCCTGATTGGTCAACAGGTAAAATATGCCGACCGTCAGAATGCTTCGAGCACAGGCTACGGCTACCAGTATGAAAACGGCGGCAATGCCCTGGTAGACTATCGTATCCTCAAACAAATGATTGAAAGTAATTTCCCGTATTACGGGATGGCACGCGACTATGACCGCTTTGCAGCCTTTTATGTGACCGGTACCTATGCCTACAACAATAAATACAACCTCACAGCTACCGCCCGTTACGATGGTTCCAACCGCCTGGGACAATCCCGTAAAGCGCGCTGGCTGCCTACCTGGACTCTGGCAGGTTCCTGGAACCTCGGCCAGGAAAATTTTGCACAACGGATGAATAACCTGGATTATCTCACCCTGCGTGCCAGCTACGGATTAACGGCGAGTATGGGACCAGCTACCAATTCCAACATCGTATACCAGGCCATCAATACCAAAAGACCACACCTGAGTGAAGTGGAGTCTGTCATCAGCCTCGCACACCTGCAAAATGATGAACTCACCTGGGAGAAATTATATACCACCAATATCGGATTGGATGGCGGCTTTTATAACGGCCGGCTCAACTTCAGCATTGATGCCTATTCCCGTAAAAGCTTCGACTTAATCAGCATTATTAAAACTTCCGGTATCGGAGGTGAAATGTATAAGGCAGCCAATTATGCCGACCTCAGTTCAAAAGGTGTAGAGATCATGATGAGCGGAGATATTGTCCGTAAAAAAGACTGGGGCTGGAGAACCAACCTGACCTTTGGCTACAGTGTCAATAAGATCACCTATGCGCGGAATATACCGGGCATTTTCGATCTGGTAGTGGCAGAAGGAGGCAGCAAGGAAGGATATCCCGTACGCGGCCTGTTTTCTTTGCAATACACAGGCCTGAACCCTAAAACCGGGGTGCCTTCTTTCATTAATGAACATGGTCAGAACAGTCCGGATGTATACCTGCAGGATCTGAATACGGCACATCTCGTATATGCGGGACCGGTAGATCCACCCGTAACCGGTGGTTTCTCCAACACATTCCGGTATAAATCTTTATCCCTGAATGTATTTTTTACCTATCAGTGGGGAAATAAAATCCGGTTATATCCGGCTTTTAAAACGTCTTATTCAGACCTGGATGCGATGCCTAAAGAGTTTTATGACCGTTGGGTGATGCCGGGCGATCAGCACCAGACCCATGTGCCTTCTATGCTCGATGCCTACGAGAAACTGCTGATCAAAGGTGCTTTTCCCTATAACAATTACAACTATTCAACAGAGCGGGTGGCAAAGGGAGATTTTATCCGTCTTAAAACCGTCTCACTTACCTATCAGCTGCCTGTGGCGCTGGTACAAAGGGCGGGTTTCAGTAGTGTGGCAGTGAGTGGTACCGCTATCAATCCCTGGCTGATTTGTGCGGATCCGAAACTGCAGGGCCAGGATCCGGAATTTTTTAACGCCGGCGGCGTGGCACAGCCCATACAGAAACAATTTACCATTTCAATTAAAGCAGGTATTTAAATAATCAGATATGATACTGTCATATATAACGCAAACCACTATACGAATATTTAAAATACTGTTGATTTTATCTGCAGGAATTTTCGTGTTATTGACAGGTGGTTGCAGGAAGTACCTGGAACAGCCGCCAGACAGTAGCTGGACGGATCTCAGCAGTCCTGCCAAAGTAGGGAAACTGTTGGGTACTGCCTATCCGCAGTCCAGCTATGTGGTGATGTGCGAATCCATGACGGACAATGTAACAGATAAAGGAGCAGGTGTGATAGACCGGCCTAATGAAGAAGCGTTCCTGTTTAAAGATATCACAGCCATTACCCAGGATTCTCCTGAAGCATACTGGGAAGCCTGCTATACGGCCATCGCTACCGCCAACCTGGCGCTGCAGGCCTGTAACCAGGCGCCCGATCCGAAAAACTACCGGGCGCAGAAAGGAGAAGCGCTGCTGGCAAGAGCCTATGCCCACTTTATGCTGGTAAACATATTTGCGCAGATCTATGATCCGGCCACCGCTGCTACCAATCCGGGTATCCCTTATGTGACCGTCCCGGAAACCGTAGTGATGAAACAATATGAGCGGAAAACAGTGGCCTATGTATATGACATGATAGAGAAAGATTTGCTGGAAGGTTTACCAATGATCAGCAATGATGCCTATAGCGTACCGCGATATCATTTCAACAGAAGTGCTGCCTATGCTTTTGCTACCCGGTTTTACCTCTTTAAGAAAGATTACAGCAAAGTACTGACCTATGCCAGCCATACTTTTTCCAACAATGATGTAGCCAGTAACATGCGGCAATGGAATACCGTATATGCCAGCCTGTCGCCGGCACGGGTGTTTGAGCTGTATGCCAGCGCAAAGGAAAATGCCAACCTGTTACTGGTAGAAACCAGCTCCCGGTTTGGCCGCTATGTGGGCCGCTACCGGTATGATATGGACTACATCACCCATGCACAGATATTTATGTACAACGTAACCGGTGGCGCCTGGTGCTATCCGCTTTATTACACCGGTTCACAGGACTATCTGGTACCTAAGCTGACAGAGTATTTCGTGAAATCTTCCGGCAACGGCACCATCGGCCAGCCCTATGTGATGTTACCCTTGTTCACTACAGAAGAAGTGCTGTTTAACCGAGCGGAAGCCAATGCGTGGCAACGGAATGTAAGTGAAGTGCTGGAAGATCTGAACCTGTTTGCCGCTAAACGGATCCGCAACTATGATCCTTCACAGCACACCATTACGCTGGGTCGTATCAAAGCATTTTATGGCATCAGTGATACCCGGTCGGCACTGATCCGAACCATCCTTGATTTCAAACGTGCAGAATATGTGCAGGAGGGGATGCGGTGGTTTGATCTGTTGCGGTATAAACTTCCCGTGGAACATCAGACCAAAGAAGGGCAGGTACTAACGCTCAATGCAGATGATTACCACCGGGTGTTTCAGATACCACAATCGGCTACAACGGCAGGAATAGCACTTAATCCAAGATAATAACAATGCATCGTCTCAACTAAAATAAAAATGCCAAGATGAAATATTTTTTACGCGTTATCACCTTATGCTTACTGGTAGCTTGCAGTAAACAGGACAACCTGGGGGATGTGGAAGATATTCCCGGATTGGGCGGCGATACCTGGGTAAAAGGTCCGCTGGATAAATGGTTGTATGACTCGCTCACCGTACCGTACAACATTGCCGTAAAATATAAATGGGACCAGTTTGAATTTGAACTGGACAAAACGTTGGTACCGCCTAAGGAATCGCAGGTAATACCCGTGATGAAGGCTGTGAAAAAAGTATGGATGGATACCTATATCGCTGCGGCCGGAGAGCTGTTTTTTAAGCGTTACTGCCCTAAGTTTTTTATCCTTTCCGGCAGCGCGAGCTGGAATGAGAACGGTACCATTACCCTGGGTACTGCAGAAGGCGGACGCAAAGTAGTGCTATACCTGGTGAATGATTTCCGCACCAAAGATATGGAAGGATACCAACCGGAAGATGCCGCCCGGGTGAAACAGGTATTCCGTGTCATCGAACATGAGTTTGCGCATATCCTGCACCAGCAAATCATGTATCCGGTCACTTTCCGTCAGATCAGTAAAGGATTATATACCGCCAACTGGAATAATATTTCCAATGCCAAAGCCAATCGCGATGGATTTGTAACAGCTTATGCCATGGCTTCCTATGATGAAGATTTTGCAGAGATGATTGCCACTATGCTGGTAGAAGGCCGGGATGGTTTTGATCGCATTGTAAACAGTATTCCGCCCGGATTCAGCGCAAATGGTATTTCCCAGGCGGAAGCAAGAAGTCGTTTGCGTGCAAAGGAAGCGCAGGTAGTCAGCTATTACCAGACAATCTGGCAAATGGATTTTTATCGCCTGCAGGCCCGTACCAGAAACGAAATAGTACGGTTACTCTATTAAATCCGGATGTGCTGCAAAGCAGAAAAATACAGGTATGAGAAAAACACTATTGTGCCTATTACTGATACTTATTGGTTTGTGTGCCTGTAAAAAGGAAACAGATCCGCTTTTCGGCATGTCGCCGGATGCACGTATCAATGATACACTCCAACATTATCAGCAGGTACTTACAGGTGCGGCTTATGGTTGGAAGGCACTGGTGTATCCTGCCGGTACGCCCGGCACTGTATTTAGTTTCTTCTTCCGTTTTTCCAATAACAACCGGGTGGAGATGCTGGCTGATATCACGGCTGCTGCCAGTTATAAAACTATGGAAAGCAGCTGGCGCCTGAAAGCACTGCAGCAACCCTGTTTGCTCTTTGATACCTATTCCTACCTGCATGTGCTGTGTGATCCGGACGGCAATGTGAGTGGCGGACAAAATGGAAAAGGCCTGGGATCGGATTTTGAATTTGCTATTAACGGCATGAAGGGAGATACCCTGTTACTGACCGGCCGCTTTAATGGCAGCAGGGCTATGCTGATAAAAGCCACCCAGCAGGAAGAAACCGCCTATTACAAACAAGGGGTTAACCGGGCACTGGATAGTGTCGTGAATATCCTGACCTATTTCCACCGGCTTAATACCGGCCGGCGGCAATACGACCTGCATGTAAACCGCCAGCTGCATCAGCTCACCTTTACCTGGATGAAAGAAGGCAACATGAAAAAGGTGACTACCGGTTACTACTATACGTTGTCGGGCATTGCACTTTCTCCTGCCTTTGAAGATAGTGCTGCTACGGTAATCAACAGTTTTGATGGCGTGAAATGGGAACACGATGCAGTGACCTTTAAGATCAGCGGAGAACAGGCGGCCATTACGGCTACACCCCGGCCGGTAGCAGTAGACCCCACTGCCCCGGCGAGATGGTACAGAGCGGCGGCAGATATTGGCCGGTACTGGGTTTCTTACAAGGGGTTTCATGTAAACGGTGTAGACGATGCTTTTAACATCTCCAGTCTGCCGGACTTTCTGGGCCTTTGTTACTGGCCGGAGATAGAAGGCCCTGGTACTGGTATCGACTGGCTCAGTTTCATTATCAAAACAACAGATGGTCCTGTGGCATTATACGGTCCCGGCTATACGCCGCCGGAGTTTACCCCTGATGGCAGAATCATTTTTAACGATGCCGGCATGTTCGGAAGGTTACCTCCCAACAGAAGGCCGGTAGATAAAACCCGCGCAAAGATGGCAGACAGTGAAGGCTTTTACCTCGTGCAAACAGGAGAGAAAAGCTATGATATGGTAAGTGCAGCCGATGCCCGGGTATGGATTACGTGGAAATTATAACCAACATAAACATTGTTTTATAGATCAATCAATTCAAATAACCTCATATGAGAAATTGTACGATTCGTTTTCTACGTAGAACGACATTACTTATGGGAGTATTGCTGATGCTGGTGTGCCGGCTTGCCGCGCAAACAGATATAAAAATCGGCACAGATACGACCGGTAATACGAATACGGGATATCCCTGTCCACTTCAGGACTATTTTGAAGGCAGCCGGGCGCAATACCTTTTCAGGGCGTCTGAACTAAGAGCTGCCGGTATGAACACAGGCGCCATAACGGCGATTAAATTCCTGGTTAAACGCCTGAATGGCGGAGGAATTATTGAACAGTACACGCTCAAAATCGGTACCACTACCGATGCTACCCTCAGTGACAACAGCTGGGTGGCGGGGAGTAATACTGTACTTGGACCGGTAGACTATCAGCCGGTTATAGGCCTGAATACCTTTACCTTTTCGACGCCGTTTTTCTGGAACGGCACCGATAACATCGTTGTGGAAGTATGTAACGGAGCTCCGGACTCCGATAACAATCTCACTTATACCTATAATCCGGAAGTTACTTTCACCCAAAACCTTTCGTTTAACGGATCGCATACCTATCGTGCAGATAACCTCAACTATGCCTGTGGTACTACCAGTACCACCAACAACGGGACCATGACCAGCCGTCCCAATCTGATCTTTAGCTGGGCGGCAGCTTCTGCCTGTACCGGTACACCGGTAGCAGGTACCGCTACTGCCAACCCTACTACGGTATGTATGGGGCAGACATTCAATGTAAGTCTCACCGGTTCCACGCTGGCTTCCGGTCTGGAATATCAATGGCAGATATCTACCAATAATACTACCTGGACAGACATCCCCAATCAGACGAGTGCGAAGCTGACAGCTACACAAACGGCTACTTCCTATTATCGTTGTAAGGTGACCTGTAAGAACGGCAATACATTTGCCTTCTCCAACAGTGTAGTGGTGAATTCGCCACTGGCCGTTTCCGGTACTTTCAGTATCAATAAGGCACAGCCTACAGGCGGCACCAACTTCGCCTCCTTTGGTGATGCCTATAACTACATGAAGTGCGGTATCAACGGACCCGTAATATTCAATGTAGTGGCCGGCAGCGGTCCCTATGTGGAACAACTGATTCTGAAACCGGTGCCGGGCGCTTCGGCAACCAATACCATTACCTTTAACGGTAACGGAGATACGCTGACTTATGCGCCGACATCTGCCAATAAAGCTATTATAAAACTAGATGATGCAGATTATTTTACTTTCAATAACCTGGTGATAAAAAGCCGTGCTACCGGCTCCGGTACCTATGGATGGGGCGTATTCCTGACAAATGATGCTGACAACAATACTATCAGCAATAGTACCTTTGTACTGGATACGACTACTTCTTCTACTGACCATGCCGGTATTGTGATCAGCAGCTCCGCTTCGTCTGCTACCACTACCGGAGATGCCAAATGTGATTTCAATACTTTCACCGGTAATACCATTGTCGGTGGCTACTATGGTATTGTGATGACAGGTAGCTCCAGTATGGCTAATGGTAATAATAAAATTACCAACAACAAGATCCTGGAATTTTATAGCTATGGTATTCATCTGCAGGGTTCCTTTAATACCCTGATCGAAAATAATATCATCAGCCGACCCCAGCGAAGCTATGTATCCAGCTTCTACGGTATCTATTTTACCGGGCTGAGTACCCGCGCAAATGTTACCCGTAACCGCATCAGTAATCCTTTTGGCGGTGCAGGCGGAAGTACCAGCAGCAGTTATGGTATTTACTTCTCCGGTACCGACGCTTTGTCGCAGCTGGAAAATAAAGTTACCAATAACCTGATCTATAATTTTACCGGTAAAGGAGATGTGTACGGTATCTATAATTCCAGTTCCGATAACGTGTGGTATTATCATAATACCGTTGCAGTCGATGGAAGTGGTTCAGCTACCGGTAGCTACGCTGCCCGTGGTTTTTATCAGACTTCCAAAGCAGAAGGACTGGAGTTTTTATTTAACCTGATCACGGTTAGTCGTACCGGTGCCGGTAATAAACATGCGGTTTATTTCGGTACCAATACAAGCGTGATCCACGCCAACAGGAATGACTATTTTGTAACTCCTGCAGCTACCAGCTATACTGGTTACGCCGGTGGTAATGCCGTGACTTTGCTGGACTGGCAGACCGCTTCTAAACAGGATACCAATGGCCTGGCAGTGAATCCTTTGTTTGCCAGTACGGGTAGTGGTAATTACCAGCCAACCAATGCTTCATTGGATAACAAGGCTTTACCGGGATATGGTATCACGGTAGACCTGAACAATACCACAAGAAATGCGACTACACCGGATATTGGCGCTATTGAATTTACGCCTGGTCCATGTACAACGCCGCCAACACCAGGTAACGCTAAAGTAAACCCTGCTACCGTATGTGTAAACAGGAAGGTAACGTTGACGCTGGCAGATAATTCCATCGGATTAGGACAAACCTACCAATGGCAAACTGCTGCTACCATCAGTGGACCTTATACTTCATTGGGCACACCGATGACGAATCCGGATACAGTGGTGCAGGCAACAGCTACCTTGTATTATCGCGTGGCAGTAACTTGTAGCGGTAATACGGCTTATTCAACGCCGGCATTACTTACTGTGTCACCGGCCTTCCCGGGTGGTACCTATACCATTAACAAGGGAGCGCCAGGCAGTGCTACCAACTTTGTTAGCTTCAATGCTGCCAAGGCTGCCATGGAATGTGGTATCAGCGGTCCTGTTATCTTCAATGTGGTATCCGGTTCCGGACCTTATGCGGAACAGTTGATACTGGATTCTATTGCCGGTACTTCTGCCGTAAACACCATTACCTTTAACGGTAACGGCAATACGATTAAATTCCAGCCGTCCGATAACCAGGAAAGAGCGGTTATCAAACTGCGTGGCGCAGACTATATTACTTTTGATAGTCTGACGATTGATGCTACCGGTGGTGATTACGGATATGGTGTGCACCTGCTGGCAAATGCCGATAGTAACACCATCAGCCGCAATAAAATTCTGACAGACCCTACAGAAGAGTATGGAGATTATGCAGGTGTTGTGATCAACGGGGCAGACGGAAGCACTACTTCCGGTACCAATAATCGCTGCGATGGTAACGTTGTCCGTAATAACAACATCAACGGTGGTATATACGGTATCGTGATTTATGGAGAATCTGCTACACCGGTAATCGGTAATAAAATAGTAGGAAATACCATCCGTGAATTCTACGAAAGTGGTATCCAGGCTACCTATACGATCTATACCCTGATCGATAAAAATACCATGTCGAGACCTACCCGTGTGAGCGAAAGCTACACACTCTATGGTATCCAGGTAGAAGATAAAGGAGAAGGCGTAGTAGTGAGTAATAACCGGGTACATCATATGTTTGATGGTAACCCGACTACCAGCAGTAGCTTCATCGGGATTAGTTTTAGTCTGGCAGATGCTACCAGTACCAATCCTGCCAAAGTTTTCAATAACGTGGTAACCGATATCCGTGGCGAAGGAACACAGTCCGGATTGCAGGCTTATTCTGCGGACTATGTGCATTTCTATCACAATACCATTGTACTGGATGACCAGCTGAATACTTCTCAGTATGACGAATCAATGGCGTTGAATATCGGTTCTTCCGGAGCCGGTATGAGAGTTTTCAACAACATCTTTGATGTACGCAGATCAGGAGGAGGCGCCAGAGTAGGTATTGAACTGCCTTATGGCGGCATCACGGGTCTGTCTTCTGACTACAATGATATTTATCTTAACAGTACTACCGGTGAAACCTTCTTCGGTCGTTCCAACATAGATTATCCTACGCATGCAGACTGGAAAGCAGGCATTAAAGCGGATAGTAACTCGCTGACTATTGCACCGGTATATGCAGATCCATCTGCTGGTAACTATGCACCTGTGATTTCTCCGCTGGACAACTCCGGCAAGGCAGGTACTGGTGTTACTATCGATATAGCAGGCGTAACAAGAAGTACCACTACACCGGATATGGGTGCCTGGGAAATCAATATCCCGCAGTGTACCAAACCGATTATTCCGGGTACAGCGGTGGTAGATCCTGTTACGGCTATTTGTATGGGTACGAAAATTAAACTGGATCTCACCGGTAACAGTAAAGGTGGCTTCCAGACTTATCAGTGGCAGCGTGCGACCAGTGCAACCGGTCCATGGGAAAATGCCAGTGATACCCTGTACGTAAGTGTATTTAATACAGAAATAGGGGTGGCTAATTATTATCGTTGCAGAATTGTTTGCGCCGGTACAGATACGGCCTATTCTGCTTTGGTGAAAGTGAACCTGAATCCGCCATTACTGGCAGGAACCTATACCATTAATCCTGCGCTGCCTGTAAGTGCAACCAACTTCCAGTCATTCAGCAGTGTTATCTCCAAACTGGAATGTGGTATCGCCGGTCCGGTTTTATTCCTGGCCAAAGCAGGTACCTACAATGAACAGCTGGTGATGCATCATATTCCGGGTAGTTCACGCATAAATACCGTGACTTTCCAGAGTGAAACCAACACCGCATCATCTGTAACATTGTCCAACACCGCTACCAGCGCTGCCAACTATGTATTGTCGCTGGACAGCGTGAAATATGTGAGCTGGAGAGCGATCACCTTTAAACCATTATCCACCAGATACGCAAGAGGCGTGGTGTTTAATAATAAAGCGGCTTTCGACAGCATCGTTAATTGTACGATTACCCTGCCAGTGAGTACTTCCGGCAGTAATAGTATAACAGGGGTGTTTGCAGACGCTTTTGAAGGTGACAGCAACGTGATAAGAGGTAATACCATTGTGAATGGTAGCTATGGCATTTCCTGGAAAGGAGACTATAACGTGGCAACACCATCTTTGGTAATTGATAGTAATACGATCAGTCAATCCAATGCAAGAGCCATTGATCTGGATTATGTTGGAAGGGCGAAAATCCGGAAAAACATCATCACACAGAATGCACCTGGTGCTTCCGGCGCCACTGGTATCTATGTGTATAATTCAGATTCCAGCTTTGTGATTAATGATAACAAGGTAAACATCAGTAATGCTACCTTGAAAGTGATGGGTATTTATGTGGGTAGCAGTAAAGCCCTGACAGGTGAACGCGCCCGTGTAAGCGGTAACCAGATTATAGCCAGAACAGGATTGACCAGTACGGTATATGGTATGGAACTGGATGACGTAGCACAGGCGACAGTGGTGAATAACATCATCAGTGTGAAAACTTCCGCTACCAGCGCTTATGGCTTGTATAGCACGAGCGGTACC
The DNA here is from genome assembly GCF_025989125.1 of Chitinophaga nivalis. NCBI lineage: Bacteria > Pseudomonadati > Bacteroidota > Chitinophagia > Chitinophagales > Chitinophagaceae > Chitinophaga > Chitinophaga nivalis. The sequence goes on along the minus strand of NZ_JAPDNR010000001.1, from coordinate 8,024,304 downwards.
AATATCGATTATTACAATAACAGTGTATTAAACAGTACGGTTTCTGCCACCGGTGAAAACTATGCCGGCGCCTTTAACCATAGTGGTACTTATGCTAATAACATCAAAATAAAGAATAACATTTTTGCCAACGACACTACTGGTCGTGCCTTGTATATTGCGGATCCGGCTTACCTGAAAAGCGATTACAATACACTGTATACCAAAGGTAGTGTACTGGTACAAAGAGGAGGATGGCCAGGTGCTGCCTATGCGAACCTGGAAGCCTATAAAAACGCGGCAGGACTGGACATCAGCTCCATTGTCTATAAACCCGCTTTCGTGGATGATAACGAACTGAAACCGGATGTAAACAATCCGCATGTTTGGGCTATCCATGGACGTGGTGTACAGGTACCGGAAAATGATAAAGACATCCTGGGTAATAACCGGCCTACGACTTTGACGGCTGGTGTACCGGATATGGGTGCCTATGAATTCCTGCCGGCGGTAACACCTCCTGCATTGCCGGCTATCCCGGCTGTTGCAGCGCCAGGCGTAACACAGGCCTTTATGTTTGGGTCTGATACCGTAACTAAAATTACCTGGATACCAGGCGCCGATATTCCTACAGATTTTGCTGTAAGACGTTATTCCGGTGTGAAACCACCGAATATTGCTACCGGTACCGACTATATGTATTTTTATACAGACGTGGATGTAACCCCATCCGGAAGCAGGTATAACTATAATATCCAGCAGTTCTATGTGGATTCCTGGCAAGGGTTTATCAAACGCCAGAAAGATATCAGACTGGCGCGTACGGATAGTACCAATACCTGGAAAGTAGATTCTTTAAGTACCGTAAATGATAGCAAGAATATCATTACCGACAGCACCCTGCATTATTTCGACAAGTTCACAGGGTTGAATGGTAGTGAGAAAACAGTACAGGTAATACAACCGGCAGATAGTTCCAACAGAGGAACCCGCTTCTGGGTAGGATATGGTTATCACCAGTTCTTCGAGCAGAGCAACGATCAGAACATGGTACTGTATCTCAACGCAGAGGATTCTTCCAACGTAACGGTACGTATCAATGGTACCGCATGGGAACGTACGTATCGTATCCCGGCGAATAAAACCATCACCACGGAAATCATCCCTAAATCAGGATTGAATGATGCCCGCCTGGTGGAAGAAGGTCTCTCTGACAAAGGTATCAGTATTGAAAGTGATGTGCCAATTGTGGCTTATGCACATATTTATGGCAGTGCCTCTTCCGGTGCTACCATGTTGTTGCCGGTAGGTACTTACGGATATGATTATTCTACGTTATCATCCCGTCAGAATTACGCCACAACCGGTACCTATTCCTGGTTCTATGTAATAGCCGACTATGATAATACAAAAGTAGAAATCACGCCATCGGTGCCTACATTGGCTGGTAAACCCGCTAATCAGACGTTTACCGTAACCCTGAATAAAGGGGATGTGTACCAGGTACTGGGTGCCATGATGGGTAGTTCCTCAGAAGGATATGACCTGTCCGGCAGCCGTGTGAAATCCATTCAGAATGAAGATGGTAAATGTTATCCGATGGCTGTATTCTCCGGTAGCAGCCGTACAGGCCTGGCTTGTGGCGGTGCTGCAGGTGGTAGCGGTGATAACTTTATCCAGCAGAACTTCCCATCACAGGCATGGGGTAAAAAATACCTGACTGCACCTACATCCAACAGTAGCAGTGCTACCTCGCTGATGACCAACATCTACCGTGTACTGGTGAAAGATGTGGCTACCGTTGTGAAACGGAATGGTGTGGCATTGACAGGTATTATCAATAACCGTTTCTATCAGTATGAAAGTGGTACCGCTGATTATATCGAAGCAGATCAGCCGGTAATGGTGGCGCAATACATGTCGTCTTCAGGAAGTTGTCCGAACACCGGTGGTGATGGCGACCCTGAAATGATCTATATCAGCCCGCTGGAACAGGGTATCAAAAAAGTAGGTTTATACCGTAACACGGTAGAATCTATCACGAGAAACTATCTCACCCTGATTATACCTACCGGTGGTGTGCCTTCGCTCAGAATCGACGGCAGCCCGACCGTAGATTATACTTATCCGCATCCTAACCTGGCCGGCTATACGGTAGTGGTGAAACGTTGGGCAGCAGCTGCTGCACAGTGTTCGGTAGTCAGTGATTCTGCCTTTACCGCTATTACCTATGGCCTTGGCAGTGTGGAAAGCTATGGTTATAATGCAGGTACGCTGGTGAAAAACCTGAATATCCTGCCTTCTTTCAACAACGTTTGGAATAACACAGGTAATAAAAATACCTATACCTGTGCTAAAACACCGTTCCAGTTCTCTATGCTGATTCCGGTGAAACCAACATCAATTACCTGGAAACTGAGTCAGGTTAGTAATCTGACACCTAATGCAGATGTAGTACAGCAAAATCCTGTACCTGCAGATTCACTGATCGCAAACGAACGGAAATACTATCGTTTTGTATTGCCGCAACAGTATGTATTCAGCAAACCAGGTAAATATTTTGTGCCTATTCTGCTTACCCACCCGGATATTGAAAGCTGCAGCAACAGCTTCGAAAGTATCCTGGAAATAAAGGTGATTCCTGCACCGGTGGTTAACTTCAACGTAGACTATACCGGTTGTGTGAATGATGTGGCTACTTTCAAAGGCCTGGCTACTACCAGCAATGGTGTAGGCATCAGCAGCTGGAAATGGGACTTCGCAGACACTACTTACGGTTATGCGAAAGATACCGTGAAACGATTCAAATATCCGGGTACCCGTCAGGTGAAACTGAGCATTGTAGCTGCAGAAGGTTGTATCGGTGATACTACCAAAGAAGTGGAAGTGTTCTCACCGGCAGTTGCTTTCCTGGTGAAAGACTCCATGACAGTGTGCAGTGGAACAGACGTAACCCTCGCCGTAAAAGATCCGGAAGCAGGCGTATTGTATAACTGGTATGACGCCCCTGTAGCAGGTAATCTGCTGCATACCGGCAACACCTATACGATTACCGCTATTGCCGCCAGTGGTACCTATTATCTGGAAACCGTTACCCACGGATGTCCGGGAGAAGTACGCCGCAAGGCCATTGTACATGTATTGCCGGTACTGGCAACCCCTGTGGCTAAAGTAGATAGCGTAGGCGTGAACACCATCCGTTTCAAATGGAATGCCATAGTCAATGCAACCGGCTATGAAGTGTCCCTGGATGGTGGTACTACCTGGAAAGTGCCGTCTTCCGGCAGCAACGGGCTGGTACACGTAGTGATTGGTCTGAAACCAGTACAAAGCATTACCCTGATTGTACGTGCCAAAGGATGTGAAGATAAAGTGTCCGAACCGGTAGAAGGTAAAACCTTACCGGATGGCGTATACATCCCGAATGCCTTTACACCTAACAATGATGGTAAAAATGATATACTGCTGGTATATGGCTATATCATCAAAGACCTGCACCTGGCCATTTTTGACCAATGGGGTGAAAAGGTTTTTGAAACCAACAGCCAGACTATCGGATGGGATGGTACCTATAAAGGAAAAGAACTGCCTTCCGGTGTCTACATCTATGTTGGTCATTTCACTTTAACGGATGGATCGAAAACAGAGAAGAAAGGTGTAGTGAACCTGATCCGTTAACAAGTAAAAATTATGGTATGAAACATAAAATCATATCAGTAGCTGCGATGTTGTATTGGCCTTGTGCCAATACAGCATCCCACAGCTACCCTGCAGGACATGGATCGTTCGTTCAACAGATAAGATGATCGTAAAACAATAACCATTTCAATGTCCAAAATTGAAACAAGATGTCAACCAAACTAACATATCACCCGGTCAGTCCACTGGTTAAAAGATGCTTTTTTGCCATAATTGTACTGATGTTGCAAGCCGTAGCCCTGCTTACAAATGCCCAGAATCTTTCCAATAAAGGAAAGGAATTCTGGGTGGGCTACGGGCACCATCAGTTTATGGAAATGGGGCAGTCCAACAGCCAGGAAATGATTCTGTACCTCAGTGCAGAATATCCGGCAACGGTTACTGTAAGTATTACAGGTACCACCTGGACCCGCACCTATAACGTTCCTGCCAACTCCGTGATAGCCACGGATCTCATTCCCAAGTCAGGCGGTATTGATGCGCGTTTATACTCATTGCCGCCCTCTTTCGGAGGAACCGGCGGAGAAGGTGTTTTTCAGAATAAATCCATCCATATTAAAAGCAATGTGCCAATTGTGGCCTATGCACATATTTATGGCAGTGCCTCTTCCGGTGCTACAATGCTGATGCCGGAAGAAACCTGGGGGTATTCCTATATTTCGGTGAACAGCCAGCAGTATTATGATAACAACTGCTACTCCTGGATGTTTGCCATTGCCAATCATGACAACACCGTGATTGAAATCACCCCATCTGTAACCAGCCGTAATGGCCGGCCAGCCGGTGTGCCTTTTACCGCTACCCTGAATAAAGGAGATATCTACCAGCTGGTGGGCGAATCATTGGGCAACAGCCAGGGACGGGAACTAACCGGAACTACTGTCAAGTCTATTGCCAACAGCAACGGAGAATGTTATCCAATAGCGGTATTTTCCGGCAGCAGCCGAACCTCTATCGCTTGTGGCAGTATGGGAGGAAGTGGAGATAACAACATTCAGCAGATCTTCCCGTTCCAGGCCTGGGGTAAACGTTACCTGACGGCGCCTACTTCTGAAAGCGGTACTGCCAGTAATCTGGAGAACAGCATTTTTAAAGTAGTGGTGAAAGATCCGACTACGGTAGTGAAAAAGAATGGTGTAGTACAGACCGGCCTGATTGCAAATTCCTACTATGAGTTTGTCAGCAATACCGCCGATTTTATAGAGGCCGATAAACCTGTACTGGTAGCGCAGTTTATGCCATCATCCGGTGCCTGCGGCAATGGCGGCAGTCTGGGTGATCCGGAAATGTTTTATCTCAGTCCCATCGAACAGGCGATTAAACGGGTAGGATTCTACCGGAATGTGCGGGAACAGATCAGCGTGAACTATCTTACGATGATCATACCTACCGCCGGCTTAAATTCCCTGCGGATCGACGGAAGCCCCACTTTTGATTATTCCTATGCGCATCCTAACCTCAACGGATATACGGTAGTGGTGAAAAGATGGGATGCTACGTCCGCACAATGTATTACTACCAGCGATTCTGCCTTTACCGCGATTACCTATGGATTAGGTAGCGTGGAAAGTTACGGCTACAATGCCGGTACGCTGATTAATAACCTGAATGCAGTAGGGGCTATTCACAATACTTACGACACTTCGAAATCAATCAATGACTTTACCTGTACACAAACACCGGTACAACTGTCCATATTAATGGCTTATCAGCCAACCAAAATGGTATGGAAGCTGAGTGCGCTGGGAACTGCCATTTCACCTAATGCAGACGTGGTGGTAAATGCACCGGTCAGCACAGGTACGGTATTGGTGAAAGGGATTACCTACTATAAATATACCTTACCGGGTACTTATCAGTTCAGTACTATCGGCGATTATGATATAACGGTATTCTCTACCCACCCCAGTATCGAAAACTGTAATAATACCGAGAAGGTAGGATTTACGGTGCCGGTAAGAGGTAAACCAAGAGCCGTGATGACTTACGCCTACACCGGTTGTACCCTTGATACCGTTTATTTTAAAGGAGATACCACGCTGAAAGAACCGAAAATAGACCGCTGGTTCTGGGAATATCCCGGAGCTGTGAAAGATAGCGGTATGCTGGTGAAAAAAATATTTGCGCCCGGCACACATGCCGTTAAACTCATGGTGATTTCAAAAGATGGCTGTCTGGGAGATACTGCGTTCTCTGTACAGGCGTTTCCGAAACCGGTAGCTGCTTTTACCACAGACCAGGCAGCTTTGTGTGAAGGAGGCACCTTGAAAATAACAGACAACTCTACCTACACGGGCACCGCGCCATTCAAAACATGGTACTGGGATTTTGGTAATGACTCGGTACTCACCGCTACCACGGGTGTGCCACAGAACATACCATACAAAGCCTATAAAACCTACACCCTCAAACATGTGGTGAAGGTAAGTGACCTTTGTATCAGCGATACGGCTACTAAAACAGTTACCGTATATGCGAAGCCGAAGCCGGCTTTCACCTATCCATCCGGTTGCTTGCCGGTAAGTGGGGTGGTACAGTTTACCAACAATTCCACAACACCGGATGTGCAGAATCTGGCAGTGCATAGCTGGGATTTTGGAGATGCGGGCGCTACCCCAGCCAATCCCAATACGTCCACACTGAAAGATCCTACGCATGCCTATACGAAATACGGTACCTACAATATTAAATATACCCTTACTACCGATAAGGGCTGTACGAAGGATACCACGATTACAGCCACCTTTAAACTGAAGCCGGAACTGGCTTATGGTGCGCTGACCGGTATATGTGTGAATACGCCCGGTACTGTGAAGGTGGATGCTGCCAGTGTATTAAACGGGGTATTGGGTAAAGGATATTATCGCGGCCCGGCAACTGACTCTACAGGTAATTTTACCCCTGCCACAGCTGGCGCAGGTACCCATACCATCTGGTACATCTTTAATACAGACAAAGGTTGTATTGATTCCATTTCCCGCACAGTAGTCGTATATCCGAAACCGGTAGCTGCCTTTGCTGCAACTACAGACGTCTGCCTGGGACAAATCGCCACCTTTACAGATCAATCTACACTGCCTGGTGGTACGATTACCAGCTGGAAGTGGGATCTGGGTAATGGCACGAAACCCACTAATAACAACAATACACCGTTTACGGTTACCTATCCGCAGGATACGACCTATCGGGTGAAACTGGTGACTGTGAGCGATCACAACTGTAGCAGCGATACCGCCTTTGCCAATGTGGTGGTGCATCCTTTACCGGTAGCAGATTTTACCCTGCCGGAGAAAGTATGTATGCCGGAAGGGAAAGCGGAATTCAAAAACCTGTCTACCGTAAAAGATAAATCACTCCTCACTTACCAGTGGAGTTTCGGAGAAGGTGGTGCCGGTGCAGTCACTACAGACCCGGTATACTATTACAAGGCCTATGGTCCTTTTGATGTGACCCTGAAAGTAACCAGTGCATTTGGTTGTACGAATACTGCCGTGAAAAAATTAACCGCCTTCTACGGTCAGCCGGTAGCTTCCTTCAAAGTATCTCCGGATACGCTTTGTCAGGGTACCGATAATGTGTTCACCGATCAAAGTACGGATGCAACAGGCACCATCAATAAATGGCAGTGGAATTTTGGTGATGGAACTACCTCTACAGATCGTTCTCCGGTAAAACGTTATACCGCTCCGGGAGAATATATGGTACAACTGCAGGTATCCAATCAGTCAGGTTGCGGCTCTTCTGCCTATAATCACAAGGTAGTGGTATACCTGCAACCGGTAATTGATGCAGGTCCTTCTTTTGTGGTAGCACAGGGTACTACCATTACTTTCAAGCCGGTGGTAAATGATGCAGTAAACCTGACCTTCCGTTGGGAACCCGCTGCAGACTTCCCTAACCCGGCTGTGCTGGCGCCTGTAATACAAGCCATGCACGATGCAAGCTATACCCTCACGGCTACCGGTAAACATAATTGTACTGCCAGTGATGGCCTCACCGTGAAAGTGCTGAAAGCAGTACAACCGCCAAATGCTTTTTCTCCGAATGGCGATAATATCAATGATACCTGGGTCATCAAAAATCTGAGCGACTACCCAGGCGCCACAATCGAAGTATTTAACCGGTACGGACAAAAAGTGTATTCTTCCAAAGGCTATGATGCAGCATGGGATGGTAGTTTCAAAGGCAGTCAGCTGCCAATGGCCACCTACTACTATGTGATCAGACTCAGTAATGGATTTGAACCACTGACAGGCTATGTAACTATTATCAGGTAACGTAAATCATTCACATAAAACACGGAACGTACATGAGAACTTTCATTGTATCATTATTCATATTAGTGGCCATAACGCTGGCGGGTAAACGGCTCATGGCACAGGCAGACCCTCACTTTTCGCAGTATTACGTATATCCGTCCTGGTTAAACCCTGCCCTTACCGGCGCCTTCGACGGAGATTACCGGGTAGCAGCCATTTATCGCACCCAGTGGGGAAATATCAGCCCGTTTAAGACATATGGTGTGGCAGCAGAAATACCCACCCAGAAAAATATCAATTTCGGCGCCAGCGTATTGAATCAGGCTGCCGGCGATGGAGGCTATAACTATACGACTGGTTATGCCAGTGCGGCCTATACCGGCGTAAAGCTGGACGCAGCCCATTATCACCGGTTAACGTTTGGCTTACAACTGGGATTTATTCAGCGCCGGTTCGATCCTTCCAAGCTCACCTTCGGTGAGCAATGGAACCCGGTGACGGGCTATAACCCCGGCACTCCGGTAACAGATATCCTGACACGTACTTCTGCCATCTCTTTTGATGCCGGCGCCGGTGCTTTGTACTACGATGCTACCCCTGGTAAAAACTATAATATCTATGGTGGTTTTTCCGTGATGCACCTGACCCGGCCACAGGATCAGTTCAGCGCCAAAGGGGATGCCCGTTTCCCGATGCGTTTTAATATTCATGGCGGCGTAAAACTAACGTTGTCGGATAAACTGAGTATTACTCCCAACTTCCTGTATATGATACAAGGCCCTGCACAGGAAAAAATGATCGGCGCCTATGGCCAGCTCAATGCTGCCAATGCCACTGATTTTCTGCTGGGTGTGAACTACCGGTATAAAGATGCGATTACCACGCATGCCGGTTTCATTTATAAAACCATGATGCTGGGTGTGAGCTACGATATCAATACCTCCGAGCTCAGCAAAATGGCGCGTGGCTCCAACAGCTTTGAAGTATCCCTGACATTCATCGGCCGCAGGAAGGTAAGAACACCGGAAGTGGAATTTGTTTGTCCTCGTTTGTAACCAAATTTTAACGCAACAGCTATCTCATGAAAAAAATATGCTTTACCGCAGCCGTGTTGTTATCAGGTATGATGTCTTATGCGCAGTATACCTACAACTACCTGAAAGCGGCAGATCAGTACTATAAAAACCAGGATTACAATTCTGCCATACAGTATTATGAAAAGTACCTGGGGTCGCGGAATAAAACCGTGAAAACGGATTCCTATAAACCCTATGCAGCTACCTCCGGCGCCAAAACAAAAGTGGTAGCAGTGAGCAGTGAACAACAGGCCGTATATAAGCTGGCGGAGAGCTACCGGAATCTGCATAACTATCAGAAAGCAGCGCCGAATTATGAAACGGTGATCGCATCAGATAAAGGCAGCTTTCCACTGGCAGGTTATTATTATGCTGTGTCTTTAAGAGCTTTGGCAAAATATGAGGAAGCAACCAAAGCTTTTCAGCAGTTCCTGGATCGGTATCCGGAGAATGATTTATTCAAAACTGCTGCTGGCAGGGAGTTGGAAAACCTGCGTTTTATCACCACACAGCTGGGCCGGAAAGATCTGGCACTGTATGATGTGCGTAAAGCGCCGGCAGCATTGAATACTACCGGCGCCAGCTATGCGCCGGTGTGGAATCCGAATGGTGCGTTGATCTTTACTTCCACCAGACCGGATAATGCAGCCTCAAAAAATCATACCTATGTGAACCGGCTATATACGGCTGATTATGCCAACGGACAGGCTAACAACATTAAACCATTTGACCTGGACCAACCTGCCTCCCTGCATCAGGGAGCAGTGAGCCTGTCGCCCAACGGAGAACTGTTGTTCCTCACCCGCTGGCATATCGATCATGGTAAAAAAACATCCGCCCTGTATGTGGCACATAAAAACGGAGATGGCTGGAGCAAACCCGTATTGCTCGATAGCCTGGTAAATACAGCCGGCAGCAATACGCAGCAGCCTTTTGTATTGCCCGATGGTAAACATCTCCTGTACAGCAGCGATAAGCCCGGTGGCCACGGTGGTTTTGACCTGTGGTCTGCGGTAATCGATGAAACAGGTAAACCCTTGGAAACCACCAATCTGGGTGAGGTAATCAATACTGCCGGCAATGAGCAGTCGCCTTTTTATCACGAAGCAACCAATACGCTGGTATTTTCGGCAGATAGCCGCACCGGTATGGGAGGCTATGATTTCTTTGCCAGCAAAGGCCGTATCGGTAGCTGGAAGGAACCCGTGAACATGGGATATCCGGTGAACTCCATTAAAGATGATATCTACTTTGCCAGCAGAAGCAATAACAAAAATATCCTCGACGAAGTATTGCTGGGAACAGACCGCGCTGCAGAATGTTGCCTGGAGCTGTTTTATGTACATAAAAACCGGCTGGCGAAACAGCTGAGTGGTACGGTAGTCGCCTGCGACGACAATACCCCGGTAGTAGGTGCAGAAGTACGTGTAGTGAATACTGTTAGTAACCAGGTGATCTATACGCATATGACGGGCGCCGACGGTAGCTACGCATTTACCGTAGACGAATTTTTGCCGCTGAAAGCAGAAGCCAATGCCACCGGCTACACGCCTGGTACCCAGCAAATCGCAGTACCGGCCGATGAAGACGCAGCTGGCCTGACAGCTCCTGTATTGTGCCTGACGAAGATTGTAACACCGGCGTCTCCGGAAATACTGGAGAACGTGTATTACGATTTCAACGAGGCAACGTTGCTGCCAGCTTCTTTTGTTTCATTGGATAAACTGGTACGGCTGCTGAATGAACATCCGGAAATGGAAATAGAACTGAGTGCGCACACCGATAGCAAAGGCTCCAAAAAGCTGAACCAACGTCTTTCCGAAGCACGTGCTAAAAGCTGTGTTGACTATCTCGTGGAAAAAGGTATTGCTGTTTCCAGGCTGACCTATAAAGGGTATGGTGCTTCACAACCGGTAGCGCCGAATACATTGCCGGATGGCAGCGATAACCCGGAGGGCAGACAGCAGAACAGAAGAACCGCTTTCACGGTGCTGAAAAAATAGCCAGTAAGAGGCTTTCATCCAAAATTTCTGAGTCATGAAAAAAATTGTGCTTACAGGATGGGTGGTGCTAATGGCACTTTGGACCCATGCGCAGCAGCAGCCACATTATACGCAGTATATTATGAATCCTTTTATTATCAATCCTGCTGTGGCGGGGATTGAAAACTACTGGGACCTGCGTTTGAGCCACAGACATCAGTGGGTGGGTATGAAAGGAGCGCCGGTAACTACTTACCTGACCCTGCATGGCCCGTTACGGAAATCTGAGTATGCTGCTGCCTCGCCAACCGGATTTGATCCACAGGGAGAAAACCCCCGCGGCAAAGCCTACTGGCGGGATTATACCACGCCGCCGCCACATCCGGGAGTAGGCCTTACTGTTTTAAACGACAGAACGGGCCCGCTGAACCGCTTTTCGATAACAGGCGCCTATGCACATCATATTAATCTTTCGCCCACTACCAGTATCAGTGCCGGTATTTCAGTAGGTATGCAACAGATTAGCCTGGATGCCAGTAAGGTGGAGTTTTTTGATCCGGCAGATCCGGTACTGGGTAGTTCCGGTGGTGTCCTCAACAAATGGCGGCCGGAAGTAAATGCAGGTCTGTGGCTGTATGGTGCAGACTATTTTGCCGGATTATCTGCGCAGAATATCATCCCGCAAAAGATCGGTTTTGATAATGGTAAGGTGATCGGCGATTCTGTACTGAAAGGAAAACTGATCCCGCATATCTTTTTTACAACGGGCTATCGGTTATGGATAAACGATGACCTGAATGTGATGCCTTCTGTGATGTTGAAGTTTATTACAGCCAAACCGCTGAGTGTGGATGTAAACGCCAAAATGATGTACCGCGACCGCTTCTGGGTAGGAGCGTCCTATCGGCTGAATGATGGAATAGCAGGCATGTTTGGAGTAAATATCAACTCCATGATTAATATCGGGTACTCCTATGATTATACCACATCATCCCTGAATACCGTCACGAAGGGATCACATGAGATCATGATAGGGTTCCTGCTGGGCAATAAATTTGGAGATACCTGCCCCCGTAATGTATGGTAGGCCGTTACGTATTCAATTGTCATAAATAAAAAAAACACTAAAATCTAAGCTGTCATTATGAAACAGATCACGCGCTTTTTGCCGCACGTATGCATGCTCGCTGTAGTATTATTTTTTGCTGCCTGTTCTAAAAAAGGCGACCAGGGTCCCGCTGGTTCACAAGGTCCTGCAGGACCTGCCGGGATTCCCGGTACAACCGGACCTAAAGGAGATTCCGGCGCACCCGGTACTTCCAATATTATTTATTCTGATTGGCTGGATGTACAATATGGCGTAGGGGAAGTATTGACAAGACCCAATGGCGACAAAGATACCATCAGCTATATAGCCGGTATTCAGGCGCCTAAAATTACAGCGGCATTGTTAGGGAAGTCTGTAGTAAATGTATACATCAACCTGGGCACTGCCGCCACTCCCCGTGTAGTGGTGCTGCCTTATACAGATGAATATGGTACGTTGATCCGTTTTGTAGCTACTACCCAGCTGATAGCCCTGGTAGCAACAGATCCGGTTGGTACCGTTAATACGGCAGATGGGAAAAGATTCCAGTACCGCTATGTAATAGTGCCAGGTACTGCTGCTGCACGCAGTAGTATTAACTGGACAGACTATACGCAGGTTAAAAAGTATCTCGGTTTGAACGATTGATAAATGAGGCTTTACTCAAAGCCACCAGCATAGAAATGCAGGGCTGCCTTCTCCAGGGTGGCCCCTTATCTAAACCTTCATTGCTTAAAATCTTTTTTTATAGTTTATGAACAAGTATAGTGATCTCACGGATCAGGAACTGATCCACTCATATATAGCAGGTAATAACCTGGCTTTTACGACCCTGGTGCATCGCCATAAAAGCAGGCTCTTTACAACCATTGTTTTGCTTGTGAGAGACCGTGCGCTGGCAGAGGATATATTTCAGGAGGTATTTATTAAAATCGTAAATGCCCTGCAATCCGGCCAGTATACAGATAACAGCCGTTTCCTCGCCTGGGCGGTACGCATTGCGCACAACTGCTGCATCAGCCATTTCAGGAAAGTAAACAGCTGGTCTAAAGTAGTGGTGGAATACCATGATGAAATCGGAGACAGCATGGCGCACATGGAACATAGTGCGGAACATCATCTTATCACCCAGGAAATCAACCAGGAAATAGGGGAGATGCTCAACCAGCTACCGAAATTGCAACGGGAGGCATTGATTCTACGTTATTATGCAGACCTCAGTTATAAAGAAATAGCACAAACGGTGGGCATTAGTATTAATACGGCATTAGGCAGGGTTAGATATGCGCTGATGAACCTGCGTAAACAGGTAGTCTAGGGAATGTACACGCGATTCCGCCTGGTACTGCAGCTCCTGGTTGTCATATTTATTCCCGTTGTTTTGTAACTTTAACGGTAATGAATACACGTTGTAAGTTATATGCCGGATTATTATTTATTGCAGGACTGTTTGGAAATTACCCGGTGAAAGCCCAACATGGTAAAGGATTTCAATCATTTAACCGGTATGGGGCAGGTGTGCAGAAAAGTGCATATATCGATGTAGGTTGGTTAGCATACAGTTATACCCCCAGCCGTCACAAAGGCCGTTATTACGATATATCGGCCGGCACCGAAGCTATTATCAGCAAATATTTCCTGGTTGCGCCTAAGTTAAGTATGGATGCGGCAATAATGCCCGTGTTCGGGGGAAAGTCTTTTTACCCGGGCTTCGGGATGGATTTTTCTGTACCTACCAATTTCCGGGAGTGCGATTACCTGCTTACCCCTAAGGCAGGTATCGCCCTGGCATATGGTTTATTACGCTTGTATTACGGTTACAACTTCGTAATCGGAAAACAGCATTTTACCCAGGTAGGTGCCCATAAAATTTCTTTTGAAGTAAATCTGTCTTCTTTACAGGGAGAGAAACTGCAGATAGTGCATTAAGCTATTACAGGTGGTGGTGCATACTCATTAGCAGTAAGAATACACCCGGATAATAGGTTTCTTTTAATTCTTTACGTAATACCTGGAGCGCTTTGCTCATGTGTTTTTCTACTGTTTTTACAGAGATACCCATCTCTTGTGCGATATCTTTATAAGGCAGATTCCCATAGTAATTCAGCATAAATACTTCGCGGCATTTCTGCGGCAAGGTATTGATGCTATGGGCAATCTGCTTTTTTAATTCATGCTGTTCAAGTGTCTGTGGGGGCGTCGCTTCCCGCTGGTGGGCCTGTTTTAATAATTCCTGGTGATGTCCTTCCTGCACCAGTTTGTTCCGCAGAATATTCGATACTTTATATTTCACGGCATTACTCAGGTAGCCGGTAATGTTGGTATTTGCCGGCAACGTTTTTCGCTTGAGAAATAAACTGATAAAAACATCCTGGATCACATCTTTGGTTTGTTCCTGATCCTGGAGAATGCGGTAAGCCTGCTTGCTGAGTAAAGGCACAGTGGCTTTGTACAGTAACTCAAACGCTGTTGTGTCACCTTGTTGGGCCTGCTGCCACAGGCTATCGCATGTATGGTTACCGGTTGTGCAGATAAGAATAGAATTTGCCTGTAAAGATATTGGCTATGGCAAAGTTTCCATGTTATCTTATGGTAAACACCTGCGTAATGTTAACTTAATATTAATTGCCGCTTTTTTTTAAAAAAGGACTGGGGGGAAATACGTGTTGAAGTGATATTAATAGCAAACACCTGATTCATGACACCAGCCCGGCTGCAATACTTATTGGAAAAATACCTGAATGGAACGGCTACCAGTGCAGAACAGGAAGAATATGACCGTTGGTATAACCGGGAAGGATTATTGCCGGAAGCTCCCTGGACACCGGAAGAAGTGGAGGCGGTATATGCAAAAATAAATGCGGGCATCAGCCGGAAAAAAGTATTTCAGTTGCGTTGGGCCGCCGCTGCCGCTGTATTACTGCTGGCCGGTACCTGGTGGATCATGCGTGCACCGCATACGGATACACGAAAAACACTGGTTATACAAAAAGCGGTTCACCCGGATAGTATGGTCATCCGTAATACCACAGGCAATACAAGAGAAATCAACCTGCCGGATGGCTCGCTGGTTACTTTATATAAAGATGCAACTATTCGTTTTGCAGCTCCTTTCGGCGCCCGCGATCGTACAATACTGCTACACGGAAAAGGTTTTTTCAACGTGGCTAAAAGTGCGACGGCGCCCTTTACTGTGATCAGTGAGCAGGTAGCTACTACCGCACTGGGTACTTCCTTTACCATCGCAGGCATGGAAAAGGAAGTAAAGGTAACCCTGCACACCGGAAAGGTAATGGTGAAAACAACCGCACAAACAATGTATCTCCGGCCGGGACAACAGTTGTTATGCGATGTGCACACCGGTATTACCCGACTGCAACCAGCTACACCGGCCCGGCCGGCTGTAATGGCGCCGGTTATTTCCTATGGCTCGCGGAGTGGCTTCACGGCAATGTTTGATCAAACGCCGCTGGCCAATGTACTGGATACTATCGCCAAAGGATATCAGGTAAATATTCACGTACAACACGATGCCTTCCGGGATATTGCTTTCTCCGGTGTGATACGGGATACGGATTCACTGGCACAGGTACTGCATCGGATTGCCATGCTACATGATTTGAAAATTGTAACAACACATACGGGTTATCGTATAGAAAAAAATCACTAACTAAATATTTGCGTACTATGAGACATCGCTACCAGGTAGTGACGGGCGGAGCTTTGCCCCTGATGAACCAACTGGCTGCTAAAAAAACAACCGGGATATCCTGTTGTAAATTGATCTGCATGCTGCTGCTGATTTGTAGTAACTGGTTGCCGGCGCATGCCCAGAAAAAAGCCTGGATAAAAGGCCTGATCGAAGATGAAAAAGGACGCCCGATACCCGGCGCTTCTGTACAGTTGAAAAGTGGTCCGGATAGCCTTAAGCGTTATGCCGTGACCAACGAACAAGGCGTATTTATTTTTGATGATAGTCAGCAACAAGGCCCGTTTGTATTTAGTATTGTATATGTAGGATACGTTACGCAGCACATCACTAAAACACATCTGGACCCGCAGAAAGAACACTCTATTTATGTGGTGTTAAAAGAATCTTCGGCTGCGCTGGGTGAAGTGGTGGTAGTAGGTTATGGCACCCAAAAGAAACTGAACCTCACCGGTGCTGTGGACCAGGTAGGGAAAGAAGTATTTGAAAACCGCCCTATGACGAGTGCTACCAAAGGGTTACAAGGAGCTTTACCCAATCTGAATATTCGTATTACCGATGGAAAACCAATACGGGGCGCTACTTACAACGTAAGGGGAACGACTTCTATCGGTGCCGGCGGAAGCGCACTGGTATTGATTGATGGGGTTCCCGGCGATCCCGATTTGCTGAATCCGAATGATATTGAAAGTGTATCGGTGCTGAAAGATGCGGCTTCTGCGGCAATCTATGGCGCACGGGGCAGTTTCGGCGTGGTATTGATTACGACCAAGCACCCGGCTAAAGACAGAACCCAGCTGACCTATTCCGGCAACTATTCGCTGAATGACCGTACCATACGGCCTAATCTTATCACCAACGGATATGAGTGGGCGAAAAATTTTGATGAAGCATTTTACGCCTGGAATGATTATAAATCACATCCGCAGAAAGCCAACAGTGTATTCCCGTTTTCACTGGATTACCTGGATGAACTGAAACGTAGGAACGAAGATCCTTCTTTGCCGCAAACCGTTGTGGATCCTGCTACGGGTAATTATATATATTATGGCAGTACCGACTGGTTTAAAGAATTATATGCAGATAATAATCCGGCTACGGAACAAACATTATCCGTTTCCGGTGGTAGTGCAAAATCTGAATATTATCTCTCCGGCAGATATATGTCGCAGAATGGTATCTTCCGTTATAATCCGGATAAATTCAAAATGTACAATGTGCGGGCAAAAGGAGCAGTGAAACCATTCTCCTGGCTCCGTGTGGAAAATAACTTTGATTTCTCCCAACGTACTTATTTTTATCCTATCCTCAATCATCCCGGTAATACCCCTGTGTGGAGAAGAATCTCCGATGAGGCGTTCCCGGTAGCGATGCTGAAAAATCCGGATGGTACTTTAACGGAAAATGCGTCGATTGTTTTCGGCAGCTTTATCAGCGGTAATAACTATTCCGATCAGACGCAGTTAATGTTGCGTAATACTTCCCGCTTTACGACCAGCTTTCTGGACAACAGGCTGCATATAAACGGCGACTTTACCTATGCACATACCTCCGGTGTGGAAACCCGTTTATATACACCGGTGCCTTACAGCAAAGCGCCGGGTGTAATACTGACCCGCGGGGAAAGCAAAATGAATGAAGACCAGGGCCGCACCAATTACACCGGTATGAACCTGTACGCGGATTTTGAACAACGCTTCGCGAAACATTATTTTAAAATATTGATGGGGTATAACTATGAAAATACGTTATACAAATCCCGTTATTTCCAGCGGGATGGCATTATCAATACCGATTTGCCGGACTTCTCCCTGATGAACGGACTGGATTATCGCCTGACGGGTGGCGGTTATGAGTGGCGTACACTCGGTGGATTTTTCCGTTTGAATTATAACTATGATGAAAGATACCTGCTGGAAGTAAACGGTCGTTATGATGGTTCTTCCAAGTTCCCGCGTACGCAGCAGTATGGCTTCTTCCCATCTGCATCTGCCGGCTGGCGTGTATCTAAAGAAAAATTCTGGCACATTTCTCCGGCAGCTGTTTCCGATTTTAAAATCCGCGCCTCCTATGGTTCCCTGGGCAATGGTAACGTAGATCCTTATCAGTTCCTGGAGAAAATGGCGGTAAAGAAAATGGGGATGGTGATCGGCGGTATCTTACCGGATTATACCCAGAAACCCAATGTCATTCCGGATGGTCTGACCTGGGAAAAATCTACTACCGTGAATGTGGGCGTGGATGCTGCTTTCCTCAGCAACCGGCTGAAAGTAAACTTTGATAAATACACCCGGTATACCACTAATATGTTTACCGTTGGCCAACCCTTACCTGCTGTATTTGGCGACAGTGTACCCAAAGGCAACTATGCCGATCTGAAAACAAAAGGATGGGAGCTATCTGTCAACTGGAGCGATGCCTTCCAGGCAGATGGCAAGCCTTTTAACTATTCTGTTGGGGTGGTATTATCTGACAATGTATCTTATATCACCCGTTTCAATAACCCCAGCGGACTTATTAATACCTACTATGAAGGAATGCGGGTAGGTGATTTCTGGGGATTTGTGAACGATGGTTATTTCGAAAATGAGGCAGCCATTAAAAACCATAAAGTAGATCAGTCTTTTATAAGGGTATCCAATGCCAACATCCTGAAACCGGGTGATATCCGTTATAAAGACCTCGATGGCAACGGGAAAATAGATCAGGGTAAAGGTACTTTGGGTGATCCGGGCGATCAGCAGGTAGTGGGTAACTCCGAGCCACGTTATGCTTTTGGCGTAACAGGTGCCGCCAGCTGGAATAATTTCTTTATCAATGTGTTCTTCCAGGGAGTAGGAAAAAGAGACTGGTGGCCGGGTACAGATGCATCCCTTTTCTGGGGCCAGTACAATCGTCCTTACAGCTGGATGCCTGCAGAAATTCTGGATAATCGCTGGTCAGAAGAAAATCCGGATGCCTATTTCCCCCGCTTCCGTGGCTATACCGCACTGAATGCAAATGCGGAGTTAACGGTGAAACAACAGAAATATGTACAGAACGTGGCTTATGTGCGCCTGAAAAACCTGACGGTGGGATATAACCTGCCAAAGGAATGGATCTCGAAAGCGAAGATACAGCAGGCACGTATCTATTTCACCGGACAAAACCTGTGGACATGGTCGCCGATGTACCGCATTATGAGAACGCTGGATCCCGAAGTAATTGAAGGCGGAGATCCGGAGCTGAGTAAGGGTGCGGGAAATGGAATGTCTTATCCGATGTTGAAAACATATACGGTTGGTGTGAGTGTCACTTTTTAACGTTTAATGCTTACTACAATGAAAAATAGTATTTACCTGTTATTGGTCCTGGTAATGGTGGGATGTAAGAAGGAGCTTGATCTGAAACCATTCGACAAACTGAGTCCGGACAACGCTTTTAAAACAGAATCAGATCTGCAGTTATATGCCAACTCTTTTTACAACATCCTGCCTTCCGGTAATGATATTATCCGGGGAGATGTCATGAGCGATTATCTGGCCGGGAAAGATGCCAATGCGTATATCCGTCCGGGCGCCTATACGGCAACGCAGGCCAATGGCTGGGATTGGAAGGAGTTACGTAATATCAATTATTTCCTGGAACATTATGGCCAGGCCAATGTAACAACAGAAGCCAGGAATCACTATGCCGGACTGGCGCGCTTTTTCCGGGCCATGTTCTATTTCGAAAAAGTAAAACGTTTCGGTGATGTACCCTGGTACAATAAAACCATGACCATCTCCGATCCGGATCTCTATAAAGGACGTGATCCGCGGGTAAATGTAATGGACAGCGTGTTGGCCGACCTGGACTTTGCCTGCGCCAATATCCGGGCAAAAAAAGACAACAGCTGCTCACAGATCACCAAATGGGTGGCGCTGGCATTTAAATCACGGGTATGTTTGTTTGAAGGCACTTTCCGTAAATATCGTTCGGCATTAAATTTACCCAATGCCGATGTGTGGCTGAAAGCTGCTGCCAGCGCTGCAGCGGAAGTGCGGAAAAGCGGGCAGTATAAACTCAACGCCAGTGGTGATCCTGCCATGAATTACCGCAACCTGTTTATCAATGAAACACCGAATGCGGATGAGGTAATACTGGCCTATGTATGTAACAAAAGCTGGCGGGTATTCAACGATGCCAACTGGTTCTTTACCAGTGCTACCTATGGCAACCGTTTGAGCCTGGTGAAAACATTTACTGATACCTACCTGAACCGGGATGGCAGCCGCTTTACCGACAAAGCAGATTTCGATAAAATACCTTTTCAGGAAGAAGTGAAAAACAGGGACCTGCGTTTGCAGCAAACCATCCGCATGGGTAAATACAACCGCGAAGGACAAGCAGCACCGCCTGATTTTACGTATAGCTATACCGGTTATCAGCCGTTGAAGTATACACTGGATGCTAAGGCAACAGACGGTGTAGGAGAAAATAACAACTCCATCCCTATCATCCGCTATGCGGAAGTATTGCTCAATGAAGCAGAGGCGAAAGCCGTATTAAATGATTTCTCGCCCGAAGACTGGAATCAGACAATTAAATTGCTGCGTAACAGAGCGGGCATTCAGCAGGCAGATATGCCGGTGACGGCCGATCCTTTCCTGATGAAGAAATACTTCCCGGGTGTCAGCGATGCCGTATTGCTGGAAATCAGAAGGGAGCGGGGAATTGAACTGGCACTGGAAGGCTTCCGGTTTTATGACCTGATTCGCTGGGATGCCGGCAAGCTGCTGGAAAATGTATATGATGGTTTATATGTAGCGGCCATGGATGTACTGATGGACCTGAATGAAGATGGGAAGCCGGATGTATCCTTCGTCAAGAAAACACCTGCCACAAAAGTACCGGGCGTGTATTATTTTCTGATAGATGATGATCAGACTAGGCTGTCGGAAGGTACTAAAGGTAACCTGATCTGGCTGAGTAATATCGAAAGGAAATGGGAAACCTATAAATACGTATATCCGATACCGTATAATGAGATTGTATTAAATCCCGCACTGAAACAAAACAAAGACTGGCAGTAATTTAAAATAATATAGCATGAAAAAGATATTACTGATAGCCGGTGGCATGTTGCTGGGAGCAGCTGCCATGGCACAACAGGCGAAACATGTGGTGCTGATTACCATCGATGGTTTCCGGCCCGACTTCTACACCGACCCTTCCTGGGGAATGGTGAACCTGCGTATGATGAAAGAAAAAGGGGCTTATGCTGCAGGCGTAAACAGTGTATTTCCTTCCGTTACCTATCCCAATCATACGTCTTTGATTACCGGGGTAACACCCGCCAGACATGGCATCTATTATAATACGCCGTTTGAAGGCGATAGTGCTACCGGAAAGTGGTATTGGTATTACACTGCCCTGAAAACGCCTACATTGTATGATGCCGTGCGTAAAGCCGGCAAAACATCCGCCAACGTGATCTGGCCGGTAACGGTAGGCGCGCCGGTAGACTATAATATCCCCGATATCTGGCCACTGGGCAAGGATAAAGACCGTAGGATGGCTACTGCTGCCAGCGCTTATCCAAAGGGATTATGGGAAGAAGTACAGGAGCAGGCTACCGGAAAAATTACGCCGGCAGACTTTGCGATGGAAAACGGAGAGATGATCATGGACGAAAACGTAGCGCGTATGTCGGCCTATCTCATTCGTACCTATAAACCTGCTTTCACCACCTTGCACCTGGCTTGTACAGATCATTATGAACATGAAGAAGGCCGCGATGGTTTCCTCGTAAGAAAAGCAGTGGCCGGCGCAGACCGCGCACTGGGTACGATTGTGGAAGCACTCAAACGGGCAGGCATATACGATAGCACCGCCATCATCGTCACCGGTGATCACGGTTTTGTGGATATACAACAGTCTTTTGCCCCCAACCTGTTACTGGCGCAACATGGACTGCTGAATGATGTTCAGAAAGGAGACTGGAAAGCACAGTTTCATACCGCTGGCGGCGCCGCTTTTTTATACCTGAAAAATCCGAAAGACCAGGCAACCCTGGAAAAGGTAAAAGCAATACTGAAAGCGTTGCCGGCGGCACAGCAACAGCTGTTTAAAGTACTGGACCGTACTGCATTGACGGCTATCGGTGCAGATCCATCTGCGGCCCTGGCCCTGGCTGCGGCTAAAGGTGTCACCATGAGTGGCGCCCGCAAGGGAGAGCTGATAAAGGCCGCCAAAGGCGGTACCCACGGTTATTATCCTGATTTTAAGGAAATACAGACCGGCTTTGTGGCATATGGCGCCGGTATTCTGCCGGGCAGTCACGTA
This sequence comes from Chitinophaga nivalis, assembly GCF_025989125.1. Classification (NCBI taxonomy): domain Bacteria; kingdom Pseudomonadati; phylum Bacteroidota; class Chitinophagia; order Chitinophagales; family Chitinophagaceae; genus Chitinophaga; species Chitinophaga nivalis. The sequence continues at coordinate 8,002,207 of NZ_JAPDNR010000001.1, read as the reverse complement.
GTGGAAATGAATGTAACCGATGTAGCGCCGCTGATCGCGCAGCTGTTGGGGCTGCCTTTTGAAAAGGTGGATGGCAAAGTGCCACCAGGTATTACTACCACCCGCTAATAAAAAACGCCCCGCAAATCCTGCGGGGCGTTTTTTTATGAAGAAAGAGATAATGGTATCCCGCTGAAATAAGCTATGTTAACCTGATTTCCTGATGCGGCACAACCGGTAATGCAGGAATTTTCCACCGGATGATTTTGTTGATACGATGGATGATTTTATTGAGTAGTCCCAGCCATTCCCGATCATTGAAGAAAAATCCGTAGGTCATGATGAAGATGATTTCAAAGCCGTATATCATCATGAATACATAGATCCCCAGGTGAAGTGCAATGCCGCACAGAATGATCGGTACTCGGGTTTGGCGGAACCATACCAGTACCGGAAAATACATTTCTATCAACAGGGTAGCGTAAGTAGTGATGGTGACAAAATAACCGTTTTTGACCAGCAGATCGTTCCAGGGGGTGCCTTTGAAACGGGCGAGGCTCATGATATAATAGGTGGCTACACCATTGAACCACACATTTGCATGAATCTTATGGAAGGCCGACCAGAAATAAACGATGCAGAAATGGATGGTTACTGCCCGTACTGCCAGGTTGGAGAAGAGGTTGGACAGGCGTTGCAGGGTTTCGTTCCGGATCTGCAGGGCCTTGATACTAAAGTATTGATAGCTGTCTGCGAATACCATGTATAATACCACAAAACGCATGAAGTTATCCCCACCATTCAATACAATGTTACACAGGCGTTGTACGGTTTCATACAGCAGAAATAAGAGGAGTGCTGTGAAATGTTTGCCGATGCCAAAGAGGAAGAGTACAATGACTACCAGGTAGGTCGTAATAAATACCTGATAATGTTCCCGGATAACGGAGCTTTGAATACCCAGTAGTTCCGTGAGTACGGTCGGAGTGGGCGAAATAAAGGATTGGGGACCGTACAGGATGTCGAGGTAAGGCCATTGAAAAACAATCGTCTTGAACAGGTGAAAACAGATGAATACCCGGAATACGGCCAGGTAAAAAGCGTAATTGTTTCTTTCTTCCATGCGGATCATTAGACTATACATGGCGTATTATTTTTGTTGATTAAATGATAAGTAATCGCTCATGAAAACCGCTTCCTCTTTTCGGGTTTGGGGGTGTGGGTCATTTCTTTCAGAAAACCGGGGCAGCAGAATACGGGTGGTGATGAGCCGCATATCGTGGGTAGCGGTATCGATACCATGTTCCCTGGCCACGAGTGTACCGTAGTTGCTGAGTGTCAGGAAAGAACTGCTTTGCTGGATATAGTTTTTAATAGTGATTTCGCCGGCGGTATCAATGCCTGTTTTGTTCTTTAGTTGTTGCTGATAATGCAGATTGTCGTGCAGCTCAGAAGAAATATCTGATACGCCGCCTACATTGCCGGAGATCACATAATCCAGTATTTCCTCATGCCAGTTGAAGGGGGCTTTTTTTTGTTTTTGTTCCGTGATGTGTGCCAGTACTTCTACTACTTTTACCTGTTGTGTTTTTTTATCCCGGAATTCGTAATAGAGGCGTTCATCAAAGTCCGGTGGTGGCGCAAAGAAACCCCAGCGCTGGAATAGCCAGAACTGAAAGGTTTTGCCTTGCGGATATAGTTTTAGATAGAGATAATTATCCGGCATGGTGAAAATAAACGTCATCACGAAATAGGCGATGAATGTCAGGAAGATGACAGGACGCAGGTATTTCATACAAAAAAATTATACAGTTATCACCTCATCAAAAAAGGCTATCAGCTTCCGTTTTTCCTGGCAGGAAAACGCGGAAAACTGATAGCCGGTTGATGGTTTAATCGAGGCTACGCATTTTGCTATCCAGCAGTTGCTGTTCATTCAGTATACCCGGACGGGCAATAGGGCCGCCTGGTTGGGTGATGATGTCAGCAGTTGGATAATCCAGGATGGCAGTGCGCAGGGCCGTAATCCTGATAATGTACAAGGTTGGGCGAATGATCAGTGTAGTAGGATAAGGTGTAATAAAGGTAGTCTGATCGGAACCGCTGGCTATAACAGCTGGCAGATTATTGTCTACTACTTTTCCTTTGCCCAGTAAAGCGGAGTTTTTGGAATGGGTGAAACTGGAAAGTGTAATCACCGTTACTGCTAAACATGCCACGATGGCTGTTTTAGCATTGAAGATGCTTTTCATGATGTGTGTTTTTGAGGTTTATATAAATGAATAATAAACAATGGGTAATGGTAATATTACCATTCAATTAGTACTTGAAATATCTGAGAAGTGAACGTATGATGTTTCGGTTTATGAAACAGGTGTAACAGTGCTCATCTCGCTGAAGTTTGACAATTGGCTCTTCTTTTTGGGGTTAGAAATGTGCTTTTCAACGAAGACAAAGTTGCGGATTAATTATTTACCTGCCTATAGCGTGGATGTTTAATTTATTCCTAATTTTACAGTGGCTAATCTATTTATCCTGTATTGCAGATTGTTTGTATTATGATCCTTTACTGCTAAAAAGCATCACCCCATGGTAGCTGATATGATCAGACGGCTTCGTATAGAACGCAATCTCACCCAGGAGTATCTCGCACATGAACTGGATATTTCGCAGAATGCCTATTGCAAAATAGAGAACGGTCAGGTGAATATTACCGTAGACCGGTTGGAAAAAATTGCGGCGATTCTGCAAACGCCGCTGACAACACTTTTTACCTGCCATGCCAGACAGGAGCCGGCTATTGATACCTGGCAGGAAATGAAAAGTATGATTGCGGTATTACAGGAAGAATTACAGGCTAAACAAAAAGTAGTGGACACATTACTGGAAGTGATCCGTGAATGGAAAGCCGGCCACCCGCTTAGCTGACAGTGGCCGTAATGTTTTAAACTGTGAGTGCAGGTAATCCTTCGTATTGAACAGGTGCAATGACTGTAGCGTCATCAGGTTTCACTTTCCGTACAGAATTCACCGGCCAGTAGTCGAGTGCGTGGGAAGGCTGTTCGTATTGCAGTAAATTACGTATATCCGTATCAGTTATATCGGTATGTAACCATTCCTGTGCCAGGTCATTGGGCATCATCAACGGCATTCTGCCGGCATTATCGCCGCCATTATGTATCTGCGCCATCACCGGATTGGCGCTGCGGGTGAGCAGGGTGAAAGTAGGTATACGATCGGGTTTATCCACATCCCAGGAGTTAGACAAAGCCCACAGGCCGGCAATAAAAAACAGTTCCTGTTCTTTGGGCCGGATGTAATAAGCTACTTTGTTTTTCCAGCCTGGTATCTGCCGGTATTCAAAGAAACCAGTGGCTGGTATCAGGCAACGCTGATGCCGGATAGCGTTCCACATGGTACCGTTTTCCAATACTTTTTCACTGCGGGCATTGAGGAACATTTGCCGTTGTTTTTTCACCTTTTCGGGTGTATTCAGCATTTTGGGAACAGGCCCCCAGGTGTAATAGTCCAGCTGCAGCCCATTGTTATTCACAACAACCGGCCATTGCGGAAAAGACATGCCTATTTTATGATAGGTGGCATTAAAACCTGCCGGTGGCTGACCTCCTCTTTTCAGGGCAGGCAGGTATTGGAAGATACTCTCTATAGTGGTATGAAAGGCAATATCGTAACACATATGATGGATTAATATTCTTCTATAACAGATAAAGGTACTGCTAATTCTTCTTCTCCGTAATGCAGGTGGCAATACAATTCACCGTAACGCAGCGATAGGGTGGCGTCGATCTTTTCTTTCCGGTCCGGCTTCCAGGATGTTTTTCCGGCGATATACTTCCGTACCCGGTTTTCCAGTTGCAGGGGCGGCTCCCATACTTCATCCTGCAGCAGGGCGGCATATACTTTATACCCGGCCGGCTGCGCGGCGGCTACATATAACTTATCTATTTCCTCTTTGTGATGCGACTGATAAATATATTTCCGGGCATCAAACCGAATGTGCTGAAAGTGAAGATTGGCTTCACCAATATTTTTATAGGGGGTAATCAGAAAAATTTCTTTGATCTGATGATCTGTTTGATTTCTGGCGACTTCATACCGCTGCCGTACGAACAGGGTAAAGCCATTTTCCAGTAACGCTGTTACCAGCTCGGGTGACAGTAATGCTAAAGGTTGGTACATGTGACAGATTTTTTCCCTTATTTACACACATCTATGATAATGGCGATAACAACGCCCCACACCTGAAAATCTGTTTCTTCTGTGATCATAATCGGTTTATAAAAAGTATTCTCCGGATGTAATACCCAGTGCCGGCCGGCTTTTACCAGTCGCTTTATGGTATAGTCCCCATCCAGCAGGGCTACAATAATATCACCGGTAGCCGGGCGTCTGCTGCGGTCTACGACTGCCATACAACCATCCGGCATATGCGCTTCCACCATACTGTCGCCTTTTACCCGTACAACAAAGGTGTGGCCGGGACTAGGGTGCAGCATATAGGAAAGATCTGTGGCCAGCTCGGGTTCATCCGGGCTGCTAAGTACCGGCAGGCGGATATGCGTGTTACTTACCTTCAATGCTTCCATATAATTACTATTTTAAAATGCTAATTATATTAGCAAAATAAAGCTAATTTTTTTAGATGAAGAAATGTATTAACAGATTGTTTGCAAAAGAGCAGGATGGCTGACCACTGGTCACATAGAAGTCGTTATATATCAATGGAATGACCGCTCTGTATCTGCTTGAAATAGTCCGGATATTAGGTGTTGTCACCGATATCGAGTGCCCGACAAGGGGAATGTCTGACAGGAAATCAAAGAATCAATTTGTATGGAGAAAAAAATAGAAAGGATGTATAACGTTAATGACTAAACGATAATAAATTGCAATTGCAGATAGGAAAGTACCAACTTTACAGGTCATTCATTTTTAAGAACGTATGTTTTTATCGCAGTACCAGTCTGTAATATTGCCGTGCATTACTGCAGTGCGTTGCCCCTGGTTATAGGACACCTGCTTATATTCTTTGCTAACACAGTCGTTGTCTGTATAAAAAACGCTTTCCTGCATTTATAATATACCGTTACATCGGCTTATTGATATAGCCGGTGAATGATATGGTTATAAATGACCGGTGGCCGGCAGTAACTGTCGGTTATCCTGCATGGTTTGCTAATGCCATGGATATATTAGCACCGGAGGGGGGAATATCCTCCGGTAAGCAGGATTTATTATAATATGTATACTTCACAAAAAATTTACTTTGATTTATCATTTTACTTACTATTTTTGCACTCGACATTATGATTACTAACATACATATCCATCACCATCATCATTTCTTACCACACCGGTAGGCTGGGATGTTTATGTGTATCACCATATTAGATCATCATCAGGGGCTTACCAGAACGGTAAGCCCCTTTTTTATTTCACCCAAAGATGAAACTGAAAATCGCCATCCAGAAATCCGGCCGCCTGCACGATGATTCCATCAAACTATTGAAGGAATGCGGCATCGACATCAACAACGGTGTTAATAAGCTGAAAACAGAAGCCACCAACTTTCCGCTGGAAGTGTTCTTCCTGCGGGATGATGATATCCCGCAATATATTGAGGACGGGGTAGCTGATATTGGTATTGTAGGGGAGAATGTGGTGCTGGAGAAGAAAAAGCAAGTTAACATCGTACAAAAACTGGGATTCGGTAAATGCCGTCTCTCCATGGCTGTGGAGAAATCCATCGAATACAATTCCGTACAGGACCTGCACAACAAACGGATTGCGACCAGTTATCCGGTGATTGTGGAAGAATTCCTGCAACGTAATGGCATTACCGCCGAAATCCATGAGATCAGCGGATCGGTGGAAATAGCGCCTGGTATTGGGCTGGCAGATGCCATCTGCGACCTGGTGAGCAGCGGCTCTACCTTGTTTATGAATGGTCTCAAGGAAGTGGAAACAGTACTGAAATCAGAAGCGGTGCTGGCGGCCTGCCACAACCTGCAACCTGCCCAGCAGCAGCTGCTCGATAAACTGCTCTTCCGTATCCAGGCAGTGCGGAAAGCCAAAAACAATAAATACATCCTGCTGAATGCACCTAATGATAAACTGCAGGAGATCATCAGTCTGCTGCCGGGAATGAAAAGCCCGACAGTATTACCTTTGGCGGAGGCAGGCTGGAGTTCTGTACATTCCGTACTGAATGAAAATGAATTCTGGGACATTATCGAAAACCTCAAAGCCGCCGGTGCACAAGGCATTCTGGTAGTACCCATCGAAAAAATGGTGATCTAAACTGATACAAACATGCAAATCATAAAATTTCCGGATAGCTCCACCTGGAACGCTTTACTGCAGCGGCCTGTAATGGATACATCCGCCCTGGAACAACAGGTAGGAAACATATTGAATGATGTAAGGGAGAATGGCGATGCGGCTGTCAGAAAATATGCCGCCGCCTTTGATAAGGTGACCCTGGATGATTTGCTGGTACAACCGGCAGCCTTCCTGCAGGCAGAAGCTACGTTGGATCCGGTACTGAAAGACGCCATCCGGCAGGCAGCCCGTAATATAGAAACCTTTCACCGTGCCCAGCAGGAAACACCACAGGTGATTACCACCATGCCAGGCGTACAGTGCTGGCGTAAATCTGTGCCGATTGAAAAAGTAGGCTTATACATTCCCGGTGGTTCGGCGCCGCTTTTCTCTACCATCCTGATGTTAGGGATTCCGGCCATGATAGCGGGTTGTAAGGAAATTATCCTATGTACGCCCGCGTTGCACCCGGCTATTCTGTATACCGCGCAACTGATTGGTATCTCCAAAGTCTTTACGATAGGCGGTATACAAGCAATTGGCGCCATGGCTTTTGGTACGGAATCCGTACCACAGGTATATAAAATATTTGGCCCCGGTAATCAGTATGTCACCTGCGCCAAACAGCTGGTCAATAAAAGCGGTATTGCCATTGATATGCCGGCCGGTCCATCAGAAGTAGCTGTACTGGCGGATGATAGCTGTATTCCTGCATTTGTGGCGGCAGATCTGCTGTCACAGGCAGAACACGGTCCTGATAGCCAGGTAGTACTGGTAACCACCAGCGAAAAAGTGATCACCGATGTGGAAAATGCCCTGAAAGTACAACTGGAAGCGCTCTCCCGTAAAGGTATTGCTACCGCGGCCCTGGACAACAGTAAAATGATCCTGGTATCGGATATGGGTACAGCCGTGGAAATGCTCAACGCATATGCACCGGAGCACCTGATCCTGGCTTGTCGTGATGAATTAAACATCGCAGGCAATATTACCAATGCCGGCTCCGTTTTCCTGGGTAACTATACACCTGAAAGTGCGGGTGATTATGCTTCCGGTACCAATCACACGCTGCCTACCAACGGTTATGCAAAAGCTTATAGCGGCGTATCACTGGACAGTTTTGTGAAGAAAATAACTTTCCAGCAGATCTCCCGCGAAGGCCTGGAGCAGATTGGCCACACCATTGAAACAATGGCAGCTGCAGAAGGACTGGATGCCCATAAAAATGCGGTAACAGTAAGGTTACGTTATGAGGATATTTAACAACCGCTTTCCGGTAAAAAACAGTAAATTTCTATATCTCAAAATATAACGATGTTTAATCTCGATACCCTGCTGAGGGATAACATAAAAAGACTGGTACCGTATTCCACTGCCAGGGATGAATTTAAAGGAGAAGCAGCCATTTTCCTGGATGCGAACGAAAACAGTTTCGGCTCTCCGTTACCGGTGAATTACAACCGGTATCCGGATCCGTTGCAATGGAAAATAAAGTACAAGCTGGCCGATATTAAAGGCGTACCGCCGCAGAACATCTTTATCGGCAACGGCAGCGATGAAGCCATCGATTTATTGTACCGCGCATTTTGTAATCCGGGTGTAGATAATGTAGTGCTTTGCCCGCCTACCTATGGTATGTACGAAGTGAGTGCACACATCAACGATGCCGTGATCCGCAAAGTGAGCCTCACGCCGGACTTTCAGCTGGATATCCCGGCTTTGCAACAGGCGATTGATGAACATACCAAGCTGATTTTTGTCTGCTCTCCCAATAATCCTACAGGTAACTCCATCCGGAAATCAGATATAGAATTATTACTGAATAACTTCAATGGTATTGTGGTAGTGGATGAAGCGTATATCAACTTCGCCCGCCAGAAAACATTTATCCAGGAACTGACGGAATACCCTAACCTGGTGGTGTTGCAAACCCTGTCCAAAGCATGGGGCCTAGCCGCATTGCGGGTGGGAATGGCGTTTGCCGGAGAAGATATTATCAATGTACTCAATAAGGTAAAACCACCTTACAATATCAGCCAGGCTACACAGGAACTGGTGCTGCAGGCACTGGACAATGTAGGCCGGGTGAATGAGTGGATCCGCGAAATAGTCATAGAGCGCGATCTGTTGTCAGCCGCACTGGAGCAGCTACCGCAGATATTGGAAGTATATCCCAGCGATGCCAATTTTGTGCTGGTAAGAACCAGTGATGCGAAAGGCATTTATCAATACCTGACTACACAGGGTATTGTAGTGCGCGACCGTTCCCGGGTAGAGCTGTGTATGGGCTGTCTGCGTATCACCGTAGGTACACCGGAAGAAAACCTCCGCCTGCTGGAAGTATTGAAATCTTTTAACCTGAAAACAGAAATTCCCGTATCTGCATGAAAAGAGTGCTCTTTATAGACCGTGATGGTACTTTGATCAAAGAAGTGCCACCTACCTATCAGATCGACAGCCTGGAAAAAGTAGAGTTTTATCCCCGGGTATTTGTGAATATGGCCCGGATTGCTGCAGAGCTGGATTATGAACTGGTGATGGTCACCAACCAGGATGGCATGGGCACACCGGCTTTCCCGGAGGATACTTTCTGGCCGGCACAAAATATGATCCTGAAAGCATTTGAGAACGAAGGGGTGAAGTTTGATCAGGTATTCATTGACCGTACTTTTCCGGCAGACAATGCGCCTACCCGGAAACCCCGCACCGGTATGCTCACGCAATACCTGAACGGTGGCTATGACCTGGCCAACTCCTTCGTGATCGGGGATCGTATCACTGATGTGCAGCTGGCAAAGAACCTGGGCGCAAAAGCGATCTGGCTGAATGAAGGCGATGGATTAGGCAGTGGGGAGATCAGTGATGACGCTGCTGCATTGCAGCCGGTGATAGCACTGGAGTCTACAGACTGGAACCGTATCTATGAATTCCTGAAACTGGGCTTAAGAACGGTGACGCATACACGTAAAACCAATGAAACGGATATTACCATTTCGCTGAATCTCGATGGCAGCGGTAAAGCCAATATCCATACCGGGTTGGGCTTCTTTGATCATATGCTGGATCAGATTGCCCGGCATGGCGCCATAGACCTGGATATTACCGCTAAAGGGGATCTGCATATAGATGAACATCATACGATCGAAGATACCGGTATTGCCCTGGGAGAAGCGATTGCCAAAGGCCTGGGCGATAAACGGGGAATAGAAAGATATGGTTTCTGTTTGCCGATGGATGATTGTCTGGCGCAGGCAGGTATTGATTTTGGCGGCCGTAACTGGCTGGTATGGGACGCGGCGTTTAAAAGAGAGAAGATAGGAGAGATGCCGACAGAAATGTTTTTCCATTTCTTTAAATCCTTCTCAGATGGTGCAAAGGCGAATCTCAACATCCAGGCTACAGGCGAGAATGAACATCATAAGATAGAAGCTATTTTCAAGGTGTTCGCCAAAGCTATTAAAATGGCCGTGAAGCGGAATCCGTATAATATGCAACTACCGTCGACGAAAGGTGTGCTATAATTTAACAGTCAAAAAAAATTTGCATTTTATGGAAAAATGTTACAATTTTGTTCCCGTTATGCAAAAGAATATGACAAATAAATATTGGTGGTGGCACGGAATCATATCCTGATCTGTGTTACAGTGCCATGTTTAGTCTGAATATAATTAGAAGGCTCGCTGTTACACAGCGGGCCTTCTGCTTTTTAGTACCCTTCCAATTTTAAACAATAAATCACCTTTCACCCAAGAAAATCATGCGTACCATTCAAGTAAAAACAAGATCCAAACAGATGCTGGCTGATATTTATACGCCAGTGGGTATCTATCTGCGGCTGCGTGATAAATTCCCTGGTGCTATCCTCCTTGAAAGTACCGACTACCGGGCCAGCGAAAACAGCTATTCCTTCATCTGTGTTAAACCTATAGCCGGTATTGAAGTAACATCCACCACCAACTTCGAATTCAAGTACCCCAACCTTCCGGTAGAAAAGAAAGAATTAAAAAACAAGCAAACCGTCATTGAAGAAATCGGGAAGTTCCTGGGTAACTTCTCCTTCAGCGAAAAACAACCAGTGCCGCTGGCACAAAGCCTTTTCGGATATTCAACTTTTGATAGTGTTCAATTCTTTGAGAAGATCACCTTCAACAAACAGAAGCAGGGCGATAACAACATTCCGTTTATGCGTTACCGCTTCTATCAGTATGTAATTGCGATCAATCACTTTAAAGATGAACTTTATTTATGTGAGAACCAGGTAGAAGGCGTGGATAGTGAGTTTGAACTGGTAGAATCACTGATCCGGCACAAAGATTCACCCGGGTATCCGTTTGCAGTGGTAGGGGAAGAAAGCAGTAATATGACGGACGAAGCCTACATGGAAATGGTGGAAAAAGGTAAGCAGCACTGTTTCAGAGGAGATGTTTTCCAGGTAGTACTGTCAAGAGCCTTCCAGCAATCCTTCTCCGGTGATGAATTCAATGTATACCGTGCCCTCCGCTCCATCAACCCCTCTCCTTATCTTTTCTTCTTCGATTACGGCGATTACAAATTAATGGGTTCCTCTCCGGAAGCACAGCTGGTGATCCGGGATGGTAAAGCTACCATACATCCTATTGCGGGCACTTTCCGCCGTACCGGCGACGATACCCAGGATAAAATACTGGCAGATCAGCTGCTGGAGGATCCGAAAGAAAATGCGGAACACGTGATGCTGGTAGATCTGGCCCGCAATGACCTCAGCAGAAATGCAAAAGAAGTGGAAGTGTCTTCTTACCGTCAGGTGCAATATTATTCGCATGTTATTCACCTGGTAAGTGAAGTGATTGGAAAGGTAGATCCTGCACTGAATCCGTTTGACCTGCTGGCGGCTACTTTCCCTGCAGGTACGCTATCCGGCGCACCTAAATACCGTGCAATGGAAATCATTGATCAGTACGAACCTACTGCCCGCGGTTTCTATGGCGGCTGTATTGGTGCGGTAGGATTCAATGGCAACTTTAACCACGCCATCATGATCCGCTCTATACTCAGTAAAATGAATACACTCTACTATCAGGCAGGTGCCGGTGTAGTAGCAAAATCTGTAGCTGCTTCAGAACGTGATGAAGTAAACAATAAACTCAACGCACTAAAACAAGCCATTCTGCTGGCACAAAATATTTAATATGAATATCCTGGTTTTTGATAATTACGACTCTTTTACCTATAATCTGGTACATCTCGTAGAAAAAATCATCAACGGAAAAGTAACCGTTGTACGCAACGACGAAATTCCTTTGGAGAAAGTAAACGATTTTGATAAAATTATTTTATCCCCCGGTCCTGGTATTCCGGAAGAAGCAGGTTTACTGTTGCCGCTGATTAAAGCATACGCCCCTACCAAATCCATCTTTGGCGTGTGTCTGGGCCAACAGGCAATCGGGCAGGCATTCGGCGCTTCGCTCATCAACCTGAAAGAAGTATATCATGGTGTAGCTACCAATGTGGAGGTGATTGCCGAAGATGGCCGTCTTTTCAAAAATATGCCCCGCGAACTGCAGGCAGGCCGTTATCATTCCTGGGTGATTGATGAAGCTACCTTGCCGGCAGAACTGGTGGTAACCGCAAAAGATGCGGATGGTATAGTGATGGCCATACAGCATAGCAAGTACGATGTAAGCGGGGTGCAATTCCATCCCGAGAGTGTGCTGACCCCACTGGGAGAGCAGATTTTGAGAAACTGGCTGGAACTGTAATCAACAGCAGGTGTAAAAAATTATCCAACGGCACACCGGCAGCACGATAATACCTTCCGCCGGGTGCAAATAAAAAGTCTTCCAACATGAAAAAGATTCTCAATTATCTCTTCGAACATAAAACATTCAGCCGCGATGCTGCCAAAGAAATCCTCACCAGCATCTCCAAAGGCGTATATAATGAAAGTGAACTGGCCGCATTCATGACCGTGTTCCTGATGCGCAGTATCACCATCGATGAATTGCTGGGCTTCCGCGATGCCCTGCTGGAATTATGTATTCCGGTAGATCTGAACGGTTATGAGGTACTGGATATCGTAGGTACCGGCGGGGATGCAAAAAATACCTTTAATATTTCTACCTTGTCGTGCTTTATTGTGGCAGGTGCAGGAGGGAAGGTAGCGAAACATGGTAACTATGGTGTTTCTTCTGTCAGCGGTGCCTCTAACCTGATGGAGCTGGTAGGCTACAAATTCAAGAACGAAGATGCCAAGCTGAAAACAGAGCTGGAAGATGCCGGTATCTGTTTCCTGCACGCACCGTTGTTTCACCCGGCCCTGAAAAATGTAGCCGGTGTTCGCCGCCAGTTGGGTATCCGTACTTTCTTTAATATGCTGGGGCCACTGGTAAATCCGGCGAAGGCGCAGCATCAGCTGATAGGCGTATACAGCCTGGAAATGGCCAGGGTATATAACTACCTGTTCCAGCAAACAGATAAAAAGTTTGTGATTGTACACAGCCTGGATGGATATGATGAAGTATCGCTGACTGCCGACACGAAAGTGATTACCAATGCCGGAGAACAAGACTGGACGCCGGAACAGCTGGGCAAACGCAAAGTACATCCGGAAGATATTTACGGCGGTAATACCGTAGAAGAAGCAGCGAAAATATTTATGAAGATATTGAAAGGAGAAGGTACATGGGCGCAGAATTCCGTTGTATTTGCCAACGCAGCAATGGGATTGTACAGCCTGGGTAAATACAATACGTATGAGGAGTGTTTTGATGCAGCGGTAGCTTCGCTGGAATCAGGCAACGCATATACGGCATTTAAAAAACTGATTGCTTTGCAAGCATAGCATTATACACATGCAAATGAAAAACATTCTGGCAGAAATAGTTGCCCATAAACAGATAGAAGTAGCGGCGCGGAAACTACAGCGCAGCGCGGCAGACCTGCAACAAACCTCTGCTTTTAACCGGGAACCCCTGTCACTGCGTAACTTCCTGCGGCAGTCCGAAAAAACAGGCATCATTGCAGAATTCAAACGCCGTTCTCCATCTAAAGGCATTATCAACGACCGGTCTACCGTACAGGACGTAACAACAGCGTATACACGCTATGGCGCTTCCGGTTTGTCGGTACTCACGGACGAAAAGTATTTCGGCGGTTCTTCCGACGATCTGCAACAGGCCCGCAGCTTTAACCAGGTACCGATTTTACGGAAAGACTTTGTGATCGACGAATACCAGATCCTGGAAGCAAGGGCGATCGGGGCAGATGTTATCCTGCTGATCGCTGAATGCCTGGATGCTGCGCAGATAGCACACCTGTCTGCTTTCGCACACAACCTTGGTCTGGAAGTATTACTGGAGGTACATAGTGAATCACAGCTGGAAAAAGTAACCGCTCATACCCACCTGGTAGGCGTGAATAACCGCGATCTGATCACTTTTAACGTGGACTTCAACCGCTCTTGCGAGCTGGCGCCTAAAATCCCGGCTGACAAAGTAAAGGTGGCAGAAAGTGGCATCAACGATCCTGCAGCAATTATTACCCTGAAAGCAGCCGGATTTGAAGGCTTCCTTATCGGAGAACATTTTATGAAACAGGAAGATCCGGCCCGCGCATTCGGCAACTTTGTGCAGGAGCTGAACGATCTGCAGTCTAAATAACCAGCTTATGCGTATTAAAGTGTGCGGTATTACCAGAGCCGCTGACCTGCAGGGATTGATCGATAATGGGGTGGATTATGCAGGGTTTATCTTTTATGAGAAATCACCCCGCTTTGCCGGCAGCAAAATAGATGCGAGAACCGTACGGGAAACCACCGGCATCAAAAAAGTGGGCGTCTTCGTAAATGCTCCGCAGGATCAGGTGTTGCGCACCGTGGCAGACTATGCCCTGGATATGGTACAGCTGCATGGCGATGAAACGCCGGAATATTGTGCGGCAGTGCGGACCGTTGTACCTGTGATCAAAGCTTTTCGTATAGGGGATAACGTTAACTGGGAAACGGAGTTGTCTCCTTATCTCTCCGTAACAGATTACTTCCTGTTTGATACGGCTTCTGTAAAAGGATATGGTGGTACCGGCGAACGTTTTAACTGGGAATTGCTGGAGCAGTATCCGTTTACACATCCTTTCCTGTTGAGCGGCGGCATCGCCCCGGATCAGGCCACAGTCATCCGCAGCCTGTCATGGCCGGCATTGCTGGCAGTAGACGTCAACAGTAAGTTTGAAGACAGTCCGGGTATAAAAAATATACCGCTGGTTACTGCCTTTGTACAGGCGCTACAACAGGAGAAGCTGGTATAGTGACGCAGGCATGCGGGAAAAATAATTCATTCATCAATATTAAAATCAACGATCATGGACATTGCGATTAATACAGGCAACTCCAGGTATCAGGTGGATAAAAACGGTTACTATGGCAGATTCGGTGGTGCATATACGCCGGAGATGTTGTACCCGAACGTAGAGGAACTGCAGCGCAGGTACCTGGAAATCCTGAGCGATCCTTCTTTTCAGCAAGACTTTGAAGCCTTGTTGCGGGATTATGTAGGACGCCCTTCCCCGTTGTATTTTGCGAAACGTCTCAGCGAAAAATATAACGCAAAAATCTATCTCAAAAGAGAAGACCTGAATCATACCGGTGCACATAAAGTAAACAATACCATCGGCCAGATCCTGCTGGCACAACGCCTGGGTAAAAAGCGGATCATCGCGGAAACCGGCGCCGGTCAGCATGGAGTGGCTACTGCTACCGTGTGCGCACTCATGGGAATGGAGTGTGTGGTATATATGGGGAGCATTGATATTGAAAGACAGGCGCCCAACGTGGCCCGCATGAAAATGCTGGGTGCTACGGTGATTGCAGCTACCAGCGGCAGCAAAACGCTGAAAGATGCCACCAATGAAGCCATCCGCGACTGGATCAACAACCCGGTAGATACCCATTACATCCTGGGTACCGCAGCCGGCCCACATCCTTATCCGGATATGGTGGCCCGTTTTCAGTCGGTGATCAGTGAAGAAATCAAAAAACAACTGCTGGAAAAAACCGGTAAAGCCAATCCGGATTATGTGGTGGCCTGTATCGGCGGCGGTAGTAATGCGGCGGGTGCATTCTTTCACTATCTCGATGAACCGGAGGTGAAACTGGTGGCTGTGGAAGCCGGCGGGAAAGGTGTACACAGCGGTTTCTCTGCGGCAACTACCCAGCTGGGAAAAATAGGGATCATACATGCCAGCAAAACATTGCTCATGCAAACGGAAGACGGACAGATTGTAGAACCACATTCTATTTCTGCCGGCCTCGATTATCCTGGTATTGGTCCAATGCATGCCCACCTGTATGAAACAGGCCGGGCACAGTTCCTGGATGCTACGGATGATGAAGCCCTGGCAGCTGCCTACGAACTGAGCTTACTGGAAGGAATCATTCCGGCGATGGAATCAGCACACGCCCTGGCGAAACTGAAAAATATGACCCTGCATCCGGAAGATGTAGTGGTGGTATGCCTGTCTGGCCGGGGGGATAAAGACCTGGATACTTACATCCGTCACATGAAAAAATAAATGTAGCATGCAAAATCGTATTGATCAACTGTTTGCCCAAAAGCAACACGGTATTCTGAATATATATTGTACGGCTGGTTTCCCGCAGTTAAATGATACTTTACGGATCATGACTGCCTTACAGGAAAACGGCGTGGATCTGATCGAACTGGGTATGCCTTTTTCTGATCCGCTGGCAGACGGGCCGGTGATCCAGGACAGTAGTACCAAAGCCCTGCAGAACGGAATGAGCCTCAACAAACTGTTTGAACAGCTCACCGGTTTCAGGGAACGTATACACGTACCTGTTATCCTGATGGGATACCTGAACCCGGTATTGTGTTATGGTATCGAAGCTTTCTGTGCCAAATGTGCGGAAGTAGGCGTAGATGGTATCATCGTACCGGACCTGCCCATGGCTGAGTTTGAAGAAGAATACAAACCCGTTTTTGAAAAATACAATCTGCACCTTATCTTTCTGGTAACACCGGAAACAGGTGAGGCACGTATCCGTAAAATAGATAGCCTGAGTAAAGGTTTTATCTATGCGGTATCTTCCTCTTCCACTACAGGTAAAGAGAAGGATATGAGCGGCCAGCAGGCTTATTTTGAACGCCTGGAAAAACTGCAGCTCAAAAATCCGGTGCTGATTGGTTTTGGTGTGAAAGATAAAGCTACTTTTGAGACGGCTACGGCGCATGCCAACGGAGCAATCATTGGTACCGCTTTTATCAAGGCTATTGAACATAGTACTGATATCAGCGGCAGTGTGAAAGCATTCGTGGCAACGATCCGGTAACCGGATAATATTCATAACCGGTGAGGAGGTTTTCATTTACCTGCCACCTCCTCACTGGTTTTTAGCTGTAACAGGTAATTTTCCATAGCATGAAAACAGTTATAATCAAGTACAACGCAGGCAATATCCGCTCCGTGCAGTTTGCATTGGAGCGTTTGGGCGTTAATGGCATTGTTACAGATGACAAGGAAGAGATTCTGTCGGCAGACAAAGTTATTTTTCCGGGTGTGGGCGAAGCCAGCACCGCGATGAAATACCTCCGGGAACGCAACCTGGATCAGCTGATCAGGCAGCTGCAACAGCCGGTATTGGGTATTTGTCTGGGGATGCAGCTGCTGTGCAACCATTCGGAAGAAAATGATACGCCTTGTCTGGGTGTGTTCGACATTGCCGTCAAACGTTTTCAGTCACCTGGTGAAAACCTGCTGAAAATTCCACAGATCGGCTGGAATAATATTACGGGATTACATAGTGTCGTATTCGAGCATGTTCCTGAAAATGCATACATGTATTTTGTGCATAGCTACTATGCAGCGCTGGGCGCTGATACCGTGGCTATCAGCAATTATATCATTAACTATAGTGCGGCGTTGCAGAAAGATAATTTCTATGCCGTACAGTTCCATCCGGAAAAATCGGCCACCGCTGGCGCACGCATTATCGAAAATTTTTTGAACGTATAAGATGAATATCCGCAGGATCAATGTTGAAGATACATTGCCGCTCAGAAGAGATGTACTATACCCGGGATTGTCACTGAATGATGTAAAGGTAGAAAATGATGCAGATGGCCTGCATTTCGGTGTGTTTGAAGAGGGAGAGCTGGTCACGGTGGTGTCGCTGTTTCTGGGCCGGGAATCGGCACAGTTTCGTAAGCTGGCCACGAGGCCGGGTTGTCAGGGGAAAGGTTACGGGAAAGCGATACTGGCACATCTGGCAGCCATCTGCCGCCAGGAAAAATTGTCACGGCTTTGGTGTAATGCCCGCGATACCGCTGTAAGTTTTTATGAAAAACTGGGCTACCGGCAACAAGGCGATTATTTCATCAAACAAGGTATCCGTTTTATAAAAATGGACCTATCATTGGACATGAGCGCTATGAACGCAAAACGTTTTGAAATCATTCCGGCTATTGATATTATCGGTGGCAAATGTGTAAGGCTCACGCAGGGCGACTACAACCAGCAGAAGGTATATAACGAACATCCGCTGGAAGTAGCAAAGGCCTTTGAAGCTGTGGGCGTTCGTCGTTTACACCTGGTAGACCTCGATGGCGCCAAAAAAGGCGCGGTAGTCAACTGGAAAGTACTGGAAGATATTGCCGGTAAAACAGGGCTGGTAACAGACTTTGGCGGCGGTATTAAAACAGATAAAGACCTGGAAATTGTATTTGAAAGTGGCGCTGCATTAGCTACTATCGGTAGTGTTGCCGTGAAGTCGCCGGAACTTTTTTTCAGCTGGGTGAAAACCTATGGGGCGGATAAAATATTCCTGGGCGCCGATGTGAAAGACGAGAAAATTGCCGTAGCGGGCTGGCAGGAAACCACTTCCCTGAGCATCTTCGATTTCCTGGAAAGCAATATTGCACAGGGCGTTACCAATGTCTTCTGTACGGATATTGCAAAAGACGGACTGCTGCAAGGACCTTCCACGGAACTCTATCAGAAAATAATAGCCCGTTTCAGCCAGATTCATTTCATCGCCAGCGGCGGTGTCACTACTGTAGGCGATATCGAAGCCCTGCAGGAAATAGGCTGCAGTGGTGCTATCATAGGTAAAGCTATCTACGAAGGAAACATCCCGGTGGAAGCATTAAAATCATTCCTGTAAATAACGTATGTATGCTGACCAAACGTATTATACCCTGTCTGGATATTAAAGATGGCCGTACCGTAAAAGGGGTCAACTTCGAAAATATCCGGGATGCCGGAGACCCCATAGAACTGGGGGCTTTGTATGCCGAACAAGGGGCCGATGAACTGGTGTTTCTGGATATAACGGCAACGAATGAACGAAGAAAAACACTGTCTGAACTGGTTACCCGTATCGCCCATCATGTAAACATACCCTTTACTGTAGGCGGAGGTATTTCGTCTGTGGAAGATGTATATGTATTGCTGCAGTCAGGTGCCGATAAAATATCCGTCAATACGGCTGCTTTTAACCAGCCGGAACTGATAGATACGCTGGCCCGTGAGTTTGGCAGCCAATGTATTGTACTGGCTATTGATACCCGTTTTGAAGACGGCGACTGGTATGTATACCTGAATGGCGGCCGCCTGAAAACGGCTGTAACGGCGTACGACTGGGCAAAGGAAGCCGTAAACAGAGGTGCTGGTGAAATATTGCTCACTTCCATGAACAATGATGGCACCAAACAAGGGTTTGCCCTGGATATCACCGGTAAATTGTCGCAACAGCTGAATGTGCCCGTGATTGCCTCCGGTGGCGCCGGTAACGAAACCCATTTCCTGGAAGTATTCGAACAGGCGCAGGCAGATGCCGCGCTGGCAGCCAGCATTTTCCACTATAAGGAAATAGAGATCCCTACCCTTAAGAACTTTCTCTATAGTAAAGGGGTGAATGTAAGGTTTTAATGAAATTTGAAATAAGCTAACATGCAAATAGATTTTCAGAAGTCACCGGATGGCCTGGTACCGGCCATTATTCAGGATGCTGTCACCAAAAATGTACTGATGCTGGGTTATATGAACAAGGAGGCGCTGGAAAAAACCATGGCAGAAAGTAAAGTCACTTTTTTCAGCCGTTCTAAAAACCGGCTGTGGACAAAAGGAGAGGAGAGCGGTAACTTCCTGCTGCTGCAGGATATCAAGGTAGACTGCGACCAGGATACGATCCTGATTAAGGCTACACCTGTTGGACCGGTATGCCATACCGGCGCAGATACCTGCTGGGATGAACAGAATATCGGCAACGATTTTCTGGCGAAGCTGGAAAACATTATTGCCGACCGTAAAAATAACCCGTCAGATAAATCCTATACTTCCGGTCTCTTTTCGCGGGGGATCAACAAAATAGCCCAGAAAGTAGGCGAAGAAGCCGTGGAAGTGGTCATAGAGGCAAAAGACAACAACGATGCCCTGTTTCTCAACGAATCGGCAGATCTCCTGTTCCATTACCTGATTCTCCTGCAGGCAAAAGGATTTCAGTTGGCAGATGTGCTGGCGGTATTAAAGGAAAGACACAAATAGCAAAAGACTAACAAGATAAATTGAAGCCGTGCACCTTTTCCGGCAGATGGGGAACATCTGTTGGAAAAGGTGTATTTCGTTCCGTTAAATTTGTAATTTCTATTCTTAGTATATTAGCGCCTGCTAACTAATTAAAATAAATTATAATGAAACAAATATTCCTGTTGGCTACGGGACTGTTATTGTCGATAGGCATGCAGGCCCAGGTGGTATCCGGCACAGTAAAGGGTGGCAACGGTAAAATGATCTACCTGTTTGATGACCAGGATAACAACCCGGACGACTCCGTGATGATTAAAGATGAACAGTTCAGCTTTAAAGTGAAGAGCAGCAAGGAACCTACTGTATATGCCCTGATACTGCAGGAAGTAAATTACCCGATGTTGTTTGTAACCGGTAATGAACCGATACATTTTACCACGGGTTTTACTACCTATCCGATTGCATCGGAGGTGAAGGGAAATGAGAACACACTGGCAATGCAGCAGTATCAGAAGGCATTTGAGCCGCTGATTAAAAAAGCGCAGGCGCTGAATGCCAGTGCACAGGATGTACATCCGGAAGATGAACCGGCTAAAAATGCTTTCCGTAAAAAAGCAGATGCGTTCAGTAAAGAAGTGGTGACCACCGGTACCGAATTCATTAAAGCCCATCCAAAACATATTGCCAGCATCTGGCTGCTGATGAATGAACTGCGTAGTCGCCTCGAACCGGCGGAGTTCAAAAAGCTGTTTTATTCCCTGGATAAGTCGCTGCAAGAGAGCCCGTATGGCGAAAGTGTAGCCGCTTATATAAAAAGCCTGCAGGCAAATGCACTCAATGTAGAGGCCGATGACTTCTCTCAGGAAGATATGAAAGGGAAACCGGTAAAGTTATCCTCTTTCCGGGGGAAATACGTGCTGGTGGACTTCTGGGCCAGCTGGTGCGGTCCTTGCCGGCAGGAGAATCCGAATGTGGTAAAGGCGTTTAACAAATACAAACATAAAAACTTCACGATCCTGGGTGTGTCACTCGATAACGATCGCAGCCGCTGGCTGCGGGCCGTAGGACAGGATGGCCTGAACTGGACGCAGGTATCTGACCTGCGTGGCTGGGGTAATGAAGTGGCTGTTCAGTATGGTATTCAGTCCATTCCGGCCAATTTTCTGGTAGATCCGGAAGGCCGTATTATTGCCCGCAATCTGCGTGGAGAAGAGCTGGAACAAAAACTGGAGCAATTATTGAAATAGCCGTTTATCAAAATCAGATTGACATTGATCAGCTGATTTATCAAATTTGTTATTCGAAAAATCCACATCAATGAAGAAAACGTTTCTAGGTGCCGCCATGTTTTTGCCGGCAATGCTTTTTGCCCAGGATAAAAAAGCGGCTACTGCGGGTAAGCCTTTTACCATTCAGGGTGCCGTTACAGAACAGCATAATCCTGCTACTGTATATCTCCGGATGCGCAAAGCAGGTGAAAATATCCTCGACAGTGCTCAGGTGAAAGATGGTAAATTTACTTTTACCGGTAATCTGGAAGAGCCTATCCTGGCCAGCCTGATGCTGGTGCAGAAAAGCACCGACAAGCCGGTATCTATGGGACGTGATATGCTGGCCATATATCTCGACAAAGGTAATATCAGCGTAAATACAACTGATTCCATCAGCAAGGCGGTGGTAACAGGTTCCAAAGCCAACGATGACTATAAGCAACTGAATGAACTGCTGCGTGAAGTAAATGCCCATTCACGTGTATTGGAAACCAAATACCGTGAACTGTATGCCAAAAAAGATACAGCTGGTATGAAAGCACTGGATGCTGAATTCGATAAAGCAGATGAAGAAGAAAAGAAGATAGAAAAAGAATTTCTCCTGCAGCATACTTCTTCTCCGATCGCCATGTACCTGGTAAACCAGGTAGCTGGTTACGATATTAAACCAACGGAAATAGAACCTATCTACAAAAAGCTGGATAAAACGGCCAGAAACTCTCCTTCCGGAAAAGAGTTTTCCAGACGCCTGGAAGCAGCACGTAAAACAGCTGTAGGACAGGAAGCTATTGAGTTTTCCCAGGCAGATGCCGACGGAAAAGCAATCAGCCTGTCTTCTTTCCGTGGTAAATATGTACTGGTAGATTTCTGGGCCAGCTGGTGTGGTCCCTGCCGTGCAGAAAACCCGAACGTAGTAAAAGCATACGATAAATTTAAATCCAAAGGATTTGATATCCTGGGTGTTTCCCTGGATGATAAAAAAGAAAAATGGCTGGCCGCTGTAGCCGCAGATAAACTCGCCTGGACACATGTTTCCGACCTGAAAGGCTGGAAAAATGCCGCAGCAGATCTGTATGGTGTACGCGCGATCCCGCAGAACGTACTGATCGATCCGAAAGGAAAAATCGTAGCAAAAAATCTCCGTGGCGAAGACCTGGAGTCTAAGCTGGAAGAAATACTGAAGTAAGCACCTGCTTACGCTGGCAAGCAAAAAAAGAAGCTACTGATGCGAAAGTGTCAGTAGCTTTTTTTTATCCGGGAGAAAATAAAATTTGGTTATCTACGAAATGTTCGTAGATTTACGAAAGAATCGTAATTGATAAAATCCGTTCTTATGGAAAAACTAACCCAGCAGGAGGAAGCGGCCATGGTAGCCATCTGGAAAGCAGGAAAAGGTTTCGTGAAAGACTTTCTGGAGGTACATGCTATGCCTGCACCGCCCTATACTACGCTGGCGTCTACTATTAAAAATCTGGAGAAAAAAGGGTACCTGGAAAGCCGGAAAGTGGGTAACGTATATGAATATACGCCATTGATCGCGGAAGAGGTGTACAAACAAAAATTTATGAATGGTTTTGTAAAAGACTATTTCAGTAATTCCTACAAAGAGCTGGTCTCTTTTTTTGCGAAAGAGAAGAAGATCTCCCCGGAAGAATTAAAGGAAATCATCAGCATGATAGAAAAAGGTAAATAGTACTTTAAAACGATCGTTATGGTACCTGTGGCACTCATATATCTCCTGAAAATAAATATGGCACTCCTGGTGTTTTGCAGCGTTTACTGGTGGGGCCTGCGCAGGCTTACCTTTTACACGCTTAACCGGATATTCCTGCTGGCATCGGTGATATTCTCCTCCATATATCCACTGATATCCGTGGATGATTTTATTAACCGGCACGAAACGCTGACCGGAGAGATGTGGTCGCATATACCGGATTTAAATGCCTGGAAAACACCGTCGCCTGCTGGTACGCCCTGGGAAATCGTTCTATACCTGTTTTGGGTGGGAGTATCGGTAATGGCTATACGTTTTGTAGTACAGTTGTTGTCGCTTTGGCGGATACACCGCCGTACCGTTGCCGGTCAGGCAGCGGGTGTACCGGTACGGTTGCTGGAACAAGGCGTCAGCCCGTTTTCTTTCTTCCGGCATATTTACATCAATCCTGCGCTCTATGAGCCGAAAGAGCTGACAGCTATGCTACGCCACGAACAGGTACATGTGCGGCAATGGCATACTGTGGATGTGATCATCGGAGAACTGCAGCAAATCTTTTATTGGTGTAACCCCGGTGCATGGCTGATGAAAATAGCTATCCGGGAAAACCTGGAATTTATTACAGATCATTCCCTGCTCTGTCAGGGTATCGACAAAAGAGCTTATCAATACAGTCTGATTAAAGTTAGTGGGATCCCTAATGCGATGGCCATCGCAAATCATTTCAATTTCTCACCTATAAAAAACAGGATCATCATGATGAACAAACAAAAATCATCAGGTTATCAGCTGGCCCGCTACCTGGTATTGGGTGTGCTGGCAGGAGGGTTGGTATTGTCACTGAACTATTCCCGGGCTGCCGCACAGGCGGTATTTATTCCCTATGCCGATTCTACACCGCCGCCACCTCCTCCTCCGCCTCCACCACCGCCGCCGCCACCTCCTCCGCCACCTGCTCCGGTCAGATCATCGAAAGAAGCGAAACCACCAGTGCCGGCGAATGCACCGAAACCACCCGCCCCGAAAACAGGCAGACAGGTGTTTGCTTCGGGTCAGCCTTTGGGGGAACCTAAAAATCAGCAGGAGCTGTTGTATGTACTGGATGGTGTAATCGTAGAGAGGAGTGCACTGAATGCCTATGAAAGTACAGACCGGATTGCCGAAATAAGGGTATATAAAGGTGAACATATTACCCCTGAAATGATCGCCCGATACGGAGAACGAGCCAAAGGAGGTATAGTGTTTGTTGTCCTGAAAAAATAGGATCATCAGACACGGCACATTGCCCGATAAAATATCAACGACACAAAAGATATAAAAGCCATGGCATATGCCATGGCTTTTTTGTTGGCGGGTACACAACATTCTATCCAAATGGCTGTTTATATACAGATACTATGATATTCCCTGATCCGCTAAACTTTACAGTATGCTACAACAAGGGGAAACAGCACCCGTTTTTACATTATCAGCTTCGCCGGATACACCCGTAACGCTCTCGGATTATCGTGGCAAAAATGTGATCCTGGCATTTTATCCGGCAGACTGGAGCCCGGTATGCAGCGATCAGATGGCGCTCTACAATGAAATGCTGGCTGTGTTTCAACAATACAATGCCGTGTTGTTGGGGATTTCCGTGGATGGCGTCTGGTGTCATCAGGCATTTGCCAAAGACCGGCACCTGCATTTCAACCTGTTGGCCGACTTTGAACCGAAAGGCGCTGTAGCCCGTAGCTATGGTGTGTACGAAGGAGGCGTCAGCCAGCGGGCCCTGTTTGTCATAGATGGAAAGGGGATCATCCGTTGGAGTTACTTGTCGCCTATCGGAGAAAATCCGGGCGCCGATGGTATCCTCGAAGCACTGACACAGATTAAAAACTAACGGTAATGGCTACACTCACACCTCCTGTTAATGTATACGATCATATACTGGGACCTGCCGGCGCAGTGGTGGAACTGGTGGAATACGGCGATTTCCAGTGTCCTTATTGCGGCGAAGCTTTTTCGATTGTAAAATCATTGCAGGATGCCCTGCAGGATACACTGCGCTTTGTATTCCGGAATTTCCCGCTCCGCGAAGCCCATGAATACGCCCTGGATGCTGCGCTGGCAGCAGAAGCAGCCGGGCGGCAGCAACGCTACTGGGAAATGCATGACGCTATCTACCAACACCAGCAGGAATTGGATGAACTGCTGCTGGCCAGACTGGCCAAAGATTTAAAACTGGATATGGACCAATTTGCCGAAGACCTGGAAGATCCCCGGCTGGTAAGTAAAATAGAAGCTGATTTTGAAAGCGGCATCCGCAGCGGTGTAAACGGTACGCCCACCTTTTTTATCAACGGCAAACGTTACGACGGCGATTACCGTGAACTATTGTCGGCGCTGCGCGACTGAGCGCACACAACGGAAGCCCAGATTAGCCAGGCCGGATTCCGGTGTGGTTTTCATACGCGCGGATACCCGGTAACCCCGGCAATATTCATCACTGCACATAAAAGACCCTCCCCGGATGACTCTTTTAGGCTGCCCCGGATCATCCGGGTCAAACCCTTTGCCAGGGCCGGCCGGATTGGTCACGCCTTTTTCATCCCGCAGATAGGTGTTGGCATCATACCAGTCTGCACACCATTCCCATACATTGCCGGACATATCATACAGCTGGTAACCGTTAGGGCTATACGATCCAACAGGCGCCGTACCATAAAAACCATCTGTGGTGGTATTCCGATAGGGAAAGTTCCCGTTCCAGGTGTTGGCTTTGGCTTTGCCGGCAGTCAGTGCTTCATTCCCCCAGGGATATACCTGTTCCCGTAAACCGCCACGTGCGGCATACTCCCATTCTGCTTCTGTAGGCAGGCGTTTCCCGGCCCATTGGGCAAATGCCTGTGCATCCATCCAGGATACCTGGGTAACCGGGTGATTGGCGAGGCTGTCGATATTACTATGTGGGCCTTCCGGATGTTGCCAGCTGGCGCCGGCTACGAAACGCCACCATTGCGATACGTCATCGAAAGGAACGGCATGGTCAGGTGGCGAAAATACGAGCGCCCCCGGCGCCAGCATACTGCTATCTGGTTCCGGTGAGCCGGGAGGCAGGCTTTGCATCAGTTCTTCTTTGCTGATAGGCTTTTCGGCGGTAGTGATATAACCGGTAGCGGCTACGAAAGCAGCAAACTCCCGGTTGGTAACTTCATGTGTATCCATCCAGAAGCTGTCTACCTGCACGGTATGCCCGGGTAATTCATCCGGCATGCCGGTGGAGTCGTCTGCACCCATCCGGAAGGTGCCGCCGGGAATGAGTACCATTTGCTGCAAGGCAGCGGTATCACCTGCTACGATCGATTGATTTGCCTGAGGGGCCGGCTGGCCGGCACACCCGCCGGTGGCCAGGATACAGCCAAACAGGCCGGTGAGGATCACCGGGTTGCTGATCAGTTTTTTCCACATAGCGTCAAAAATAATAAAAGAACTGAGGTAACCGGTAAGGGAAATGATAAAAGGTGAGGTATTGCCGCGGATAACAACCGGATCTGCAGACTTAACAATTATATAATCGTTATTCCCCGAAAACTATTGTAAACTGCAGCTTTATTGGGTGGTGCAACACACCGGCACCCTTTTACAGTATTGCATATGCAAAAGATGGCTGTGCCCTTTACACGTAAGGATTTCGGGGATGATTTTTTATGGGGCGTTACTATTTCCGCTTTTCAAAATGAAGGTGCCTTCTCTGCAGATGGCAAAGGCCTTTCTATCTGGGATACCTTCTCTTCCCGTAAAGGAAAAATCAAAGACAAAAGTCATGCACAGATCGCCTGTGATTTTTACAACCGCTATACCCAGGATATCCTGCTGGCAAAGCTGTTAGGGTTCTCTGTATTCCGTTTCTCCCTCTCGTGGTCGCGCATCATGCCGAAAGGCACCGGTGCGGTAAACCAGGCGGGCATTGACTTCTATCACCGGGTTATCGACGCCTGTCTGGAGCTGGGACTGGAGCCTTATGTTACCCTGTACCATTGGGATCTGCCCCAGGCGCTGGAACACAAGGGGGGCTGGTGTCACCGGGGAGTGGTATTTGCCTTTGAAGAATTTGTACGGATATGCACCCGCGAATATGGCAATAAAGTGAAGCATTGGATTGTGATGAATGAGCCATTCGGTTTCACCGCACTGGGATATATGCTGGGCGTACATGCGCCGGGGAAATTCGGCTTGTCTTATTTCCTGCCGGCCGTTCATCATGTGACATTAGCACAGGCAGAAGGAGGGCGGGTTGTGCGGGAAGAAGTACCTGGCGCTGTGATCGGAACCTCTTTATCCTGTTCCCGCATCATCCCTTATACCAACAGTGAATCCGATCTGCTGGCTGCCCGGAGAGCCGATGCGCTCTTCAACCGCATGTTCCTGGAACCTGCGCTGGGCATGGGATATCCGGCGGCAGACTTCCCGCTGCTGAAACGGATCGAACGCCGGTATGCACTGTGGCGCGATTGGGACCGGCTGGCCTTCGACTTCGATTTTATCGGCGTACAAAATTATTTCCCCCTGGTGGTGAAGTATAATGCCTTTATGCCGGTGGTAAAAATATCGGAAGTGAAAGCCCGCTACCGGAACGTGCCGGTAACCGGTCTGGGATGGGAAATCAATGGAGATGGGTTGTATGAAATGCTGAAACAGTTTGCCGCTTACGACCAGGTGAAAAAGCTGATTGTCACCGAAGGTGGCGCTGCTTTTACCGACACCCCTGAACCTGGTGGCCGTATTCACGATACTGCCCGCATCAACTATTTCCAGGAATACCTGGCAGCTGTATTGAAAGCAAAGAAAGAAGGTATTCCGGTAGATGGATATTTCGCGTGGACCCTCACAGATAATTTCGAATGGGCCGAAGGGTATCGCGCCCGTTTCGGTCTGGTATATACGAATTTCGATACCCAGCAGCGTATCATCAAAGATTCCGGCTATTGGTTCCGGGAGCTGCTGACCGGCACAGCACCTGGCTGACAGGTCGCGTGCCGGTATCTCCACATCCGCTGGCTATTGTGCCAGCCGCTTAAAGAACCAGATATCCCTTAAGGTAAAATTAAACAGCACGTTGAAGTAGTTTTCTTTTATCAGTCCGTTTTTACTGGTACCGCGTTGGCCTGCTTCTATTCCCATGTAATACCGGAGCTGTCCGGTGCTGTTGGGGAACGATATCCCCAGCGTACCGGAGATGTCTTTGATCTGCTGGTCTTTGATCACCAGCGGCGTTTTATTATAACTGAATCCAGCCTGAAATACAGTACCCTCAAAGGTTTGGTAGAGATAATGTTTTTTGAGCGCATATTCCACCCCCATCGCATATCGTTCTCCATCGCGGTATACATAGCTGTTGGTTTTTTTATTCAGCCCGTTCCAGGCCTGGCGGCGGTAATCAGCCACCCAGGTGAAAGTACCGTTGGACAGTGAAATACCTGCGCCGTATTGTGCCGGCAGGGTGAAGTAGGTAGATTCCAGTTGCTCTTTATACAAAGAGGTTTCATCTTTGTCGGTGATGTTTATTTTCTCCCGTATCTGTAGCCGCGATTCAAAACGATAGGTGGCGCCCAGTCCCAGCTCCCAGGAGTCCTTTATTTTTCCGATGTACTGTACACCTGCTGTGAAGTTGGGTTTGAAGGTATACCTTTTATGTTCAGTGAGGAAAGAGTCGGTGCCAATGGCCTGCAGGGTATTCATAGGGCCAAAGAGAAAGGCCGTGGATACGCCGACGGAAAAGTTTTTGTTGATCCGGATGGCATTGGAAATATAGGGCCGGTTAATACCGCCGGTACCGGTGGTGGTAGCCGTAACGGGAACGCCGGTGCCGGTGACGAAATGGGTATTCACCAGTTTGTAGTTGATGGTAGTGAAAGGTGTAATGCCGGCGCTGATTCCCCAGAACTTAGTGGCTTTGAAGCCTACAGCCAGTTTCTTGAAGGTAAGATCCCATGCATTTTGCGATACATTATTGCCGGTATAAGTCACCTGTTGTACCCGGGGAGAAATTTCAAAGAAAAAATTCTGCGTAGGCAGGTTGCCGTAGGAAGCGGGATTCAGCTCATTCAGATAACCGGTGTGACTACGACCGATACCAGCACTTCCAAGGCCAAAATTGCGGCTGTAATCCTTTTCTTCCAGGTCGCCTATACCGTAGGCAGAATAAAGGGAATTAAGCCCGTGCTGTGCTTTAATGGTAGTGTGGCAAAGCAGCAGCAGGATAAAGCCGGTAAATATTTTTATTCGCATGGGCGTCCTTATTTATACAACAGGTAGTATAACTGTACAGTGAGTTTATTTCTTTTGTTATAATGATCGCCTATGGCCAGCCGGTCCAGGGTACCTTTGCTGTCAGACACACCTGGTGTGAGCAGCAATCCCCTGGAATGAAAATCGAGTACCGTCAGCTGATTGACACAATACTTGGTGATATCGTAGGTGTAGGTGGTATTCAGATTATAGAGATCATCCAGCGTCAGCAGGCCATAGGACAGCGAGTCTGTAACCCGGTTTTTATTGTCTACCTGGCACAGTACCAATCGTGGCGGCAGCCGGAAATCTGTATACGTATCTGATTGAGGCGATACAATCAGGGTTGCTTTCATGATTTTGAAAAACTTACCCAGGAAAGGCAGATTTTTCAGATAGGGAATGTCAATACGTGTAGCCACTCCCGTTATAGGCTGCATATACGCAATATTTTTCATGCTGGTAGAGGGCAGCTCTTTGACCGTTTCAGAAAAGGCTTCCAGGGGGGTGCCGCTGCGTTCCGCCAGTACCTGGTTGAACTGCAGATTGGCTGCCTGCATCTGGAAGTCTACATATTTTACGGTAGTGATGATTTCGTTGGTATGATAATACAGCCGGATTTTCAAGGTGGTATCACCAGCCATAAAAGCCATCACGGCTTTATTGTTGGCGCCGCCCCTCACCTGCAGTCCTTTGAAGAAATCCAGGAACTTACCGGCATCGGTGATATCCGGGCTTTTATCCCGCATCATGTTGAAAAGTTGTTCCCCCAGCACATCAGTGAGGGGGATGCTGATCTGCCGGTCGGACCTGGGATATACGATACCATTGAAAGTACCAATGGGGGTACTTTCGGTAGGGAACTTACTTTTATTGTACAGATAGATAGAGTCTTTGGGGAATTTGATCTCTGAGATGACACGGTATACCTGATACTGCTGCACCGGCAGGGAGTCGCCGGAAATGTAGCCGGTGGGGCGCATCAACAGCCGGATGGAATCGTACTTTGATCCGGTCTTAGGGATGTCGATGGTGCCGGGTTTGGCTACCTGGAAAAAGGAGCTGGCAGTAATTTTCCCGAATAGGGGATCGATACGTTTGCCGGCCAGCAATACGCCCGACCCGGAAGTGGGGATCGAGTCATACTGAATCGTTTTCACCTGCAGGGTAAGGGTATCGGTAAGAATGTAATCTGTTTTTTCGCTACCTACAATATTCTCGTTGTTGAAACCGGTCTTTTCGCAGGCAGTAAAAACAACCCACCATAACAGGACCCACAAAAACTGGCCGCTACGGTTACAGGAATGCCTGGAAAATAAATAACACATAGTATGATTCATGGTGCGCAATTTTAGACAGGATCTATACTTACAATCGCTGTAATATGCCAACAGCCAAAATTTGTCGATGAATCAGCGGATCTGTTCCTTATGCTGCCCGGCGTGCCCAGGCGGGCGTTTTAACGGAAAGATTGCAATTGGCAGATGAAATAGGGGTATCTGTCCGCTAAAAAAGCAGGAACAGCTATTTCCTGTTTGATGGAATACTTCTGCGGATAATTTTGGCAGCAGTAAAAAGAACATGCTAATGCGATATCTCAAAGGTTACTATTTATTATTAATGGCTTTCTTAATGGCCTGTTCGAAGGATGATTCCAGTTCGGATAAGTTGGGAAACTGGATGGCACGTTCGCCATTCGATGGCGTGGGTAGAAGTGCCGCGGTTTGCTTTGTCATTAATGACACAGCATATATTGGTACCGGATATGATGGAGATGACCGGCTGGCGGGTATTCTCTGGGCATATGACCCGGATATAAATCAGTTTCGTCAGCGGGCTGCATTTACGGGCGAAGGCCGTAGCAACGCAATAGCCATGTCCATTGGAGGAAAGGGATATGTAGGTACGGGATACAACGGAAGAGATAGACTGAATGATTTTTACGAGTATGATCCGCGGACAGATAGCTGGACCAGAAAAAATGATTTTCCGGGAACGAAACGTTATGGCGCGGTGGCTTTTTCCCTCAATAATAAAGGATACATCACTACCGGATATGATGGTAACTGGTTAAAAGATACCTGGGAATATGATCCGGCAAAGGATCTTTTTACGCAGGTAGATAGTTATCCGGGGAATAAAAGATCAGATGCTTCTGTTTTTGTGATCAATAATCGCGCGTATGTCATGATGGGCACTTCCAGTGCTTCTTTTGTATCCGACTTTTTTGCCTTTAACGGTAATACACGCAAATGGGAACCGCTTCGGAGCATCGATAACCTCAGTGATGACAGCTATGATGATGACTATAATTTCAAAGGTAGTGGCGCCGCAGCTTTTGCCCTGAGAGGCAAAGGATATATTGTATGTGGCAACAAAGGTTCGCTGTCTACAGCCGTGTGGGAATATACACCGGAAGGGGATACCTGGCTGCAGAAAACAGATTTCGAAGGTGCTGCCCGTTCCGGTGCAGTGGGCTTCACAGTGAAGAATCGTGGCTTTGTGGGCCTGGGCGCCAGCTCCAGCCTGTACCTGGATAATTTCTTTGAATTTGATCCGACTGCGGAATATGAAAAAAATGATTAAGCAAAACAGGGCGCTTATCGGCACGGTGTTGCTGATAGGGCTGGTAGTACTGGCTGTACAGTATAAAAAGAAATCAATAAAGTCCACCGCAAACTATCAGTTTGCGGTGGAGTCGTTTCCGGTAAATGGTGGATGGGGATATAAGGTGCTGGTAGATAGGCATCCTTATATTTACCAGGATGATATACCGGGTTTGCCTGGTAATCAGGCCTTTCATTCAAAAGAAGATGCACTGCGTGTTGGAACAGCAGTTATGAAAAAAATGATGGAACATAAATCGCCTGGTATCACCGTAGAGGAACTCCGGGATATGCAGATCGCAGAGGCGCAGTAAGCAGGACTGCTGCGGATTCACAGTACCCCTTAAAGGATAGTAAAATCTGATTTTATTACGGAAATCGGACAGGATTTTCTATGAAGTTTATTTTTTTTAGTTTAACTTTAATTTTAACAATCCCTTATATACGGATTAACAAACTTTAACACAAGTGTAACCCTATCTAATGTAAGTTTATCGCATCAAACCAAATGATGCTAAGTTTCAAACAGATTTTTAGGAATCGCCCCTTTATCGTATCACTGCACGTCCTGGGATGGGCATGCTTTCTATTTTTTCCGTTTTTTATCTATCGGATTCAGATATTACACAGGGGGATTTTTATCAAAGAACTGATTGGTAACTTTTTTTTGATTGCTATTTTTTATCTCAATATTTATGTATTGATACCCCGTTTTTTTAACGGGAAAAAAATAGTGTTATACATAAGCAGTATCATTCTGTTATTGGTGTTGTCTACGCTGCAGCAAGCGGCATTGGACTTTTATTTTTTTAAGTTTTTTACACCCTGGAAAGCAACGGAACTACGCCTCGATAAAAAGAATTCCGGATTCCCGGTAACATCGGACAGCCTTCCCGCGTTTCAGGAAGCAAGGAGGCAGCATTTTAAGATGCTGACTACAGGAGAAACATTACCGGCTACCGAAGGACAGTTAGTAACCATCAGCGCCACGCATGCACCTTCCGGTACGGACAGTATACGACCACTGACACCCGGCCCTGCTATGACAGGTATTGCGATTGCCACGCGGGTAGGAGAGGAGCCTTCTTTCTGGCAGTTCCTGTTCTTCCCGGAAGTTATACGACGTTCCAGTGTATTTGGTTTGCTGATGTTGTTTATGAGTGGCTTTATCAAGATTGCCATGCAATGGTTTAACAGCGAAAAACAAAGAGAGGCCTTAAAGGTGGAGAAGCTGGATGCAGAACTGAAATTCCTGAAATCACAAATCAATCCTCATTTTCTTTTTAATTGTCTGAATACTATTTACTCACTGGCACACAAACAATCCAAACAAACAGAACATGCTATACTGAAACTGTCAACCATCATGCGCTATATGATCTATGAGTCCAATGAAGATAAAGTGATGTTGTCGCAGGAACTAAAATATCTTCAGGATTACATAGATATTCAGCGCTTACGTTTACCGGATGATATGAATATTCATTACCGCTTAGCCGGTGAAGCCACCAGGCAACAGATAGAACCTATGCTCCTGGTACCTTTTGTAGAAAACGCCTTTAAGCATGGCATCAGCTATACAGAGAAATCATTTATAGATATTGCTATTGCGATTGAAGAAAATACCGTGCAACTGAAAGTCGCCAACAGCCACTTTAAAGAGCGCGTAGCAGAACGAGGCGGAATAGGTTTACAAAATGTATTAAAAAGGCTTGGAATGCTATATGCCGATGAACATGAAATCGATATCAGCGAAACTGAAAACCAATTTATTGTTAATCTTAAAATAGTGTTGAAAAAATGATAAAGTGTATTGCAGTGGATGATGAACCATTGGCACTGGAAATCATGGAAGACTATATCCGGAAGGTCCCATTCCTGACGCTGGCGGGTAAGTTTGAGAATGCTGCCACAGCGCTTCGTTTTATTCAGGATGAACCGGTAGATCTGGTATTTCTGGATATTAAGATGCCCGACATTACCGGCATACAGTTTCTGAAATCGTTGAAGTATCCGCCATTGGTAGTATTTACTACCGCTTATGGCGAGTACGCTCTCGATGGTTTTAACCTGGATGTCGTGGATTATCTCCTGAAACCCGTTCCTTTTGAACGGTTCCTCAAGGCCGCCGCCAAAGTCAGTGAAGTATTGCTGGCCTCCCAACAAAAAGGTGGAGTAGAAGGCGCCTGGGTAAATGATTACATTTTCATTAAAACAGAATACAAGATTATTAAAATTAATCTGGAAGATATTTTATTCATTGAAGCGCTGAAAGACTATACGAAAATATATACACATAATTTACCGGTACTCACGCTGCGTAGCCTGAAATCATTTGAATCCCGGTTACCGGCAGATAAATTTATCCGCGTACATCGTTCCTATCTGGTGTCACTCAACAAAATTCACTGTGTGGAAAAAAACACCGTCATGATCGCCAATCAGTCTATTCCGATCAGTGATGGTTACCGGGAACGGTTTTATGAGGTCATTAACCGGAATTCCTGATCCGGCCACTTTAAAAATATCATTTATCCATACGCCCCATGTAGCTGATACGGCTGCATGGGGCGTATTTCCTGTGCAGGTAATTCGTAATTTTTATAATTTCTGCTTTTTTCGGACATTTGCTACACTTTTTAAACCACCAACCATTATTAATAATTAGTTCTTTATCAAAAACCACCAACATTGGAAAGAATATATTTTGACAATGCAGCCACCACCTCGCTGGAACCAGCCGTACTGGAAGCGATGCTGCCCTATATGACCGAAAAGTTCGGAAATCCTTCTTCTATCTATTCCTATGGCAGAGAAAGCCGCCTGGGTATAGAAAATGCCCGTAAATCAGTTGCCAAAGCATTAAATGCACATCCCGGAGAAATTTTCTTTACCTCCGGTGGTACAGAAAGCAGCAATACCGCCATTAACGCGGCGGTAAAAGATCTGGGCTGCAAACATATCATCTCTTCACCGATCGAGCACCATGCGACCCTGCATACGGTAGAATACCTGCACCATCACGATGGAATAGGACTGTCTTTCGTAAAAATACTGCCCTCCGGACATATCGACCTGGCGCACCTGCGGGAACTGCTGGAAGCTGCCGGCGAAAGATGCCTCGTTACCCTGATGCATGCCAACAATGAGATCGGTAACCTCCTGGACATCCACGCGGTGGGTAACCTGTGCAAGGAATTTGATGCCATCTTCCACTCTGATACGGTACAAACAGTAGGACACTATCCGTTTGATCTGCGTAATACACCGATACACTTCATCACCGGGGCCGGACATAAATTCCATGGTCCTAAGGGAGTAGGTATCCTGTATATCAATGAAAACGTGAAGATATCCCCGTTCATTCAGGGGGGCAGCCAGGAACGCAATATGCGCGCCGGAACTGAAAATCTCTATGGTATCATTGGTTTCGCCAAAGCGCTGGAACTGGCTACCGCTCACCATACGGAGCATAGTGAATATATCAACGGCCTGCGTATGTACATGGCAGCACAGCTGCAACAACATATTCCGGACGTCACCTTCAACGGCGACCTCCATGGCAGCAGCCTGTACACCGTGTTAAACGTGGCCTTCCCTAAATCGGAAAAAACGGAAATGATCCTCTTCAACCTGGATATCAATGGTATCTGTGCTTCCGGGGGCAGTGCGTGTACCTCCGGCGCCAATGCCGGATCACACGTTATTCGCGCCTTCAACAACAATCCTAACCAGATTGCCGTACGTTTCTCCTTCTCCAAAAACAATACAAAAGAAGAAGTAGACAGCGTAGTGGAAAAGCTGAAAGAGTTAATGTAGTAGCTAACTATATAAAATAAAACAGCGGAGATACAGGTATTACCTGCGTCTCCGCTGTTTCGTTATAAGCCGTTCTATTAATGCATGAATTCTTTGATATCCTGCATGATTCTTTTGGCAATATTATCGGCAGTGGTTTCATTCTGACTTTCCGCATAGATACGGATAATCGGCTCGGTGTTGGAGGTACGTAAGTGTACCCAGTCCTTGTCGAACTCAATTTTCAGTCCGTCTTCGGTGTTCAGCGGCTGGTTTTTGTATTTGCCTTTGATTTTTTCGAAGATGGTTTTTACATCTACCCCTTTATCCAGTTCTATTTTATTTTTAGAGATAAAATAGTCAGGATAGCTGTTACGCAGGGCTTTGATGCTTTTTTTGCTGTGAGCCAGGTGACTCAGGAAAAGACCGATACCGATCAGGGCATCCCGGCCGTAGTGCAGATCCGGAACAATGATACCACCATTGCCTTCTCCACCAATTACAGCGTTGGTTTCCTTCATTTTCTTTACCACGTTTACTTCTCCTACAGCAGACGGCGTGTATTCGCCACCGTGTTTGAGGGTAACGTCTTTGAGAGCCTGGGTAGACGACATGTTGGAAACGGTGTTGCCTTTTCTTTTGCTCAGTACATAGTCAGCTACCGCTACGAGGGTATACTCTTCCCCGAACATGGAGCCATCTTCACATACAAAACAAAGACGGTCAACATCCGGATCTACGGCGATGCCCAGGTCGGCGTTGGATTTATTGACTTCGTTGGACAGCGCTGTCAGGTTTTCTGCCAGTGGTTCCGGGTTGTGGCTGAATTTACCGTTTACTTCCCCGAACAATACCTCTACTTCTTCCACTCCCAGTGCTTTCAGCAGAGGTGGAACAAAGAGGGCGCCGGTAGAGTTAACCGCATCAACCACTACTTTGAAGTTACGTTGTCTGATGGCTTCCACGTCAACCAGCGGATAGTTTACTACCAGGTCTACGTGTTTCTGCAAATAAGAATCGTCCTGTGTATAGGTACCCAGCTTATTTACGTCGGCAAAGTTGAAGTCTTCTCTTTCCGCGATGTCCAGCAACAGGGCGCCGTCTTCTCCGGAAATGAATTCTCCTTTGCTGTTCAACAGTTTCAGCGCATTCCATTCTCTCGGGTTATGGCTGGCAGTCAGGATGATGCCGCCGGCGGCATTTTCCAGGGTAACCGCTAACTCAACGGTCGGCGTGGTAGATAAACCAAGGTCTACTACATCAATGCCTAACCCGTTCAGGGTAGATACTACCAGGTTTTTCACCATTTCGCCGGAAATACGGCCATCACGGCCTATTACCACTTTACGGTTATCTGTTTGCTGCGTGAGCCAGGTGCCGTATGCTGCTGTGAATTTTACCACATCTAATGGTGAAAGTCCCTCTCCGGGCTTACCGCCTATGGTTCCGCGTATGCCGGATATCGATTTGATCAGTGCCACAAGATTCAGTTTTTAAGGAAGGCAAATATAAAAAAAACCATCTCAGATTTCCTAATTATGAAAAGATGACCATTCGTATTATGATGATAATATTATATTGAGTTTGGTTAAAATAATGTAATAATTGTACAGGGTTGTCCCATTGTGGCTTCCTTTCCATCTATATGGCCGAATTTGTCATTCGTAATTTCCCCTGCCTACCTCCTCACACTTTTCATTATATTTGCAGCTACGCTTTTAAAAAAACAGCTATACGTTACATGCAATACTCGTGGAAGAGTATACCCCGGTATATTCGTTATGTGTTTGTTCAAACGCTTTATCTTTTTCTGTTGATGCTGATGTTCAGGACCATTTTCTACCTGTTCTTCTTCAAAACCACCATTACAGATAACGCTGCGATTGCAAAGGCCTGGTACCTGGGGGTAAAATTCGATATCCGGCTTACCCTTATACTGATCATTCCCATAGCCCTGTTGGCCCTCATTGCCCGCAACGGATTTTTTACTTCCAAGGCTATACGTAATACGAACTTCATCTACTTTTTTATCGTCTACCTGGTGCTGACCCTGTTGTACATACTGGATCTCGGGCATTATGACTACCTGGGCCTGCGCCTGGATCCTTCTGTATTGCGGTTCCTGGCCAAAGGTGAACGGGCAGACAATGCCCGGATGGTGTGGCAGAGTTATCCGGTAGTGCGGGGTGCCCTGGCGATTATCGTATTTATGTACCTGTTGTGGCGTCTGCAGAAAAATACCTGGAAAAGATTTGCGGCACAGGCGCCGGTATATTTGCGTAACTGGCCTTTTACCGGTTACACCGTGGGGCTGGTATTATTAGTGGCCGCCGGTATGTATGGCAACTTCGCCTGGTTCCCGCTGCGCTGGAGTCAGGCCATGTTCACCCGCGATAACGGGGTCACCAGCCTGGGACTGAATCCTATCCTGTACTTTGTGTCCAACTTTTCCGTGAAAGGCGATACGTTTGAAGAAGAGAAAACCCGGAAGTACTACCCGACTATCGCGGAATACCTGCAGGTCGACAGTCTGGAGGCCAGTAAACTGAATTATGTACGCACCGTAGCAGGCGATCCGGCCAAACCTAAATTGAACATTGTATTGGTGATGCTGGAATCTACCGGCGCCGCCGTGACCAGTATGTATAATAACCCCATGCAGGCAACGCCGCATATGCAGCGGCTGGCCGACAGCGGGGTGCTGTTCCGCAACTTCTATGTACCCGCCATCAGTACGGCTAAAACCGTATTCGGTGTCACCACCGGGCTGCCGGATATTACCGCCGTGAAAACAGCCAGCCGGCATCCGAAGATGCTGGACCAGCGTATTATCATGGACCAGTTCAAAGGCTATGATAAACTGTACCTGCTGGGAGGTAATACCAACTGGGCCAATATCCGGGCGGTATTTACCAACAATGTGGAAGGTGTACGGATTTATGAAGAAGGCATGTATAAATCGCCTAAAGCAGACGTTTGGGGCGTATCGGATTATGATCTGATTACAGAGGCCAGTGGCATCTTTAAAGCTAATAATGACCAGCACAAGCCATTTGTTGCGTTCCTGCAGCTGGCAGATAACCACCCGCCTTATACCACTACCAGCGGCGCCGGCGACTTTAAAAAAGTGACGGAAAAAGACCTGGATATGAACAAATTCCGGCAATCCGGTTTTGTATCAGTAGACCAGTTCAATGCCCTGCGGTATGAAGATTATAACGTAGGCCACCTGATTGATATGGCCCGGAAAGACGGCTACCTGGATAATACCATCTTTGTATTTTTCGGCGATCATAACTGTGTGCTGAATCCCTACAAATTCATGCCGTTGCCGGAATATGACATCGCTACCGGCGGGGTGCATGTAACGGCGTTTATGTATAGCCCGAAACACCTTGCACCACAACAGGTGAACACACCCGGCAGTTTACTGGACATTTATCCGACTGTTGCCGGTATGGTAGGTATGCCTTATAAAAACTATACCCTCGGGGTCAATCTGTTCGACAGTACCCGGGCAAAAGATAAATACGTCTTTATTAATTATATGCGTAACCAGCAGCCTTATTACGCTATCCTGGGTGACCGGTATCTTTATGAGATCAATTTCAAAACAGACGCGGCTGCCATGTACGATCTGCTGGAAAATCCGCTGAAAAATATACGGGCAGAACAACCAGACACCGCTAAAAGCCTGGATAATTTAACACGTGGATTTTACGAAAGCACGCGATATTTGATGTTTAATAATAAAAAGTAAACTTTTGGCAAATCGCAGCCGGCAGGAGATATATGGTATATATTTACTGCCGGCTGTTGTGGCCGGAGGGGTATAAATTATGGAAGTAGATAAACTTTGGTTTAAAGATTGGTTCAATTCTCCTTATTACCATTTGTTGTATAACAACCGGGATGAGCGGGAAGCGGCTGCTTTTATAGATAAATTACTGGCCTATTTGCAACCGGCTCCGGGGGCAGAAATGCTGGATGTAGCCTGTGGAAAGGGCCGGCATGCCAGCTACCTGGCTGATAAAGGCTATTATGTAACCGGTATAGATCTTTCCATTGAAAGCATCAATGCCGCCAAAAAGCTGGAAAACGACCATCTCAGTTTTTTTCAGCACGATATGCGGCTGCCTTTCCGTGTCAATTACTTTGATGTGGTATTTAACTTCTTTACCAGTTTCGGATATTTCGAGTCCCGCCGTGATAATGACAATGCGCTGCGCACGCTCCGGAATGCCCTGAAACCAGGAGGGAAGCTGGTGCTGGATTACCTGAACAGCCCTTATGTGGCGGCTCACCTCATTTATGATGAGGTAAAGGAAAAAGAGAATGTCGTGTTTGATATCCGGCGGGAATACAAAGACCGGAAATTCATGAAACAAATCAGTATCCTGGATAAGGATAAAATGCGCCGGGCTTCCTTTACGGAAAGTGTGAATGCTTTTACCCGGGAAGATTTTGAGGAGATGTTTAGCCGGCAGGGCCTCCGTATCACTGAAATATTCGGCGACTATCACTTTAACAGCTATGATGAACAACGTTCGCCACGTTTAGTCATCGTTGCTACAAAATCATAGCCATGCTTGAAGGTATCCTGCGGGGAGATCTCAGACTATTCTTTCATATTAACGGACAATGGCACAACGCATTCCTGGATGTAGTGATGCCTTTTCTACGGGAGCCATATGTATGGGCCCCCTTATATCTTTTCCTTGGCCTGTTTGTAACGATCAACTATGGCTGGAAAGGGCTTTTCTGGATTGTTTTTTTCCTGCTGTGTTTCGGGGTAGCGGATCAGACCAGCTTATTCCTGAAAGAATCTATCGGCAGGCTGCGGCCATGCCGGGATCCGTTTGTATCACATTATGCCCGTGTATTGGTGGTATATTGTCCGATGAGCGGTAGCTTTACCTCTAACCATGCCGCGAACCATTTTGCGCTCGCGACGTTTTGTTTCTTAACTTTAAAATCAGCATTCGGCCGGTATGCCTGGCTGTTCTTCCTTTGGGCTGCTGCCATCTCATATGCACAGGTATATGTAGGCGTACACTATCCGCTGGATGTTACCGGTGGAGGAATACTGGGTATTTTAATTGGGTTACTGAGCGGTAGTTTCTTTCAACGCCGTATCAGGCTGGAACCTGAACTGACAACATGAACTGGAATTATCTGATACTTATACTGGCGGCTACGCTTGCTGGTGGGATTATACCCATGACGGTAAAGCGGGTGCACGCCAACTTCTCTATCTATCTGCTGGCCTTTACCGGTGCTTTTCTTTTTGGTGTTACCATCATGCACCTGTTACCGGAAGTATTTCATGAGCTGGGACACGCAGCGGGTATTTATATCGCGCTGGGCTTCTTCCTGCAGGTTTTCCTGCAGCAGCTGTCACATGGCATGGAGCATGGGCATACCCATATCCCCGGCGATCATCACCGGCATATCGCAATACTGCCCTTGCTGCTGGGCTTGTCTATCCATGCTTTCATGGAAGGGATTCCACTGGGATTTCAGTATGAAGATAAATCAGCCCTGCCTTCGCTGATGCTGGGCGTAGCGGCGCACAAGATCCCGGAAGGCCTCACCCTGATGACGGTTATGTTGCACGCCCATAAGAAAAAGGCTTATCTGTGGCGGATTTTGGTGACCTTTGCATTGGTAACCCCACTGGCAGCATTGCTGGCAGGATGGATGGGGAACCGCTTTGAAGTGATACAGCATTACCTGTTATATCTGGTAGCATTGGTGGTAGGTACTTTCCTGCACATCTCCACGACTATTTTTTACGAAAGTGGCACCAGACATCATGAACTCAGCGGCCGCAAGGCGCTGGCTATCGCCTCCGGATTGGTGCTGGCATTTCTTACCCTTATATTTGAATAATTCATTATTTTTAGGCTCTATTTATGGAAGTCGTCATTATCATCATCCTCATTTTACTGAACGGCCTATTCTCGATGTCGGAAATAGCAATGGTGTCAGCTCGGAAGATCCGGCTGGAGAATCAGGCCAATAAAGGGGATGAAAAAGCAAAAGCAGCATTAAAGCTGGCTAACAAACCAGACACCTTTCTTTCTACGGTACAGATCGGGATTACCCTGATCGGTATTTTAACCGGGATCTACTCCGGTTCCGGTATCAAGGCCGATGTAATGGCCTGGCTCAACACGTTCCCTTCCCTTCAGCAATATAGCAGTATACTGGCCACCATTCTGATTGTAGTGGTGATTACTTTTTTCTCCCTGGTTTTCGGAGAATTGTTGCCTAAACGTATTGGCATGGCCAAGCCGGAATCTATTGCCAAATACATGGCCAAACCGATGACGGTATTGTCATGGCTCACCTTTCCCTTCATCCTGTTGTTAAGCGCCGCCACCAACCTGCTGGTAAAATTATTGAATATCAAATCCAACGATACCCACGTTACGGAAGAAGAGATCAAAGCCATTATCAATGAAGGTACCTCCTCCGGTGCCATCGAAGAAACAGAGCAGGAAATCATTGAACGGGTATTTCATCTGGGGGATCGTAATATCACCTCCCTGATGACCTACCGCAATGATATCACCTGGTTGGATATCAACGAAGCGGCAGCGGACTATCATGCCAAAATCCTGGACAGCCTGCATTCGGTATATCCGGTATGCGACGGCCAGATCGACAGCATCCGTGGTTTGGTGACGATCAAAGACCTCTATGGGGTAACCGGCAAAAATGTAAAGCTGTCAGAGATCATTAAAAAACCTTTGTTTGTACCGGAAAATAATACCGCTTACCAGGTACTGGAAAAGTTTAAGGAAACCCATTTACATGCTGCCTTTATTGTGGATGAATATGGCACGTTCCTTGGCATGATCACGCTCAACGATATACTGGAGGCCATTGTAGGGGATATGCCGGAAACTGCGGAGAGTGATGATTACGAGATGGTGTTACGGGAAGATGGTACCTGGCTGGTAGATGCACAGATTCCGTTTTATGATTTTCTGGAGGAATTTGATTACGAAGACTGGGCTACTGAATTTGAACAAGACTTCGATACCCTGGCTGGTTTCGTCCTGCATCACCTGGAACATATTCCGCAAACAGGCGAAAAATTTGCCTGGAGAGGATTTACTTTCGAGATTGTCGATATGGATGCACATCGTATAGATAAGGTTTTAGTAACACCACCGGCACCAACGGAAGAAACATAAACATTTCCTTGAAAAACGAATCGTTGCAGTAGAAATCGCATACGTAATTACCCGTAATTCGTAGTGAAGGGCTGGTATTTTATTTGGATAAATCCAGCTTTATACTAATTTTGGGCACTTTTTTACATACATAAATATTTTAATTTATTATAAGATGGTCACACTAGGTAGTAAGGCGCTGTCCCTGGATGAAGTGTACAGGATACTTTTGGGTGGAGAAGAGTTGGCGTTGGAAGCAGCCGCATTACAGCAGGTTGAAGCTAGTTATCTGTTTCTTGAAAAGTTTTCAGCTAAGAAGCTGATATATGGCATCAACACCGGTTTTGGCCCAATGGCACAGTACCGCATCAGTGAGGAAGATACCTTTCAGTTGCAGTATAACCTGATCCGCAGCCACAGCTCGGGTGCTGGAAAGTGCATGTCGCCACTCATGACCAAAGGCCTGATGATAGCACGTTTGAGCAGCTTTATGCAGGCTCACTCCGGCATTCATCCGGAAGTCGTACACCTGCTGAAAGACCTGATCAATAAAAACGTATATCCGTGTGTGTTTGAACATGGCGGCGTAGGCGCCAGCGGCGACCTCGTACAGCTGGCACATCTGGCACTGGTACTCATCGGAGAAGGGGAAGTATGGTATGAAGGCGCCTACCAACCTACCGCATCTGTATTTGCAAAGTTAAACCTGCAACCGATCAGCATCCATGTAAGAGAAGGACTGGCCATTATCAACGGTACATCCGCCATGACCGGTGTGGGACTGGTAAA
Source organism: Chitinophaga nivalis (assembly GCF_025989125.1). NCBI lineage: Bacteria > Pseudomonadati > Bacteroidota > Chitinophagia > Chitinophagales > Chitinophagaceae > Chitinophaga > Chitinophaga nivalis. The sequence continues at coordinate 7,958,739 of NZ_JAPDNR010000001.1, read as the reverse complement.
CCTGATCCACGCCCGGAAATTATTGGGTTGGTCTGTGATATTGTCTGCCATGATCAATGAAATCGTGGAAGCATTTGATGACCACCTGTCGGCAGAACTCAATGTCGTGAAAAAGCATGAAGGACAAAATGCCATCGCGGCTAAAATGCGGGAAATCCTGCAGGGTAGCAAAATGATCCGGCATCGTCCTGATCATCTTTATAAAGAACTGGAAGAAGAAGTATTTAAAGATAAAGTACAGGAATATTATTCCCTGCGCTGTGTGCCGCAGATCCTGGGCCCCGTTTATGATACCCTGGCACATGCAGAAAAACTGGTGGTACAGGAACTCAATTCCGTAAGCGATAACCCGGTAGTGGATCATCATCTCGGTAACGTATTTCATGGCGGAAACTTCCACGGTGACTATGTTTCCCTGGAAATGGACAAACTGAAAATTGCGGTTACCCGCTTATCCATGTTGTCTGAGCGGCAGCTGAATTACCTCATGAATGATAAGCTGAATCATAAATTCCCGCCATTCATGAACCTCGGCAAACTGGGCTTCAACTTCGGTATGCAGGGCGTACAGTTTACGGCTACTTCTACGGTAGCAGAAAACCAGACCCTCTCTTTCCCGATGTATGTACACAGTATTCCTAACAATAACGATAACCAGGATATTGTGAGCATGGGCTGTAACGCAGCTATCATGACACAGAAGGTGATTGACAATACCTTTGAAGTGCTGGCTGTGCAGGTAATGACCATGCTGCAGGCAGTAGATTATCTGAATTGTCAGGACCGCCTGGCCGCTTTCTCTCATAAGATCTACCAGGAAGTGAGGGCTATTTTCCCTAAATTTATTGACGACAGCCCACGTTATAAAGACTTGCAGAAAATCAAGGAATACCTGGTGCAACATGAACCGGTGCAGTTTTAAGAACAGGGGAAGGGCTGCGGTGACGCGGCCCGTCATTCATTAACCGTAATTTGTAATTTTCATGAAGTGTGCATTAGTAACGGGGGGATCCAGAGGTATTGGCAGGGCAGTATGTATTAAACTGGCTGAACTGGGATATCATGTGCTGATTAATTATAAAGGCAACGAAGCCGCTGCACAGGAAACCCTGGAAGGGGTAACAGCAACCGGCAGTACGGGTGAACTCCTGCAGTTCAACGTAGGGGATGCTGCAGAAGTACAACAGGTACTGGGCGGCTGGGTAGAAAATCATAAAGATCAATTCATTGAAGTACTGGTGAATAATGCCGGCATCCGCGAAGATTCCCTGATGTTCTGGATGAATGATACACAGTGGAATAATGTAGTCAACATCAGCCTGAATGGTTTCTTTAATGTCACCAAACAGGTACTCAATAATATGTTGCTGAAACGGAATGGACGTATCATCAATATGGTATCACTGTCCGGCCTCAAAGGCTTACCAGGACAAACCAACTACTCCGCCGCGAAAGCCGGCGTGATTGGCGCTACCAAGGCCCTGGCCCAGGAAGTTGCCAAAAGAGGGGTGACCGTTAATGCTATTGCTCCGGGCTATATCAAAACGGATATGACCGCAGAACTGAACGAAAAGGAACTCGCCGCACAGGTACCGATGAACCGTTTTGGTACACCGGAAGAAGTAGCAGGTGCCGTCGCTTTTTTTGTTTCCCGGGCTGCCGGTTATATTACCGGTGAAGTGTTGAATATCAATGGTGGTCTGCATACCTAGAACCCGGAATGCAAGCGCGAAGCACGTATAATATAATTTTCTAACAGCTAACAGCTAATTGCCAAGAGATAATGAACCGCGTAGTGATCACTGGAATGGGCATCTACTCCTGCATTGGAAAAAACAAACAGGAGGTAAAAGAGTCCCTGTATCAGGGTAAATCAGGCATCGTACTGGACCCGGAAAGAAAAGCCTTTGGTTATCGTTCCGGGTTGACCGGTTATGTGGAAAGACCGGAACTGAAAGGTTTACTGGACCGCAGGGCCAGGCTCATGATGCCGGAACAGGCGGAATTTGCCTACGTAGCTACCCGGGAAGCCCTGGAGCAGGCAGGCATAGACCAGGATTATATTGATAAAACACCCATTGGCCTGTTATATGGCAACGATAGCTCTGCAAAACCGGTGGTAGAAGCCAACGATATTATGCGGGCGAAAAAAGATACCATGCTGGTAGGTTCAGGATCTGTATTTCAGACCATGAACTCCACCGTGAATATGAACCTGGCTACTATCTTCAAGCTGCGCGGCGTGAATTTCAGTGTGAGCGCTGCCTGCGCCAGTGGTTCACATGCCATTGGCCTGGGGTATATGTTTATCCGTAATGGGATGCAGGATGCCGTTATCTGCGGTGGCGCCCAGGAAGTAAACATCTATGCCATGGGTAACTTCGATGCCATTGCTGCTTTTTCTGTACGGGAAGATGACCCAACCCGTGCTTCCCGCCCGTTCGACCGCGACCGCGATGGCCTGGTGCCCAGCGGTGGTGCTGCTACGGTTATACTGGAAAGCCTGGAATCGGCACAACGGAGAGGCGCTACCATTTTAGGAGAAGTACTGGGCTATGGCTTTTCTTCCAATGGCGCACACATCTCTAACCCAACGGTAGACGGACCGGTACGTTCCCTGCAGATTGCCTTGCAGGATGCCGGACTGCGACCGGAAGATATTGAATACATTAATGCGCATGCTACTTCCACAGCAGCCGGCGATGCCAGCGAAGCCCGTGCTATCTACGAGGTATTCGGCAGCACCCAACCCTACGTTAGCTCAACCAAATCAATGACCGGCCACGAATGCTGGATGGCAGGCGCCAGTGAAATTGTTTACTCCATGCTGATGATGCAAAACGGATTTATTGCACCCAACATCAACCTGGAAAATCCGGATGAAGATGCCGCCCGGTTAAATCTTGTTGCACAGACAATAGATAAAAAATTTAATATATTTTTGTCGAACTCTTTTGGATTTGGAGGCACAAATTCTTCCCTGATCGTAAAAGGATGGGAAGGGATATAAACCATAGCATAAACCATAGCGCTATCATGAACTGGTCTTGTAGATTATTGGCACAGTTTTTTACGCATGTGAATGGTAAGGAAAAAGTAGGATAGCCCTGCTGTCCGTAACCTGCAGCCGATTACTTCAAAATATGCTTAACTTTGTCAAACCAGGATCATCATGGGTTAAATCAAAAATAACGCTTAAACATTTTTTTTTAAACGACCTATATCTGATCACACACTTTTATGAATATCAAAGAAATAATAACTGTTACGAACACTTTTCTGGTAGAGGAGTTTGAAGCAAACCCCGATGAAATCAAACCGGAAGCGAATCTGAAAGCCACACTGGATCTGGACAGTCTGGATTATATTGATATGGTGGTTGTTATTGAAGACAACTTTGGCTTTAAGGTAAAACCGGAAGACTTTCAGACGATAGTGACCTTCCAGGACTTTTACGATTATGTAACTGCGCGTGTTCAACAAAAAGAACTGGTGTAATGCCTTCCTGGCAAGGAAAGTCCAAGGGAAATAAGCTCGGATATGGTATTTTCATTTTCATACTCCGGTATGGAGGCGTTTATCCGGCTTATTTCCTGTTGAGGTTTGTCGCTTTCTACTATTTTTTATTTTCCTGGAGCTCTTCCAGACCGATCTACCGATACTTCCGTTACAGAATAGGGTACGGCAGATGGCGTTCCCTGTACAGTTTGTACCGGAACTATTACCTGTTTGGCCAGACGCTGATCGACAAGATTGTGGTGATGGCAGATATGGCCAATAAATTCACCTTTGATTTTGACGGTGAACATCACCTGCGGCAGCTCGTAGCCGGAGAGCGGGGCGGTATACTGCTCAGCGCCCACCTGGGCAACTGGGAAGTGGCCGGTCATCTCTTCAAAAGGCTGCAGACAGCTATTAATATTGTGATGTTTGATGGAGAACACCAACGCATCAAAGAATATTTATCTGCTGTTACCGGCAACCGTAATGTGAATATTATCGTTATTAAGGAGGATCTATCGCATATTTATGCTATCAATGAAGCCTTGAGTAAACGGGAACTGGTATGTATGCACGCAGACCGTTTTTTACCCGGTAATAAAACCCTGACGGCTCCGTTGCTGGGGCATGATGCCCGTTTTCCTATGGGCCCCTACCTGCTTGCAGCTACTTTCAGGGTACCTGTTTCTGTGGTGTTTGCTTTTAAGGAATCAGCTACCCATTATCATTTTTATGCAACGGAACCCAGAACTTACCATGGCCGTCGTAATCAGGGAGTGGAAACCGCCTTGCGTGATTTTGTGACACTACTGGAAGAAAAAATAAAGCAATACCCGGCCCAGTGGTTCAATTATTATGACTTTTGGGAATAATCCGTGTTTTTACTGGTAATAATTTCAAGGAATTCTATTTACTTCGTGTTTCATTTTTTACTAATAACTTGTGCAGATGTTTATTCATACAGATGATATTACAGCATACATTCCGCAACGTGCCCCGATTGTAATGATCAGTGGTATTCTGGAAGTCGATGGGCCTAAAACCCGCACGGGACTGACCATAGCGGCAGATAATATTTTTGTTGAAAATGGCGTACTCACTGCGCCGGGCCTCATGGAAAATATTGCGCAAACAGCTGCTGCCCGTATCGGTTATATTGCCAAACAGGAAAATGCACCGGTGCCACTGGGATTTATTGGCGCCGTGAAAGACTTTGAAGTGTTTGAATTGCCTCCGGCAGGACAAACCATTGAAACGACTACTGAAATCGGAGGAGAAGTATTTAATGCCACGATGGTAACCGGCAAGGTAATGTGGGATGGCCGGGTAATGGCACAATGTGAAATGAAAATTTTCATCAACCCGCAAATATAACAGCATATGCGTCTCAGTAAACTCGTAGCAATCCCTTTGATCTTATGCGGCTTGTGGTCATCCACAGCAAAAGCACAGAAACTGAAAAATTTTCTGGAAAACAAAGATTCCTCTTTTACCTGGCTGGGTGTGGATTTCACACAGGCCCGTCTGATTGGTGATGCAGGCGCTGATGCCGCAGACATCGTAGCACGTCACTTTGCCGGTATTAACCAGGTAGTCGTGAATGAGCCCAAGAAGTATGATGTTTCCGGTGCATTTCACCACAGTAAAGTGAATTACGCCATCACAACCGTTAACAAACGTAATGAAGGCACCAATAAAGATTTGCTGAAATCCGATAATCCGGAAGACTTCAACCACCTGAAACCGGAAGATATCCAGAAGCTGGTGAAAGGATTTGATTTCAGCGATAAAAAAGGTATCGGCGTATTATTTGTAATGGAAGCCATGAGCAAAGCTGAAAAAGCAGCGGCCATGTATGTAACCATTGTGGATATGGATACCCGCCGTGTACTGCTGACAGAACGGATGACCGGCAAGGCCAAAGGTTTTGGCTTCCGTAACTACTGGGCTTTCTCTGTACATGATGTCATGGATGATTTCAGTTCTGATTACAACAAAATCAAACAGAAATATGCAGATGCCGTAGATCCGGTAGAAGAAACTGCACCTAAAAAAGAAGGCAAAACTGCCGTAGCTACCAAAGGCACCAAGGCCGCCAAGAAAAAAGGCTAAGCCAACAGGGTTCCGGTGAGCCGGATTTCCTCAGGGAAATAAAATCAGAAAATATAAAGAGATGGGTTTAACCGAGAGTACCAGCATACAGGTCAGATTTAATGAGGTAGATTCGCTGGGAATTGTATGGCATGGGCATTATGTGAGATATTTTGAAGACGGAAGAGAGGCTTTCGGTGAAAAATACGGCTTGCGTTATCTGGATTTTTTTGAACAGGGATATACGGTTCCCGTGGTAAACGTACAATGTGACTACAAACGCTCTTTACGCTATGGCGATATGGTAGTAGTAGAAACCAGGTTTGTGGACAACATGGCGGCAAAAATAAAATTTGAATATACACTGACTAATCCGGCGACCGGTGAAGTGATTGCAAAAGGTTCTACTGTACAGGTTTTCCTGGATAAAGAAACCACTACCCTGCAACTCACTACACCGGCCTTTTTCAATGCATGGAAAAAACAACACGGACTGGTTCAATAAAGGGTATTATGCAACAGGTGTTTGTAGTAGCAGATAATATTGTGGGACCATTGGGCAGTACTACCCGGGAAAATTTTGACCAGGTGATGCAAGGCAACAGTGGTATCCAACAGCAGCATGTATATGCTGCTGCACCGTTTTACGGCGCGATGCTGCAACCCGGTCAGCTGGATGCCTTTACAGCAGGTTTGCACGTAGACGGCTATACGCAGTTTGAAAAAATGCTGATCGTATCCATCACCGATGCACTCCGGCAAACAACCATCCGCTTGTCGGACCCCCGCACCGGACTCATTATTTCCACTACCAAAGGCAATATCGAATTACTGGAACAGCAGTCACAGGACACTGCTCCGGTAATGGATAACCTGCCGCTCTTTGATACAGCAGCTAAAATAGCCGCTTATTTTGACGCGGTCAATAAACCACTGGTGGTAAGCAGTGCCTGTATCTCCGGATTGGTGGCCATCCTTACCGCTAAACGGTTAATAGAATCCGGGAAGTATGATCAGGTAGTAGTAGCAGGAGCAGATGTACTCACCCGTTTTGTTTTATCTGGTTTCCAGTCGTTTCAGGCAGTGAGTGCCGTACCCTGTAAACCATTTGATGCCGCCCGCTCCGGGGTTTCCCTCGGCGAAGGCGCTGCTACGGTTATACTCAGTAATAATAATGCCGGAGCCGGTTTTGTATTGGGCGCCGGTGCAATAAGCAACGACGCGAATCATATTTCCGGCCCTTCCCGTACCGGGGAAGAACTGGCCGCTGCGATGCAGCTGGCATACAAAGAGAGCGGCCTTACACCAGCCGATATCGGTTTTGTATCCGTACACGGTACCGCTACCCTGTACAACGATGAAATGGAAGCCAAAGCGCTGCATCATGCAGGATTGGCAGATGTTCCCGTAAACAGCTTAAAAGGATATTATGGCCATACCCTGGGTGCTGCCGGTCTTATTGAAGCCATCATCAGCATGCAGGCCATGAAAGCAGGCGTGGTATTGCCTACCCGGGGATATGAAACTTCCGGTGTTACGCAACCGGTAGCCGTTACCAGCCAGCTCCTGCAAAAAAAATCGGCACATTTTCTGAAAACCGTTTCCGGATTCGGAGGATGTAATGCAGCCATGGTATTCAGCCTGGTGCAGGAATAACACAACAGGTCTCCTGTAGCAACAACAGTTAACAATCAATCACAGTCAAAATAAATCATTGTCGTGTTTAATAAAGAAACAAAAACAGCATTAGAAGCCAAAGAAGCAGCATTGCGTCTGGCCTTTGCCCCCGTTGCTTTTCAGGCTACCCGGGCACTGCGCGATATGGGAATCTTAACAGCAGTCAGCAACAGCCGCGCTGAAGGTATTACCATCGAAGCCATTATGGAGCAGACGAAATTATCCCGCTATGCAGTAAGAGTTTTGCTGGAAGCTGGTTTGGGAATGGAACTGGTGATTGTGAATGATAAAAAATATACCCTGACCAAAACCGGCTACTTTATTTTACATGATCAGCTGACCCGTATCAACATGGACTTTTCACAGGACATCTGCTACAAGGGTATGAACCATTTGCAGGAAAGCCTGAAAGAGGGCCGTCCTGCCGGTTTACAGGAGCTGGGCCCCTGGGATACCATCTATCCCGGATTATCCCTGCTGCCGCCTGAAATCGGCAAGAGCTGGTTCGATTTCGATCACTACTATTCCGATCTGGCTACACCAGCTGCACTGGACATCGTTTTTGAAAATAAACCAAAACGTTTGCTGGATATCGGCGGCAACACCGGTAAATGGGCACTGGCATGTACTGCCAAAGACCCCGATGTGGAAGTAACCATATTTGATTTACCCGGACAGGCCGGACTGGCACAGCAAAAAATGAAAGATGCCGGAGTAGAAAACCGGGTGCATTTTCATATTGCCAACATTCTCCACGAGGAATTACCTTTCCCTACCGGGTTTGATGCCATCTGGATGAGCCAGTTCCTGGATTGTTTCTCCGAAGCAGAAATCGTTTCTATCCTGAAACGTTGCCGCGAAGCACTGAATGAAGACGGTACGGTATATATCCTGGAGCCTTTCTGGAACCGCCAGCAATTTAAATCTGCCGCTTTCTGCCTGCAACAGACCTCTTTATACTTTACGGCGATGGCCAATGGTAACAGCCAGATGTATCACACCGATGATTTCTTCCAGTGCGTGGAAGATGCCGGCCTGCAAATCGTGGAAGAAAACAACCAGATGGGTATGAACTATACCCTCCTGAAATGCAAAAAGAAAAACTGATACACCGGATACCGGAGAGAAAGCAGCGCTGATGACTGGCAGGTGGAATAGCCTTGTTCTCCGGAAAATATCCCGGCATATCGTTTTTAAATAAATAAAATCCGTTCAACAACAAATTCCTGAAACCCAAATTGTTTCGTATGACTATTGAACAAGTCGATGTATTGGTTATTGGTGCAGGACCTGCCGGAACTGTAGCTGCATCTATTATTCACCAGGCCGGGTATAAAGTGAAAGTGGTGGAAAAACAACAGTTTCCCCGTTTTGTCATTGGCGAAAGCCTCTTGCCCCGCAGCATGGATGCATTGCAGGAAGCTGGCTTTATAGAAGCCATCAAGGAAAAAGGTTTTCAGCAGAAATACGGCGCCAAGTTCGTGAAAGGGGATGCTACCTGCGATTTTACTTTCGAGGAACAATTCACACCCGGTTGGACGTGGACCTGGCAGGTGACCAGGGCCGATTTTGATAAAACACTGGCCGACACGGTAGAAAAAATGGGCGTGCCGGTAGCATATGAAACTACGGTAACGGATATACGTTTTAACGGATCTGATTCTGTTACAACCGTAACAGATAAAAATGGACAACAATCGCAGATTGCTGCCCGCTTCATCGTGGATGGCAGCGGTTACGGTCGGGTAATTCCCCGCCTGTTTAACCTGGAAAAAAATTCCAGCCTGCAACCGCGCAAGGCATTATTTGCCCATACCGTGGATGAACGCCGTTCCATGGCGGATGAACCTAACCGTATTACGGCCGTGGTACACCAGAAAGGCGTATGGATCTGGATTATTCCGTTTTCTACCGGCGTTACTTCGGTTGGCTTTGTAGGAGATCCGGAATTTTTTGCCGCCTACCCGGGCAGCGATGAAGAAAAATACCGGGCTTTACTGGAAGCAGAACCCTATACCAGGGAACGTTTCCGTGATGTGCCGCTGGTATTTGAACCCCGCATATTAGAGTCGTGGTCGGCTACTACCGATAAATTTTATGGCGATGGATTTGTGCTGACAGGCAACGTAACAGAATTTCTGGACCCGATTTTCTCATCTGGCGTAACTTTAGCCTGCGTTTCTGCACAAACAGCAGCAAAGCTGGTGATCAGAAAACTGAAAAACGAAGCCGTAGACTGGGAAAAAGAGTACATGGAACCTACCATGCAGGGCGTGAATACCTTCCGCTCCTATGTAATGGCCTGGTATGAAGGTACCCTGGATACCATCTTCTTTAAAAAAGATGCAGACCCGGTTATCAAAGGGCAGATTTGCTCTGTACTGGCCGGTTATGTATGGGACCTGGACAATCCTTTTGTGAAAAACCATGATACAGCCCTTAAACGGCTCGCCAGAACAATTGAATTAACAGAAAAACTAAAAAGCAGCTCAGAGATTGAATAGCGAAGACGCATATATTACAGGTTGTTGTATCATTCGTAATCACCGGGTATACTTAAACGGGACGTTACAATGGGAAGCGGATCAGGCATTGGGATTATCCGAATTTCTGCGGGCAGGATACGACCGCTTTTCCGGGCAATATCCGAAATTTCATAAAATGGATGCACTCAGTAAACTGGGCTGGCTGGCGGCAGAAGTATTGCTGCAGTCGACCGATGTGCATACCCTGCCGCCGGAAACCGTAGGCCTGGTACTCTCCAACCGGAGCGCCAGCCTGGATACGGATGTCCGTTATTATGCCACAGTAAAGGATATTGCGAGTCCGGCCCTGTTTGTATATACGCTTCCTAATATTGTGATGGGCGAAATTTGTATCCGGCACGGTTTTAAAGGAGAGAATACCTTTTTTGTGTCCGATACATTCGACGCCGGATTGATGAGTGAATATCCCGCAACACTGCTGGCTGTGACACCGTTGCAGGCCTGTATATGCGGATGGGTGGAGGTGATGGAACAGCAGTATGAAGCAGCTGTTTTTCTGGTGGAAAATAAACAAAGAGGACTGGCCATACCGTTGACAGCAGCGGCTTTAACAGCCAGTTACCAACAAGACATATAACATCATCGTAAATAACTTAATTTAAACTATTACCGTGGAAAAGTTGATGGCGGATCTGAAAGCGCAGATCATTGAACAATTGAACTTGCAGGAAGTAACACCGGAAAGCATCGGCGATGATCAGCCTTTGTTTAAAGACGGACTGGGACTGGATTCTATTGACGCGCTGGAGCTGATTGTATTATTACAGCAACACTATAATATCCGCATTGCCAACCCGGAACAGGGCCCGGAAATATTCCGCTCTGTACGCACCATGGCAACCTATATTCAGGCAAATCAAACCAATAAGGCATGAGTGACAAGGTATGGATAGCAGGCGGTGGGGTGATCAGCGGTATCGGGCTGGATCTGCGTGCCTGTTTACAGGCATTCAGGGATATGCAACCCGGTATGACAACGATGCAGCACCTGCGCTCTGTGCATCATAATACCTTTCCGGTGGCGGAGGTAAAGGCAGATAATGCCACCCTGGCCGATATGGCCCGTATGCCGGAACACATCAGCAGAACAGCACTGCTCAGTCTCATTGCTGCCCGCGAAGCGTGGCAGTCTGCCGGATTGAGGGATATTTCAGCCTACCGGGTCGGATTTGTTTCCGGCAACACGGTAGGAGGAATGGATAAAACAGAAGATTTCTTTGCAGACCTGCTGACCCATCCCGGTAAAGGCAGGTTGAACCAGGTAGTACACCACGAATGCGGTAGTATTACTGAACTGGTAGCAGATACCCTGGGTATCCGGCATCATATATCCACCATCAGTACAGCCTGTTCTTCCGGCGCCAATGCATTGATGTATGGCGCACGGCTGATCCGCAACAACATCGTGGATGTAGTGATTGCCGGTGGTACCGACTCCCTTACCCGCTTTACCCTCAACGGTTTTAATACCCTGATGATACTGGACCAGCAGCCCTGCCGCCCGTTCGATGATACCCGTACCGGGCTTAATCTGGGCGAAGGCGCCGGCTATGTAATACTGGTGTCAGACAGTCTGGCTGCCCAGCTGCAGCCCTGGTGCCGCCTGAGCGGTTATGCCAATGCCAACGATGCCTACCACCAGACGGCTTCCTCGCCGGATGGTACCGGCAACTACTTAGCCATGAAAGGGGCCCTGGACATGAGCGGACTACAACCGCAACAGATTGATTATATCAACCTGCATGGTACCGGCACCCAAAACAACGATATATCTGAAGGAATTGCTATTAGCCGCCTGTTTGCGCCGCATTTCCCGGTAATGAGCTCCACAAAATCATTTACCGGGCATACACTGGGTGCCAGCGGAGGAATTGAAGCCGTGTTTTCAGCTATGGCCGTTAAGGAAGGCATCATTTATCCGAACGCCCGTTTTGAACATCAGATGAAAGAACTGCCGTTTGCACCGGTGGCAGCTTACGCTACCGGCAAACCTTTGCAGCATGTGATGTCCAATTCATTTGGTTTTGGAGGCAATTGCTCCAGCCTGGTGTTTTCTAAAGCATAAACAGCATTACATGAACATCTATATAAATGGTACGGGTTGTATATCTCCGCAGGATACTGCGCAGGGTGGTCCATTGCTGGACAACCTGCAGGAGTACGACCAGGTACGCCTTGCCGCTATAGACCCGGATTACAAACAATGGATTGATGTGAAACAGATCCGCCGGATGAGCCATGTGGTGAAAATGGGCGTAGGCGCCGCCAACCTCAGTTTACAGGCCGCTGGTATCAATGCCGTGGATGCGATCATCACCGGTACTGCATACGGCTGTCTGGACGATACCGGCGTATTTCTTGCCAAAATGGTGAAACAGCAGGAAGAAATGCTGACACCTACCGCTTTTATTCAAAGTACCCATAATACAGTAGCTGGCCAGATTGCCCTGCTGATGGGATGTCAGGGATATAACAACACCTTTGTGCATCGTGGCTTTTCCTTTGAACAGGCCTTGCTGGATGCGACCATGATATTGAAAGAAGGTAGTGCCAGACAGATACTGGCTGGTGGTTTGGATGAATTAACCCAATACAGTTACGACATCCTGCACCGTTTCGGTATCTATAAAAAAGAACCGGTAAAAACCATGGAACTGCTGAACAGCCCTGTTCGTGGTACCATTGCCGGTGAAGGAGCCGCCTTCTTTACCCTGGGAACAGAAAAAATTCCTGGCGCCGTAGCTACCCTTACCGGCCTGAGTACCCTGTACAAGCCGCTGTGGGAAGGAGAAGTGATCGGACATATCATGAAGTTCCTGGAAGATCATCAATGTACACCGGCAGACATCGACCTGTTGATAACCGGCAGAAACGGAGATATTGACCAGGATGAAATTTATGAAGAAGTAGCCGGAGCGCTGTTTCCCGACCAGGCCGAAGCCTGTTTCAAACACCTTTGCGGAGAATACCCTACAGCCATGGCGTTTGGGATGTGGATGGCCAACAGCATCCTCTCTGAACAACAGGTGCCGGAAGCTGCTGCCTTTTTTGGCCGCGCTCCGGAAAAAATCAACAGGATATTATTGTATAATCATCATCAGGGTACACACCATTCCCTGATTTTAATAAGTGCATGCTGAATTATCGGGTAGCATATATAGTGGGTATCGGCTGGTTGATGATACTGGTAGTACTGGATGTGTTGTCCGTGTACCCGGTACCGTTATGGATGTTCTTTACGCCGCTGTTATTGTTGCCACTGTTTGTATGGGGCGCGATGAATGTTCGTTCGGGATTTTATATTAAAGTATTGTCCCGGGCAGCAACTACAGAAAAAGTAGTGGCCCTTACCTTCGATGATGGCCCGCAACCGGCGCATACACCGGCTATCCTGGATATGCTGCAGGCACACGGCGTACCAGCCGGTTTTTTTTGTATCGGCAAACATATTGTCGGCAACGAACACTTACTGAAACGCATACACGATGAAGGGCATGTAATCGGCAATCATACCTATTCGCATCATTTCTGGTTTGATATGTATGGCAGCCGCCGGATGCGTGGTGATATGGGAGATATGGACAACATCACACAAACGGTGACCGGCCTGCGTCCGCGCCTGTTCCGGCCGCCCTATGGCGTTACCAATCCTAACCTGGCCAAAGCCATACAAACAGGTGGTTATCTGCCGGTAGGCTGGAATATCCGATCGCTGGATACGGTGGCCACAGATAAAACAGCATTGCTGCATAAGATTATTAGCCAGCTGCAGCCAGGCGCTGTGATCCTGTTGCACGATACCTGCCGGATTACGGCTGATATCTTACCGCAGCTGATTGCGGATATCCGCGCTAAAGGGTATCGCCTGGAAAGAATTGATAAAATGTTAAACGTATCCGCTTATGCATAAATGGATCATCTGCTTAATTTGCTGCGTGGCGGGTTTACCGGTCTTCGCACAATCCGGTTTTAAGCCGGTAACAGACCTGGCGCCGCTGAAACAGCAGTTTGCCCGGGCAGCACAGAATACACAAAGTATTCAATGTGATTTTGTGCAGGAAAAGAACCTGAGCATGCTGTCGGATAAAATTGTATCCAAAGGAAAGTTCTGGTTTAAAAAAGAGAATAAAGTAAGAATGGAATATCAGCAGCCATCCTACTATCTGTTGGTCATCAACGGAAAAGATATCCGTATCAAAGATGCCCAGCGGGAGAATAAGGTGTCTGGTAAAAGCAATAAACTGTTTGAACAGGTAAACCGGATTACGGTAGATTGTGTACGGGGTACTGTGCTGGATAATGCAGACTTTACTTCCGCCGTATCAGAAAATGCCCGGCAATACCGCCTGGAACTGGTACCGGTAAATAAGGTGCTGAAAACCTATTTTAAAACCATTGTACTGCTGGTAGATAAACAGGATTACAGTGTTGCCAGTATCACTATGCAGGAACAATCCGGCGATGATACCACCATCAGTTTTTTGCATAAACAATTAAACAGTCAGATTCCGGATGCGGTATTTTCTGTTAAATAGTATCCTCGTAATAACGGGATTGCTGACGGGGTGTCGTTCTTCCTACAAAGGACTGCAACGCACGGCTGGTGATGTACAATGCATCCGGCAGTTCAGTCCGCAGTTTACGGCAACGTTGTATAGTACACAGGTAAATGTATTAAAACATCACCTGAGCGGTTTGTTGTTTTTTAAGCAGATGCCCGACAGCAGTGTACGCGTGGTATTTGCCAATGAAATGGGTTTTAAGTTCTTTGATTTTGAATTTGATAAACAGGGCAACTTTACCAATCATTTTATCATAGATAAGATGAATAAAAAAGCGGTGGTAAAAACACTCCGGCAGGATTTTGCCCTGGTATTGTTGCGCCCGGATCTGCATCAGGCCTATATGGCTACGGATAGCCTTTACCGTTATGTAGCCGTGCCTACTGCAAAGGGGCATAACTATTATATGACGGATACGGCCTGCACACAGCTGATAAGGATTGAACAGGCCTCGAAGCGCCGCCCTGCCGTAAAGGTATGGATGCAGCATTACAACAACGGCGTACCGGATACGATTCAGATTCAGCATCAGCATTTCCGTTTCAATATTTCCCTGCAACGGGTAGAACAAAAACAAACCAATACTACATCAACACCATAATTATCTCATGATAACCGGATCACCTGAAAAGGACATTCGGGTAAAGACCATATAAATTTATGTTAGCAGGAAATTTTTATACCATTACCACCCAAACACAGGATGCCGGACAGGTAACGACCACTATCGAGCTGAATGCCGCACATCCGATATTCGAAGGCCATTTTCCGGAACAACCCGTTGTTCCCGGTGTATGCATGATGCAGATCATTACCGAATTGCTGCGTGGCGCATTACAACAGCCGGTTACTTTACAGAAAGCCGGTCAGATGAAGTTCCTGAACATGATCGATCCCGGAAAAACACCGTTGGTAGATGTGACCATCTCCTTCAAAACTGAAGAGGCAGGCCAGAAAGTAAACGCTACGCTGAAACGCGACGACACCACATTTATGAAGTTCCAGGGGATTTTTAAGTAAGTGACGAACCATACTATATATAACGGACTTTTTGAAAGTCACCGCGCAGCGGTACTGATTCCCACCTACAACAATGCCGCTACACTGGGGGCTGTACTGGCAGATGCGTTGTCATATACCAGTCATGTGATTGTGGTGAATGATGGTGCTACCGATGATACAGCCGCCGTGCTGGAACAATATCCTGCTATACAGCTGGTTTCGTATAGTCCTAACCGTGGCAAGGGGATTGCACTCCGCCGTGGATTTTCCTATGCGGCTGCCCAGGGTTACCAATACGTGATTACCATGGATGCAGACGGACAGCATTTTGCCTCCGATCTGCCGGTGATGCTGGATAAAATCAAGGAAAACCCGGATGCACTGGTCATTGGTGCGCGCAACCTGCAACAGGAAAATATGCCAGGTAAAAATACCTTTGCCAATAAGTTTTCCAATTTCTGGTTTTATGTGGAAACGGGGCTGAAAGCGCCGGATACACAATCGGGATACCGGTTGTATCCACTGCACCGGATGCGGAACATGCATTTCTGGTGTACCAAGTATGAATTTGAAATAGAAGTATTGGTGCGCAGTGCCTGGAAGGGTATAAAAATAGACTGGGCGCCGGTAAAAGTATATTATCCGCCGGCAGAAGAACGGGTATCCCATTTCCGTCCTTTCCGCGATTTTTCGCGTATCAGCGTACTGAATACAGTACTGGTACTCATCACTTTTTTATATATCAAACCCCGCGACCTGATCCGGTTTCTGTTGAAAAAAGAAAGCTGGAAAAAGATGTGGCGGGAAGAGGTATTAAGGGCAGATGAATCCAATGGCCGGAAAGCCGCTTCCATCGGCTTCGGCATATTCATGGCCATTGTACCCATTTGGGGTTTTCAGCTGCTGGTAGCCATTCTGGTGTCCATCCGGCTGAAACTGAATAAGGCACTGGTGTTGCTGGCGGCGCATGTAAGCACCCCGCCGCTGACACCCTTCGTTATTTTTGCCAGCTTCTTAACCGGCCGTATCTGGCTGGGACAAACCGCTAAAGACCTGGTTTTCACGGAAGGCATCACTTTTGATACCATCCGCGATAACACCTTACAATATATTTATGGCAGTATCACCCTGGCTATTGGGGCCGGCCTGCTGGCCGCCGCTGTGAGCTGGGTATTGCTGTCAGTTTTCAGAAAACAAAAGAAATAATTGCATCGTATGCATGGCGGACTGTTGAGAAGGGAGCAGCAACAATAAGGTTGCTGTATTTTCATCGCATTGAAATCACGGTACGCCGGCTGTAATCAGTTTTATATGGGCCATCTTTTTGTAGCCATCTATAATTTTTTTGAGCGGCAGCGGATCTGGTTGTGGCTTTGTACAATCGGCTGTTTCCTGCTGGCGGGATTTTTTGCTGCCAAAATCAGGCTGGAAGAAGATATCACCAAAGTGTTGCCGCAGGATAAAAAACTGGATAAGCTCCAGCAGGTTTTCCAGGACTCAAAATTTGCGGATAAACTCATCGTCACCGTTTCTCAAAAGGATACGCTGCAGGAAGCCCGCCCGGATAGCCTGACGGCTTATGCGGCGGCACTGATCACACAGTCGCAGGAACAACTGTCGCCCTACATCAAACAGATACAAGGCCAGGCAGACGACGCCATGATCATGGAATGGATGCAACGCATCCAGGATCACCTGCCCATCTTCCTGGAAGAAAAAGATTACCATAAAATCGATACCTTATTAACCCCGCAGCAATTACAGCAAACATTACAATACGATTATAACACCCTGATTTCTCCGGCCGGACTGGTATTAAAGAAGATGATACAGGCCGATCCTGTGGGTATTTCCTGGATAGGTGTAAAGAAATTACAGCACCTGCAATACGATGACCAGTTTGAGTTGTACGACAGCTATATCATGACGAAAGATCATCGTCACCTGATGTTGTTCGTTACCCCGGTACATCCGGCCAGTGCTACCAAAATGAATGCCCGCTTCCTGCAGGGACTGGATCATATAAAAGATAGCCTGGACCAACGTTTTCCCGGTGTTGCCGCCAGCTATTTCGGCGGTGCTGCCGTGTCGGTAGGCAATGCTACCCAGCTGCAACGGGATACCCTGCTCACCCAGGGCATTACCGTGGTATTGCTGGTGGTACTGATTGCCTTTTTCTTCCGGAAAAAGCGGGCGCCGGTGTTGATTATGCTGCCGGTAATATTCGGTGGACTGTTCTCACTGGCATGTATATACGTTATTAAGGGACATATTTCCGTGATGGCACTGGGCGCAGGCGCCGTGGTGCTGGGTATTGCGGTGAACTATTCCCTGCATGTATTTAACCACTACCGGCATTCGCAGGATATCCGGGAAGTGATTCATGACCTGGCCACCCCCATGACGCTGGGTAGCTTTACTACCGTTGGCGGATTCCTGTGCCTGCAGTTTGTACAATCGCCGATGCTGCGCGATGTAGGGCTGTTTGCAGCACTGAGCCTGGTAGGAGCGGCGTTGTTCTCCCTGATTTTCCTGCCCCACTGGATTGTTAGCCGCAGGCAACAACAGCCCGCGATAGCACATGACAGCTGGCTGGACAAAATAGCCGGGCTGAAACCGGAAAGAAATAAATACCTGGTAGGAGGCATTTTTCTGCTCACCATTGTCTTCTTTTTTACCGCCCGCGACGTATCCTTTGAAAGCGATATGATGCGCATGAACTACATGACGCCTGGTTTAAAAGCAGCAGAGGCACGGCTAAACAGCATCAATTCCTATACGGCCCAATCGGTATACGTGGTAACGGAAGGCAACAGCCTGGAAGAAGCCCTGGAAAACGGAGAGCGGTTACTGCCGGCACTGGGCAAACTACAAGAGAAAGGCATCGTGAAAAAATATGCCGGCGTACAGGCGTTACTGTTATCTGCCAAAGAACAACAGCTACGTATCCAACGCTGGGAGCAATACTGGACACCGGAGAAAAAACAACAGCTCCTGCAGGCATTACGTACCTACGGACCTGCCAGTGGATTCAGTGCTACGGCTTTTAATGGCTTTGAAGCACTACTGCAGCATAACTATGCCGTATTGTCGCCGGAAGAGATGGAGGAGATGGGTAAAAGTAACCTGGGCGACTTCATTATCCGGAAGCAGGGCCGCACTTCCCTGGTTACGTTGCTGAAAGTAGATCCGGCACAGAAACAGGCGGTGTATGCTGCACTGGAATCGCTGCCACATACCACTGTGCTGGATAAACAATATGCCGCCAATCGCCTGGTGGAAGTGATCAAAGAGGAGTTTAACAGCATTGCCTGGATGACGTCTTTGCTGGTGTTTTTTGCCCTGCTGTTGTCCTATGGCCGTATTGAGCTGGCGTTGATTACCTTTATCCCCATGGCTGTGAGCTGGATCTGGATATTGGGTATCATGGGCCTTTTCGGCATTAAATTCAATATTGTGAACATCATCCTCTCTACTTTTATTTTCGGTTTGGGAGATGATTACAGCATATTTATGATGGATGGTTTATTACAGGAATATAAAACCGGCAAAAAAACATTGTCCTCGTTTAAGTCTTCTATTTTCCTGTCGGCGATTACCACTGTGTTGGGGCTGGGGGTATTGATCTTTGCCAAACACCCTTCCCTGCAGTCCATTGCCCTGATTTCCATTATTGGTATTGGTACGGTGGTGCTCATATCGCAGGTCATGATTCCTTTCCTGTTTCACTGGCTGATCACCAACCGGGTGCGGAAAGGGTTTGCGCCATGGACGGCTAAAGGTTTGTCACTGTCTGTATTTTCTTTCCTCTATTTTACGATCGGCGCTTTTATACTCACCTTCATTGGCTGGGTACTGATCCGCTGGAATCCGTTTAGTAAAGAGAAAGGGAAGGTATTATACCATCGTATTTTATCGGCCTATACCCATAGTGTATTGTACATTATGCGTAATGTGAAAAAACGGATCATCAATCCGGAGAATGAGCAATTGGCCACGCCGGCGGTGATCATCAGCAATCACCAGTCATTCCTGGATATCCTGGTATCTACCATGTTACACCCGAAAGTGATTCTGCTGACGAATCAATGGGTATGGCGTTCGCCGGTATTCGGGGCAGTGGTGCGGCTGGCGGATTATTATCCGGTAGCTGACGGCGCCGAAGGCGCTATCGAAAAACTGCGTGACCGGGTAGCGCAGGGATATTCCATTGTGGTATATCCGGAAGGAACCCGTTCGCCGGACCCCGTGATTAAACGTTTCCACAAAGGCGCTTTTTATATAGCAGAACAGCTCAACCTGGATATTTTACCCATGGTTATTCACGGTACCGCCTATACGATGACCAAAGGCGATTTTCTGTTGAAAGATGGTACAGTAACAGTTAAATATCTGCCGCGTATTACGCCGGACGACGACAGCTGGGGCGATAACTACAGCATGCGTACCAAAATGATCAGCCGGCATTTTAAACAGGAATATGAAACCTTGCGGGCAGCCGTAGAAGTACCGGCCTATTTCCGGGAACAGCTCAAATACAACTTTATTTATAAAGGCCCGGTGCTGGAGTGGTACATGCGTATCAAAACAAAGCTGGAAGGTAATTACCAGCTGTTCCATGAACTGTTGCCGAAAGAAGGGAATATACTGGATATCGGTTGCGGCTACGGATTTATGGATTATATGCTCAGCTTCGCGGCGGCAGGCCGCCGGATTACGGGCATTGATTATGATGAGGAAAAGATAGCCACCGCCAATCACTGTTATGGAAAACCGGGGCAGTTGCACTTTATTCATGGCGATATTGCGCAGATGCCTTTCGAGAAAAAAGACGCTTTTATCCTGAGTGATGTATTACATTACCTCACAGCTACCGAACAGGAAGAACTGTTGAAACTGTGTATAGAAAGGCTGACAGACAACGGGGTGATTATCGTCCGCGATGGCGACAGTGACAAAACAAAACGACATGAAGGTACCCGGTTCACGGAATTGCTGTCGACCCGGATTATTGGATTTAATAAAACGCGCAACCATACCCTGTCATTCTTTTCAGCTTCCCGTATGCGGGAGCTGGTACAAAAGTATGGTGCGGAAGCAACCGAAATAGATAATACGCGATACACCTCGAATGTAATATTTGTGATTAAAAAACCACCCCCAAAAAAATATGCACAACTATGATGTAGTCATAATAGGTAGCGGTTTAGGAGGCCTTGTATGCGGGGCCATACTGAGCCGTAATGGATACCGGGTAGGCATATACGAAAAAAACAGACAGGCCGGCGGATGCCTGCAAACCTTCTCCCGGGAAAAAGTCATTTTCGACTCCGGTGTACACTATATCGGTGGATTGGGAGCAGGAGAAAATCTGCATAAAGTATTTAAATACCTGGGTATTCTCGATCAGCTGAAACTGAAACGGATGGATATGGATGGCTTCGACCATATCAGTTTTGGTGCAGACGATACGGTATACCGGATGGCCCAGGGAGAAGATAATTTTATCCGTACGCTGCTGACACAGTTCCCGGATGAAAAAAAAGCGTTGCAGGACTACTGCGACATGATCCGGGAGGTATGCAGCAAATTCCCGTTGTATAATCTCCGGGAAGGCGATTATGAAGAAAAACGCAGTGTGCTGCAGATCAATGCCGTAGATTTTTTGCGGAATGTAACCCGGAACGAACGCCTGCAACAGGTGTTGGCGGGCAATAATCTGTTGTATGCCGGTGTGGCCGAGAAAACACCGTTTTACGTACATGCGTTGGTGTTAAACAGTTATATACAAAGCTCCTGGAAATGTGTGGATGGCGGCTCTCAGATCAGCAAGTGGCTATGCCGCCGGATCACGGAAAACGGAGGCGCTATCATCCGTAATACAGCCGTAACCGCTATCCGGACAAACGGCGACCGGGTAGATCACATCGTACTCCAGGATGGTACGGAAGTACGTGCGCAACATTTCATTTCCAACCTGCATCCCGCACAAACCCTGGAGATGACAGAAAGCACGGTCATCAGAAATGCCTATCGCAGCCGTATTGCGCAGCTGGAAAATTCTGTGGGTGCCTTTGTCCTGAATGTGGTATTGAAACCAGGCACTTTCCGCTACCTGAATTATAATTATTATTACCATGCTTCGGAAGACGCGTGGGCAGGGATTGACTACCAGGTGGAGGCGTGGCCGCAAACCTATGCGATGTATGTGTCTGCCAGCTCCAGGCATGAAACCTATGCAGACAGCCTTTCTATCATGACCTACATGCGTTATGAGGAAATGGCGCCGTGGCAGGATACTTTCAATACCGTGTTACAGCCGGATAGCCGCGGCGCCGGTTATGAAGCCTTTAAAAAAGACAGAACCGAACGGCTGATTGCCTGCGTGGAGAAAAAGTTTCCGGGATTCCGGCATTGTATTCAATCTACTTACGTCGCCACGCCGCTGTCTTACCGCGATTATATCGGTTCGGGCGATGGCAGTATGTATGGTATCCAGAAAGACAGCAATGATCCGTTACGGACCATGGTTTCCGCCCGTACCAAACTATCCAATTTGTATCTTACCGGTCAAAACCTGAACTTGCATGGAATTTTAGGGGTAACTATCAGTGGGGTGATCACCTCAGCGGAATTGCTGGGCACCGGTTTCCTGGTAGACGCGATTAATCAGTCAACACATCAATAAAAGTGGAAAAGAAGAAACGAAGCGGCTGGAGAAAGCTGGGACGCATATTATTATATCTGTTGGGCGGTATTTTGCTGCTCTTCATTGCACTGGCCATCTACCTGGTATCGGTGAGTCATATTACACCACCGGAGATCGCCAACCGGCAGGCGCTGACGCTGCAACGGCAAACGCTGGACAGCGGCGCCTATACATTGGGCAACAACTGGTTCCGCAAAAGTAACAGCGGCCTGTATGAAATGTATGTAGAAGGCGCCCCTTTTGAAAGAGGCGTCATCAACGGCAAATTATCCGGAGAACTGATCCGTCGCCAGGAAGATAATTTTGTGGACCAGATCAAAAAAATGATCCCTTCTACCTTTTACCTTCACTTCCTGAAATACTTCATCGGATGGTTTAACCGCGACCTGAGTGCGCATGTGCCGGAAGAATTCAAAGAAGAAATTTATGGGGAATCTTTTTCCGCCTCTGATCAATACGATTATATCGGTTCCAATTACGAACGGCTGATGAACTACCACGCAGCCCATGATATCGGGCATGCGTTGCAGGGCATGATGCTGGTGGGTTGTACTTCTTTCGCTACCTGGGATGCAAAGTCGGCAGACAGTAACCTGATCATCGGTCGCAATTTCGACTTTTATATGGGCGATAAATTTGCGGAAGATAAGATGGTGGTTTTCTATCACCCCGATAAAGGACACAACTTCATGTTTGTGACCTGGGGTGGTTTTACGGGCGTGGTATCCGGTATGAATGATAAAGGACTGACGGTCACCATCAATGCAGCCAAGACGGATGTTCCTTCCGGTGCGGCTACGCCGGTATCGCTGGTCGCCCGCGAAATCCTGCAATATGCACAGAATATACAGGAAGCCCGTGCGATTGCTGCCAGACGTAAAATGTTTGTATCGGAATCTTTCCTGGTAGGATCTGCTATCGATAATAAAGCTGTGGTGATTGAAAAAACGCCTTCCGGCATGGATATGTACAGTCCGAAGCAGGACTTCATTACCTGTACCAACCATTTCCAGGGCGATACCCTGGGCCAGCTGGCCTCCAATAAGCTGCAGATCAACGAAAGTGCTTCGGCCTACCGGTACGAACGCCTGACAGAGCTGCTGCAGGAAAAAGGACCGAATACCGTACAGAAAACAGCAGACATCCTGCGCGATCGCCGCGGGTTACATAATGCCGATATCGGTATGGGCAATGAAAAAGCGATTAATCAGTTTATTGCGCATCATGCCATCATATTTGAGCCGAAGAAAAAGCTGGTGTGGGTATCTGCGGCGCCGTGGCAACTGGGGCAGTTTGTTGCCTATGACCTGAATAAGATTTTCAGCATGAAAGGGCTGACTGCCAATCACGAAGTGTACGACAGCTCCCTGACACTGCCGGCAGATACTTTCCTGCTGTCGGAAGATTATAAAAACTTTATCCATTACCGGCAGCTGAAAGAGCGGCTGGCCAATGGGGAGGATATAGATACCAAAGCATTGGTAGCCGCCAATCCGCAATACTACCATGCCTATGTGCTGGCAGGGGATGCGGCATTTAAACGCACCCGTTTTGCGGAAGCGAAGCAATATTATGAAACGGCGCTCACCAGGGTAATTGCCACCAAAGGGGAGGAGCATCATATTCGTAAGCAGTTGGAACTGTGTCAGCAGCATTTGCAAAAAACGCATTAAAAGCAGCGAGGATGATCCTGGGTATAGGAACAGATATTACCGATGTGGCGCGGATAGCGGCCAAACTCAGTAAAGGTACCGGGTTCCGGGACCTGGTGTTTACGCCGCTGGAAATTGCCTATTGTGACGCGCAAACGATCCCGGCTGAAAGTTATGCCGCCCGTTTTGCGGCAAAAGAGGCTTTTTTAAAGGCTTTAGGCACCGGTTGGGGGAATGGAGGCGTAAACTTCAATGAGATCGAAATAAGGAACAATACGGCCGGAAAACCGGACTTGTTTTTAATCGGTACTGCCACGGAAAGATATGCACCGGCAGGCATCACTAAAATATGGGTATCATTGTCGCATGAAAAAAATGCGGCAGTAGCCATGGTCATCCTCGAAGGAAACAATCAGTTATCATCATGAACTATCCGTTGCGCCGGAAAGCCGGTAACGGTAAACCCGTTACGTCGCCTGGCGGAATGTGTTAACGATTCAAACTATGTATATACCGGATATAGAGCTGCAATCAGCGGTAGCGATCAGGAATTTTCAGGAAAAAGAAGTCATGCGGTTGTTGGGGTATCTGCGGGAATTTTCGCCGTTTTACCGGTCATGGTTCCGGCAGCATAACATACAGCCTGATAATGTGCAATCACTGGATGATTTTTCCCTTATTCCACCGGTAACCAAAGAAGACCTGCAGGCATACAACTGGGACTTTTTATGCGTGGATAAAAGCAAGATTGCAGAATACACGACTACTTCCGGTACGCTGGGAAAACCTGTTATCATTGCCCTCACGGAAAAAGACCTGCAGCGTTTAACCTACAATGAATACATTTCATTTTGCTGCGCAGACGGATCCGACAGCGATATTTATCAGCTGATGCTGACACTTGACCGGCAGTTTATGGCCGGTATGGCGTATTACAATGGTATCCGTAAGCTGG
Organism: Chitinophaga nivalis; assembly: GCF_025989125.1. Classification (NCBI taxonomy): domain Bacteria; kingdom Pseudomonadati; phylum Bacteroidota; class Chitinophagia; order Chitinophagales; family Chitinophagaceae; genus Chitinophaga; species Chitinophaga nivalis. Next base: position 7,934,044 of record NZ_JAPDNR010000001.1, on the reverse strand, counting down.
GTGCCGGCGTACTGCGCGTGGGACCGGGTGTACCTAGTATGCAATGGGAAAATATCCGGCGTATACAGCCCACCACGATTGTGGGCGTACCCTCTTTCATTGTAAAGTTGATTGCCTATGCAAAGGAACATCAGATCGATATTAATGCCACTTCTGTGAAGAAGGCGGTATGTATCGGGGAGAATATCCGGAACACGGATTTTTCGCTGAATGTACTGGGAAAGAAAATCACAGAGCAGTGGAATATACAGCTGTATTCCACCTATGCCTCCACCGAAATGCAGACGGCTTTTACGGAATGCAAAGCCGGCAAGGGCGGACATCATCATCCGGAATTGTTGTATGTGGAACTGCTGGATGAAAACAATCAGCCGGTAGAACCAGGGCAGGCAGGGGAAGTTACCATTACCACGCTGGGAGTGGAAGGCATGCCGCTGCTGCGTTATAAAACAGGGGATATTTGTCAGTATGAACAGGATCAATGTAGTTGTGGCCGGCATACCCTGCGTTTATCGCCGGTGATAGGCCGTAAAAAGCAGATGATCAAATATAAGGGCACTACCTTGTATCCGCCGGCATTTTTTGATTTGCTGAATGATATGGAAGATGTGAAGGAATTTGTGGTGGAAGTATTTTCCAATGAGCTGGGTACCGATGAAGTGTTGCTGCATCTATGGCCGCGCGAGGAATCAGAGGAGGTAGACCGTAAAATAAAATCCTATCTGCAGGCCAAGTTGCGGGTGATACCGCAGGTGCGGTATTGCGGCCAGCAGGAAATAATGCGGATGCTGTTTCCTGAAAACAGCAGGAAACCGGTTAAGTTTATCGATAACAGAAGTTAATATTTAACCATCTGTTATAAATCGTAATATTTAATACCAGTATAAGAGATAGCAGGGCTGTTTATCCATGGGGTAAATAGCCTTGTTTATTTGGTAGACCGGATAGATTCCAGTTGTTTGGAAAGATCTTCTACTTTGGCCAGTTTAATCTGTTGTTTCTTATCTATTAATTTCTCTTTTTCGTGTTCCGGAACTGTGGGGTCCTGCAGTAAGATATCTATCTCTTTAATCAAAGCAATGGTGGCTTTCCTGATTTGTTTGTTTTTTGAATAGTTTTCAAATTTCCACTCTATGTAACGCCATATGAATGCAAATGCTATGGTGATAGATGGAGCGGCAATAACCAACCAGGATTTTACGGCATAGCTATCTGGTAAATTTTTCGCAAGTAATACTAACAATGTTCCACCACCCACACCTGCGATATTCGAATTATTAGGGGTCTTTTTTTTATGGGATGATGGGGGGCTAATAGGTTTTATCAAAGGACGGATTCGATTAGGTTAGGTTAATCTCCTAGTAGTACGTCGGCCGTGTGTAGGATTTTTTTAGTACCATTCTGTTTATTAAGATCTAAAATTATAGTTTGACCAGATTTACTCTTTATTTCTATTTTATGGCGGTCTTTCAGGTTACTGGAAGAGTTTTTTATAACTCTGCGGAGCATCAGGAAAAGAGGAGAAAGAAACGCTCCTCCCGCTATAATAGCTAAGAGCAAATTGGTAGTAGTTGACATTTTTTTTATTATTTGAGGATTACTTTTTTATTAAACTTTCCTTGATCAGACTATTCCATTTTTCAGCTAATATAGTAACGCAAACGCAACCAAATTTATGGAAATTACGGTAGATAATAAAAAAGAATAAATTCTTCCTAAAACCTTAGGACTGCTGTTGCATTTGGATTGTCAAGCTTTATACTTTTCCTTTCCCCACCTACAATCACATGAATCATATTCGTCTGAGACGGGTGTCGGTTGTACAGTACATCATTTTTTACCTGTACTTGTTTAGGCGCCGGCACATCCGTGGCTTCAAGAAAACTCCACACTGCATCTTCTTCAATCTTATAACCGATAAATCTTAGTACAATATTCCTGCCATCCAGGTTAACCGTGAGATGCTGTGACAGGTAGGCAGCGATATAAGCTTCTACCTGTTTACGGTTGGCTGGTCGGATAATGTCGAAGTGTGTGTCATACTGGGCTTTCAGCGCGTTCTCCAGGTCATCTGCGAAAATACGGCAGCTGACTTCCAGTTCCTTTTTGGCGGCATTGTGTGTAATTTCTGTTACACTGGCATAGAAAGGATGCATCATCGTCAACCACATGGCCATCCACCATTTACATAATAATAAACCCACTTGACTAAATTTATTTAGATAATTAACTTTTAGTGTTTATAATTACCAAATTTAGACAAAAGCAGGGCAATGGATGAATTGTATTTTCAGCTGGGATGGCAACATATTCTTAACTGGGACGCGTATGATCATATTCTTTTTGTGATAGCACTGAGCGCTATCTATGTATTACGGGACTGGAAAAAAGTATTGGTACTGGTCACCGCATTTACAATCGGACATTCTATTACGCTGGCATTGAGTGTACTACATATTATTCGTATACCCGGCGCGCTGATAGAATTTCTGATACCGGTTACCATCTGTATCACGGCCTTTTCCAATATTGTCCGGAAAGAAGAAGCACCACGTCATTTGCAGCTGAATTATTTTTATGCCTTGTTTTTTGGACTGATCCACGGACTCGGGTTCTCCAATTACCTGAAAAGCCTGTTGGGGAGCCAGGCAAACATTGTTCAACCATTATTAGGATTTAATATAGGACTGGAATTTGGCCAGATCCTGATTGTGTTGACGGTACTGTTACTGTCGGCAGTAGCCGTAAATATGGCGGGGGTAAAACGGCGCGACTGGAATATGTTCCTGTCATCCGCTACCTTTGGCATCGCGTTTTTAATGGTGCTGCAGGGAATAAGAGCAGCACTGATCAATTAATTTGCAGTTATCGCACGCGGGAGTGGAAACAGGGAAGGGGGTTTCCGTATCATACCGGCTGTGAGCTGTTATCGTTTTTTCAATACTGATTATGAGAAAAAGTTTTTACCTGCTCGGTATGCTTTGTTGCGGCACAATAGCGTTGTCTGCACAGCAAAATCCGGGGTCCAACCACGGCAATCGTTTTGAACAACTGGGTACGATGTTGCAGTCACCCAACATGTACCGTTCCGCTTCCGGTGCTCCCGGTCCGAAATACTGGCAGCAACGCGCCGATTATGATATCACGGCCACACTTGATGACGACAAGCAACGGCTCACCGGCGCTGAAACCATTACTTATTTCAACAACTCGCCGGACCCGCTGACCTATCTGTGGCTACAGCTCGATGAAAATGAGCATGATCCGAAAAGCGATAACCGCTCCTTTGATGGCAGCCGGATGTCGGATAAAATGACCCTTTCGCAGCTCAATAAAATACTGCCGCCTGCCGGCGACTGGGGCACGAAAATTACCAAAGTAACCGATGCAGCCGGAAAGGCCCTGTCCTATACCATCAACCAGACGATGATGCGTATAGACCTGCCCAACACCCTGATGCCAGGTGAAAAAGTACAGCTGAAAGTGGAGTGGTGGTATAACCTCTCCGATCGCATGAGCATCGGCGGTCGTGGTGGATTCGAATATTTTCCGGAAGATAAAAACTACCTGTATACCATCACCCAGTGGTATCCGCGCCTGGCCGTGTATTCCGACTTCCAGGGCTGGCAGAACAAACAGTTCACCGGCAGAGGAGAATTTGCCCTCGCCTTCGGTAATTATCGTGTACGCATGAACGTGCCTGCCGATCATATCGTAGGAGCTACCGGCGAATGTCAGAACTACCGCGAAGTGCTTACACCGGCACAGTACCAACGCTGGCAGCAGGCGAAACAAAGTAAAGAACCTGTGGAAGTGGTAACACTGGAGGAGGCGAAAAAAGCCATACAGCAAAAAGTAGCTGCCCGTAAAACATGGGTATACGAAGCACAGCATGTGCGCGACTTTGCCCTTGTATCTTCCCGCAGGCTGGTATGGGATGCCATGGCAACACCCGTGGAAGGTAACCAGGTAATGGCTATGTCTTACTATGGACCGGAAGCCTATCCGCTATATCGCCGCTATTCCACCAAAGTGGTGGCACATACCTTGAAGTCTTATTCCAAACATACCATTCCTTATCCGTACCCGGTAGCCATTTCCGTGGAAGCCGCCAACGGGATGGAATATCCGATGATTTGTTTCAACTACGGCCGGGCAGACAAAGACGGCACCTATTCAGAAGCAACAAAGAATGGGATGATCGGGGTAGTCATTCATGAGGTAGGGCATAACTTCTTCCCGATGATCGTTAACTCCGACGAGCGGCAGTGGTCCTGGATGGATGAAGGCCTGAATACCTTCTGCCAGTTTATGGCAGAAACAGAGTGGGATCCGGAGTTCCCCTCACAGCGGGGACCGGCACATAAGATTGTGGATTACATGAAAATGCCGAAAGACCAGCTGGAACCAGTGATGACCAACTCCGAAAATATTATTGAATTTGGTCCGAATGCCTATGCCAAACCGGCTACGGCACTGAATATACTGCGGGAAACGGTGATGGGACGCGAATTGTTTGATTTTGCTTTCCGGGAATATGCCCGTCGCTGGGCTTTCAAACACCCTACGCCTGCCGACTTTTTCCGCACCATGGAAGATGCTTCTGCAGTAGACCTGGATTGGTTCTGGCGCGGATGGTTCTTTGGTACGGAGCCTGTGGATATCGCACTGGATAGTGTGAAATGGTACCGGATGGATGGTAAAAACCCGGAAACCACAGCCAGTGCTGCCAGAGAGGCGTACGAAAAAGGTAAAGACCACATTGCCCGTCAGCGGAACAAGGCGGCTGGTATCACCTATCCGGTACTCCAGGATACCAGCTTGCAGGATTTCTACAGCAAATGGAACCGCTTTGAAGTACGGTCCGAAGATAAAGCTGCCTACGAGCAGTTCTACAACGGTTTGTCTGCAGAAGAAAAACGGATGTACGACAGCAAAAAGAATTTTTACGAAGTCACCTTTAGCAATAAAGGAGGCCTGGTAATGCCGCTGATCATTGAGTGGACGTTTACCGACGGCACGAAGGAAACAGACCGGATTTCGGCCTATATCTGGCGTAAAAACGAAAACCAGGTAACGAAGGTGTTTGCTAAAGATAAAACGGTAGCCACCGTAAAGCTGGACCCGCTGCGTGAAACCGCAGATATCGATGAAAATAACAACAGCTGGCCCCGGGAGGCTGCCCCCTCCAGGTTTGAGCTGTTCAAAGCCAATACGGCGCCACGAGGTGCCAGTTCAGGCGATAATCCGATGAAGAAAAGAAATCAGTAATAAAAATTACGCATCTCCCCGGAGATGCGTAATTTTTATTACCTAAAATGTAATTTTTAATTCTTTCAGGATAGAGACTATGAAAAAATACATCACGTTTTTCCTCTTTATTTCGCTGTGGCAAACAACCCGGGCAACGGTGACGGACACGGTGGCGATCTACAGCAATGCGATGCACACCAGCTACAAATGTGTGGTGATCACACCGGATGCTGCCGGTAAAGGAACGCAGCGGTTTCCTGTTGTATATCTGTTGCATGGGCACGGCGGTAATTATGCCAACTGGATAAATAAGGTACCCGCCCTGCAGGAGCTGGCGGAATCCTTTGGATGTATCATTGTATGCCCGGATGGTGCGGTCGGCAGCTGGTATGTAGACAGTCCGGTAGACAGCGCCTTTCGTTATGAAACCTACATCGCGAAAGAAGTACCGGCGTATATCGATCACCGTTACCCCACGCTGGCAACACCCCGTTACCGGGCTATTACCGGATTGAGTATGGGCGGCCATGGTGCTTTATACCTGGCTATCCGGCATCCCGAAATTTTTGGGGCAGCAGGGAGTATAAGTGGTGGGGTAGATATCCGGCCTTTCCCAAAAAACTGGGATATCGCCAAAAGACTGGGGCCGGCAGGAAACAAAGGCACTAACTGGAATGATTATACGGTGATCAACCTGGTAGATAAAATAAAACCCGGTAGCCTCCCTTTGATCATTGACTGTGGGGTAAAGGATTTTTTTATTGATGTTAACCGCAATCTGCACCAGAAGTTGTTACAACTGGGTATTCCGCATGATTATATAGAAAGGCCGGGCGAACATAATTGGGCTTACTGGAGCAATGCAATACATTATCAGCTGTTGTTTTTCCACAGGTATTTTCAATAGGCGTTACGCCGGATGATAAAAAAAATAAAGCCTTTCCGGGAACGGGAAGGCTTTTTTAAATAGTAAAAATTAGTCCTAAGTGAAGATATGAAAAACGTATTTGCGATGCTTCAAAAAAACGGCCGTTTGCAAGAGTACAAGCGGCCTTAAACATGTTAAATGTGACCTAAATTGAATGCAAAGCAAAAAAAGATATATCGTTTGAATGGTGTTTAAAAATGCCGGCCCTGAATAGGACCGGCCTTTTTTATGCACGCGATTCAAAATAAGACGTTGGTAATCATTTGGTATCCCACCACAGCGGGGTACCTGCTACATCTTTCGGCACGCTCAGGGTACTGATGGCTTTCTGCACAGCTGCCGCGTTGGTAGCATATTCATTGCTTGGAAATATGGATCTCCGGATGAATTTTTTAGTATCTACGGTACCGCCACTGGCGTTTACCACTACCGGGAACAGTTTAGGATAACCGGTGCGACGGAATTCGCTCCAGGCTTCCTGACCTTCCGGATAATTGGCAATCCATTTCTGGGTGAGGATACGTTCCAGTTTTGTTTCAAAGACAGCCGCATCTTCCCATTTGATGGTGATGGTGCTGAGGTAAGGAGAACCTTCCTTGATGTCGTTCTCTCCGGCAGTAATTGCTTTTGGATCGATGTAAGGTTTAGGTTTCAGGGTGCTGTTATTATAGTAAGCGGCGGCATTCGGCAGTTTATGCTGTTCGAACGATGCCTGGATACCAGCTTCGTAGTTAGCCTGTGCACTTCCGGCGCCTGCCCAGTTACGGATGGCTGCTTCAGATTTCAGGAACCAGGCTTCTGCAGTGGTCATCAGCTGTATTTTGCTCTCGAAAAAGGCCAGTTCTGAATAACCCTGGTAGCGTCCTTTGTCATCTATATTGATACCGTTGCGAATACCTTTGTAGGTACCAAATACTGCTGGATTCGGATCGATGGCCGGTTTGAAATATTTCGGCAGACGAGGATCTGCATAGCCACCCAGGATAGATTCAACAGGAGCACCCATGCGGATATCCTTCCAGGAATCACTGATCGTATTCAGTGGGTGGGTAGTACTACCAATGCTTACGAGGAAATTGTCATCTACAGTAGACAGTAATCCACCAGCGTTGGCCAGGGCTGCTTCTCCTTCTGCTTTTGCTTTTGCCGGATCGATGTTAACAATACGTAATGCCAGGCGAAGTCTCAGGGTATTGGCAAATTTCAGCCAGCGATCGTATTTTCCGCCATATACCAGGTCGGCCTTGGTAAAGATAATGCTGCTGCTTTTATCTTTAAGCGGCGTCAGGATATCGATGGCTTCTTTCAGGTCCGCAAAAAATGCATAGTAAGCATCTTTCTGGCTGTCGAAATCAATTCCTCCCTCGCTGTTGGGCTGGTTGTATTTGGTGTAGATGATCGGACCATATAAATCGCTCAAACGGTGGAACGCTTCCACACGCAGGAGTTTAGACATGGCATAGGTATCATCGAATTTTCCTTTGGAGAAAACGCCGGCTTTATAGGAAGGGTTCATCACGTTGGCATAGGCAACGTTCCACGGGGTACCGTTCCAGCCATCAATGATAAAATAGGTGGTGTTGTTTTTATTTCCTGCAAAGTTGGCGGGCGTCATCATATAACCACTGAAAATATCGCCAAACAGGTTTTGTTGTACCTGAAAGTCCGGTACTGGAGTAAATAGGTATATACTGCGTTGCGCCTGTTGCAGCTGGGCTGCTACGATGGCGAAATCACCTTCGAGGTCTTGATCGGTGGAACCGTATGGATCTTTATTAAGCTCTTCGAAATTTTTGGTACAGCTACCCAAACTCAGCGCTGCCACAGCGAGTACCAGTCCTGCTTTTTTGAATGCTTTATAGTTCATAGTTCTTTTTTTTGATGTTCTGAATCAGGTTAAAATGCACATTTCACATTCAAGCCAAAACTGCGGGTAGCCGGTAATCCGAATACATCCACACCTTGTACGCCGTTGTCGGTACTCATACTCAATTCTGGATCATAAGGCGCTTTTTTGGTGAAGAAGAACAGATTGCGGCCAACAAAACCTACTTTCAGATCTTTGATAACATTGGTACGTAATGGAACTGCATAAGTCAGGGCGAGTTCTCTTAAACGGATGTTGGTAGCATCATACATATAGTATTCAGTGATACCGGCACGACCACCTACGCCGCCATAGAATGTTTGAGCAGGTATTTTACCGGTAAATTTACCACCACCGATTTTGGTAGCAGGAATGTCTACACCGCCATTCTCACGGGCATCAGCACTAGCCTTAGACACACCGAATTCATCCAGCATTGCCTGGGTGATGCTCATCACTTTACCACCGAAACGACCATCTATCAGCACGCTCAGACTCAGTTGTTTCCAGGTCACAGTGTTAGACCATCCCAGCAGGAATTTAGGAGTCGGGTTACCGAGGTAAGACAGTTTACCAGGTTTGCTTTGTGGGTTGCCTTTATCGTCTACAATAATGGAACCATCGTCTGCACGCTGGAATTCACGACCATAGATATCACCGAAAGAACTACCCTCATGCAGCATCAGGGCATAGTTGTTTACGTTGTTGCCTCTTGGCGTAATCACGTAATCACCTTTCAGCTGTGGCGCCAGTTCAATGATTTTATTGCGGTTACGGGTGAAGTTGAAGTTAGTCTGCCAGGTGAGATCTTTCTGTTTGATTACCTGATAGCCAAGGGAAGCTTCGATACCGGTGTTTTGTACGTTACCGGCATTGATGAATGCATTCGGATACAGGTATCCGGAAGAAATCGCAAAGTCGAAGTACTGGTCTTTTGTATGAGAATTATACCAGGTAATGTCAAAGTTCAGGCGGTTATCCAGCAATCTCCACTCGGTACCAAATTCAATAGAGGTAGTCATTTCCGGTTTCAGGGTTTGACCCAGATAAGCGCCGGAAGTATTGGAAGTTAATAAACCTGCGGTGATCCGGTTTACCGGCAGGGTAGAAAATTGTGCTACGTCGTTACCCACTCTCGCGAAGGAACCGCGTACTTTGGCATAATCTACAAATTTAGGCAGTTGCACAATGTCGCTGAGGATGGCATTTAGCCCGGCAGAGTAGTAGAGGTAACCTTTTTTCAAATTAGGGGTAAATGCCAGGGTGGAAGACCAGTCGTTACGTGCGGTCAGATCCAGGAATACTTTTTCGCTGAGGTTGAAACCTACGGTACCGAATACAGACTGTAGCTGTCTTCTCTGACCGGTAGGCGTTACCTTGGATGCGGTATTCAGGTTGATATTACCAATATGGAATACGTTGGCAAAAGCTAAATCAGCATCTTTGGAGTCCATGAAAGTACGGTCCTGACGTAGATCTGTGATGCTGGTACCGGCCGTAAAGTTGAAACCAATTTTGTCAGACAGTTTTTTGTTACCTACCAGTAATACATCACCATAATATTGGGTGCTGCTCAGGAAGTCGTAAGTGTAACGTCCGTTTTTGTCTGCGATGGTAGTTTGCGTACCTGCATTGGCTTTCAGTTCATATTTATCCCATGATTTGTTGACGTTACCACGTGCCTGGATGCTTAACCAGTCATTCAGGGTGTAACGAACAGCGAGGGAAGCGATGATGTTATCCTTACGGTTATCTGTTATATTTCTGTTCAGGATCCAATAAGGATTCTGTTGAATGTCGTTTCCTGCCAGATTCTTCTCCGCATTGATATTCCACCAGTCCTGCAGGTACATGTTGCGGGAAGGAGAGAAGTACTCATAGTTATTTTTATATCCTTCGAAATCCAATCCTCTGGGGAATAAGTATAAACCGGTCAGCGCATTGTAGTATAATCCGGAAGTAGGCCGGTTGTATGCTTTCTGGGTAGTCATCTGCACATTCGCATCCAGACTCAGTTTATCGTTCAGGAATTTTGCAGTTTCTCTGAAATTAACAGTATGCTGTCCGAACTTGGAAGTAGGGATAATGCCTTTGTTCGTGGTATTGGAATAGGAGAAATAGGTCTGTGCTTTTTCTGTGCCTCCTGAAACATTCACGGAATTAATCCAGGTAGTACCGGTCTGAAAAAAGTTTTTCACATGATCAGGGCTACTACCTTTTGGACCCCAGCTATATTTCTCGTCAGGGCCGCTTTGTTTATAGTCATATTGCAGCTCCGGGCGGTAAGCAGGTCTGTCAATCGTAAAGTTGGAAGAATAAACGATTTTCGCCTGACCCACTTTTCCTTTTTTAGTGGAAATCATAATTACCCCGTTGGCAGCCTGGCTACCATAAAGCGCAGAAGCAGAAGCACCTTTTAATACGTTGATGCTCTCAATATCATCCGGGTTGATGGTACTTAAGATATCACCCCCGTCACGGCCACCGGAAGAAGCGCCGGATGCCTGACCCCAAAGGTCGGAAGGTTGCGCACTGGTGAAGTTGGCAATGGGTACACCATCAATCACGTACAGTGGCTGATTTTCCCGGATAGATTTTTGTCCGCGTAAAATAACACGGGCAGAACCACCTACACCGGAAGCACTGCGGTTTACCTGTAAGCCGGATACTTTACCGGACAGGCTGTTCAGCACGTTACTTTCTTTAACGGTAGTCAGGTCTTCCCCTTTTACCTGTTGTGTGGAATAAGTGAGGTCTTTGGCTTTACGCTGGATACCGAGGGCGGTTACTACCAGCTCATTCAGGCCTTTTACATTGTCTTCCAGTCTGGCATTGAGTGTAGCGCTGTTACCAACTGTTTGTTCCTGTGAGCCAAAACCCACAGAGGTAAAAATAAGTACATCCCCTGCTTTGGCAGTAATATGATATTGGCCGTTGGCATTGGTCTGGGTACCACGGGATCCCCCTTTTACCTGTACAGTAACACCTGGCAAGGGGTTACCTTTGTTGTCACGTACTGTTCCGCTGATTTCTTTTTCCTGTAAGATACTGCGGAAGGAAGTCGTGGATGAATTAGAATAGCCGGCAGCCTTCACATATGCATGGTCTGCTAATATGGAAGTGAGTGCAAGACCTGCCATAGCACACACTTTCGTAAGGCCTGGGTGTTTTTTCATACTTGCCTTTTTTTTGGTTAATAATGGTTTTGTATAAATCGGATAAAATGACCATTGGTATTAGTAGCGTGCATTGGTAATAGAACTTTGATGGCGTGTTGAAAAGCAAAACATCCCCATTAGTATGGTGTGACCCATGCTTTACTATCATACATACATAAATGAGTGTGGACGGTATTTACCTTATTTCAGACGGCGTGCAGCCTATATCTTAAAGTACGCGTGTTGGCTGTACTCCCGGCAATACTTCCTGTATCCTGTTACATGAAATGTAGTTTTTATAACGTTGCTTTTTTTACAGATAACCAGACTTTTATTCTTGCTACAGGAAGGATGTCGTGCGTTAATTAAAATAGTACCATTGGAAATTAAAAAAAAATAGGAAGTCCTTGAGAATACAGATTTTCAGGAAGATACAGGCAGATAAATCTTGCATATGTATTCCCGGAAAAGCCTGCATGCGCTGGGGTTGCAGTCATGGACGGGTATCCCACCAAAGGGGAGTACCACCGGTATCCTCACCTCCCAGGGTAAGTCTTGCCCGGTAAACTGCTTTGGGATTGGTGGTGATTTCGAGCTGCGGAATAGGCAGGCGGCGGATAAATTTTTCTGTAGCGATGGTATTACCACTGTTGTTGATCACTACCGGAAATAATTTAGGATAACCGGTACGTCGGAATTCACTCCAGGCTTCCTGTCCTTCCGGAAACATAGCAATCCATTTTTGCGTAATGATACGCTCCAGCTTCTCTGCCTCGGTAGCCTGTTCATCCCACCGGATGGTAATCTTGCTTAAATAAGGGCTGCCGGGAGGGATATTGTTTTCCGGATTGCGCGGATCTACATAGGGATTGGGTTTGTTGGTGCTGTTGTTAATATAGTCGTTGACATTGGGAATATTATACTGCCGGAAGGATGCCTGGATTCCCTGCACATAATTATTGGCGGCATTGCCGGCATTTTTCCAGTTATGCAGGGCGGCTTCTGCTTTTAGAAACCAGGCCTCTGCTACCGTCATAAATAAAATCCTGTTCTCAAATCTTACCAGCTGCGAAAATCCGGAATACTCTTCCTTGGCGGAAATATTGATACCATTGCGGATACCATGATAGGTATTGGTACCGGCATCAGTAGGCACAAAATAATGCGGCAGCCGTGGATCTTTGTAACCGGTTAAGATCGATTCCATGGGAGCGCTCATGCGCAGATCAGCCCAGGTGTAGCACATAATATTCAGTGGGTGCGTAACCGGTGAAATATTGACCGCAAATAAATCCTGTGGGTCCTGCAACAGTCCCAGCGGATGCCGCAGGGCCGCTTCTCCTTCTTTACGGGCTTTCTCCGGATCTACATTGTATATACGGATAGCCAGCCGTAAGCGCAGGGTGTTGGCAAATTTTACCCAACGGCTATAGTCGCCGTTGTATACCAGATCGAAGGCACTGAACCGTTGCTGCGCATTACTATCAATATACCTGGTTAACACATTAATCGCAGAATCCAGGTCCGTAAAGAAATGATAATAAGCTTCCTGCTGCGAGTCATAGTCCACACTTTTATCGGGATTGATAACACCATAATGAGAGTAGATGATAGGGCCGTAAATATCACTGACCCTGTGCATGGCTTCTACTTTAAGGATCTGTGCCCATGCATAGAAATCAGGATACTTACCCCGGGCTTTTTCCTGTGCAAAATCGCAGGATTTCATCACATACGCATAAGCGATGAGCCAGGGTTTATTGTTCCAGAAGTAGAGCAAACCATAGTTGGTATTATTGATGTTGCCTTCAAAGGGAGTAGGAGGCATCATATACCCGGAGAATACATCTGCATTGAGATTCTGCTGTAATTGTGCAGTAGGTGGATCGTTATAAATCAGCAGGTTTAACTGTGCCTGCGAAAGGGGTTCACCCATCAGCCGGTGATCTGCTACCAGTTCATCTTCATCAAAATCGAAAGGATTTTTATTGATACTATCAAAATTTTTGGTACAGCCGTAACCTGAAAATAGGGTGACGATTATCAACAGAAATATGTTAGTCCGGTTTTGCATTGGTAAGTATATTAAAATCCGACTTTAAAATTAACCCCCATACTGCGGGTGGGTGGTAGCCCGAATACGTCCACGCCTTGTAAGCCATTGCCTGTTCCCATAGAAACTTCCGGATCGAAAGGTGCGTGCAGCGCAAAAAAACAAAGGTTCCTGCCAATGATGCCGGCACGAATGCTGCGTATCCATTTCCCTTTCACAGGAAAACGATAGCTGACAGCCAGTTCCCGTAACCGGATATTTGTAGCATCATACATATACATTTCTCCGATACCTGCCCTGCTGCCGATCGTAGTATAATAGGTTTCTGCATTTATTTTACCCGTAAAGGGGGCGCCGTTGGTGTAAACCGCATTCAGCGCTACGCCTCCGTTGTCGCGGGCTTTGGCGGTAGCTTCACTTACGCCGTAACCATCCAGAATGGCCTGGGTGATGCTCATCACTTTACCGCCGAAACGGCCATCTATCAGAAAGCTGAGGGTAAGATTCCGGAATTCTACGCTGTTGTTCCAGCCCAGGGTAAAGTCCGGACTGGGATTGCCTATTTTCTTAAAGGTCTTGTTGGTTTTCAGGTAGCCGCGTTCGTCAATAAGATACTGCCCTTGCTCATTGGTAGCGAGTTCTTTGTTGGCATAAATATCTCCCCAGGAACCGCCTTCTTTGATAAAGGAGCCGAACATGTTCACCCCGAAATCGGTGAGCACAAACATATTGGTCGTATCAGCTCCCGGGATGCTGGTATTGCTGAGGGTAATCACCTTATTGCAGTTGGTGGCAAAGTTGATCGTGCTGGTCCAGGTTATTTGTTTACTACGTATAGGCGTTAAGGTGAGTGTGGCTTCCCAGCCCATGTTCTGAATATTACCCATATTCAGATAATAGGTCAGGTATTTGGTACCGGGAGGCGCCGGTACTTCCATGTATTGTTTATAGTTGTTGTTTTTATAGAAAGTAACGTCGGCGGATATACGGTTTTTGAGAAACCTGGCTTCCAGTCCCACTTCAAATGCCCGGTTGTCTTCCGGTTCCAGGTACACGCCGGGATAGGGAGTACGCTGGTTCAGCACCACCCGTGATACACCGGCTACGGTGAGTAAGGTAAAAGGAGCGGGGTTGGAAGAATAGCTGGCAATATCATTACCTACTCTGGCGTAGGAGAGCCGGGAACGGAGGAAGTCTATCGGCTCCGGCATTTTAAACATATCGCTCCAGATAGCAGAGAGGCCGGCAGAATAATATAAATATCCCATAGGCTTTGTGGGAGTAAAGGCAAAAGTACTGGACCAGTCGTTTCGTGCCGTAAGGTCCAGGAACAGGTAGTTCCGGAAACCCACCTGTGCATTGGCGAAGAGGGCTTGTAACTGTTTTTTCTCCACACTGTGCTGTGCATCCATGGCACTGCTCAGGATATTGGAAACAGAAAATTTATTGGCATAGAACAGTCCCGGATCTGCATTGGGATTGGCGCCGTTGTAGGTGCGTTCATGTGCCCTTATATCTGAAATGCTGGCGCCGATGTTGCCGGCGAGGTGTATTTGGTTGGTCACTTTGCCGGTAGCATTCACCATCAGGTCGGCGTATAGCTGGGTATTGAGTTCTTTTTCCAGGGTATAGCGGCCATTGGTGGGGGCCAGTACCACCTGGGTACCTGCGTAGGCTTCCAGTTCGTACTGGTCCAGTGATTTATCGAAGCTGCCGCGCCCTTTCACCGACAACCAGTTGTTGAGCTGATAACTCAGCGCCAGGGTAGCGGTACCCCGGTACCGTAAGTCGAGCCGCCGGTTGCGTTTCAGGGCCCATACCGGATTTTGCTGATCATCCTGCCCTATCCATTCTTTATCATGCCGGATGTTCCACCAGTTCTGCAGGTATAGCTGGCGGCTGTTGTCGTAATATTCGAAGTTGTTGCTGTAATAAGCAAAGTCCTGTCCGCGGGGCAGGGTATACAAGCCGGAAATAGGGCTGTAGTATAAGCCGGAAGAGAGGCGGTTCTCTGTATTCTGTGCCAGGAAGGAGACGTTGGCATCCATTACCAGTTTTTCATTCAGCAACTTTAATGTTTCCCGGAAATTGGCGGTATGCCGGTTGAATTTATTGGTCGGTAAAATGCCTTTATTGGTGGTATTGGCGTAGGAAAAATAGCTTTGTGCGGTTTCGGTACCGCCGCTGAAGGAAACGGTATTGGTGAGTGTATAACCGGTGTTATAGAAATGACGGACATGATCAGGTACCTGAATGGGGGCGCCCCAGCTGCCGATAGATCCTGGCTGCGGCTTACCGATAATATTCGGGCCGGGTGGCTCTTTCTGGGCGTAGCGGTATTGCAGTGGTGGAAGCAATGCGGGTGTTTCCAGGGTGAAGTCGGAGGCGACATCAATCTTATTTTTACCGGGCCGGCCTCTTTTAGTCGTAATGAGAATCACGCCGTTGGCCGCCTGGCTGCCGTATAAAGCGGCGGCAGAAGCACCTTTCATAATGCTGATGCTTTCAATATCGTCGGGGTTAATGTTGGAAATACCATCTCCGCCATCGCGGCCACCAGCGCCAATGGTGTTGTTGGATTGTCCCCACACGTCTACCGGCTGGGCAGGGGTATAGTTGGCGTAGGGAATCCCGTCTACAATATACAGGGGCTGATTTTCCCGGGTAGATTTATTACCGCGGAGCACCACCCTTGCGGAGCCGCCGATACCGGAAGCATTGCGGACAATGGTAACGCCGGCTGATCTGCCGCTCAGTGAATTGATGACATTGGCGTCTTTTACAGCAGATAGCTCATCACCATCCAGTTGCTGGGCGGAATAGGGGAGTTCTCTGGCTTTTTTCTGGATGCCCAGGGCGGTAACCACCAGCTCACTGAGTCCTTTGATATTCTCCAGCATACGTACGTGCATTTCGTTGCCGGTGCCTATATTGATTTCTTTGGTCACAAAACCGACAGAGCTGAAAACGAGAATATCACCGGGGCCGGCTTTAATGGTAAAACCTGCTTCGGCGTTAGATTGTGTGCCTTTATTAGTGCTCTTGATCTGAATTGTAACCCCCGGGAGTGGCGTGCCTTTACTATCGCGTACGGTGCCTGTAATTTCTCTTTCGAGTGAAACGTGATTAACCAGGTCTACTGTGTGTGATGAACCGGTGTCGTTAGCTGTTCCTACAATGATTTTATTATTAATGCGGGTAAACTTTAATCCGGTTTGTGCTGATAATAACGCGAGAACTTCATCAATAGGTGTTTGGGTACAATTTAAAGTGACCTTTTTTTTCAGGTTAAGATCAGTTTTGTCGTAATGAAAGTTGAGTCCTGTTTTAGTGGATATTTCTGTCATTACCTCTTCCAGGCCTTTATTCTTTACCTGAATACTGACGACAATAGTTGTTGGTGGATCTTGTGCCTGCGGGATAGCGCTAGTCATTGTGTTCAAGCTCCCAGCCAACAATAGTGTCAGCATTAACCCCATGGATAGAAACCATTTCATGGGGCATGGCTTTACCTCCATATGAACTAGTTTTTATTTACCAGATAAATAGTATCGTTTTTAATGGTATAAGATAATGATTTTGCAATACAAATAATATCCATAACGTCTTTCAGGCTTTCATTTTTAAAAAAGCCGGTGTAATTCCACTTGGTTTTATCGCTTTTATTGATCACCGTTACACCGTAGCGGTTTTCAATACTGGTAACAATTTCATTATAAGGGGCATCGCGGAATACAAGATAACCTTGTTGCCAGCCGGTTACTTCATCCGGTTTGGAAAAGACCGTTTTAACGAGGCTGAGGGATTGCCGGTTATAGCTGATCTGTTCACTGGGTAACAGGATCATAGAGGCTGTTTCCTGGCCATCGCCATTCAGCTGGTCTATTTTTACTTTACCACTGATCAGGGCTACGGTCACCTGGTTTTCCTGGCTGTACGCCCGGATGTTGAAGGTGGTGCCCAGTGCGGTGGTGGCAATTTCGGCTGCTCTTACCACAAACTGTCGTTTGGGATCAGTGCTCACCTGAAAAAACGCTTCCCCTTCTTCCAGGAAAACGTTCCGTGCAGACGCGGAGAAGTGGCTTGGATAGCGCACTTTACTGCCTGCGTTGAGTGCAATGGAGCTGCCATCTTCCAGTACAATATTTTCATTGGCACCTTTGGCAGTCGTGATTTCTATAAAGCCGTCTTTCTCCACCCGGTTGCTTTTTGCAGGCGGTAGTTTCGCCAGCTGTTTTTCCGGAAGGAGCGTAGCCGCCGGGCGTTGGTTATTGAACCAGAACAGGGCTGCTGCCAGCAGGATAGCTGCGGCAGCGGCAGACCAGTACCAGGCATACATCCGGCGCACCGGTGTGGCAGGAGCGATCTGTTCATTGATATGCAATTTTATGGATTCCAGCTGCAAATCGAGTGCAGCGTCGTCCACTACGGCAGATTGATGCCGGTTGATACGTTCAAACCATTGGTTTATAATATCCGCTTCTTCCGGTGAGCAACTCCCCTGATTATATCGCTCCAGCAATATTTTTATCTGTTCTGTGTCCACCTGATAGCGTTTTGTGTTGTTGATAAGTCGTAATAATGAAGGAATAGTACCATTGCCACAGCGTGTTTTTTATACACATTATAAACCTCCGGTCAGGATAAGGGATATAACCAACAGAATCATATCCGTTTGTGCATAGTTGGCTCTTAAAATCTTTAATGCCTTGGTGATCTGATTTTTTACGGTTTGCTGGGATAAGCCAAGGTGAGTAGAAATTTGCTCTACGGTCAGGTTTTCAAACCTGCTGAGCATAAAAATTTCTTTCATCCGGCCCGGAAGATGATTGATTGCCTCAAACATATCCTGGGTTTTGGCTTTATAATCCACCGTTTCTATCACCGAGTGCGGTTGGGCATCGAAATGCTCGATAAGTTGTTGTAAATATTTCCGGTAGGTGGCGTTTTTACGGTATATGTCTATGATTTTGTGACGGGCCATCTGGTACAGATAGGCCTTCAGCGACTCTTTCAGCACCAGGGAGTGTCGCTTTTCCCAGAGGGAGATAAAAATATCCTGCAGTACATCTTTGCTGATTTCTCCAGCCTCCAGTTTACTGTATACAAATAGATACAGCATCTTACTGTAGCGGTCGTAGATGGCATTGAAGGCTGCGCTGTCATCGCTTTTGAGCAGCGATACTAACTCGTTATCGGAACAACTGCTGTACATCGAATTACAGTAGTAATTAAGCGTTTTGGTTGATAATTACTAGCATTGAAAGTAAGAATAAATTCTGTATTTAGGAACACCTAAATTTCCGAAAAGACAAAATCGTTCCATTTGTTTGTTTTTTAAGTAGTTAGGCTTCTTTGAGTCGTAACTCATTTTTGTATTCTTTCGGTGTTTTGCCTACAATTTCCTTGAAAAACCGGTTAAAATTGGACAGGTTCTTAAATCCACAGGAATAAGCTATTTCTGCAATCGACCAATCTTCTTCCGTGAGCCGTTTACAGGCATGGCCTATACGCACTTCATTCAGGAACTGTACAAACGATTTTTTGGTACGGTTCTTAAAAAAACGACAGAACGACTGTGGCGATAAATTGGTAATGCTGGCTACATCCTGGAGGGAAATCTCCTTGGAGAAATTATTCATTACATATTTAAACACTTCGTCAATCTTGTGGTTGTCCTTCACATTGTAGGCATGTGAATAACCGGTACTGGCAAGGTAATAACAATCCCGTGTTTCCGACAGGGTTTTCAGAATACTCAGTAAAGAGATAATCCTGTCGAGGCCTTCTTTTTTAGGCAAGGTTAAAATTTCCTGTTTCAGCTTATCATGCGTAGCCCCGGTGATCTTCATACCCCGCTGGGCACGGTGAAAAAGCTCCGTCAACGCCTTCGTTTCCGGTAATCCGTAGAACTTCTCCCCGAAAATATCTTTCGGAAAATAAATCACCACAGACTTCGCCTTCAGCGTTTCGTCTCCTTTGTAATAATCTTCTTCATTATACCATACATGTGGTATATGTGGTCCCAGAAACACCATGTCGCCTTCTTCAAAGCTCTCTATGCTATCTCCCACAATTCTTTTTCCGTGGCTTTCCGTCACATATACCAGCTCACATTCCGGATGAAAATGAAACGGTGTATTGAAATATGGATCACATCTCTCTATGATGGTGATCTGGTTATCGGCAAAAGCCCCCACTTTAATAAGGATGGGTTTCATTCACGTATTAATTTAAACAACTATTTTATTGTAACAGTCCTATACTTTATTACCATTGCCAATATGTACTGATCAGTAACCGTAGATTGACAGGTGATTGGTACTACCATTATCCTATGAATGTTGCCAAATTATTAAAAATTGGTTAAAAAAATACCATTATCCCGAAAATAACCTTTTAATGTGATACCGGAAGCCAACATCATTTTCTGCCGGATGTTTGGAATAATTAAACCAACCACGTATTTTTCAACTTGATTTTGTAAATTACGCTGGGCTAAATCGATATAGCGTTGTCTTCTATGAAAGGAATCTCTATCAAAGATATTGCAAAACAGGCAGGAGTATCTCCTACTACCGTCTCCTTTGTACTCAACGGAAAAGCAAAAGAAAAAAGAATCAGTGACCAGGTCAGCAAAAAAATTCAAAAAATTGCTACACGGTTGAAGTACAAACCCAATCAGCTGGCACGCGGCCTGCGCACCGGAAAAACCAAAACCATCGGCCTCATAGTGGAGGATATTGCCAATAATTTCTTCGCCAGCCTCGCCAAGGTAATGGAAGATGAAGCCGATAAATACGGCTACAAAGTGCTGTATGGCAGTACAGAAGACAATACGGAAAAAGCCAAGGGACTGCTGGAAGTACTCAAATACCGCCAGGTAGACGGCTACATCATTACGCCTACCAAAAACCTGGATAAAGAAATAGAACTGCTCAAAACTACCGGCAAGCCGGTGGTACTCATGGACCGTTACTTCCCGCACGTGAGCAGCCATTACGTAGTGGTGGACAACTTTCAGGGCACCTATGATGCCACTTCCCACCTGATTCAACAGGGCTACCGGAAAATAGGCATTGTAACCATTACCTCCGATCAGATCCAGATGAAAGATCGTATGGACGGATATATGGCGGCGCTCAAAGACCACCGTATTCCTTTTCAGAAAACCCTGGTAAAAAAACTCCCCTTTGAATTGGACCGGGAACATTTCACCACGGAAATAAAACATTTCCTGACCACAGTAAAAGGCCTGGACGCCGTTTTCTTTGCCACCAACTACCTGGGTATCTGTGGTATCGAAAGTCTGCGCTCCCTCGGCTGGCAGATCGGCAAAAAAATAGGCGTCATCAGTTTCGATGACCACGACCTGTTCCGCCTGCACAGTCCTGCTATCACCTGCGTGGCACAACCCATTCCGGCTATCGGAAAAAATATCATCAACCTGCTGATGCAGGAACTCAATCAACCTTCTACCTCCCCGCAACAGATTGTACTGGCCCCGGAACTGATTATTCGTGAATCTACCTGAGTGCGGCTACACAGCACAATGCAGTGGAATAACAGATTTTTGCGGTACTGTAGTACTTATGAACCATTGAAACGAATTATATATAGTCATTCCCGTTAAAAAAAGATACAAAGCCAGGCACTGATATACCGCCGGAGAAGGTTGGCGTCATCGCGCAACAGACAGGCATTCATTCGTCATCAGGGGGAGCATCCTGCCCTGAATCTATACAATATTAACCGCCTAAAAGATCCACATTTGACAGAACCTGAAAAACTGAAACCAGCTGCAGCTGTAACCCCTATTCAACAGATTACTGCTGACAAACCCTGAACGTATGAAAGGAAAGAACAAATAAGGCCTGACATAGGATAGAACGAATCATGCCGTCTTCTCCGGAAGGCAGCATAAGGGAGTGTATTGTTTGTCCGCAAGGCTACCGGTAACGGCTGTACCTGAATTCTTCCGGCAGGAGTCAAACACTTTCCCGGATTCGTTGTTATAGCGTGTGATTCCTTCTCTGTTCTATTCTACTATTTCTTCACTTTATTTTTTATAGTATGATCAGAAATGCTAAATATGCTATACTTTTTATTGTGTTATTATTGCTGGTAAACACCGTTGTGTGGGGCCAGTACACCACGACCTTCACCGGCAAGGTAACGGATAGCGGCGGCCAACCCCTCATGGGCGTGAATATCCTGATAAAAGGTACTTCCAAAGGAACAGCTACAAACATAGACGGTAATTACACCATAACGGCGCCGCCAGGCAGTACCTTGCTGTTCCGGTACCTGGGATACCTGCCACAGGAAATCGCTGTAGGGAACGAACCTACCCAGAATGTGGTGCTGAAACAGGATGAGAAGAATCTCAGTGAAGTGGTAGTCACCGCCCTCGGCATCCGCAAGGAAAAGAAAGCCCTCGGTTATGCGGTATCAGAGATAAAGGGCGAAGAACTCACCCAGGCACGTTCTACCAATATCGCCAATACCCTCTCCGGTAAAGTGGCGGGCTTAAATGTTACCACCACAGCTACCGGACCTGCAGGGTCTACCCGTATCATTCTGCGGGGAAATACTTCGATCGATAAAAACAGGAACAATCAACCTCTCATCGTAGTAGATGGGATTCCTATCAATAATGATAACTTAGGTGCGGCCACTGAATATGGCGGAACGGATGCCGGCGACGGTATTTCCAGCATCAACCCCGATGATATTGCTTCCATGACGGTGCTCAAAGGTGGTTCTGCCGGCGCTTTATACGGTTCCCGTGCTTCTAACGGGGTTATCCTCATCACCACTAAAAGCGGTGCCAAAAGAAAAGGAGTAGGCATTGAATACAGCAGCAACATCGTGATAGACCGCCCGATTGTGAATAGCCTCGACTGGCAATATGAATACGGAATGGGACAAAACGGCTTAAAACCGCAGACAGTCGGAGAAGCCAGATCCGGTGGCCTTTTCAGCTGGGGCGCTAAACTGGATGGTTCTTCCGTTATCCAGTACGACGGCAAATTCCGGCCCTACAGCGCCGTAAAGGATAACTTCAAAAAATTCTACAAAAGCGGATACACCTTCACCAATTCAGTAGCCATGAGCGGAGGCACCGATAAATTTACCTACCGCTTCGGGGCTACCGATATGAAGAATGAAGCCATGCTGCCCAATTCGGGTATCAGAAGAGATAACCTCTCGCTCAATATTTCCGCTTTGTTAGGCAAACACCTCACGTTAAACGTATATGCAAAATATATCCGGGAACGTACCTACAACCGGCCACGGGTATCGGATTCACCGGGTAATGCCAATTACTCCCTGTATCTGTTGCCTACCAGTTTAAGCGTACAAACCCTGAGAGAAAGTAAACTGGATCCGGACGGAAATGAAGCCCGCTGGAGTGATAATCAGTATACAACCAATCCCTGGTTTGCCGCATATGATTTTGAGCAGGATGATAAAAAAGACCGTTATATCAATGCCGCAGAGCTACGGTATGATGTGCTCAGCTGGTTGTATGTAAAAGGCCGCATCGGGGCCGATATGTATAACAGAACCAATAAAGCCATTACGCCCAACGGTACGGCTTATATACCGGGTGGCGAAATCAATGACCAGACCCGGCAAAGCTTCTACGAACTCAATGCGGATGTGATGGTAGGCATGGATAAGCTGGTGGCCAAAGACTGGCGGGTAACTGCTTTTGCCGGCGCCAATGTCATGCGCAGTAAAAATGATAAGTTGTACCTGAGAGGCGCAACCTTCAATGTGCCCTACTATTACGACCAGAGTAACCTGCAAACCAAAACGGTACTCAATGATATTTTTGAGAAGAAGATCAACTCCGTATATGCGTCCGCAGAAGTGGGCTTCCGGAGTTTTCTGTACCTGACGCTCACCGGCCGCAATGACTGGTTCTCCACCTTGCCGCTGAACAGCAACAGTATTTTTTATCCATCGGCGGGATTGAGCTTTGTGTTATCTGATGTGGTAACCATGCCGAAATGGATTAATTACGCCAAGCTGAGAACATCCTGGGCCCGTGTAGGTGGCGACACCGATCCTTATCGTTTGCGTCTGGGCTACCAGGTACAAAACCCCATGTCACTAGGCACCAATACCCTGCCGGTAGCTGATGTGAAAAAATCTACCGATGGTAATTATATTATTCCCAATCCCAACCTGCGGCCTTATACCAACGACAGCTATGAAGCAGGACTGGAGGCGCGATTCTTTGATAACCGCCTGACCGTTGATTTCTCTTACTACAACCGTAAAACCAATGATGATATTGTACAGGCCTCCGTGTCGGTTGCTACCGGTTATAATGCGGCCTTTATCAACGTAGGTAAGGTGAGTAACAAAGGCGTAGAACTGATGTTAACGGGAACGCCTGTACGGAATAAAAATTTCACCTGGGATATTACCCCGAACTTCTCCTACAACCGCAGTGAGGTAATACAACTGGATGGTAAACTGAAATCCCTGAAGGTAGCGGATGTACGTACATTCAATGTCACCATTCAGCAGGTGCCTGGTGAACCTTTCGGTGTGATCATGGGCTATAAGTTCAAACGCGACGAGCAGGGAAATATCCTGTTCAACAGTGCCGGCAAACCTTTACAGGGAGAGAACACTATTTTTGGTACTGGTGTGGCGCCGTATACATTGGGGGTGACCAACAGTTTCAGCTACAAATCTTTTTCACTGGGCGTATTGGTAGATGCCCGCTGGGGTAATAAAATCTATTCCGGTACCAATGATTATGCCTACTATTACGGCCTGCAGAAGAATACGCTGGAAGGCAGGGAAGGAGGTGTGAAAATCAAGGCGCAGGACCCCAATGATCCTTCCAAATATGTGGATAAAACCGTTTCTGCACAGGACTATTACCAGAATATCGCGTTCAATATTGCCGAGCCGTTTATTTACGATGGGGCCTTTATCAAGTTGCGGCAGGTAATCCTTACCTATAACCTCTCGCCGGAGATCATGAAGAAAACGCCCTTTACCGGCGCTTCCTTATCGTTCGTAGCCCGTAACCTCTGGATTATTTATAAAGATATTCCCAACGTAGATCCGGAATCTACGTATGGTAACGGCGCCGGTCAGGGTGCCGAAGTATTGGGGTATCCCCAGGCAAGAAGCTATGGATTAAACCTGAATGTGAAATTTTAAATCAGCTGCACATGTTTAAGTTAATATATCAAGGCAGGATATGGCTGTTGGCCGCTACACTGGCCATGAGCGCCTGTACAAAAAACTTTGAACAGATCAATACGGATCCTACCGCTGCACCGGCTGTAACACCGGGTATTCTGCTTACGCGGGGATTGCTTTATGCTTCCGGTGGTGAATTTGAAGCGTGGCGTTCCAATCTCATTTACTGCGGGCCTATGGTGCAGCATTTATCTTCACTCAGTCTCACGTATGCGGGAGATAAATACCTGTATAACGATGGTTACAGCGGGGCCGCCTTTAACTCGTTTTATCCGAATGGTATCAAGATACTGGTTACGTTGATAAACCAGACAGCGAATGATCCTGCACAGGCCAATTTTAATGCCATGGCTACGATTACGAAGGTAATTATGTTGCAGCGGTTAACAGACCTGCATGGAGATGTACCCTATCTGGCAGCGGGGCGAGGTTTTCTGGACCTGAATTTTTCTCCGGCCTACGACCGGCAGGAAACGATTTATAATGGTTTGGCAGCAGAATTAATCGCCGCTGCCGCGAAGCTGGATGCAGCGAAGGCAACGCCTGGCAGTGCTGATATTTCCGGTTACGGCGGATCGCCGGAGCAGTGGAAGAAGCTGGCGTATTCATTGTTGCTGCGTATCGGTTTACGCCTGTCTAAAAAATCCGATCCGGCCAAAGCGAAGGAGTATGTACAGAAAGCCGTTGCTGGTGGCGTTTTTACACGAAATGAAGACATCTTCTACATGCAGCATGTAGCCGGTGATTATGATAATCCCAATAGCCACGTGATAGGTGTATACCCCGGCAGCAGGGCAGAAACAGGGAAGAGTAACCTATCTATCAAGCTCTCTAAATTTTTTGTAGACCTGCTCAAAACGAAGAACGATCCGCGTTTGCCGTTTATTTCAGAACTACCGAAACCGGATTCCACACCGGGTGGCAGCAACGTACCTGCGCTGCAGAAAGGATTGCCCAATGGATATGATAATACTTCTGATCCGGTATACGGCATCGGATCTACCGGAGATGCGGATCTGGCGCACTACTCACAGCCCCGGCAGATAATTGCGCAACCCAATTCCCCCAACATTTTCCTGACGTATTCGGA
Source organism: Chitinophaga nivalis (assembly GCF_025989125.1). Classification (NCBI taxonomy): domain Bacteria; kingdom Pseudomonadati; phylum Bacteroidota; class Chitinophagia; order Chitinophagales; family Chitinophagaceae; genus Chitinophaga; species Chitinophaga nivalis. Next base: position 7,908,460 of record NZ_JAPDNR010000001.1, on the reverse strand, counting down.
AGTACAGCTGATGTTGGCAGAAGCCACGGCAAGAGGATGGATTGCCGGAGATCCGGTGTCCCGTTTTATTACCGGGGTGAAGTCTGGTATCTGGCAATGGTCTTTGTACGGGCCCGCGATTGTATATGACGACGCTGCGGCGCAGGCCTATGCCCTGGCAGAATCGGCGGCAGTGGGTGCCGGTAGCCTGAATACGAAGCTGGAAGCCATTAACACCCAGTATTATATCACCACGTTTTTGAATGAATATGAAGCGTATGCTAACTGGCGCCGTAGCGGTTATCCGGTGCTGAAGCCGGTGAATTACAAGAATAACGAAACCAATGGCCAGATCCCGCGCCGGTTGCGGTATCCACGTAATGACTATGATGTAAACCGCGAAAATGTAGAAGCTGCCAATGCCGCGCAGGGCGCGGATTTGTTTACCACGCCGGTGTGGTGGGATAAACCCTGATGATCATCCTGACAGAACTTACAGATGCCGGCAATAGCCACCCCGCTGTTGCCGGTATCACGTCGCTGACTGCATAAGCTATTTTGTATGAAACAATGGATGTTACTGCCTGTCCTGCTGGTGATTACGATTACCAGGCTTTACGGACAGGAGGCCCCGGCGCCGGCGGCCGATATGCGGGATAGTATCCGCGGATTGAAATCCTGTTCTGTAGCTGGTTTTGGCAATAAGAACAATACGGTTGGTTCTCCTTACCTGTATACCAGTTGGGAGTATATGTGGCTGGATTCCATGAACAACAAACCGGTACAACGTGCCAGGGCATTCCATGCCAACCTGGACCTGGAGAAAAATATGCTCATCATCAAAGGCCAGAATGGCCATACCTATACGCCGGAAGTAGCCGGTATACAAGCCTTTCATTTCAAACACCGGGAACTCAGCTATTATTATGTGGGCGTGGAAACCAACCGGCAATGGAAATTCATGCAGCAGTTGGTAAAGGGGAAATACATGCTGGTAAAGGATACCCACATTATATTGGTGAAAGCAGATATAGAGGATAATGAACCTGTGCCGGGTGGAAAAGAATATGATGAATACAAGAAGGAGTATAGCTATTACCTGATTGCAGCAGGGACGCCGGTGAAAGTAAGTATCCGGAAGAAATTGTTTTTATCGGCATTGGAGAATGATCCGGTGGCGTTGGAGGCTTCGCGGAAATTTTTCAGTTTGTATGATGGTCCTTTTGATGAAAATGCTGCTGTGGCTCTGATCGCTTTTATCAATAAGCAGTGATGTGGTAATATTATCTTGTTGTTTGTTGATATAATTTTAACTTCCTTAACGAAGTGTTAACCAATAATAAAAAAATTGTTAAATCTTTTTTGCACTTCTCGTAATTATCCCTAAGTTTGAAACCGTTATTTCTATCGAAGGGAATAAAAGAACTTGTTTGTGAAACTGATAATTGTGAAAGTGGTGATACAGGTTTTTTTTATTGCTGTTTGCTAAAACGTTTTACTACTGTACTGTAGCGATGTACGGTAGCTATACAGTGAAATAATGAAGGGGCTAATGGAGTAATTCCATGTAAAAAACAAAGGGACGGAAACCACAGCATTGTCTTTCGGAGTGTCACACTACGTGCGCGACAGCATGCGGGTCCCCGTATACTTTTAAACTATGTGTCTGATTCTACTTGCTATAATTTAAACCAAATGGAAGCTATGCGAAGATCACTTCTTCTCGCCACGTTGCTTTTTTTATGCTGCTGCGTTACCGCATGGGCACAGGATAAAAAAGCGCTTACAGGAACTGTAAAAGATGAAAAAGGTACCCTGTTACCAGGTGTTACTGTAAAGGAAAAAGGTGCTGCCAACGGTGCCATGACCGCTGCAGACGGTTCCTTCAAAATTAATGTAGCACCCAATGCTACGCTGATATTCTCCTATATCGGCTTTCTCAACCAGGAAGTGCCTTTAAATGGCCAATCCGTTTTACAAATTGTTTTAAAGGAAGACAACAAGAATTTGAGCGAAGTGGTAGTAACTGCCATGGGTATCAAAAAACAAAGCAAAGCGCTGGGTTACTCCGTGAGCACGGTGTCTGCCAAACAGCTGACACAGGCCGGTGCAACCAACTTCGCTTCTGCTTTGTACGGTAAAGCTGCGGGTGTAAAAATCCAGACAGCTCCCGGTGGTGCCACCAGTGCGGTATCTGTAAGTATCCGTGGGGTAAACTCCCTGACTGGTAACCAGCAGCCACTCTACATTGTGGATGGTATTCCTATCCGGAATGGTGGTGCTAATACTGAGAACTATTGGGATCAGCCGCGTATCATGGGTAACGGTATCGTGGATATCAACCCGGAGGATATTGAAAGCCTGACCGTACTGAAAGGTGCTTCTGCATCTGCCCTGTACGGTTCTGAGGCAGCGAATGGTGTAGTAGTAATTACGACCAAAGGAGGTGCTCATAAAAAAGGTCTCGGTGTAGATGTAAATACTAACTACACAGTAGAAAAAGTAGCTTTCACCCCTAAATTCCAGAATACCTATGGTCCGGGTTATGACTATGAAACCGCTGTGGGTAGAGGATTTGCTGAAACTGGTTTTAGAAAGGAGACTTATAAAGGCCAGACCTATGAGCGTGCAGACTATAGTGCCTATGGTAACTTTGGTGCAATCATGGACGGTCGTCCGTTGCTCTGGTGGGATGGACAGGTAAGAAACTATGATCCGCAGCCGAATAACTATAAGAAAATGTTCCGTACCGGTTACAACTGGAATGGTAGCGTAGCCATATCCAATGCTTCTGAAATGGGATCTTTCCGTTTTGCCTACACCCGTACACAATATGAAGGTGTACAACGCGGTGGTAAGCAAGGAAAAAACATTTTCAACTTCAACGGTACTTTAAAGCTGCATAAGAAAGTAACAGCAGATGTAATGGTAAATTACATCAACAGCAATACCCTCAACAGACCGGTACAGCTGCGTAACCTGAGTACTTTTGATGGCTTGAACCGTTCTGAAAAAACAGACATTTTGTTCGACCGGTTTAAAACATCCGAAGGGTATCAGTTTGTAACCGTTGGTAATAGAAATCGTAATCCTAACGAAGCTTTCATTTTCAACAATAAGGGTACTGCTTTCATGTCTGATGTATTATGGAGACAGACATACGATAACTATGAAGAGAAAATGGATCGTGTAATCGGAAGCTTTACCCTGAATTATTCCATTCTGGATAATCTGAAACTCCGTGGACGTGTTGGTACGGATCTGACATCTGAATATATTGAAGACAGACAACATAACCTGTATTCAACTGCATTCGGGGGAAGTGGTGTATTTGGCGCATATAATAACAAGTATAATACTGTTTATGGTGACGTATTGCTGACCTATACCCAAAAGCTGGCTAAGGATTGGGATCTGACCGTGAATGCAGGTGCGCAGGGTAGAAAGGAATTGTACCGTCGTGCTTCTGAGGTTACTCAAGGAGGATTAATTCTGGAAAACTGGTTTAGCTTGAATAATACCACCGGTGTAGTGAAAAGCATACTGGCCCGCCAGGAATTACGGAAAGCAGCTTTCTTTGCAACAGCCAGTATTAATTTCAGAAACTATTGGTTCCTGGAAGCCACATCCCGTAAAGAATATGCCTCAACACTGCCTCCAGGTGGTAACTCATTCTTCTATCCTTCCTTCAACAGTAGCTTTGTATTTACAGAAGCGTTCCATTTACCGGAAGTACTGAGCTATGGTAAGTTGCGTGCTTCCTTCGGTATGGTAGGTAATGAACCTACTGTTTATGATGCCTATATCGGTTATGATCAGAAACAAGTTAGTGGCGTACCTACGCATAGTGCGGGTGAAAAGCTGGGTAATAACCAGATCAAGTCTGAACGGAAAACAGAAACAGAAATAGGTCTGGAAACGAAGTGGTTGAAAAATCGGTTAAGCGTAGATGTTACTTTCTATACCAATAAGATTACTGATCAGATCATTAACCTGACTACCCCCATGACTTCTGGTGTTATTTCCAAGCTGGTGAATGTGGGTGACCTGAAAAATACAGGTTGGGAATTTGCCATTAATGCCAGACCACTGGCTGATAAATCTCCCCTGTATTGGAATATTGGCCTGAATGCTGGTGCCAATAAAAATAAGGTGATCAGATTAATGGACGGCGTAGATTTCCTCTCGTTAAAAGATGAAGACAACGGTGCCCTGCGTATTGTGGCAGCGCCAGGACAGGCATTTGGCGATATCTATGTAAATGAACGTTTACGGGATCAGAACGGTCGGTTGGTCATTTCAGCGGATGGTATCTGGGAACGTGATAATACCAAACAAACCAAAGTAGGTAATATGTTGCCGAAGATTGCCGGTGGTTTATCCAATAACTTTACCTATAAGAACTTCAACCTGGATATCCTGGTAGACTTCCGTTGGGGTGGTGATCTGGCTTCCCTGACCAACTACTACGGTATGGGTAAAGGAGAGCTGAAAGAATCAATGCAATACCGTGATGAAGCGAATGGTGGTTTGCCTTATTATATAGTGAAGGGTGCTGATGGCTCTTATAATAATGTAAGATTGCCTAATCATAATGCCACTGCTCCAAATGGAGAAAGAGTGTTCCACGATGGTGTAGTGCTGGATGGTGTTACTGCAGACGGAAAAACTAACGAGAAATTGATCTCTGCGGCTTCTTACTACCTGAATACTTTTTCATGGGGAGATGCCGGACGTTATGACCAGGCTGTTTACAAAAACAACTACATCAAACTGCGTGAAGTATCCTTAGGTTACACCTTGCCTAAAAAGACAGTTGGTAAAATTGGTTTCCAATCCATCAACGTGTCTCTCATTGGTAGAAACCTGCTGTACTTCTATAAATCATTACCTAATATTGATCCGGAAGCAGCTATCGGAACGCAGATGTCCACACAGGGTATAGAGTATGGAACAACGCCTGCTACCAGAAGTTTTGGTGCTGCAATTCGTGCTAGTTTCTAATTAATTATTTATTTAGCGTAATATTTAATCTGCATGTTCATGAAATTCAATATAAAAACAATTACTGCAGCACTGTTAATCGGTGCTGCAGCGATAGGAGCTTCTTCCTGTACCAAGCAAATGGAGGAAAGTTATCCTAATCCGGATAAAACAGAGAAAGCCGCCGTACCGTTTCTTTTCAGTAATGAAATTCTGAGTGGCCGGAACAGATTGACCTATACGCAACTTTTTACGGCTGTGCGTCCTATGTTAGGCGTATATACGCAAACAATGGGTTTTCAGAATGGTACCAAGAGATATGAAGTCGCCCCTTCTTATGCAGAAATGCGTTGGAAAGAGTATTATGTAAATACCTTACAAACTTACCGGGAAATAAATTTTGTATTCGATTCATTACCGGCAAGGGAAAAAAATATTCAGCAGATCTATGTTGCGTTAAGCAAAGTGTTTTTTATTCATGAGACAGCGAAAGTAACAGATCTGTGGGGAGATATGCCATTCTTCCAGGCAGGAATGCTGAGGAATTTTGCCAATCCTTCTATGCATGCTGCCTACGACAGTCAGGAAAGCATTTATACCTGGATGTTGGCAGAATTGAAGAAAACAGCTGATTATCTCAATGAATATAAGCTTCCCGTAGGTAGCGAAAGCGTTGTTACAGAAGGTCTGAAAAAGCAGGATGTGATATTTAAAGGCGATCGCGAAAAATGGAAAAAGTTCACGAACTCCCTGCGTTTACGTTTGGCGATGAAAGTTTCCTATGTAAAACCAGTATTGGCAAAGGCCGAAATTCAGGAGATATTGGGCAATCCAAAACTTTATCCTGTGATGGAAACAAATGTGGATAATGCATTGATTGTTGCTGTGGGGCCTGACTTATTTGCAATTGATAACCAGCATGAATACGGTATTCGTAGTATGGAAGGTTTCAATGCAGCGCCTTTTGTAATAATTGATAAAATAATGCAACCACAAGGAGACCCACGTTTATCCATTCTCTATACAAAGAATAAAGAAGGTAAATATGCTGGTATGCCAATGGATGTTTCTACTGAAACCCAGGCAAATATGCTGAGAGATAGTTTGATCAGCCGCATGGATTCCGCTACCTTTACCCGTAACAACTTCTTCCCAGGAGTGTTGATGACTGCATCAGAAGTTTCTTTCCTGAAAGCGGAAGCTGCTGAACGTTTAGGCATCGGTGGTAGTGCGCAAACTGCTTACGAAGAAGGTATCCGTCAATCTATCAATTTCTACTACGATATCCGTAATATATCAACATTTAAAGATAAAGTAGCAACGCCAACTGCAGTAGCAGTGGAGGAGTTCCTGAAAAAAGAAGGTGTAGCGTATGGTACCGACAACATGAATAAGATCTGTACCCAGAAATGGTTGCACCTGAATTTCGTTCAGGCAGAAGAAAACTGGGCGGAAGTACGTCGTAACAAATTACCTAAACTGGTATTTGCCAATGACCCATCTTCCACTTTACAACGTAATGTACCGATGCGTTGGAATTACCCGGCTAACGAACGTAACTATAACGCTGCCAACTATGCCGCTGTTGCTGGTAAAGACAGAACAGACGTAAAAGTTTGGTGGGACGTAAAACCATAAAAAACTAAGTTATCCTTAGAAACTTTGCTTGTGATAAAAAAACCGCTTCTTTATGAAGCGGTTTTTTATTTTTAGGGCCTAAAATTCCATTCCCTATGAACGCGAAAACCCTGTTACGCGCAATGGCCCTTTCCATGTTACTATTGTTGCCCGGTCTCATGAAAGCCCAGTCTGTTAAAGTAAAGAAGATTGATTTTGCGGCCTATGGCTGCGATCCGTTGATTGCATTAGATGATGAAGTAAGACGGAAAGATCCTGGTCAATACAATATCCCCTGTACCGGCTGTAACTTTGAATATCCTAAACTGATCAACGGATATCCGGTACAGCAAACCCATGGTAACCCATGGATGACGAATGTGCCACATGCCCTGGTACTGAGAACAATAGACCTGGAGGATGGTGTCCATAATTCCGGTGCTGCAATCAAGTACCCATTTGAAAAAAACAAAAAGTACACCATTGCTTTCCGGTCCTGGTGCAGCCTGGATGACTGGGATCATTCAAATGCCCCGACACCCATGGCTGTACTGCATGCGGTGGTGACCAACAATCCGGTATTTGCTGGCTGCTGGGACAAATTTATTCCTATTAGTGCCCCCAACTCCATTGCCTGGCAATTTGGATATACCGTCAGAGGGCAAATGGAAGAACCGGTGATGACTTTCTCTCCTACCACTTGTTACAATTACCTTTGGTTAGGAACAAGTATGTTTGACTCTACCAGTAAGAATTGTTCTTCGCATATTTCTATGTTTACAGTGACGATTACTGAAATTGATGTGCATGAAATTGTAGGAGACCAGCGGTTTTGTAGCTCAGCGAACTATTCACTGACCAATTTAAAACCCGAAGAAACAGTTACCTGGTCTACTTCGCCGAACCTGACTGTTACAGCAGGACAGGGTACCAGTGCCGTAAAAATCAGCGGCACCGCCAACGGCCCTGGTTATATAGAAGCCACCATTTCTAATCCTGCCAATCCTTGTCAGACACCCGGAAAAGTAAGAAAGGATGTACGAACGGTGATTGGTGTACCGGATAATACCAAACTTTCTATTACCGCTTATACACTGTGCCCGGGCAAGTGGAATGATGTATCTGCCAAATATAACGGTGGTTGTTTCGCAACAGCGGATATTGTTGATGCGCAATGGAGTACTGGCTGGTACGATAATGCTGAATTCAATGGAGATGTCATGGGATCCTGCAGCCCTGGCGACTATTCTGGTATGCGCGCTATGCCACGTCCTGGCTCCAGACAAGCCGTCATCGGTATTAATGTGGCTAATCTCTGTGGATGGAGTGGTATGAGTAAAATGAAAATTGTACCGGTATACGATGGCCCTTCCGGTTCCTGCAGTGGCGGTGGTGGCACTTTCGCTATGACGGTAGCGCCTAATCCGGCCCGGCAGCAGATCAACATTACCATCGATAAATCTACGCTTGATAAATCCGTGGTGCCCGTGGCCATGAATAAGGCGGCGGTGAGTGCGCAGGCTTACTACAAAGTGACGTTAACGGACCTGATGGGGAATGTAAAATATATCCGGCAGTTCCCGGCAGATCAGTCGCTGCTGCAAGTACAGCCAACGGGTATTCCGGATGGAGAGTATGTATTGAGAGTAGAAGGAGACGGTGTGTCGAATAGCCGGATAGTAAGGTTTGCTAACTAAGCGAATATTGTATGAAAAAAACAGCCCGTTACAAAATTTTGTAACAGGCTGTTTTTTATAAGATAGATAATGTCGTCTTATCCGATCATATTTTTGATTTCACTCAGTTTTAGCAATGCTTCTACCGGGGTAAGCCGGTTTACGTCCACATGATCCAGCTTTTCGCGGATCAGCTTAAAGGTATCGCTGTGGGCATCAAAAATATTCAGCTGTAATTGCTGGGTAGGCGTACTTATTTTTTTGATGTTTTCCTTGAGGGGCGCATCAATATGTTTTTCTTCCAGGTTGGATAATACTTCATTGGCGCGGTCTATCAGTTCCGGTGGCATGCCGGCCATACGGGCCACGTGAATACCGAAGCTGTGGCGGCTTCCACCCGGCGCCAGTTTCCGCAGGAAAATAATTTTGTTGCCGGATTCCATATTGGTGATATGGAAATTTTTAACGCGGCCATGTTTATTTTCCAGTTCATTCAGTTCGTGATAGTGGGTCGCGAATAATGTTTTAGGACGGTGTGGTGTCATATCATGGAGGTATTCCACAATACTCCAGGCAATGGAGATACCATCGTAGGTACTGGTACCACGGCCTATTTCATCCAGTATCACCAGGCTGCGAGGCGTAATGCTGTTGATGATGCTGGCCGTTTCGTTCATTTCCACCATGAAGGTAGATTCGCCACCGCTCAGGTTATCGGAGGCGCCTACACGGGTGAATATTTTGTCTGTCAGGCCTATTTCTGCACTGGTGGCGGGCACAAAGCTACCCATGTGTGCCATCAGGGTAATGAGGGCGGTTTGGCGCAACAGCGCGGATTTACCACTCATGTTGGGACCCGTGAGGATAATGATCTGCTGGGATTCTTTGTCCAGCTGCAGATCGTTGGACACATACGCTTCCCCGGCAGGCAATCCTTTTTCAATAACCGGGTGACGTCCTTCTTTGATCTGCAGGTCAAAGCCATCGGTGATAACCGGTTTGCGGTATTTGTTTTGTACGGCGTTGTGGGCAAAACAGAGCAGACAGTCGATGCGGGCAAATACCTGGGCATCTTCCTGAACGGGTTTAATAAAACCTTGCAGGGCCTGAATCAGTTCATCGAACAGCCGGGCTTCCAGCGTTTGTATTTTATCTTCTGCGCCTACGATTTTCTCTTCGTATTCTTTCAGTTCCGGCGTGATATACCGTTCTGCGTTGGCGAGGGTTTGTTTGCGTATCCAGCTTTCCGGTACCTTGTTTTTATGGGTGTTGGTTACTTCCAGGTAGTAGCCGAAAACGTTGTTGAAGGCTATTTTCAGGGAAGGGATACCGGTTGCTTCGGATTCTTTCTGTTGTATCTGCAGCAGGTAGTCTTTGCCTTTGGTGGCAATGTTGCGCAGGCTGTCCAGTTCCTCATTTATGCCTTCTTTGATGACACCGCCTTTGTTAACGAGTGCCGGCGGATTTTCCATGACTTCATCGAGGATGCGGTTCAGTAATGGTTCGCAGGCGTCCAGTTTTTCGTGCAGGCGTCCGAGGTAGTCGTTATGGGTGGTCTGGAGGAGCTGTTGTACTTCCTGTACCTGTTGCAGGGAACGGGCCAGCTGCATCACTTCCCGCGGGTTGATTTTTTTGAGTGGTATTTTGGATACCAGTCTTTCCAGATCGCCGGTTTGTTTCAGGTGGTGGTGTAGGGCTTTGGAGAGATCTGTTTCTTTGATCAGGAACTCCACGGTGTCGAGGCGTTCGTTGATATGTTTTTTATCCCGCAGGGGAAATACCATCCAGCGTTTCAGGAGACGGGCGCCCATGGGAGTGACCGTATTATCCAGTACTTTCAGGAGGGTTTGTCCGTTTTCCACGCTGCTGTTGAGCAGTTCCAGGTTACGTACGGTGAAGCGGTCCATCCACAGGAAATCGTCCTGGTCTACCCGTTGCATACGGGTAATATGTTGCAGGTGGGGATGTTCCGTATCTTTCAGATAGTGGAGGGTGGCGCCGGCAGCGATGACGGCGGCGGGGAGGCTATCGATACCAAAACCTTTGAGGGAGTGGGTCTGAAAATGTTTCAGCAGTGTTTCTTCCGCATAGGTAGCGGTAAAGATCCACTCGTCCATGGTGTAGGTATAAAACCGGGAACCGAAGGTCGCTTTGAAGTGTTTTTGTTGCTGGCGGGCAAACAGTACTTCTGCCGGGCGGAAACTTTGCAGGAGTTTGTCTACGTATTCTATACTACCCGCTGCAATAAAAAATTCGCCGGTAGAGATATCGAGGAAAGAGACGCCGGTGGTATCTGCGCCGAAATGTACGGCTGCCAGGAAGTTGTTGCTGGAGTTTTCCAGGAGTTTATCGTTAATGGCTACACCGGGAGTAACCATTTCCGTTACGCCTCTTTTAACGATGCCTTTTACGGTTTTCGGGTCTTCCAGCTGATCGCATACGGCCACGCGGTGACCGGCTTTCACCAGTTTGTGCAGGTAGGTATCCAGGGAATGGTGTGGAAATCCTGCCAGATCTACGTAGGAGGCCGAGCCATTGGCCCGTTTGGTTAATACAATTCCTAATACCCTGGCTGCTATAACTGCATCCTCATTGAACGTTTCATAAAAATCGCCCACACGGAACAGCAGTACGGCATCGGGGTATTTATCCTTGATCGCCTTATGCTGTAGCATGAGCGGGGTTTCTTCTGATTTGCTTTTTGCCATGGCGCAAATATATAAAACTCCCCTCATCCTCGTTATCTTTGCACCCGATGAGAAAATTAAGCATGGATGAACTGGGCCGTAAAACGGTGGCAGAGTTCAAAGCCGCAGATAAAACACCGGTGGTACTGGTGCTGGATAATATAAGGAGTATGCATAATGTAGGTTCGGTGTTCCGGACGGCAGATGCATTTCTGTTGCAAGGTATTGCCCTGTGTGGTTATACGCCGGTGCCTCCGCACCGGGATATTCATAAAACGGCGCTGGGTGCTACGGAAACGGTGGAATGGCAATATTTTGCCACTACGCTGGAGGCGGTAAAGGCCCTGCAGGCAGAAGGTTACCAGGTGATGGCCATTGAGCAGGCGGTCAACAGCCATATGCTCGACGGATTTGTACCACCGGCCGATAAGCCGCTGGCATTGGTTTTTGGCAACGAAGTGAGTGGGGTAGACCCGGAAGTGATGCGGGTGGCAGACGGTTGTATCGAGATTCCGCAGCTGGGTATGAAACATTCTTTAAATATTTCTGTGAGTACTGGTATTGTGGTTTGGGATATCTTTGTAAAATTGCGGGCCGCTGGTACCCGATGAAACCAAACACTGAAACAACCCGCTGCCGGTAAGGCAGCTACATGCTGTTGACATATGATTACTACTATTAATAAATACCTTTCGCTGGTAAAATTCAGTCATACGATTTTTGCCATGCCTTTTGCGCTTACAGGCTTTTTTATGGCCACTACCAAGGGTGGTGGCGCTTTCAGCTGGCAGCTCTTTGGGCTGGTGGTGCTATGTATGGTATTTGCCCGGAGCGCTGCGATGGCATTTAACCGCTGGCTGGATGTGGATATAGACAAGCTGAATCCGCGTACCGCCAAAAGGGAAATCCCGGCGGGCATTATCTCTCCCAATAATGCCCTGTTTTTTATTATAGCCAATGTGGTGTTGTTTATGGCTACCACCTGGTTTATTAACCGGCTTTGTTTTTTCCTGTCGCCGGTAGCTTTGCTGGTGGTGCTGGGATATAGCTATACGAAGCGTTTTACGGCCCTGTGTCACCTGGTGCTGGGTGTTGGGTTGTCGCTGGCGCCGATCGGCGCGTATCTGGCGGTAACAGGCGAATTTGCCGTATTGCCGGTACTGGTATCCGTGCTGGTACTTTGCTGGGTATCCGGATTTGATATTATTTATTCTCTGCAGGATGAAGATTTTGATAAATCGCAGCAGCTGAATTCCATTCCGGCATGGCTGGGACTTTCCGGCGCTTTGCGTTTCTCCGAATTTTTGCATGTGCTCACAGCCGCGCTGGTGATTACCATCGGTATTGCCGGGCATTTTGGCTGGGTATACTGGATCGGGGCTGCGGTATTTGTAGCGATGCTGATCTCTCAGCACCTGCTGGTAAAACCGCATGATCTCAGCAAAATCAATATCATGTTTATGACCACCAATGGTATCGCCAGTGTGGTGTTTGCCGTATTTGCGATCAGCGATATGCTGCTCTTTCAATAATTTTAATCCGATCAGATGGCGAGAATACTGGCAATAGATTACGGGAAAAAAAGAACCGGGCTGGCCGTAACAGACCCTATGCAGATCATCGCCAGCGGGCTTACTACGGTAGCTACGCATGACCTGATCCCTTACCTTAAAAAATATTTTGCCGCAGAACAGGTAGAAACCATCGTAATCGGTGAACCCAAAAACCTGGATGGCAACGATACCCATGCTACACCGCTGGTAGCGGAATGCATCCGGATTATTCAGAAAAACTTCCCGCAGATTAATATTGTAAAGGTGGATGAGCGGTTTACTTCCAAAATGGCTTTCCAGACCATGATCGATAGTGGCCTGAAAAAGAAAGACCGCCAGAATAAGGCGCTGGTCGATGAAATCAGTGCCACCATTATATTACAGGAGTACCTGCATCATAAATTATAAATAATAAATTATCTGCATGTGTAATTATTTCCTTTTCTGATAAATTCAGACGTAACGGCCCAATCCATGGGCTACTGCGTGCCAAATCCGGAAATATCTCTCTAACTTTGCAGATTAAACCAAGAATTCAGAACATGATTTTGCCAATAGTAGCTTACGGACATCCTGTGTTAAGAAAGGTAGCAGAAGACATCACACCGGAATACCCTAACCTGAAAGAATTAATTGCCAATATGTGGGAAACCATGTACGCTTCCAATGGCGTAGGAATTGCGGCACCACAGATAAACAAATCCATCCGCTTATTTGTAGTAGATAGTGAGCAGATCATCAGCAACCTGGAAGAAGACGAGAAGAATGATTACCCTGGTGATAACGGTGTGAAAGAAGTTTTCATCAATGCACATATCGTAGAAACCGGTGGTAAAGACTGGGCATACAATGAAGGATGTTTAAGTATTCCTAAAATCCGGGAAGATGTAAACCGCGCTGAAACTGTAACCCTGAGCTATGTTGACGAAAATTTTGCTCCTCAGGAAAAAACATTCAGCGGCGTTACGGCAAGGGTAATTCTGCATGAGTATGATCATATTGATGGTAAACTTTTCATTGATCACCTCAAGCCATTAAAGAGAAGAATGATAAAAAGCAAGCTGGATGATATCACAAAAGGTAAAATAAGGGTGGATTACAAAATGACTTTCCCTAAATAGGAAATAATTTTGTAATGTAAAGAAAACCCGTTATTTTGGTATCGTATAACATCCATATCCTCAAACTTGGGAGCTACCTTAACATACACTGAAGACGAATTAGTTCAGGGCTTAAAAGCCAGGGATGAAAAAGTATTTAGCTATTTGTATGACCATTACTCTCCTGCCTTGTATGGCGTTGCCCTTAAGGTAGTTCCGGACGAAGCTGCAGCCAGCGACGTATTACAGGAAGTTTTTGTAAAGATATGGCGCAACATCGATCGATACGATGCCGATAAAGGGCGCTTGTTTACCTGGATGCTGAATATAACGCGTAATACCGCTATCGACAGCCTCCGGTCAAAGTCACACAAACTGGAACAGAAAGTACAGGATGTTACCAGTGTATCATTGATGTACGAGCCACAACTGGCCGTACATCTCTCTGTAGATCACCTCGGATTAACCAAGGTCATAGAACGCCTTCAAAAAGATCAACGCACTATTATTGACATGGCATACTTTAAAGGTTGTACCCAGGAAGAAATAGCCAGGTCCCTCGATATACCATTGGGCACTGTGAAAACCCGCATGCGCAATGCAATTATACAATTGAGAACGCTGTTAAAACAATTGTAAAAAACTGTGGATGTACAAAGTTACATATCATCCGGTATTTTAGAAAGCTACGTATTTGGTCTCCTGTCTACGGAAGAACAGGAAGGAGTAGAAACGATCGCGTTACAATACCCCGAAGTGAAAGCCGCCGTGTACGCACTGCAGCAGGATAATGAACGGTTTGTAAAACTATACGCCCTTACGCCGCCTCCTGAAATCAAAGATCGGTTGCTGGATATCATCCGGCAGGAAGATACGCAAGCCGGCCACGCCCGGCTGCCGGCAGAACTGCGTCAGCCTGCTCCGGAAGCCGTCAGGCCAGCACCTGTGAAAAAACTACCGGTCGCTCCCAAATCCAAAGATGTTATCTGGAAATACCTGACAGCTGCGATTGTCGCTTTGCTGATTGGCAGTGTGATCATGAATTTCTTCTTCTTCAACAAATCCACGGATTATAAAAGTCGCTATAAATCACTCATAGCTGCCAAAGAAAAACTGGATGAAGAAAAAGAACATCAGACCCTCACCCGCGCTACCACGCCGGACCTCGAGCTGCTGAATGATACGGCAGTGAAGTGGGTGAAGATGACCGGTAGCGGCCACTTTGCCGGCACGGCTGTTACGGTTTGCTGGAACCCGCAAACACAGATTGTATACCTGTTGGTACTGCTCATGCCGGTACCACCTCCCGGTAAACAGTTTCAGCTATGGGCCATCGCCAATGAAAAAATGATTAATGCAGGCGTGTTTGACAGCGGCGCAGAAGTATCCCAAAAAATGCAACAAATGAAAACCATAGCCCTGGCAGATGCTTTCGCCGTAACCCTGGAAAAGAAAGGCGGTAGCACAGCACCTTCTATGGATCAGCTGTATATGAAGGCCCTGGTAAAAAAATAGCCCACGCAATATAAAATTTGTTTATCCTCATAAATCAGTATATTGCTGTAAGTATCGCTATAAAACAAGGCCTCATCTGACCAATAGAAGCACCTGGATTATCAGCGTAAGGAGAATGTAAATAGATTAGCTATGCCCCATTGTGCATTCCCGTGCGTAATTACATGTTATGAAGTAATGTTCAACTATAAATACCATTAATTATATCCGATCTGTTTTGGAATATGCTGCTACATATACAGAAGCTGAACTTGTTCATGGGTTAAGAGCCCGTGACCAGAAAATTTTCAGTTACCTGTATGACCAATACTCACCGGCTTTGTATGGGGTCATTGTAAAAGTATTGAACGACGACAGCTCGGCAGGAGACATCCTGCAGGAAGTGTATCTGAAAATATGGCGTCATATTGACACTTATGATGAGGCCAAAGGACGGCTCTTCACCTGGATGTTAAATATAGCCCGTAATACCGCGATCGATGTGTTACGTTCCCGCTCCTATAAACTGGAACAAAAAGTACAACACATCACCACAGCAATACAGGGTAGTCATCAATTGTCAACCACACAACCATCTATCGATCACCTCGGATTTTCCCGCATACTGGAAAAACTGACCCGGGAGCAACGCACCCTGATTGATCTGGCTTATTATAAAGGTTGTACCCAGGAAGAAATAGCGCGCGTGCTGGAAGTGCCGCTGGGTACCGTGAAAACAAGAATGCGCAATGCAATTATGCAATTGAGAAATATTTTAAACAAATAATTTTTTGTAAAACTGGTGGACGCACAACATTACATATCGTCCGGTATTATTGAACTGTACATAGCCGGTATGGCTACGGCACAGGAGGTGGAAGAACTGGAATCTGCCATGCTGCAATTTCCTGCAGTAGCAGCGGAAGTGGAAGCCTATCGCCGTAATATGGAAGAATATGTAAGGATGCAGCGGGTGAATCCGGAAACGGATATTAAAACACGTTTATTTAACCAAATCAATAATGAACCCAATTTGCAGGTGGGTGCTCCTACGCCCGATTCCAACCTGCAGCAACCAAAAGTAGTGTCCATGCAAGAAACAAAAAACCTATCCTGGAGGTGGATAGCCACCGCCGCCGCCGTGCTGCTGGTGGGCAGCCTCATTTTGAACTACGTGTTCTTTAACCGGTACAAGGAATTCAAGGAATACAAAGACAAATACCAGTCTTTGCTCGTATCCCAAAACTCCATTTTGTCGAAAAGCAATCTTTACAAAACACGCTTAGAACAAATGCAGGAGTCTTTGGATGTACTCCAGGATCCAAATGTATTAAAGGTTAAAATGCCAGGTACCAAACCATTCCCAGAAGCTTTAGCAACTGTATTCTGGAACCAGCAGAACCAACAGGTATACCTGAAAGTTAACAGCCTGCCGGAACCTGCTGCAGACAAACAATACCAACTGTGGGCTATCGTAGATGGCAAACCAGTGGATATGGGCGTCTTCGAAATGGGTGATTCTATCAACCTGCTCCAGAAAATGAAAGTTACCGGCAAAGCACAAATGTTTGCTGTAACACTGGAGAAAAAAGGTGGTGCCGTTGCGCCGACACTTGAACAAATGTACGTAGCCGGGAAAATTCCTGGTTAAGCATAACTAGCCTGTATCAGGCTTAGTATTCTGCAAAAGCTATTGCAGGAAGAATGGTTCCGCTACCCGGCGGAGCCTCCTCTTCCCCGCAATAGCTTTTTGCTTTCCGCTTTTTCCTTAAATTGCACGCATGTCGCATTTTTTCAGGAAAAGTTTAGCCGGAGCTATTATCGTTTGTTTGTTAAACTGGCATCACGCCGCAGCGCAGGATACCGCCCGCTATAAGGGCATGACAGTTAACCTGGACGAAGTGATTGTAGCTGCAAAACGTATAGGCTTCGACGTGAATAGTTTTATTAAACGGGTAGAAGATGATACCACTTTTTACCGGGCGTTTAAAAACCTGCATATCATCGGGTTCTCCGCTGATAATGATATCCGTGTGCTCAATAAACAAGGCGCCGTACAGGCCTCCCTGTACAGCCAGACGGAACAGGAAGTAACCGGCAGGTGCCGCACCATGAAAGTGGTGTCCGAAAAAGTAACGGGCGACTTCTACGACCGTAAAGGCGGGTATAATTATTATACGGCGGAACTGTATGCCAACCTGTTTCTGGCCAAAGGCACCCAGTGTGTGGATGCGGCCGGAGAATCCACAGAGCGGTCCGGCGGTAGCCTGGCCCGTCATAAAGCACAGCTGAAACAACTGATCTTCAATCCCGGTAAACCCGTGAGAGGCGTACCGATTGTCGGACAAAAAGTGGCCATCTTCAACGCGGATGTGATCCGCTTCTATGATTTTTCCATCACGGCGGAAGACTATGTGGATGGTACCCCTTGTTATGTGTTTTCTGCGAAATCCAAACCGGGTCTGAGCCGGATAGACCGGGCAGAGGTAGTCGTAGATGAACTGATTACCTACTTCAATAAGGAAAATTTTGAAATCGTAGGCCGTAAATATGCCCTCTCTTACAAGACGATGTTATTTGATTTTAATGTGAAGATGAATGTGCAGATGACCAAACAGTTTGGCCTGCTCATACCTGCGCTGGTGACCTATTCCGGTACCTGGAATGTACCCTTTAAAAAACGGGAAACCGCTACCTTCACCGCTAAGTTCCATCAATTCACCAGTGCGCATTAATCAATAGATAGCGGTTACGGTGCCGGTTTTATGTACGACCAGGTTGGTATTCACTTCCCGGTAGTCCACGATCCAGACAAACGTAACGGCGTCAATGGCCTGCCCGTATACTTTGCCGGTCCAGCCTACTTTTGGATCGGTAGTGAAAAATACCCTTTCTCCCCAGCGGTTGTAGATACTCAACGTATATTGGTATACGGGACACCGGAATATGGGCCGGAAATAGTCATTTCTGCCATCACCGTTGGGCGTGAAGGCCGTCGGGAAGTGCATGGTACAGGCACAGTCCTGGTAGCTGATCTGCACGGAATCCACACTCTTACCACAGGCATTGTGGGCAACAATCGCATAAATACCGGGCCGGGTGACGTTGTATACCGGCACGCTGGTACTGTCCTGCCACTTGAAAGCAGCGCCGCCGATACCTGTTGGCTGCAGCTGGAGCGTCTCCTCCTGACAGAGTAATTTATCGGGTCCCAGGTTGGCCCGCAAGGTATCCACATAGCTTACTCGAATGGCGTCTGAAGCTTCACAGCGGCCTATTTTGGCCTGTACGGAATAATTGCCGGGCTGGGTGACATAATAGGTCGCCTGGTCGGAACCATCCTGCCACAGATAGGTACCATTGCCGAAATCGGCGGTGAGCACCAGGAAATTGCCTTTGCAAAGCGTGGTATCATTGCCCAGGTTTAATTTTTTCAGGCGGTTATAATTCACAAAAACGGTATCTACCACACTGCAGGTATGATTGATTTCTACCAGTGCCCACACATTACCTTCCGATCGGATGGTTACACTCGGTTTAGTAGCGCCTGTGCTCCAGGTCCATTTAGTGGCGCCCGGCGCTTTGGGGGCCAGGGTAATGGATTCTCCGGGGCATAACAGCGTATCAGGTCCCAGTGTAAAGGGCAGGGGGCTGCCGGTAAAGGTAATGGTCACTTCATCGGTGATAGGTGCACATCCTTTCGGATATACGTTGACGTGGTAAGTACCGGAAGTGGTCACGTCCTGGGTGGGTGAGGTGTTGCCGGTATTCCACTGATAGGTACAGTTTTGAGCGGTAGCATCCAGGGCAATATGTTCTCCGGTACACAGCACCAGGTCGGGGCCCAGGTCTATGACGGGAATAGGGGTATAAAATACGTTGACAGAATCCCGCAGGAGGCAGCCGTTGATTTTTACTTTATAGGTAGAAGCGGTATCTACCAGGATGCTGCTGCCGGTGGAGTTATCCTGCCAGAGATAGGTGGCCCCGGGTATGACAGGGGCTTCCAGCGTCATGGTATTGCCTTCACACAGGGTGATGTCCTGTGGGCCCAGATCATATAACACTGGTGATACAATAGCGATATCCTGTATCGTCGTATCGGGTTTCCCGTTACGCCAGGCTACCAGCCGGATGGTGTAGGTGCCGGTTTGCGTATAAATATGATAGGGGTAGATTTTTTTGGAAGAGTCTTTTTCGGCAGATAACGGATCTCCAAAATACCATTTTACAGAATCAATACCGGCAGGAGCAGGAATCGAAAAATAAATGGTGTCATTGACGCAGGTGGAAGAAGGCGTGAAAGCAGTCGCACGGCCCCCGGCGCTGGCGGTAAAAAACATCGCACAGCACAGCAGTATGGCTGACATCAATTGGAGTATACGCAGGGATTTTAGTTGGAAAAGGTCGCTCATTGATTGACATGGTAATGAGCACTAAGATAGGTTAAATATATAGATTATTTATAATAAATTTATGTCAAAAAAATTACGCATAGGTCCGTTGGTGGTGACATACCGCTTTGGGACCTATGCGTAATACTTTTATCGCAGGAAAGATTATTCTACATCCAGTGGTCTGGCGGCTACATATCTTCTCCATTTTTCCAGCACGCTGGTGAAATCGGCTGGCATAGGACTTTCGAAGTACATCTGCTGCCGGGTGCGTGGGTGTATAAAGCCCAGCTGCTGCGCATGCAGGGCATGGCGCGGCATGATATCAAAGCAGTTTTCCACAAACTGTTTGTATTTGGTATAGATGGTACCTTTTACAATGCGGTTACCACCATAGGTTTCATCATTGAAAAGGGAGTGGCCGATGTGTTGCATATGTACGCGGATCTGGTGCGTGCGGCCTGTTTCCAGCCGGCATTCTACCAGGGATACATAGTTAAAGCGTTCCAGCACCCGGTAATGGGTAATGGCTTCTTTACCATATTCTCCGTCGGGATAGGCATCCATGATTTTGCGTAACCGCTGATGGCGGCCCACATGTGCGATAACCGTACCTTCGTCTTCTTCAAAATTTCCCCAGGTCAGGGCAATATACCGACGGTGTACTGTGTGGTCAAAAAACTGTTTGGCCAGGTCATTCATCGCCTTGTCTGATTTGGCAATGACCAACAGGCCGCTGGTATTTTTATCGATCCGGTGCACCAGGCCGAAACGGGGAATTTCCGGTTCGGTAGCTTGTGTTTTATCGCCCAGATACCACGATAAACCATTCACCAGGGTACCATCCCGGTTACCACAGCCCGGGTGTACTACCAGGCCGGCAGGTTTATCGATGATCATTACATCTTCATCTTCATACACAATATTCAGGGGTAATTCCTGCGGTATTATTTCGGTGCTTTCCGGATTTCTGTTGGAATACACAACGATTTTGTCCTGCGGCTTGATCTTGTAGTTGGCCTTAACGGGTTTATCGTTAACAATAACCAGCTCGCCATCGAGCGCCTGTTGTATTTTATTGCGGGTGGCACCTTCAATACGGTAGGTAAGGAATTTATCAATACGGATAGGCTCCTGCCCTTTATCTACAACCATATTGATTTTTTCATACAATTCCTCACTGCCATCACCGTTTTCCAGCTCATCTTCCAGTTCCAGCAATTCTTCAGCCATTAATATAAATTTTTGCAAAGGTACGTATCTTTGTGCGCTGAAAACAAAAAGCAGCCCGCCTGGCGTTTTCTTCAATCCGAAAGTAAGATGAATAAGCAGCAGATAGTCGTAAAAGACCTGGGTATTATAGATTACCAGCAGGCATGGGATTACCAGGAACAGCTCCTCCGGGAAAATGTACAGCTGAAATCACAGGCCGTCGGCCAACACCCGAAGCCCACTACCAATTACTTATTGTTTTGCGAGCATCCGCCCGTATATACCCTGGGTAAAAGCGGGCATATGGAAAATCTGTTACTGGATGAGCAGGAACTGGCCGCCCGCGGTATTGGCTTTGTGCCCACGAACCGCGGCGGGGACATAACTTTTCATGGCCCGGGCCAGATTGTAGGCTATCCTATTCTGGATCTCGAAAATTTTTTTACAGATATCGGTAAATACCTGCGTTGTCTGGAAGAAGTCATCATCCGCACCCTGGCGGATTATGGCGTTACCGGCGACCGTTCCCAGGGCGAAACCGGCGTGTGGCTGGACCCGCACAATAAATTGGCCGCCCGTAAGATATGTGCGATGGGCGTGCGTTGCAGCCGTTGGGTAACCATGCATGGCTTTGCGCTGAACGTCAATACACCGATGGATTATTTTTCCAATATTATCCCTTGTGGTATTGCCGATAAAAAGGTGGCTTCCCTGAACCTGGAAGTAGGCCGCGAGGTGCCGGTGGAAGAAGTCAAAGCCCGGCTGAGCAAGCATTTTGCCGAGGTATTTGATGCGGAGATGATTTAAATACGTATCCCAACGATATTAACCCAAAGGCCCCGGTATGTACCGGGGCCTTTGGGTTGTATTACATTTTGTAATTAAGCGGAATAAAGAAGTTCCATTTTTCTTTCAGCTTGCCTTCTTCATACAGTTCAAAGTTGAACCAGCCGGCATGCAGGAATACGGCCTTCTCCAGGATCAGGGAAGGGCCTTTCAGGTGGTCAATGTCAAACAGGAAAGTCCCGTTTGACTCGTAAAACTTCACGGAATATTTTTTCTGGAGGGCATCCGGTACTTTGATATTAATGTTCCCGTCTGCCGTGGTGTAAACATAGTTGGAGGGCCGCCACACAATTCTTTCCGGCTCTTTGTTTTCTTCTTCTTTACCTCTCAGCCCTTTGGCTGCATCTTTAATATCGGCATACTGCAGCTTCTGGTCAGCCCGGATAGTGCTGTCAGACAGCGCCAGTACTGTTTTACTGTAGAGAAACCGGCCGTTGGTAAATACGATGAATAAACGATAGTAGTTGGTACCTGGCAACGGTTTATTATCCAGGTAAGCATTCCGGGTTTGGGTAGGATAACTCGCGTATCCGATGGTGTTAAAGTTCAGCACACTGTCGAGGGATCGCTGCACGCCGATTTCTCTTACCTGCATAAATCCCGAGATCCAGTCCAGCTGGATTTTACCGGTTTTAATGGTGGCCGTGAAATCGGGCAATACAGGTGGCGTATATTCCTGAGCCTTACCGGTCAATGCTGTCAATAAAAAAATTCCGATGCCTATACAAATAGGTACTACCTGCTTCATACTAATAATTCCAAGCGCTTTAAGTTGGCAAAAATACACTACCGTTCAAATATAAAGAACAGTTTTTAAAAGGCCAGCGTACCCGGTGCAAGAGATAGGTTACCCTGCAGGCCGCCGGTATGGATGAGCAGTACCCGGCTGTTATCCGGGAAGTAGCCCTGCTGCACCAGTTCACGGAATGCCAGCAGCAGTTTTCCGGTATAAATAATATCTGTGGGAATGCCGGTTTCCTGGTAAAAAGTATTGATAAAATCTATAAGGCCCGGAGATATTTTAGCATATCCGCCGCCGTGATGATCATATAACAGGCGCCATTGGGCGGTATGATCCGGCCGCAGCAGGTCGCTGATGTCCTTTTCCAGGAACTGCGCGCCCTTGAGCACAGGAATACCGATGACCTGCTGGGAAGGCGCTGCCTGGTTAATGAGCCCGGCGAGGGTAGTACCGGTACCCGCCGCACATAAAATATGCGTATAGCCGGCAGTGGGGTGAATGGTCAGTATTTCTTCACAGCCCTGTGCACCGGCTGCATTATGGCCGCCTTCCGGGATCACCAGGGTATCCGCCTGGTGATAATACCACTGGGAAGGATCATACTTGTTTTTATAGTCTTCCCGGCTTACAAATACCAGCTCCATTCCATGAGCGGCGGCCTGTTGCAGGGTATGGCCGGGTATAGCCGGCTGTTCGCCCCGGATAATGCCCGTGGCGGCAAAGCCGGCCATTTTACAGGCGACGGCGGTAGCAGCAATATGATTGGAGTAGGCGCCTCCGAAAGTCACGATACGGGTGG
This sequence comes from Chitinophaga nivalis, assembly GCF_025989125.1. Lineage (NCBI taxonomy): Bacteria > Pseudomonadati > Bacteroidota > Chitinophagia > Chitinophagales > Chitinophagaceae > Chitinophaga > Chitinophaga nivalis. The sequence goes on along the minus strand of NZ_JAPDNR010000001.1, from coordinate 7,885,378 downwards.
CTCCGGCTGCTTTCGCCGCTGCCAGGTTGTATTTCAGCTTAAACCACTTGTTGCCGGAGATGGCAGGATGCAGCTGGTCCAGCCGCAATAGGGCGGCTTCCAGGCCTTCCGGCAGCCAGGAGGTATGAAAAGTATCCAGTGTAATCTGTTGATAGGAAAATAACATGCAGGAAAATTACGAAATACGGATAACGCAACACGCATTTTCGGGGAGTGCCGTTGCCGGCTGTTTCTCCACGAAAATGCGTGCTATGGGAAAGCCTGATCCCGGGTGGGTCAGCGCTGTTATTTATTCGTTGTCATTGGTCAGGTAACCGCCTTTACCTCTGTACAGTTTTACCGGTTTATCCAGTTTTACCTTCAGTACGGTCACGTATTTATCCTGCACATTTTCCGGTACCTGGATGTATACCAGTCCGGGTACAGGGCTCCAGGAAATTTTACCCACAATTTTGTGGGAAAGCGGCGTACCGGTGCCCAGGGTGCTGATAGATGTGATTTTATTATCCAGACCTTTGATCACGACCTGGCCGCTGGTTTTACCAGGGAGGAACAGGTATAAGGTGGTAGAGTCTTTAGAGAGTGTGGTAGGGCCATAGAAGTGTCCCTGCGGGATACCACCGATGGTATTGAAAATACCTTCCCCGTTGCGCTGGTTCCAGGCGCCCAGTTCCTGCAGTACGGTTACCTGTTCTGCCGGAATGGTGCCATCTGCTTTAGGACCTATGTCCAGCAGGAGGTTCCCGCCATTGCTTACGGCATCCACGAAAATAGAGATCACTTCAAAAGGTGTTTTCCAGTTGGTGTCCTGTGGCTGCCAGCCCCAGTTGTCGTTGACAGTCATGCACAGTTCCCACCATTTGGCATGTGGGCGGGTTACCGGGAAGTTTTGTTCCGGTGTATCGTAGTCGCCATAACCTTGTAAGCGGCCATTGATAATGGTGTTCGGGTTATGTGTTGTCAGCATGTTACGCATTTTAGGCGCTTCCCATTCTTGGGCGGAATGTTCCCAGTCGCCATCGAACCACCATAAGTCAGGATTGAATTTCGTCATGACTTCTTTCATCTGTCCTTCGTAATAATCGAGGAAACGCTGCCACCTGGCGGGTTGTGCTTTGATATCGTACCGGCTGCTGTCTTTCAGAAACTGCGGATAATCTTTATAACTCCAGTCGATCAATGAAAAGTAAGCACCGCATTTGATGCTGTCTTTCCGTAATGCGGCATATAACGGGGTGAGCACATCTTTTTTGGCGGGTGTGCTTTTTACAACGTCGAGTTTACCAAAGCTGGTATTCCACAGGGCAACGCCATCGTGATGTTTGGTGGTCATCACGGCATAGCGGGCGCCGGAAGCTTTGATCAGATCTGCCCACGCCTGCGGATCGTAGTTGCTGGCAGTAAAGCCTTTCAGCTGCTGCATATAATCCGGGTAAGCGATTTTTTTGTTGTGGAAAGACCAGGATTCATCTATGCCTTTTACAGAATAGATACCCCAGTGAATAAAGATGCCCAGTTTGGCATCCGCAAACCACTGCATTTTTTCTTTGTTCTCAGGAAAGGTTGGTTTTTGCGCATACGAGGTTGCGTACAGCTGTGTAATACAGGCTCCCAGCACTAATAATCTTTTCATCGTTCCGTTTAATTAATCTTTAAATATTCGCTGTAAAAAGAAAGTGTGAAAATAACGGTAATGAGGAAATAAAACCAATACTTTTATCACTAATCATAGTGGTATTTATCCGCTTGCGGGCGCTTTGTTTTTTATCAGCCGGATGTGGGCGGAGCTATGGTGTGATTTTCCCTGATGGCAATAGGAGAGACAGGCTGCCATTATTCATCAGGAGCGGATGTGAGATAGGGTTGCAACAGGTGTTGAAATAATCGTTATTGTCTACTCATAAATTAATAGAAAAAAGTAAATCGTTAAGATAAAATACAAGTAAATATTTTTAGTGTGTGATTGACAATAAAAAATATAAATCAGATTTATTGCCATAGTTCTTGACATACAGATGAACACCTATTGTGTGATGAACACGTGTGTGGTATATCATTGTCTGTTGTATGTTTTATTATAATGATATGCATACTATCTTTTTTAAAACAGCATATCCTTGTTGGGGGATTACTACAGCTATCCTGACAGGAAATAATCATATGCTTATCTGGTAACCTGGCACTGATGAGAAGCCGGGTTAATTTACGCAGATAAGGCGTATTATGGGTGAGCACTATCTGCTGTAGTATAAAGCCGGGAGATGCCAGAAAATGGCAGGGAAATAAATAATATTATTTATTTTAATATATATTGATCGCTTGAATATTACGGGGGCAGACTGGAAATAAAGCCGGTTAGGGTAAGCGTAAACGTTATATACAAACTGCAGGCAAAAACGGGGAAAGTGTGTGCCACGTGGTATTCTGCCGGCTATCCCGCTTTAAAGTAAATGTCCTGCTATATTGTTTAGGCCCTGACTGTATCGCCCCTTCACTATAAAAAGGCATAAGATATTTGATTATTAATACTTATTTTGCTCCGGCAAAAAAAGACCAGTCGTTCTGCCATTAGTCAGCTTTGATCACTCGAAACCGCACGCCGATAAGGGTAAAAGCGTTAAAAATGCTTTTAATGATTAAATTTAACGCCGGTACTTTTAGCGATTTAATTGGAAATTATAAACTAACATAGACAAAATGCAACCTACTTTATTGATTTTGGCGGCCGGAATGGCCAGCCGGTACGGGAGTTTAAAGCAAATACAGCAATTTGGTCCCAGCGGCGAAACCATCATTGATTATTCTATTTACGATGCAATCAAAGCTGGTTTTGGAAAAATCGTATTCATTATCCGCAGGAATTTTGAAGCCGACTTTAAAGAAATCTTTGAACCTAAGCTGAAAGGCAGAATCGCAGTGGATTATGTATTTCAGGAAATGGATGCATTTGTAGGGGATCACGCGGTGCCTGAAGACAGAACAAAGCCATGGGGAACTGCGCATGCCATCCTGTGTGCAAAAAATGCGATCAAAGAACCATTTGCGGTAATCAACGCGGATGATTTCTATGGTACAGATTCATTTGTAAAAATGGCTGGCTTCCTGAATAATGATTGTAAACCGGACGTTTACAGCGTAGTGGGTTACGAACTGGGTAAAACCATCAGCGAACACGGTTCTGTATCCCGCGGCGTATGCGCGGTAGATGCACAGCAAAACCTGACCGCTATTAATGAGAGAACCAAAGTATACCAGGATAACGACCAGATTGTTTACGAAGAAGCAGATGGCAGCAAACATCCGCTGTCAGCTGAAACACCGGTGTCTATGAACTTCTGGGGTTTCCATCCGAGTGTATTTGACCTGAGTCAGGAATTATTCAACGAATTTCTGGAGAAAAACCTCAGCAACCCTAAAGCTGAATTCTTTATTCCGATTATTGCTGATCAATTCATCAGCCGTGGAGTAGGAAAGGTGAAAGTGTTGCCTACCAGCGCCAAATGGTTTGGAGTAACCTACAAAGAAGATGCACCGGGTGTGCAGGCCAGCTTGTCGGCTTTGGTTGATAAAGGAGAATATCCCGACAATTTATGGAAATAACACCTAATACAAAGATCCTTCAGGCTTTTGGACTTGAGCCTGAAGGATTGCATGTCCGGAAATTTGGATCAGGACACATTAACAACACTTTTCTGCTCGAAAAAAAGCAGGACGGCAGCAAATACGTTTTACAGAAAATTAATGTCAACGTATTTAAGGAACCAGGTGTGATTGCCGCCAACCAACGAATGGCAGCAGACTATCTGGCCGCGCATCATCCCGGCTATCTGTTCATTACGCCCATCCCTACTGTAGACGGGGAAGAGCTGTATGTAATGGACAACGAATACTGGCGCATGATCCCTTTTATTGCCGGTTCCGTGACGGTAGATCAGGCCGACAACCCAAAGCAGGCATTTGAGGCAGCCAAACAGTTTGGCCGCCTGGCCAGTAACCTTTCGGGTATCGATCTGAAGCCGTTTAAAGCTTCTATTCCGAACTTTCACAACCTGACTTTACGTTACAGTGCTTTTCAGGAAGCTATCCGCAACGCAAAGGACGACCGGAAAGCAGCAGCAGAAGAGATGACGGAAGCATTCCTCCGCTATTCAGACATCGCAGTAACGTATGAACAGCTGAAAACAAATCCGGAATTCAGAGACCACCTGATGCACCATGATACCAAAATCAATAACGTATTGCTGAACAAGGATACTTATGAAGGTATTTGTGTGTGCGACCTGGATACCCTGATGCCCGGAAAAATCATCTCCGACCTCGGTGATATGATACGCACCTATGTGTGTCCGGTATCCGAAGAAGAGCGAGACCTCAGCCAGATCGTTATCCGCGAAGAATACTACGAAGCCCTGATGCAGGGGTATTTGCAGGAGATTGGCGGAACTTTGACAAAAGTAGAGAAAGAACAGTTGTTCTTTGCCGGGAAGTTCATGATCTATATGCAGGGGATACGTTTTCTGACCGATTATTTAAACGGCGACATTTACTATCCCATCAAGTATCCACAACATAATTACGAACGCGCCAATAACCAACTCGTATTATTACAGCGCCTTATTGAAAAAGAAACCGTACTGCAGCAGATCATTGATAAATGCCTGCATGTCAGCGAACAAGTGTAGAACATGAACAAGAAATGAAATCATTGAGCCCGGTGTTTAACGCACCGGGCTTTTTTATGGGGGCACTGCTTTCCGGCGAAAGGATCCCCATTTTACCCGTACTGCCGGATATTTTCCATCTGAAAAAAGAAAATATTAATTCCGGATTCGTAATTCTTTAGATATTATTGCTGTAAAAGCGACTTTTTTTGAATATTTTCAAAAACGCCTTATGTGATTAATTTTTCACGAAATATTGAAGGTGTTATTGTTTTTTATTTTTTTCACGAATACTTTTGTATCGATAGTAAAATAATCACCTCCATTATGTGGGTCAACAAAGACAATATAAAACTTAATCACATCGTACCTCAGCTCAACTGGGCTATCACGAAGGTCGTGATTATTGTCGTTGTCATTATTAGCCACCACTATGGAGGATAGGTACACGTGCATATAATCGCAAGATATAACAGCCTTCCTCCGCAAAGAGGAAGGCTTTTTTTATGACTGTATTTTCCTGTTACAATTTCAATTTTATGTATAGCTATTACAACGACAACACTATTCTCTACATCAACGGTGAATTCCGTAAAGCCAGTGCAACTACTACAGACCTGTACGGCCAGTCATTACACTATGGTTACGCTGTGTTTGAAGGCATACGTGCCTACAAAACCGCCAATGGCGAAGTGAAAGTATTCAAAGCAAAAGAACACTTCGACCGTTTGCAACGTTCCTGTGAACTCATCCATATCCCTTACAAATTTAATAACGAGGAGCTCATCGCTGCTTGTTATAAAGTGTTGGAGTTAAACAATATGGAAGAAGCTTACATACGACCACTGGTGTTCTGTCCGCCTAACATGACCCTGAAAGCGGCATCTGAAGCACACATCCTCATCTGTGCCTGGGAATGGGGCGCTTACCTCGGTGAAAAACTGCTGCGGGTAATGACTTCTTCCTACGAAAGGCCCAACCCTAAAGCATTCAAGATAGAATCAAAATCGGCCGGCTTATACGTGAACTCGATATTAGCCTCCCAGGAAGCGAAAGAAAAAGGATATGATGAAGCACTCCTCCTCGATATCAATGGTTACGTTGCAGAAGGGCCCGGAGCAAACATCTTCTTCGAAAAGAACGGCAAAATTTTTACGCCTCCTCCCGGTAACATTCTCCCCGGCATCACCCGCGCTACTGTGATAGAACTTTGTCACGAACTGAATATCCCCATAGAAGAAAAACTCTTTACTACCGATGAATTGAAAGAAGCCGAAGCAGCTTTCTTCTGCGGTACTGCTGCAGAAGTAATCGGTATTGATTCACTCGATGGACAATCTTTCAGCAAACCATGGGCACAGTCGCTGGGTAAAGTACTGCAACAGGCGTATAAAGCAAGAGTACTGGAGAAAAGTTTTCAACGGGAAGCACAACTGGTATAAAATACGCAGCAGAAAGTATAAGGCTGTTGCAGTAGGTTAGGTTAACTTACCAGTGATGAAAACAAGTTAACCCTGTAACCCGCTTTATACTTTCTGCAATTATCTTTTCTCTTTGAAGGTTGTAAAACCAAAATGTTAAAAAGCTTTGTAGCAAAGGGTTTCGGCGCGCGAAGGGCAGATTTGAAGACCGGTAATTCAGCAATTCTTAGTTTGAATTTGCCCGAAGTACCCGGTAATTTGTGCAGAAGTTTTAAAATAGGATTGCTATAAACAGTTGGTAGTCCGGGTAATAATAAAAGCAATGGAATTAAATAAGTATAGCAAAACGATCACGCAAGATCCCACACAACCCGCTGCACAGGCGCAGTTGTACGGAATCGGTCTGACGGAAGAAGATTTGAAGAAAGCACAGGTAGGTATTGTCAGCATGGGATATGATGGTAATACGTGCAACATGCACCTCAACGACCTTGCAAAAGAGGTGAAACAAGGTGTCTGGAGCAACAACCTGGTCGGACTTATTTTCAATACCATCGGGGTCAGTGACGGTATCAGCAATGGTACACCCGGTATGCGTTATTCTCTTGTAAGCCGTGATCTGATTGCCGATTCTATTGAAACTGTTTGTGGTGCACAATACTACGATGCATTAATCACGGTGCCAGGCTGCGATAAAAACATGCCCGGTTCCCTGATGGCCATGGGGCGGCTGAATCGCCCGGCTATCATGGTGTACGGCGGTACGATCGCACCCGGTAAATACAAAGGCCAGGATCTCAACATCATCTCTGCTTTTGAAGCATTAGGTCAGCGAATGGCCGGCCAGCTGGATGAAGGCGATTTCAAAGGCATCATACAAAATTCCTGCCCCGGCGCAGGAGCCTGTGGTGGCATGTATACAGCCAATACGATGTCGTCTGCCATCGAAGCACTCGGCATGAGTTTACCCTACAGTTCATCCAACCCCGCCCTGAGTCAGGATAAAAAAGATGAATGCGCCGCTGCCGGCAAATACATCCGCCTGCTCCTGGAAAGAGATATTAAACCGCGTGACATCATGACGAAGAAAGCATTTGAAAATGCGATCACCGTGATCATGGCACTCGGCGGCAGCACCAACGCTGTACTGCATTTCATCGCTATCGCGAAATCAGTAGGCGTATCTGTCAGACTGGAAGATTTTCAGGAGGTAAGTGATAAAACGCCCCTGATTGCAGATCTGAAACCAAGTGGTAAATACCTCATGGAAGACCTGCATAATATCGGTGGTGTGCCACTCGTGATGAAATACCTGCTCAAACAGGGACGCCTGCACGGAGATTGTTTAACTGTTACCGGAAAAACAATTGCAGAAAACCTGGAAGATGTAGCAGACATAGATTTCAGCACGCAGGATATCATTGTGCCGCTGGAAAAACCACTGAAATCAAATGGTCACATCCAGATCCTGTATGGCAACATCGCAGAACTGGGATCCGTGGCAAAAATAACCGGTAAGGAAGGCGAACGTTTTAAAGGCCCTGCCCGCGTATTTGATGGCGAATTTGAACTCATCGCCGGCATACAATCCGGAAGAGTACAGAAAGGGGATGTGGTAGTGATCCGGCAGGTAGGCCCCAAAGGTGCGCCAGGTATGCCTGAAATGCTGAAACCTACCAGTGCCATCATGGGAGTAGGGTTAGGTAAAAGTGTAGCACTGATTACCGATGGCCGTTTCTCTGGCGGTACCCACGGTTTTGTGGTAGGACATATCACTCCGGAAGCCTTTGATGGCGGTGCGATTGGCCTCGTGAAAGACAACGACATTATTGAAATCGATGCAGTGAACAATACGATTAATGTGGAGATAAGTGAAGAGGAAATGAATGCCCGTCGCGCAGCATGGGTACAACCAGCATTAAAGGTATCCAATGGAATTCTATTTAAGTACGCAAAACTTGTAAAAAATGCAACAGAAGGATGTGTTACCGATGAAGACTGAAAAAGCTGACAAGCCATTAACGGTTAAACCTGTTATCACCGGCTCTGAAGCGGTCATCCGCTCTCTCATAGCAGAAGGCGTGGATACCATCTTTGGTTATCCTGGAGGTGCTATCATGCCTATTTATGATGCCTTGTATGACTTTCAGGATCAGGTACATCATATACTGGTAAGGCATGAACAAGGAGCTACCCATGCTGCACAGGGTTATGCCCGCAGTTCCGGCAAAGTAGGTGTGGCTTTTGCCACATCCGGACCCGGTGCTACCAACCTGGTAACAGGCCTGGCAGATGCTTACATGGACAGTACCCCGATGGTATGCATTACCGGCCAGGTGGCCGCAGCACTGTTAGGTACAGACGCTTTTCAGGAAACAGATGTTATCGGTATTACCATGCCGATCACCAAATGGAATATTCAGGTGACCCGCCCGGAAGAGATTCCCGGTGCCATGGCCAAAGCTTTTTATATTGCCCGTAGCGGCCGTCCCGGACCAGTATTGGTGGATATCACCAAAAATGCACAGTTCGGCGAGTTCGAATACGAGTATAAAAAATGTGATTACATCCGTAGTTACAGTCCTGTACCAGTGCTGAATGAAGACGCTGTATTGGATGCTGCTACGTTGATCAACAATGCAAAGAAACCTTTTATCCTGTGCGGGCATGGCGTACTGCTGGCCGGTGCAGAAAAAGAGCTGGCAGCACTGGCAGAAAAAGCACAGATACCGGTGGCTTCTACTTTGCTGGGATTATCCGCCGTACCGGTAGAACATCCGCTGTATGTAGGTATGCTGGGTATGCACGGCAATTACGGCCCGAATGTACTGACCGGCGAATGTGATGTACTCATCGCAGTAGGTATGCGTTTCGATGACCGCGTTACCGGTGATGTATCCTGTTATGCCACCAAGGCAAAAGTGATTCACATCGAAATTGATGCAGCTGAAATCAACAAGATCATCAAAGCAGATGTGGCGATACATGCAGATGCGAAAACAGCTTTGCAATCGCTGCTGCAAAAGGTACAACCTGCTGCGCATACAGAATGGATCGCGGAATTCAGAGACGCTGATAAAAAAGAATACGATAAAGTACAGCATGCGGAACTGTTTCCGCAGGAAGGTGAACTGAAAATGGCGGAAGTAATCCGTCGGATTTCAGAAAAAACCAACGGCGAAGCCGTGCTGGTAACAGACGTAGGGCAACACCAGATGGTAGCTTCCCGTTACTACCGCTTTAAAAATCCGAATACCAACATCACTTCCGGTGGTATGGGTACCATGGGATTTGCTTTGCCGGCAGCGATGGGCGCTAAAATGGGTACACCTGAAAAAGAAGTAGTCGCTATCATCGGCGATGGTTGCTTCCAGATGACATTGCAGGAACTTGGCACGATCTATCAATCACAGATAGGTGTGAAAATTGTTATCCTGAACAACAATTTCCTGGGCATGGTAAGACAATGGCAGCAGTTGTTTTTCGACAAACGCTATTCTTCCACAGAAATGGTCAACCCCGATTTTGTACAGATTGCCAAAGGATTTTTTATCCCTGGTAAAAAAGTCACAACACGGGACGATATATCCGCCGCTATTGATGAAATGCTGGCCCACCAGGGAGCATACCTGCTCGAAGTAGTCGTGGAAAAAGAAGACAACGTATTCCCCATGGTGCCGGCGGGCGCCCCTGTTTCCGCCATCAGGCTCGAGTAGCAACACGGCCCGGATTTCCTATTGATCATTTGTAATTCACAACAGGTATATGCAAAAAGAATATACAGTAACGGTATATACGGAGGATCGTATTGGTATAACTAACCGTATTACGATCATTTTTACCAGAAGAGGTATCAATATCACCAGCTTAACTACTGCGGAAACAGAGATTCCCGGCGTATTTAAATTCATCATAACGGTGATGTCTACACGTGAACAACTGGATAAGGTAGTCGGACAGATTGAAAGGCTGATAGAAATACACCGTGCCTTTGTACATGAGGAAGAAGAAGTGGTATATCAGGAACTGGCACTGTACAAAATATCTACCCGGTCACTGGATACCGGAGATATTGAAAGACTGATCCGCGACCACCAGGCACGTATCCTGACGATTACGGCTGATTACTTTGTGATCGAAAAAACAGGCCATCAGCAGGAGCTGATCGACTTTATCAAAAAACTGGAACCATACGGGCTGATTGAATATTCCAAAAGTGGCCGTGTCGCGATTGTGAAATGGAGCCGTCGTTTCCATGAACACCTGAAAGATCTGGCTGCTGTGGAAGCAGATAACCTGATCAGCAACGACTGATAACAACCACCCGGTTTTAAAAAATACGATAACAATACATTTATTCAAATCACATCACGGCTATTGGCACACTGCTGACAGCCTACAGCTAAAAAAAGACAACACATGGCAACCATCAATTTTGGAGGGGTACTCGAAGAAGTAGTAACCAGAGAAGAATTCCCTATGGAAAAAGCAAGGGAAGTGCTGAAAAACGAAGTGATTGCAGTAATCGGTTATGGCGTACAAGGTCCCGGACAGGCCTTAAACCTGAAAGACAATGGCTTTAACGTTATTGTTGGTCAGCGTAAAAATTCCAAAACCTGGGATAAAGCAGTCGCTGATGGCTGGGTTCCTGGAGAAACTTTATTTGACATTGAAGAAGCCGCTGCAAAAGGTACGATCATTCAGTTCCTGCTCTCCGATGCCGGACAGATCACCCTGTGGCCTACCCTGCAAAAACACCTCACTCCTGGTAAAGCCCTGTACTTCTCCCATGGATTTGGTATCACGTATAAAGAACAGACAGGCATTATTCCTTCAGCTGATATTGATGTGATTCTGGTAGCGCCAAAAGGTTCCGGTACTTCTTTACGTCGCCTCTTCCTGGCTGGTCAGGGTCTGAACTCCAGCTTTGCTATTTTCCAGGATGCTACCGGCCGTGCTAAAGAACGTGCAGTAGCGCTGGGTATCGGCGTAGGTTCCGGTTACCTCTTCGAAACAGATTTCAAAAAAGAAGTATTCTCCGATCTGACCGGCGAACGCGGCTCTCTGATGGGTTGTATCCAGGGTATATTCGCAGCACAATACGAAACACTGCGTAAGAATGGCCACTCTCCATCTGAAGCTTTCAACGAAACAGTAGAAGAACTCACACAGTCACTCATGCCACTGGTAGCAGAAAATGGTATGGACTGGATGTATGCTAACTGTTCTACTACTGCACAGCGTGGTGCACTCGACTGGTGGAAAAAATTCAGAGACGCTACACAACCGGTATTTGATGAACTGTACAACAGCGTAGCTACCGGTAAAGAAGCCGCGCGTTCTATTGCTTCCAACAGTACCGCTGATTACCGCGAGAAACTGAACGAAGAACTGAAAGAACTCCGCGAAAGCGAAATGTGGCAGGCTGGTGCGGCTGTACGTAAGCTGCGCCCTAATGCGTAACAAATAGATTACGAATAATAAATCAAGCATTACGCCTTTCCCGGAAAATCAGGGTCGATCATCGCCATATAGATCTTCTGGGAAAGGCGTAGTGCTGAGTGTTCGGTTCGTAATGCAAAAAATCAGATATGTCTCCCAATATAACAGAAGTCAGCTCCCTGAACATCCTGGATGCAGCTGTGAAACTGAAGCCGGTGGTGATACGCACCCCGCTTACCTATAGCGCTACGCTATCCCGGCGCTATCATTGTGATGTGTTCCTGAAACGGGAAGATATGCAGATTGTACGCTCCTATAAACTAAGGGGCGCCTATAACCTGATCAGCAGCCTGCCTGCAGCCGTATTACAGAAAGGCGTAACCTGCGCCAGTGCAGGTAACCATGCACAGGGCTTTGCCTATGCCTGTAAAGCCATGAATATTAAAGGCGTGGTATTTATGCCGATTATTACGCCTAAACAGAAAGTAAATCAGGTGAGTATGTTCGGCGGCGATCATATTGAAATCCGCCTTGTTGGAGATACATTCGATGACTGTGCTGCAGAAGCACAGGCATTTACCATCACAAGCGGGATGACTTTTATTCCACCGTTTGACAACACTAAAATTATTGAAGGGCAGGGAACCGTAGCGGTAGAAATACTGGAAGATCAGTCAGGTATTGATTACCTGTTTGTGCCGGTAGGTGGCGGTGGTCTCGCAGCCGGTACCGGTACCTATTTCAGAACTTACAGCCCTAAAACAAAAGTAATCGGCATCGAGCCGGAAGGCGCGCCTTCTATGTCGCGCGCACTGGACAGCGGCGGCCCTGTTACCCTGAACGAAATAGAACGGTTTGTAGATGGCGCAGCGGTAAAAAGAGTGGGCACCCTCAACTACGAAATATGCCGGGAAGTACTGGATAAAATGCATCTCGTACCGGAAGGGAAGGTGTGTTCCACGATCCTGAAATTATATAACGAAGATGCCATCGTTGTAGAGCCGGCCGGTGCTTTATCGATTGCGGCACTCGACGATTTTGCAGATGAAATCAGGGGAAAGAAAGTGGTGTGTGTGATCAGCGGCAGCAACAACGATATTGATCGCATGCAGGAGATCAAAGAACGGTCACTGCTATACGAAGGATTGAAACATTATTTCATTGTACGCTTTGCACAGCGGCCGGGTGCCCTGCGGGAATTCGTTAACCATATTCTGGGGCCCAACGACGATATCACCCGGTTTGAATATATTCAGAAACATAATAAAGAAACAGGTCCGGCACTGGTGGGAATAGAATTGAAATTCCGGGAAGATTATGATAAACTGATTGAGAATTTCCGCAAATACAATTTCCATTATACAGAACTGAATAAAGATGATAATCTCTTTGGTTACCTGGTATAAGCTTCCTTTGTAACAGGAACATAAAAAAGCAACAGCATATCGCTGTTGCTTTTTTTTATAAAAGAGATGTACCTAGCTTTTCTTCAGGCTGGCAATATCTATCACAAACCGGTATTTCACATCGCCTTTTAACATGCGTTCATAGGCGTCGTTAATATCCTGGATGTTGATAACTTCCACATCGCTGACAATGTTGTGCTCCGCGCAGTAGTCCAGCATTTCCTGTGTTTCACGGATACCGCCGATCAATGAACCGGCAATACTCCGGCGACCTGTAATGAGATTGAATGCAGGTACGGCAGAAGGCACCGGTGGTGCCCCCAGGCAAATCATGGTACCATCCAGGTTGAGCAGGTTCAGGAAGGTGCTGTATTCGTGTGGAGCAGAAACCGTGTTGATGATAAAGTCGAAACGGCCACGCAATTCTTTCAGCTTCGCCTTGTCGTTGATCAGGGCAAAATGATGCGCCCCCAGTCTTCTGGCATCGGCCTCCTTGGAAGGAGACGTACTTAACATCGTTACTTCTGCACCAAAAGAGGCGGCCAGTTTTACGGCCATATGACCCAGTCCGCCCAGTCCCAGTACGGCTACTTTATGGCCTTTACCTACCTTCCAGTGACGCAGCGGAGAGAAAGTAGTAATACCGGCACACAACAGCGGCGCAACCCCTTCCAGCGGCAATTTGTCGGATATCTTCAGCGTGTATTTTTCGTCGGTGACAATGTCAGTGGAATAACCACCATAGGTCAGTGTCTTACGATCCATTTCATAGCTGTTGTAAGTGCCGGCGTTACCAGGTACACAGTATTGTTCTTCTCCGGCTTTGCAGGGATCACATTCCCGGCAGGAGTCTACAAAACAACCAATACCAGCCAGGTCGCCCACCTTGAAACGGGTTACATGCGCTCCTACTTTGGTGACACGGCCTACAATTTCGTGACCGGGTACCATCGGGTAGATAGAGTCTTTCCATTCATTCCTTACCTGATGTAAATCGGAGTGACATACCCCACAGTATAGAATGTCTATTTGCACATCATGCGGACCTACTTCCCTTCTTTCAAAATTCCAGGGTCCCAGGGGAGTGGTGGCATTTTGTGCTGCATAAGCCTTGGTTGCAATCATGGTGTAAATATTTTGTTCCGAAGCTACGTAATTTGTGCGATTGATCCGTAAGCAGGAATTTCCCTACATTAGGGAATCATTCAGGATTAAATTAAACGGTATATGGAATCAGGATTAAAGGGAAAGGTAGCCATTGTAACCGGTGGCAGCAAAGGCATCGGTGAAGCGATTGCCTCCGCATTATGGCAGGAAGGGGCAGCCGTGGTGATAACGGCGCGTAATGCGGCAGAAGTGGAAGCAACGGCGGCGAAGATGCGGGAAGCAGGCGGAAAAGTATTGGCGGTAGTAGCAGACATGACAAAAGAAACAGACCTGCAACAGCTGGTAACGGCTACCATACAGGAGTTTGGTCGTATAGATATACTGGTGAACAACGCAGGCATCATCGATACCTTTGGGCCTGTGGATACCATTACGGTGGCACAGTGGCGCTGGATCTTTGAAGTGAATGTATTTGGCGTGGTGGCGCTGACAAACCTGGTCATTCCCTATATGCAACAACAGGGAGGCGGCAGAATCATCAACATCTCCTCAGAAAATGCGGAGCAGCCAGACCCGATGATGGTACATTACAACGCTACCAAAGCGGCGTTGAATAACTATAGTAAAACCTTATCCAAAGCCTGGGGCAAGGATAACATCCTGGTAAATACCGTATCACCGGCATTTATCAAAACACCGCTGGTAGATGATTTGCTGGAAGGAATAGCCAAAGAAAAGCAGCTCACCGTAGCGGAGGCGGCAAAGCAATTCCTGAAAGAAAACCGTCCGAATCAGGTATTGGGCCGGCCGGGATTACCGGAAGAAACCGCCGGAATCGTGGTGTTCCTGGCAGGCGCACAGGCTGGTTTTATCACCGGCGGCGTATTCAGGGTAGACGGAGGTTCAGTAGGAACGGTATAAATCTGTCATCTATAAATCTGCAACATGCTTAGCTACTGGGAACAACAAAGTCTATTACAATATGACTATATCATTATAGGAAGTGGTATCGTAGGATTATCCACAGCTATCAGCCTGAAAGAAAGAGAACCGCGTGCACGCGTGCTGGTATTGGAAAGAGAGGTGTTGCCTACCGGCGCCAGTTCCAAAAATGCCGGCTTTGCCTGCATCGGCAGCCTCACGGAAATACTGGCCGATCTGCAAACGATGTCGACAGAAGAAGTGTTGAACCTGGTAGCCATGCGTATGGCCGGGTTACGGTTGTTGCGGAATCGTTTGGGAGATGACCGGATCGGATATCGTGAAAATGGAAGCTATGAGCTGATAGGAGTGCACGAGGAATGGGCACTCAACGAGCTGGAGGCGGTGAACCGTACGCTGGGGGATCTCTTTGACGAACAGCCGGCATTTAGTTTGGCCAATGAAAAAATAAATACGTTCGGCTTTGCCGGCAAACAGGTAAAGGCCCTTATCCGCAACCATTTTGAAGGGGAGCTGCATACCGGAAAAATGTTACGCACCCTGATCGATAAAGCCATTGCCAGCGGAGTGGAAATCAAAACCGGTTGCCCGGTCACCCATATAGAAGATTTTCATACAGTCGTTAACGTGGTAGTACCTCATCAGCTGCTCAAAGAAGATATCATCTTCACCTGTCGTAAACTACTGGTATGTACCAACGCTTTTACCCGGCAGCTGCTGCCCACGGAAGAAGTGATACCGGGCAGGGGACAGGTGCTGATTACTGCTCCGGTGAAGGACTTACGGTTTAAAGGCATCTTTCATCTGGAAGAAGGGTATTACTATTTCCGGGAAGTGGATGGCCGCGTATTGCTGGGAGGCGGGCGTCAGCTGGACTTTGCCGGCGAAACGTCGGTAGATTTTGTCTTCAATGACCGCATCCAGCACGAATTGGAAACATTATTAAGGACCCTGATCCTGCCGGACCAGCCTTTTACCATCGAAAGCCGGTGGACAGGTATCATGGCGTTTGGTCCTACCAAAAAACCGATCGTACGTGCGTACACCGATAATATTATATTGGGTGTACGGATGGGAGGTATGGGCGTTGCCATTGGCTCCATGATCGGAGAGAAACTCGCCGTGATGGCTACTGAAGCATAAATACTGATAGCATTGCGTTGAATATTGATATTATCTTATAGCCCCCCTTGTGAACCGGATATCTGTTGCGTATATTTAGGGCTGATCATTCCCGTTATGAAACATACACTGCATGTCCTGCTGCTATCGCTGCTGTCATGGGGAGCTGCTGCCCAGCTTCCTGCTCCGTTGAAATTATGGTATACTGCGCCCGCTGCAAAGTGGATGGAAGCCTTGCCCGTAGGTAATGGCCGCCTGGGCGCCATGGTGTACGGACATCCGCAGGCAGAGATCATCCAGATAAATGAACAAACCCTGTGGGGCGGTACCCCATACAACGACGCCAATCCGAACAGTCTGCGGGTATTGGATAGTGTCAGAAGTCTTTTGTTTGCCGGCAAACCGGCTGCAGCCCAGCAACTGGCCACCCCCAATATGGTGGCAGTAAATGCGGAAAACAGCGATCAGCTGGCTGCCCGCTTCCGGTCCTATCAGACCCTCATGAACCTGCATATACGTTATGGCGATCGCCCTATCAGTGCCTATAAACGGGAGCTGGACCTGACAACAGGTGTGGCGGTGAGTCGTTTTACCACTGACGGGGTTACCTATACCCAGGAAGTATTTGCCTCAGCGCCGGCCAATGTGATCGTCGTGAAAGTAAAAGCTGATAAGCCGCGCAGGCTGCAGGCCGTGTTATACCTGGATCGTCCGGATACAAAAGATACCCTGGTTCGTTATAAAGATGCGACTACCACCGTGTGGGAGGGCAATAAATTATTACTGCAGGGACAAATCCAGGATATGCAGGAAAAAGAAAACCGGGGTCCGGTAGGTAAACATATGCGTTTCGCGGGTGTGGTGACGGTGCAGCAACAAGGCGGCCGCTTACAGGCATCCGGCGATAGCCTGGTGGTAACCGCTGCAGATGAGCTGGTACTGTTTATTGACGGGGCTACCAACTACAATGCGCCAAAGCTCTCACTGGATGAACTCGTATCGCCGGTAGCTGTATTGCAGCAGGCCATAAAAAAGTATAGCCAACTCCGTTACGACCAGCTGAAAGCAGCCCATATCAAAGACCACAGTGCTTTCATGAACCGGGTTACTTTCTCTCTGGCAGATACCACTACAGACAAACCTACTGATGCAAGACTGGCTGCCGTAAAACAAGGCGCCTACGATGCTCACCTGACCATGTTGCTGTTCCAGTATGGCCGTTACCTGCTGCTGGGCAGTTCCCGGCGGCCGGGTGTATTGCCTGCCAATCTGCAGGGCATCTGGAACAATCATATCAATGCCCCCTGGGAATCTGATTTCCATACCAACATTAACCTGCAGATGAATTACTGGCAGGCGGAATCAGGCAACCTGCCGGAAACCGTGGCGCCACTGAGTGCTTTTATGAGCCGCATCCGGGAGCAGGGGCGTATCACTGCCCGCAAAATGTATGGCGCCCGGGGCTGGGTAATGCACCATGCCACCGATGCTTTCGGTAAAACAGGCCTGCAGAACCAGATGTATTATGGTACCTTCCCCATGGCCAGCGCCTGGATGTGTATGCACCTGTGGGATCACTATGATTTTACGCGCAACCGTCGTTATCTGGCAGATACTGCCTACCCCATCATGCATGAACATGCCCTCTTTATCAAAGATTTTCTGGTAAAAGGACCCGAAGGATACCTGGTAACCGCGCCGGCCTATTCACCGGAGAACTGGTATAAAGACCCGGCCACGGGTGAAGCGCAATCGCTCACCTATGGCCCCACGATGGATAACCAGATCATCCGGGAATTTCTGGAACGCTATATAACGGCAGCGCATATACTGAAAAAAGATGTGGCTTTTGCCGACAGTATGCAGCAGGTGATGGCACAGCTGCCGCCTACCCGCCTGGGTAAGGATGGCCGTATCCTGGAATGGATAAAGCCTTATGAAGAAGAAGATCCGGGGCACCGGCATATATCGCACCTCTTTAGCCTGTATCCGGGTACTGGTATTAATGCGGCTACACCGGCATTATTTGCCGGCGCCCGCGCCACCCTGGCCTATCGTTTAGCCCACGGCGGCGGACATACCGGCTGGAGCCGCGCCTGGATCATTAATTTCTATGCCCGCCTGAAAGATGGGGAAAAAGTATTTGAAAATATACAGGCCCTCTTTCGGAAATCTATCTATACCAATTTATTTGATGACCACCCGCCCTTTCAGATAGATGGTAATTTCGGCAGTGCCGCCGGGATAACAGAAGCGTTGCTGCAAAGCGGCCGGGAAGGCATTGAATTACTGCCTGCACTGCCGGCAGCCTGGCAGGAGGGAGCTATAAAGGGTATCCGGGCGCGCGGGGGCTTTGAAGTAGATATTGCCTGGAAAAATAACCGGCTGACCCGGGCGGCCATCAGGTCCTTCACCGGGGAGCCGGTAACGGTCACGTATAAAGGAAAATCTGTGGTGGTGCAACCCGCCAAAGGGGCCGTAGTACAGGTGGCGCAGCAGCTGGGTATACAATAGTCAGGAGGTAGTAACGTTTTATAACGGACATCCGGTAAGCGGGTGGTATAAGGCTAATGGGAGATGTTTTTTCCGGTTTGAAAAAATTGTAAGCGTATTTTATACATTTATTCACTATATTGATTCGCCAAAATTTTTATATCAACACGTTTCAACGTTATGCAACCAAACTCCTTACACTATTTTGACTACCTGGTATTCCTGGTATATTTTGTAATTGTAGCCGGTTACGGTTACTACATCTATAACCGGAAGAAGAAGGCAACGACCGATTCCAAAGACTTCTTCCTCGCGGAAGGTTCGCTGACCTGGTGGGCTATTGGTGCGTCATTGATCGCATCCAATATCTCGGCAGAACAGTTTATCGGGATGTCCGGCAGTGGCTTTAATATAGGTCTTGCCATTTCTACTTATGAATGGATGGCGGCAGCCACCCTGATTGTAGTAGCGATCTTTTTCCTCCCTATCTATTTAAAAAATAAGATCTATACCATGCCCCAGTTTCTGGAACGCAGGTATAATCAAACGGTGAGTACCATCATGGCGGTTTTCTGGCTGCTGTTATATGTGGTGGTAAACCTCACTTCCATCCTGTATCTCGGGGCGTTGGCCATCACCACCATCTCCGGTATTAACTTCTACGTGTGTATGGTCGCACTGGCCTTTTTGGCCATCCTGATTACACTGGGGGGGATGAAGGTAATCGGGTATACAGATGTGATCCAGGTGTTTTTCCTCATCCTCGGCGGATTGGCCACTACTTACCTGGCCCTCGGCCTGGTATCCAAACATTTTGGCGGCAGTGGCGTGGCACAAGGCTTTAAGCTGCTGACAGAACATGCCAGTGATCACTTTCATATGATCCTGCAGCGCGATAATCCGAAATACCTGGACCTGCCGGGACTAAGTGTACTGATTGGCGGTATGTGGATTGTAAACCTCAACTACTGGGGATGTAACCAATACATCACGCAACGTGCGCTGGGAGCGGATCTGAAGACAGCGCGCAGCGGCTTGCTGTTTGCCGGATTCCTGAAATTGCTGATGCCTGTGATCGTAGTATTACCCGGGATTGCTGCCTATGTACTGCACAAGGAAGGATTATACCACCAGGAAATGCTGAAAGATGGCAGCCTGAATCCGGATAACGCCTATCCCGTATTACTGAATCTCTTGCCGTCAGGACTGAAGGGTCTGGCTTTTGCGGCGCTCACCGCAGCGGTAGTAGCCTCATTAGCCGGTAAAGCCAATAGTATTTCCACTATTTTCTCCCTGGATATCTACAAGAAAATTTATAACAAAGATGCCGATGAGAAAAAGGTGGTAGGCGTAGGCCGTACCGTAGTGATTGTGACGATGATCATAGCGATTGTTATTTCCAACTTCCTTGGCATCGATAAAAAAGGTGGTTTTCAGTTCATCCAGGAATATACCGGCTTTGTTTCTCCTGGTGTATTCGCCATGTTTACCATGGGCTTTTTCTGGAAACGCACGACTTCCAGTGCAGCACTCTTTGGTATGATCGGTGGTTTGTTGCTGTCATTCCTCCTGAA
This sequence comes from Chitinophaga nivalis, assembly GCF_025989125.1. Taxonomy (NCBI): domain Bacteria; kingdom Pseudomonadati; phylum Bacteroidota; class Chitinophagia; order Chitinophagales; family Chitinophagaceae; genus Chitinophaga; species Chitinophaga nivalis. The sequence goes on along the minus strand of NZ_JAPDNR010000001.1, from coordinate 7,865,210 downwards.
ATTTATGCCAGGATGGGTAAACCTGGAACCATTGAGCCAGATTGGCTTTGCAGCTTTAAACCCGGATAGCGGTTTGTGGGAAATGGCATTCATCGACCGGATGGGCGTGGTGTTTGTCATCTGTGTTATCGGCATGGTGATCATCTCGCTGGCAGATAAGAAAAGTATTAACAATCCGAAAGGCCTGGCCATCGACAGCAGTATGTTTAAACCCAACCTGGGCTTTACCGTAGGCGCCTTGCTGATCACAGGAATACTGATTGCATTATATACTGTTTTCTGGTAACCGATTACCAGCCAGATTTTTTAAAACGTAATAGTTTTGTATGTATTTCATCGGTTATGATATTGGTTCTTCTGCTATCAAAGCAGCCCTGCTGCAGGCGGATACCGGTAGCTGCATAGCCGCTGCCACCAGCCCGGAACGCGAAATGCCCATACAGGTACAACAACCCGGATGGGCAGAACAGGAGCCGGAAAGCTGGTGGCAGGAAGTCATACACGCCACCCGGCTGTTGCAGCAGCAATACCCGTTTGATCCTGCACAGGTAAAAGGCATCGGCATCGCTTATCAGATGCATGGTCTGGTATGTGTAGACCATCAGCAACAGGTGCTGCGCCCGGCCATTATCTGGTGCGACAGCCGGGCGGTAAACACTGGCGAACAAGCCTTGCAGGCATTGGGCGCCGACTACTGTTTATCACATCTGCTGAATGCACCCGGCAACTTCACCGCAGCAAAGCTGCGCTGGGTGCAGGAAAATGAACCACCTATTTATGAACGTATTCACCGGGTCATGTTACCCGGTGATTTTATTGCCATGAAACTTACCGGAGAGGCCACCACCACGGTATCCGGTTTGTCAGAAGGCATCTGCTGGGACTATCTGCATCAGCAGGTAGCACATCCCTTACTGCATTATTTTCAGATAGATGAACAACTGTTATCCCCCATCGTGCCTACGTTTGGGATACAGGGATATGTTACCGCAACGGCTGCCGCCGCACTGGGACTGGCTCCCGGCACACCGGTTACCTACCGGGCCGGCGATCAGCCCAACAATGCCTTCTCCCTGCAGGTAATGCAGCCCGGAGAGGCAGCAGCTACCGCCGGCACTTCCGGAGTGGTATATGCGGTACATGATAAAAATACCACCGACCCGCAAAGCCGGGTCAATACTTTTGTACATGTAAATAATGACATCACACATACCCGCAATGGTGTGCTGATGTGTTTGAACGGAACGGGTATTGCCAACAGCTGGCTTAAAAATATACTGGGAGATGTTACCTATCCGGCTATGAATGACATCGCTGCGGCTGCACCGCCCGGTGCCGGCGGCATACAGCTGTTTCCGTTTGGCAACGGCGCCGAACGGATACTGGGCAATAAAAGTATAGGCGCTACCGTGAGTGGATTGGATTTCAACCGGCATAACCGTGCGCACCTGTTAAGAGCTGTACAGGAAGGCATCGCCTTCGGACTACATTATGGAATGGGGATCATGCGGGAAATGGGATTGGATATACACCGCGTACGGGCAGGTCATGCCAATATGTTTTTGAGTCCTTTATTCTGTGAAGTATTTGCCAATACAACTGGCGTAAGCATTGAATTATTTAATACAGACGGTGCGCAGGGCGCCGCCCGGGGCGCTGCTATCGGCGCCGGGAATATCACGCCGGAACAGGCTTTCCGGGGTATGCACCGGAAAGCGGTAGTAGAACCGGTAGCCGCGTTGCAGGCGCAGTACCGCGATATTTACGGGAACTGGCTGCAAAGACTGTCCGCCCTGCCCGACTAACGGAAAAGACACTACGATCGTTTTAAACCACTTTGTTATGAGTATTACATTGGGCAACCACGAATATTTTAAAGGGATTGGTAAAATACGTTATGAAGGTCCACAGTCGGATAATCCGTTGGCCTACCGGTGGTATGATGAAAATCGCCTGATTGCCGGCAGGTCCATGAAAGACTGGTTCCGCTTTGCAGTATCTTACTGGCATACCTTCTGTGGCACTGGTGGAGATCCTTTCGGACCGGGTACCAAAAACTTCCCCTGGCTGACGGCTACCGACGCGATACAATGTGCCAAAGATAAAATGGATGCCGCCTTTGAGTTTATTACCAAACTAGGCCTTCCTTATTATTGTTTTCATGATATCGATCTGGTGGAAGAAGGTAACGGCGTAGCTGCCTATGAAAGCCGTATGCAGGAGATAGTCACCTATGCTCAGCAGAAACAACAAGCCAGTGGGGTAAAGCTGTTGTGGGGCACCGCCAATGTATTCAGCCATCCGCGTTATATGAATGGCGCTGCTACCAATCCGGATTTCGCTGTGGTGGCTTATGCCGGCGCACAGGTAAAAACAGCCCTGGATGCTACCATCGCACTCGGTGGCGAAAACTATGTGTTCTGGGGTGGCCGCGAAGGATATATGACTTTGCTGAATACCCAGATGAAACGGGAACAGGAACACCTGGCCCGCTTCCTGACAATGGCCCGCGATTATGCCCGTAAACAGGGATTCAAAGGCACATTTTTTATTGAGCCTAAACCCTGTGAACCCACCAAACACCAGTACGATTACGATAGCGCCACCGTCATTGGATTCCTGCGTTACTACGGACTGGATCAGGATTTTAAACTTAATATTGAAGTCAATCACGCCACCCTGGCCGGACATACTTTTCAACATGAATTACAGGTAGCCGCAGATGCCGGCATGCTGGGCAGCATCGACGCCAATCGCGGCGATAACCAGAATGGCTGGGATACGGATCAGTTTCCCATGCACCTGAATGACCTGACAGAAAGCATGCTGGTGATACTGGAAGCCGGCGGCTTTGCGGGGGGCGGCGTCAACTTCGATGCTAAAACCCGTCGGAATTCTACAGACCTGGAAGATCTTTTTCATGCCCATATCGGTGGCATCGATGCTTTTGCACGGGCAGCCGTGATAGCAGAAAAAGTACTGACCCAAACAGCGTACAGGCAATACCGTAAGAACCGGTATGCTTCTTTTGATACCGGTGCCGGACAAGCATTTGAAACCGGTGGACTCACGCTGGAAGACCTGCATGCCATTGCCGCAGCAGGAGGTGCGCCGGCACAGATCAGTGGAAAACAGGAATGGCTGGAAAATCTTATCAATACCTGTATATAAGCAGGGATAACCGTTTACACGTAATTAAATCATCAGGGGCAGATGTAATTCTCCCTTAATTTTTCTATTTTGTTCCAACGAAAAATCTGAACAATGAAATTTGAGATACATAACTTCCGGGAAGCAGGATTGGATATACTCGCACTCGTTGATCCACAAAGTGATACCAGGGTAGAAATTTTACCGGCACATGGCGCCCTGCTGCATGCTTTTAAAGTAAAACATCACGGCGCAACACTGAACCTGCTGGATAGCTATACCAATGAGCAGGACTTACAGGAAAACATCCGGGACAGTTTTAAAAATGTAAAACTCAGTCCTTTTGCCTGCCGCATCAGGAATGCTACTTATACCTGGGATGGACAATCCTACCAGATAGAAAATACAATAGCGCCGGGAAAAGCCCTCCATGGCTTCCTGTACGATGCAGATTTCACAGTTACCGCACAACACGCCGATGAGGAAAAAGCGACAGTGACCATGTCTTATCGCTATGAACAGGCAGATGCAGGTTATCCTTTCAGCTATGATTGTGAGGTCACTTATACTTTATACCATCAGCTGGAACTGCAGGTAAGTACTACCATCACCAACCGCAGTGCGGCCACTATTCCGGTGATGGACGGCTGGCATCCTTATTTTTCCACTGGTACACCGGTAGATGAGCTGGAGCTTACTTTTGCCTCCAATGAAATGGTGGAATTTGATGAACAACTGATACCCACCGGCAAGTTGTTGCCCTACACTGCTTTTACAGCAGGCAAAAAGCTGGCAGGGGTGGAGCTGGATAACTCTTTTATGCTGGACTTCGCAAAAGCACAGCCAATGGCTACTTTGCTGGACCCGGTAAAAAATATCCGGATAGAATTTTATCCGGGCGCCCATTACCCGGTATTACAGATCTATATTCCGCCACACCGCAACAGTATTGCGATAGAAAACCTGAGTGGTGCGCCGGACGCATTTAATAACGGACTGGGGCTGGTACAGCTGGCAGCTGGCGAAAACAAGGTATTTGATGCCCGTATTCGTATTGTCTTGTAAGCCGGATACATCACTAAAGAAAGATGATCACTATACCTTAGTAGTAAAGCGTGCTGAGGTACGGAAATAAAAGAAAGATCCTTTTGCCGGCAGGCGGAAGGATTTTTTCTTTTTAACACCATCAGCTTTTCTTTAATTTGTGTTGCGTAAGGAGATGAACAATGTCTATGCTGAGGTGTTTGTTCAGAAGAGGAAGGATAGTAAGGATTTAACTTAAAAGGATTCTATGAATTTTTTAGCGCGTGTTATCGCATTGGGAAGTTTTTTTTGTCTGGCGACCGTACAGTTGTTGCAGGCACAGGTAACTGTTACAGGGATGATTTCTGACAGTAATAAGCTGGTGCTGCCTTACGCTACCGTGAGTAATATCACTAATGGCAAGCGATCTTTGTCTGATCAGGGCGGTTTCTATAAAATATCAGCTTCCCGTAATGACAAGCTGGTATTTACTTTCGTGGGGTACCATCCGGATACGCTGGTAGTAACGCTCACAACGGGTACCCTTACCCGGAATATGGTGATGGTGCCGGCTGGTAAATTCCTGAAAGGCGTGGAAATTACAACGCAGTATACACCTTATCAGATCGACTCTATAGAACGCCGCAAACAATACGGTTATATCCTGGATCTGCCGGATACCCATCTGGCAGGAGATAATACACCGGTAGGAGCGGGTGTTGTATTTAGTCCTATTACGCGTTTCTCCAAGAAAGAAAAACAGAAACGGCAGTTTAAGAAGAATTATGAGCAGATGGAGAGAGAGAAGTATATTGATTCCCGTTTTACACCGGTGTTGGTGCATCAGGTAACCGGGCTGGCAGGCGACTCCCTGCAACATTTTATGCGGGATAATTATCCGGATTATAACCTCATGCGGACGATTCCGAATAATGACCTGATCTATTGGATCACGGATCGTTACAAAGCCTGGTCTGGCAAGAAATAATAAACTAAAGGAAAAAAAAGAAGAGCGGATATAAAAGCAACAAGCCGTATTGCTTTTTTCCGCTCTTTGTTTTTTAAAAAGGTAGATAGGGGTGAGGTATAACTTAGTTATACACTTTCACCATATAAACAAACTCTTCGAGTTTTTTGATCTGATCCATTCTGCTCAAACCTTCCAGGTGGCTTTTGTGGTTCCAGTCTTTTCTGGTTTGTTTGCTTTTAGGCATTTCTTCCAGCAATCTTTTCAGGTGTGCTGATTTAACGGCGAAGGCTATACCATCAGAAGTGGTTTGTTTGCCGGTAACGATACCTATTACATCGCCTTTGTTATCCAGCAGCGGTGCGCCGCTGTTGCCGGGATTTACCGGAATAGATACCTGGTAGGCCGTGGTATCGCCGTTGAAGCCGGTTTTAGCACTGATGTAACCTTTGCCATAGACAATTTCATCCCGGGGGAATCCCATGGTGAATACTTCTTCACCCAGTCCGGCGTTTTGCGGTTTCAGCGCATAAGGTAAAGGTTGGCCTTTGAAAGAGGAATCCGCGATTTTCAATACGGCCAGGTCACTGGAAATATCTTCAAATACACTGATGGCTTTAAATGCTTCTCCTTTATTATTCTGTACGTATACAGAGTCGGCACCGGAAATGACGTGGTAGTTGGTAACAATATACCCGTTGCCGGAAACGGCAAAACCGGTTCCGCCGTAGGTGCCCGGGTTTACCGGTGCTCTGTTTTTACGGTTAATATCGTTGATGATGGCAGTCTGGGAACGTTGAATATTATTCAGGACCCTTCTTACATCTTCATATTGTGCAGTAGATTTGTTGCGGGCCGCATTCTGTAATACCGCGATGGTAGACAGCGAGGTAACGAGTGCGATACAGGCGGCAGCAGCCAGGTTGGTAATGGTTCTGCGGCGGATGGATAATCTTTTGGCAGCGAGTGTAGCGTCCTGCGCTTGTTTGCGAAGGGTAGGCATATCGAGTTGCTGGTGCAGCTGATCCATTTTGGCCTGCAGGTTTTGTCTGTCACCGTATGACTGCAGTTGCTGTAATAAAAACTGATGTTCTTCTACCTGCTGATTGATCAGCGGGTTACTTTGACGTAATGCTTCGAATGCAGCTTTTTCCTGCCCGCTCATTTCCCCTTCCAGGTAACGTTCAATTTCACTTAATAAGATCATATCTTCTTTCATGGCCGCTTGCTGCTTATAGTGATGTATTATATTGCTCAAAAAATAATTTCTTTAGCCGCATCAGACATTTGTATTTCTGATTTTTGGCATTTTCAGCATTGGTATAGCCGAACTTTACTGCTATTTCCTGCATAGATTTTTTATGCAGATAATAATCTTCCAGTATTGTTTTACAAGGTTCGCCCATACTGCTCATGGCGCCTTCCATTATCCGGAACTGCTGATCCCTGGTGGTATGTTCTTCCAGTTCTTCTGCAGCGGGTATCACTTCTTCCATTTCGGGTGATAAAGCATACATGCCGTAAGTGCGTTGTATCTTTTTTAACCAGAGATGGCGGCAAACCGAATAAAGAAAGGTTTTGAGCCTGCTGCTTAAAGTAAAATCACTTTTGCTCACCTTTTCATACAGTACTATAATGGCTTCCTGGAAAATATCTTTGGCGTCATCTTCCGAGCCATTGTGCTGCAGAATCATCCTTAAAACCATTGGAAAATGTTCTGAATAAATGATTTCCAATGATTTATCATCACTTTTTGCCAATCCCAGCAATAACTCCCTGTCTTTTTCTATGTCTTGATTTTGCTTCACTCTTAATACGGTTATTAGGCCTTTGGTAACCCAAAGTACCGAAAAAAAATTTTTTTCAAATCTTGGGTTACCTTTTGGGTGACCCGGGTATAAAGGTTAAATCATTCAAAAAACAACTTAAAACTATTGTACGATGAAGAACGTAATTAAAATCGGTTTCCTGGCACTTTCTTTTGGTCTGTTCGCAGTTGCTTGCGGTGGTGGCGAAAACAAATCTGCTGTTGATTCAACTGTAAATGCTGCTGGTAACGCTATCGATTCAACTGTTGCTAAAGTTGATTCTACTGTGAATGCAGTTGCTGATTCTGCTCACGTAGCACTGGATTCTGCTGCTTCTCACGCTGCTGCTAAAGTTGATTCTGCTGTAAAACACTAATTTTTAACCTTTTAGGTTTTATAAATAACCGTTTGGGCTTAGCCTGAACGGTTTTTTTATGCCAGTTTCCGTCCAAACAAGATCGGGGCCGTTTTTATATGGTATCACGCTCTCAAAAATGTTTTTTAAATTTTTTCCAATAATGGTACCTGTTTTTTAAAATTATCATATTTTTCCTCTTAGGGTATTGGATAATTAAAATCGTGCCGTACTTTTGTTTAGCATTAAAAAATGCCACACAAATAAGATTATGATACAACAAGCGACTTTTGGATTTTTTAGCTTTTATTATTTCTGGTACCAGGAATAGGAAGGTCGTTTGTCAGTATAAAATATAAAAGAAACTACAAAAAGGCCTTCCGGTGATCCGGGAGGCCTTTTTGATAATAACAACACAAAGATGATGTCACCAGTTAACAAGAACCGTTACTTTTTTTATTACTTCTCTTACTTCTTTTATGCGAAGAAGCCAGGGACTCGTTTGCAATAAAATAACTTTAAATATAAAGTACAGCGCAAAGGGTCCCATTCACGGGACCCTTTCTGTTTTAAATAGCTAGTTGCTGTAGCAACTAAAAACAAAAAAATAATCAATTACACATGAAAATTGCAATACAAGGGTTTGAAGGATGTTTTCACCAGGTGGCTGCCCAGGAATTTTTCGGTAAACAAACGGAAGTGGAATCCTGCGCCTCCTTTGCTGAGCTGATCCGCAAAGTGAAACATCAACCCGATGTGGATGCAGGTATCATGGCTATCGAAAACTCTATTGCCGGCAGCATTTTACCCAACTACACCCTGATAAAAAATTCAGGACTCCATATTACCGGTGAAATTTACCTGCAGATTAACCAGCATCTGATGACATTACCCGGTCAATCTATGGAAGATATCAGAGAAGTGCATTCGCACCCGATGGCTTTGTTACAGTGCATGGACTTTCTAGAAAAGTATCCGCATATTAAACTGGTTGAAACAGAGGATACTGCATTGAGTGCCAGGCATGTACGTCAGAAAAAACTGAAAACTACCGCTGCTATTGCAGGTAAACTGGCAGCAGATATCTTTGAGTTGGAGATCATCGCTCCCAATATTCACACGAATAAGAATAATTATACCCGGTTTCTGGCAGTTTCCCGTAACAGTGTAACTACCCCACCGGACGCGAACAAAGCATCGGTTTATTTTCAAACCAGTCATGATCGCGGAAGCCTTGCGAAAGTACTTACAAAAATTGCAGACGCCGGAATTAACCTATCCAAGCTGCAATCTTTTCCTATCCCGGCAAAAGAATGGAACTACTACTTCCACGCCGACATGGAATTTGACAACCCCGCCCACTTTGAAAAGGGGTTAGGTGAAATATTGCCATTGACCGAACACCTCAAAGTGTTAGGCATTTACAAAAAAGGAAATACACATTAATCAGTTTCAGAAATCCGGATGGACTATGCAGATACAGGTAGCTAAAAGATTACAGGGTACAGAAGAATACTACTTCTCCAAAAAATTGCGGGAAATAGAAGAAATGAACCAAACAGGTGTTCGGGTGATCAGCCTGGGCATCGGTAGCCCCGACCTGCCGCCCCACCCATCCGTGGTGGCTGCATTGCAGGAGCAGGCAGCTTTACCCAATACCCACGCTTATCAGGGGTACAAAGGTATTCCTGCTTTACGCCAGGCCATGGCCAGCTGGTACCACGAATACTACCAGGTGAGCCTGAACCCGGATACGGAAGTACTGCCACTGATAGGTTCCAAAGAAGGGATCATGCACATTTGTATGACCTACCTGCAGGAAGGGGATGCCGCCCTCATTCCCAACCCGGGATACCCTACCTATCGTTCGGCGGTAAACCTGAGCGGCGCTACGGTAATCAGCTACGACCTGATAGAAGCCAACGGATGGCTCCCCGATCTGGATGCATTGGCCCAAACAGACCTGAGCCGGGTGAAACTGATGTGGGTAAACTATCCGCATATGCCCACCGGCGCCAGGGTGAACAAGGAGTTTGCACAAAAGCTGATTGCTTTTGCCAGACAACATAACATCCTCATCTGCCATGATAATCCTTATAGCTTCATCCTGAATGAACAACCGGAAAGTTTGTTGCAGTTTGAAGGGGCAAAGGACGTGGTACTGGAACTGAACTCGCTGAGCAAATCGGGCAATATGGCCGGCTGGCGGGTAGGTATGATGGTCGGTAAAGCAGAATGGATTTCAGATGTACTGCGTTTCAAAAGCAATATGGACTCTGGTATGTTCCAGCCCGTACAGCTGGCGGCAGTGAAAGCGCTGCAACTGGGCAGCGAATGGTACAGTAGCCTCAATACCATTTACCGCGCCCGGCGGGAAAAAGTATATCAGCTGCTCGACCTGCTGCAATGCACCTATGATAAAAACCAGGTGGGTATGTTTATGTGGGCACGTATCCCCGATACCTATGAATCCGGCTACACGCTGGCAGATCAGGTATTACAACAGGCCCGCGTATTTATTACCCCGGGAGGTATTTTTGGTAGTAACGGTAACGGCTATATCAGGGTAAGCCTTTGTCAGGATGAAAAGGTTTTCCAGGAAGCAATAGACCGGATCAAAACAGCATTAAAATGATTGTATCAATAATTGGAACAGGCCTTATCGGCGGCTCGCTGGCTATTACCCTGAAAGAAAAGGGAACTGCCTCCCGGGTAATCGGCGTTGATCTTGACGCCGCCCACCTGGCACGGGCCGTGGAACTGAACATTATCGATGAAGGCGCCTCACTGGATGTAGCCATGGAACGTTCAGACCTGCTGGTGCTGGCAATACCCGTAGATGCCGTGCTGCAGATCCTGCCCCGCATCATGGATAACATCCGCCCCGGACAAGTCATCATGGATGTAGGCTCCACCAAGGCAGAAATACTGGATCTGGTTAAAGACCATCCCAACAGAGGCCGCTTTGTAGCGGCTCACCCCATGGCAGGTACCGAGTACTCCGGTCCGGATGCTGCTGTACGCAACCTGTTTGTACACAAAACAATGGTGTTGTGCGACGTTAAAAACAGTGATGAAGATGCCCTGGAGTTAGTGGAAAATATGGTAGACCAACTGCAGATGCGTACCGTATATATGAATGCGGAAGAACATGACCTGCATACAGCTTACGTATCCCACATCTCACACATCACTTCTTTTGCACTGGCATTAACCGTGCTGAAGAAAGAAAAAGAAACAGGCCGCATCTTTGAACTGGCCAGTGGTGGTTTTGAATCTACCGTACGTCTGGCGAAAAGCTCGCCGGATATGTGGGTGCCTATCTTCAAACACAACCGCAGCAATGTACTGGATGTACTGGACGAACATATCAACCAGCTGCAGCAAATGAAAACACTGCTGGAACTGGAAGACTATGACACGTTCTATAAATTAATACAGAAATCAAATAAAATCAGGAAAATCCTGAAGTAATCACTTAATACTAACAATCTCCTTAACTTAATACTATGGTACACACAATGGAAGAAATACTGTCGCAAACCAAGTTCTCCGATCCTGCCTCTGATAAGAAGCCACTGATCATCTCCGGCCCTTGCAGCGCTGAAACGGAGGAACAGGTATTAGCTACCGCCCTCGCATTACAGAAAACAGGTAAAGTAGATGTTTTACGTGCCGGTATCTGGAAACCCCGTACCCGTCCAGGTTCTTTTGAAGGTATTGGTACCAAAGGCCTCGCCTGGTTACAGAAAGCCCGCGAAATTACCGGTCTGCCTTTAGCTGTGGAAGTAGCTACTGCGAAACAGGTGGAAGACGCGTTACATTTCGGTGTAGATATTTTATGGGTAGGAGCCCGTACTACAGTAAACCCTTTCTCTGTACAGGAAGTAGCAGATGCCCTGAAAGGTGTGGATACAACGGTGTTAATTAAAAACCCTATCAACCCTGATCTGGAACTCTGGATCGGTGCGGTGGAAAGAATACAAAAAGCAGGCATTAACAAAGTGGGATTAATCCACCGTGGTTTCTCCAGCTATGGTAATACACAATACCGCAATGCGCCGATGTGGCACCTGGCTATTGAGCTGAAACGCCGTATGCCGGAACTGCCAATGATCTGCGATCCAAGCCATATCTCCGGCCGTCGTGATATCCTACAGGAAGTTTCTCAGGAAGCCATTGACCTGGATTACGATGGACTGATGCTTGAAACACACGTAGATCCGGATAATGCCTGGAGCGATGCCAAACAACAGGTAACCCCTGAAAAACTGGCGGAACTGCTGGATGGTATTGTTTGGAGAAGAGAACATACCGATAAAAAAGATTTCAACTCTGCCCTGGAAAAACTGCGTGCGCAGATCAATCAGGTAGATGATGAAATTATGCTGCTGCTCGGCAATCGTATGAAAATTGCAGAGAAAATTGGTAGCTACAAAAAAGAAAATAACATCACCATCCTGCAAACCAACCGTTGGAACGAAATCCTGGAACGCAACATCGCTAAAGGTGAAAAACTGGGCCTGACCAAAGAATTCATCCTGAAATATTTTGATGCGGTACACCTGGAATCCATCAACCGCCAGAACAGGATCATGAACGAAGAAAAATAGCTTTTATCCTTTACTATTTATCTTTCAGTTGTTGTAATAACGGAAACGGCTAAACGATAATTGTAAAATTAAAAGCGTTTACTAAAAGCTAAATGCGATCAGCTAAATGCTAATACAAACGCACCGGTTTCAACAGCAGGCTACCCAGTATTTTTTAGGGGAAAGCCTGCTGCAACTTGGCAACCACGTAGACAGGAACAGGGCCGTACTGGTCATAGATGAAAATGTGGAACGGCATCACGGACATCACCTGCATGACTGGAAAAAAATTATTGTTCCGGCAGGAGAAGAAGTGAAAAACATGGCTACCATCGAAAATATAATCGATGGGTTAACCGCGCACGAAGCAGACCGTAAAACAACACTGGTAGGTATTGGCGGCGGCATGTTGACCGACGTAGCCGGATTTGCCGCCGCTATCTATATGCGGGGGATTCCTTTTGGTTTCGTACCTACTACTTTACTGGCACAGGTGGATGCTTCCATTGGCGGTAAAAATGGCGTGAGCCACGGCAAACATAAAAACCTGCTGGGCATCATCCGTCAGCCATCGTTCATCCTCTTTGACTATACGTTGCCGCTGACCATGCCGGATGAAGAATGGCACAACGGTTTTGCGGAAATCATCAAATACGCCTGTATCATGGATGCAGCCCTGTTTGATTTCCTCGAAGCCAACAAAGAAAAAGCCCTGTTGCGTGATGTAGCCGTACTGGAATATCTCGTGGAAAAATCTGTGGCTGCCAAAACCAAAGTGGTACTGGAAGATGAGTTTGAAAATGGCCCGCGCCGCTGGCTGAACTTCGGCCATACACTGGGTCATGCGGTGGAGAAACTGGAGCACATGGCACATGGTAAAGCCGTGGCAATAGGTATGGTAGCTGCCAGCCGTTTTTCAGAAAAACTGATCGGGTTCCCGGCAGAACAGACGCAGCGACTCATCAGACTGATCAGCAATTACCAGCTGCCGGTAGCATTTACTTCCGATAAAACGGCGGTATTCGACATCTTCAAACTCGACAAGAAGCGGGAAAAAGACGTAATACATTTTGTATTACTGGAGGAAATAGGGAAAGCAACTACGATGGCTGTACCTATTACGGAACTGCGGGAGCTGCTCCAGGAGTTATAAATTTTTTAACCAACAAAAGGCGGAAGACATATACATATGCAAGTTACTGTATCACCAGCGATCATTAAAGGAACCGTTACAGCCAACCCTTCCAAGAGTGCTATGCAGCGCGCTGTGGCAGCGGCTTTACTGGCAAAAGGGAAAAGCATTATCCGCAATCCCGGCCTGAGCAATGATTGCCTGGCTGCACTGGAAGTAGCCGAAAACCTGGGCGCTAAAATTAAAAGGGAGCCGGAACATTTTGAAATTACCAGCAACGGGGTACAACCGTTTTATGATGAAATCAATTGCGGCGAATCAGGTTTAGGTATCCGGATGTTTACCCCTATTGCAGCGTTATCGTCGCTGCCGATTACCATTGATGGCCACGGTAGTTTAACAACCCGCCCGATGGATTTTTTTGAAGAAGTACTGCCGCTTTTGCAAGTGAAATGTACGACACAGGGTGGTAAATTACCCTTACATATTCAAGGTCCTTTACAACCGGCTGCTATTACCATCGATGGTTCTTTAAGCTCCCAGTTTCTGACCGGGTTGCTGATGGCTTATGGCGCAGTTGCGGAAGATGTGACCATCACTGTGAAAGATCTTAAAAGCAAACCATACATTGCGTTGACCCTGCAACTGATGGCACAATTTGGTGTTACGGTTACAGAAGAAAATTTTGAAAAATTCCATTTCGGAAAAAAACAAAGCTATAAAGCAGGTGAATATACCGTGGAAGGAGACTGGAGTGGGGCGGCTTTCCTGCTGGTAGCAGCAGCGGTAGCCGGTAAGGCAGAAGTACAGCACCTGAACACCGCTTCTGCACAGTCAGATAAAGCGATCCTGGAATCACTGGAAAAATCCGGTGCACACGTATTACAGGGTATGTTTACCGTTAATATAGAAAAAGACAAACTGGTGGCATTCGAAACAGATGCGACAGATTGTCCCGATTTATTCCCGCCGCTGGTAGCCCTGGCTGCTAACTGTAACGGTACTACGAAAATAAAAGGCGTGAGCCGCCTGGCGCATAAGGAAAGCGACCGTGGACTCACCCTCCAGGAAGAATTTGGTAAAATGGGTATCCGCATAGACCTGGAAGGAGATGTGATGCTGGTACATGGCGGTACCGGAATTAAAGCGGCTACCGTACATTCGCATAATGACCACCGTATTGCAATGGCCTGCGCAGTAGCAGCCCTCACCGCAGACGGACCGGTAGTGATTGAAAATGCAGAAGCCATCAATAAATCATATCCGGAATTTTATGATCATCTGCAACAGCTGGGCGGTAAAGTATTGGTGCATGCATAACCTTGTTGCAGGTTATTCCTCTTTTTAAAATCTTAAATCATCAGCTTGTGAACAGTTTTGGTAGATTATTCCGTGTAAATGTTTTTGGCGAGTCGCATGGCGCCAGTGTAGGCGTAAACATAGATGGTATTCCGGCAGGTATTCCCCTGCAGCAGGAAGACTTTCTCGCCGACCTGGAAAGACGTAAAGGTGGTGCCCGTGGTACTACGCCCCGTAAAGAAGAGGATCTGCCTTTTATCAAGTCAGGTGTATTCAACGACCATACAACAGGAGCGCCGGTAACGATTCTCTTTGAAAATAATAATACCCGCAGTACGGATTATGAAAAGCTGCGGGAGTTTCCGCGGCCCGGTCATGCCGATTTTGTGGCCACGGAAAAATTCGGTGGCTTCGAAGACTACCGTGGCGGCGGCCATTTCAGCGGCCGGCTTACCTTAAATCTGGTTGCCGCCGGTGTGATTGCCAAAAAAATATTGGGCAAGGATATCAGTATCCAGGCAGTTATCAAGGAAGTAGGCGGTTATGCGGATGCGGAAGAAGGACTGAATGCAGCCATTGCAGCCAAAGACTCTGTTGGCGGCGTCGTGGAGTGTGTGGTGGAAGGATTGCCGATTGGCCTCGGTGAACCGTTTTTTGATTCGCTGGAATCGGCCCTCGCACATGCGGTATTCGCCATTCCTGCTATTAAAGGAATTGAGTTCGGCTCCGGCTTTGCCGCTGCCCGTATGAAGGGCGTGGAGCATAATGATGCCATTGTGGATAAAAGCGGTAAAACAGCTACCAATCATGCCGGTGGCGTGGTAGGAGGTATTACCAATGGTAATCCGCTGGTGTTCCGTATTGCTGTGAAACCTACTTCCAGCACACCTAAGGAACAACAAACCCTCAATATTAAAAGCGGAGAAGTAGAAACCTTCAGTGTAAAAGGTCGGCATGACCTGTGTATAGCGCTGCGGGTGCCTGTGGTACTGGAAGCCGTGACCGCCATGGTACTGGCCGATTTCATATTGCTGGAACAACGCCGGCCCAGAATTTTTTCTGCATAAATCATCAACATAAAAAAATCAGGGATCAATTATTTCCGGAAAGTAATCTTACCGGAAACCATTGATCCCTGATTCGTTAGATATGCCTTTACTCCCCGATTCTTTTCCGCAGCAGAGCTCTTTGCTGCAACAGTTGAAAGGAAACCGTTGCCCGCCGGGAATAAATAAAATCGTAGATATACAAAGCTTTCGATAATTCAGATTGTGTTTGCAATACGGCTGCCAGCAGTTCCAGGGTGGAAGTATGCAGGTGGTTATCCCGGAGGTATGCCTGAAAATCTTCCATCGTGGCGTGGGTAACATCCTGCAGCATCAGATCACTTTCCGCTGCCAGTACCTCATTCATAGCCCGATCCATCTCCTGAAGAGCGGGAGCAGACTTTTGCAACCCGGCTTTACTCAGGGCTTCTCCGGCTTCCCGGATCAGCTTTTCCAGTAAATCTTCTTTCCGATATGATACGCCCATGAAATTTTTTTAAGGGGATAATAATCCGCGCGCGTCTTACTTAACGATATCGAGCAGTTCAACATCAAATACCAGTGTGCTGCCGGGACCAATTTTCGGCCCTGCCTGACGTTCGCCGTATGCCAGGTCAGCAGGAATAAAAAGGCGCCATTTGGAGCCTACCGGCATCAATTGCAGGGCTTCCGTCCAGCCTTTGATCACACCGTTTACCGGGAATGTAATCGGCTCTCCTCTGTCTACTGAACTATCAAACACAGTACCGTCGATTAATGTACCGTGGTAGTGGGTTTTAACTTTATCAGTGGCGGTAGGTTTCGGACCGGTACCTTCTTTCACGATTTGGTATTGCAAACCACTCGGAAGCGTAACAATACCTGGCTTGGTTTTATTTTCTGCCAGGAATTTTACACCGGCTTCGCGGTTTTTGGCAGATTTTTCTGTTTTCAGCTGCTGCAGGTAATTGCTGATGCTCATATCACTTTGTTCTTTAGATAAGGTTAAAGGTTGACTTTTTAAGACATCCTGAATGGCTTTGGCCAGTAAAGTGGTGTTTACATTTTCCAGACCCTGTGCTTTCAGGTTATCTGCGATATTCAAACCAATACCATAACTGACACTATCCAGACGTGTTTTCAATACCTGGCCTTTTGCCAGTGGTTTAGCTGTTCCTGTTTTAGGTTTGGCTACCGGTTTGGATTGAGAAAAACCTGGAAGGGACAGTACCCCGAGGGCACCAATAAACACATATTTTTTGTACATAAATTAATGGTTGTCAGTGTTTTGTTTGAATAAGGCGTTATAAGATGTATGCAAGTTAACTAAATAACTTATTACGCGGTATCTCCGGTAGTAGTCTAAAACAAAAGAAAAGGTTAATTGTTTTTTCGTATAGGTTTACACGTTAAGAGTTTATGAAGCATTTTTTGATGATGGTGCAACTTTGGTGCACAGTATTGGTAGTCCAGGCACAGGATACCACAGATCTTTGGCAGAAGGCAAAACAAAACCCCAATCTGGGCAGATTTAAATACCTGGAGCTCAAACTACACAATGGTTCCCACATTTATAACGGCGAGAATATGGGCGAATTCCTGAAACATGGGTATCAGTCAATGGAAATACGTATGGGCTGGCAGTCTACCGGCGCACACGACTGGCAACGCGCCCTCAATTACCCCAGTTACGGCCTGGGATTTTATACCGGTTGGATAGGCGAAGCTACCATATTGGGTAATCCCAGCGGATTGTATGGCTTTTTTTATGCGCCGCTATGTCGTCGTAAGCGACATACATTCGAAGCCGGTCTGGCATTGGGGTTAACCTATGACCTGAATACCTACGATAAGCACACCAACCCGTTGAATGATGCTATCAGCTCTAAAGTGGATGTGTATTTTAACCTGAGCATCGGTGGGGTGTGGAAGGCATCGGAGATATGGGACCTTACCTACGGGCTGGATCTGACGCACTTCTCCAACGGCCGTACCCATACGCCTAACCTGGGTTTGAATATGGCAGGCTTCAATGTGGGCGTACGTTATCATTACAACAGTATCAAACGGATTGTTAAAAAACAGATAGACAGTACCTATACGGCCAATATCCGGCCTACGTTTATTGTAGCGCCTTTAAAACCGCTGCGGCAACGGAATGAGGTCAGCATTTACGGCGCCTTTGGAGTGGTACAACATGACAGCCGGCAGAATACCAGCGCTTTTTACGGTACCGCATCGCTGGTGATGGATTACAGCCGGAGGTACAGCCACATTGCCAGTTTTGGCGCCGGCCTGGACGGATTCTATGATGGTTCGCTCGGCTATACGTATGAACAGCAATATGGTGGCCGGGTACGCACGGGCGATAAAATGCTGGGGGGTATTCACATTGGTCATGCCTTGCATTTACAACGGTTTGATCTTGTCACGCAGATGGGTACTTACTGGTACCAGCGGGATGACAAGAAAGGGTCTGTGTTTTTGCGGGTAGGACTACGCTATAACCTGCATAAGAATGGCTTTATGCAAATCGGATTAAAAACCCTCAATGGTGCGAAAGCTGATTGGGCAGAGTGGGGAGGCGGTGGAAAAGTAGCCTGGTAACGATATATAAAAAACGGTCCCGCAGTTGATGCGGGACCGTTTTTTATAACAAATCAGGTTTATGGAACGATCGGCAGCGTTACCAGTGAAGGGTGCTGTGCATCGTGGTAAATACGGATGGTGGCTTTTTTAAAGTCGCTTTCCGTGGCTTTGTAAATATCTGTGAACTGCTGCGGATTCCGGTCTGCCAGCGGGAACCAGCTGCTTTGTATCTGTACCATGATGCGGTGCCCTTTCTTAAAAGTATGGGCTACATCCGGCAGGGTAAACTTCACGGCAGTAGGTTCGTTGGGTACAAATGGGGCCGGGTTTTCGAAACTGTTGCGGAATTTACCCCGCATAATTTCGCCACGTACCAGCATCTGGTAACCACCCATCGGATAAGTAGAAGACGGAATACGGCGGTGTTCAGCCGGTGCATCTTCTTCATATTTAAAATCTTCCGGGAATACATCAATCAGTTTTACCACAAAGTCGGCATCGGTGCTGCTGATACCGGCAATCAGATCTGCTACCAGCGGACCTGCCAGGGTGATGTCTTTATCCAGTACAGTCGTTTCAAAGGTAACCACATCCGGGCGACGTGCAGCAAAACGCTGATCATCGGTCATGTAGCTGATGGTGCGGCTGAAGTGTACATCTTCTGTATACGGAACCGGTTTGGCCGGATCACTTACATATTCGCTGAAACTGTTGGTAGCAGCAGGTTTGGAGAAGGATAACTTTCCATCCGGTTGCAGGTAAACAGGGGTAGTTTGTATTTCAGCAGGAGGCCATTTAGGCAGGCGTCTCCACTGGTTTTCACCGGTGAAGAACACGGTAGCTTCTGCAATATCCGGTGTCTGTCCTTTACCTTTCAGGTAATAATTGAAAAACGGTACTTCAATGTTGTTGGCATAGTACTCGGAAGTATTGCTGTCAAAGCGTACTTTACCCAGGTGTGTACCATCGTTGGAAGCCCACTGGCCATGATACCACGGACCTACCACAACACGGTTGTTGGCGCCCGGGTTTTTCTCTTCAATTGCTTTGTAGGTATTCCAGGCACCGAAGCAATCTTCAGCATCAAATAAGCCACCTACTACCAGCATGGCGGGTTTAATATTGGTCAGGTGATTACGCACGTTGCGTGCCTGCCACCAGCTGTCGTAATTCGGATGGTCGTACATTTCCTGCCAGAAGGGAACGCTGTCGCCTACCAGTTTGGCAAAGTTTTTCAGCGGACCTGTTTCCAGAAAGAATTTGTAGTTATCTTTTGTGTAGTAATCGAATCCTTTCGGGCCTGTTTTGGTAGGCTGCGGGTGAGGATGGTCAAATACGGTGTAGAAAGAGAACGCATCTGATAACATGAAAGCACCGTTGTGGTGGAAGTCATCTCCGATGAACCAGTCGGCAATAGGCGCCTGCGGGCTTACGGCTTTTAATGCCGGATGGCCGCTTAGGGCACTCATGCTGGAATAGAAGCCGGGGTAGGAAATACCGAAGACACCCACGTTGCCATTGTTGCCCTGCAGGTTTTTCACCAGCCAGTCAATGGTATCATAGGTATCGCTGGCTTCATCAATCTCTTTTTTGCCTTTTTTAGCGGCATTAAAAGGACGGATATTCACATATTTACCCTCACTCATCCAGGTGCCTCTTACATCCTGTATCACCATGATATAGCCTTCTTTCAGGTATTTTTTATAGTGATTGTTGTAAAAAGGGCGGAAGGCATCTTCTCCGTAGGGAGCGCAGGAATACGGTGTGCGGGACATCAGGATGGGATGTTTTTCTGATTGATCTTTGGGAAGATAAACAGAAGTAAACAGTTTTACGCCATCACGCATCGGAATATATAATTCTTTTTTGGTGTAGTTTTCCCGCATCCAGAGGGAATCCTGGTTAACAGCCCGGGATGTGGCGGGAATTGCAAACAGCGCGGCGCAGGCCAGCAGCAGCCATTTTCTCATAAAACAGTTAATTTTTGACTCCGGCTAAAGTAGGAAAAAAAACGGGGAATGGCCGTGGTAAATGGTGAATGGTTATTGGCCCAGTTTCTCTCTTTCTTTTTTAGGTAAGCTGGCAACTACCAGGTCATAGGAATCTTTGATCCATTCCAGCAGGAGTTTGTTAGGAATATTAGTATGGGTTTCTACGGTATTCCAGTGTTTTTTGTTCATGTGATAACCGGGAGTCACACCTTCATAACGTTCCCGCAACTCAATGGCGGTTTCCGGATCACATTTCAGGTTGATACTTTCAAAATTGACCAGATCAGTCAGGGCAAATAACTTTCCTGACACCTTATATACCAGGGTATTTTCTCCAAAAGGAAATTCTTCGGTAACACCGGGAAGAGAGAGGCAATACTCCTGGAATTGTGTCAGGTTCATGTGGAAATAATTATACGGCAAATGTAAAGCAGACCGGTTAATATTTTACCGGGCTTTGATAATTTTATAGCGATAAAGAATTTTTTTATTGATGCCGCTATACCACTGCTCCTGCATATAGTTGCTGCCGGGATAGAATATACCGGTTACTTGTATGGCTACGGAAGGCGAGGCGGTTTGTGAAGAGGTAAGCTGTATGGCGGTAGCGAGGTATTCACTGCCAAAATAAGGATAGCCGGCTTTGGCCCACTCCGCCAGTAACAGGGGATTCCGGGATGTTATCGGATAGAGGGCGTTGGGGAGCTCCCCGTAGGTGATGGTAAAAATATCCTGCTGCAGGTTGCTGGTCTGATCGGGGAAGAGATAATGATCCATAAAAGTATAGCCGGTCAGGTTATTGTTGTGGTAATCAAATTCTTCATAAGCCAGTTGTTTTCCTACGAAGGTGTAATGCCAGCTCTTGCTGCCGATAAGTCCCAGCCGCCCTTCCTCATTGCGGTACCAGTTTTTGGTGGTATCATAACCGGAAATGGCTTCTCCCTCTTCCCGGTAAAAGGTCGTGTAGGTGATAAACCGTTTGGGCTCCCATCCCAGGGAATCAATGGAAGTCAGGTAGGACCTGTGATTAGGGTCCGTATAGTAATTGTAGGCAGCCCTCAACCTGCCGTCTGTTTCGTAGATATACAACACATAGCTGCTCCATTCTTTATAATAGTTATCATAGATCCACCGTTTTTGCAGCCGGTGCCGGTTGTCATAGATCAGCGAATCCCGGGGAATACCGTTAATCGTAATGCTGCTGACGAGGTAAAGATCTTTCGGTGGTTCCGGCGGGGCAGGTGGAAGATAGTCGTCTTTTTTAGCACAGGCAGTAAGCAGCAGAAAACAAAAGAGGATAGGATACAAGCTGCGGAGATGATCGTGGGGGGGCATAAGAGGTGATTTGTTATAGAACGTGGAAAGATCGAATTCCGCATGTCAAAAAAGAGATTTATCGGCGGGGAAGGAATAAAAATCCAGGTTATTTATCTTGTACTGGGGCGGGGGCAGGTAAAGAGAGGTACCGTCGCAGGCACGTACCTGCGACGGTAAATCATTATTTAGCTTTGATATAGGTATACCAGATAGTATACTTTGATTTGCTGGGCAACACGGTTAATTCCTGTTTTTCCAGGATGGTGGTATTAAGCGCATACTGATTAACAACAGTAGTACCCTGGTTGGTTTCACTTACAGGTGTTACAATTTCTTTGGTCACATTATGTTCACTGGGAAGCATAATGCCGGTTGAATAATACGTCTGTGTGAAAAACAACGGGTTTTGTAAGAATATCCGGTGAAACGGATTGATGTTGTTATCGTATTCGTAGGCCAGGCTGGTTTCACCAGGTGCTTCGTGATTGTCAGTCCAAAAATAGCGGGAGGTAATTTTGGCGACATCCTTGCCTTGCAGCTGATAGTTTACTTCGTGCATGTATTTGGCCGTTGGGTGATCCCTGGTCAGTACCTTCGGGGCAATACCCACGATCACGCCATTGTTGCTGAGCAGGTAGGTGGTTGTATCCTTGCTGTATTTTTCTCCCCGGAGCGGGAAGGTAGAATAGATGATCAGTTTACCGGGTGCCCAACCTACAGAGTCAGCCTGTTGGAGTACTAGCTTACCGTTGTCGTTATAACGATATTCTCTTTCCCAGCTTACTTTTCCGGCATTATCATACACATAGACATGGCGTCTGGAAAAATTGGCGGAGGTTTCATTCTCGTAGGTATAGAAATCTGTCAGCTGATTTTTGTCGTTGTAGACAAGGCTGTCATAGCTGTCCATCCGGGTGCCGTCAAAATTCCGGAGGGTACGCAGCAGATATTCTCCCGTTACAGGTACGACCGGATCAATAATAGGTTCATGGGTCGTATCTTCTTTTTTACTGCAGGCAACAGTGGCCAGTAATAAGGCGGCAATGGCGCCTTGCAGCAGGTGTCTTTTTTTGAAGTGTAGCATTTGGTTGTAGTTAATCGTATTTAATAATAAGAAGGTATAGGCTAACTTGTCTTGCAACGAATAGGATAGGCCATAAAAAGAATAGTGCTTTGTGTGAACAAAGCACTATTCTTTTTATGAATGTCAGGCCAGTGCCTGATAAGCGTCTACTGTCTCAGAAAGGTATAGCGTATAAACATTCACGTTAGAGAACTAATATATGTTTTTACGAACAGACAAGTCTTATTTTTTATTTATACTGATGATCACCCTGGAGTACCGGGCATATACAATTTCTACTTCCTGACCGGCGCGATAACCTTCCAGTACCCCACGCATCCAGTAGAACAATTTCTTTTTCCGGTTATCCAGCATAATGGAGATGTTGGTCTGCGTATCATTGTTTTCTACATACACAGCTTCCATCGGAGCCTGCAGGGTGGCTTTCTGTAAGGCTACCAGGTCTTTCTTCAAAGCCCAGTAACGGATATCGGTAACTTTTATCAATGCAAATATCAATGCTATAATGAAGGATATAATCCATACCCAAAACCAGATATTCTTGAAGGAGAGGAGAGATTCGTCCGCATTCCCCTGCTCATTATGTGTGTATAGGTAAATTTGTGGTATTACAGCAGCTACCAGCATCAGGCAAAGACCAATCAGCCCGAATTTGGTAAGTTGTTTTTTGTTCTTTTGTAACGCTTCCTGTAATAGAAAATTTTCCTCAGTAGTAATAAAGGTATAATCGGACATAATAAAGATGGTTTTTCAGTTGGCTAATATATGTATATATTATTAATTAAGTAAAATAATATATGTATTTTTTTACTTAATAATTGTCGTTTTGCCCGTTTCTATTGATTTTGGTTAGATAAATGATAAAATATTATCATTTATTTTTGATGTCTATATACTTTGAGAAATAATACCGGATACTTATTAACGTATAGCGGAGGCAGGCTATTATCCCGAATTGAAAATACTTTTCTAATTTGCAGCCCGTTATAACCCATCATCTGTTATGCTTCCCCAGCTACCATCTTTGTAAATCATAAAATAATAATAGTGAAACAGTTTTTCTTATTCATCGCAGCTCTGGTATTGATCAGCAGCAACAACTTTGCACAGGACACAGCCCAGCAGGTTACCGCCGGCCGCACCAACAGTGCTACCCGGCAAACCAGGCCCTATGTTATCATGATTTCCATAGATGGTTTCCGGTATGATTATGCAGAGAAATATAACGCTGCCCATCTGTTGCAGCTATCCGGACAAGGTGTAAGGGCCACCGCTATGCAACCTTCTTTTCCTACGCTCACCTTTCCCAATCACTATTCCATCGCTACCGGCATGTATCCGGCTCATCACGGGCTGGTAGATAATAGCTTCTATGACCGCAAAAGAGACGCTATCTATAAAGTAGGCAACCGCGATGCAGTAGAAGATGGTACCTGGTACAACGGCATCCCGCTGTGGGTATTGGCCGAAAAGCAGCAAATGCTCAGCGCCAGCTATTTCTGGGTAGGATCTGAAAGTGCCATTCAACAGGTAAGACCTACCTACTATTATAAATACCAGGAAAAAACAGGGATCAACCAACGCATTCAACAGGTGGTCAACTGGTTAAGCCTGCCGGAAGAACAACGGCCACACCTCATCACTTTCTATTTCCCGGAAGTAGATCATATGGGACACGGCTATGGTCCGGATACCGATAGCGTACGGCAGGCCGTGCAGTTTGTAGATGCCAGCATCGGCAAAATGGTGGAAGCAGTCAATAAACTGAACCTGCCGGTAAACTTTATCGTAGTATCCGATCACGGTATGGCGCGCGTAGATACGGAAAAGGTAATCACCCTGCCGGAAGCGCCTGAATGGAAGTCATTGAAGGTCGTACCCGGCAATGAAAAAATAATGCTCTACGGCAGCAGTGAAGCCGAAATTAAAACCGCTTTCGACTACCTGAAACAACACGAAAATCATTATACCACTTACCTGAAAAAAGAAACACCACTCAGATGGCACTACGGACAGGAAGATATTTATAACCGCATTGGTGATATTATCCTGCTGGCAGAACCGAACTACGCTTTTGGTATGCCCGGTAAAAAAATGCATCCGGGACACCATGGTTTTGATAATAACCTGAGCGACATGCAGGCTGTTTTCATGGCCTGGGGGCCTGCGTTTAAACCGCATACCCGTATTGCTACTTTCGAAAACGTACATGTGTATCCGTTAGTCGCAAAAATACTGGGCCTGGATATTACCCAACCCATAGATGGCAAGCTGGAAGTACTGGAACCGGTACTACAATAAATCTACATGATCATAAAACAATACGCCCCGCCCGTTACTACAGTAGTGGGCGGGGCGTATTGTTTTATAGGAAATCAGTATGGTAAAAAAGAAACGCCTGGTATGCAATATACCAGGCGTTTCTTATAAAATAATAGTACTAGGCTTCTACCGCTTCCTCATAAGCACTTACCGGTTCGCAGGTGCAAATCAGGTTTCTGTCGCCATGGGTGTTGTTCACACGGCTGATAGAAGGCCAGAATTTATTGGCTTTTACATATTCCAGCGGGAATGCTGCCTGTTGACGACCGTAAGGACGGTTCCATTCATCAGCAGTAATCACAGCCTGGGTATGCGGTGCATGTTTTAATACGTTGTTCTGTTTGTCGGCACGGCCTTCTTCTACTGCACGAATTTCTTCGCGGATAGACAGTAAAGCATCGCAGAAACGATCCAGTTCACCTTTATCTTCACTTTCAGTAGGCTCAATCATAATTGTGCCTGGAACCGGGAAGCTCAGGGTAGGAGCGTGGAAGCCATAGTCCATCAGACGTTTTGCTACGTCTTCTGCTTCAATACCGGCAGTGGATTTGAACGGACGCAGATCCACGATGAATTCGTGGGCGCAGGTACCATTCACACCATTGTACAGGATATCGTATGCTTTCTCCAGTCTGGTCTTCATGTAGTTGGCGTTCAGGATCGCATAGCGGGAAGCCTGTTTAACACCATCTGCACCCAGCATACGGATATACGCGTAGGAAATCAGCAGAATGCTGGCAGAACCAAATGGTGCAGCAGATACTGCACTGGATAATTCGCCGTTATTCAGGAAAACGTGACCTGGCAGGAAGGGAGCCAGGTGTTTGGCTACGCAGATAGGGCCCATGCCGGGACCACCACCACCATGCGGAATCGCAAAGGTTTTGTGGAGGTTCAGATGGCATACATCCGCTCCGATCAGACCTGGAGCAGTTAAACCTACCTGGGCATTCATGTTGGCGCCGTCCATATATACCTGTCCGCCATTTTCATGGATGATGGCACATATTTCCTTCACGCTTTCTTCGTATACACCGTAAGTAGAAGGATAAGTGATCATGATACCGGCCAGGTCTTTGGCGTGTGCCGCAGCTTTGGCTTTCAGGTCAGTTACATCGATGTAGCCATTTTCCAGGGCTTTTACCACTACTACCTTAAATCCGGCCATTACCGCAGATGCCGGGTTGGTACCGTGTGCACTGATCGGAATCAGCATCACGTTACGATGACCTTCGCCTCTGCTTTCATGGAATTTGCGGATAACCAGCAAACCAGCATATTCACCTTGCGCACCGCTGTTAGGTTGCAGGCTGCAAGCGTCAAAGCCGGTAATTTTGCTGAGGTATTCACCCAGTTCGTCTGCAATCTGTAAGTAACCACCTACCTGATCTTTAGGGGCAAAAGGATGCATTTTGCTCCAGTGTGCCCAGCTTAAAGGAATCATTTCAGTAGCAGCATTCAGCTTCATGGTGCAGGAACCCAGGGAAATCATAGAAGTGTTCAGCGACAGATCTTTGTTTTCCAGTCTTTTCAGGTAACGCATCATCAAAGACTCGCTATGGTAGCTATTGAATACCGGATGGGTAAGGTAAGCAGAAGTACGTTGCAGGGAAGCAGGGATGTTGATCGCTGTGTTGCTGACAGCAGCAGCATCCACCTGACCAGCGCCAAACAATTGCAGGATATCATTCAGGTCTGCAATGGTAGTGGTTTCATCCAGAGAGATACTGGTATTGCCATTGAAGTAACGGAAGTTAATACCCGCCGCTTCAGCAGCATCTTTTATAGTTGTTCCGGTTACAACGATCGTATCGAAGAAATGATCGTTCACCAGCGTCAATCCTTTCGCCTGGAGTTGTTTAGCCAGGGTATGCGTGAGCAGGGTAACTCGGGTAGCAATTTCCTGCAGGCCTTTAGGACCATGGTATACAGCATACATCGCAGCCATATTGGCCAGTAATGCCTGTGCTGTACAGATATTGGAAGTCGCTTTTTCGCGTTTGATATGCTGTTCACGGGTTTGTAACGCCATACGCAGGGCACGTTGACCCTGAGCATCGATACTCACGCCAATGATACGGCCGGGAATAGAGCGCTTGAAATCATCTTTCACTGCAAAGAAGGCGGCGTGCGGGCCACCAAAGCCCAAAGGCACACCAAAACGCTGTGCGGAACCAAAGGCTGCATCCGCGCCTAATTCGCCCGGAGTAGTCAGCAAGGTCAGTGCCAGCAGATCAGTTGCCACACCTACGTAAGCATTCACGGCATGTACGCTGTCGATGAAAGCACGGTAATCTGCAGCAGCACCCAGGTTATCCGGATACTGAATCAACGCACCGAAATACAGTTCATCCAGCTGTGCTGTTTTGTAGTCACCTACTACTACTTCAATTTGCAGTGGAGTAGCACGGGTGTAGATAACATCCAGTGTTTGCGGATATACGTTGATGTCTACAAAAAACTTAGGCCTGGTTACATGATCATGGTCTTTGTTCAGTGCATTGAAGAACATGGTCATTGCTTCTGCAGCTGCAGTGGCTTCATCCAGCAGGGAAGCATTGGCAATGGGCAAACCGGTCAGGTCAGCTACCATGGTTTGATAGTTCAGCAAACTTTCCAAACGGCCCTGTGAGATTTCTGCCTGGTAAGGAGTATACTGGGTATACCATCCCGGGTTTTCAAACACATTGCGCAGAATAACACTGGGAGTAATGGTATCGAAGTACCCCTGCCCAATGTAATTGCGGAAAACTTTGTTTTTCAGAGATACATCCTTCAGTTGGCGCAGATAATCACTTTCGCTGATGGCTGCAGGAATAGCCAGTGGCTGCTGCATGCGGATAGTACCCGGAACTGTTTTGTTAATCAGCTCGTCCAGATCGGAAACACCTATGGTTTCAAGCATCTGGTTTTTCTCAGCTTCATTCGGCCCTATGTGACGGTGCACGAATTCATTTTGTTGAATATCAAAAAGATTCATGATGTAAGCAGGTAGTTTGAAATAGAATGCGCAAAGCTATGCAGATTTTAAGCAATCGCCAAAATGTACGCATGGGCGGAGAAAAACAGTGATAAACGAGCTTTCCGGCAACCCCTTAAATGTCATGGTTTTGTCCATCAGCTAATTACCTATCTTTGCAGTAATGAGTAAAATATTAGAAGATTGGGAACAAAAGGCCCAGGATAAACAGAAGGCCAACAAACAGTTTTTACAGAAGCTGCAAACCCGCCGCGGTAAAGGCGTGGAGAAACTGTTACCTGAGCTGCATGACGAAGCTTTCAGCAAAATAGATTGCCTGGAATGTGGCAATTGCTGCAAGAGCATCAGCCCCCGTTTTAAAGGCCCGGATGTGAAACGCATCGCCAAATACCTGGGCATGAAAGAAGGCAATTTTGTAGATACCTATCTGCGCCTCGACAATGATGGTGATTATGTGGTGAAGTTCTCTCCCTGCCCGTTTCTCGGCGCCGATAACTACTGCGGTATCTATGATGTTCGCCCCGGCGACTGCGAAAACTATCCTTATACCGATAGCTACGATTTTTTCAAACGTCCCAATATTACTTTTGCCAACAGTACCATCTGCCCGGCCGTTTATTATGTGCTGGAAAGACTGAAAGATAAAATGGGGATATAAAAAATGCGTCTTTACAATTTTTTTTAAAAACTGTAAAGACGCACCCTCCCTGCTTTTTATCAGGGCTTCAGATCCAGCTTACGCATAGCCGGAGAAATAATATAAGTGGTAATCACCACACCCAACGTTACACAACCACCAAATACCACCGAAGGTACCAGCCCGATTGCCCGCGCCATAAATCCGCTTTCAAAAGCACCCAGCTCATTGGAAGATCCCACAAACATAGAGCTGACAGAAGATACACGGCCCCGCATATCATCCGGCGTTTTCAACTGCAGAATGGTTTGCCGGATAATGACACTGACGCCGTCCAGCGCGCCGCTAACCAGCAATATGGCCATAGACAGGATAAAGCTGGTGGAAAGTCCGAATACGATGATACACAGTCCGAAGCCGAAAACCGCTGCCAGGAGCTTAATCCCCGGTTTATGCACCAGTGGTTTATGCGCCAGGATGAACATGGTAATCAGGGCGCCGATAGCTGGTGCGGAACGCAACAGGCCATATCCCATAGAATCCACATGCAGGATATCAGTGGCAAATGCCGGTAACATGGCCACTGCACCACCAAACAACACCGCAAACATATCCAGTGCCATAGCACCCAATACTACTTTGGTCTGCCATACAAAACGCATCCCTTTGGTCAGCCCGTCGAGGAAGCTTTCTCCCTGCGACTTGTAATGTATAGGTTTGGCTTTGATGTGGATTAAACTGTATAAAGGCGCGAGAAATACCGCTACTACCAGCAGCATAGACCAATGCACCCCGAACCAGTGGATACAAAGCCCACCCAGTGCCGGCCCCAGTACACCACCGATCTGCCACGCAGAAGTGCTCCAGGTAGCGGCGTTGGCATACAACTGCCGGGGTACCAGTAATGACAACAGCGAGAAATTAGCCGGACTGGTAAAAGCCCGTACAATACCGCCCAGGAATACCAGCGAGTAGATAAGATTAAGCACAAGCTTGGTGGAGAGGCCTGCTACGGCGCGGTCCCAGGTAAGCAGAAACAAACCGGTACTGATCAGGATATAGGCGATCACACACAGCAACAACATGCCGCGCTTTTCGCGCTTATCTACCAGATGACCGGCAAATGGCGCCAGTAATACAGCCGGGATAACCTCTGCCAATCCAATCAGTCCCAGGGAAAAAGGGTCCTTCGATATTTCATACACTTTCCACTCGATAATAGCGAATTGCATAGCCAGGGCAAATACAAGCGCAAAGCGGATAACCAGATAATAATTGAATTCCGGGAAACGTAACGAAGCGTAAGGGTCGTTTTTAGAAGATGCCGAATTGTCCAACCTGATGAAATTTTTTACGAAGGTAATAAAAAGGAAAAACCGGGAAGCCGGAAAACAGGAACCCAGGGTTATTAGCTTTCCATTTTTAAACCTATTTTTATTAGGTAAAATGCTGCACGATATGAAAACACATGGTTTGCTACGCCTGGCCCTATTGCCGGTTATGTTTGTTCAGATAGCCTGCGCCGGTGATCCCGGAAAAAAAGAGGAAAAAAAAGAAAGTACCTCCGCTGCCTCCAATAAGGTAAAACTGCAATTGGTGACAGACAAATTCATTTCTCCCGTTAACATGGCCGTACCCGGCGACGGGTCCAACCGGTTGTTCTTCTGTCAGAAAGAAGGACAGGTGTGGATCGTACAGCAAGGGAAACAGCTTACGCAACCCTTCCTGGATGTAAGCAGCGACATGGTAAAAGTAAACGCCGCCTACGATGAAAGAGGGCTGCTGGGAATGGCCTTCCATCCTGATTTTAAGCGCAACCGCAAATTTTATGTGTATTACAGCGCACCGGTGGCCAACCCTGTCAAGAATGTATTGAACCACAAAAGCCGGTTGGTGGAATTCACGGCATCTGCCGGTAATCCCAATATAGCCGATCCGGCTTCCAAACGTATACTCCTGGAGATCGACCAGCCCGAATCCAATCACAATGGCGGCCAGCTGGCCTTTGGAAAAGATGGCTATCTCTATGTGGCACTGGGAGACGGTGGTGGCGCCGGCGACAAACATGGCGCTGCCGGTAACGGACAAAACCTCGGTACACTACTAGGAAAGATTATACGTATTGATGTTAATGGCACCCCCTATAAAGTGCCTGCCGATAACCCGTTCGTGAAAACAGCCGGAGCAAAGCCTGAAATATGGGCTTATGGCCTCCGCAACCCCTGGCGCTTCTCTTTTGACCGCGTTACCCACCAGCTGTTTACCGGCGATGTAGGACAGGATATTTATGAGGAAATAGACATCATCACCAAAGGCGGTAATTATGGCTGGCGGATTATGGAAGGTTACCACGATTTCAAGGTGCCTGCCGGTACCGATAAAAGTAAATTGATTGCACCCATCCACGAATATGACCACAATTTGGGGATCAGTATAACCGGTGGTTACGTATACCGTGGAAAAGCTATCCCTGCGCTCACCGGGCAGTATGTATTCGGCGACTACAACGGGAAAGCCTTTGTACTGGCGCCTAAAGGCAATAAATGGGAACGGTCGGACCTCGTATTTTCCAACCGCCCGGCCGATAACCTGCAGATCCTCAGCTGGGGAGAGGATGAACAGGGAGAGCTGTATATGCTCACCAGCGCCTCCACCAGTGCCGGCTTTAAAGGCGCCGTTTACAAGCTGGTGAAAGACTGATACGCTGCATCCTTCCGGTTCCTTGCGGGTAGCCAGCAGCACGGAACCGGTACCTTCTGGCCCGGTGGTAGCAGCCGTATATCTGCTGCGGATTCCGTTTGGCCCAATTTTTTGTTAAAAGGAAATAAATTCCGTCAGCGGCGGATGATTTTATTTTATATTTGATTTGACAACAGTTAAGTTCAATTGAGATACATATGAGACTGAAAGTGATTATACCGGTTGTGCTCCTCAGCATCTCCGCAGGCGTGCTGGCTTTTAATAAAATGGGACATAACGACGAACCCCCGGGTCGTTATGAGGTGATCATGAACCTGGTTGGCCAGATGCTGAAAGAAGGGCATTATCAACCGAAGGAAATTGACGACAAATTTTCGAAAGAAGTTTTTAATAAGTACTTACGCAGCCTGGATACCGAGAAGAAATTCTTCCTCAAAACAGACGTCCAGAAATTAATGCCTTTGTCTACACACATTGACGACGAACTGAAAGGGGCTCCCCTCGATTGTTTCCGTAATATCAATGCGCTGATCAAACAAAGAGTAGCAGAAGCGGCAGCTATTTATCCGGAAATTCTTTCCAAACCGTTCGATTTCACCGCAGAAGAAAAAGTAACATTGGATCCGGAAAAACTGGATTATCCGGTGGATGAAAATGCACGGAAAGAATCCTGGAGAAAAGTATTGAAATATCGTACCCTGGAAAAACTGACAGACCTGCAGGATATCCGGGAAAAAGATAAAAGCAAGGACAGTGTAAAAGTGAAAACCGATGCAGAACTGGAAGTGGAAGCCCGTACAAAAGTAAAACAACTGTACGACCGCTACTTTGAACGCCTTAAAAACAGACAGAATGATAACGATCGTTTCAACCTGTATGTAAATGCGATCACCACTACTATGGACCCGCATACCGACTACTTCCCACCAGATGAAAAAAGAGCATTTGAAGAACAGATGGCCGGTAAGTTTTTTGGTATCGGTGCACAGCTGAAAGAAGAAGGAGATCGTATTAAAGTAGTTAGCATCGTTACTGGTAGTCCAAGCTGGAAACAGGGACAACTGAAAGCAAATGATGTCATCCAGAAAGTAGCCCAGGGCGATAAAGAACCAGTAGACATTACCGGTTATCCGGTAGAAGATGCGGTAAAACTGATCCGCGGTAAAAAAGGTTCTCCGGTGAAACTCACTGTGAAAAGCGTGGATGGTACTACCAAAGATATTACCATCATCCGCGATGAAATCGTAACAGAAGAAACCTTTGCAAAATCTGCCATCATCAATGGTCAACATAAAATTGGCTATATCTACCTGCCTGAGTTCTATGCCGACTTCAACGACCGCAACGGCGCCCGCAGCGCGGAAGACGTAGCCCGCGAAGTAGCTAAACTAAAAGCAGAAAAAGTAGAAGGTATCATCCTCGACCTGCGCTTTAATGGCGGTGGTTCCCTGCAGGATGTAGTGCAGATGGCCGGCCTGTTTATTCCGGAAGGTCCGGTGGTACAGGTACGTTCCAGAGGCGGCGACGCCGTAGTACTGCGCGACCGCGATAAAAATGTACAATACGATGGTCCGCTGGCGATCATGGTTAATGAATACAGTGCTTCTGCATCTGAGATCCTGGCCGCTGCCATGCAGGATTATAAACGTGCCGTGGTTATCGGTAGCACGCAAACATTCGGTAAAGGCACCGTACAGCGCCTCTTCAACCTGGATGATTTTTATCCGGTAAAAGACGGTGGCAGCCTCGGCGCCCTGAAACTCACCCAGCAGAAATTCTATCGTGCCAACGGTGGTTCTACTCAGCTGAAAGGTGTAGCATCTGATATCGTATTACCAGATCCTTACTACGAAGTAGCAGAACGTAAAGACAGTGATGCACTGGTATGGGATGAAATTCCACGGGCGGCATTTACCCCCTGGTATAATCCGGTAAATACAGAGTCACTGAAAAAGAACAGCGAAAAAAGAATGGCGGGCAGTCCTGCTTTCAAACTGCTGAACGAAAATCTGACTACCTTAAAGAAACTGGAGAAACAGGAAACTTATTCCCTGAATCTGCAGACGTATAAAGCAGAACAGAAAACCAATACAGCTGCACTGAAAAAGTACGATGCTGTGAATGATAAAGTAAAAGAACTCAGCATTGTCAATATTAAAGCTGATATGGACAAACTGGGTAACGACTCTACTAAAATCGCCCGCAACAAAGACTGGCTGAAAATCAGAACCAAAGACATTTACCTCGATGAAGCGGTGAATGTGATGAATGATCTGATTGTACAGTCCTTACCTAAAATGCAGCGGAAAGCGCAGTAACAGGCGTTAAAGTATACGTATTACGCATGGTGAAGAAGATAATTATCTTTTCCACCATGCGTAATTTTTTTTAGGTAGATGAGCACCTGTTTTTTTATCACGAACAACGTCCGGAAATTATAGGGAGTATCGTTTTTTTTATAATTTTGTGTTGCCATTTTTAGGCCCAGTCGCCAGTAGTTGACGAATCCCAGGGGAGGTAGTTGACCGGAGTAATTTTACCACGCACCCGTAGGGGGATGACATGGCGATGTTCAGATAGTGACTTTAATAGCTTGTTAATAGCGTCATGGGTTGAAACCGAACTTCCCAGAAATTCGGAATGAGAGGCCTAAACTACAAGCAATGGCAAAGAAAAAACTAAGCATTAGTTTAATCTTTGGAGGTTGGATAAAATTCAAACTCTGCTGGATTAAGAGAAAGAAATAAGTTTTTAGGCCCGCCCTGGGCGGGCCACTTTTTTGAGATCGTTTCCCCACCAACTTCCCTGTTGGTATCCTACACCCAGCTAATAATTTCCCAAACTATTTATGCATTCATACTGTCAGTAATAGTGATAGTTGAGATTTCATGCAGATGTACCGTCAAAAAAGAGAACAGGTTATCCGGATAAGGGATAGGCAAAAAAAATACGCATGGCAGATAAGATAAAAGCGAATCGGCTTCGCGTACATCTTATCCGCCATGCGTAAGCGTGATATCAGTATATTCTTATTAATCTTTCTCCTGTTCTACTACTTCCACCGCTTTCTTCACCATAGGATCGGTAGCATTGATGGTTTCATAGAAGCCTTCTGTCCTGTACAGCTGGCGGGCCAGCATTGCTTTGATCCTTGTTCTGATTTCCTGTTCATCATGTGCGTTCAGGCGATCCAGACCAGGGATGCTGTCTGTTTTTGCATAGGCCTTGAATTCATTCAGTAACTCATTGCTGGTCTGGAATTGTTTCACGAAATCGGAGGCATCTTTATATTGTTTGAAAGCCTCGCGGTGAGTAGTATAATAGCGATAGGCAAAATTGCTGAAGCTATTACGTGTATAGATAGCCGTGAGTGCCGGTGTGAAACGGCTGGTATCAAAAGGAATGAAGAGGTCTGGTGTGATACCACCGCCGCCATATACGCGCCGGCCTTTGCTGGTTTTATATGGAATGGTATCGGTAATCCGGATACTGTCTTTATTCAGCATTTCACCGTGATGGTAACGCTCTACGATGTCGTCTTCATAATTGGCGCGTCCTTTATCATAAGGTTTCTGGATGCTTCTGCCGGAAGGAATATAATAACGGGCTACGGTCAGGCGGAGGGCGCCACCGTTGTCGAGGTCATATTGTTCCTGTACCAGTCCTTTTCCAAAAGTACGACGACCGATAACGGTACCACGATCCCAGTCCTGGATAGCGCCAGCCAGAATTTCGCTGGCAGAGGCAGAGCCTTCATCGGTCAGTACTGCCAGGGCGCCTCTTTCAAAAAGGCCCGGCCGTTTGGTTTTATAGTCAGCACGCGGATAGTCCTTGCCTTTGGTATACAGGATGAGTTTATTGTCTTCCAGCAGTTCATCGGCAATACGGGTAGCTGCGTCCATGTAACCGCCCGGGTTCTGCCGGAGGTCAATAACCAGTTTCTTCATGCCTTGTTTATCCAGTGTGCGGATCGCCTTCATAAATTCATCGTAGGTAGTAGCGGAGAATTTGCTGATTTTGATATAGCCGACACCGGGAGCCGCCATGTAGCTGGCATCGATGCTGTACAAAGGAATCACATCTCTCTTGATAGGGATTTTGATCGCTTTTTGCTGCCGGAGCATAGTGGTGTTCACCACAGAGCCGGCTGGCCCGCGCAGCAGCTTGCGGATTTTTTCAGGGGTAATACCGTTACCGGCTACCACGCTGTCATTCACTTTAAGGATTTTGTCGCCACTTTGTACGCCGGCCGCTTCGGAGGGGCCGCCGCTCAATACGCTGATCACATTTACGGTATCTGCCACAATATTGAATTCTACCCCGATTCCTTCAAAATTGCCATCCATATCTTCATTCACCTGTTGCAGCTGCGCTGGTGGAATATAAATGGAGTGAGGATCGAGATGGGCGAGGAGGCCTTCGATGGCTTCCTGTTGTAAATCATCGGTATTGAGTGAATCTACATACTTCGCTTTGATGAGGTCCATTACTTCCTGTAAGGCACCCCGGCTGGGCTTCGTGAAAAATACAGTAGCGCCACCGGTATTAGACCCCGGCATTTTATGTCCCAGGAACATACCCAGGGCTAACACAACTGCAAATAGAAGAGGTAAAAAAACATTCAGCTTCCTGTTAGACATAATTTGATTATTATCCCGCTAATTTATATGACCAATCTGTAACCATGTAATATAAGCAGCCGGCGGAAGGAAATCTGCCATCCTGCGTCCATCATCATAGCTTAAACAAAAGGGTGGCTATTTGTTTATATGAAACCGTTTTGTTTAAATTGTGACAAAAATAGCATAAATCGGGTGCAAACATTTACGATTCTTTAATTTCATATATTACAGGACATGGCTGAAAGAATAAAGCTGATCGCTGATAGTGGATCTACCAAAACAGACTGGGGCCTGCTGGGTACAGGAACGTCCCCGATTTTCAGGACGCAGGGGGTAAGTCCCTATTTTCAATCTGCGGAGCAGATAAAAGCGATCCTGGTGGAAGAATTGTTGCCGCAATTGCCGGCCGATATTTCTGTAGAAGCCGTTTATTTTTATGGTACAGGCCTGGCCCAGCAAAAAAATACGGAGCTGGTAACGGCAGCCATCAAAAACGTATGGCCGGCTGCGGAAATAGAAGTACAGCACGATCTGATGGGGGCGGCACGGGCGCTTTGTGGCCGTCAGGAAGGAATCGCCAGCATCCTGGGTACCGGTTCCAATTCCTGTTATTATGACGGTACCAACATCATAAAAAACAATCCCGGCCTGGGTTATGTGCTGGGAGATGAGGGCAGTGGCGCTTATCTGGGGAAAAAAGTATTGCAATATTATCTCTATAATACATTTGATGACGACTTACGGAGCCGTTTCGAATATAAATACCCTACCAATAAAGACGAAATCCTCGAAAACGTATACCGGAAGCCGTTAGCCAACCGCTATCTGGCCGGATTTGCTACCTTCCTGTCGGAAAACAGGCAGCACTTCCTGATCGAGAACATCCTGGAAGACGGATTGAACGATTTCTTCTTCAGCCATATATATAAATACCGGGAAAGCTGGACAACCGCGTTGCACTTTACCGGCGGGATCGCCTGGCATTTCCAGGATATCCTGAAAGAACTATGCGAACTCTATGAACTGCCGATGGGTAAGGTACTACGTACGCCTATGGACGGTTTGCTGGAATATCATCGTTAATCATTTTCAATCAGAACAAGAATATGTCATTTGTAAAAGTAACGGAACAGACTTCTCATTACCGGCACCTGGAAAAAATGAGTGTACAGGAGCTGCTGACAAATATTAATAAAGAAGATCAGTCGGTTCCGTTGGCCGTGGAAAAAGCGATTCCGCAGATTGAAAAACTGGTGGCTGCCATTGCCGACAAAATGCTGGCGGGTGGTCGTTTATTTTATATGGGTGCTGGCACCAGCGGCCGGCTGGGCATCGTTGATGCTTCAGAGTGCCCGCCTACCTTTGGGGTGCCACATGGATTGGTGATCGGCATCATTGCCGGCGGCGATGCGGCCATTCGTAAGGCAGTTGAGTTTGCTGAAGATGACCGGGAGCAGGGCTGGAAAGACTTACAGGAATTTAATATTACAGATAAAGATGTGGTGGTAGGTATTGCTGCCAGCGGTACGACGCCTTATGTGATCGGAGCCCTGGATGCCTGCCGCAGTAAAGGAATTGTTACCGGCAGCATCAGTTGCAATCCGGATACACCGGTATCGGCAGCAGCCGACTTCCCCGTAGAGGTGGTGGTCGGACCTGAGTTTGTGACAGGGAGCACCCGCATGAAAAGCGGTACGGCGCAAAAGCTGGTACTGAATATGGTGTCTACGGCAGTCATGATACAACTGGGCCGGGTAGAAGATAATAAAATGGTGAACATGCAGCTGAGTAATGAAAAACTGGTAGACAGGGGCGTGAAAATGCTCATGGAAAAACTTTCCCTGACAGATTATGAACTGGCACAGCGCCTCCTGTTGAAAGCAGGCAGCGTGAAAAAAGCAGTAGATGATTTTGTGAAAGCATGATTTAACCCGAAATTTGCATAGATAACCAGATATGCATAACATAGAGCCATATTACAACTGGCGGCACCTCTACACCGCTGAAGAAGACGAACTTTCGCCGTTTTACGGGCGCGAGTACAGTGAATTTGAATATTCCAATACGGTATATAACTATTATGTACATCCGCAGTGGGATGAATTTGGTTCCCGTAACCTATACCTGAAAATCCTGTTTGTCGATTATCAGTTTAGTTTTGCCATTATAGAATTTCTCGGGGAATGGAATGATGCCATTGATAATGATATCATGACCCTGAAACGTAATATTATAGATGTACTGATTGCGGATGGTATTGTCAAATTTATCCTTATTACGGAAAATGTGATGAATTTCCATTCTTCGGATGATTGTTATTATGAAGAATGGTGGGACGATATTAAAGATGAAGGGGGCTGGATTGTCAGTCTGAATATGCCTGTGCAGACCCGTCAGGAGTTCGAGAAATCAAGATTACATTACTACATCCACCTGCTGGATGATGAACATTGGCGAACATATCAGCCATTACATTTGTATAATAAGATAGATAATATCATGTTGAACCGACTCGAATAGAAAACTTTTCCCGGTTAGGAAAAAGAAAAATTGCATGCGTGAAGCTTTGATTTTCATGTACCATTGGTCATGCATAGGGGAGGGTATAGTGCTAAAACATGAGAAATATCATTTGGTTTTAATTTTTCCTGCGTTAAATTTGCCCGACATTTCAATCATCTTTTTATACTAGGAAGCTTAGAATTTTACTTATGAAGTGGTCACAGTTCTTTAATACCTCTATCGGTAAGAAGTTATTGGTAGGTGCTACCGGTTTGTTTCTTTGCAGCTTTGTTCTTGTGCACCTGGCGGGTAACTTCCAGCTGTTGTACAAAGACGAAGGCAAGGCTTTTAACACTTATGCAGCCTTCATGGGCCATAACAGTCTGATTCAGTTTATTGCCTGGGGACTGAAAGTGGTGATCCTGCTCCATGCAGTGGTAGCCCTCCAGCTCACGTTCAAAAACAGGGCCGCACGTCCGGTAAAGTATGCCGTAAACGCCGGTAACCAAACCTCCTCCTGGTTCAGCCGTCAGATGGCGATCATGGGAAGCATTCTCCTTATTTTTATTGTTATCCACCTGGCTAACTTCTGGGCTAAGTTTCACTACGCTGATATGCCCACCCACGCATATGATGGTATACAGGAGCCTTTGAAGGATCTTTACCTCGTATCCCAGGAAACATTTAAGCAAGGCTGGCTGGTTGTACTGTATGTAATCGGTATGATCGGTTTATCATTCCACCTGATCCACGGCTTCAAAAGCGCGTGTCAGACCTTTGGCTTAAATCATAAAAAATACAACGGGATCATCAACTTCATTGGTGTATGGGTGTTTGGTGTAGCTATTCCTATTGGATTTGCTATCATTCCTGTTCTAATCTATTTTCAATAATTCTGTAAAGTAAGGATATATGTTGAACGCAAAAATTCCTGCCGGAGCATTAAATTCAAAGTGGGAAGACTATAAAGGCCACTGTAAGCTGGTGAACCCTGCCAATAAGCGGAATCTGGAAGTGATTATTATT
The DNA here is from genome assembly GCF_025989125.1 of Chitinophaga nivalis. NCBI lineage: Bacteria > Pseudomonadati > Bacteroidota > Chitinophagia > Chitinophagales > Chitinophagaceae > Chitinophaga > Chitinophaga nivalis. Next base: position 7,826,089 of record NZ_JAPDNR010000001.1, on the reverse strand, counting down.
GGTACTGGTTTGGCTGGCGCTTCTGCAGCGGCATCTTTAGGTGAGTTAGGATATAAAGTTAAAGCCTTCTGCTTTCAGGATAGCCCACGCCGTGCGCACAGTATTGCTGCCCAGGGTGGTATCAATGCGGCTAAAAATTATCAGAACGATGGTGACTCCGTGTTCCGTCTGTTCTACGATACCGTTAAAGGTGGTGACTACCGCGCCCGCGAAGCCAATGTGCATCGCCTGGCAGAGGTAAGTGGCAATATTATAGATCAATGCGTGGCACAGGGTGTTCCCTTTGCCCGTGAATATGGTGGCCTGTTAAGTAACCGCTCTTTCGGTGGTACACAGGTACAACGTACTTTTTATGCGGCAGGCCAGACCGGTCAGCAGCTGCTGTTAGGTGCCTACTCTGCGCTCGAGCGTCAGGTAGCCCTGGGTAACGTAAAAATGTACAGCCGCCACGAAATGCTGGAAATCGTGAAAATCGATGGTAAAGCACGGGGTATTATTGCACGCGACCTGGTAACAGGTGAACTGGAACGTCACTTCGGCCATGCTGTATTGATTTGCAGTGGTGGCTACGGTAACGTATTCTTCCTGTCTACCAACGCCATGGGTTCCAATGCAACAGCCGCCTGGAAAGCTACCAAAAACGGTGCTTACTTCGCGAACCCTTGCTTCACCCAGATCCACCCGACTTGTATCCCGGTTTCCGGCGATCACCAGTCTAAACTGACCCTGATGTCCGAGTCATTACGTAATGACGGCCGTATCTGGGTACCAAAAAAACAAAACGATAGCCGTAAAGCCAGCGATATTCCTGAAGACGAAAGGGATTATTACCTGGAAAGAAGATATCCTGCCTTTGGTAACCTGGTACCACGTGACGTGGCTTCCCGTGCTGCCAAAGAAAGATGTGATGCCGGTTACGGTGTGGGTACCTCCAAACAGGCGGTATACCTCGACTTTGCCGCTGCTATTGAACGTTACGGTAAAATTGAAGCCGGTAAACGCCAGATCGCAGATGCTTCCAAAGAAGCCATCATCAAATTGGGTAAAGAAGTAGTCGCTGAAAAATATGGTAACCTGTTCGACATGTACGCCAAAATCACCGGCGAAAATCCATACGAACTGCCAATGCGTATCTACCCTGCGGTACACTATACCATGGGCGGTCTGTGGGTAGACTACGAACTGAATACCACTGTACCAGGTTTATATTCACTGGGTGAAGCCAACTTCTCCGACCACGGTGCTAACCGTTTGGGTGCATCTGCACTGATGCAGGGCCTCGCAGATGGTTACTTCGTCATTCCTTACACGATCGGTAACTACCTGGCGGATGAAATCCGTACCAAGGCAATCCCTACTGATCATGCTGCCTTCGTGGATGCAGAGAAAAGAGTACAGGATACCCTCAGCAAACTGTTGTCTATCAAAGGTTCCAAATCCGTTGATTTCTACCATAAGAAACTGGGTAAAATCATGTGGGACAAATGCGGTATGGCACGTAATGAGAAAGGTCTGAAAGAAGCCATCGAAGAAATCAAAGCACTGCGTGCGGAGTTCTGGAAAAATGTACGTGTACCGGGTGATGCGAAAGAATTTAACCCTGAGCTGGAAAAAGCGGTACGTGTGGCCGACTTCCTGGAACTGGGTGAATTAATGTGTATGGATGCACTGAATCGTCGCGAATCCTGCGGTGGCCACTTCCGGGAAGAATCCCAGACAGAAGATGGTGAAGCACAACGTGATGATGAAAACTTCAGCTATGTGGCAGCATGGGAGTACAAAGGCGATGGCCAGTACGAACTGCACAAAGAACCACTGGTGTTCGAAGAATGTAAACCTACACAACGTAGCTACAAATAATGGTTATTGGTTGATTGTTGAACGGTTAACCAGGATTATAAATCAAATAATTGTCCAAGGTATATGGAACATTATAACATGAACCTCACATTAAAAGTGTGGAGGCAGAAAAATAAAAACGATCAGGGTAAATTTGAAATATTACAGGCTAAAAATATCTCCTCAGAAATGTCTTTCCTGGAGATGTTTGATGTGGTGAATGAAGAACTGATCAACGAAGGAAAAGAACCAGTTGCATTTGACCACGACTGCCGTGAAGGTATATGTGGTATGTGCTCTATGCATATCAACGGCCGTGCACACGGTCCATGGGATGGTACTACTACCTGCCAGCTGCATATGCGTGCTTTCAAAGACGGAGATACGATCACGGTAGAACCATGGAGAGCAGGTGCTTTCCCGGTAATCAAAGACCTGACAGTAGATAGATCTGCTTTTGACCGCATCATTGAAGCGGGTGGTTACATTTCCGTAAACACAGGTAACGCACAGGATGCCAACTGTTTGCCGGTAAACAAACAAGACGCTGACCTGTCTTTCGCAGCAGCTTCCTGTATCGGTTGCGGTGCCTGCGTAGCAGCTTGTAAAAACTCTTCTGCGATGTTGTTCGTGTCTGCTAAAGTTTCCCAGCTGGCATTACTGCCACAGGGACAACCTGAAAAACAGACCCGTGTACTCAACATGGTAGCACAGATGGATAAGGAAGGTTTTGGTAGCTGTACCAACACCGGCGCCTGCGAAGCAGAATGTCCGAAAGAAATCTCCCTGACCAATATCGCCCGCCTCAACCGCGAGTTTATTGGTGCCGGCGTTTCTTCTGAAAAATAGTTAAGTAATAAAATAAAAAACGGCTGTATCATCTGATGATACAGCCGTTTTTTTATGAGGCTACCTGCCAGGCAGGTAGCGGTGGCTTTTATTTTATCCGGGCAGCGATATCGCGCCAGTCATAGAAATGAAAGGTACGGTCGGTACTCATGGCAACGAACAGTCCCTGTGGATATCTCGCTCCCAGGTTTACGGATACTACATCAGAACCATCGCTGTTAATCGCAGATACCGGAATTTTCGCCAGTAAGGTGGATTGGTTGCCGGTTCTCGGATATACGTTGAAGCTATTCGTATCCTGGTCGGAAACGAGGATATAGCCGGTACTGTCGCCGCTTTTGTAAATACTGATACCTTCATTGTCTACCTTAAAATCTCCCTGACCAAACAAGGCAATTTCTGCATCTCCTTTCGCCGGATCAGCATAGTACTTGCGTATACCCGTTTGTTCATCAGAATAATACACATACCCCAGCTCATTATCTACGGCAACACTTTCAATTTCTTTTTTACCGCTGTAGGCACCAAATTTACGTATAACGCTACCCGTTACCTGTCCCTGGCCATTGTCGGATAACCGGTACTGCCACAGGTAACCGGTTGCCGGCCCTGATTTACGGCTTACAATCGCAAAAATGGCGCTGTCGGCAGCGCGGGTATACAGGCTGATACCCATCGGGCCGCGTTCCGCTTCTCCTTCAAATACCGGAATGCCACCATTGTCGATAGGGGCCATATCCGGCAGGCGGTAAATACGCAGCTGGTTGGTCTCCCGTTCAGTCGCCACCGCAATATCCGTAGGCACGCCATTCAGGAGCAGGCCATAGGCGATGTCCACATTGTTGGGTCTTTTCAATCCGCTGATTTTCTTTACCAGCTTACCTTCCAGGTTGTATACATATAAAGCGCCATCGGTATTTTTGTCAGTACCGATGATGAGGCTTTGTGAGCTGTCTTTTTTGTTGATCCAGATAGCCGGATCATCGCTATCGTAGGTAGTAGCCGGTGTGATGAACACGGGTTTTACCGCATCCGGCGCTGCCGCCGGAATCTTTTTTTGTGATTGGCCGCAGGCAGTCAGCAGTACGGCAGTAACTACGGTAGGCAGGAATGGTTTATAGCCCATTGGGTGAAATATTTTTATACAGATGATCGTAAGATAAGATTAATGCTGATTACCGCTGCCGTCTGTCTGGTAAGCACCCAGATCAGCGCCTGGCTTCATCACGCTCGCTGCCAGATCGCCGGTAGCGGTAGTCGTATTCAGCGGGGCAAAGTTGGTAAATCCTTTACCGGTAGCAGGAGAGGCAGACTTGATCCGGAAATTGGACGTGCCCTGTATCAGCAGGGGCAATGGTTGCTGTTTCCAGGTCACCGCCGGTGCTTTAACCGTACCTCCCAATGTGGTGTAATCAAACTGGTCTACATCATATCCATAGAACAGCGGATTATTTTGTTTGATACCACCATGGATATCTGTCGCCTGGAAGGCAGTTTGCCCGTCGGTAGCATTGAACTGGTTCAACAACGTAGGGGCGTTACCGTAGTACAGGTTATGACCATAGGTAATGTTCTCCAGATCAGCTGTAGATACAATCCGCAGGCTGATACGGCAGTTGATGAACAGGTTGTTGAATACCTTGCCTTTGGCGAGGGCTTCATAGTTAACACCACCACCCCGGTTTTCCTTGGTCTGGCGGAAACCGCAGTTGATCATGGTATTGTTGTAAACATTTACATTCGTCTGGATGGTTTTGCTGCCGGTGTTGGCTACTTTAAAACCATTGGTGGCAGCGCCGGTAACAACGTTATAGGCCACGTCGCCTACGGTACCGGATTTGATGTTGAAAGCTTCTCCGCCTTTCTCGCCGCATAACTCAAAGGTATTGCGCAGGATGCTGATCTTACCGCCATCTACGCGGATGGCATCATCTTTACTGCCGGTAATCCAGCAATCTTCCAGGATAAAGTTTTTATCCATATTGGCAAAGTAGATCAGGTAGCGGGGATCGCCGGCGCCATATACGCCGTTCTTCACCGCCGAAGGGCCGCCGGCATATTCAATATGCGTCCATTTCAGAATCAGGTCGCCACCGGCAGCATCATCTTTTACCGGTGTACATTGTATACCACCCCAGATGCCTTTAAAGGCGTTATCTGTGGAGCGCTGCGGCTCGGCTACGGTAATATAGTTGGGCGCCGATTTGGTACCCAGGCTGATGAATGATCCGTTGACGGTAATCTGCGGACTTTTCTGCTGACTGCCGTCGCCGAGTGCGATCAGTTTCACGCCGCTTTCCATGGTAACGGTATCGCCCTGGTTGATGGTGATATCTTTCTCAAAATAATACGTGCGCCCCGCCAGCATGGTACCTTGTATACTGCCGGATAAAGTATCGGTGGTAATCGGTTTGCTGGGCGTAATCACCGGCTGTGAAATAGAAATAGTAGCATCCTTATGACAGGAAGCAAATAATAAACCGGTGCAGCAGGCAGTGAGTATATGTATGTTGAATTTCATGTTATCAGTGTTTTAAAGCTTGAAACGAAGACCCAGCAGGTAAGTCTGACCATAGGAATTTTTACGGATGAAGATATTTTTACCCGGCTCCTGGTGAGGTACGCCGGCTACATCGTCGCCGTTTTTACTCTTGATGAATAACTCATACGGTGTATTCAGCAGGTTGCCGATTTTCGTATAGGCGTACAGGTTTTTCCAGATTCTTTTCTGTGCAGAAAAATCCAGTTGCACAAATCCTTTTTGCCAGATGTCGCTGTCGAGGAAAGGAGATACCTTATCGATGCGTTCACCGGTGTATACCATGGCCAGCTGGGCATCCAGGGCACTTTTGGTATCCTTGTAGAGCAGGGATACGTTGGCGATATGCTGAGATTGTCCCTGCAGCGGTCTGTGCTGGCTCACTGTTTTCTGGGTAACGTTACCATCGTCTTCGCGGTAAGCCTGTACTTTGTCGCTGCTGATAGTAGATTTGGTAAAGGTGTAGTTGGCACGGATACCGAACTGGCGGATAAACTTCGTAACATCCAGTTCAAAGCCGTAGTTATTGGCGGTACCGAAGTTACCGCTCATGAGATAGATGGTACGGTTATCCTGTATTAAAGCGGTTTCAATCGGATCTTTGATACGTTTGTAGAAGACGCCTGCCAGCACCTGATCCAGTGCTTTCGGGAAGAATTCATAGCGCAGGTCAAAGTTGTTGGAAGTAGCACGTTTCAGATAAGGATTACCTTTTTCGGTATAGTCTGCATCCGGGTCGCCGCCATCGAAAGGAATGACTTCGTAGAATCCGGGTCTGCTGATCGCTTCATAGTAAGATAAGCGGATGTTTCTTTTGCTGTCCGGCATGTATTTGAAATGAATGCTGGGCAGTACATCGGTATATTTTAAAGTACCGGATTTACCCGCTATCTTTTCAGATACGTTGGATAACCAGCTGGAGTTGGTATGCTCTACACGCACACCCGCCAGTGTTTGCAGGCGGCCAATCTGGAATTTTACCTGTCCGTAGTAGGCGCCGGTTTTTTCGGTGAAATGATAGTTCAGGGCATTGTCTGCACTACCAGCGCCATTGAATACTGTGAGCGGATGTTCATCGATGTTGTTCTTGAAATGCTGTGTAGCAGAATCCGGCCGTAATTTATACTGGTCGTATACACTGTTACGTTGCTTGTCGCGGTACATACCTCCTGCGGTGAAAGTAGCGGGGATACCCAATATCGTTGGTGTATATACGAAGTTCAGGTAACCGGTTTTATCTTCATCTTCATTGCGGGCCCACTCATGGGTAACGCCATTGAGGGCATCCAGGAAAGATGGCTCTTGTTTCAGCTGTTTGTCTGGCTGTGGTGTAACGCCGGTGCTGAGGTTCAGGGAAGTACGGTCCGGTGTATTGGAGGTAGCTTTGGAGTATACAGCCGACCAGTTTACCCGCAGGCGGGAAGCCAGTTTGTGATCGCCCTGCAGGGTGAAGTTGGTGATTTGCTGTACCATCCGTTCACTTCTGTAGGTGTTGCCGATTCTGCCGGTGCCCGGGCCTACGCGGCCCAGTTCCAGACTGGTGTCTGAGCTGAAACGGAACTGGTCCTGTCCCAGGTTCATATAAGCAGCATACAGGGATACCTGCTGGTCATCATTGAAGCGGTAGTCTACTTTTCCGTGTAGCCCTGTACGTTGTTGCCGGATGGAGTACTGTCTGCTTTTGGCAGAGGTAAACATTGGCTTGTTGGTTCTTTTATCGATTTCTGTTTCCAGGAATAATGTTTCATTGTAGCGGTAGCTGTTTTGGTAGCTGATACCCGCAATGGCGCCCAGTTTACCGTTTTTGCTGCGTCCGCCCGCACTGATGCCAAACACGGAAGACAGGGGTGCTTTACCCGTAGTCAGGTGCAGGGGATTGTTGGTGAAGTCGCGGCCGGTGGCAGTATAATCTTTCCCATTGCTGATGCGGGGAGAGGAGGAGGTGGAGCCACTGCGGTCGAAGCGGGTGAAGTCCTGGTTGAAAAGCGTCTGTGCCTGACCGATAGCAGCGTTGGCCTGCAGTACAAACCGGTTGGGCGCATCTTTCATCACCATGTTGGTAGCGCCGCCGATGGCGTCTCCTTCCATATTGGGCGTAAGTGCTTTATATACTTCCAGCCGGTCTATGAGGTCGGCAGGAAAAATGTCGAGTGGTACAAACCTGTTTTTATTATCCGGGCTGGGTATCTTCACGCCGTTGATCAGGGTGTATTGATATCTTTTATCCATACCACGTATAATGGCATATTGTCCGTCGCCGTTGTTGCTTCTTTCCAGAGATACGCCGGATACCCGTTGCATCACGTTGGCAATGGTAATATCGGGCGATACTTCGATGGCCTGTGCTGATACAGCGTTGAGTACCATGTCTGCATTCTGCACGGTTTTTCTGACTGCACGATCGCTGGTTTTATCACCTTTCCCTTTCACTGTCAGCGTTTGCAGTGATCTGTCTTTCCCTTCCAGAGAGAAGTTATAGTTGTTGGCAACATCGGCTTTACATTGAATTGTTTCTGTCAGTTCCGCATGCCCCATGTCTTTGAGGTGAATGGCATAGTCGCCGGCAGGTACCTGTTTGAATACAAAGCTGCCATCCAGTCCGGTGGTAGCAACAGCGGTAAAAGCGGCGCCTTTCAGCTTCACTGACGCCCCTACCAGCGGCTGGCCGGTTTGTTTGTCAGTGATAATTCCCTTTACAACGGTAGTTGTTTGTGCAAATGCACTCATAACAACCGTGATGAATAAGAGCAGTGGTAAAAAAAACTTCATGTTGGATCTCAATTTGGGGGCGAAATAACCGTTCTTCCAACATTATAGCACTATATATACAGTTAAGGATTTATGAAGGAATTGTGAAGATTTTATTAAGTTTTACAATTGTGTCTTTTTGACAATTAAATCATGTAAAAAACGGGCTCCTTTACCGCTTGTAATTCACAGTCGTTATTTCATAATTTATTTATTATAATGTAAGGTATTTTAAAATGTGAACTATGTCAGATCAATCACGTCGGAAATTCATTAAACATATCGGCAGTACGGCTGCACTGCTCGGTATAGGCCGGCTGGCAGCCATGGGGGAAGTGCCCACCTTGTTGCAACCCGGTCAGCGGGTGGCAGCAAATGATAAAATCCGTATTGCCTGCGTAGGAATGGGAATTATGGGCTTCGGGGATGTACAAACGGCCATTAAGGTACCGGGAGTGGAATTTGTAGGCGCCGCAGACCTCTACGATGGCCACCTGACCCGGGTGAAGGAAGTATTCGGTCCGCAGGTATACACCACCCGCGATTACCGGGAACTCCTGAAACGGAAGGATATTGATGCCATCATTGTGGCAACACCCGATCACTGGCACGATACCATTGCCATTGAAGCCATGGAGAGTGGAAAAGCCGTGTATTGCGAAAAGCCAATGGTACAGCAGATTGCAGAAGGGCACCGCATTATTGCCACACAACAGCGCACCAAAGCGGTTTTTCAGGTAGGTAGCCAGCGGGTGAGCAGTATAGCCCTGGCGGAGGCACGCAAACGTTACCAGGCGGGTGAAATAGGCCGGCTCAATGTGGTGGAAGCACGTATGGACCGCCATAGTGCCCTGGGCGCCTGGCAGTACTCTATACCACCGGATGCTTCTCCGGCGACGATCGATTTTGATACCTTCCTGAAAGATACCGCCAAAGTACCTTTTGATCCGGTACGCTTTTTCCGCTGGCGCAATTACCAGGCATATGGTACCGGTATTCCCGGCGACCTCTTTGTGCACCTGATATCCGGACTGCACTTCATTACCGGATCTTCAGGGCCGGTGAGCATCTATGCCAGCGGCAACCTGGTGCAGTGGAAAGACGGCAGAGATGTGCCGGACACCGTGGTAGCTATTTTTGATTACCCGGAAACAAAAGCCCATCCTTCTTTTCAGATGACGCTGCGGGTAAACTTTGCAGATGGTAGTGGCGGCGGGGAATATACCCGGCTGATAGGCACGGAAGGCGTATTGCAACTGGGCTGGAATGACTTCTCCATAAAAAAACATAAACTACCGGAAGCACCTGGCTATGGCGGGTGGGATACATTCAATACTTTTCCGCAGATACAGCAGGATAAGTTTGTGCAGCAATACAACGCCCAATACGGGGCCAGCCAGCGAAAAGGGGAGGAGTCTTCCCAGTCTTTTGCTGCCCCTAAAGGCTACGACGACCGGCTCGAACACTTTGCTAATTTCTTCGAATCCATGCGTACCGGTAAACCAGTGATTGAAGACGCGACTTTTGGACTGCGGGCAGCTGGTCCGGCGTTGGTAGCCAATGAAAGTTATTTCGGCAAAAAGCTGATCCAGTGGGATCCTGAGAAGATGGTGATAAAAAAATCGTAACGAAAAATAATATAATTGGCGCTGCCACAAAGTAAGACTCACCGCTTTCAGGCAGCGCCTCATTTCCCGTTTGTAATACTAAATTCCCTCATCTGTGCGCACTTTTTAGTAAATTTAGCCGTACCTTAAAATACACACCTATGTTTAAGAACTTCCAGGGTAATGGTATGTTGCTTTTGGGAATTGTGTTAATGATGTCTTGTAATGAAAATAACCGTACTATGAATGAACAGGCTTCTATTGTGCCTCCTGTAGCAGAAAAAATTGCGAAAGAACTCACTATACACGGAGATAAACGAATCGATTATTATTACTGGATGAATGAGCGGGAAAACCCTAAAGTGGTATCCTGGCTCAATGCCGAAAATGCCTATCTGGATACGATGATGGCGCCCCAGCATAAACTCCGGGAAACGCTCTTCGATGAAATGAAATCGCGTATCAAGGAAACCGATATGAGTGTGCCTTATCTCAAAAACGGTTTTTATTATTATACCCGTTATGAAGAAGGGAAAGAATATCCTGTTTACTGCCGTAAAAAAGGTAGTCTGGAAGCAACCGAGGAAATAATCCTCAACGTAAATGAACTGGCTGCCGGTCATAGCTATTGTCAGGTAGGCGGGGTGAGTATCAGTCCCGACACCCGGTTGCTGGCTTATGGTATAGATACCGTTAGCCGCAGACGATACACCATTCATATCAAAAATCTGGAAACAGGAGAAGTACTCAAAGACGCTATTCCGGAAACAACGGGATCTGCCACCTGGGGCAATGATAATAAAACACTCTTCTATAGCCGTAAAGATACCGTTACCCTCCGGGCCGACCGGATCATGCGGCATACATTAGGCGCAGCAGCAGATAAGGAAGTATACCACGAAAAGGATGAAACCTTTGATGTGGGAGTGGGTAAAACCAAATCCGGTAAATATCTCCTTATCGTGAGCGAGAGTACGTTGTCTTCTGAAACACGTATTCTGGATGCCAGCACCCCGGAAGGTACCTTCCAGATTTTTCAGCCGCGTGAAAAGGATATGCTCTATCACATAGAGCACCGCGATGATAAGTTTTTCGTTGTCACCAACTGGAACGCCCTGAACTTCCGGATGATGGAAACTTCCCTGGCGAAAACAGCGCGGGAACACTGGAAAGAAGTCATTCCCAACCGCCCGGATGTATTATTGGAAGACCTCACCGTCTTCAAAGACTACCTGGTGCTGAGCGAGCGTAAAAACGGTCTGACACAGATCCGTATTATCAATTCCACCACACACCAGGAAAAATACCTGCCTTTCGCGGAAGGCGCCTATACGGCCAGTGTAGGCATAAATCCGGAAATGGACAGCAAAGAACTGCGTTATCATTACACGTCCATGATTACACCTGGCTCCGTGTATGATTATAACATGGAAACCGGTAAGAGTGAACTGAAAAGACAACAGGAAGTATTGGGTGGCTACGATCCGAAAGACTACGCATCTGAAAGACTGTATGTAACCGCTACCGATGGTGCGAAAATTCCGGTATCCATCGTATACAAAAAAGGTTTTGATAAAAACGGAAAAAGTCCGTTGCTGCTGTATGGCTATGGCTCTTACGGCAACAGCATGGATGTGTATTTTAATTCAACGCTCCTGAGTTTACTGGATCGCGGTTTCGCCTTTGCGATTGCACATGTGCGCGGCGGACAGGAAATGGGACGGCAATGGTATGAAGATGGTAAGATGTTTAAAAAGAAAAACACCTTCACCGATTTCATTGCCTGCGCAGATTACCTGGTGAAAAACAACTACACCGGTTCCGAACACCTGTATGCGATGGGCGGTAGTGCGGGCGGACTGTTAATGGGTGCTATCATCAATATGCGGCCGGAACTGTTCCATGGTATAGTGGCACAGGTACCTTTTGTAGATGTGATTACTACTATGCTGGATGAAAGCATTCCGCTAACGACCGGCGAATTTGATGAGTGGGGCAATCCTAAAAATAAAGACTCCTACGATTACATGAAGTCTTATTCGCCTTATGATAATGTCACAAAGAAAGCTTATCCCAATATGCTGGTCACAACAGGATTGCACGATTCTCAGGTGCAATACTGGGAACCTGCCAAGTGGGTAGCTAAATTAAGAGAACTGAAAACAGATCATAACCTGCTGCTGTTGCATACCAATATGGAAGCGGGGCATGGCGGGGCTTCCGGCCGGTTTGCTCCTTTGAAGGAAGTAGCGTTGGAATATGCTTTCCTGTTGAAGCTGGAGAAAGAAGCTAAAAAATAAACGAACAACAATATAAAAAAGAGGGCTGATCAATCATTGATCAGCCCTCTTTTTTTAATCTGTTTTTATCTTTTCGGAACTCACGGCTTTGCCGAAAAATATTTCTGCCATGCGATCAAAAATAATCGGATCATCTGTCGTATAAAAACGTTGTTCCGCATGTTTACTTAACCGGGTTTCCATCTCCGGATGTCGCTTCAGGTAGTCTTTCAGGCTATGCGCCACGATTTTTCCCTGCGATAATACGGTGATGCCGCCAGGCAAAAATTTACGGATCTTTTTCATCAGCAGCGGATAGTGGGTACATCCCAATACCAGCGTATCGATGTTGTCTGATTCTGACAGAATTTTGTCGATATATTTTTTTACAAAGTAGTCAGCGCCTTCTGTTTCATGTTCATCATTTTCTATCAGCGGTACCCACATCGGGCAGCTGAGCTGATAGGTTTTTACATGCGGAAAGAACTTGCTGATTTCTATTGGGTACGATTCGGAAGATACGGTACCATGGGTAGCCAGAATGCCTACTTCACCGGTTTGGGTGAGGGTGCCCACCATTTCACTGGTGGGGCGTATCACGCCCAGCACGCGGTTGTCCGGAGCAATGCGGGGCAGGTCTTTTTGCTGGATCGTACGTAGTGCTTTAGCCGAAGCGGTATTGCAGGCCAGTATTACCAGCGGACAGCCCATATCAAACAGCTGTTGTACGCACGACAGCGTATAGGCGTGTATGGTATCAAAGCTCCGGTTGCCGTACGGTGCGCGGGCATTGTCTCCCAGGTAGATGTAATCGTATTGTGGCAGGTCTGCCACTATTTCTTTCAGTACGGTGAGGCCACCGTAACCGGAGTCAAATACGCCTATGGGTCCCATGATTAAATGCTGTCTTTTTGTATCAGACCAGAGCCGGTAAGGTCATATATTTTTTGAATCTCGTGTAACAGGCCTTCGAAGTCAATTTCCAGGTCTTTGAGCAGGCCGTTTTTGAGATCGTATACCCAGCCATGTACGGTAGGATAGCCCCGTTCGAGGTAGGAACGCTGTACAGCGGCTGTTTTGATGACGTTAATGCATTGTTCCTGTACGTTCAGTTCTACCAGTCTGTTATAACGTGTATGCTCATCCGTTATGGCATTGAGTTCATCCATGTGGAGGCGGTATACATCCCGGATGTTGCGCAGCCAGGGGTTGAGGATACCCAGGTCCTGTGCCTGCATGGCAGCTTTCACCCCACCGCAGTTGTAGTGCCCGCAAATGATGATGTGTTTCACTTCCAGGTGTGCAACGGCGTAGTTGATTACGGCCATAACGTTCAGGTCTGTATTGCACACCAGATTGGCAATATTGCGGTGTACAAATACTTCTCCGGCTTCCAGTCCCATGATGTCATTGGTAGGAACGCGGCTGTCACTGCAACCAATGTACAGGTAGTCCGGTTTCTGGGAATCTGCCATTTTCTCAAAGAACGTTGCATCGGTGGCTAATTTGGAAGCAACCCACCGTCTGTTGTTTTCGAATACCTGTTTGTAGGATGTCATGCAGCAAATATTTTATGCGATAAAGATACGTATTGCAGGTATATCAACGTGCAACTAATAGTTATTCAACCGGTTAGCAGATTAATGAGGGGATACTGCCGTATAGAAATACCCATGAAGTCCGTCTTTTAATTATAAAGAGATGAATAACAGGTATTAATGCAGGTGTTTTCCGGTTGATATGGCCGCTGTACTGCTGCAGGATTACAGGGAATGCGGGCCGTGGCAGGTACGATGTCTTAACTTGGAAAGCCAGTATAAAATGTGTACCTTTGCGGCTTCAAAATTTACATAGCCAGCATGATCAGTGTTAAAAACGTAACGCTCTCTTTTGGTAAGAGAGTATTGTTTGACGAAGTAAACCTCAATTTCACAAAAGGGAACTGTTATGGTGTGATTGGGGCCAATGGAGCAGGGAAGTCTACTTTCCTGAAGATATTGAGCGGCGAGATAGAGCCGAACAAAGGCACCGTGGAAATCACCCCGGGTGAGCGCATGAGCGTTCTGAAGCAGAACCACTTTGAGTTTGATGAGGTGACTGTGCTGAATGCCGTATTGATGGGTAACAAGAAGCTGTGGGAAATCGCGCACGAAAGAGATAGCATCTACGCCAAGGAAGATTTTACCGAGGAAGATGGTATGCGTGCCGGTGAACTGGAAGCAGAATACGGCGAAATGGGCGGTTATACGGCCGAAAGTGACGCCGGTGTACTGCTGGGCGACCTGGGTGTAAAAGAAGAGCTGCACAGTGTGCTGATGAAAGATATCGCTGGTAGCTTAAAAGTTCGTGTATTGCTGGCGCAGGCACTGTTCGGTAACCCGGATATCCTGTTGCTGGATGAGCCTACCAACCACCTGGATGTGGAAACCATCGGCTGGCTGGAAAACTTCCTGGCTGACTACGAAAACATCGTGATTGTTGTATCCCACGACCGTCACTTCCTGGATGCGGTATGTACGCACGTAGCAGACGTGGATCGCGCCAAAATCCAGATTTTCAGCGGTAACTATACTTTCTGGTACGAATCATCCCAGTTGATGGCCCGTCAGATTGCCGATAAAAACAAGAAAATGGAAGATAAGCGGAAAGACCTCATGGACTTTATCGCCCGCTTTAGTGCGAACGCTTCCAAAAGTAAGCAGGCTACTTCCCGTAAGAAAGCACTGGAAAAACTGGTGGTGGAAGATATCCAGCCTTCCAACCGTAAGTATCCGGGTATCATCTTCAAGCAGCAGCGCGAAGTAGGTAACCAGATCCTGAATGTGGAAAAACTGGAAAAACAGGTAGATGGCCGCAAACTGTTTACAGATGTAACTTTCTCTGTTAACAAAGGCGATAAAATTGCTTTCCTGTCTAAAGACCACATGGCCCTGACTACCTTCTTCGAGGTGATCAACAACAAGGGACAGGCAGACGGGGGTAAATTCGAATGGGGTACTACCGTTACAACGGCTTACCTGCCGAATGATAACGCGGAGTTCTTCACAGATAAAGACCTGAACCTGATGGACTGGCTGCGTCAGTACGTACCACCGCATGTAACAGATGTGGATGAGCCGTTCCTGCGTGGTTTCCTGGGTAAAATGCTGTTTGGCGGAGATGAGATCATGAAGAAAACTTCCGTATTGAGCGGAGGAGAAAAAGTACGTTGCATGACCAGCCGCATGATGCTGCAGGATCCGAACGTATTGATTCTGGACGAACCTACCAACCACCTGGATCTGGAATCCATTCAGTCTTTCAACGAAAGCATGATCAACTATAAGGGAGTGGTACTGTTCACCACGCATGACCATACGTTTATGCAGTCTGTGGCCACCCGTATTATTGAATTAACACCTAAAGGTATTATTGACCGGCTGATGACGTTTGATGAGTACCTGGCAGATGAGCGGGTAAAAGCGCTGCGGGAAGAAATGTACGAAAACGCCGTATTAGCGTAGGTATAATAAAGTTTTATAGAGATGTGATCAGCCTACATGCAGATGTTTGCTGATCACATCTTTTTTTACAGATACTCTGCAATAACTTTCAGTTTGTTCTTGTCCAGTGGCTTGGTGATGTAAGCCATCAGTTCCGGTGTATGCTGCACTTTCTGCATATCCCGGACATCTATTGAAGAGGAGCACATGATAATCGGAATGTTACTCAATAGAGAGGTTTTCAGCCCTCTGTAGGCTTCAATAAAATCCCATCCGTTCATTCGTTGCATATTCATATCCAGAATGATAAGAGAGGGCAGGGTAGGCTGAGGAATAGCAGATAGTTGTTCCAGCGCTTCTTCTGCGCAAAGAAAGGAGGTTACAACCAGATTGTTTTCCTGCTGCCCCAACATCTTTTTAATGATGAAATGAAAAATTTCATCATCGTCTACAACGTACACTATTTTGTTCAAGTCTTCCATGCGGCTGTTTTTAATTGGGCTTCTGATCTTATTCCGTCAATAACAGAAGGCAATGAAAAGCGAGGAGTGAAAAGACCGTTCAGTAAAGCGATTTGTCCGGGTTGCTGTCAATAACAAGGAAGCGACTTCCGGGCACAACGGGGTACTGAAATCACGCATTTTCCATTGCCATTCACACGGGTTAAACTAAAGCAACAACGATCTGGTCACATTCTTTCTTTTCTGACATTGGTTACAATAGAACCAGGGTTTTAGTGCCTTCGGCTATTAGTTATGATTATGCTGGCAAAGAACGTTAATTTAATTTTATTTTTATATATATCTTTTTGTCAATAACTAATCGTTAACAATTAAGACAGGTGAAAAAAGTATTAATAAAAAGCCCCGCTGCGGTAATATAACAGGCGTATAAAAAACATTGGCCCGGAGTAAGCAGCGAAATAATTCCGCCGTTATCTCCGGGCCAATGTATATTTTTTGATGTATACTTATCTATCGCTTAAAACAGTCCGCCTTTTCTCAGCGTTACTTTACCCTGACCGATTTTGAAACCGTTGTGATAAATTTCAACGGAATAATCGCCCACTTTAAAGTCGGAATTCTGTTTCCAGTCCATGCTGATGGATTGTTTCTGACCAGTTACATAAGCCACTGTTTTCTTGGCAGTATATAACTTTTCAGTACCGTCTTCCAGGGTGAATCTGCCGGAACCCAGTGCTTCTACAGCCAGCGGGGAACCATCCGGAGCAGTAATCGCTACATAGATTTCCTTATCGCCGGTGGGTGCAATTCTGTTGTCATCCAGGTCAAAGGTTACCCGCATCATATCTGCGCGTTTCGCTTTGGTGGTTTCTACTTCCTTGCCGTTATTTTTAACCCGGATGGGCTGTAATTTAATGTTGGAGGCATGTAATACCGATCCGAGGTCTACCTTTTTATTCAGGCTGTCCTTTACAGTGGATACGGAATCCCTTTCCTTGCGGGCTACATCCCTTTCTCCGGCCAATACAATCTTTTCACCTTCCAGACGCTCAATGGTTTGCGTATAGCCTTCAATGTTGGATTTCAACTGCTCAATCAAACGACGGGCTTCTGCCAGTTGCGCCTGTGTAGCATTTTTGTTGGTCAGAATGCTGGAAATCCTGGCTTTCATATCCTGGATTTCTTTATCTTTTGTTTTTACCAGGCTGTCCATGCGGGTGTTCTGAGAAATCAGATCATCCAGCCGGGCATTGGCGGCATCATATTCCTGCTGCAAAGCATCGCGGGAAGAAGAAATAGAATCTATCTGTGTGTTTTTCTGAACAATCTGCTCGCTGGATTTATTTTTATCATACAGCATATAGATCCAGGTACCTGCCAGCGCTGCGATTAAAATGCCGTAAATTAGACCATTCCGGCTGCGCGGTTTTTCTGGTCCGGGTGACCCCGGTGCAGGTGTGTTAAAGGTGTTCTCCGTCATAGTTGTTAGTTTTATATTTATTTGTTATATGGTTAAAAATTGTTATTCAAAAGTAGGGATTAATATGCTGATTTTATCATACATATAAAAACTGTTTTTCAATCGTGCTTCCAAATATTTCATTAGATCAATTATTGTTGTTGGACATAGAGACAACACCCGGTGCTCCGGCCTTCGAGCATCTTCAGGGTGATATACAGGAACTATGGCGGGACAAAATTGCAAAAACTGCGCCAGTTTCCGAAAATGAGGAAGAAGCATATGCAGACAGGGCAGGCTTCTACGCCGAATTCGGGAAAATCGTCTGTATTTCTGTAGGATATTTCCATGTAGAACAGAATCATTACCAATTAAGGCTGAAATCGTTTTTTCATGACGATGAGACCGTTGTACTCCGCAGTTTTTTAGAATTGGTAAATATCTTTCATGCGAAGCATCCTAATTTTCAGTTTGCCGGACATAACATCAAAGAATTCGATATTCCGTTTATTTGCAGGCGGTCTGTTATTCATCAGTTATCTTTGCCCCTGCCTTTGCAATTGTACGGGCGCAAACCATGGGAGGTACCCATGCTGGATACGCTTCACCTGTGGCGGTTCGGAGATAATAAATACTATACATCTCTGAAATTGCTCACAGCCATCATGGGCATCGATACGCCCAAAGATGATATAGACGGCAGCATGGTAGGCCGGGTATACTGGGAAGAAAAAGACCTGCCACGGATTGCGGCGTACTGCCGGAAAGACGTGCTGGCCGTAGCGCAGCTCCTGTTGCGCTTTAAGCGGATGCCCCTGCTGCTCCCGGAAGAAGTAACACATGTACAATAAAGTATCAGGCCATCAGGCTTAAACGGTTCATATAACAATGGAATACCAGGATATCATCAAAGATTGGAAACAAAAAAAATTCCGGCCACTATACTGGCTGGAAGGAGAAGAAGATTTTTTCATCGATCAGGTTACCGCCTACGCAGAGCAGGAACTCCTGGAAGAAGCGGAGAAAGGATTTAACCTGACTGTACTCTATGGTAAAGATACCGATTGGAGTGCCGTGATTAATGCCTGTCGCCGTTACCCGATGTTTGCGGAAAAACAGGTAGTGGTACTCAAAGAAGCCCAGGCCATGCGCGACCTGCTCAAACTGGAAACCTATATCGACAATCCCCTGAGCTCTACCATATTTGTAGTGGCACATAAACAGGGCAAAATAGACGGCCGTAGTAAAATGGCCAAACTCATCAAGGAAAAAGGCGTATTGTTATCTACCAAAAAACTATACGACAACCAGCTGCCGGGATGGGTGGAAGCTTATGTAAGCAGCCGCGGACTGGCTATTGCCCAGAAGGCCGCCATCCTGTTGGTAGATCATATCGGTAATGACCTGTCGCGGATTGCCAATGAAATCGATAAGCTACTGGTCAACCTGCCGGCACAGAAAAAAATAGATGAAGGAGATATCGAAAAATATGTAGGTATCAGCAAGGAGTATAATGTATTTGAATTACAGAATGCATTGGGGCAGAAAAATGCAGCGAGGGTATTCCGCATCATTGCCTACTTTGCCGCTAACCCCAAAGCAGCGCCCATTCAGATGACCCTGCCGGCATTGTATAACTTCTTTGCAAAAGTGAATCTCATATTTGGTGTAAAAGGCAATGAAAAAGAAGTGGCGGCAACGCTGGGAGTACATTCCTTTTTTGTAAAAGACTACATGCAGGCCGCCCGCCAGTATGGGCCGGAAGGTACAGAGAAAGCTATTTTGCTGTTACATCAGTATAACCTGCGTAGTATAGGCATCAACGATAGTGGCGTGGAAGATGGAGAGCTGATGAAAGAGCTGATGTATAAAATCATGCACTAACCGCATCCGCTGCCGGGAGCATTATCTGCTGCCGGCAGTAGCAGCTTCCTGCTGCAGGATCTGCCTTGATTTCAGGGAGTCTTTATCCATCTGTTTAATCAGGGCATTGATATCTTCAAACTTCTCATTGGCCCGGATATAATCTACAAAATAAACCGTCAGCTGCTGATCATAGATATCTGCGTTAAAATCGAAGAGATGTACTTCCAGGCGCAGATCAGTACCATTGAAAGTAGGGCGGAATCCGATACTCATCACTGCCGGTAATAAATTTTCCTGGTCATTCAACCTTACCCATACGGCGTAAATACCTTCCGCCGGGATGAGTTTTCTTTCATCGGTCAGGTGCAGGTTGGCAGTGGGGTAACCAAGCTGGCGCCCCATCTTATCGCCATGCACCACGGTACCCGACAGGAAATAGGTATATCCCAGCAGCTCATTGGCCAGCCGGCTACCACCTTCCTGGAGGCTTTTGCGGATTTTGGTGGAGCTGACAGTCAGGTCGTGTACTACCTGTTGCGGAATCTCTATCAGTTCAAATCCATAGGACTTTTGCTCTGCTTCCAGTAGCTCCAGTCCGCCTTCGCGGTTATGGCCAAAACGATGGTCGTAGCCAATGATAATCGTGTGCGGCTTGAAACGGGCCACGAGGAAGTCTTCCAGGTAGCTGCGGGCCGATAATTCAGAAAATGCTTTGGTAAAAGGTACCACTACCAGGTGGTGGATGCCGGCACGTTCCAGCAAGGCAATTTTTTCAGGCAAGGTTGTCAGCAGGCGGATATTGTTGGGTTTAGGTAACAACACCTCCCTGGGGTGCGGATCAAATGTAATGATCACAGTTTCTCCTCCGCAATGGGCTGCTGCCTGCTCCAGTTGCTGTATAATGAAGCGGTGCCCTGCGTGTACGCCATCAAATGTGCCTATGGTAATGACTGCATTCCGGAATTCCGGTAAGTGATCTAAGTCCCTGTGAACCTGCATATAATTCAATAAAAAATCAAAACGCCGTGCAAATCTAACACATTCGGAGGGCATTATGCGTGGAATCTGTTACTTTTGCAGCCAGAACAGCATCTTTGTATAAAGAAATCTTTATTTAATTATTTATTTAATTTCCGGTGGATAATAACATTTACGCCAAGCGCGGTGTTTCGGCAGGCAAGGAAGATGTGCATAATGCCATTAAAAATATTGATAAGGGACTATTCCCGAAAGCATTCTGCAAAATAATACCCGATATCCTGGGAGGCGATGAAGCCTATTGCAATATCATGCATGCGGATGGTGCCGGTACCAAATCATCACTGGCATATATCTACTGGAAAGAAACCGGCGATCTGAGTGTATGGAAAGGTATTGCACAGGATGCGATTATCATGAACATGGATGATCTGCTGTGTGTGGGTGCTACAGACAATATCCTGTTATCTTCCACCATCGGCCGTAATAAACAATTATTGCCGGGTGAAGTAATTGCCGCCATTATCAACGGTACAGAAGAGATCCTGGCAGAACTCCGCCAGCATGGTATCAGCATCTATTCTACCGGTGGCGAAACTGCAGATGTGGGCGATCTGGTACGTACCATTATTGTGGATTCAACGGTTACCTGCAGAATGAAGCGGGAAGACGTGATTTCCAACGACCGTATCCAGGCCGGCGATGTAGTGGTAGGTCTGGCTTCCTACGGGCAGGCTACCTATGAAACCGCCTACAATGGTGGTATGGGCAGCAATGGTCTCACCAGCGCACGGCACGATGTCTTTAACAAAGTGATGGCAGAAAAATATCCGGAAAGCTTCGACCCCGGTATTCCATACGAACTGGTGTTCAGCGGTAAAAAATCCCTGACAGATAAAATAGATGTTCCCGGTTTCGACGCGGTAGATGCAGGTAAACTGGTGTTATCTCCTACCCGTACCTACGCACCGGTGATCAAAAAAATACTGGAACAGTTCCGTCCGCAGATTCATGGAATGGTACATTGCAGCGGTGGTGCACAAACCAAGGTGTTGCACTTTATCGAAAACCTGCATGTGATCAAGGATAACCTGTTCCCGGTTCCGCCTTTATTCAGCCTGATTCAGGAACAATCCGGTACGCCCTGGAAGGAAATGTACCAGGTGTTTAATATGGGGCACAGAATGGAGTTGTATGTACCGGAAGCGATTGCGGCTGATATTATCGCTATCTCCAAAAGCTTTAACATCGATGCGCAGATTGTGGGAAGAGTAGAAGCGGCAGAGAAAAAACAGGTAACTGTGAAAGCACCGGCCGGTACTTTTGTATACTAGGATTTTATTATTTTACTTTATAAAAAAGACGCATTTCCGAAGTACCGGAAATGCGTCTTTTTTTTACGCTTTGGTCCGGAAACTTATGGGCAGATTATACTGCACGCTTACCGGCCGACCGTTATGAACGCCTGGTTTCCATTTTGGCATTTCCTTTACTACGCGGATGGCTTCTTCTTCCAGGCCATAGCCTTTAAGTGCACCAACGGTGTGGGTGTCGCCGACACTACCATCGCTATGAACGGTAAACTGTACAAAAACAGTGACATTTACCTTGGCGGCCACGGCTGCCGCCGGCATCCGGATGGATTTGCGGAGGTACTGCACCAGTTGTTCCTCTTGGCCCGGGAAAACGGGTGGCTGATCTACGAAGGTGTATAGCTGTTCCTGCGCTGGTGGTGGCGTTGCTTTTTCCTGTTTCACGGAATCTTCTTCAAGTGTAAAGCGGATGGGCAGGTTAAACAAGACACTTACTTTTTTGCCTTTATCTCTACCGGGTATCCACCTGGGCATCGCTTCAATGACCCGTACAGCCTCTTCCTGCAGGCCATCGCCCGGATTTTTTCCAACAGCTTTTACTGCCTGCACAGCTCCGTTTTGCGTGACTACAAACTGCACAAAAATAGTTCCGGTGGTGCCTTTTTCATGTGCAGCTTTAGGGTAGGTGATATTCCTGGAAAGATAGGTGGCCAGTGCGGTTTCGCCTCCTACGTAGGCAGGCGGCTGGTCTACAAAGGTGCGGGGCGTATCGGTACTGTTTTGTACCGGAAGCATGTTGGCCTGTGCCATGGCGGGTGCCGTCACGCCGGGTGTTGCGATGATGGGTGTTGTGGGGGTGGGCGTGCCGGTAGCCGGCAGCATCCGAATGGCGGCCGGATGCTTGTCTGCTACAAAGGCAAGCGCACAGAAAATAAATGCGGCAAGCGGCAATACCATTATCCTGCGCAAATAACTGAACCGGGGGGTACGAAATTGTGTGAGCATAAGGATTCTTCGTTTTATAGGCGGGTGAAAAAAATCGTTGGTCAGCCGGAATTGTTTGCTGTGAAAGGCCATTTGCAGAATGGTTTGCGCATAGCCGGCAACTTCTTCCCCGGCTGCTTTTTTATCGGCCAGAAATTCATGTACGAGCGACAGTTCCCGTTTCAGCAGATGGAAAAAAGGATTGATCCAGTAAACGGCGGTGATGATTTCCATCAATATCTTATCCGCACTATGTTTTTCACGCAGGTGTACCAGTTCATGCCGGAGTATCTGCTGGCCTTCGGGGCTGTTGAGCTGTGTTTGATGATCCCAGAAAATATACCGGAAAAAAGAGAAGGGCGCCGTTACAGCCGGGTGTTCGATAAACCGGAAAGGGGGGATGTCCTGTACCGCGCTGGTGCGGATCAGCTGCCTGATTTTAAAATAGCCGATTACTAATCGTAGTAGTAATAACAGAAGGATGCCGGCATAAATAACGGTAAGCACTACACGAAAATTAATCACCGGAGCAGCTACCGGAATCGCATTTTCCCGGAGGGTGATAATGCGGTTGGTGTAGGTGAGCACGGTGGCGGGCGCCTGTTGCTGAAAGGGCAAAGGGATGCGCAGCAGGGGAATGACCAGGGAAACGAGGGTAATCAGTATCAGGTAGTACCGGTTCCACTGGTGAAAGCGGTTGTTGCGCAAGGCAATGTAGTAATAGCCGTATAAGACGGCTGAACAAAGGATAACTTTAGCCAGATAGATAAGTAGGAACATGGCTTATTTTTTTTGAGTGTCCTTGATTTTTTGCAGCAGTTTTTCCAGGTCAGATACACTCAGCTCTTTTTCTTTCACAAAAAAAGAGACCATGTTACTGAAAGAGCCGCCGAAATAACCTTTTACAATATTGTTGACAGTTTTATGGCTGTAGGAATCTTTGGTAACCAGGGCAAAGTACTGGTGAGATTTGCCATAGGCCTTGAAATCTATAAACCCCTTTTCAATCAGTATTTTTACGAGGGTGGATACTGTATTGTAGTGGGGTTTGGGATCGGGCATGGCTTCAATCAGTTCTTTTACAAATGCGGGTCCTGTTTGCCACAGGGCCTGCATGATCTGTTCTTCTGCTTTGGTCAGCTGTTTCATGTAACTGTAATTGTGTTATTCTAAGTTATAACTATATTCTTAGTTTAAAAACTATTTTTTTAGTTTTTGTGAAATGAAGTATCCGGTGCATATTTGGGAGATAATCACAACGGATTATTTTTTAATTAGTTATTTTTGCCGCAACAGATCGTAAAAACAGAAAAAATACATGACGCCTGAACAGCCTATCATCCAATTAACCAATGCCAGTATATATCAGGGGAATACATTGATCCTGGGAGATGTGAATGTCTCGGTTAACAAAGGAGAGTTTGTGTATCTTATCGGGAAAACGGGTACGGGGAAGTCCAGCTTGTTGAAAACTTTGTATGGCGATTTGCCGTTGAAGGATGGTACCGGTCAGGTAGTGGGTTTTGACCTGAAAAAGATGGATTGGAAAAAAGTACCGTACCTTCGCCGGAATCTGGGGGTAGTATTCCAGGATTTTCAGTTGCTGACAGATCGTAATGTACACGACAACCTGAAGTTTGCCCTGCGGGCTACCGGCTGGCAGGATCCGAAGCAAATGGAAGACAAGATTGCGGATGTGCTGGATAAGGTAGGATTAGGTACCAAAGGTTTCAAAATGCCGTATGAGCTTTCCGGAGGAGAACAGCAGCGTGTGGATATTGCCCGCGCCATGCTCAACTCACCGAAGCTGATTCTGGCGGATGAGCCCACCGGTAACCTGGATCCGGAAACATCGGATGGTATTATGCAGCTGTTGTTTCGTATTTGTAGGGAAGGCACCGCTATTGTGATGGCTACCCATGATTATATTGTATTACAAAAATTCCCGTCCCGGGTGTTACGGACCGAGAACGGGCATGTTATCGATAATGCAGCCGTGAATTTTTCTGCTTAATAGTTGCTGAAGGAGAAATTTTTACAGATGTAGATTAACTGTAATTTTATTATTAATTTCCGGTTAATTGGTAATTCCTATTTTTTAAATTACCTTTGCACCGGAAAAATAGCGTCAAAAAACATTATTATTACTTATTATTTTTAAAGATGTCTTACTTAACTGTTGAAAAGAAAGCCAATATTTTTAAGGAATTTGGTGGAAGCGAGAAAAATACAGGCTCTGTGGAAGCGCAAATTGCACTGCTGACTGAGCGTATCAACAGCATTTCCGGTCACCTGAAACAAAACAAAAAAGATTTCTCTACCCATCGCGGTTTGATGAAAATGGTTGGCCAGAGAAAGCGTTTGCTTTCATATTTATCTAAAACCAACCTCACAGGCTATCGTGCCCTTATTGAGAAGTTAGGTATCAGGAAATAACCATGACTTAATTATAGCGCTATTCCCAACTATCCTGGTTGGGAATAGTTTTTTGTATGTATACCATTTGTTGTTCCTGACTTGACGATTATAATACCAGGAACAATTTTATTTTTAATCCTCACTTTATTATGAATCTGACACCTATTTCAGTGAAATTCGATATAGGAGACGGTCGTATGGTGACCATCGAAACCGGCAAATTAGCTCGCCAGGCTGACGGTGCGGTTACGGTGCGTTTAGGGAATGCTATTTTGCTGGCCACTGTGGTAGCAAATAAAGAACCCAAACCAGGCCAGTCATTCTTCCCCCTGACTGTAGACTACCAGGAGAAATTTGCCTCCGCCGGCCGCATACCCGGCTCTTTCTTCAAACGTGAAGGCAGACTGTCCGATTCAGAGGTGTTAGTTTCCCGCCTGATTGACCGCGCGCTTCGCCCCCTGTTCCCCGACAACTACCTCTGCGAAGTACAGGTATTAGTAACCCTGATCTCTTCCGATCCGGAAGTAATGCCGGATGCTCTGGCCTGTCTGGCTGCATCTGCCGCCCTGGCTGTTTCTGATGTTCCCATTCAGGAAATCATTTCTGAAGTAAGGGTAGCCCGCATCGAAGGCAACTATGTAATCAACCCTAACCGTACTGAGCTCGCCAAAGCTGACATGGATTTCATCATCGGTGCTACCGATAAGAACATCATGATGGTGGAAGGTGAAAGTAAAGAATGCCAGGAAGAAGACCTGATTGCCGCTATTGAGGCTGCACACGCTGCTATCAAAGTGCAGGTAAAAGCGCAGGAAGAACTGCGTGATCTGAAAGGTGTTACCGGCAAGCGTGCATACACCCTGCCGCATCAAAACGAAGAACTCAAAGCAAAAGTGGTTGCTTTTGCCCAAGATAAAATTTATGTAGTAGCTAAGTCTGCTTCTGCCAAACACGTACGCAGCGATGCATTTGCGGCTATCGGAGAAGAACTGAAAGCACACTTAGGCGAATTACCGGAAGAAGATCAGCCGCTGGTAAAAGAATACCTGCATGATCTGGAAAAAGAAGTGATCCGTAACATGATCCTGGACGAATCCATCCGCCTGGATGGCCGTGCACTGGATCAGGTACGTCCGTTGGCGATGGAAACAGATATCCTGCCTTCCCCGCACGGTTCTGCACTCTTTACCCGTGGTGAAACACAGTCCCTGACCACAGTTACCCTGGGTACTCCGGAAGATGAACTGCTGATCGAAACAGCTGCTGTTTCTAACTATTCCAAATTCATCCTGCACTACAATTTCCCTCCGTTCTCTACCGGTGAAGTGAAAATGATGCGCGGCCCCGGCCGTCGTGAAGTGGGTCACGGTAACTTGGCCATGCGTTCCCTGAAACAAATGATGCCAGGTGCGGACTATGCTTATACTGTAAGGGTGGTTTCCGATATCCTTGAATCCAATGGTTCCTCTTCCATGGCAACGGTTTGTGCCGGTTCCCTGGCGCTGATGGATGCCGGTGTTCCTTTACCGAAACACGTTTCCGGCGTGGCAATGGGATTGATCTCCCGTGCTTCAGACGGTAAATGGGCGGTATTGACCGATATCCTGGGCGATGAAGATCACCTGGGTGACATGGACTTCAAAGTAACCGGTACCCGCGATGGTATCGTAGGTATCCAGATGGATATTAAAGTGGATGGTCTGAGCATGGACGTAATGCGTTCTGCACTGGCACAGGCACAGAAAGGACGTCTGCACATCATCGAAGCGATGTATGAAGCCGTTCCTGCTGCCCGCCCAGAACCTAAACCACATGCACCACGCATGGAGAAACTGATTATTGACCGTGAATTTATCGGCGCAGTAATCGGACCCGGTGGTAAAATTATTCAGGAAATCCAACGCGAAACCGGTACTACTATCAACATTGAAGAAGTAGGAGAAACCGGTGAAGTGAGCATCTTCTCTTCTCAGAAAGAAAGCCTGGATAAAGCAGTTGCCTGGGTTAAAGGCATCGTAGCTATTCCGGAAGTAGGAGAAGTATACGAATCTGTTGTAAAATCAATTATGCCATACGGTGCGTTTGTTGAGTTTATGCCTGGCAAACAAGGCTTGCTCCACATTTCTGAAGTTTCCTGGAAACGCCTGGAAACGATGGAAGGCGTACTGACCGAAGGTGAAAAAGTGAAAGTGAAACTGACCGGTACCGATCCTAAAACCGGTAAGTTTAAACTGAGCCGCAAAGTGCTGATGCCTAAACCAGAAGGTTATGTAGAAAGACCGGAACGTGAAGAGCGTGGTGACAGAGGCGATTTCCGTGATCGTGGCGACCGTGGCGACAGACGTGGTGGTGATCGCGATCGTGGTCCACGCGACGACAGACGTGGTGGTGGCGACAGAGACAGACGGGACAACCGCGATCGTGGCGGTGACCGTGGTCCTCGCCCGGAAAAGCCACAGGAACCTACCTTTGATGGCGAAGAGTAGGACTTGGAGTAGCTAACTGATAACTGAAAATTAAATGAAAAAGAAAGCAGTCACTTTGTTGACTGCTTTCTTTTTTTTATAACTGCAGGGAAGTATTTATCGCCGGGTGATCTGTTCTACACAGAAAGTACTTTCACGAAAGATTTCTTTACCGCTGGTGAGCCGGAAAACGCGATAGTTGTTATTGTCCACTGGTTCCTGTATCATCCGGTAGGCTGGCTGTGCAGCTTTGCTCATCCGGTCTGTTACCCGCAAACGGCCTTCGGCCAGTAATCCCGGTAATATTTCTTCTACATAAGGTAATAAGATACCCCCGTCTTCTGCCCAGAACATATTCATTTTATCCGTGCTGAAAGAAAAATCTTTGTTGTTGGTATCCTCCAGGTAACAATAGGCTTTACGGAAATGGGAAGCCATATCTGTTGGGCTGAGTCGTACAAACTGTATATGGCGGAAAGTCCGGTTATTATACTTGTTCTGGCGTAAGGAAGTATCCATGCCGATCATATAATCCATCAGGTCCTGGCGCTTAAATACCATCATCACATTTTCAGTCTGGTACGTAATCGAGTCTGTCAGAGGTTCGGCCGGTTGTACTTTGATCACTGTGGTTTGAGCCATACCAGCAAGGCACAGCGTCATGCCGGTCAGCAGGAGAAGGAGCGTTTTCATAGGTATATTTGATATGATTTATTTATCAAATATAAAACTATTTCTATTAATGCATCGTGGCTCCTGCGGATCCGTTATGTGGGGGATGTTTATCTTTTGCCGCAGCAGGAGAGGGCGCAGCGAGGCGTTGGTTGTTTTCCATCATCCGGAGAAAGTCGAGGAGTTCCTGGTATAAAGGATCTTTGGCGGGGTCATACCCGTGTACAGGTGGAGTGGGTTTTTTGCTCATATGGTCGTGGTTAGGTGAACGAAGTTTTTATTAACAGGTAGAGTTGGCGGCCCTGATATGTGGTTAACAGGCAATTCCCTATATTTGCCGCTTATGTCACACATTGCTATAACCATGCGTGCAGGAGCGGAACAAACCGATCTGTTGATTGCACTACTATCCGCTGTCGGTTTTGAAGGATTTGAAGAACAAACTGATGTACTTATCGGTTATATTCCCGAGGCGGATTATAATGAAGCTACACTGGAGTCGGTATTACAACCTTACGGTATCACCTATACGAAGGACGCAATTGTCCCTGTAAACTGGAATGCAGTGTGGGAAAGTAATTTTCAGCCAGTACAGGTCGATGATTTCTGTGGTATCCGGGCAGCTTTTCATCCGCCATTTACACCAAAACCAGTGTACGAAATTGTGATCACGCCCAAGATGGCTTTTGGAACAGGGCATCACGCCACTACTTCTTCCATGATCAAACTGATGGAAACACTGC
This sequence comes from Chitinophaga nivalis, assembly GCF_025989125.1. Taxonomy (NCBI): domain Bacteria; kingdom Pseudomonadati; phylum Bacteroidota; class Chitinophagia; order Chitinophagales; family Chitinophagaceae; genus Chitinophaga; species Chitinophaga nivalis. The sequence goes on along the minus strand of NZ_JAPDNR010000001.1, from coordinate 7,797,384 downwards.
CGGTTGCCGGAAAAAGCGTATTTGACTTTGGTACGGGAACAGGTATCCTGGCTATCCTGGCAGAAATGATGGGTGCTACCACAGCAGATGCCATTGATTATGATGAATGGGCGGTGAATAATACCCTGGAGAATATTGCTGATAATAACATGCACGTGGTAAAGGTGTGGCAGGCAGATAATCTGGAAGCGGTTACCCGCCGGTATGATATCCTGCTGGCCAATATCAACTGTAACATTTTGCTCCGTTTCATGGCCGATATGCGTCGTTTGCTGGAGCCGGGCGGAAAATTGCTGCTGAGTGGTATCATGCCTTCCGATGAAGCGCAAATCCTGGCAGCTGCGCTCCCACACGGGTTTACGGCAGAAAAAAGAATAGAAAAAGATAACTGGCTGGCACTGCAGCTGGGCGTACCGGTAGCATAATAACTTAAAAAAATCATATGAAATGCATTGATAATCCAACTTTTGTGTTATCTGGTTTTCTAATATTCACTTAATTTTAACACAGAATTCGTTATCTTAGCATTCCTAACTTATAGTGATGACAGAAATTTTATTGCTTTTTTGCGCTTATCTGATAGGCTCGGTTCCGACAGCCGTATGGGTTAGTAAAGGCGTTTTTGGTATGGATATCAGGGAGTATGGCAGCGGCAATGCCGGTGCAACGAATACTTTCCGGATATTAGGCCCCAAAGCAGGTACTTTTGTAATGGTAGTAGATATGTTGAAAGGGGTGTTAGCCGTTCGACTGGCTTACCTGGCTCCTTACTACCTCGATCCGGAACATCTTACACAGCTGGTAAACCTGCAGATTGGTCTGGGCCTGTCTGCGGTAGTTGGTCATATATTTCCTATCTGGGCTAATTTCAAAGGAGGAAAAGGCATTGCCACCCTTTTTGGGTTGGTACTGGCTATTCAGCCGCTGGTAGCCCTGTGCTGCGTGGGCGTATTTCTCATGATTCTCTTTTTAACCAGGTATGTATCCCTGAGTTCTATCATCGCCAGCATCGCATTTCCTATTTTAATCCTCTATATCTTCAATGAACCGGAGATCTTTTATCGCATCTTTGCCATAGCAGTAGCGTTAATGGTGGTATTAACACATCAGAAAAATATTACGAGATTGTTGAAAGGTGTAGAGAGCAAAGTCCCCTTATTTAAGAATAGGAAAGAAAAAAGTTAAGTCTGAAGCTCAACGCTATAAGCAAAGAAGCATAAAGTTAAAAGCAGTTGCCTATGAATGTGCATGCTTTTTGCTTTATGCTTTTTTCGTTGAAGCACTTTTAATAAATTAATTCTCCCATGAAAAAGAATGTACTCCTTTTTGCAGCAGGCCTTGGATTACTGGCAGCATGTACACGTGTGCCTATCACTGGTCGGAGCCAGTTGAACCTGATCCCCGAAAGCACCATGCAATCAATGGCATTGCAGCAGTACCAATCATTTCTCTCTGAAAACAAAGTAGTTTCTCAGACTACCAGTAAAGATGCAGAAATGGTAAAACGTGTTGGTCAGCGTATCGCAGCGGCGGTAACGCAATACATGAACCAACAGGGGATGGCCAGTACAATTGCCGATTACAAATGGGAATTCAACCTCGTAAACAGTAAAGAAGTGAATGCCTGGTGTATGCCGGGTGGTAAAGTTGTAGTGTATACCGGTTTATTGCCGGTAACACAGAATGAAACCGCACTGGCCTGTGTAATGGGACACGAAATAGCCCACGCGATTGCGCGTCATGGTAATGAACGTATGAGCCAGGGATTACTCGCACAGGGCATACAGGTAGCCGGTTCTGTAGCATTGGGAAAAAATCCTACTGCCGTGAATATCTTTAACCAGGCATTTGGTATCGGTGGTAATGTGGGCATGTTAGCCTTCTCCCGTTCCAATGAGCTGGAAGCAGATCACCTGGGTGTTATTTTTATGGCGATGGCAGGTTATAATCCGCAGGAATCTATTCCATTCTGGCAGCGTATGGGCAGTATGGGCAGTGGACAGAAACCACCGGAGTTTTTAAGCACGCACCCCAGCGATGCTACCCGTGTACAGAAGCTGCAACAGCTGATGCCGGAAGCGATGCGTTATTACAAGCCGGGAAGAGTATAAGCGTATAAAAATAAAAAAAAGACGCATTTTTAGGAAAATATCGGGCAGTTGACTGCGCGTATCATGGTCCTGAAAATGCGTCTTTCTTTAGATTAAACAGCTTAACTGTTGATAATCTCTACTACTTTTTTATTTTTCTGCACCTTCATTTTATCTGGCACATGCTGTAAGATTTCTTTCTTGAAAGCTTCTATCAACGCTTGTTTGATGAAATGTCTGTGGGTGACCAGGCTGATTTCCCGAACCGGTTCGGGCGCTTTGAAATAGCGTACCATGTTCAGCTGGCGGGTATTCAGATCCTGTAATGACAGCTCCGGCAAAATCGTATAACCTTCGTTCAGATCTACCATTCTTTTCAGCGTTTCCACACTGCCGGTATTATATTCCAGGTTTTTATGTTCGCCGGCGGTGAATTTATCCTTACAGATATTCAGGACCTGATTGCGCATGCAATGCCCTTCATTCAGCAGCCATACTTCTTTTATATCCAGTTCATCAGCCCTTACCACTTTCTTTTCAAATAAGGGATTGCTTTTAGCCGTGTATACCACAAACGTTTCATAAAACAACGGATGTTCTTCGAGGTGCGGGTTGTGCAGGGGAGTCGCCAGCAGGCCGCAGTCCAATAATTCCTGTTTCAGTTGCTGCATGATTTGTTCCGTAGGATATTCCCATATTTCCAGTTTTACTTTAGGGTATTTTTTCATAAAGCCGGTGAGAATACGTGGGAGGAGGTAAGGGGCCAGTGTGGGGATGATACCTACTTTCAGGGTACCCTGTACTTCTTTTTTCTGGTCGGTGATGATCTCCCGGATACGGGCATTTTCCTTGAGAATTATCCGTGCCTGCGAGATGACGGCGATGCCTATTTCTGTGGGTACCACCGGTAATTTACTGCGATCAAACAGTTTAACGCCCAGTTCATCTTCCAGTTTCTGTATCTGCATGCTTAAGGTGGGCTGCGTAACAAAACACTTCTCAGCCGCTATCACAAAACTTCGATAGGTCTCTACTGCAACAATATATTCCAATTGTACGGTTGTCATGTCCTCAATATTATTCCGGTAAAGGTATTGATATAATCTATAGGAAGTAAATAATAAATTAAGCCGGCTGGCTTATTACAGGACGTATTTCCTGGAATAAAGCAGCCGGCTGTAGTATTGTTGAGAACGAAAAATTAGAATATCCGGTAGCGGTATTTGATTTTCTCTGTATTGCTGTACAGTTCACGAATGTTGATAGACGCCTGTATTTCGCTGACAGCTTCCGTTTTCAGGTTCCTGAATTCAGCCTGTTTGTTATCGATGATGCTTTTGTCGGCAAGACCGTTATCCTGGGCTATTTTCAGCGAGTTATTTACTTTTGAATAGTAGGAATCCAGCAGGGTGAAATACTCGTTGTACAGGTTTTCATACCGTTTGGTTTGCAGTACCAGGTCTTCCAGTTGATTATTTACTTCTTTCAGATTAGGATTTTCGCGCAGCAGGGATTCATAGTCAATTCTCTTTCCCTTGGCGTATTTGGTTTCCAGCTGATTGAAATAATCCACTACTTTTTCTTTCTTGAAATCGAAAAAGTATTCATTCATGGTCTGGCTCAGGCTCTGATTACTTTTCTGAGGCGCCGGAAACTTCATGGAAGTGGCGGTGAAGGAAAGGTGATCGTAAAGGTTGTCCTGCAGCAGACTTAACTGGTCCTTATTGAAATTGAGGCCATACTCAAATTTCTGGTTGGCATCGTTCAGTGCCGTATAATACACGACGTATTTGTTGAGTTCTTTTTCAAACTCCTGCAGCGATTTCTGATTAATCTGTTTGTTGTTTACGCTTACACTGTGCAGGAAGTTCATCACGGAATTGGCGATGGCCAGTGGCGGCGTAAGAGAAGTAAAGCTTTGGAATATCGGGCTGTTGATGATGGACTTGGTAGACTCCACAATTTTGGAGTTCTTCTCGTTTTTTTCTCCTTTATTTTTTAAGATGATTTTTTCTACCAGTTCTACTATCCGGTCGCTCAGCGAAAAGCCGAGGGCCTTGCTTTCCGGGTTGTTCAGGGAAGTAATGAACACATCCAGGTTATTGGTAGTAGTACGGGATTTCAGGTCAATGATCTTTTTATTAAGGAGATAATAGGTTTCGCTGGCATTGACAATATTGTTTTTGATCAGCTCATATTTGCTGATATTGTCAATTTCTTTTCCCTGCAGCAGTGCCTGAATAGCGGTGGAGTTTTGTTTATCGTTATCCGTAATTCTTTGTAATTCCTCTACAATTTTCCGGATAGTGGTATCCTGTGTTTTAATGGTGGGAGAGCTGATAGCTTTGATTTCCGGGTCCTGTGCCTGCGCAGCCGCACAGCACAACAAAAGGAGGAAAGTGGCCGGAAGCATTTTCAACCATTTGTCAGACTTTCGTTTCGCGGGCAGGTGTACTAACGGTAATGACACATCGTACTTAGCTGTCAAGTGTAGATCTGGCTTCATTTCCGTCGGTAGGTGATTGAACATTTGTTTTTGCTTTTTGTTAACAAAAATTTAAGAAAATATGATGCCAAAAGCATCAAGAGCCAAAGATAATAATTAATGACAGTTAAAATTAAATCATGATAAGTGATGTAGGTAATATTTGTATAATATATTTTTAAATACCAACCGGAAACTTACCTTTGCAGCCAATTTGGCTTCATTTCATGCTGAATGCTACAAATAATTATCAGGCAAAACAATAACCTGTCATGCTCAACAACAAAAAGATTGTGGTGGTATTACCAGCCTACAATGCCGCGCTGACGCTGGAAAAAACATATCGTGAAATCCCGTTTGAAATAGTGGATGAAGTGGTATTGGTAGACGACGCCAGTAAAGATGATACCATAGAGGTAGGAAGAAGACTGGGAATTAAGCACCTGATACGCCATGATAACAATAAGGGCTATGGCGGTAATCAGAAGTCCTGTTATAATAAAGCATTGGAACTGGGTGCGGATATTGTGGTGATGTTACACCCCGATTATCAATATACACCTCATCTGATCATTGCTATGTGCAGTATCATCGCCAATGATGTGTATCCGGTGGTGTTCGGGTCGAGGATTCTGGGTAAAGGCGCCCTGAAAGGAGGCATGCCTATCTATAAATACATTGCCAACCGCTGCCTGACCTTTGTACAGAATGTACTGATCGGTCAGAAACTCAGCGAGTACCATACCGGCTATAGAACGTTTTCTGCAGATGTGTTGCGTAATATCAACTATATGGCAGATGATGATGATTTTGTGTTTGATAATGAAATGGTATCCCAGATATTTATGAAAGGATACGATATTGCAGAGATTACGTGTCCTACCAAGTACTTTGATGAAGCTTCCAGTATCAACTTCAAACGCAGTGCGATCTATGGAATAGGCGTATTGCGGGTGTCTTTACAGCACCGGTTGCATATGTGGGGCCTTATGAAGGGAAAAATCTATTAAAAACAGTATTAGCAGTGAGTTTAGCGCAACAATATAATCTGGCCGGCAAATACCTGAAGTATCGTTTTACTTCAGGTAACCGTCATGATGTACATTCCCCTTTTGTATTTTCCTTAATTGAAGAGGTGTTAAGGGATAAAACACAGCATGCGGCCTTCGGCGAAATTGAGGCGTTGCGCAAACAATTACTCCGCAGTCAGGAAACCCTGCAGGTAACCGATCTCGGAGCCGGGTCCCTGATATCAACCGGTAATGAACGAAAGGTGAGCGATATTACCCGATATGCCGCCAAACAGCCCAAATTCGGGCAGTTATTCTACCGGTTGATCCAATACTTTCAGCCGGGCAGAATCCTGGAATTAGGGACTTCTATGGGATTATCCACGGCCTATATGGCCAAGGCTGCTCCCCGCGCTAAAGTATACACCATTGAAGGCTGTCCCAATATAGCAGCCCGGGCAGCCAAGAACTTTGCGGCCCTTAATATTAAAAACATCACCCAGGTAACCGGTAACTTCGATACCGTACTGCCCGATGTACTCAAACAACTGCAACTACCCGACTGGGTATATATAGACGGTAATCACCGTAAAGAGCCTACCATCGCTTATTTCGAGCAATGCCTGCAGTTCGCGGACGAATATTCCCTCTTTATTTTTGACGATATTCACTGGACACCGGATATGGAGGAAGCCTGGCATACCATTCAGGCGCACCCGCAGGTAACTATGACCATCGACCTCTTTTTTGTCGGGTTGGTATTCTTCCGGAAGGATTTCAAAATCCCCCAGCACTTTACACTGAAATATTAACTTCCGGTAGTATATTAGGGAGAAAAACTCCCGCTATGCAAATCCTGAAACTTTTTTTACTGGTATGCCTGTTATGGCTAACCGGTACTCATGCCGCTGCGCAGGATATGAGCAGCTATAGCCGCGAATCGTTTAGCCGTAAAGGTAAGACCCTGCAATACCGGTTGCTGACTCCCGCCAATTACAATATTCAGCAAAAATACCCGTTGGTCATCTTCCTGCATGGCGCCGGAGAAAGGGGATGGGATAACAATGCCCAGCTGTTGCATGGCGGGGAACTTTTCCTGCGCGATACCATCCGGGAGCGTTATCCCGCTTTTGTATTGTTTCCGCAATGTCCGGGCAATGAAACCTGGGCGCCCATGAAAATGGTACGCGACAGCACCGGCAAGGTCATCAGGGCTGATTTCCCGCTGGATGTACCCGCCCCTGCGCCCACTCAGCTACTGACGCAATTGCTGGACAGCCTGCTGGCTACCGGTAAAGTAGATCCCAAAAGAGTTTACATCGGCGGCTTGTCGCTGGGTGGAATGGGAACATTTTACCTGATTACCCGGTACCCCCGCTTGTTTGCCGCTGCCTTTCCCATCTGTGGCGCCGGTAATACCGATGCTGCCGGTGATTTTGCCGGTAAAGTGCCAGTATGGATGTTTCATGGCGGAGCAGATATGACCGTACCTGTGGAGGCATCCCGTGCATATAATATCCGGCTGAAAGCGCTGAAAGCAGCGCCTAAATATACCGAGTATCCTGGCGTAGGCCACAACAGCTGGGACAGTGCATTTGTAGAACCGGATTTAATGAGATGGATTTTTAGTCATAAAAAGAAATAAGCGCCGTGACCCGGAGCAAAGAAGACGCCTCCTGTTGAAACGCTGTATCACAGCTTTCAACAGGAGGCGTCCTCCCTTACATAGCCTGTCTTCCCTTAATTGCCGCCCAACGAACGATACAGGGATACCATTCCCTGGTATACATTACGACGGGTACTTACCAGTGCCAGTTCTGCTTCCAGTACATTCTTCTGTGCCGTAATCACCTCCAGGTAGTTGGCATAACCTGTAGTGAAAAGAATATTAGCGGTAGCTACCGCTTCTTTCAGCACGCCTACTTCCTTGCTTTTCAGCGTAAAAGCCTGTTGCTGGTTATCTACTTTGTTCAGCGCCGTAGCTACTTCCTGATAACCATTTACAATCGCCTGCTGATAATTGTAGAAGGCTGTATAGGCGCTTGTTTTACTGATATTATATTGTGCTTTGAGCTGTTTCTGATTGAAGATGGGGGTGGTCATATTACCCAGTACACCCCAGGCCAGCGAGGCGGGCGACTGAAACAGGAGATTCGCCTTGAAGGCATTGTAGCCCGCATAAGGTGTAATGGTAATTGCCGGCAGAAAGGCTGCCCTGGCCGCTTTTACGTCTGCTTTGGCAGCGGTCAGTTCCAGCTCGGCGCGTTGTACATCCGGGCGTTGCAGCAGCAACTGCGCCGGAATACCTCCTTTTACGATCGGTGGCAACGCGGCGGAATCCTGTACTGTACTGCGTTTTGTCGGCTGTGGTAACCGGCCGGAGAGCGCATTGATCTGATTTTCCAGTGCCGTAATTTCTTGTCTTACGCCATATTCCAGTGCCTGGGTACTCAGCAGCTGGGCCGTGAATTGTTGTACGGCCAGCTCTGTAGCCCTGCCACCGGCTTTCTGAATATTCACCGTTGCTACGGCAGCTTCCTGCAGTTTAATGTTGCGATGGATGATGATCAGTTCATTATCCATCGCCATCAGCTCATAGTATAAACCGGTGATGCCGGCTACTACCTGTGTGATCAGCAGTCTGCGTCCCTGGGTACTGGCCAGGAAGCGGGCATAGGAAGCCTGCCGCTGACTTTTCAGTTTACCCCACAGGTCAATTTCCCAGCTGCTGCGGATACCGGCGAAGTATTCCGGCGTTGTGCCCGGAATACGCTGATCCTTGCTGATATTAGGCGAGAGGTTGGTATCGTAGTTACCCACCCCGTTGAGGGTATAGTCGGCGTAATGATCCACTCCGGCGGCCAGGGCCAGGTTGACAGACGGCAGCCACGCATTTTTGGCCATCATGAGCCGCGCCTGAGCGGCAGAAACCTGTTGGGAAGCGGATAACAGGTCGTAGTTGTTCCGCAGGGCGGAGTCGATGAGACTACGCAGATGCGGATCCTGGAATACCTGTTCAAAACCTGTCAGCGACAAGGTATCGCTGTTGTTATCGGAAGTAACGGGTACGGTTATACGCTCTGGAAGCACCAGTGCCTTCTGTGTGGAACAGGCGGCAGCACCGGTAGCCAGACAGGCGCATAAAGCATATTGATATATTCGTTTATTCATTGGTGTAAGCTTTAAGTTCAACGGATTTTTTTCTGGTCATACTGGCAAACAGCACATATAATCCGGGAATGATGATCACCCCGAAGAGCGTACCGATAAGCATCCCACCTGCAGCGGCGGTACCGATAGAACGGTTACCCATAGCACCCGCACCGGAAGCAATACATAAAGGAATCAGCCCCGCAATGAAAGCGAAGGAGGTCATCAGAATAGGGCGCAGCCTGGATACCGCGCCTTCTTTGGCTGCATTGAGTACAGAAGCCCCGTGTTTATTACGGAGAATTGCAAATTCTACGATCAGGATCGCATTTTTACCTAACAAGCCTACGAGCATTACCAGCGCCACCTGCGCATAGATGTTGTTCTCCAGTCCCAGTAATTTCAGGGAGAAGAAGGCGCCGAAGATACCTGCTGGTAATGACAGCAACACCGGCAGTGGCAACAGGAAACTTTCGTACTGTGCTGCGAGCAACAGGTACACGAATATCAATACAATGATAAAAATGTAGATCGCCTGGTTACCGGAGAGAATCTGTTCCCGTGTCATACCGCTCCACTCATAGCTATAGCCACGAGGTAATTCTTTCGCAGCTACTTCCTGAACAGCGGCAATCGCCTGGCTGCTACTGAAGCCGGCGGCGGCATCCCCATTGATCATAGCGGCAGTATACATATTGTAGCGGGTGAGCTGTTCCGGGCCATATACCCGTTCCAGTTTCACAAAGTCCGAGTAGGAGACCATTTCACCGCGGTCATTTTTTACGTAGAGGCGCAACAGATCGTCTGGTTTGGTTCTGTAGTGCGGATCTGCCTGTACCATTACTTTGTACATCTGACCAAAGCGGATAAAGTTCGAGGCATAAAAGCTGCCCATCAGTGTTTGCAGGTTGCTCATGGCATTCTCGATGCTTACGCCTTTTTTCGCTGCCATGGCCTGATCCACATGAATGAGATATTGCGGGAAATCGGCATCAAAACTGGTAAAGGCGCTGCCTATTTCCGGTCTTTTTTTCAACGCGTCAATAAACTGGTTGGTGATTTGCGCCGTCTGACGGAGATCTCCGCTACCGCTGCGATCCAGTAAGCGTAATTCAAATCCGCTGGAGTTACCGAAGCCCGGTACGGTAGGCGGCGGGAAAAATTCTATGCTGGCATCTGCAATACCGGCTGTTTTCTCCTGCAGTATTTTAATGATATCCTGTACAGATGCATCGCGTGCTTCCCATGGTTTCAGGTTCACCATACCCATACCGTAGGAGGCGCCGGCTACTTCATTCACCAGGCTGTAACCTGCCAGGGTAGATACGGATTCCACTTCGCCCAGCTGCGCCGCAATGGCCTGCACCTGGTCCAGCACTTCTTCTGTACGTTCTACCGTAGCTCCCGGCGGTGTAGTCACGTTTACATAGATCATACCCTGGTCTTCTGTTGGAATAAAGCCGGAAGGCAGGATCGCGCTGACACCCCAGGTAGCGGCAAAGAAAAATACGAGACAGGCCAGCGTGATTAATCTTCTGCCGGCAATAAAGCTGATCAGTTTCGCATACTTGTTTTCTGTAGCGGTGTATCCTTTATTGAAGGTGTTGAAGAAACGTTGCAGCAGGTTCTTTTTGCGTGGCTTGCCATGGGTATCTTTCAGCATAATCGCACACAGTGCAGGCGTTAACGTGACCGCATTGATACCCGATATCACAATGGAGATGGCGAGTGTGAGGGAGAACTGCCGGTAAAATACCCCCACCGGACCGGAGAGGAATGCTACCGGAATAAACACGGCCGACATCACCAGGGTAATAGCCACCAGGGCGCCGCTGATTTCCCGCATAGCAGCCAGGGTAGCCTCCATCGGCGGCAGGTGTTCTTCAGTCATCTTCACGTGTACGGCCTCTACTACCACAATCGCATTATCTACCACAATACCAATGGCCAGCACCAGTGCAAACAGCGTAAGCAGGTTAATGGAAAAGCCCATCATCTGCATAAATGCCAGTGTACCGATCAGCGCTACCGGTACGGCCAGCGCCGGAATAAGGGTAGACCTGAAATCCTGCAGGAATATAAATACCACGATGAATACCAGCAGGAACGCTTCAAACAAGGTGCGTACTACTTCATGAATAGAAGCGTCGAGGAAGCGGGATACATCGTAGTTGAAGTTGAAAGTCATGCCCGGCGGAAAAGAAGTATTTTTCATTTCCTCCATCTTCTGTTTCACATTGTTGATCACCTCACGTGCATTGGAGCCGGGTCTTTGTTTGAGCATGATGGAAGCAGAAGGTTTACCATCTGTTTTAGACACCATGCTGTAGGTGAGTGAGCCGAATTCGACATCGGCAATATCTTTCAGGTGCAGTACAGATCCATCGTTGCCGGCGCGCAGTACAATCTGTTCGTATTGCTGCGGTTCAAAGAACTTACCCGTGTAACGCAGTACATACTGTAACATCAATGGATTTTTATCGGAGCTTTCGCCGGTTTTTCCGGGAGCGGCTTCGATATTTTGTTTGCGGATGCATTGAATCACTTCATCCGCAGATACGTTGTATGCCAGCATGCGATCGGGTTTCAGCCATATACGCATGGCGTATTCCTTGGCGCCCATGATTTCCGCACGGCCTACCCCGTCAATACGTTTCAGTTCCTGCAGTACGTTGATGTCTGCAAAGTTGTAGATAAACTGTTCGTTGAGCGTAGTGTCTTCACTCATCACGTTGAGATAAAGCAGCATACTGTTTACCTCTTTTTCCGTGGTTACACCCGCTTTGATTACTTCTTCCGGTAATTCATCGATAATGGTGGCTACCCTGTTTTGAACGTTTACGGCAGCCTGGTCGGGGTCGGTACCCACCTGGAAAAATACCTGGATGACAGTGATACCGTCGTTACTGGATACCGACGACATGTAGGTCATGCCGGGCACCCCGTTGATGGCGCGTTCCAGCGGTGTAGAAACGGCTTTGGCAGATACTTCTGCGTTGGCGCCGGTATATTTGGCGGTAACGGTAACAGAAGGAGGTACGATGTCGGGGAACTGGGTTACCGGCAGTGTAAACAGGGCCAGTAAGCCTACCAACGTGATAATAAGCGATATGACCAGTGATAACACCGGTCGTTTTATAAAAGTATCAAACATTGATTTGTAGTTTCAGCTAATAAGCAAGGTGATTATAAACTCAATAAACTATCCATGGATACGGCACGTGGCGCGATCTGGATACCATCACGGATGTTGCGCACGCCTTCGCACACAATACGTTCACCGGGTTGCAGGCCGGATTGAACGATGTAGAAATGTGCAAAGCGGGCCTGTGGAATAAAGTTTTTCATCTTCACCTTATTAGCGGCATCTACTACAAATACATAGTTTTTATCCTGCATTTCAAACACAGCTTTCTGTGGGATGATAACGGCGCTGTCCATTTCAGTGGTCAGGCGTACTTTCCCGCTGGCGCCATGTTTCAGCAGTTTGGAGGGATTAGGGAAACGGGCACGGAAAGCAATGGAGCCGGTATTTTCTTCGAACTCGCCTTCCATGGTTTCGATTTTGCCGGAATGGCTGTAATCACTGCCATCAGCCAGCACCAGGCCTACCTGGCGGTAGCTGTTATCGCCTTTGGCGAGGGCTTTGTTGTATTGCAGGTATTCTGTTTCCGATACATTAAAATAAGCATATATTTCCCGTGTATCCGATACCGTAGTGAGCAAGGTGCCTTCACTGATGAGACTTCCTTTTTTCAGCGGAATACGGTCTACAATGCCATCAAATGGCGCACGGATACTGGTGTAGGAAAGGTGCATTTCTGCATTGCCGGCAGTGGAGCGGGCTTCGTCTATTTTTGCCTGGGCAGCTGCCAGCCGGGCTTTGGCTACTTCCAGTTCGGAAGCGGCTACTACTTTTTTGTCTACCAGTAATGTAACGCGGTCCAGTTCCAGCGCTGCGGCTTTGGCTTCTGCCACTACATTGCTGAGTACTGCTTTTGCTTTGGCCAGTTCTGCGCGGTATTCGGCATCATTGATGCCAAAGAGCAGCTGTCCTTTTTTTACTTCCTGTCCTTCATCGATATATATTTTATCGAGAAACCCGTTTACCCGGGCTCTTATTTCCACATTCTGCACGGCCTGAATATCGGTGACATAAGAGCGGTGAAGCATGGTGTCTTTTGCTACCAGTTTGGTAACAGGCAATGATTTGAGTACTTCCTGGTTTCCGCTTTCGCCTTTGGTGGCACAACCAGCCATGAAAAGGACGATCAGCGATGTATAAATCCCTGTATATTGACGCATAGAAATAAAAGATTGCTCCGCCAATGGCGAATAAATGAATACAACACAACACGGTCTCAACCGCTGTTGCAGCGGTGTTGAAACATAGTTAGAAAAATAAAGTCAACTGTGGCTGTGGGCAGTACTCAAAATGGCGTAAACCGGAAGAGGAAAGTATAATATGCGGGTAAAAAGGCTTTTTTGCCACTGTATTCGCCGGTTTTGTTTTCCGGGATATAATTGCTTTGCGCAATACTGTCTGTATCAAGATAGACAATACGGGTGGCAATACTGAATTGTTGAGAAGAAGCCGTCAGATAGTAACGTGTCTTACGGCGATGTTTGGTAGCATGTACTACATCGGGCGTATCGCTGTCATCTTCTTCCAGCTGAACGGGAAGTTTGGTGAGCAGGTTCTGCAACACGTCCTGCTGCTGTTGCTGTACCGTGATCTCGTGCAGCATCAGGTGACGATGCGCGGCAAGAGCGGGCATAAAAGTGGTTGCCAGCTGCAAACACAGCAGGAAACAGACATACATACTCCGTTTCAATATAGCAATCCGTTCGTTCATGCCCGGCAAAATTAATAGTTTATGATATAAGTTGCATATTACTTTATGTTGAACGGCATAATAAGCCCGTCAGCAAGTGGGAAGTGCGGATGGCTGCGGAAGGGTGGCAGGCAAACGTACCAGCTGCTGTTTTCCGCCACCAGCTTATATTAGCGCGGTATAAATAAAAAGGGTTGACCTTTAAAGGTCAACCCTTACCACTCAGCACAGGATTGAAATGTTAACTATTTGATTGCCTGCATGGCAGATTTAGCAGCTTGTATGGTTGTGTCCAGGTCTTCTGTAGTGAGCGCATTCGTCATAAACCAGCTTTCGAAGGCAGATGGCGGTAAGTATACGCCACGTTCCAGCATGGCATGGAAGAAACGTTTGAACAGCTCATTATTGGCCGCAGAAGCAGCCGTGAAATCGATGATCGGATATTCGGTGAAGTGAACACTTAACATCGAACCGATATGATTGATACTATATACCACACCGGCAGCGCCGAAGGCTTCTTTTAATCCGTTGATAAGATAGTTGGATTTTTCTTCCAGCTGATCGTAGATAACCGGGTTGTCGTTGAGTGTCTGTAACAGCGTATAACCGGCAATCATAGCGATCGGGTTACCGCTCAGGGTACCTGCCTGGTATACTTTTCCGGCAGGGGCCAGGTGTTCCATGATTTCTTTCGGTCCGGCTACTGCACCTACCGGCATACCAGCGCCAATGATTTTACCGAAGGTCACCAGGTCGGCTTTGATACCCAGTAATTCCTGTGCACCACCGCGGGCAAGTCTGAAACCGGTCATTACTTCATCAAAGATGAGCAGGATGCCGTTTTCGTCGCATATTTTCCGCAGTCCTTCCAGAAAGCCTGCCTGTGGCAGGATACAACCCATATTACCGGCTACCGGTTCCACAATGATGGCAGCAATTTCGTCTTTATTACCGGCTACCAGTTCTTCTACTGCAGGCAGATTGTTATAGGGAGCAGCGAGGGTATCGGAGGCTACGCCAGCTGTTACGCCGGGAACGGATTGGATACCGAGTGTAGCAACACCACTGCCGGCACTCACCAGAAATGCATCTGCATGGCCATGGTAACAACCTTCAAATTTGATGAATTTATTACGGCCGGTATAGCCTCTGGCCAGCCGGATGGCGGTCATACAGGCTTCCGTACCGGAGTTGACCATGCGTATCATGTCGATGTTGGGCACCATGCTGGTAATCAGTTCCGCGATCTTTGTTTCCAGCGCGGTAGGTGCACCAAAAGAGGTGGAATAGGCGGCATGTTCCTGAATGGCTTTTACCACCGGCTCATAGGCATGGCCGAGGATCATAGGCCCCCAGGAATTGATATAGTCGATATATTTGTTGCCATCCACATCATACATGTAGGCGCCTTTTGCGTGCTGCATAAATACAGGGTTACCGCCTACACTTTTGAAAGCTCTTACCGGAGAGTTAACACCGCCGGGAATGACTTGCCTGGCTTGTCCGAACAACATTTCGCTTTTGCTGTACATCTGTTTGCTGGTTTATTTTTTTGATGCAAGATACTTAATTACGCATTCAGCAGTTTCACCACATCTTTCGCGAAGTAGGTAGCGATCAGATCCGCGCCGGCACGTTTGATGCTGGTCATGCTTTCCAGAATGGCCTTGTTTTCATCCAGCCACCCCATCTGTGCAGCAGCCTTAATCATGGCATATTCGCCGCTAACATGGTATGCACTAACGGGAACGGTTGTACGATCTTTTAGCATGCGGATAATGTCCAGATAAGCCATTGCTGGTTTTACCATAATAATATCTGCTCCTTCATCAATATCCATCAGGGTTTCCTTAATCGCCTCCCGGGAGTTGGCGTAATCCATCTGATAGGTTTTTTTATCCCCAAAGCCAGGAGCGGAATCCAGTGCATCACGGAAAGGACCGTAGAAGCAGGACGCATATTTGGCGCTGTAGGACATGATACCTGTTTTGGTATAGCCATGTTGTTCCAGCAGGTTACGCATGGCCAGGATGCGGCCATCCATCATATCGCTGGGGGCTACAAAGTCGGCGCCGGCCTGTGCATGGCTTAAGCTCATACGGGCCAGTACTTCTACAGTAGGATCATTTACAATCTCATTGCCTTCCACAATACCATCATGGCCATAGGAAGAGTAGGGGTCCAGCGCCACATCGGTCATGATCACCATTTCAGGAACCGCCTGTTTGATGCTACGGATGGCACGTTGCATTAACCCGTTAGGGTTTACAGCTTCTGTACCTTTATTATCTTTTACACTATCCGGTGCTTTCACAAACAGCAGCACACTTTTAATGCCCAGGCTCCATAATTCTTTGGCCTCTTTAATGGTGAGGTCAATGGAACACCTGAAATAACCGGGCATTGAGCTGATCTCTTCTTTCACATTTTCTCCTTCGGTTACAAATAATGGCGCGATAAAATCGTTGGGTGTCAGTATTGTTTCCGCTACCATTGCACGAATGGCAGGAGATGTTCTTAAGATTCTGTTTCTCCGTATCATAATTATCTTCAGTTTTTTTATACTTCGTTATCCTGGCCGTAATGGTTGATTACCATTAGGCCTTTACCCATTCTCTGGGTTGCAGATAGGCTACCAGTTGGGCTTCCGGACTACCTGGTTCCGGATGGAAGTCATATTCCCATCTGGCTACCGGCGGAAGGCTCATCAGAATAGACTCTGTACGTCCATTCGTTTTCAGGCCAAAGAGGGTGCCACGGTCATGTATCAGGTTAAACTCTACATAACGGCCGCGTCTATACGCCTGCCAGCTTCTGTGATGATCTGTATAAGGCAGCGCTTTGGTTTTTTCCACTATCGGCAGATAGGCGGATAAAAAGGCAGTGCCGTTTGCCTGTGAAAATGCCAGCAAGGAGGCCGCCGGCGTTTGTGCATCCGGGCGGAGGTAATCATAGAAGATACCCCCGATGCCTCTTGCTTCGTTGTTGCGATGTTTATTCACAAAATATTCATCGCAGTGTTTTTTATACTTCGGATACAGGTCCTTACCAAAAGGATCACAGGCCTCTTTGAAGGTACGGTGGAAATGAGCCCCGTCTGCTTCTTCCAGATAATAAGGAGTCAGGTCTGCACCACCTCCAAACCAGCTGTCTTTTAATACGCCATCCTGATCATATAATTCAAAGTAACGGAAGTTGGCGTGAACGGTAGGTACAAAAGGATTCAGCGGATGTATCACGAGGGATATACCACAGGCCATGAAGTTGCAGTTGGCTACCCCAAACTGCTGGGCCATCACTTCCGGCAGGGCGCCATGTACGACAGAGGTATTTACACCGCCTTTTTCAAACACGTTGCCATCAACTATTACCCTTGATTTGCCGCCACCGCCACCAGGCCGTTCCCATTTGTCTTCCCGGAAGGTGGCTTTGCCGTCTATCTTTTCCAGGGCTGCGCAGATGTCGTCCTGCAGCCCGTGTATGAATGCTATGAATTCGTTTTTAACAGACATGAGGAGGTGTCTTTAATTAGTTACCGTAAGCTTTCACTGTTTCTACAAATGCTTTCGCATGATCTACCGGTACATTAGGCAGAATACCATGTCCCAGGTTAGCGATGTAGCGTTGCGTACCAAAGCCTTTCAGCATGGTTTTTACGGCTTTTTCTATTTCCGGAATAGGCGCCAGTAATTTAGCCGGATCGAAGTTACCCTGTAAGGTAATGTTGCTGCCGGCAAACTGACGGGCCAGTTCAGGTTTAATGCACCAGTCGATGCCCAGGCCGTGTGCACCGGTGGCCGCCATGTCTTCCAGGGCAAACCAGGCGCCTTTGGCAAACACGATGGTCGGACAGATGTCTTTCATCGCGGTTACGATCTGACGGATGTATTGTAAAGAGAAGGTTTCAAAATCCTGCGGGCTGAGTAATCCACCCCAGGAATCAAATATCTGTACGGTATCTGCTCCGGCAGCTACCTGTGCTTTCAGGTATGCGATGGTGGTATCGGTAATCATCTGCAGCAGCTGATGGGCAATGGCTGGTTGCTGGTAGCAGAATGCTTTGGCTTCATCAAAGGTTTTGGAACCTTTTCCCTGTACCATGTAACAAAGGAGGGTCCAGGGGGCGCCACCAAAGCCGATTAAAGGCACCCGGCCATCGAGTGTTTTTTTCGTGAGCCGCAGCGCATCAAATACGTAGTGTAATCTTTCCTGTACATCGGGTACGCATAAACGTTGCAGGTCGTGCGCGCCTTTGATGGGATCAGGCAACAGCGGACCTACTTTTTCGATCAGCTGTACTTCCATTCCCATTGCCTGGGGTACTACCAGGATATCGGAAAAAATAATTGCAGCATCCACACCTACCTGGTCTACCGGCATGACGGTTATTGCTGTAGCCAGCTCCGGGTTTTCGCAGCGTTCAAAAAAACTATATTTATCACGCAGTTTGATATAATCCGGTAAATAGCGGCCTGCCTGGCGCATCATCCACACGGGAGTACGGGAAACAGTTTCGCCTTTCAGTGCTTTCAGTAATAAGTCGTTCTTCAATGCGCTCATTCGTTGCAATTAATGTTGTTAAAATAAATGATAGCTGTTTGCATCATACTGGCTTCATCTGTGCCGGTACTGATGATTATTTTATTGTTGGTATGTGTTGCCAGGGCGGCCGCAGTAGTGGTGCCGATGGCAAAACAAACTGTGTGTTCCGGAAGGCTGTTAACGGAAAAATAGCTGTTAACGGCGCTGGGACTGAAAAACATCATACCGTCGTAAGTGGTGGTTATTGCCACTGGCGCGGGTATGTTTTCATAGATCACATATTCCTGTACGTGAATACCGGCAGCCTGTAAGGTATCCGGTAATTCATGCCTGCGCTGACTGCCACAGAAAAAATTTACTGTGTGTATATTTCCCAGTTGTACCATGGCATTCGCCAGTGCTATGCCATAGGATGCGGAGGCTACGATCCGGCATCCTGGCAGGGCTTTTTCTACCGCTGTTTTTGTTTTACCGGAGATGCAGCCAACGGTAACCGTGTTGTACAGGTGAGAAAAATCATCCTGGCGGAGATAACTTTCGAAGATACTGACCGCATGGGCGCTGGTAAATACCAGTGGATTTTTCAATACTGCTGCTATATCCTGGCTGTTCAAAGCGGGATGAAGGAGTGGACGGATCTGAAACAATTCCTGTATGTCTGTTGCGATACCACTTTCTGCAGCCATTGCCACAAGGCTGGCTGTTAAAGGCCTGGTGCATAATATGCGGTATTTAACAGCTGACATTTCTGATCTGTGCTACCACTTCTGCGCCTCCCTGTGCCATGATTTCCAGTGCGGCTGCCTGACCGAGGTCAGTGGCCTGGTCTATGGCTACCTGGCGGGAAGTGCTGAAAAACTGTGTCCCGTCAAGGCTACAAAGTTCTCCTGTAAAGTGAACGATATTATTTTCTATATAGGCATACGCACTGATAGGGGTGGTACAACCTCCCATCAGGGTACGCAGGAAATCACGTTCTATGTATGTGGCGAGTGCTGTTTCCGTATGATGGAAAGCGGCACAGGCTTCCAGACAGAAAGTATCATCTTCCCGGCAAACGGCTACCACAGCGCCTTGTGCAGGAGCAGGCAGCATCCAGTCGAGTTCGATGGAAGTAGCGGGGCGTACATTGATTCTTTCCAGGCCGGCCACAGCGAAGATGGCGCCATCCCAGTTTTCTGCTGCGAGTTTCTGCAGGCGGGTATTTACATTTCCGCGCAGGTTGTGCAGCTGGTGTTGCGGATATTTGCGTAACCACTGGGCTTTGCGGCGTACACTGCTGGTAGCGATGTTGGCTACATAGTCCGGTTGCGCCAGGAAGTCTGTATTGGATTTATACACCAGCAGATCTTTTACAGGTCCGCGTGGTAAGATCGCTGCGTGAACAATTTGTTGTGGTAATTGGGTGGGTACGTCTTTAAACGAGTGAACGGCAATGTCTATACGATTATTGAGCAGTGCCAGATCCAGGCTTTTGGTGAAGATGCCCTGAACACCTATTTCGTAGAGGGGTGTTACCAGATCGATATCCCCTTCGCTTTTGATAGGAACCAGTTCTGTTTGATAGCCCTGTGCTGTCAACAGGTCTTTCACCTGGTTTGCCTGCCATAGTGCCAGCTGGCTTTCTCTTGTGCCTATCCTGATAATTTTATTCATTACTTAGTCCTGATTAACACCTGTCTCGAAAATATCATTGATCATAGCGATGTACTGATCACTTTTATCAGTTTCCTTACGCACTTTACCGGCCATGAGATTAATCATTTTCTGTATGATGCGGGAAGACACCATTTCAATATCTTCCATTTTATAGCTATTACCGTTTTTCTGCTGGAGTATTTCACGCATGTGTATTTCATGCAGTTTATCTTTTACTGCTTTCAGTACCACAGCATGCTTACGCATTTTATACCAGTAGAGGAATTCGGTCATGTGTTCTTCAATGATGGCAATGGCCTTCGGAACTTCTCCCAGTCTGTTTTGCAGGGTTTCGTCCTGTACTTTGGACAATTCATCCACATTAACGAGAGAGATGTGCGGCAGGTCACCTACGCTGGTTTCTACGTTGAAAGGAATAGAAAGATCTATAATGAGCTTGGGGGATGATTGCTCAAAATACTCTGCCAGTACCGTAGGTTGCGGCGCGTTGGAAGCTACCAGAATCACATCAGCCGCCTGCATTTCGCTGACCATATTTTCATAAGGTGCGTACTGCAATCCATGCTGGCCGGCAAAATCAGCGGCTACCTGCATGGTACGGTTGATGAGGGTAATTTCTTTTACGCCCAGGTATTCGATCATATTTTTGCAGGTGTTACGGCCTATTTTGCCGATACCGAATAATACGACCTTTTTATTTTTGATGTCAGGACAGATACGTTCCAGCATGCGTACCGTAGCAAAAGCCACGGATACGGTGCCTTTACTCAGGCCTGTTTCTGTTTTAATAAGTTTGGAAACCTGTAAAACACTGTTAACCAGTCTTTCCAGGAAACTGCCCAGGCATTGGGCGGATTTGGAAAATTTAGCGGCATTGCGGATCTGACCAATGATCTCGTAATCCCCTAATATCTGGGAATCTAATCCGGTGCCTACCTGGTATAAGTGTTTAATGGCTTCTTCTCCGGATTTAACATACGCCAGTGCTGCCAGTTGCGTACTATCGCCGTTGGATTCCCGGCATAATAGTTCCATCAGCTGCCCTGGATGGGCGGCGAATCCGTAAATTTCCGTTCTGTTACAAGTGGATAGTACAAAGAGATCATCTAATTGCACAGTCCTGGCATGCTCCAGGAGTTGTTGGTATTGGGCCGGGTTAATGGCGTATAATCCCCTGATAGCAGCGTCTGTTTTCTTATAGTTGATGCCAACAATATGAAAATTTGCTATTTCTTTTGAATGACTGACCTGCATGTTTTTGTATAAGCTTCCGGTTGCAAAAGTACTTTCATACACCGCAAACAAAAGGGTTTAAGCTGTCATTAGTGTGTCATTTCTCCTACTGGTAATTCATACGACGAAAAAATGATTTTTATCAGTTTTTGGTTATTACAATAGGATGACAGAATAAAGTGACAAAGTATCCGTATTTACTTCTATTAACGGATAGCAATATACGCCCGTAATCCTTTTACAGCTGGTGTTTCCGTCGATCGGGTCATTTATTTTCCGGCAGATATTAAATCCTGCTGACGCTTTTTGTACATCATGAACTGCTTTCTGCTTTTTTGTACTTTTGCACCAATTTTTATTAAGAAGCATGGTCTCAAAATCTGATGTTGGAGTTATTCTGATGAATCTGGGGTCGCCGGATTCCACGGCAGTGCCGGATGTGAAGCGTTATTTAAACGAATTTCTGATGGACAAACGGGTCATTGATTATCCGTGGCTATTCAGGAAGATATTAATAGAAGGTATTATTGTGCCTAAACGCGCTGCGCAATCTGCCAAAGCTTATTCTTCCATCTGGTGGGAGGAAGGATCTCCGCTGGTGGTGCTAACCAAACAATTACAGAAGGCTGTACAACATGATTTGAATCTGCCGGTGGAAATAGCCATGCGGTATGGTAATCCTCACCCGGAAGTGGCTTTTGATAATTTGTTGCGGCAAAACCCGGATCTGAAGGAAGTGATATTGTTTCCATTATATCCGCACTATGCCATGTCTTCCTATGAAACGGCTGCAGAATATGCGAAAGAAATTCACAGGAAGAAGAATTATGCATTCAAGCTGACGTTGATACCGGTTTTTTATAATGAGCCTGATTACATCCATGCAATGGCAGAAAGCATGCGTCCTTATCTGCAGCAGGAGTATGATCATGTATTGTTCAGCTATCACGGATTACCGGAAAGGCATATGCGGAAAGCGGATGTTACTGGTAAACACTGTATGCAGGTAGATGATTGTTGTCATGTAAATTCAACGGCGCATACTTATTGCTACCGGCATCAGGTAACCGTTACCTCTGAACTGGTCGCAGCAGCCCTGGGATTACCCCGCGAAAAATGGGGGATTTCTTTTCAGTCAAGACTGGGCCGTGAAGAATGGGTAAAACCTTATACCGTTGATGTGCTCGAAAGATTGCCCAAAGAAGGAAAGAAAAAACTGCTGATCGTATGTCCGGCATTTGTATCCGACTGTTTGGAAACATTGGAAGAAATAGCGGTGGAAGGCAAACATTTATTTTTGAATAGCGGAGGGGAAAGTTTTACCATGATTCCGTGTCTGAATATTCATCCGCTTTGGGTACAGGCAGTAGTCAAATATTGTAACCAGCTTATCGAGCAATAATTTAAATCAGATATCCCATGAGCCAACAACCCGTAGTGATCATCGGCGCCGGTATTTCCGGGCTGAGTATAGCATATGAGCTGCAAAAACAACAGGTGCCCTATCTGTTGCTGGAAGCATCGGATCATACGGGTGGGGTATTACAATCGTTTCACCAGGATGGCTTTGAGCTGGATGCCGGCGCCAATACGCTGGCGGCCTCCCCTGAACTGCTGGCGTTTATCCGGGAGCTGGGCCTGGAGCAGGACATACTGGAAGCTGGTGCGGCCAGCAAAAAACGTTTCCTGGTGAGGAATAACCAGTTGCACGGCGTATCACCACATCCGGTGAAAATACTGGGTTCTGCGTATCTGAGCAGGGCGGCCAAGTGGCGTTTGTTTACCGAACGTTTCCGGAAAGCCGCCGCTCCGCAAGGAGAAGAAACCGTGACGGATTTTGTGAGCAGACGGTTTAACAAAGAGATAGCAGATTATGTATTTGATCCGGTATTATCCGGTATCTACGCCGGTAATCCCGACCTGATGAGCATCGGGGAAGTATTGCCCGCATTACCACGCTGGGAAAAAGAATATGGCAGTGTTACCAAAGGACTGATGAAAGACAGGGGCGCTATGGGCGGCCGCAAAATCATCAGCTTCAAAGGGGGCAACCAGCGCCTCACCAACCGTTTACAGGAACTGCTTACCACCCCGGTGCGTTTTAATTGTACCGTAGATACCATCAGCGTATCTGCCGGTGGTTATACCATACAGGCCACGGAAAACGGTGCTGCTACTACTTTACAGGCTGCAAATATCATCTTCACCGCGCCGGCCTATCGTACCGCGCAACAAATAAATACCCTGGACACCCATACGGCAGCATTGCTGCAACAGGTACATTATCCCCGTATGGGCGTATTGCACCTGGGCTTTGAAGCTGCCGCCATGCAGCAGCCACTGGAGGGTTTCGGGTTCCTGGTACCCAACGCAGAAAAAAAGCACTTCCTCGGTGCGATCTGCAATTCAGCTATCTTTCCGGCAAAAGCGCCACAGGGTAAAATGTTGCTGACTGTTTTTGTGGGCGGCGCCCGACAGGAGCATTATTTCGATGAAATAGGCGCAGCGGCCCTGCAAACGCAGGCAATAGCAGAAATAAAATCGCTCTTGCAACTATCTGCCGGCCCGGTGCTGCAACGTTTCAGCGAATGGAAGCAGGCCATCCCGCAGTTAAATGTGGGGCATGCAAAGTTGCGGAGCGCGGTTACGGCATTTGAAAAAAAATATCCCGGTTTATATATCAGTGGCAACTACCTGCAAGGTGTGGCTATCCCGGCTTTACTGCAACATGCAGCTACACTGGCTGCATCGCTCCGGAAAAATTAATCCGGGAAATGGTGCTTTGTTGGGGTTTTTTCTTTAAATTCCATTATAAATTTCCACCAGATGATTGCAGGAATTTTAAAAGAAAAAAATGGCGAAACCCGGGTATCCCTTGTACCTGATGTGGTAAAGCAGCTGCAGCAAATGTCGGTAACCGTGTGGGTGGAGCAAGGCGCCGGGGATACTGCTTACTTTAACGACAACGCCTATATGCAGGCGGGCGCCGTGATCAAACCTGCTGCCGACATTCTCTCCCAGGCAGATATCATTTTTACGCTGCAACCTCCTTCAAGGGCGCTGATTGACCAGGTACCTGCCGGGAAAATTATCATTGGTATCCTGCAACCCCTCTATCGGGTAGGGGAAGTGGAATACTGGGCCTCCAAACAGATCACTACTTTCAGTTTAGATACCATTCCACGTACTACGCGGGCACAGACCATGGATGTGCTCAGCTCCCAGGCAAATATTGCCGGCTATAAAGCCGTATTGCTGGCAGCGTGTAGTTATTCCCGTTATTTTCCCATGTTTATGACGGCTGCAGGCAGTATTGCTCCTGCCAAGGTGCTGATACTGGGCGCCGGTGTGGCCGGTTTGCAGGCAATTGCTACTGCCCGCAGGCTGGGCGCCGTGGTAGAAGTATTTGATACCCGTCCGGCTGTAAAGGAAGAAGTCATGAGCCTGGGCGCCAAATTCGTGGAAATTGAAGGGGCGGCAGATGCCTCCAAAGCCGGTGGGTATGCGGTAGAGCAATCAGCGGCGTATCAGCAGCAGCAGCAACAGAAAATTGCGGAAAGCATCGCCAAAGCAGATATTGTCATCACCACGGCACAGATTCCCGGAAAAGCGGCTCCTGTACTGGTTACCAGCGACATGCTGGACCAGATGCGTCCCGGATCAGTGATCATCGACCTGGCTGCTGCCACCGGTGGTAATACCAGTGCGACCAAAAACAATGAAACGGTCCACTACCGGGATGTCACGATCATCGGTAATTCCAGCCTTCCTGCCACTATGCCGGCAGATGCCAGCAAACTCTATGCAAAGAATGTATTCAATTTCCTGAAACTGATATTAACGAAAGAAGGTTCCCTGCATCTCAATTTTGAAGATGACATTGTAAAAGGAGCCTGTATAACTCACAACGGTGAAGTAGTCAATGAACGCGTAAAAAGCGTGATGCAGGTGGCTTAGTGATAGCTATATCGTACCGGCTTAATTTAAATCCCGACAACATGGACAATATTCTTTCTTTTCTGCATCAGCACATTGAGTTAATTTATATCATCATCCTGTCTGTTTTCCTCGGCGTGGAAGTTATTTCCAGGGTACCTGCCGTGTTGCACACCCCCTTGATGAGCGGCGCCAATGCTATTCATGGCGTAGTCATCATCGGAGCTATCATCGTCATGGGAAAAGCAGAACAGGATAATTACCTGGCACTCATACTGGGCTTTCTGGCCGTTATTCTGGGTACTATCAATGTAGTAGGCGGTTTTGTAGTGACAGACCGTATGCTGGAAATGTTTAAAGGGAAGAAAAAACAATAATCCATATGCGTAATGGTTATCGCATACAGATTGTGCACTGCTAACGGCTAAACGAATTTTTAATATGGGACCCAGCATACTATCGCTCATCTACCTGATTGGCTCTGTTACCTTCATCCTCGGACTGAAAATGTTAAGTAAGCCGGATACGGCCCGCAAAGGAAATCTTATAGCGGCTGCCGGTATGTTCCTGGCTATTTTCGGTACCATCTTCCTCTATAAATCAGACGGGCAATACCTGCATAACTATAGCTGGATTTTCGCCGGCCTGCTGATTGGTACTATTGTAGGGGTACTGGCAGCGAAAAAAGTGAAGATGACGGCCATGCCCGAAATGGTAAGTATGTTCAATGGTATGGGAGGCGCCTGCGCAGCACTTATTTCCGTAGTGGAATTCAATCACCTTGTGACACTCGATCCGGATATTTTTCTGAAGCTGATACCGCCGGTAGAAAAATTACATGGCGTGTTACAAAGTGTGTTGGAAGGAGATAAAAACAGACTGGTCAATGATATGGTGAGTAATATGCTGGGAGATGCCCGCGGCCAGTTGCTGATTATTCTGCTGGGTATGATTATCGGTGCGGTATCTTTCGCAGGCAGCGTAATTGCCTGGGGAAAACTGAATGGCAGCATCCGTGATTTTTCCTTTAAAGGACAGCATGTGGTGAACCTGTTGGTGATGGCTGCTATCCTGGTGGGTGCAGTGGTACTCATGGTGAGTACGGGTACAAAATTAGAGGCAATGGTGGCAGCTCCTGCTGATACGCCTGTTTCCTGGACAACGATTCATCTTATTTTTTATACGATACTGTTACTGTCTATTGTGTACGGCGTACTGTTCGTACTGCCTATCGGTGGCGCCGATATGCCTGTAGTGATTTCCCTGTTGAATTCCTTTACCGGTGTGGCAGCAGCTTGTGGCGGATTCCTCTACAACAATCCCGTGATGCTGACAGGGGGCATTCTGGTAGGTTCTGCGGGTACGATTCTGACGATCCTCATGTGTAAGGCCATGAACCGCTCTTTGAAGAATGTATTGATCGGTTCTTTTGGGGGTGGGCAGGCAGCAGCAGCAGCCGGCAAAGAACAAGGCAACTACAAGGAAATCAGTATGACCGATGCCGCTGTGGTATTGGCTTATGCAAATAAGGTGATGATTGTACCGGGATATGGGCTGGCGGTGGCGCAGGCACAGCATGCCTGTCATGAGCTGGAGAAACTGCTGGGAGAAAAAGGGGCAGAAGTAAAATATGCCATCCATCCGGTAGCGGGGCGTATGCCAGGACATATGAACGTCTTGCTGGCAGAAGCAGATGTGCCGTATGAAAAATTACTGGAAATGGAAGAAGCCAATGCAGAACTGGCCACTACAGATGTGGTGCTGGTGTTGGGCGCCAATGATGTGGTGAACCCTGCTGCCAAAAATGATCCTGCAAGTCCGATATATGGCATGCCTATCCTGGAAGTGGAACTGGCCCGGCTGGTGATCGTCAACAAACGGAGTATGAAACCCGGTTATGCGGGAATCGAAAATGAACTCTTCTTTCAACCCAAAACTTCTATGTTGTTTGGAGATGCCAAACAGGTTTTACAACAATTGCTGACAGAGATCAAACAGGTATGATCCGCTGTTTGATCATTTCCACTTATTTTTGCAGAAAAAATTCGTTTGTCAAGTTACTTACCAGCAGCACTGATTGCTTCTTTGGAAGGGTTACCAGGATTTAACCGGGAAACATTTGAGCGGGTGCATACCGCCGCAGAAAAAATTACTTCATTGCGTGTGAATCCGGCTAAACTAAAAACGCCGGAAAAAATTCAACAGGTTTTACAGGCATTATCTGCCGAAGGCACGACAAAAGTACCTTGGAGCAGAGATGGTTATTACCTGCCCGCCAGACCCTCTTTTACTTTCGATCCCTTTTTTCATGCAGGCGCTTATTATGTGCAGGAAGCATCTTCTATGTTTCTGGAACATGCCGTGCGGGCTACAGTGGATGTATCAGCCCCATTGAAAGTACTGGATCTTTGTGCAGCGCCAGGCGGAAAGTCTACCTTGCTGCAATCATTGATCAGTCCGGAAAGCATGTTGGTGGCCAATGAGGTGATTAAGCCACGTGCCGCCCTGCTGGCGGATAACGTGACCAAATGGGGGGCTGCCAATGTAGTGGTTACCAACAATGATCCCCGCGATTTTGGTGGATTGCCGGGTTATTTCGACCTGGTGGTGATTGATGCTCCTTGCTCCGGTTCCGGCTTGTTTCGCCGCGATCCTGACCTGGTAACGGAGTGGTCGCCGGAGAATGTAATCCTTTGTAGTCAGCGCCAGCAGCGTATTCTGGCAGATGTATTACCGGCGCTGAAAGAAGACGGCGTGTTGATTTATTCTACCTGTTCTTTTTCAAGAGAAGAAGATGAGGTGATACTCGACTGGCTGGCAGATCATTTTGAGTTGGAAAACATTGCATTGGATATACCGGAAGACTGGCATATCGTACCAACGGTAACGGATAAACGAAATTGTACCGGTTATCGTTTTTATCCGGATCGGCTGAAAGGCGAAGGTCTTTTTATCGCCTGCTTCCGCAAGCGTAGCGGTGAATCTCCGCGAAAGAAAAAAGAACAACGGATAACATTGCTCACAGCGAAAGAACGGGATAAACTCACTCCCTGGATACAGGCACCGGCAGATTATGCATACCTGCTGCACCAGGATGATGTGTTGATTTTACCACCTGTTATCGCCGCAGAAATAGCATTGTTGCAACAACAATTGTATATTCGCAAGGCAGGTGTGAAAGCAGGCCAGCTGGGCCCAAAGGAATTGATACCGGATCATCAGCTGGCTGCCAGTACATGGGCAGCGGATAGTATACCGGTCATATCGCTTAGTCTGGCACAAGCCTTGTTATATCTGCGCAAGGAAGATCCGGGTATCACCACCCCGGTGAAAGGATGGGCGCTCATGCAGTATGAAGGAATGAATCTGGGATGGGCAAAAATGCTTCCCAACCGGATGAATAATTACTATCCAAAAGAACTCCGTATTTTGAAAGAAATTACAGGGCGGTAAAAATACCCTGTTGCTATTTGTCCTTAAAGCGTATGTTTGTGAAATGCAATGCCAGCCGGTATTTGATACGTATTACAGCATATGATGCCTGTGTAGGTAATCACAACAAAAAGTTTATTTTACCGTTTGTTTATCAATTGGTTGATTAAACTGAATTGTCAATTTTAACACATATATTCGTTCCCCGAAATAGTATAAACAGAGTTAGTATGGTAAAATCGATTCTTTCAATTGCCTTGTTTGGTTTAAGTGCAGGAGTGGTACGGGCACAGGACACACTACAGGTGCAGGGTACAGCGCCTGGCCTTTATATAACCCACACCGTAAAAAAAGGAGAAAATTTTTATAGCCTGAGCCGTGCATACGGTTTGCCGCCAAAAGAAATCGCTGCTGCCAATAAAATTACTATGGAGCAAGGTTTGCAGTTGGGACGGTCGATTCATATTCCGCTTACCGCTGCCAACTTTTCTCAGAAGGCGGATGCTGCCGGTAAACCGGTATATCACAAGGTAACAGACAAAGAAACCTTGTACCGGGTAAGTGTAAACTTTAATAAAGTGCCGCTGGATAATATCCGTCAATGGAATAGTTTTTCCGGAGATGGTTTGAAAAAAGACAGCTACCTGATTATTGGTTTTGTGAAAGGCAGTGGCGGCGCTACTACACCGGCAGAAGTACCTGCCCGTCCGGCGCCGGTAGAAAAGGAAAAACCAGCTGTGGCAGTAACAGAACCGGTTGCTCCCGCACCTAAAAAAGAAGTGCCTAAAAAAGAACCGGAAGCCCGTCCGGTAACAGATACCCCGGAAACAACTACTACACCAGCGGTACCAGCTCCGAAACCGGTAGTAGCTACCAGCAATGACTTTGAGCAGCTGTACGATCAGCAAACCAGCGGCGGAAAAAAAGCGGCTACGGAAAAAGGCCCGGGTACCTGGTTTAAGAGCAATGCAGTAGGAAAATATTACGCCTTGCATAACACGGCACCGCGTGGTACCATTATCAAGGTAACCAATCCGCTAAACGGAAAGGCGGTATATGCCAAAGTACTGGATGTGATTCCACAGATGAAATCCAATGCCGGATTGATCATCAAATTAAGTGATAGCGCTATGCAGGCATTGGGCAGTAATGAAACCCGCTTTTATTGCGAGTTGAATTATGATGATAAATAATAGTCATTAGTGATAATGCAAACGGGGAACAGGTGATCACCTGTTCCCCGTTTGCTTTTATGGTATATTGTTACAGCCGGTATCCTCTCAGGAAAGCGGTGATATCCATTTTCTTCTTGCCTTCCAGTTGTACTTCATCGAGGTACAGATAACCATCGGCAGCAGCGATGCGCAGGTATGTTTTCTGATCCGATTCAAATGCGCCCGGTGCTACGGCTGGTGTGCCGTGTTCTTTGTGCGCTTTGTAGATCTTGATGTTTTTGCCTTGCAGCAGGGTCCAGGCAGCCGGGTAGGGACTTAATCCGCGTACGAGGTTATATACCTGATCCAGCGGTTGTTCCCAGTTGATCTGACAGGTATCTTTAAAGATTTTAGGTGCATGTTTGATGGCTGCTTCCGGAATGTCTGCCTGGGGCGTTTCCCGGGCGGTACCATCCGCAATGGCCTGTACTGTTTTCAGCAACAGGCGTGCGCCGGTTACCATCAGTTCATCGTGCAGTTCTCCGGCGGTTTCATCTTCCCGGATAGCAACCGTATCATGGAACATAATATCGCCGGTATCAATGGCGTGCTGCAGTTTAAAGGTAGTGACGCCTGATTCCTTTTCTCCGTTGATGATAGCCCAGTTGATAGGTGCTGCGCCGCGATAGTTAGGCAGCAGGGATGCATGTACGTTGATGGTACCTTCGGGGGGCATATTCCAGACTATTTCCGGTAACATGCGGAAGGCTACCACTACCTGCAGATCTGCCTGCAATGCCTGTAATGCGGCAATGAATTCCGGATTTTTCAGTTTCTCCGGTTGCAGTACCGGTAATCCTTTGGCAACAGCATATTGTTTCACAGCACTTTGTTGCAGCTGTAAACCTCTGCCGGCCGGCTTATCGGGCGCTGTGATTACGCCCACAATATTGAAACCGTTTTGAACCAATATATCCAGTGACGCCACGGCAAAGTCGGGCGTGCCCATAAAAACAATACGGAGATCTTTCGTCATAGGATGCAAAAATAACAAGGATTCTATGAACAGCAATCCGGCCGTGAAAATTGTCTGGCCGGTGCTGCTGCTTTAATAAAGCAGGTATTTGGCCCGGATCACTTTAAACTTCGCCAGCCCTGGTTCCCAGCTTTTGCGGATGTCACTTTCGGATACACCGGTTTTGATTTGTTGCATCAGGGTGGCATTACCCGCCAGTTTATTAAAGAAGGGATTAAAGAATTTATCTTTCTCCGGATACAGATGATAGGCTTCTATCAACCATCTCAACACAATCTGTCTGTCTTTTCCTGGAGCTGCTTCCGGCGTATTACTAAGGTCGAAGCCATAGCACAGCTGGTCTTTCAATACCGGATCTTTGGCGCCGGCGGTACTGCGTGGTGTAAAGGAGTACCCGTTTTTAGGAAAGCCTGGTGCGCCGAATACCTGGAAAGGCTTGTCAGTACCACGTCCCAGACTCACCGCTGTACCTTCAAAAAAACAGAGGGAAGGGTACAGGTGGATAGCCGCCATGTTAGGCAGATTGGGCGAAGGCTTCACTGGTAAACGGTAGTATACTTTATGGCTGTAGTTTTCACAGGGAATGTATTTGATATTGCATTGCACGCCTTTGCTGAGCCAGCGTTCCCCATTGAGCATCCGGGCATATTCCGCTACCGTCATACCATGTACGATGGGGATGGGCTGCATGCCTACAAAGGAGCGGTAGGCAGTGTCCAGTACAGGGCCGTCTACATAGTCGCCGTTGGGATTGGGGCGGTCCAGTATAAGCAGGGTTTTGTTACTGGCAGCCGCAGATTCCATCAGTTCCTGGAGCGAAGAAATGTAGGTGTAAAAACGGGTGCCTACATCCTGGATATCAAAAATAAGGATGTCTACATCTTGTAGATCTGCTGCAGTGGCCTTCCTGTGCTTGCCATAAAGGGAAATAATGGGAAGCCCTGTTTTTGGATCTGTGCTGTTACCTACTTTTTCGCCGGCATCGGCATTCCCGCGAAAGCCGTGTTCGGGGCTGAAAATTTTCTGGATACGTACATTCAGTTTCAGTAATGAGTCTACCAGATGGGTACGATCAATCATGGCAGTCTGATTAACGAGCAAGGCCACACGTTTATTTTTTAACAGCGGCAGATAGCGGGAAGTCTGTGCAGCACCTGGTATGATATGGTCTGCATATTGTGCCTGTACTCCGGTCAGGAGCATACAGGCTAGCGTGCAAAGAATAAAAAAACGGTTCATGCCCTTAAGATACGTCAAACCCGGTATTGGGTGTTTGAAAAAAACGGGAATCTGGCAGCTTTTTGTATCTTGCGGGTCATTACTTAACACTAAATATTTTTTTTTATGCAAACTGTTAAAAACGGGGATACAGTGAAGGTGCATTACCATGGCCGTTTAACAAACGGTACTACCTTTGATTCCTCTGAGGGTAGACCTCCGCTGGAATTTCAGGTGGGCGCTGGTATGGTTATTAAAGGGTTTGAGAATGGTGTCCTGGATATGAAAGTGGGTGATAAGAAAACCATTCATATCCCTGTTGATCAGGCATACGGCCCCAAAAATGATGAGATGATTATGGATTTTCCGAAAGCCAATATCCCGGCAGATTTGAATCCTGAAGTTGGTATGGAGTTGCAGATGAGCAATCCTGAAGGCCAGGTATTTCAGGTAAAAGTAGCTGCTATCGGAACAGAATTCATTACCCTGGATGCGAACCACCCTTTAGCTGGTGAGGATCTGGTGTTTGATCTGGAACTGGTAGAGATTGCCGGCTAAATCATGAGGTCCGGGATTTTTTGATCATCCGGGTAGCGGTGCAAGCCTTGTTATCTGTTGCCATTAAAAAATCCCGGATTGTTTTACCACTGTTATGAAGGCCCCGGTTACCCCTTCCTCCTGTATTTCCCGGTTATTTATTACCTGCATTTATCCAATATTTTACGATGCCTGCGTCCTGTCATCCGGTGATTGCCGGTAGGTAGTCTGCAAGTCCAGTAAACACGCGGCGCAAAGACAGGTCGTATATTGCTGCCGGATAAAATAACGTTCTTCCTCCGTTAAGGTTACTGCCATACATTGACAACGTAGTATCGTACCAACGCGGCATTCGAAGCTGCATTGACAGCGGGGGCAAGTGACGGTTTCATGATCAGCCATGCTGTAAAATTACGTATTACAGCTGATGCACAACAGCCCTGCCGGAAATCTCCGGAAGAGCTGTTATATTTTATCTGTCAACCGTATTTTAATTCCATTGGCTTCTGGCCTGTTTAGCCGCTTCCACCATGTTGCGGAGTGCCATTTCCGTTTCTGCCCATTGCCTTGTTTTGAGGCCACAGTCGGGGTTTACCCAGATATTGCGTGCGGGTAATAACCGGGCTGCCTGGTGCAATAATGCTTCCATTTCCGCCACTGCCGGTACGCGGGGAGAGTGGATATCGTATACCCCCGGACCCGCTTCATTCGGATAACGGAACTGGGCAAAGGCTGCCAGTATCTCCAGTTGTGACCGGGAAGTTTCGATGGTAATGACATCGGCATCCATGGCCGCAATATGTTCAATGATATCGTTGAAAGAAGCATAACACATATGCGTATGGATCTGGGTACTGTCGGCCACCGTACTCACTGCCAGCCGGAAGGCCTGTACGGCCTGTTCCAGGTATTCGGCTTTCCGTGCATTACGCAGGGGCAAGCCTTCCCGCAGCGCCGGTTCATCTACCTGAATGACGGTAATACCCGCATCTTCCAGGTCTTTCACTTCATCGCGGATGGCCAGTGCCAGCTGGAAAGCCGTTTGCATCCGAGGTTGATCGTTGCGCACAAAAGACCATTGCAGGATGGTGATAGGGCCGGTCAGCATGCCTTTCACAGGCTTACTGGTCAGGGATTGTGCGAAGCTGCTCCAGTCCACCGTCATGGTATGGGGCCTTATCACATCGCCGTAAATCACGGGTGGTTTTACACAACGGGTACCATAGCTCTGTACCCAGCCTTGTTGCGTAAATACAAATCCCTGTAGTTGTTCCCCGAAATACTCCACTATATCATTCCGTTCAAACTCGCCATGTACCAGTACATCCAGGTCCAGTTTTTCCTGCAGGCGAATGGTATGTGTGATGGCGGCACGAATATCTGCATCATAGGCTTCCCGGGTGATGACGCCTTTTTTCAGATCGGCCCGGAGCTGCCGGATGGCGGCTGTCTGCGGGAAAGAACCGATGGTGGTAGTAGGAAATACCGGTAGATTTAAGGCTGCATGCTGTAAGGGCTGACGTACGGCAAAGCTATGTTGCCGTTGCATATCGGCGGGTGCGATGTGTTGCATACGTTCTTTCACTGCCGGGATATGTATGCTGGCGGCGGTTTTGCGCCCGGACATAACGGCCTGGTTGTGTTCCAGTAGTCCATGGCGGCCGTTCATAATGCTTTTCAGGTCATTTACTTCGGCCAGTTTCTGCCGGGCAAAGGCCATCCACTGTTTAATCTGTGGGTCCATGTCGGTTTCTGCATCCAGGTCGTAAGGACAGTGCAGCAATGAACAGGAGGTGGCCAGCATGATATTATCGGCGCCTATGCTGTTGCAGGCCTGGGTGACCAATGCTATAGATTCTGTATAATCATTCTTCCAGATGTTCCGGCCGTCTACTATACCCAGTGATAAGCGGCCATGGGCAGGTATCCGGGATAATACATCGGCCAGTTGTGCGGGGGCCCGTACGAGGTCAATATGCCATGCCTGTACCGGTAGCTGCAGGGCCAGGGCAGTATTGTCTTCCAGGCCACCGAAATAAGTAGTAAGCAGGATTTTCAGGCCAGGCAATGCCGCATGGATAGCAGCATAAGCTACCTGATAGAGCGCTTTCACAGCGGGTTCCAGGTCGGTCACCAGAAAAGGTTCGTCCAGTTGTACCCATTCCGCGCCGGCGGCATGCAGTTCTGTAAGCAGTTGAATATATACCGGCAGTAGCTTTTCCAGCAGTGCGGCTTGATGGGTATCGTCTTTTATCTTGCCACTGAGTATAAATGTCAGTGGGCCTATCAGCACTGGCTTGGTCGTGATGCCGTGCCGGAGCGCTTCTTTGAATTCTTCAACGCATTTGCGGGACAGCAGGCGATAGGTTTGTGCCGCTTCAAATTCGGGTACCAGGTAGTGATAGTTGGTATCAAACCATTTGGTCATTTCCAGGGCGGTGATGTCGAAGCCGTTTTTCTGATAGCCGCGGGCCATGGCAAAATAGAGTTCCAAGCAGGCGGGATTGGCCAGGGTTTGCTGCAGGGGAAGGAAGCGGGCGGGTATGACGCCCAGCATAAGACACATATCCAGTACCTGATCATAGAAAGAAAAATCATTGGAGGGAATCAGGTCTATACCGGCCGCCTGGAGGGTATCCCAGTTTTGTTTTCGTAGCTGCCTGGCCGTTAGTTCCAGTTTTTCCAGTGACATTTTGCCGCTCCAGTAATTTTCGCAGGCCTTTTTCAGTTCACGCTGGCTCCCGATGCGTGGGTAACCCGGAATATTGGTAAGCATATCTAGGATGGTTTTTTATTCTATGCAAACCTATATTTATTAGTTATTTGTTCAATGAAATACTATTTATTTGGTGTTTTGTAGTTAAAAAATGGATAAATGTAGAAAATATTACTGTTTATGATATTGTGAGAAGTGGTAAAACAGAATATCCTACGGCGAGAGGGTACAAAGGTTTTTTCCTTACGTTTGCAATATGTTTACAAATTATAGCTATACAGTAGATACACGCTTTAAGCGTTACGTACAGATAGATACCCAGTCAGATCCATTGAGCAACAGTTTTCCTAGTACGGAGAAACAAAAGGACCTGTCCCGTTTGTTGGTAAAGGAACTGCAGGAAATGGGAATCACCGATGCAGAGATGGACGAGCATGGGTATGTATATGCCACTATTCCGTCCAACACAGACAAACAGGTGCCTGTGATCTGTTTTTGTTCTCATGTGGACACCTCTTCCGATAGCAGTGGTACCGGTGTAAAACCCCTGGTACATTCAAAATATGATGGTGGTGATATTATCCTGCCGGATGATGAAACCGTGATCATCAGCCCTAAAGAACATCCTTACCTGGCCAGCAAAAAAGGCGACGATATTATTACGGCCAGCGGTACTACCTTACTGGGTGCAGATGATAAGGCCGGTGTGGCGGAAATCATGGATGCGGCTAATTTCCTGATGACCCATCCGGAAGTAAAACATGGTGCTATCCGCATCCTGTTTACACCTGATGAAGAAATAGGACATGGTGTGGATAAAGTAGATATTAAAAAACTGGGCGCCCGTTTTGGTTATACCATGGATGGTGGTGAACTGGGCTCACTGGAAGATGAAAACTTTTCAGCCGACGGTGCGCGGATTACGGTGTATGGTGTGAGTGCCCACCCCGGATCTGCCAAAGATAAACTGATCAGTGCCATCAAAATTGCCGGTGAAATCGTAGATGCGTTACCGAAAGACAGCCTCTCTCCGGAAACAACCGCCGACCGCGAAGGATTTATTCATCCCGTACGTATACAGGGCACCGTAGAGAAAACAGAGATTGATTTTATTATCCGTGATTTCGATACCTCTTCCCTGGAAGCGCATGAATCCTATCTGCGCCGCCTGATGGAAAAAGTACTGGACCGCTACCACGGCGCCAAAGCTACGCTGAAAGTAACAGAGCAGTACCGCAACATGAAAGAAGTGCTGAATGATTATCCGGAAGTGACTGCCTATGCCGCGGAAGCTATCCGCAGAGCAGGTGTACAACCGCTGAAAATGAGTATCCGTGGTGGTACAGACGGTTCCCGTCTGTCTTTTATGGGCCTGCCTTGTCCCAATATCTTTACCGGCGAAATGGCCCTGCACAGCAAGCATGAATACGTAAGTATACAGGATATGCAGAAAGCGGTACAAACGATTGTATATCTGGCACAGGTTTGGGAAGAAAAAACGACAGCATAATTTTTTTTAATTGCAAAGGAGGAAGGAAAAACGATCCGGCAACAGGAACAGATACCGATAGTATCTTCCCTGTTGTTTCGTAATTCTTCCTTCATTATTTGTAATTATTTATTATTTTAACCGTTTATAGAAGAAAATCTCCCACATGTTAGGTCTTATTACATTATTACAGGACGCTTTATTACAGCCCAAGGCAGATACCGTGGCGCAGGGTGTAAGCAACGCTGTTGCTGCTACTCCGCAGATTCATCTGATAGATATGCTGATGAAAGGTGGTGTACTGATGATCCCGTTGGGGATACTTTCGCTGATAGCCGTATTTGTGTTTGTTGAGAGATACATTACCATTGCCAAAGCCGGTAAGCTGGAAGACAATTTCATGCCGATGATCCGTGATCAGATCACCAGCGGTAATATGCAGTCTGCCCGCTCACTCGCCAAAAATACAGCCGGTCCTATTGCCCGCATGATCGACAAAGGCATTCAACGCATAGGTAAACCCATCGATAACATCGAAAAATCCATGGAGAATGTGGGTAAGCTGGAAATCTACGGCATGGAAAAAAATCTGGTCATCCTGTCCATCATTGCCGGTATTGCACCGATGTTCGGATTCCTTGGTACCATCGCTGGTATGATTCAGACCTTCTTTAACATTTCCATCACTTCCGATATTACATTAGGCACTATTGCCGGTGGTATTTATGTGAAGATGATCACCTCTGCTACCGGATTGATCATCGGTATTGTGGCCTTTATTGGTTACAGCTTTTTGAATGCACAGATCGACAAGGTAGTAAACAAGATGGAAGGTGCTTCCGCAGAATTTATC
Source organism: Chitinophaga nivalis (assembly GCF_025989125.1). NCBI lineage: Bacteria > Pseudomonadati > Bacteroidota > Chitinophagia > Chitinophagales > Chitinophagaceae > Chitinophaga > Chitinophaga nivalis. Next base: position 7,760,009 of record NZ_JAPDNR010000001.1, on the reverse strand, counting down.
GATATCCTGCAGGAACCTACCCGCTAAAAACAACAGACCATGAATTTACGCAGGAGAAATAAGAAACATGTGGAAATGCACAACTCTGCATTGAATGACATCCTGTTCATTCTGCTGTTGTTCTTTCTGATTGTTTCCACACTGGCCAATCCTAATGTGATCAAACTGCTGCTGCCCAAGGCACAGAGCAATACCAAGGCGAAACAAACCGTGGTAGTGAGCATTAATGATAAGCGGGAGTTTTTCGTAGGTACGACACCGGTACCTTTTACTTCTTTGAAACAGGCACTGGCGCCGGCTATCGGCAACGAAAAGATTGATCCTACCATTGTAATCAATGCGGAGAAATCTGTACCGGTAGAAGATGTAGTGAGTGTGATGGAAGTAGCCAAAGAACTGGGCGCAAAAGTGGTGCTGGCCACCGCCAAAAAATAGATAACAAACAATCAGCTATACGTATTACGCATTTTTCAGCAGCTTTACTCCAAGATCATTGGCAGGTAGCTTCCGGAAAATGCGTAATCATTTTGATCAGATGGTGCCACGTACCATCCGGTCTTTCCCAAACATATCCTGGCGCAGCGTTACCAGCTGAAAGCCATTCGCCTCCATCAGGGCTACCACTTCTTTTCCCAGTGCTTCATTGATTTCAAAATACAGCGCGCCGCCCGGTACCAGTTTGGATTTGGCAAGCAGGGTGATATGCCGGTAAAACAACAACGCATCGTTATCCGGTACAAAGAGCGCCAGGGAAGGCTCATGCCCCCATACCTGCTCCTGCATGGTTTGTTGCTCGCTTTGGGTGATATAGGGCGGATTGCTCACGATGACATCAAAGGCCGGCAAGGTTGCTACCAGTGCAGGTTGTAAGGCATCCATCAACAGGAAATGTACATCGAGCCGTAGCCGGGAAGCGTTGCTGCGGGCTACTTCCAGGGCGCCGGTACTTACATCCATGGCAGATACCTGTGCGGCCGGCAGGTTTTTTTTCAGGGCCAGCGGAATACAACCGCTGCCGGTGCCGATGTCCAGTATCCGGGGAGCGGCATGCGGGCCGGCATCTGTCAGTATCCATTCCACCAGTTCTTCTGTTTCCGGCCGTGGAATCAATACCTGGCTGTTGACCAGTAGCTCCATGCCGTAAAACCAACCGGTACCCGTTACATACTGAACCGGTTCCTGACGTTGCAGCGCTTCTATCGCTACGTGCAGGCGACTGCTCTGATCGGGGGTGAGTAATTTGGTCTTGTGCACAATACGGTCCAGTTTATTGAGACCGGTAAGGTATTCCATTACAATATGTGCTATGCTGGCTGCTTCCCGCTCATCGTATAAATCGCTGATAGCACCGGTAATATAGGTGAATGCTGTCTGAATAGTCAAAATAGTAATTTTAAGCAGTATAACCGTTATGAGGGCAGGAGGAAGTGTTCCTTTTTGCCAACGGCTAAAAACAATACTTTTGCACAAAAGTATTCTATCGCTGATAATTATGGATAGCAAGGTCAATGAATTTTTTATGCAGCGTTGCCTGGAGCTGGCAGCCATGGGAGCCGGACAGGTGGCCCCCAATCCGATGGTAGGCGCTGTACTGGTACACCAGGGGCGTATCATCGGGGAGGGTTATCACCGGCAATATGGCCAGGCCCACGCAGAAGTGAACTGTGTAAACAGCGTACGGGAAGAAGATCAGCCATTGATTCCCCTGTCTACCATGTATGTGAGCCTGGAGCCTTGCGCCCATCACGGTAAAACGCCGCCCTGTGCAGATCTGATTGTTGCCCGTGGCATCGGAAAGGTCGTGATTGGGTGTGTGGATACTTTTTCTGCCGTAGCCGGTAAAGGCATCGCCAGATTGCAGCAGGCAGGTATTACCGTAGAAACAGGCGTATTGGAAGCTGCTTGTCGCCACCTGAACAGACGCTTTTTTACTTTTCACGAAAAGAAGCGACCTTACATCGTTTTAAAGTGGGCACAAACCAGTAATGGTTTTATGGGGAGCGTCAGCGGTGCGCCGGTGAAAATCTCCAATGCACGCAGCAACCGGCTGGTACATAAGTGGCGCAGTGAGGAGATGGGCATTCTGGTAGGTACCCGCACGGCAATGCTGGATAATCCCCGGCTCAACAACCGGCTGTGGACCGGTAAAGATCCGGTACGACTCATTATTGACCGCACTTTAAGCATACCCCGTTCCTATCATGTATGGGATGGTAGTATTCCTACCATTTTTATCACGGCACAGGAAACCGGTACGCATGGCCTCACCGAGACCCTGCAACTGGATTTTACGACGCCTTTGTTGCCACAGCTGCTGGAAAAGCTGCACCATCGCCATTTGCAAAGCATCCTGGTGGAAGGAGGCAGTTATGTATTGCAACGTTTTCTGGAAGCGGGTTTATGGGATGAGGCTCGTATTATAACGGGAAAGGGCACACTGGAAGAAGGGCAGGCGGCGCCGCTTGTAGGGCGGGCAACCCTTACCGGTACTACTTTCCTGGATGGCGACCGGATTGACTATTATGAACGGATATAAACACAGGCTGTAGTACAGCCGGATTATATTGAATATTGGGTTTTTCTAAATTTTTTTGATGGAGGTTTATTTTACGATTGATAAAACAGCGGTGGCAGAGTTTAAAGACAGAGGCAGCAAATTCCTGGCATATGCTTTCCCTGTTAAAACGCCGGAAGCTGTAAAAGCGTGTTTGCTGGAAGTGAAGCAGGAGCACCCCAAAGCTACGCACCATTGTTTTGCCTATCGCCTGGGTACAGAAGGATTACAGTATCGTGCCAGCGATGACGGAGAGCCATCCGGTTCTGCCGGTAAGCCTATTCTGGGGCAGATAGACAGTAAACAGCTCACCGATGTACTGGTGGTAGTGGTGCGTTATTATGGCGGTACTTTATTGGGAGTGCCGGGTTTAATTAATGCCTACAAGGTAAGTACAGCGATGGTATTGCAGCTGATTCCGGCTGTGCAGAAAAACATTGAAGTAAAATACCGCCTTACTTTTGATTATACCATCATGAATGAAGTGATGACGGTGGTGAAACAAAACAATTGTACGGTGCTGGCGCAGGAACTGCAGCTATTCTGCAATATGGATATCGGTATACCTAAGTCAGGTGAGGAGCTTTGTATGCTGCGGTTAAAAGACATTTACGGGTTAGAGGTAAAGCCCCTGAAATAATTTGCTGCTGATAGGCCGCCACCCGGCGGTGCAGCGTGATACGGAGATCAGGTTTTTTAAATAACCGGTATAGCTGCCTGATCTCCACCGGTTGTTTCCACAGTAACAACAGCGACGTTAACCCGTGTATGCAGCTAACAGCTTTACGCTATCGCCATGTTTCCCCACATCCAAAATACCTAACGCAGGTTTGCTTTGTTAAAAATAGTATGGATAAATGCCAGGGCTTCCAGGGCAGTGAAGTCTTTCGACAGCTGATCGGCCGGATGACAGCGGGAGGTACAAGGTTTTTCCACAGCAGCTGTTGGCGCAGTAGCAGGCCGGTAGTGTTTTGTCAGCAGGCAAACACTGAGTTCAAGCAGCAGGAGACAAACCAGGGGAAGCAATCTTAAATTTTTAGGTGACATGATAAGCACGTTTATGAGCACAAACAAATAGTTACTGAAAATATGCCAACAATAGGAAGTGTTGATTATCTGATGGTTAACGCAATATAGGGGCAGTTAATATGTCCGGTAACGGTGCAGGGTATCCGAAAATGAACAGTGGCAAAGGGAATAAAAGAGCGGAAAGGAGCGATCCGTCTCCGCTCTTTTGTTATTTATGTGGCAGATCAACCAGCTACATATTCCTGTGCCTGCGTGAATCTTTCGCTCACTACCAGGTCTTTGCTGCCTGCTGTGTATTTATAGAATCCTTCTCCGCTTTTCGCGCCCAGATAGCCTGCTGTGACCATGTTAACGAGTAACGGGCAAGGGGCATATTTAGGGTTACCGAATCCGTCGTGGAGTACGCGCAGGATGGAGAGGCAAACATCCAGCCCGATGAAATCGGCCAGCTGTAAGGGACCCATCGGATGCGCCATACCCAGTTTCATCACCGTATCAATTTCTGCTACATTGGCTACGCCTTCAAACAGGGAGTAGATGGCTTCATTGATCATCGGCATCAGGATACGGTTGGCAATAAAGCCGGGATAATCATTTACGACACAAGGTACTTTGCCCAGTTTTTCAGACAGGGTTACAATGGTGTTGGTAACCGCTTTGTCTGTCGCATAACCATTGATAATTTCTACCAGTTTCATGACAGGCACCGGGTTCATGAAGTGCATGCCGATGACTTTAGCCGGCCGTTTGGTGACTGCGGCAATTTTGGTAATGGAGATAGAAGAGGTGTTGGTAGCCAGGATGGCGTCTGCAGGCGCGTGTTGATCGAGGTCCTGAAATATTTTCAGTTTCAGGGCTACGTTTTCGGTGGCTGCTTCCACGACGAGGCCTGCCTCTTTTACACCGGCGGCGAGGTCTGTTTGCAGGCTGATATTAGCCAGCGTTTGGGCTTTTACCGCTTCGGTAATGGTGGCTTTGGACACTTGTCTGTCCAGATTTTTGGTGATCGTTTGCAGGGCTTTCTGCAACGCCGGTTCAGATACATCTATCAGGTTGACGGCGTAGCCATTCTGGGCAAAAACATGTGCGATACCATTTCCCATGGTACCTGCGCCAATTACCGCTATTTTTTGCATGGTGTAGTGATTTTTGGTACTTCTTATGGCAAGTAATAAAAATACAAATTACGAATTACGTGGTAAGAATGATGCATTTTCCGGAAGATATTCACGCAGAAGGGCTGTGCTGCGGGGAAAACAAAGCATAGGTATAAAAAAAGCGTTGGGGGAAGATCCGCACCAACGCTTTTTAAATGTTATTAGAAATCGTCTTTTCGTTTGAAATCACCGCGTTTCCACGCCTGAATAAACTGGGCCCAGGCAAGCGGATTAAAAATATTCTGCGGTGGTGGCTGACCGGCGTAGTACAGTGACTGCGCCTGTTTGTTGAGGTATTGTCCTACGGCTTCCCGTCCGTCTACCGGTGTATAGCGTGCCATGGCGCGGAGCCGGGCATTTTCCGTGTTTTTACGGGCTATTTCGAAAGCATCGTCCGGAACATCCATATTGGCGAAGGCCCGTTCGAATTCTTCTTTGGAAAGATAAGGTTTGATAATGGTGACCGGCAGATAGGTGGTATCTTCCACCATCAGCTGTATCATAGAAAAATTATTGCCTTTGATATCCAAAGGAACTTTGTAGTCTTTGCGTTTAAAGCCTACTGCGCTGAATGACAGGGTATCACCTTTGAATACCACAATGGAAAAAACACCTAACCGGTTGGAAATAGTACCTCTTCCCTGACCCCTTACCTTGATGCTCACAGCCGGGATGGCCCGCAGACTGTCCGCCGTCATGGTGAGACCTGAAATTTGTATAACGCTGTCTTTGAATGCTGTAATCTGTGCTTTCCCCAAAAAGGGAGAGAGGACGAAAATGATAAGCAATGACAGTATGTAGGATCTTTTATGATGCATGCGGCCCCTAAGATATAGAAATTTATTTTACGTGTTCCCGGGCAGTTCATCGCCGCAAAGGAGAAATTGTAAATTAAGTCTCAATTGGGTTAACTTTGCAGGCAGGAATCAAATTTTAACAACAATTTATGATCACGAAAGAGCAGGTTTTACAGGCCCTGAGCAACGTAGAAGAGCCAGATTTAGGGAAGGATCTGGTTACGCTGAACATGGTAAAAGATATAGAGATTGACGGCAATAAAGTTAAGTTCACCGTAGTGCTGACTACACCGGCATGTCCGCTGAAGGACCTGATCCGTAATGCCTGTGTGAATGCGATTCACATGATGGTAAGCAAGGAAGCGCAGGTAGAAGTGGTGATGACAGCTAACGTAAGTACAAAACGAACAGACGGTAAAGGCGTATTGGCCAACGTGAAAAATATCATCGTGGTAGCTTCCGGTAAGGGAGGTGTTGGAAAATCCACGGTAGCCGCCAATCTGGCCCTGGCACTGGGAAGAGACGGTGCCCGCGTAGGTTTGATGGACGCAGATATTTACGGTCCGTCTGTACCTATTATGTTTGGTTTACGGGGCGAAAGACCGCTGATGGTGAATGTAGACGGTAAAGGCATGATTCAGCCGATGGAGAAATTCGGTATCAAAGTGATGTCTATTGGTTTGCTGATCGATGAAAGACAAGCCGTGGTTTGGCGTGGGCCTATGGCCAGCAGCGCATTGCGGCAGTTTATTACCGATGTATACTGGGGCGATCTGGATTATCTGGTAATTGATATGCCGCCAGGTACCGGTGATATTCATCTGACGCTGGTACAAACCGTGCCGGTAACCGGTGCTGTGATTGTGACTACGCCGCAGGATGTAGCGCTGGCAGATGCCAAAAAAGGTATTGCGATGTTCCAGGGACAACAAATCAATGTACCGATCATCGGGCTGGTGGAAAATATGGCCTATTTTACGCCGGCAGAATTACCGGACAATAAATACTACATCTTCGGTAAAGAAGGGGGTAAACAACTGGCGGAAGACCTGGAAATACCATTCCTGGGACAGATTCCACTGGTACAAAGCATCCGCGAAGGTGGTGATGCTGGTGTACCAGCGATGGCCGGTGATGAAAAAATTACCCGCAAAGCATTCCTGGATGTAGCCGGAGCGGCTGCCCGCAGTATTGCGATGCGTAATGCCAACGTGGCACCGTCTAAAATAGTAAACATCGTCGTGTAAAATAATTCTCCCTGCAGGATGCGCTTTCCGGCATCTGCGCGAAAGCGCGTCCTGTAGCGGATCATATGTCTGTAACCCCGGTATTCCTTCGTATTTTCTGTTATTAAAAGAGCCTATTCATGTATATTGCCAAACTCCATCAGGAAACCGATCGCGCAATTATTACCCGCTTAATTGAAGAAAATGGTTTTGGATTATTGATCACTACTGACGATACCGGCACGCCGCATGCTACGCATATCCCCATGGTATTGGAGGAAAAAGCATCCGGAGAGCTGGTGCTGAAAGGGCACATTGCCCGGATAAATCCGCAGTGGCAATGGTTTTCAAAAGGCCTTTCCCTGGCAGTTTTTAATGCAGAACATGCCTATATTTCTGCATCCTGGTATGAAAAAGGTAAAATTCCTACCTGGAATTATATGGCTGTACACCTGCATGGCACGGTTCGTATTCAGGAAGAAGCGGAAGTAATCGCATCATTGGGTGGATTGGTGGATAAATACGAAGCTGCTTCTGCCTGTCCGGTGCATATCAGTGAAATCCCTGCCAAAGAGTTGGATAATAACGTAAAAGCCATTGTAGGATTTGAATTGACCGTTACGGACATCAATGCTACATTCAAACTCAGCCAGAATAAAAATGATGCGGATTATCAGAGCGTCATTACACATTTGCGGGAAATAGGAGATGAAAATGCCATAGGAGTAGTGGCAGCAATGGAAGCGCGCCGGCCGCAGATAAAATAAAAAAATATTTTTGTTTTTATGTAGATTGCATTCAGCGTAAAAAGAAATATCTTTAGTTCAATCCTTCTGAAATATGCCAGGATTGTATACCGGCACTACTAACCACAACGAAACTAAGACCAAATTCAATTACAGGTAATCATAATATGTTTAAACAGCTGCAATGCTTAAGTTTTCCTTAACTTTGCGCCCCAAATTAACCGACTATGAATCGACAGGAATTAGTGAATCTGATTAAGGAAAAACAATCTTACCTGTGTGTAGGATTGGATACAGACATACAAAAGATTCCAAAGCACCTGCTTTCTCATGCAGATCCGGTGTTTGCCTTCAACAAGGCAATTATTGATGCTACCAAAGATTTTTGTGTAGCCTACAAAATTAATACAGCTTTCTACGAAAGCATGGGTATCCGTGGCTGGGAGAGTCTGCAACGTACTATCGACTATATCCCATCCGGTATCTTCACCATTGCAGATGCCAAAAGAGGGGATATTGGTAATACCTCTACCCAATATGCAAAAACCTTTTTTGATACTTACAAATTCGACTCTGTAACCGTAGCGCCTTACATGGGTAAGGACAGTGTTACCCCTTTTCTGCAGTTCTCTGAAAAATGGGCGATCCTCTTGGGACTTACTTCCAATGAAGGCAGCCAGGACTTCCAGATGCAACAGATCGGAGAGGAGTTTTTGTTTGAGAAAGTATTGAAAGCCGGTAAAGAATGGGGGACACCAGATAACCTGATGTTTGTCGTAGGTGCTACCCAGTCTTCCCAACTGGCTTATATCCGTAAACTGGTGCCGGATCATTTCTTCCTGGTACCGGGCGTAGGTGCACAGGGTGGTAGCCTGGAAGAAATTTCCACACAAGCCATGAATAAAGATTGTGGCCTGTTGGTAAATGCCAGCCGTGCGATCATTTATGCCGGCAACGGAGAAGATTTTGCTGCGGATGCCCGTCGGGTAGCCCAGCAGTACCAGCAGGAAATGGCCGGATATCTGCGCCGTATCGTTGTAGAAACGGTATAGGATCATCCTGCTGATAAAAAATTACGCATGCCATCACAGTTTATTGCGCTGTGATGGCATGCGTTTTTTTATGCCTGATAGCTTATTTAAACACGCAGTTCTTTTCTGTCCACCAGGGCTTTACTTCAAATGAAAGTCTGCCGGCTGCTATAGCCGGATCGGTGTTGACCAGTTGTACGGCTTCCAGGCTGTCGGCACAGTCCATGATAAAGATGCCGCGGAGGGGACCATCATCGCCAAAAGGTCCGGCTACAATGATTTTGCCGGCATTGGCCAGTCGGGTGATATTTTGCAGATGCCCTTTTTGTATCTCTGCTGCCTGGGCAGCAGGCTGATTCCGATGCGGCCCTCTCTTCAGTAATACCATCCAGTAACGTTTAAGACCGGAAATAGTATCTGCACTGTGTGAGGTAACCGGTACTGCTGCCAATGCCGAAACATGCAAAGAAACAGCGGGTGATGGGGTGGCGTGAAATGAAAAAATTATAACAACCAAAAACCCCAACAGCAAAAGTGTAGGTATTATTTTGCTTGCCATAGCTCCCGATTTTATACCTAAATTACTAACTTGTTATGAATTGGTTTGTTAACGATTTGGAAATAGCCCGTTTACCCGGCTTCCTGGCCGATTCATAAAAAGATGGGTGAGCTGAATTTTTCCAACAGGCATTTTCTGCTTTTTGATAGCTGAAAACAGCGTATCATCGCGGAGCTGCTGCTTTTTATCTCCTGCTCCGTCGGCTCTTCTTTCAGGGTAATTTGTACTTACCCATATCGGATTAATTGTTATATTAGATCAAAATGTGATCAACATGCTCAAGGACCTGTTTCAGTCACCTGATTATTTTGCTATTGATGATTTATTGACGGAAGAACATCTGCTGGCCCGCGATGCGGTGCGGCAGTGGGTAAAGAAAGAAGTATCACCTGTAATTGAGGACTATTGCCAACGGGCAGCGTTCCCCACACAAATTATTGACAGCCTGGGTCAACTGGGTTGTTTCGGGCCCACCATACCCGTAGAATATGGTGGCGGCGGTATGGATCATATCGCCTACGGCCTCATGATGCAGGAACTGGAGCGCGGCGACAGCGGCATCCGTTCCACAGCCTCTGTACAGGGATCACTGGTGATGTACCCTATTTTTACTTTCGGCAGCGAAGCACAAAAGAAAAAATATCTTCCTAAACTCGCCACCGGAGAGTGGATGGGTTGTTTTGGGCTTACAGAGCCCGACCATGGTTCCAACCCGGCGGGTATGATTACCCATTACCGGGAAGAAGGGGACCATGTAATTCTCAATGGCGCCAAGATGTGGATTTCCAATGCACCTTTTGCAGACATCGCCGTGGTGTGGGCAAAAGATGAGTCGGATACCATCCGCGGCTTAATTGTGGAACGTGGTATGGAAGGCTTTACCACACCGGAAACAAAAGGCAAATGGAGTCTGCGCGCCAGCGCTACCGGCGAACTGGTATTCGACAATGTAAAAGTGCCGAAGGAGAACATCCTGCCCAATGTCAAAGGTTTAAAAGGGCCTTTAAGCTGCCTCTCTTCCGCCCGTTATGGTATTGCCTGGGGGGTGATAGGTGCAGCGATGGATTGTTATGATACTGCCTTGCGTTATGCCAAAGAAAGGGTACAGTTTGGCCGGCCTATTGCCGGTTTCCAGCTCACGCAGCAAAAACTGGCGGAAATGATTACCGAAATCACCAAAGCACAGTTGATGAACTGGCGGCTGGGGGTATTGAAAAATGAAGGTAAAGCTACGCCGGCGCAAATCTCCATGGCTAAACGTAATTCCTGCAGGATAGCCACCAACATTGCCCGCGAAGCCCGTTCCATACTGGGTGGTATGGGTATTACCGGCGAATTCCCTGTGATGCGTCACATGATGAACCTGGAAAGTGTTATTACCTATGAAGGTACCCACGAAATTCACCTGCTCATTACGGGCATGGATGTAACCGGATTGGATGCCTTTAAATAATCATCATTGTTTTATTTTGGCCTTTCGCCGGTTACCGGCGAAAGGCCTGATTTTTTTATGTACCGTTATCTTTTATTACTGATCGTATGGTGTCATACGCAGCCTGTCTCCGCACAATCACCAGCACCGGTGAAGCTCATCACCTGTGAAGGGAAAGCCCAGGGCACTTATTACATTGTTAAATATTTAGCGACAGATACCACATCATTACAAGGCGCTGTGGATTCCATTTTTCAGGTGATCGATCAGTCGTTGTCGTTATACCGGCCAGGTTCTTTGATCAATCAGTTTAATGCCACCGGCCAGGTGCAGCTGGATACTCATATGAAAGCAGTAGTCACTAAAGCACTGTTGACCAGCCGGGCTACTGATGGCTTGTTCGACATCACCGTGAAACCGCTGGTAGACCTGTGGGGGTTTGGGGTGCATAAACGGGCTTTTACCGGGGTGCCGCCGGCAGACAGTATAAAAAAAGCATTGACGTATATTGGTTACCGTTATCTGCGTATAAAAGGAAACCAGCTCCTTGCTACCCGGAGGGGCGTACAAATAGATTGTAATGGTATTGCCCAGGGGTATACCGTGGATGTACTGGGGCAGTTGCTGACGCAACGCGGCATCCGGAATTACCTGGTAGATGTAGGCGGAGAGCTGTGTGCCAGCGGGCACAATGCCCGGGGGGAAAGCTGGGGCGTAGGTATTGAACGGCCTACACCCGGTGATACCAACTATGAACCGGTACAGGGAATGGTGCGGCTGCCGGGTAAAGGCATCGCTACCAGTGGTAATTACCGCCGCTTTTTTGATCAGGGAGGTACCCGTTTTGCGCACACCATTCATCCGCTGACGGGTGAGGCATTGCATAATCATATCATCAGTGTAACGGTGATGGCCAAAGATTGTTTTACGGCGGATGCTTTTGATAATCCGCTGATATTAATGGGCGTGGAAGAAGGATTGCTGTATATCGAGCAGCATCCGGCATACGGACTGGAAGCCATGTATATTTACAAAGCGCCGGATGGAACGGTGAAAGAAGCCTGTAGTAAAGGTTTCAGGCAGTATATGGTGTACTGAAAAAAAGCCCGTTCTGTAGGAGCAGGGCCTGAAAAGATGTTTAACCGATTTGTGCAGGATTGGGTGGGTTGGGGGAATTGTAAAACCTGGCAATTTGCTAAGAAGGATTCCTGCAAATTATTCCGTCATATTTTATAATATGACGTTTATACAGGCAAAGATGGGCATAAATCCCATAACTTATTTGGTTAGGAAAACTTGATAATAACGACATTTATAAGTTTAAGATAGTATGAATAGTCGTACTTTAAGTACTTGAATTATGCTTTTATTAAACTATATACTTGGTAAGGTTTAAATTTTGTACTATATTAGTACTATGAGTACCGAAATGGGAACAAAAATAAACCAGCTATTTCACTTGCAACCACCGGGGGCCATTCTTCAATCTTCCTGGTTAGTTCGGCAGGGATATAGTCATGATTTACAGCAGCGTTACAAGAAAAGTAAATGGTTGCAATCTATCGGTACAGGTGCATTTATTCGCACTGGCGAGTCTGTTAGCTATGAAGGAGCTATCTATGCTCTACAAAAACAAATTGGCTCTAACATACACCCCGGTGGGCGCACTGCTCTATCCCTTTTGGGAAAAGCGCATTATTTAGAATTAGCAACGAAAAGAATTGTGTTATTTGGAGGAAGTAACGATAAACTTCCCGCATGGTTCAAAAATTATGATTGGGGATACAAAATAGCATATTATGAATCATCCTTTTTGCCCCTCGATTTGGGGTTTACCGAAATCGAAACGAAAAATCTTTCTATAAAAATTTCAGGGCCAATACGTGCAATGCTGGAATGCTTATATTTAGCACCCCAAAAACAAGAACTCATTGAATGTTTCGAATTAATGGAAGGTTTGAATAACCTTCCTCCCAAGCAAGTACAAATGCTACTTGAAAACTGTAATTCTATCAAAGTAAAACGCCTATTCCTTTATATGGCTGAAAAAGCAGCTCATAGCTGGTTTAACTATATCGATTTAAAAAATATAGATTTAGGAAGCGGTAAACGTAGCATCGTTAAAAACGGTGTTTATATTGAAAAGTATAAAATCACTATCCCGAAAGAGTTACAAGAATATGGAAGAAACATATAGAAAGCAAGTATCGCTTTTATTGACAGTATTGCCAGAGGTAGCGAAAGAGAAATGCTTTGCTCTTCATGGCGGCACCGCAATTAATCTCTTTGTACGTGATATGCCACGCCTATCTGTGGATATTGATCTTACTTACCTCCTTATAGAAGATAGGAGTAACTCACTTACACACATTGCCGAAGCGCTTGAAAGAATAAAAGCAAACATAGAGAAAGTCCTTCCCAATGCGAAAGTAAGCCACCGGGAGGATAACGCTAAACTTCAGATTTCAGCAAATAAGGTTGATATAAAACTGGAAGTTAATTTGGTTAACCGTGGTTCTTTATCCGAACCTGTGGAAATGGAACTATGCGTAAAGGCACAGAACGATTTCGAAGCTTTCTGCATTATGCCAGTTGTCCCAATTGGTCAGCTCTTTGGTGGTAAAATCATTGCGGCTCTTGATCGGCAACACCCACGGGATCTTTTTGATGTAAAACATTTACTGGAGATAGAAGGTTTTACCCAAGAAATAAAAGAAGGATTTCTACATTACTTGCTCTGTAGTGATAGGCCGATTAATGAAATTATTACGCCTAATTTTCAGGGCCAGCGTGCTGTTATGGAGAATCAGTTTACAGGCATGACAGACGAGGTATTTGACTATACAGAATTTGAAGATGTACGCAAAAAATTAGTTCAAACCATACATGCTAATCTCACCAATAGCGATAAAGCCTTTTTGCTGAGTGTAAAGAATGCCACTCCGGACTGGGAGATTTACGATTTTGAGAAGTTTCCGGCTGTCCGTTGGAAATTACAGAATTTACAAAATCTCAAAGACAAGAACCCTAAAAAGCACCGAGAACTATATGAAGCGCTGGAAAAAAAACTAATGATACCAATGGAATAAAATGATTGTTCAAATTATTATGCGAATGGTGCACTAAGAAAATGTAAATAAAACAAAAAAGGCTTTCAGGCACGTGCCTGAAAGCCTTTTTTCCGTTGTAGATAGAACGGGAGAACGGTTGTGGTTATCTGTTAGATAGAATATGGAAATAAAACAGTTAGTGAAAATGGTATTTTACACCGATATTTCCCTGAATAGTATTGTAACTGGTAATATCATTATACTTGTAAGGTGAGTAGTTATAGCGGATACCTGCATTGAACATCACCGGAGATGCCTGTCCTAGCGGCACATTGATGCCTATTTCAGGACTGATCAGGAATTGCCAGCTGTTATCTTTTTCTACAAATTCTCCCCAGTATTTTTCATAATTCATGTTGGCAGCACCAATGCCCAGATTGGCATATGGAATCACGGCTTTATCCGGTTTGGTAAACGCATAGCCTACGGTTGCCTGGATCGGAATGGTTTGCAGCGTACGGGATTGTACGGCTGATACCGCGCCTGATTTATCAGGGTATACAGCCCGGGGCAGTCTTTCGTAGAAGTCCTGGAACCCGCTGCGGATACCCACAGACAGCTGGTCGTTCAACATGTATTGTAATCCGGCGCTCCAGCCCCGGAAGCTTGTTTTATTGCTATAATCCTTCAATGATCCCAGTGGTTGCGCAATAGAATAATTGATATCCACAGACAAAGGCGGACGATACTGTGCAGATACTGCCTGAGCAGCGAAACATCCTGCAAAAATCATTATCCAGTTTTTTATCTTTTTCATCTTCCTTTCAGTTTTAATTGTCAATAACACCCTTATTTGGTTTTGGTCAGGTAGGGGGATTGTTCAAAAGATGCCTGTACCATCGCATTCACATTATTGATATCCCATACGCCAGAACCACGCCAGAGGGCATTCCATACAGCCGTGAATTTATCATTCTTCGGATTTTTCAGGTCAAATGCATCGATGGCAGTTTGTCTTTCGTTGACCTGATAAATGGTATAGTAAGAAGGCCAGAACCAGCCACCGCCCGGATAACCCCAGTAACCAGTGTCCCAGTACCCGATACCGCCCCACCAGCCCGGGTTCCAGGAGATATTGGTGAAGGAGTTATCAATACGGGTAAGGTTAATACCCAGGTCGGGTTTAGCTGCTTTATCCACCAGGGTATAGCCTCTTGCTTTCATGGAAGCCGTAACAGCTGCAATCAGTTGTTTGTCGTAATCCGTGAGGGCCTTTTTAGCTTTCTCATTTCTGTTGGTTAATACGGCCACGGAATCTACAATGCTGAAAGTATTATAGTTGCTGAATGTTGCGCTGTTGTCATGATTGGTAATGTAGATACGTGATTCTTCATTGGTCATATCTTTTAAAGGGTCTTTACGACAACTGCTAAAAGATAGCATGGCTACGGCCAGGGCGGCAGTGCTGCATAATAATATTGTTCTTTTCATATCCTCGCGTATTAATTTTTAAAAAATCTCCGTGGGAGAATTGGTCATGTAAACAAAAGCCGGCTGTTGGCATGACGGATACTTTCCGCGTTTTCCTTTAACGTTCAACGGATTAGAGAGGGGGATGTTACAAAAGGTTTAGCGACAGATTGTTAATTAATTCTTAAAATGAAATAAAGGTTAACAACAACAGGGAGAAACGATCGCGTTTAAAATAATATACATTTATTTATCAATTCATTTTTTAGTTGATCCGGATTGGTAAAGAGAATACTGTCGATACCACAGTTTTCGGCACCAGCCACATTACGGAGATTATCATCAATAAACAGGGCGGCTGCCGCATCTACCTGATACCGATCCAGTAACAGCTGATAAAAAGCAGGGTCGGGCTTGCGTTGTTTTTCGCGGCCGGATACAACAATGCCATCAAACAGTTGGAGGGAACGATATTGCATCAGGGCCAGGGGAAAGGTTTCGTTGGACCAGTTGGTTAATGCATACAGTTTGTATTTGCCGGTGTTTTTCAGCTGTTGCAGCAACTGTACGGTGCCGGAAATTTCTCCGCCCATCATTTCCTGCCATCTGCCATAGAAAGCGCGGATATTATTGGCTTGTTGCGGATGCGTGGCTATCAGCTGTTCGGTGCCTTCCAGCAGGCTTCTGCCGGCATCCTGTTGTTCATTCCAGTCGGCGGTACAGATGTTACGCAGAAAATCTTCGGTTTCTTCTTCCGAAGAAAAAATTTTCCGGTACAGATAACGTGGATTCCAATCGATCAATACGGCTCCCAGATCGAAGATGATGGCCTGATACTCTTTTTGCTCTTGGTTTTTCATAGGTTTGATATATGGAAAATTGATAGGTGCTTGTTGGCTATTCTGTTATTTCATCGGCTGCATCTTCCAGCAGCTTCAGGTCTACGGAATCACTGCCGGCAATCCCTTCGATAGATCCTTTGATATGGGCGGCATTCAATAATACTTTTTCGAGTTGTTTTTCGCGTGCTTTCCACAGTTTTTCCATGGCATCGCGTTCCCGTTGAATGGAAATCCGCATAGACATAAAGCCCTCCCGGATAGCTTTCCACTGCTCGGCAAATTCGCCACTGGTCAGGTAGGCGTAGAGCATATGCATTTTATCGCCTTTGTTTTCCTGAGAACGTACGGCGCCGGCGATTTTTATAATGCTGTCGCGCAGCACATAGGCAAGTGCTTTTGCTTCTGAGAAGGTACAAATCCAGATGCCCTCTTTTTCACCAAAGCGTTCCATATCTTTCGGCATGGTTTGCGTCACCAGAATGGCTACGTCTACACCCTGACTGCGCATATCGGCCTTGAGTTTTTCCACCCAGTCTTTCGCGAATTCTTTGGTACGCTTGCTTTCATAGATGATGCGGCCACACTCCTGGCCAAACTGGTTGCGGATCTGCTGGATGCAATCGGCGCCGCGTACGCCTTTTCCTACCGGTATGATTTCGTCGAAGGGGAAGGTCTGACGCAGCATTTCTTCCAGTATCAGTTCCTGTACTTCTCCCTGCAGCTGGGTAGAGCCTTGTTCGGCGCGGCGTTTCATTTCTTCTGCCAGCCGGCGTTGGTCTTCCAGTTGCTTTTCCAGCTCCCGTAAACGCAGCTGATGTTCGGTATCCTTCAGCAGGTTGCGGTCTGTTTCTTCCTTACGGATTTGTTCTGCTAGTTCGGAGCGGGCTTCCAGCAATTTTTTGCGGAGACTGATTTCCAGTTCCTGTTCTTTATTTTTTAATTCCTGTTCTTTCCGCAGGAATTCCAGTTCCTGCTGCCGGGCTTCTTTTAATTTCTCTTCCTGTTCCAGGTTGGCTTCTTTCAGTAAAGCCAGCTGGTTATTGAAATCATCGCTGATTGATTTGCGTAATTCTGTCGCCATGCTTTCCCGGAGCAGTTTTTTCTCTGCCTGTACCCGTTTATCCACTTCTTCCTCCTGCTGGCGGATCATCGTTTCCATTTGCTGGCGTTCCTGCGCCATTTTATTTTTTTCTGAGAGCAGGGTATTTTTTTCCGTTTGCAGTGCATCCAGGCGTTTCCGCCATTCAGACTCCATTTTCCCCCGCATCTCTTTTTCAATATCTGCCGCAAAGGCGTCTTCCATGACAAACTGGTGTTTGCAGTTAGGACAGGTGATTGATGTACCCATATTATCCGTAAAAAGGTGTAAAGATAGGGTTTAGCTGATTTTGTTGGAGAGAATAAAAAAAGGAAGGATGACCTGATCCTTCCTGTCAATCAAACATGTAAGCCACAAACAATAGTAAAATAGGTTTTTCAAAATAAGATAGTCATCATTTTCTGGGGTCGGATTCTAAATTCCTGAATTACTGTTACCTGGAGATGAAGGGAAGGTTAGGTAATTGTTAAGAGATACGGAATAGAAAGACAGGTCTGCCAATCTGCGAATGCTGTACCAGGAGACTTTCCTCATCCCGCAAAGCGGGTAGATACAGCAGAGGGCTGCGATCCAGACAACCGGTCAGGCGTATCGGAGGCATTCCTAATTGTTATGTAGATGTTATCCCGTTTTTTGCTGTAGCCCCGAAAGGGTTATTAGCGGCCTTTCCTTTACCTTCGGACTCTCATATAATAAAGGGAGGCTACGGGTGAAAAAGCCAGAACAGCTATAGCTTTGAGGCTAACTGAGGAGGCCATGGATGTGTTGCACATACCACAGGCACGTATGCAGTAAACCTTCGGCCAGACAAGTAATCTCCACCAATACCAGTAACACTTCAATTAATAATCGGAGGAGCTTCGATACAAACTGTGAAAATTGTTTAAGCCAATTCATGTTAAGGGTTTTGTGCTTTTACAAATCCACCTGTCTCTTGCCGGAGGGGGTGGATTTTTTGCGTATCAAAACAATCATATGATTAGTTTTTGGGTGGAAATGATTACATCGATGGAAGGAGTGGGGAGCTGGATTAACTAAGATTTAACGTGTGTAATAAAGCAGACTTATCAATCTATCCGGTTATTTGTTCCTACCCAATCTAGTCAGTTATTTCTGTTATAAATGCTGAATATATTCTGGTAATTTTGCCACCAGAGATACTATACTTATGAAAAAAAATTTGAAAGGGCTGTTATTCGCGCTGCTCCTGTTGCTGGTTGCCTGCGCCAAAAATGATAAAGTAACCCCGGAAACATCAGTCCCCCCTACTGTGGAAAAACAGCGACCTGGCATTTACCCGGAAACGATTATCGGTCAGGGAATCTCCTATAAGTTTATCTATAATCCGGATTACACGGTTAATTATATAGTCTTACAAAAATATTTTGAAAAAAAACATTTAGATTTTATTTATAAAGATGGAAAGTGTGTTTTAGTGAAGACTAGAAAGGAAGACGGATGGAGAGGGCAGATAGATAGTTTTGTTTATCGTGGTAATCAGGTGACACATTATAGATCGTATAGTGAGTTTGGAGTTATCGTGGTGACCGATACCCATTTATTGACCTATGATGACAATGCCCGGCTGGTGCAAGTTGGTACTAAAGATACCCTCTTTAGAGGAGGAAAGGATAATTGGTTATTGAAGTATACTACCTTTACCTATAAAGGCAACAATCTGGTGTACAGCTTTGATAAACATCATTTCAGCGCTCCTATGGAGGTCCCCAGCAATATGGATATGGAGTCAATCAATGAAATAACTTATGAGAATACACCTAATCCTATCTATCCTTTTTTATTGAAAAATCCTATGGCAGTATGGTGTTTAGGTTGGTACCCAACTATTAATACACCTGTATCTTGTTTTCCCACAGAGAATAATCCAGCTGCAGTAAGCCATACTTATTTCAGACAAAAATTCGCTGATTATACCTTTAAAAATGAGTTCGATGTGGAGTATAAAGCGGATAGTCCAACAATAAAAAAGCATGATTTTGTACAATCCGTTAGTTCAGGGAGTGCTGAATCCATTGTTTGGGTCTACAGTTTTCTGAAAGTGAAATAGTGGGTGCTTTACGGAAGCTTTTGTAACCAGGAGAGCTATTGGAGGTACAATTAAAATAATCAGGGGAAATAAAAAAACACCAGAGAGGGGATCTTTTTATCTCCCCCTGAAAGATGTAAATGTTAAAGGATATCCAAATTAGCAAGGATAGCATTAAAGCGCACATAACGCATGGTAACACTACATTTCACTGCGACAGGCTACGTGAGATTTATATGCAGAAATGGCCCGTAGTTTTGTAGAGATTAAGCTATCCGTTGTCCTTAAATTGACATCTATGAAACAGTTATCAAAACATCTTCGCTATTTAAACAGACATGAAATGAAAGCTGTAATAGGCGGCAGTTTGAATTATCAATACTGCATTCGAACCAATCAACCCTGCATTGGACCAATTGAATGTTATATCGGAGGAGATCCAAGATGTAAAAGATGGGAATGCAGGGCTTACAGTTTTTGTGTTGGATATGCATATTAGGCGGGATCTATTAATCAGATGTTGGAGATAATAAACAATCTTCATCCCTTATCCGGGAAAAAAGAAAAACCCGCTCGTCGAGCGGGTTTTAAAATTTCGGTGCGAAGAAGGAGATTCGAACTCCCAAGCCCTTTCAGGCACTACCACCTCAAAGTAGCGCGTCTACCAATTTCGCCATCTTCGCATCTGGTAGATTGGGGTGCAAAAATAATGGCTTTTTCAAAATAAGCAAATTTATTTATTTGTTTTTTCTGAAAATGCGGATTATTTCCGCAATAAAATACGGAAAACAGTGCCTTTGCTGGTGTCGGAAGATTTGATATACAGCCTTCCTTTGTGATATTCTTCGATGATGCGCCGCGCGAGCGAGAGTCCCAGGCCCCATCCGCGCTTTTTCGTGCTGAATCCGGGTTTGAACACTTTTTCGAAGTTCATTTTAGGGATGCCTTTGCCGGTATCTGCCACATCAATGGTGATAAAAGTAGGGTGGTTGTCGATGGTAATATCGATCTTCCCTTTACCTTCCATCGCATCCAATGCATTTTTTAATAAATTTTCCACTACCCAGTCAAAAAGCGGGGGCGAAATCATCGCAGGGAGCTCTGTTTCCTTGCTGTGAACGGCGAATAAAACCTTTTGCGGCGCCCTTTTCCGGATGTAGTTGGTCATGTTTTCAATCTGGAGTACAATATCTTTTTCTTCCAGTTTAGGCACGCTGCCTATTTTGGAAAAGCGGTCGGTGATGAGTTTGAGGCGGTCCACATCTTTGGATAGCTCCGTTACAATCTGGCCATTGGCTTCATTTTCCCGCAGTATTTCCAGCCAGGCTTCCATGGAAGACAGGGGCGTACCCAGCTGGTGGGCCGTTTCTTTGGCCAATCCTACCCATACCTGATTCTGGGTGGCGCGGTTGGTACTGGACAAGGCAAATAAAACAATGCCGATGAAAAGTATCACCACAATCAGCTGTACATAAGGGTAGTAGCGGATCTGTTTCAGGATAAGGGAGTCGCCGTAATAGATGAAGTTGTATTGTTTGCGGTGGGCATCTACTTCCATGATAAAAGGGGGATGTTGCCTTTTGAAGGCCCGTAGCTGTTCCCGGAGATAGTCGGGATGTTGGGCAATCCTGATGGAGTCGAGGTTACGGCTGTCCAGTATGGTCCCGTTTTCATCTGTGAGAATCAGGGGGATGGTGGTGTTGTTGGTAATGATTTCAATGGCCAGGTTCAGATTGGCGTCGGGACTGGCCCGCAGCAATTCGCGATTGGCCGCTACCCAGGTGGCTACTTTTTTTCGCTCTTCTGCCCGGATATTGCTGGATAAATTGCTGACGAACCATATCGTGGTAACGATAATAATCACTGCTATAGCCGCCAGCACAAACTTCCATCCGATATACTGTTTAAACATACTTCTAATTTAAGCCTTATTCCGCTTTGCTGATTCTGTAAGATGATTCGCAAATATTAAAATCCTTTGTTGCATATTTGCATCTCTAAAAATTATTATTCACGCATAAACGTAATATCAGTTGCCCGTATTGCCATCAGTAGCAGTTGTTATTTTAAATTGGAACGGAAAGACCTTCCTGGAGAAGTTTTTACCGTCTGTTTGCCGTTCTGTTTATGGTAATTTACAGTTGGTACTGGCAGATAACGCTTCTTCGGACGACAGTGTTGCCTTTGTAGCGGAACATTATCCACAGGTGCGTATTATCAGAAATGCCACCAACAGCGGATTTACGGGAGGCTACAATGAAGCGTTGCAGCAGGTGCAGGCGGATATTTATGTGTTGCTGAACCAGGATGTGGAAGTAGAACCCAACTGGATAGAGCCGGTGGTGGCGCTGATGGAAGAAGATCCGCGTATCGCCGCCTGTCAGCCTAAGCTGCGGGCATACCATCAGCCGGATGAATTTGAATATGCCGGTGCGGCAGGTGGCTGGATGGATATCCTTGGTTATACTTTTTGCCGGGGCCGTATTCTGTATACCACCGAAAAGGACCGGGGACAGTATGATGATGTGCAGGATATTTTCTGGGCTACCGGTGCAGCCTTGTTTATCAGGTCGGCCTGTTTTCATGAAGTAGGTGGTTTCGATGCCGATTTCTTTGCTCATATGGAAGAAGTAGACCTTTGCTGGCGTTTGCAGCGGGCGGGCTACCGGATCTGCTATTGCCCGGATTCACGGGTTTTTCATGTGGGAGGAGGCAGTTTGCCGCAGGGAAATCCGCGTAAGCTATACCTGAACTTCCGGAATAACCTGATGATGCTGTGGAAAAACCTGCATAGCGAAGACCGGTGGATTGTGTTGTCGCAGCGTTTCTTCCTGGATATCCTGGCGGGAGTCAAAAGTCTGGTGGCCGGAAAACCACGGGACATGACGGCTATTGTTCGCGCTTATAAGGATTACTACCGCTGGCGCCGTAAATATGTGAAAAAAGACCAGCTGCCAGAGAAAAAGCTGTTGAAGATGAAAGGGGTATTCCATGGGATCATGATCTGGCGGTATTATTTTTTAAGGCGGAAAAAATTCTCAGAACTCATCTGAGGGCCCTGGTGCCGGAAAATAAAATCAGGGGGAGAACAAAATATCTGCCTGCTTAAATAAAAAAATTCCAAAATATTAATTAGGTTTGCAACGGAAATAAACTGATTATGGAACAGAATACAGTAGAAAATAAGAATGATATCACCCTGGACAGGGTTTCCCGCTCCCGCTTCCTGTTTTATGTGCAATTATTTTGTTTGGTAGCGTTTATGCTCGGTGGATGCTACAATCTTTACAAGCACAAATATCAAGGCAAGCCGGATGTAAAAGTACAGGAGAGTTCCCTCTACAATCCAAAATATAAATAAGCGAACGCTTCAACATAATTATCCAGCCTCTTCCGTTTCCCGGGAGAGGTTTTTTTTATGCCCATCTTTTCCCTTTTGCGTAAATCAAATTCCGGATTCGAATAAGGGAACCCGTTATTTTCTGTGAATTTTGCAACGCAACACGTTGCAACGACTCAAACTCATATGATCAAACGGAAAGATAAGGCAAAAAAGAAACCGGCAAAATCCCTGTTCCGGACAGTTGTAGATAAGCTTCACCTCTGGCTGGGCCTGGGCTCAGGCATTATTGTACTGATTATCAGTATAACCGGCTGTTTATATGTTTTCCAGAAAGATATTACTGAAATGGTGTATAAACAGACCATGTTTGTTACACCGCAGGAAAAACCGGTATTACCCCTGAGTGTGCTGCAGGCAAAAGCACAGGTAGCCATCGGGGCCGATAAGCCGATTGTCAATATCACCACTTATAAAGATCCGGAGCGTGCCTGGGAGTTTATGACCTATAAAGGCAACGACACCGCACTGACCTATTTCGGGAGCCTGGAGTATTTCGAATCTGCCTTTGTGAATCCTTATACCGGTGTGGTTACCGGTAAGCTGGATTATAAATACAACTTCTTCAATATTGTCAAATTCATTCACTGGAGCTTACTGCTGAATACAGCCTATGGCCAGCCTATCGTTGGCTGGGGCACGTTTATCTTTGTGATCCTGCTGATTACCGGTTTGATTATGTGGTGGCCTAAACGGTGGACGAAAGCCACCCGTGATCAAAGCTTCAAGATAAAATGGAAGGCGAGTTTTAAAAGGGTCAACTACGACCTGCACAACGTACTCGGATTTTACAGTCTGCTGATTGCACTGGTGATAGCGCTTACCGGCATGACATGGGCTTTCACCTGGTTTCAGGCAACCGTATATGTAGTCGCCAATGGCAGCACTACGCCGCCAAAAGAGCTGAAAGTAGAGTCGGTAAAACCCAGTGTGGCGGTTACCGGCAATCCGCTGGATATTGCCTACAGCCAGGCTTTACCGGTATTAAAAGATGCCCGTCGTATTTTCGTATATCCGGCATCGTTTCCTGCAGGCGTGAATACCATCGGCGGATTAAAAGGTAAGGAAACTTACTATGGCGCAGATGAACTGCATTTTGATCAATATACCGGCAAGCTGCTGGGCCGACGGAATGATCAGCATAAGAACCGGGGCGAACGTTTACTGGAAATGAATTATGATATTCATGTAGGAGCTATCGGTGGATGGCCCGGAAAAATCCTTGCTTTTATCATCAGCCTGATTTGTGCTTCTTTACCGGTTACTGGTTTTTATGTTTGGTGGGGTAAACAAAAAAAATCAAAAAATAAGCCGGTGAAGGTACGTTTAACCCACGCAGAAAGCACTTTGTAAATAAAAAATATTACTTATTTTATTTTGCTATAATGCTTTGCCCGTTTGTGTTTCAGCGGATTGCAAAGAGTAGGTATCATGAAAATTTACAGAAAAATCGAAAAAAAAATTTGTGTTTTCAGTCCGTTTCCTATCTTTGCAATCCCAACGAAAAACGCAGCACACTAAAACGGTTCTTTTTTTGTTGGAAGTTCTTAAAATAACGAAGTTCTTAATACCCTGCGGAAGTAGCTCATTTGGTAGAGCACGACCTTGCCAAGGTCGGGGTGGCCGGTTCGAGCCCGGTCTTCCGCTCCATTTTTTATAAAGTTCTTAACACCCTGCGGAAGTAGCTCATTTGGTAGAGCACGACCTTGCCAAGGTCGGGGTGGCCGGTTCGAGCCCGGTCTTCCGCTCCATTTTTTATAAAGTTCTTAATACCTCTGCGGAAGTAGCTCATTTGGTAGAGCACGACCTTGCCAAGGTCGGGGTGGCCGGTTCGAGCCCGGTCTTCCGCTCTTAGAAGCCTGATTGAAGATGATTCAATCAGGCTTTTTTTATTTATACCTTTTTACAACAGCAAAACGCCTTGAACAGCAAATACCAGTGGTCATCATCCGATGCAGGTATCTTTCGTTCAAGGCGTTTTTTTAATTATCAGCAGTTACATTAGTAGCTATCACTCGCACCACCGCCACCACCGGAGCCTCCCCCAAATTTCATATCGTTGCCGGTCGCAGTTGGTGTGCCGGTGCCGAATGTTTGGGTAATGATGAGGGATTCTATTTTTAGCTTATCTGCCAGCGATGGTTCATCCGGTGTCAGATAAGTAAAACCGTTACGTGGTTCCCGCAGGTAACGGATCAGCGCCCAGCTGCCACCGGTAAGTACTATGCCGCCCAGCACCATCGCTGTTTCCAATGGTAATACACTATGATAATACCGGATGGTAAATACAATCATTGCCAGCAACAATAAACCGGTCCGTAACAACACGGCATCTTTTTTCCGTACACCCAGGTAAAGGTATACCAGTGGCACTATCACCGTGAAAGCCCAGAAAAACCAGCCACCGGAAATAGATTGCCCCGGAGCCAGCTCCATATCAAACATGGTATTGCTGACTTCCCGCACCACATAATAGTTGCCGCCCAGGTAAAAAGTAAGCAACGATAATACGGCAACAACGGTCAGGCAGGATTGATAATGTCTCATGGCATGTTTGGCTGCCAGCCTGTTGGCGGCCAGATACAGGAGCAGGGAAAAAAGAATAACTGCAAAAGGTATCACCATACGCGCCATAGTTCCGAGTTGTATCAGCCAGCTGAAAAGCAGGCCAATCAGCGCCAGGAAGGCTACAGCCGTCATGACCATACTGACAAACCGAAGGGCTGCCAGCGCGGAGAGTAGCAGTACGATGCCGCACCAGGTGGTGGTGGAGAAATGGGAGTTAAACGCCAGACCACCTAATAAGAGGCCTACTGCGCCCCATAGCAGGGCTTCATCTACACCGGCGCGGTATAATTTTTTCTCCTTGATAAACAGTTCCAGTGCACCATAACAAGCCAGTCCCATAAACAGGCAGATGCCTGTAATCGCGGATTCATCGGAGTTGCCACTGAGGATAATCAAGGCCACCAAACCGAGGGAAAAAGCGATGATGATCGCGGTAAGGAGGAATAAGCCGGTTTGTATCACCGGATTAGGCGTATAAAAATCAACGGGATGCGCTGCTTCAATCGCCTTGTATGTGGTAGTATTGATACAGTCTTTACGCAGCGCTTTTGCCGCTTCCTGCTGTATTTCCAGGTTGTCGAGAGTTTTGGTATTATACGCGATCATGCCTGATTTTTTTATTGAGATGAACTAACAGCAGAATAACACCGATCGCTGAAAAGATGATATAGAACAACATGGCATAGATGGCCTCTATATTATCCAGGATGATCAGCAGCCGGCCTAGCAGTATGCAACTGGCGAGATAGGTGTATAATACGGCAATCAGGATAAAGTAAAAAGAATGTTCCCTAAAGGCTTTCCGGAAAAGATACCAGGTAATGACCGCTATCGCCAGAAACCATTGCAGATACAGGTGTTCCTGTAAGAGCATACTTGAAACACAGGCAATATAAAAGATGTGTGCACCGAAATTCTGGTAGGTAAAAGCAAAGTGTGCTTTCCATTTTTTTCTGCCAGATAATTCCCCCAGGCATAACAGCAATAATCCTAAAACAAAGCCCGTCTGTATGATAAACAGGTTGCCGAAATCATTGCCGGATAATAATTGCAAGGGAGTGAGGGTGAGTCCCATCCAGGCAGCCAGGTTGGTGATAGCCATCGATAAAACACCCAGGTGATCGAAGTAGTAAGCGCTGAAAGTGAGTAGCAGTAATGGAATAAAGGTGGCCAATCCATATGCCGTACCAAAGGCGGTATACTGAAACTGCAGGTATCCGATGAAAGTAACAAAGGTGAGGCAGCCTAACAGTAACGCATAATCGAAGAAGGCATGTGGCGATTGTACCTGCTCCCACGAAAAAGGAGATTTCTGTTTAAAGCAATAGATAAAACAACCGGCACAGATCAATGCAATCACCAGCAATATTACCTGGTGACCAATGGTGTCAATGTTCTCGTAGACCAGTATCCCCAGCCCTCCGCTTAATAACAATACTCCCAGGTATAGGAGTGTTTTTATTTCCCAGTGCAGGGAAAATAGCCGCTTATCTTCGGCGGCTTTTACTGCAGCCAGGGAGGGATCATCGATCAGTCCTGTTGCATGTAATTGTTCAAATATTTGTTTGTTCATGGCGTAAATAAGTATCGGAAATTAGTACAATTACCCCGGATTATGGCAGTTTCCTTGATTTGTAGGGATGCCTGGCTTTATCATCCGGGTGGAAAGAAGCGGGAAGCAGCTCCGCGGAAAGCCGGGTAATCCTTTATCTGTAGATGCTTGGAGTGTAGCATGGGTGGCTGTGTCCGGCCATTCGCCCCTCATAAAAAAACAGGATATTTTATCGGAGAAGGATTATCTTTAAAAGCGTAAAGAACGTTGTGAAAGCGAGCAAAATTATCAACCTGATTTATTATTAATGCCGGAATGGGCCATACTGTTCATCAGTGGGCCGATCATTGACCGGGTGAACAATGAAAAATAATGCACGTGTAGTCAATAGCCGGGACACCGGTTTGTAGTTGTAATGACTGCTAACACCGATCCGCTTTATTATTGTTGAAGCCATCTATCTCCGGGCTGGGAGGAGATCTCCGTTTTTGTTGTGTATGGTGCACAGCAGGAAGTGTAGTGTGAATACCCATATCTGCCATCAGTGAACAAAAAATATACAAAGCCCTTTATAAAAACTGTTATGAAAAAGAGCATTTTATACGGATGGTTATTATTAACCGGAAATATATTACAGGCGCAGCTGCCTTCCCTTACACCCCGCCCGGTGATGGTGGAAAAAGTAGTACAGCCGCTGGTGTCGCTGAACGGCACGTGGCAATTTTCCAATGGCATGCAGGGGAAAGTAAGTGCCATTCAGGTGCCCGGCGAATGGGAAATGCAGGGGCATGTATTACAGGAAGGAGATACGGCAGTATATACACGTAACTTTACACTGCCGGCAGACTGGAAAGAACAACGCATAAAAATACGTTTTGATGGCATCAGTTCCCGGGGAGAAGTATGGATCAACGGACAACGGGTGACGGTCCATGAAGGCGGTTTTGTGCCTTTTGAAGCAGATATTACCACACAGCTACATGCCGGTGAAAACAAGCTGCAGGTGCTGGTACAGGCCTTGACGATCAGCGACCGGCTGGGATGTGTATCCCAGTATGCCGCGCATACCGTGGGAGGCATCCTCCGTAAAGTAACCTTGCTGGCCGTTCCGGCAACGCATGTCAGCCGGTTGTACATAACACCCCGTTTTTCAGATAGCCGTTACCGTAATGGAGCATTACTGGCAGATATAGCTGTCAATAACCAACATGACTATACGAAATTAAAATTAGTGCTATTGGATCAGCAGGGCAAACCGATTGTGGAAAAAACAACGGTGCCGGGTGCGCCGATATGGCTGAAAGCCCCGGGAATACTGCCCTGGACACCGGAAACGCCTCATTTGTATACCCTGGAGGTAAGCCTGTTGCAACAGGGAACCGTGATAGAAAAACTGCGGCAGCCGGTAGGTTTCCGGGAGGTGAAAATAAAGGAGGGTGTGCTGTTGCTTAATGGCAAACCCATAAAGCTGCATGGCGTTAACCGGCATGAAACGCATCCGTTGCTGGGACGTAGTATTACGCCGGCGCTATGCCGCCAGGATGCGGCCCTTTTCAAGGCTGCCAACTGTAATTATATTCGTACTTCTCATTACCCGCCATCAGAAGAGTTCCTGGAAGCTGCAGACGAGCTGGGGCTGCTGGTAGAGAATGAATCTGCCATCACCTGGATACAGCACGGTGCTTCGCCGGTGTGGCGTTTCTGGAATTACCGGGACGAAAAATTCCTGCCTTATTTTATGCAGGCCAATATTGAAAAGATACAGGCCGGGTACAATCATCCTTCGGTGATCATCTGGTCGCTGGCGAATGAATCGTACTGGAGTCCGCTGTGGGACAAGGTATTGGCGGTCGTAAAAAGTTTGGATAGCTCCCGGGTGACTACCTTCCATGACCAGTGCTGGGGTGGTTTTAATAATGGCGGTAGCCGGGCAGATATAGCCGTGTATCATTATCCGGGCATCGGAGGTGCTGCTGCTACGGATACGATGTCCAGGCCGGTATTGTTCGGGGAGTATGCCCACCTGTCTGATTATAACCGGCGGGAGCTGGCCACGGATCCAGGTATCCGGAGTGCCTACGGTGCGCCACTGGTGACATTTTATGATAGTATGTTTTATCATCACCGTTGTGTCGGTGGCGCTATCTGGAGTGGCATGGATGATATTTTTCACCTGCCGGACGGCCGTATCGTAGGGTATGGTCCCTGGGGGCCGCTGGATGGCTGGAGAAGACCGAAGCCCGAATACTATGGCATGAAAAAGGCCTATGCTCCGGTGGTGGTAAAGAATCTGGCCTCGTTGGAACGTACCAATAATGTAGTGACTTTACTGCTGGAAAACCGATTCGATTTTACCAACCTGGCGCAAACCACTGTTACGGTAGTTGCCGGCGGTAAAACGCAGGTATATCATCCGGATATAGCGCCACATCAACAGGGCAAGTTGTTGGTAAAAGTGCCCACCTCAGCGCCGGATATGCTGGTTACGTTTACAGATGTGGCTGGCCGGCCCGTGAATGAAGAAAGGATCCAACTACTGGATGATACCGATGGGGAGTTGCTGTATGGTCAGCCTTTATCGGTGACGGAGGGAGAAGATGCTTACCAGGTACATCAGGGGGCATATACCTATATTATTTCGCGGCTCACGGGCATGATCCTGTCTGCCCGGCAGGGAGGCCACGAAATCCTGGCGCAGGGGCCTGTTTTCGCCATCGTGCCCGCCAATGAGGAAGACGGTGGAAAACCCCATGTGGCAGGAGAAACCTATCAGAACAATATCTATCCTTTAAAAAACTACCCTTTGTATACCCTGTTTGCAAAGGAGCTGAAGATCCGGCAGGATAAGGAGCAGGTGGCGGTGGATATGGAGGTGACCTATACGGATGCGAAAGGAAAAATAGGCTATCGTTTTATGGCAGAAGGCAAGGTGACCGTGCAGTATGATCTGGTATATACGGGAAAAGATACGCTGCCACGGCAGTATGGCCTGCTGATGCAGTTGCCGGCTGCCTTTGACAAATTATCATGGTCACGTAAGGGTGCTTTTACCTCCTATCCGGCAGATGATATTTCACGGAACGAAGGTACCGCCAGGCTGAATGCCCGTACAATCGGGGCTGTGGAGGAATGGGGCGTACAGCCGGCGGGCGCCTGGAAGGACGATGCCAACGAGTGGGGCAGCAATGATTTCAGGGCTACGCGCCGGCATATTCGACAGGTGGTGTTGGAAGATACCACCGGTCATGGTATCCGGGTAAATGGTAACGGCAATGACCAGGCAGCCCGGTGCTGGTGGCAGGATGGCCGCTTACAGTTATTGATAGCGGATTATAGCAATAACGGATCGGAGCCTTTTTACACGACGCCCCATGCCAATGCACCCTGGAATATCAAAGGCAAAAGATTGCAGGGAGCTGTCTCCTTTAAGTTGTTTTAATGCGTCACTTCCCCACCGGCAGACTACCGGTGGGGAAGTGGTAGCCATACTGTAAAAGCGGAGCTTTTACCGGAATTGCGGCGGGTAAACGGTTTGGCGGGCAGGTAGTAAAAAAGGGAGAATGATAACCGAACTGTTGCGGGAATATCTTAGTGGTAGTATGTTTCACGTAGAGTATCCCTTTAAAGGCCTATCTGTCAATTATTTTAGATATTATGTATTCTTATATATTGATGTTTCACGGTTTTCTACCACATATTTCGTATATTTGCAGCCGGATCGGGCTATTTTAGGGTATTTTAATACCATCTCACTATCTTATCACAACTTCCCTTTTTTGCATAAGATACTTTCCCTTTTAGTACACTCTATGAGAACAACATCGTGTAAAAATAATTATGATCATGAAGGATTTTAAAATTATTGACAACAAGGAAGCCAGGCAGTTTGAAGCGCATATTGCCGGACAAATGGCCAAAGTGATTTATGAAAAAAACGGCAGCCGTATTTTCCTGACAGGTGCAGAAGTGCCTCCAACATTGGAAAAGCAGGGGGTATTACCGGTGATGTTGGGTAAAGTGATGGAAGAGATCTCTGCTCAGAACATCCGTATGGTGCCTTCCAGCAGAAAGGTAGCTGACTACGTGCGCAGTAATCCACAGTGGAAAACACTGCTGGCACACGGTCTGCATATTTAATTTTATTGTTTCTATTGATGATCCGGTTATTCATCTGATTGCGATAATACCCGACGGTATGGCTGCAGCCGGGAATAACCGGATAATAATCAATAACCTGCGATCTTTTCTTCCCGATAACAGTTGGTGATTATCCGCCCATACAGGCGTATAGTCTTTTTCGTTAGTTTTTTTGTATGTTGTACTGATCCGGTCTGTTGCCCGGATTTTTTGTCATTTATACTAAATGACAGGCCGGGCGTGGTGCGTATTGTCACATGTGAAAAAAATAAGTAACGTTTACCCGATAGTACGGCCGATCCGGTAATTTTATAATGGTTTGATTCTGATGTTAATAGCGAATGCGTGTAAAAAAAATAAGCGACGGCATAGGGGTATGTGTTCCATAGCGTGTCGTTTTAAAAAGCATTCAATTGACAGAAGGAATTATATTTGACGTCAGTTATCAATCCCTACGCATGGAGTTTAATCATCCAGGTAATACGACATTACTGGAAATAGAAGATACATTAACCTTTGAACAGGTATTTAAAGCCCATTTTAAAGGTTTGCATGCCTATGCCTACACTTTATTGAAAGATGAAATAATGGCCGAAGAGATGGTACAGAATGTTTTTTGCAAATTGTGGGAGAAGTCTGGTGATATTAAGATCAAACAATCTGTATCCGGTTATCTCTATCGTGCAGTATATCATGAAAGTATCAATTATTTGCGGCATCAAAAGGTAAAAGCAACCCATCAGGCACATACCAGGTATCAAATGACTAATGAACAAAGCAGCAATGGCAATACTTCCGGGAAAGTTATCCTGAAAGAGTTGCAGGAAAAACTAGATAAGGCTTTGCAGGACTTACCCGAGAAATGCAGAACTGTTTTTCAGATGAGCCGTTTTGAAGAACTGAAATACCAGGAAATAGCAGATCGCCTGGACATCTCTATAAAAACGGTGGAAAACCAAATGGGGAAAGCGTTACGGCTACTACGCCTGAATCTTGTTGATTACCTGCCTTTTCTATTAATATTGCTCCATCTGTAAACGCGCACAAGTGAAAAATAATAAGGAACATATAGCAGACGATTTACTGGTAAAATATCTCCTGGATATTACTACGCCCGGTGAAAAGGAAGAAGTGGCGCAATGGCTGACTGCAGACAAGGAGCATCAGCGTTATTTTGATCATTTCCGCCTTATCTGGGAGGAAAGCAGAAAACTGGCTGCAGTGACAACTGTAGATGAAAATGCAGCCTGGCAACGTTTCCAGCAGCGGGTAGGCACCAATGAAAATACCACACCCACCCGGGTTGTGAAAATAGATACCTTTTCCTACCGGCCACTGTTACGCATGGCAGCAGTACTCATCGTATTGCTGGGGGCGGCCGGATTCTGGTACATCTCTACCCAGTCAGCTCCCCTGGTGGTGCAGTCTGCCGGAAATGTCAAGGAAGAAACCTTACCGGATGGTTCCCAGGTGGTGTTAAACCGGCAATCTTCCATTACTTTCTCCCGCTCTTTCAAAAAAGAACGACATGTGGAGCTGGAAGGAGAAGCCTTTTTCAACGTAGCACAGGATCCGGGTAAACCTTTCGTCATTAAAGTAAATGATGTAGAGGTGCGGGTATTGGGTACCTCCTTCAATGTGAAAAGCAGCGCCGGCAAAACAGAAGTAATAGTGGAAACAGGTGCTGTGGAGGTGTCTAAAAACAATAACAGCATCCAGTTGAAACAACACGAAAAAGCGATTGTGGCAGCCGATGCAGCAGCGCCTGAAAAGCTGGATAATACAGATGAACTGTATAACTACTATCGCACCCGTACCTTCAACTGTAACAATACACCGTTATGGAAACTGGTGAACATCCTGAATGAAGCATATGGGGTTAATATCGTTATCGCCAACGAAAGTAAACGTAACATACCTATTAATACTACCTTTACCAACGATTCACTGGACGCGACGCTGAAGGTAATCAGCCTTACTTACGATATTGCCATAGAGCGTAACGGCGCTCAAATAATTTTGAAATAATACCGTTTGTACTATTATGTCGTTATCCAGATTATTCCTGACTTTGCTGGCCATAGGTATTTTTTCCCTGAATGTCACCGCCCAAAGTCTTTTAAATAAAACTGTCACTGTAGAAGTAAAGCAGCGGCCACTTTCCGAGGTATTAAAATTAATCAGCCGGCAGGGCAACTTTTACTTTTCCTACATCAGCACCATTCTGCCACAGGATAGCATCGTGACTGTCAATGCCCGGCAGAAGACCGTGCGACAGGTACTGGACGTTTTATTCAATGGTGATTATCAGTATAAAGAATCCGGCAACTATATCATTCTGTTGAAAAAAGCCGGGCAATCTTATTTCCAGGTGAGCGGCGTCGTCATGGATGTCCGCACAGGACAACGATTACCGAATGTGAGTGTGTATGAACGACAGCAACTCATTTCAACTTTAACGAACAACGATGGCTACTTCAGGCTGCGGTTACGGGATAAAAGTCCCACCGCAGCCATCAGCATTAGTAAAGATCTGTATACCGATACTACTTTGTTGATTCCTGCCAACCATGATCAGGATGTACAGGTAAGTATACGACCGGCTACCTATCAGCTCAAGATAGTAGAAGTAACCAGTCATCAGGTGGAAAAAACCTGGTTGGGCCGTATGATGCTTTCTTCCCGGCAACGGATGCAGAGTTTGAACATCGGTGGTTTTCTGGCCGATAAACCCTACCAGTTATCACTGGCGCCAGGCCTGGGTACACACGGACGAATGGGGGCACAGGTAGTGAATAAGTTTTCATTTAATATTCTGGGCGGATATGCCGCCGGTGTAGATGGGGTAGAGATTGCAGGCGCTTTTAATATTGTGAAGAAGGATATGCGCTACCTGCAGATCGCCGGTTTGTTGAATATGGTGGGCGGAAAAACCAAAGGGGTACAGATCGCGGGATTCCACAATAATGTACTCGATTCCATGTTTGGTGTGCAGATCGCCGGCGTAAGTAATATTACCCGGGGGAACCAGCGGGGGGTGCAGATTGCCGGTGCGCTGGAGACCGTACAGCAGAATATGACCGGCGTACAGCTGGCAGGGCTGCTGGTAGTAACAGAAGGTAATGCCAATGGCTGGCAGATAAGCGGCGCCGCAGCCTATGCCAAAAAAAATATGGAAGGCGTACAGTTTGGAAGCTTATGGAATCACGTGGGTGGTAATATGGGCGGCGTGCAGCTCTCCGGCGGTATCAGCACCATTAAGGGAAATCTGAAAGGGGTACAGTTTGACTTGCTGGCGGGTATCATAGAAGGCAATGCTAATGGCTGGGTTATTTCCGGTGGCGTGAACTACATCGGGAAAGATCAGTATGGAGTGATGGTTTCACCGGTAGGCAGCATCACCAAAGGAACCGGGAACGGCGCGCAGATAAGTTCCTTCCTGCATATCAATGGTGGAATGAAAGGGCTCCAAACGACGGGTGGTGGAAATATTACGCTGGGTAATCAGTCCGGTATACAGGTGGCCGGTGTAACCAACTTTGTAAAAGGAAATGTGCGCGGGTTACAGGTATCGTCCGCCCTCAACTACAGCAAAGATACTTTGCAGGGATTGCAGGTAGGAGGAATACTCAACTATGCCCGTTGTATGAAAGGCTTCCAGATTGGTCTCGTGAATATTGCGGATACCTCCACGGGGTATAGCCTTGGATTGCTGAACATTGTACGTAAGGGATACTTTAAAACTTCCTTGTACAGTACAGAAGTATTACCATTTAACGTAGCCGTAAAAAGCGGTACCAAAAAATTGTATAGCATGCTGTTGTTGGGCTTTAATCCTGATGAAAGCAGAAAAGCTATCTCTTTTGGTTATGGTATGGGACATGTATTTACCTTGAATGAAAAACTATCCATTGCAGCAGAAGTAACCGGACAAAATGTTTTCTGGAGCAACTGGAAATATGATACACAATTATATCGGTTCCAATCATCTTTACAACTACGTCTGGCTAAATGGGTAACGGTATTTGCTGGTCCGTCATTGGTTATTAATGTACACGGTGATATTTCCGATGTGCCGGGCCTGCAGGTACGTGTGCCCGGAAAGCCTTATTCATCCTTTAAATGGGACGATGATGCTTCCAGTTGGTTCGGATGGCAGGCGGGTATCAGTTTATTCTGATGATAGCATTTTTAATTTTACAATAGGGGTAAATATTTCATTAGGTGTCGTTATTCTATACGCATAACAAACACTAATATGAATACATATTCCTTACGTCACAAACTCATTTTATCCCTGATTGCCATCTTTTCAGCCACTGTCGGGACTTTCGCACAAACCGGCCCTGTTAGCCCGGCACACCTGGGATTTATATATCCTATCAGCTCCAACGGTAAAGATGCAGCTAAGTATACCAATCGTTTTTCTTTTCATGCATTGGCCGGACTTTCCAAAGCAGAAACCGGAGCTGCTATTGCCGGTATTTCCAATGTTATCAGAGATAGCGCTACCGGTTTTCAGCTGGCAGGTATCTCCAATCATACCGGTAATACTTACAAGAGTGTACAGGTAGCCGGCATACTTAATCATACTATACATAAAGGTAGTGGCGTACAGTTTGCAGGTATCGCCAACTATGCAGGTAGCTTTCAGGGGCTGCAGTCGGCAGGCTTTATAAATGTAGCCACCAAAGATGCCACGGGCCTGCAACTAGCCGGATTCATGAACCATGCCGGTGATTCCGCTATTCAGATCGGTGGGTTTATCAATACTGCCAAAAACGCAAATGTTCAGATTGCCGGTTTTATAAACGTTGCATCTTCCGCCAATACCCAGATAGCTGGTTTTATTAACGTCGCTAAAAAAGTAAAACACGTACAGATTGGATTTATTAACATCGCCGACAGTGCAGATGTACAGTTAGGAATTGTGAATATTAATAAGCGTGGTGAAAAGCAGATCAGCGCGAGCATAGACGAAAGTGCTACTACGATTGCAGCTTTTAAAACAGGTGGCCGTTATCTCTATGGTATACTGGGGGTAGGTTACAACTGGAAGAACAGCGACGCACTGTATGCCTTGCAGGCTGGTATAGGAGCGCATATCCCGTTACTGTCACACTTTCGTTTAAACGTGGAAGCTACACATACCACCCTGACTAAATTCAAAAAAGGATATTATGGTCGTTCTACTTTAGGAGTGTTCCCTGCCTATCGTTTTGGTAACAGGATAGAAGTATTTGCAGGTCCTACCATCAACTATGTGTTTTATTCTGAGGGGCTTGGTGCAGGACTGAACAATAACTTCATGTGGTCCAGGATAAGAGATAACAATAATTTTCAGGGTGTGTTCATCGGTGCTACCGGTGGCGTACAGGTGAAACTGTTTTAGGACCGGCATCCGGACAAGTTACGAATGACGCAGCAGGTTGCCGCAACAGATGGTTGCGTAAGCCTGCTGCGTCATTCGTAGTCAGTATAATCTTCGTATTTTATTTTACAAATTTCAGGATGTTTCCTTCCATCATCGCAGGGGTAATGATGTTGCCGGCATGATCTACCATGAAATCCGCCGGACCTGCAATAGGCGCCTTGTTGATCGTTGTTGTGGTACCGG
The DNA here is from genome assembly GCF_025989125.1 of Chitinophaga nivalis. NCBI lineage: Bacteria > Pseudomonadati > Bacteroidota > Chitinophagia > Chitinophagales > Chitinophagaceae > Chitinophaga > Chitinophaga nivalis. The sequence continues at coordinate 7,723,696 of NZ_JAPDNR010000001.1, read as the reverse complement.
TACCGGGATCGATGGACAGGAGGACGCCTTTCTTTTCAAAAGCCACCCAGTCAGATACCAGTAATTTCGTATAGCCATCTACGAGAGCAATCCCATCATAATGCCCCCGACGGCTGGTAACCGGTGTAAATACTTTTTCAGTGGCCTGCATATCAATATAACCTATCTCTCCGTCTGGTTGTTCCAGGTTGCCAAAGCCACATGCATACAGCCGTTTATGAGCCGGATCATAGATTAAGCCATTGGCGCCGGTGATAGGTTGATTTAATGGTAATACTTCCGCACGTGGATGTTTACCCAGATGAACCAGGATGATTTTATGTACATCGGTAGCGGAAATGGCCAGGGTGGAATCATCGATACGTGCAATGTCATTCAGGAAATGGCTGTACTGGGAAAGATCGATGCGGTAGCCGGGTTGTTTACCCGCCAGCGGGAAGCTTTTTACCTGATCAATATCTGTTACAAACAATTGCTGGCCGTGTATCAGCAGGCCTTTCGGCGCATCCAGCCCCTGCACGAAAACGGTGCCATTACCTTTCTTATCCATTTGCCAGATAATGCCATTGGTGTCTTTTTTGGTGGGATTTCCGCCAGCACCCAGGTCTGAAATATAATAGTGGCGACCCGATTCCACAATACTTTCCGGGGCATGGAGAAAAGCGGTGCGGTTAAGTGGTTGCTGTGCAAACGTGTAGCAGGCATTCAACAGGAAAAGGGCGCATAACAGGATTTTGATGAACTGTTTCATAGTGTCATTATTTTATGATATAAAGGTAGCTGGCGACGGCTCCTGCGGGATAGCAAAATCCGTTCAATAAATAGCAGTTTTGGTTCGTTGTGCGTTTTTAGGCGTAGTGCCGTATTGGGCTTTATATTGTTTGATGAAATAGGATACGTGTTCAAAGCCGCATTCGTCGGCAATCTCATTTACATTCAGCGGTGTGTGTTGCAGCAGGTAATGCGCATGTTTCAATCGTTCTTCATTGATCCATTTTTTCGGGGGCGCATTATACAGCCGGGAAAATTCACGTTTAAAGGCAGATAAACTCAGTCCGCACATTTTGGCATATTCTTCCAGGGTAATAGGTTTCAGCAGGTGGGATTTGATCGTTAATACGATACTTTCGGCACTGCTGTCGAACATGTGGTAAAGAAAGGAGAGGATCGGTTGCTGGTAGGAACCGGATAATAGTAACAATAATACTTCCCGTATTTTTAATTCGAGCAGTTTGGTAGTATTACTATGCGGATGTTCGAGATAACTGATCATGGTATCGCGTACCTGCAGGACGGCTGCTGTACAGGGTACAACCATGGGTGCCTGATGCGGTACGGGGGTAATGTTGGTGATGCCTGCATCATCCTGCAGAAAGGAACGGAGCAGGGCATCATCTGCACATACCATGAGCGCCTGGTAATCGGTTTCACCGGTCATGAAGGCCGACATGAAATAGGTGCCTCTTTTCAGGAGGATCAGGTCTCCGGCGTTGGCTGTCAGCTGCCGGTCGTGCAGGTGAATTTGTTTGGTACCCCGGATCACAAATACCAGGGTATTTTCGGTGAGAAAACCTTCGGCTTTTTCCTGCCGGTCCAGTAGTCTAAACCACACCACCACTGAATTGCCGGCATGTTTTAATTTGATGGAAGAAACCCCTTCAAATGCTTTTGGAAAACGATATAACATCCCATGAAAATACAAATTAACAGCTATCTGTTTTGAAAAAAAATTGCCTTATGCTGCTGGCAGCAAACATAATAGGCATCCACCTTGTTATAGGAAACAGTTGGTGGCAATAGAAATAGGGTAACGCTGTAAACAGGCTGTGAAGGCCGGCTGTAGCATCAATGATACCGCTGATTCTAAGTTGCTTAAATAATTTTTTCACATTCATATTTATTTACCCGGCATTGGTCGAACAATTTGCCAATTTATGGCATTGTATTTGGCTTGCATTTCAAAACGTATTTTATATGAAAACATGGTTATACCTGCCGTTCCTGTTACTGGGCTTTCTTTTTGTAGGCTGTACGAAAACCACGAATGAAGTGGTGATCCCCAATCAAACCATCAGCTATGATGTGGCATCATCTGCCTGGGAACAGGTGGGCTCCACGTTTGTGGTAGATTTCGATATACCACCACTGAATAGTAATACCAATCAATCCGATGGTGTTATTGTTTCCATGGCCCGTTATAACAATAGCGGAGTATTGTCCAGCACATTTGAGATGTTACCGGAGGTTTATGAGAATCAGGCCTACAGCGTACTGCATAATAACGGAAGGGTATCGATTGAAGTGAAAGGTGTGAACGGTGCGCCTACTTTGCGTCCTCCCGGTAAAGTAAGATTTAAGGTGGTGATTATTCCATCTGAACGGGTATAAGGCATCGCGCTTTACCATTTACTTCATATACAGGTAATCCTGCAGAGAAGGGTATATTTGTTGCATACAGGCAGCATGCCCCGTCTGCAGGATTACCGCTTTTATACCCCCTTTCCCGCCATGTACAGGATGCCCACTGCGGGCATAACAATCAGATAATACATGGATCTCTTGTGTTTAATTGCACACCACCATAGTTTTTATTATTTTGAACCGCCTTTTGGCAATACCCTGTTATACCAGGGTGCAGCGCGAACATGAAAAAATAAAAAGACGATGGACAACAGAAGAGATTTTATTAAGAAAGCAGCCCTGCTATCCGGCGCTGCCGGTGTTTTCAGTGCCTTGCCCGGCTCTATTCAGCGGGCATTGGCAATAGATCCCCGGCCGGGATCTACTTTCCTGGATGCGGAACATATCGTGATCCTGATGCAGGAGAATCGTTCTTTTGACCATTGTTACGGTACCTTAAAAGGGGTACGCGGATATGATGATCCCCGGGCTATCCGCCTGCCCGACAATAACCTGGTATGGCTGCAAAGCAACGGCCAGGGTGAAACCTACGCCCCTTTCCGCCTGAATATAAAAGATACCAAAGCCACCTGGATGAGCAGCTTGCCGCACTCCTGGACCAACCAGGTAGATGCCCGCAACAACGGCAAATACGATCAGTGGTTGCTGGTGAAACAATCCGGCAACAAAGAATGGGCGCCGATGCCGCTCACCATGGGCTTTTACAACCGGGAGGATATTCCGTTTTATTATTCCCTGGCCGATGCCTTTACGGTGTGCGACCAGAACTTCTGTTCTTCCCTGACAGGTACAACACCTAACCGCTTGTATCTGTGGACAGGTACTCTACGCGATGAACAAACGGCTGCGGCTAAGGCCAACGTCTGGAACGATGATGTGGACTACGGTGCAGAAGCCCACTGGGTAAGCTTTCCGGAACGTCTCGAAGACCACGGTGTTTCCTGGAAAATATACCAGAATGAAATCAGTGCCGCCGGTTTGGAAGGCGAAAAAGATGGTATGCTGGCCAACTTCACCGATAACCCGATAGAGTGGTTTGCCGCCTTCAATGTGCGGTTTGCCACCGGACATATACAATATCTACAACGACAGGTAGCGGCGCTTACTGCTGCTATTCTTGCACTGGAAGATAAATTGAAAACACTTACGCCGGGTAGTGAAGATGCCGTGAAGCTGCAGCGTGATCTGGAGAAAAAGAAAGCCGCACTGGAGAAGCATCAAAAAGATGCCACTACCTTTACGGCAGCCAACTTTGCCAAATTATCACCCCGTGCACAGCAGTTGCACCAGAAGGCATTTACCACCAACATCGGCGACCCGGATTATCATGAGCTGGAAACCCTGCAATACCAGGACGGGGCTACTGCCAGAACGGTGAACGTGCCTAAAGGAGACATCCTGCATCAGTTCCGCAAAGATGTACATAGCGGCCAGCTGCCCACCGTTTCCTGGCTGGTGGCGCCGGGTGAGTTTTCTGATCATCCGGGTGCGCCGTGGTATGGCGCCTGGTATGTATCTGAAGTACTGGATATTCTGACGAAAGAAGAAGCGGTATGGAAAAAGACAATTTTTATCCTTTGTTATGATGAGAACGACGGTTACTTTGATCACGTTCCTCCTTTTGTAGCGCCTCATCAGCCGGGTACCGGTAAAGTGTCTGCTGGTATTGATACAGGGGTGGAATATGTTACCAAAGCCATGGAGCAGGCGAAAAAACACGTAGGTGCTACAGAAGTGCGGGAAAGTCCGGTGGGACTGGGATACCGGGTACCCCTGGTCATCGCTTCTCCCTGGAGCCGTGGTGGATATGTGAATTCACAGGTATTTGACCATACGTCCATCCTGCAGTTTATGGAGCGTTTCCTGCAGCACAAAACCGGCAAACCTATTCAGGAAACCAATATTTCTGCGTGGCGCCGTACGGTTTGTGGGGATCTCACTTCGGTATTCCGTCCGTTTAACGGAGAAAAGATCACCGTACCTTTCCCGGAACGAAATACGTTTATTGAAAGTGTATACAATGCGAAGTTTAAGAAGTTGCCGGATGGTTTCAAGAAACTGACGCCTGCTGAGATTACGGCCATCAATACCGCACCGGCCACCGCGGAATGGATGCCGCGGCAGGAAAAAGGACAGCGTGCTTCCTGCGCCCTACCTTACGAATTATATGCTTCCGGAAAACTGCGTGCAGATAAAACGGCTTTTGATATCAGCTTTTCTGCCGCCAATACTATTTTTGGAAAACAGGCGGCGGGCGCTCCTTTTAACGTGTATGCCCCTGGTAAATATGTACAGGCCGACAGCGGAAAGATGGAAGCCGTGAGAACCTGGTCTTATGCCGTTACTGCCGGTGATCAGCTGAAAGATAGCTGGCCGCTGCAGGCATTTGCTGATAACCGTTACCACCTGTGCGTATATGGTCCCAACGGATTTTTCCGGGAATTTGCCGGTGATGTACACGATCCGCAGGTAGAAATAGTATGCGCTTATCAGCCTACTGCCTTGCACAGTAAAAAACTGACCGGCAATGTAGCCCTGCAGCTGATCAACAAGAGTAATCAGCCGGTAGTGATACAGGTAACGGATATGGCTTACGGAAAAGGTAACTGGAAAAAAACAGTAGCCGCACATGGCACCGTAACGTTGATCATTGACCTGGCTACCAGTCATGGCTGGTACGACTTTGCGGTGCAGGTAGCCGGACAGGCATCCTTCCGGCAGCGCTATGCCGGCCGTGTAGAAACGGGTAAGGAAGGCTTCAGTGATCCGGTGATCGGCGCGTAAATAAGCTTAATTTGATACGACGTGTTACGCATTTCAGCGCAGGAATCCGCATGGTTTCTCTTCTCTGAAATGCGTAATTCTTTTTGCACGAATCGAACCAAACTGCAGGCTTTTTGTTGCTATATATGCACAGTCTGTTCCTGGTGAACCACAACGAAAAAAGCAAGAATAGCTGTAGCAAATGATCTTTAAACCGGCGTTTGATTTGATAAGTTAATCATATGAAAAGGTTCGTTACTGTGATTGGGCTGGTCTGTATACTGATGATTAGCTGCGGTACGGCATCTGCACCAGCGCCCCATACAAACGAGGAAGAGCCACCGCCTTTACCGCTTACCCCGCGGAACCTCTCCATTACCCGCGCACATGCTTTTAATGATTTGTTTATAGACAGCAGCCAGGTGGAACAGTTTATTGTTACACAGGGATTGGATGATACGACCGCCTGGCGGTTGCGTAGCTTTTACAATGCCCGCAATTTTGAATTTGCCTGGATGGACAGTAAAGGTCCTACCGAACAGGCAGCTGCTTTTCGCAGTTTGTATAACTACAACAATGATACTGCCGGTAGTAAAGCACTGGACATCCGGTTGGATATGCTGATGGGGGAAGATGATTTACGGGTATCAGAAAAAGATCCTGCTATGATACAGGTAGAGTTGCAACTGACCCGCCGGTTGATTCAGTATTTTAATAAACGGCCTGCCGGCGTAACAGAGATTGAACATATGATTCCGGTATTAAAATATCCTGTGATGCAGCTGGCAGACTCGATGCTGCAGTTACCCGATAAAAATTATCCGGCAGCGGTAAAGATGAAACCCTGGCTGAAAATATACCGGAACTATGTAGAAAGTGGCGGCTGGCAGCCGGTGGCCATTTCGAAGAACGCATGGCAGAAAGGTCAGTCATCTCCCGAAATCATACCTGTGAAAAAAAGATTGTTGCTGACGGGAGAGTTAACAGATAACGATACGACTCCCTTATTCAATGATGCACTGGAAATAGCCATTAACCGATTTCGTAACAGTAACGGCTATACGGAAAATGGTGTGCTGAACGATACGGTTGTGCGGGCGCTGAATGTATCGGCAGCACAACGTTTACAGCAGGTACTGGTGAATATGGAACGGATAAAGTGGATGCCGGTATCACCTGCAGGTAAATGGATACTGGCAAACATCCCGGCATTTGAATTACATGTGCTGGATGGAGAAGCGAAAGTGTTTGATATGGATATTGTGGTGGGCAAGGAAGGGCATAGCACTACCATGTTTTCCGGCCGGCTGAACCAGATTGTATTCAACCCTTATTGGAATATTCCCCGCAGTATTGTGCGTAAAGAAATATTGCCTGCCATGCAACGGAATAGAAATTACCTGTCGGCCCGGAATATGCAGGTAACGGGGCATGTGGGCGGCATACCGGTGATCCGTCAGCTGCCAGGCCGCAGAAATGCATTGGGCCGGGTGAAATTTCTCTTCCCCAACAGCTATCATATCTACTTTCATGATACGCCGAATAAGCGCTTGTTTAACCGCGATAGCCGTGCCTACAGCCATGGGTGTATTCGTTTGAAAGAGCCCGCAAAATTAGCGAAGTTCCTGTTGGAAGACTCACCCCAATGGACCCACGAAAAGATAGATAGCGCCATGAATGGTGGCAAACAGCGGTATGTAACGCTGCAGCACCCCGTACCGGTTATCATTACCTATTACACTACCTGGCTGGATACCGCCGATCAGCTGCATTTCGCAGCAGACGTGTACGGGCATGATGAGAAAATAAAAGCCAAACTGTTCAGATGAAATCAGGAATCCGTACTGTCTTTCGCTAAGATACGGGTGTGTGCGGAATAGTATTTATCCGGACTGTAAAAGAAAAGACAGGTACCATTTCTGATCCGTTCAATTACTTTACGGTGCATGTTTTCCGGTATGGCGGGGCAGCCCAGGCTGCGGCCAATATATCCCTGACTTTTAATGAGACTTTCATTGACATAACTGGCGCTGTGCATCACAATGCCTCTGCTGAGTGCATTATCGTTGATGCCGGCTTCTTCTCCTTCCAGTCGCAGGGAATAACCGTGTTCGCCGTTGTAGGTATCACCGGTTACATAAAAACCCAGACTGCTTTTAAAGCTGTTGATTTTATTGGAGAAAGTATTGGCACTGGCGGTACCGGAATTTCTGCCGTGTGATACCAATGTATTGAAGAGTACCAGTTTATTTTTGACGTCAATCACGAATAATCGTTTTTTACTGCTGGGCAATGAAAAATCGATAATAGACAGTACATCCGGATTTTTGATTCTGCCGTTGTCTTCGAGATGGGCAAGACCCTGTAATCCATTGTCAAACGCCTCCCGTGATAAGCCGGTTGTATCCAGCCGCATCTGGTCATACAGACTGATTTCCTGTGCGGAATCCGCCGGTAATGAAAGCGGGGAGTGTTGTATCGCTGCAGTGGTTTTTTCTGTAGCTGTAAAGGTAGTGATCAGGAATACGAATAAACTTATAGTAAGTATAAAAATTAACGGCTTGATTATCTGCTTCTTTTCCACGTTCGCTCCGTAATGTTTATAGTTTTAGTAAAAATTGTACAAGCTACGAAGATAACGTTTTTAGGAGGGAGGAGGGGGCAAAACGGACTAGTTGTTGTCATTACAACGGTTTTTTAACAGGATGTTCACATAGAGGAAAAATGGTTATAAGTGCCAACAATCGTTAAATACTGGACAATATCAGCATATCATCTTATCAATAGGTTTTTATCTTTGAATAAACGTTTCATAAAAATAGAAAAGCAGCCATAAAACATGGGCCGGAGCACCACCGGCCCATTCTTCTTTTTAATACGGCCCTATATTTTTTGTAGTAACTGCAGCATCAACCGGAAGGGTAGCGCTGTTGCGCCAGCCTCATTCACGGTACCCGTGAGAAAAGCCTGTTTTTCCGGGCAATAAAAGGCAAAAGCACCAGATAAGCCTGCATGTCCTATCAGCGCCGGCGATGGCCGGAATAAGGTGAATATAGCCGGTAATTTAAACCGGGCAATGCCGGTACCATATGCCAACGGAAAATGGATCATTCGCCATTGTTGCATATCCGGCAGATAGGTCTGTGGAAATAACTGTCCGTTGAAAAATGCCTGGAGAAAAATCATTTGTTCCTGTGCGGTGGAAACGATGCCGCCATCGGCGCCGAAGGAAGCCATCGCCATCGGGATAGCCAGCGGCTTTTGCCGGTAAAAAATGAACGCCGGCCGCGTGTCTGCAGGGTTGGTGTATAAATAGGTGTTTTCGAGGCGGAGCGGCGTGGAAATCATTTTGTCCAGGGCGTGGGCGAGTGGTAGCCCGGTGATGCGCGTAATGATGTGTCCCAGTAGCTGGAAATTGGTATCTGCATAGCTGGCTTTGCGGGGATGTCCCGGTGCAAAAACCGGTTTCATTTTCTTAGCGGCATCGATGGCCATGTCAAAAGTCCAGGCCTGATCCTTACCGGAGAGGAGGTCTTGCAGCAAGGGGTGATGACTGCCGGTCGTTTGCGCGAAATAATCCGGTAATCCGGAAGTATGGGAGAGCAGTTGCCGGATGGTGATATCCTGTGAGTAGTTTTGCTGCCGGTAAATGTGCAGCCCGTTGATAACGGCATCCGGCAGGTAGGCCGCGATGCGATCGTGGAGTTGTAGTTTGCCGGCAGCGCGAAGTTGCATGATGAGGGCGGTGATATATAGTTTGGTCACACTGGCTATAAAGTAAGGGCTTTCGGGGCGCAGGTTGCCGGCAGCGCCGGTCCATTGCCGGCCGTTTGCAGCGATGCTTACCACCATCCCGGATGTTCGTTTATGCCGGACCGTTTTATCGAGCAGGTATTGCCACGTTGTTGTATCCATAGCTGAGGTATTGTTTAACTGACGCAGGTAAAGATCCGGCGACAGCCGGAAGAAAAAGTTACCATAGGGTAAAAAATGCGGGGCGTTACAATTTTTTCTTTCTGATTCTGCTGAAACTTTGTGGGGTAATGCCTAAGTAGGAAGCGAGGTGTTTCTGTGGAATGCGGCGAACAACAGCCGGTTGATGTTGTAGCAGAAAGGCATAACGTTGTGCGGCCGTCAGGGTGAGCAGATCTATTTGCTGTTGCTGTTTGGAGAGAAAAGATAGTTCCGCTGCCACCCGCATGAGTGCGGGGCCATGTGTTGTTTTTAAGAGGCCGAGGTACTGCTCCCTGGGTATTCTCAGCAGGCTGGAAGCTTCCAGCGTCATGGTTTGCAGCGGAGAGGGCCTGCCGGTCAGGATCGACATGTAATCACCGAAAAAATGATGTTCAAAAGCAAAATCGAGGCATACCTCCGCCGCTACGTTACAATCGGTGCTGGAAGGGCAGGAACTGGAACATATCCGGCGGGTGGGAAAAGAGCTGCATTTTGAGTTTTCCGGCGGGCATGTGCTGGGGATGCACCTGATGTTGCATGGGAAATTATATCTCTTTAAAAATACCAACGAAGAAAAATATACCATCCTGGAATTATTATTTGCAGATGGTACAGGACTGGCATTAACAGACTTTCAGGCGCAGGCTGCGGTAACCCTGGACCCGGCGCCTAAAACGGCTCCGGATGCCTTGTCGGATGAACTGACCATCGATTATCTGAAAACACAGCTGGCGAAGAAACGGATCACTATTAAAAAATACCTGATCGATCAGCAGTATGTGCTGGGTATCGGTAACGCCTATGCTGATGAGATTCTGTGGGATGCCCGGATATCGCCTTTTTCTGTCTGCAATAAGATACCGGCCGCCAAAGCAGCTACCCTGCTGAAATCCATTAAACAGGTATTGCAGGATGCCGAACAGAAAATCCTGAAGAATCATCCGGATATCATTAACGGAGAGGTACGGGACTTTATGCGGGTACATAATTCCCGGTTGAAGCAAAGCCCCGGTGGTGCTGAGATTCAGCGGGATACCAGCGGAGGCCGGAAGACTTATTTTACGGATGAACAGGAATTATTTTCCTGATGCCGGTCAAAGGTACAACATAGCGGTTCCTTTGATCCGCCATGCTGCACCTTTGCCGCGAACGATCTGATGACAAACGGGGGGAAACTGAAATTGATACAATGATGAAAGGCATAATGCCTGCATGTGAATACGTTACGATGCGCTAAGCACAGCTGCAGGTGTTTCTTCTTTGGGCTCATAGATGTTACCGGCAATCCTTTCTACAAAAGCTTTCGGGAAAAACTTCGGTAGCCAGGCATTGAGCTTGTTGGTGAATCCCGGAATGATTTCCGCTTTCCCTTTAAATAATCCGTCTACTGCAATTTTGCCAACGCTGGCTGCTGTCATGTTAAACCGGTTCGCAATACTACGGGTATGGGAACCCATGCGCGCGCGGTTGACAAAATCAGTATCGGTGCTACCCGGACTTAATGCACTGACAGATATGGTGGAGTGGCGCAGTTCATGGCGCAATCCACGGGTAAATGACAATGCAAAGGCTTTAGTGGAGGCATATATATTCAGATAGGGCACTGTCTGATAGGCGGTTGTACTGGCCACATTCAGCAGGTATGCTTTGGGGAACTGCCGCAATACCGGAATGTAGGCGTAGGACAATCCTACCTGTGCCTTAATGTTTACATCGATGACGTTGAACTGTTCCGTGAGGGACAGGGTTTCAAAAGCGCCGTTCAGGCCATAGCCGGCATTATTCACTACTACCGTGAGGTGGTCGTGATAGGGCGTACTCCAGGCAAGGACTTGCTGCAACACATCAGGATGCGACAGGTCCTGGTGTAACGTATGTACGTTTACGTGATACTGTGCCGCCAGTTCTGTGGCTGTTTCTCTGAGGTTGTCTGCGTCAATATCTACCAGCAGTAAATGATAATTCTTTTCTGCCAGCCGGGCAGCAATGGCTTTTCCGATTCCTTTTGCTGCCCCGGTTACTAATGCATATGACATACTGTTGCTGTTTTTTAGAGAGATGAACGGTTTACTTCTGCCAGGCTTTCTTCTTTAGCTTTTACATTTACCCATTGTGGTCTTCCTCCGTAGAGGTGTTGTTTCCAATGTGCCAGTTTATGATAGAAAGGTGTTGGACTATGTGCGTTTTTAGGCTGATAGGCGCCGGTGATGATGGGTATGTACATCACCCTGCGGCGGCTCTTTTCACCAATAAACGGTGATTGCTGTACGCGGTGCCACAGGCGGCCATCGTGTACGGTCAGGTCGCCGGCTTCGATGTTGAAGCCCACTTCTTTTTTATCGGGTTCATTGTCGATAAAGTATTTTTTGCGGAACAGCAGTTTTAGCAAACCTTGTTCGTGTGTACCCGGGAGTACGCGCAGACCGCCATTTTCAAGGGGGCAGTCATCCAGGTGGATGCCTACATTGAGCATGGGAAGTATGCGGGTGCCCAGGAACAGATCGCGGGGACTATCGGTATGCCAGCCCAGTTGTTTAAACTGGCTTTCGGCAGCATTTACATAATGATTGATCACCAGCCCGTCTTTTTCATTTTCACCAATACGGCCGGTATAAGGCCCTAGTAACCGGGTGAGTGACTGAAGCCTTTCTTCTTTCAGTAAAGCGCGTAAAACGGGGCTGTAATGAGAGGCAAAGGCGATGCGTTGAATGAGTGGACTGCCATCAATATCAGTACCGAATTTCAGGGGAATACCATTTACTTTTTCGATGTTGTTGCGCAGGAGCCATTCCTGGACCTGCTGTACTTCCTGCAAAATGGCAGCCAGTGTAGGTTTGTCCAGGAAATTTTTAAACTGGATGATCCCATATTGTTTGAAATGGGCAAGGTGTGCTGGGGTTACCGCCTCTTCCAGGCGGAACACGGGTTGGTTGTTCGTATTCATGACGAAAATAGGTTTGTGGCAGTGAAATAATACATTATACAGTTATGGGAAGCCCTATAGCTGTTAGCTGCAGCGGAAATTGGTGGGGTAACCGCAGGGGGGTGATAATGGCGTCAACAACAACAGTATCCGGCGATAGTAGTAACGCTCGATGATACTTTGTACTGGTGCAGGTGATTTTGATACTTTTTCATGGAGGATATTTTATTAGTCTACCATTTCTGTAGACAAATATAATATCTCTCCTTTTATTTACAAAAAAATAATTTTTCGGGAGATGACACAGCAGGCATCTGGGGTAAAATCCTGCTTTTTTAGACTATCTGCGAAGAATTTTGCTATTCCTGCCAATCATTTACTATCTTCCTGTTACTATAACTGTTAATTGATTTTTTGTAAAGTGGATTATTCCATGAAGAGACTGTTGTTCACACTTTTAATGTTGGTGCATACCCATGCCCTTTTCGCAGGCAACGACACTACCCGGCCCAACATTATTATTATTTATGCAGATGACCTGGGCTATGGAGATCTAAGTAGTTACGGTAGCGAGATACCTACCCCCAACATCGATCGTATTGGTAAATCAGGGATCCGGTTCACGGACTTTTATGCTGCGGCCCCTGTTTGTTCACCATCCCGTTACAGTCTGTTGACAGGGGGCTATCCGCAACGCAGCAAACATCATCTCAACACCGCGTTGATGCCGAATGATGAAAGCTATCTGGATACGACAGAAATCACGCTGGCCAACTATCTGCGGGCCAAACACTATCAGACTGCCCTGATCGGGAAGTGGCACCTGGGAGAAAAAGGGGGCGCTAAAATGCCTACAGCACACGGTTTCGACGTATTCACAGGTTTTCGTGGCGGCTGCATCGATTACTTTACCCACAGCTACGGCGGGCTGGAACAGGACTGGTATGTAAATAACCAGCCGGTGAAAGAAAAAGGATATGCCACAGACCTGATCACGCAATATGCCTTGTCTTATATTGGCAAACAAAAGAACCGGCATCCGCAGCAGCCCTTTTTCCTGATGATAGGCTACAATGCGCCGCACTACGGGAAAACAGCGCCGGATAGTATTACCGGATATACGTTGTCGCTCGGAAAAAACACCTACGGAGAGCAGGAAATGCTGAATACTTTACAGGTGCCTGCCCAATATCTGCAGCAATTCAGTTTTATTAAAGATGCCTACCGGCGGGCGTATGCTGCCATGGTATCCAACCTGGATGATAATGTAGGCTTACTGTTGCAGAAGCTGGCAAAAGAAAAGCTATTGCAAAATACCATCATCTGGTTTATGTCTGATAATGGCGGCTATGCGGTTTCCCATCATGGTCATGCCAGTAATGGCCGCCTGCGTGGCGAAAAGGGGGCTTTGCTGGAAGGCGGTATTCGTGTACCCGCACTCGTTATGTGGCCGCAAAGAATTAAGAAAGGACAGGTGATTCACACACCAGTATCAAACCTGGATGTATTACCTACTATCGGCGCGCTGACGCGGTTTACGCCGGTACTACCTACCGATGGAAAAGATATCCGGAATATATTGTTCCAGCAACCGGTGGAAGAACGGGACCTGTATTGGCAATACGGCCAACAAACTGCCGTACGCCGGGGTAACTGGAAACTGGTTAATAATCATGAATTGTATAATCTCAGCACCGATCCCGGTGAATCAGATAATGTAGCCGTGCAGTATCCGGAAAAAGTAAAAGAGCTGCAGGCAGCCTATGAAAAGGAAATGGAGCGGGTGGCACAGTAGTTATTCAGATCGCTGTTTATTGAAATGATGCAGCAGGCTATCTTTCTGCGCTTTTAAGGCATATATTTTTTGCCGGCATGTAGTGTCTCAAATGTTACTATCTCTTGTTGCAGTTGCCGCTTTTGCAGCAGGTAGGTTTTGAGGTCCATCCCTTTACTTTTCTCCGCTTCGAGTTTCTTCAACGCCAGGTGTAATGCCTGCCAGGCTGCTCTCAGCTGCCAGGTGTCTGATTGCCGGAAAGCAAGGATGTCCGGTGATTCACGGATGACATCGAGGGAGTATCCTTGTGCCACCCAGTCGGAAAAGTTATCGCTGAGTACCTGCAGTGAGCCGGTATCGAGGGCGCCATGCCCGGTAATGTATACTGTGGAATCTGTGGCGGCACAGTGCAGGCAGATAGCCTGTCCGCCGCTGTCATCGCCGATGGTGAGGTAGCCGGGGAGGTAGTGTTGTACTTCGTACAACGTGTTTTGTCCGGCCAGTTCGGCCAGGCCATAGAGATATACCAGGTCTGTCATGAGCCGGCCTTCTTCCATCAGCTGTTGTTGCCGGAGGAAGGTAACATAGGCACCTGGCAAAGTGATGCCAAGTGCCTGTTCTATTATTTGTAATGGATTATTGTCCGCCATTTTTCAGGTGTGCCAGCCATTGTTGTGCAAATTCATTATCCGGTTCCAGCGTCAGCAGCTGCTCAAAAGAAGCAATAGCTGCCGGTATCTGGTTCATGTGATAGTACAGGATGGCACGGTTGAGATGTACATAGGCATTGGTGGGTGCAATGGCCAGGGCAGCATCGTAACAAACGAGTGCTTCCGGATATTTTTCCAGCAGCATTAACAATGAACCTTTGTTGACCAGCAGGGCCGGTTCATTGGGCGCCAGTTCCAGTCCTTTGTCGGCGTATTCGATGCCCAGTTGCAGGCGTCCTTCCACGCTTTTTTGTATATCCTCATTAGGGCCGTTTTCTTCCAGGTAGGTGATGGCGTGGTTGATTTCCTGTAAGAGGTTGGCCACTTGCTGTTCATACCAGGCGGCGCTTTTTTCTACCTTTTCACTGAAAGGAACTGCTTCCAGGTCCAGCTTCTCTTCTTCTGCGCTCATTTCTGCTGCTGTTTTCATTTTATCTGCAGCGGGTGCATACCACCAGGTACAGAATTTACCCAGTTCACCTCCTTCGGGCAGCTCATCGGAAGGCGGCAGCACGGCTTCTTCAATGGCATCGTTGGCGGTTACCAGGTCGAGGATCGCTTCCAATGGTTTGTAATGAACGGGTTCACCTGCCTGTTCTGTATTCATCACGATGTAGGGAAGGAGCTGATACCAAAGTCCCAGCAGGCCTTTATCTTTTTGCTGGCCGGCAATTTCCGCTATTTCATGGGCCATGTTGAACACGTTGATGTGTTCCGGCGCCACGGCGTCTTCGCCTTGCAGCGTACCATTTTCCACGAGGCCGGCCCACAGCGTGGAACCTGCATCTGCATAAAGTATATATTGCTGGGTAGTATGGTCAAAGTTGGCGTAACCGGCTACAGGGTTGCTTTCTGCGTCCCATTCCTGGATGGGATTGACATAGATGAAGCTGAATTTTTTGCTGGCAGCCAATGCATCAAAATGGGCGGAATATTGTGTGTAAGCCGGATGTGCGGTTATCGGTAACGGATATACGAAATGATACTTGATCAGGATATCCATGACCCGGAAATGGGTAAATCCGGTATCGAACTGATTTTGCAAAAGATACAGGTTATAAAACAGACTTCTGCGGTCCAGCGGTTCTTCCTGGCTGTTGTCCAGGGCATAAACGGATAATTCCACCAATGATTCTACTTCATGCATCGACATAAGTAACTACGCTTTAATTTGTGGGCAAAGCTACGATGCTGCTGCGAAATATGAACAGGCGGGGCGGGGTAAATGATAGCAGGGTCCTGTTTTAAAGGGCCCTGCTGCCCGTATATTTTATTTCATTAATACATTTTTCAGATAGGTGTAGCTCTTGGTAATGCTTTCGTACGGGTCGATCGTAATTTTGTCCTGTTCTATAAACAAGTGTTTTACGCCGGCCTGTTTCGCTTTGGCAAATATGCTGCGGAAATCGATACTGCCGGTACCTACCTCTGCAAAGGTGACGCCGGTCAGCAGTTCCATCGACTTTTTTCCTTCGGTGCCGGCGGCGGTCAGACTGGCGGTATTGTTTTTATCCATGTCTTTCACGTGCCAGGCTACAAATCTGCCGGGAGCGGCCGCAAACAATTTTACCGGATCGAATCCGGATTTTACCGCCCAGAATAAATCCAGCTCAAAAGATACGAGTGCGGGGTCTGTAGCTTTCAGCAGGGTCTCATAGCCGGTAGTCTGGGTACCTGCCAGTTTTTTAAATTCCCAGTAGTGGTTATGATAGCCGATCTGGATTCCCGCTTTTTTGCAGGCTTCCCCGGCTTTGTTCAACTGGTCTGCCATGAATTTATAGTCATCCGGCGTTAGTGCCTGATCCCATAGATTGGGCGGCAGTACCGGTACGATGAAGTACTGTTGTCCCAGGGCAGCGGCCAGGTCTATCTGGGGTTGCAGGGCAGCTGCATTCCCGTTGCCGGGCGTTAAATATTCATTGAGCTGGTAATGGCCGCTGGGCGTGCTGAGGTGGTGCGATTGCAGCAACGATTGCAGCGCCGCAGGTTTGAGGCCCCAGAAAGTACCTTTGTCCTGTGCGCCCTGGTAGCCATAAAATGTTTCCACTTCATTATAGCCGATGGCCGCTACTTTGGCAATGGTGCCTGCTGCATCCTGTGCCAGCTGGTCGCGGAGGGTGTATAACTGAAGGCCTGTCTTTTTAGGTAAAGCCCCTGCTGCGGGCCGGGCGGACAAACTGCCGGGTAACAGCATACCTGCTGCCAGCAGGCCGGCTTGATGCATAAAGGAACGTCTGGACGTGTGCATACCTGATGATGTTTATAACGTGGATAATTGCATGTGCCGGGATGGCATTTCTGCGGAGTAAATTAATAAACGATTTTATCTTCTCACAAAATTTATCAAAAACAGGAAGCCGTTATCGTGATCATTCGCAGTAATCATCTGCCCGGAAATAACCGGCGGCAGCCGGCATGCATATTATTTTTACTATGCGTTTAATTCGTTGGAATGCTTTGCTGTAGCGAATTGGTGCGATTATGTAGCAGTGCTTTTTCTTTGATGGAATTGAAACAGATATAATTTTATTTAGTTAAATTGTTACGTACTAAATTACCCTAAACCGTATCTAAATGAATTTTGCATTCAGGAGGAAAAAGCAGGAGGAATCAGTACGGAAAAAATCAAGAATACGGGAATGGACAGAAGCGGCGCTTTTCGCAGTAGTGGCAGCCACTTTTATCCGCACTTTTATTTTTGAGGCGTATGTTATCCCCAGTTCTTCAATGGAAAGAACCTTGTTGGTTCACGATTATCTGTTTGTTAGTAAGATCAGCTATGGTCCCCGCATTCCCATGACACCGCTGGCCTGGCCTTTTACCCATCACACCTTGCCCTTTACCAAACAAACCAAAGCCTTTTCCACTGCGGTACAATGGCCGTATATGCGTTTGCCGGGACTAAGTGGCGTGCAACGGAATGACGTGGTGGTGTTTAACTATCCCTGTGGCGATACTGTGCTGAAAGACCAGCAGGGGAACGACGTTGATTATTACCCGAATATCAGGTCAGTAGGAGATTCTGCGCTGAAAAAGATATATCCGCTGCCGCCGGTGGTACGTCCGGTGGATAAACGGGAGAACTGGATTAAACGTTGTGTGGCGGTGCCGGGTGATTCCCTGCAGATTAAAGACGGGATGATTTATATAAACGGGAAAAAAGGATTTATCCCGCCGGCATCGATGGCGGAATACCTGGTGGTCATGCCCAATCATCATCCCATGAATGAGAAAAAGATGCTGGCATTGGATATCCATTCCGATGCCCGGCCAACGGGAGATTCCACCGAATTTATCTATAACCTTACCCAGGCCAATGTAGATACGCTGCGGGGATTGGGTGCGCGTATCAAACGCCGGTTGATGGATTGGTGGGATGGACGGGTATTTCCTTTTGATACGGACCGCTATCCCTGGAATCAGGATCAAATGGGACCGCTGTATATTCCGCAAAAAGGGGTGACCATTCACATTGATACCCTCGTTTTACCACTTTACCAGCGGATCATCGATACGTATGAACAAAATCAGCTGCAGGTAAAAAACGGTAAGATCTTTATCAATCATCAGGAAACCACTACCTACACTTTTAAAATGAATTACTACTGGATGATGGGAGATAACAGGAACGGCTCTACGGACTCCCGTTTCTGGGGCTTTGTGCCGGAAGATCATGTTGTAGGGAAAGCCTGGATTATCTGGCTGAGTTACCAGGAGAACCGGTTGAGATGGAGCCGGTTGTTTACGGTTATCCGATAGCGGTGACCAGGTAAAGCGCCACCATAATATCGCCATGGCGGTAAATATAATCGCGGATAAAACGCATACTGCTGACCATATGTTTTTTAACGGTATGGTGGGAGATGCCCAGTATGGCGGCGGCTTCCTCATAGCTTTTCCCTTCCTGGCGGCAAAGGCGGAATACCTTTAGCTGCTGGGCGGGCATCCGGGAGAGGGCTTCCGCGAAAAGCCGGTCGTATTCCTTGGTGCTGATGACCTGTTCGGTATGTGCAGCACTGGTGGCCTGCAGCTGTAACAACAGTTGTTCACGCATGTGTTCATCTGTTGCCAGCCGGGCAATCGTCTTGAACACATGGTTGCGGGCAATGCGATACAGATAACCACTGAAAGAAAGCTTTGGATTGATACGTTCCCGGATTTCCCAGATTTTAAGGAATACATCATGCACCAGGTCTTCCGCCAGGGACGGTACTTTACAGAAACGCAGCAGGTAAGTATAGAGGGAAGAATGGTAATGCCGGTAGATGCCGGAAAAGGCTGTTTCATCTCCCGCAATCATCCGTAGCAACAGTTCCTCTTCAGATGGCATACGCTCCATGTAAAAAGTTTAAAATACTTCCCGCCGGGGAGTCGTTAAATAAAGCAGTAAATATACAAATTACCCGGTCAAAGCATGGAAGCTTTGCCTTTATACCGACAGCGTAAAAGCCAGTGCCCTTTTCTCCGACCAGTAAAAATCTTCTCCGAATTTTACAAAGCCTACGTGTCCTCCGCTGTAAGGCGTTTCCAGGTGGAAATAAGGACTGTTGCCGGCGATGTCATAAGGAAAACAACCGCTTCCCAGAAACGGATCGTCTTTGGCATTGATCAGGAGGGTAGGGATACGGATATCTGCCAGGTATTTTTTGGAGCTGCAGTGTTCCCAGTAGGTCAGGGCATCCTTGAAACCATGTATAGGCGCGGTATAACGATCATCGAACTGCCGGAAACTTTTTATTTTATCATAATCTGCGAGATCGATGGTACCCGGAAACCGGGTTTGTTTCTGCAGGAGTTTATTACCCAGGTCCCGGATAAAACGCTGCATGTAAATCGTATTATGTCTTTTCTCCAGCTCACCGGAACTGTCTTTCAGATCTACCGGTACAGAGATGGCTACTGCCGACCGGATAACGTTCGACAAGGTATTGCCTTTTTCGCCTACATATTTCAGCGTTACATTGCCTCCCAGCGAAAAACCTACCAGGTGAATGGTTTTGTATTTATTCAGTGAAAGCAGGTATTGTATGACGGTATGCAGGTCGCCGGTTTCTCCGCTGTGATAAAAGCGGAGTTGGTGGTTGGGTTCTCCGCTGCAGCCCCGGAAATTTAATGATACCGTGTCGAATCCGGCATCATTAAAAATATGGACCATCCCCAGTACATATTTGCGGCCGGAATTTCCCTCCAGTCCGTGCAGGATGACTACGGCCCGGTCACTGTCTTTTTCGCTGAAATCCAGGTCCAGGAAGTCGTTGTCCGGGGTAGTAATACGTTGACGTCTATAGCTGGCCGGCCGGATACTCCGGAACAGGGAAGGGTAGATCGTCAGCATGTGGCGATTCTGCAATAAAAAGGGCGCTTGATAATCAGAATGATGTAAAACCGGCATATGGGGCAAAATTACGAATTACGCAGCAGGATTAACAAATGTTGCCGGTTCCGGCGCATGCCTCCTGGTTTGTTTGCGCTGTTGATAATGGCCCGGAAAATTTTTTTTCTGCGGAGGGTACCCTATTGGATCATTTTCGGATAGTATATCATGTGCGGTAGTGGTAAACCATGAAAGGAAAACATTTTGGGAAGATGTGGGCAGCGGAAAGATGCAGCAGACAGGAGGATCTCCCGTAATCCGATATTAACAGATGGAAGAACTTTTGCAAAAGTACCTGGACGGAGATTGTAGTGAAGCAGAGATACGCCTGTTGTATGAACAGCTGCAGGGGAAGGCCGCGTATCGTTCGTTGCTGACCGTGATGCAGGCGGATTTTGAGCGTATCCTGGCACAGCGCCCGGAGGTGCCGGCCGCGCTGAGTGATCGGATGGAAATGCGGTTGTTGCAGGCTATCGGACAAACGGACACAAAACAGCTGGGCGTATGGTATCGCTGGAAATGGATAGCAGCTGCGGCCAGCGTTGCGTTGCTAGTGACAGCAGGTACTTATTTTTTTATAGGCCGTAAACCGGCATCTCCGCTGGCTACCGGTAATATGGCCCTGCACGACATTGCGCCCGGCAGCAACAAGGCGGTACTTACCCTGGCAGATGGTGTGCAGGTAACGCTGGACAGCGCCGGCCATCAGGTGATACAACAAGGTAACACCACGGTGCAGCAAAAGATGGGACAGCTGCAATATGCAGCTGCGGGCAAAACAGCTGCCATTGGCTATAATCTGCTGACGGTACCCAGAGGCGGACAGTTTACCGTAGTACTGCCGGATGGCAGCCAGGTGTGGTTGAATGCCGCTTCCAGCTTACGTTATCCTACCGCCTTTACGGGGAAACAACGGATCGTGGAACTGCAGGGAGAAGGTTACTTTGACATCAAACCACAGGCACAGCAACCGTTTATCGTGCGTATCGTAGGACAGGAGATGGAAGTACAGGTATTGGGTACCCATTTTAATATTATGGCGTATACCGATGAGAAAGAAACGACTACCACGTTGGTACAGGGAGCGGTGAAGGTGAAAAAAGGTGCGGCCGAAAAATACCTGCAACCGGGTCAGCAGGCAGCCATGGATCATCAGACAGGTACTTTTACGGTACAGGAAACAGATGTCGCTGCCGTCACTGCCTGGCAAACCGGTTTCTTTGAATTTGATAATGCGGGCATCAGTGCTATTACCCGGCAACTGGCCCGCTGGTACGATATTGAAATAGATAATAAAACCGGTGACAGCCGGCAACGCTTTGGCGGCCGTATCAACAAAAATCTGCCGTTGTCTGAAATGCTGCATATGCTTGCGGCCAGCGGCGTAACGTATAAACTGGAAGGAAGGAAATTAACTGTTACAGCTACCCGGTAAATATTAAAACTGCTTCCACGGGCAGTCATCCACGTATTATGTATAAACTGAAAAACTGCACCCTTATGATAACAACTGAAACGGGTTAACCGCAGGATACCGGCATCCATAAAAAACCGGAAGTGCTCGCAACACTCCCGGCAATAAGTTGGGTGGCCGTTGATATCATTTGCTTATTAACGATTTCCTGTACTACCCAAACACTACAAAAGTATGCAATTAAACTTTAGTGGCAGGCTTTCCTGTGCCCGGAAACCACTGTCCGTTAAAATGTTCCGCGTTATGAAACTGACAGCCTTTTTGCTCCTCCTGGGATGTCTGCATATCAGCGCAAAAGGATGGACACAACAGATCACGCTATCTGAAAAAAATGTGCCGTTGAAAAAGGTGTTGAAAGAAGTAGCCCGGCAGGCGGGTGTTTCCGTTATCTACGACGAAGCCTTACTGGCAGCCACCCGGCCGGTTACCATCCGGCTGAAAAATGCCACAGTCAAAGAAGCCCTGGACGAATGCCTGAAAGGACAACCCATTACCTACATCATGGAAGGACAACGTATAACCCTTACCGATATTAAACCCGACCGGCTGGCAGCAGATACGGGTATCACCGTCACCGGCAGGATTATCAACGAACAGGGAGAACCGGTACCCGGTGCTACGGTGCGCATACAACATACCAATGCAGGAACCGCAGCAGATGTGAATGGCAGATTCACGCTCCGCGTGCCTGATAGCAAAAGCCTGCTGATCGTTTCTTTTATTGGGTATGACGCCCGTACACTGCCTATTACCGGCAGCACCCTGCAGGTGCAGCTGAAACCGGCGCAGACGGCGCTCACCGAAACGGTGGTAGTAGGATACGGTATTCAGAAAAAAAGTGTGGTCACCGGCGCTATCTCCAGTGTAAGGGCGGCGGATATTGCTTCACAGCCGGTAACCCGCCTGGAGCAGGTATTGCAGGGGCGTACCTCCGGATTAACTGTGGCCGCCAGCTCCGGTCAGCCAGGCTCCAGTGCTTCCGTCAGGGTGAGAGGAATCACTTCTTTCAACAACAACAATCCGTTGTGGGTAATAGATGGGGTAGTGGTAGATAATGGAGGAATCGGTTACCTGAATCAATATGATATTGAATCCGTGGAAGTGTTGAAAGATGCGGCTTCCCAGGCTATTTACGGGGCGCGTGCTGCCGCCGGTGTAATACTGGTGACAACGAAAAAAGGAAAGTCCGGCCGGCTTTCTGTTAACTATAACGGCTACTATGGCGTTTCTGCACCAGCCCGTAAATTGAAATTGCTGAATGCCACGCAATATGCTACACTTATCAACGAAGCGATGAAAGCAGATGGCAAAGCACCGGTGTATGATAATCCGGCTGCATTGGGAGAAGGTACCGACTGGCAGGCACAGATATTTAATCAACATGCTGTGCGGCAGAACCATGAAATCAGTCTCAGTGGCGGTAATGATAAATCCACTTTTTATACTTCCTTCGGATACCTGCAGCAGGAAGGCATTGTAGCGAGTGATATCTCCCGGTATCAGCGGGTAAACTTCCGGTTGAATACCACACATAAAATTACACCCTGGCTCACTTTCGGAGAGAACGTCGGTTATGGTTATGAAAAAACGATCGGTATCGGTAATACCAATAATGAATTCGGCGGACCACTCAGTTCTGCTATCAACCTGGACCCGATAACGCCGGTTGTAGAAACAGACCCGGCGAAAGCTAACGCTCCCCTGTATACGAAAAATCCGGTACGGCGCGATGCTGCCGGCCGGCCCTATGGTATTTCAGGTGTAGTAGGACAGGAGATCACCAATCCACTGGCCTATATTTCCACCCGCCTCGGTAATTACAACTGGTCGCATAATATTGTCGGAAATGCCTACCTGGAGATGGAGCCGGTAAAAGGGCTGAAAGTAAGATCCACCATCGGTGCTAAAATATCTTTCTGGGGAGAAGAAACCTTTACGCCGGTATCCTATCTCAATAGCTCTACGGTGAATTCCCGCTCTTCTTTCAAACGGGGAAATAACCAGGGGTATAACTGGAACCTGGAGAATATTATTTCGTATACCCGTCACGTTGGGTCGCACAGTTTTACCTTGCTGGGGGGCCAGGGCGCTTATATGGAGAACCGTACCAAAGCAACCGCTGTTACCTATTTTGATATTCCGGCGGAAAATTTTAAAGATGCATCACTCAATTTTAAAATAGCGGCAGCCGACAAAGTATCGGAAGGCAGTGAAGGGCTGGATCACAGAGTATCTTCTCTCTTTGGCCGCATCAACTATAATTATGCAGAGAAATATCTGGTGGAAGGTATCATCCGGCGTGATGGCTCCTCCCGTTTCGGACCCAATCACCGGTACGGCGTATTCCCTTCTTTCTCCGCAGGCTGGGTAGCCTCCAAAGAAAATTTCTGGCCGCAGAATAATGTGGTTGGATTCCTGAAATTCCGTGGCGGATATGGTGTTGTGGGTAGTGATGATATCGGGGATCTGGCCTATGTAGCTACCATCGGCAGCGGGCGTAACTATACTTTTGGTACGGAAGATAAACTGAGTGTAGGGTATAGTCCCAATGCGCCCTCCAATCCTGATCTGAAATGGGAATCTACCAGTCAGGCGAATATCGGGTTGGAAGCTACGTTATTACGTAATATCACGATTGCCTTTGACTGGTTTAATAAAACGACGAATGATATCCTGCAAAAGCCCCGTATTCCTTATTATGTAGGGGCTATTGACAATCCCGCGGCAAATATCGGTAGTATGAAAAATACCGGTGTGGAACTGGAAGTAGGCTATCATAATAAATTCGGAGAAGTAAATTTTTCTGTCAACGGTAATGTATCCTATCTTAAAAATACGGTTACCTTCCTGGGTACCGGTGTGACGTTGCTGGGAGATAAACAGGAAAGTTTTCAGGGAATGCCCCCTATTGTAAGAACAGAAGTAGGACAGGCCTTTAACTCTTTTTACGGCTATCGTTCACTCGGCATTTTTCAGACTCAGGCCGAAATTGATAGCTGGGTAGATGCCCGCGGCAAGAAGATACAGCCGGATGCGAAGCCGGGTGATTTCCGTTGGGAAGACATGAACGGCGACGGCGAAATCACGGATAAAGACCGCACTTTTATTGGTAACCCTACCCCTAACTGGACATACGGTATCACTTTCAATGTGGCTTACAAAGGATTTGATCTGATATTTTTCGGACAGGGCGCTGCGGGTAATAAAGTATTCCAGGGATTGCGCCGCCTGGATATTCCCAATTCCAACTGGCAGACCAAAGCGCTGAACCGCTGGACCGGTGAAGGGTCTACGAATGACTATCCCCGGATGACGATGGAAGATAAAAACAAAAACTTCACCAATCCATCCGGCTTTTATCTGGAAGACGGCAGTTATTTCCGGATCAAATCCCTGCAGCTGGGCTATACGATTCCTGCGGCCACCACCAAACGCATCGGATTACAACTGATACGCATATACGTCATGAGTGAAAACCTGTTGACCCTGACCAAATATACCGGCTATGATCCGGAAATCGGCGGTACCAATGCACTGAGCATCGACAGGGGTATTTATCCGCAGGCGCGTTCTTTTATGGCAGGACTGAATGTTACTTTCTGATCTTTTAAAACCGGATTAACAATGAGCAAAAAATACTTTACCTATATCACCGTGATGGCAGGCATGTGGTTGTTCGGCGCCTGCAGCGATAAATTCCTGGAAATAGAACCGAAAGGCAGTTACCTGGAATCCAACTATTACCGCAATCAAACGGAAGCCTTTAACGGCCTGGTAGCCGTGTATGATGTAGTAGGCTGGCAAGGCGGCGGATTCGTGACCAAAGTAGGGGCGTTGAATGCAGCAGCAGATGATCATTATGCGGGTGGCGGCGGATCATCGGATATGATGGCATTGCAGGTGATGTCTAACTGGACACTGACGCCGATTACCGGGCCGCAGGAGGAGTTGTGGAAAAAAGGATTTGCGGGCGTATTCCGTGCGAATATTATGCTGACCAAACTACCCGGTGTACCTATGGAGGAGCATATTAAAAAGCGTTATGAGGCGGAAACAAAATTCCTGCGGGCTTTCTTCTATTTTGACCTGGTACGGTTGTTTAAAAACATTCCGTTATTCACCAAACCGGTTACCACTGCTGAAATGTATGGTGTGGTACAGGCTACACCGGAAGCCGTATATGATCAGATAGAAGCGGATCTGAAAGCAGCCATTGCAGAAACGAATCTGCCGGATCAGGTGCCGCGGCAGGGAGAAGCCGGCCGTGTCACCAAAGGTGCGGCACATGCCCTGCTGGGAAAAGTATACCTGTACCGGCAAAAATGGACCGATGCAGCGAGAGAACTGGAACTGGTAAATGGCACTACCCCTGGCCAGGTAAATGCGGTGTATGGCTATAAACTGATTCCCCGCTTTGCTGATCTGTGGAAATCAGATGCAGTAAGTAAGTTCAGTTCGGAATCTATTCTGGAGGTGGCCTATAATTCCACCTCGGGTGGTGTATGGAGTGCAGTAGGCAGTACAGAAGGCAATCTGCTGAATATTATGACGGGACCAAGAGGTTACTCCACCCTGAAAGATGGCGCACCTGATTATGTTTCCGGCTGGAGCTTCCTGGTATTTACACCGGAGTTTTACCGGTTTATGCATGATGATCCGCGCTTTGGCGCTACCGTTGCAGACCTGGATAGTTTGAAGCGAAATGGCATTGCACGGTACGATGCCGGTTATATGAATACCGGTTATTTCCTGAATAAATTTGCCGGAAGGGTTTCCAATATTTCAAAAGGCGGCGGAAACCTGGAATTGAATTTTCCGCAGAATATGTATGAAATAAGACTGGCTGATACTTACCTGATGGAAGCAGAGGCGCGTATCAAAGCGGGAGAAAGTGGGGGCGCCGGCAGCCGCGCCTATGCCTTGCTGAATGCTGTGCGGGCGCGTGTAGGGCTGGGGCCTTTGCCTGCTACCTTTGATCATATTTTTAACGAGCGGCGGTTGGAGCTGGCCGGAGAAGGACATCGCTGGTTTGACCTGGTGAGAACCGGCAGGGCAGCGGCAGCATTAGGCAGCAGAGGTTTTATTGCCGGCCGGCATGATATCCTGCCGATTCCTTTGCTGGAAATGGAAAATACTAAACTGGAACAAAGCAAGGAATGGGGAGGAACGAAATGATGATGCGGATAAAAATAGGGACCTGTCTTGGCCTGCTGTTGATGATAACAGCAACGGCACAGCAGCAAAAACAACCGAAACCGGCAGCAGGGATACAGGTATGGCTCACCACACCGGACCGGTCTGCCCTGTTGCAGCAGCAGCCAGCATTGCGATGGCACAGCAAGGATAACGGTACACCTGTGATAACGATAGATCCGGCAATTACTTTTCAGCAGATGGATGGTTTCGGATTTACCCTCACGGGAGGTAGTGCCGATCTGATTCACAGCCTGCCGGAAAAACAGCAGGACGCCTTGCTGAAAGAGTTATTTCTGCCGGAAGGAAAGGGTATTGGTATCAGCTATATCCGCCTGAGTATCGGTGCTTCTGATCTCAGCGATACGGTGTTTACCTATGATGATATGCCGGCCGGACAAAGCGATCCGGATTTGCAGCATTTCAGTATGGCCCGCGAACAAAAGGCATTGCTGCCTGTATTGAAAAAAATAAGGACGCTCCATCCGGCAATAAAAATTTTAGGTTCACCCTGGTCGGCGCCTGTCTGGATGAAAACAAATTCCTCTTTTATCGGCGGTAGTTTGCAAGCGGGATATTATGCAGCATATGCCCGTTACTTTGTGAAATATGTACAGGCGATGCAGGCAGCAGGCATACGCATAGATGCCATCACGCCACAGAATGAACCGCTGCATCCGGGCAATAATCCCAGCATGTATATGGAGGCCGCCGCTCAGGGAACCTTTGTGAAAGATCACCTGGGGCCGGCTTTCCGGGCAGCAGGTATCACTACTAAAATCATCCTGTATGATCATAACTGTGACCGGCCGGATTATCCGTTGTCGATACTGAAAGATCCGGCAGCTTATCCGTTTGTGGATGGTTCTGCCTTTCATTTATATGCCGGAGATATCAGTGCGTTGTCGGTGGTACATGATCAGTTCCCGGAGAAGCATATTTATTTTACGGAACAATGGTCGGATGGAAAAGGTAGTTTTTCCGAAGAGCTGAAAGGCAATGTGAGTCGTTTGATCATAGGCGCCTGCCGCAACTGGAGCCGTAATGTGCTGCAATGGAACCTGGCGGCAGATCCGCAGTGGCATCCGCATACCGATCAAGGAGGCTGTACGCAGTGTTTAGGTGCGATTACGATTGATGGCACCACCATTACCCGCAATGTTTCCTATTATGTAATCGGACATGCCGCTAAATTTGTGCCGGCAGGATCAGTGAGAATGGCGAGTACTACTGTTCCGCAACTCGATAATGTGGCATTTCGTACGCCTGATCATAAAACGGTATTGATTGTTGTCAACCGGCAGGCGACCGTACAGTCTTTTCAGGTGCGCCTGAAAGGCCGGTGGATGTATGCCTCCCTACCGGCTGGTGCGGTGGCTACCTATGTCTGTAACTAAAGCATCACCCGTGATATTATTTGTTACCAGTGCTATAAAAAGCACTGGTATTTTTTTTCTGTTAAATAAAATTTACGTTTTGCGTAAATCTTACGCTTGTTTTTTAATGTTTTTTCATTTATGGTATATAGTTATGATACCGTATAACTGATGGCGTGGTGAAATGCAGTACGGATAAGGGTTGTGTTGATTTTTATCGTTGTTTGTGATTTTGTGAGATGATAATTTTTACGTTTACGGCAGATATTTTTACCGATTCGATCAATGAATGATGATCGTCCGTATTACTTTTGCCGTGTCAAATCAATTTTACTCCGCCAATAGATTTGTGAACAAGAGCATAAACATCCTTTCAATTTAGGTTACCTTACTGTTGCAGAATTTTATGAGAAAATCTAGCATTTTCCTGGCAGCATGCCTGTTGGCTATGGCTTGCCGGAAATCTGAAACCGCGCCGGATAGCGGACCTCCGGCGATTGCAAAAGAGCAATTTATTAAGAACATCGAGTCTTCCTATAGTAAGCAGGTGTTTATTAATTTCAAAACCGGGCAATTAACAACACAGCCCGAAGGCACCAACTGGGACCTTGGATTTTACAGCGCGCAGCTGAAAATAAACGGAGGCCCTATGACAAACCCCGTGCGTGATGGGAGGGCCCGTGCCGCTATTTTACCTGTAGCCTATAAAGACCTGAAAGAGTTGCCAGACCTGAATGGGCTGAAACAGGATATTGCCGGTGAAGACTTTGCACTCGGCTATCGTAGTGGTGGGAAAAGCTGGTATTATATGACCGATGAAATGGTATATATACCTTATCCCGGTAAATGTATATTCCTGCAAACCGCCGATGGGGAAGGGTTTGTAAAGATGGAAATACTCAGCTATTACCGGGATATGCCATCGCTGAAAGGGCAGACCTACAAGACCCTGAGCGAACGGGAAGGCTTTATTACCATCCGTTATCAATACATCGGAAAAAACGAAAAATTCCAGTAAACTACTGATACATGCGAATAATGAAACTGCCGGGCAGTGCTGCTATAGCATTGCTCTGTCTGACTATTGCCCTGTTTTCCTGCCGGAAAGATAATGATCCGTATAGTCGTTACCGTGACCAGGAACCTTTACCGGCGAAATACCGGAACCTGGTATTGGTATCTTTTACAGATAAAAAAACAACACCTTTTTCTTTGACGGCGCCACAGGCTTATCTGAGCCAACGTGCGATTGAACGCCGCCAACGGCAGCAAATAAAAATTGATTCCACCGATCTGCCGGTGGCCAAGCCTTACCTTGATTCTGTGCTGCGCCTGGTGAAAGGCCGGCTAATACATACCAGCCGTTGGCTGAACTATGCCGTGATACAATATCCGGATGATATGGATCCCAAAGTATTGTCTGCTCTTTCTTTTGTGAACGACGTACGCCCATGGGGGTTATATGAACCGGAAAGCATACCGGAGCTGCCAGGCAATGATATGATCGGTGGCGTTGCGCCGCAGGTGAAAACCGGAACCGATACTTTACGCGACCTGCCTGTCAGCGATAAAGGTTATGGTCGTACCTGGAAACTGATGAAGATGCATAAAGCCAAAGCACTGCATGAAGCAGGCTACCGTGGAAAGGGCAAACTGATAGCGGTACTGAGTGATGGCTTTGGTTATCTGCACGAAAAAAATGGCTTCAGTCATCTTTTCCGGGAAAATAAGATTGCTGCTACCTATGACTTTGTCAACAACCAGGAAAATGTTTACAACAGTGGAGATGGAGGTACCTATCTCACCGGTATCATGGCGGGATTGATACCCGGGGAGTATGTAGGCCTGGCGCCGGAAGCATCTTTTGCGCTGCTCCGGGTGGAAGCCAATGCTACCGAAGAGCCTGTGGATGAAACCAGCTGGATTGCTGCCATGGAATATGCAGACAGCATCGGTACTGATATCGTTTCTTCTTCCTCTGTATTCGGATTATATTTTGATGATCCGGCCTTTAACATCCGTCCGGAAGAAGCCAATGGTAAAACAGCGATGAGCAGCCGGGTGGCGGATGCCGCCTTTGCCAAAGGGATGCTCGTGGTGCAGATGCTCAATGGCGGCGGTGCACGTAAAATAGTGGCGCCACCAGCGGATGCCTTTAACGTCATTACTGCCGGCAACCTGCGGGAGTACAATGGCCGGGTGTTCGATGATTATAGCCCACTGAATACGCCTACTGCAGATGGTCGTATGAAGCCGGAGCTGGGCGCATTGTCCAGTGGGGTGCCTATCCTTGATTTCTATGGAGATGCCTATGATCTGGCATACAGCCCGCCTATTATAGCAGGACTGACCGCTTGTTTATGGCAGGCATATCCCAATAAAACAGCAACGGATATACGACAACTACTTTTCCGTGCTTCCGGCGACGGCAGCAAACCCAATAACATACGGGGATACGGTCTTACTGATTTTGAAAAAGCCCTGCTCTCCGGTAAATAAAACGTACATACATGAAATATTGGCTCATAGCAGGTTGTTTGTCTTTACTGATGACCGCCTGCAAAAAAAATAACGGCGACGAAGTAATGCCGGCAGCGGTAGTACCGAAAACAGTGGTAGACTATGTGTTGTGTAACGAAGGGATGTACCTGGTGAAATACAAACCGGTCTATAACCGCTATTACCAGGTAATCAGCCTCCTGAGAGGCGAACAGTTTGCCCCGGAATCGCAGCTGCAGCCGGTAGCTACTTTTTATTATTCCGATCAGCGGGAGGAAAGTATTCCCGATTCCGTACAGGTATATAATGTGCGCAGAAAAGTGGCTGGTGTCATTAAAGGTGATTATAACGTAGTGGTACATACGAAAAAAGATACTACGTATAATTATCCGGAAAGAAGAAACCGTTTCCTGGAAACTACTGGTGGCCGGACCCTGATGCTGATTGCCAATAAAGAAGTAGACTGGGGTGGTTCCGGCCACCTGGGTGGAAATAACAGTATTAAACTGATGAGCTACCTGCCCTATTTTAACAAACCTACGCTGCAGGACATGATCACCGGTAAAACGGATTATGGCAATGTAACAGGACTGCAACTACAGTTTACTGCAGCAGGATACCCGATACGGGTAGATTATACAGATAATTACAATGCGGCCTATACCCACATGATCGTAGCGTATCGCCAACCATAAATAATTTTACATGACACTTTATAGATTTCCGGCTATCGCTTGCCTCGCCCTTTTTTTTCTGATGGCCTGCGATAAAAAAACGGACCTCGACATAGCAGACCGTAAGGCAGTAGCAGCAGGTTTTCGCCTGAAAGCGGTGGTGAATAACGCACAGGATACCCTGGAGCAATATACCTATGATGCACAGCAAAGAATGGCTGCGGCTACGGTACGTGTGGCAGACAGATATGTATTTAAATATACGGATGGCGCCACCTTGCCGGCAGGAATGAATAATATCACCTTTACCTATGAACAGTCTAAACTGACAGCGGTGACAGGACCCAGAACAGTGACTGCTATTGAATATCCGGATGCCGACAGGATCGTTATACGCCAGACCCGGTATCCGCTGATTCCAAAACAACCACCGGTAAAAGATACACTGATACTATACCGTAATGCCAGCCGGGTGATTAACCGGGCTGCTTTATTACCGGAAGGCAGCGTCGCATCTTTTACCTATGATAATAACCCGATTGCCTATACGAATATTACAGATTATCTGTTGCCGGTATTGCTGCAATATCCTTTAAAGGAAATGATACCATCATTGGTGGCAGCCTATAGCGGGCATAACCTGTTGCGCTATACCCTGGGCCCAGGCATTACTGCCGGAGAAGTGCCGGTGATGAAAACAACGGATTACGCCTACCGTTTTGACCAGTTGTTGTTTGATGTACCTACGATGCAGGAACAACATAGTGTTACTACAGACAAGGTTTACTTTCTGTACTATTAAAATCATGCAATTATTATGAAGAAGATATTTTTTCTGATCAGTGTCTGTTGCGCGGGTTACACCGCTGCACAGGCACAGGAAGTGATCAGTGGTAAGATACAAAATCCGGCAGGGAAAGGCCTGGCTGGTATTGCGGTGGTAGCTGCCGGCAGCACGGATACTGTGCGTACAGGCGCCGGTGGTAAGTTTGCGTTAAACGTACCCGCCTTGCCGGTAAAACTATTATTACATGGCAACCACTACCTCTTTCAGGAAGTGCAGGTGACCAGCAATGATTTTCTCACCCTTATCATGAAAAATCAGGGACGGGAACTACAGGAAGTAAAGGTGAGCAGCCCCATCCTGAAACATGCCGCCAGTAATTTTGATGTGGTGGAAGTAGAAGGCGCCAAGCTGCAGTATACCTTTGAAGCCAACCCGGTTAATGCTTTACGGGCAAGGGTTCCCGGCTTGCAGATGAGTGCCACTGCCGGCGGTGTGACCTCCGGTACCAATATGGTGATCAGGGGAATGAAATCTGTAGTGGGTAGCAACCAGCCTTTGTTTGTACTGGATGGTATTCCTATTGAAAATGAAACTTCCGGCGCCAATCAGTTTGGCGGACAAGACTGGGGTAATAGCCTGAAAGAACTAAACGCCTATGATATTGCCAGCGTGACAGTGCTGAAAGGCGCTGCAGCGGTAAGCCGTTACGGCGCCCGTGGTTTAAACGGCGTGATCGCGCTCACCACACAAACAGCTACCGGTAATAAAGGCTGGCACTTTGAAGTGAATGGTGGCTATAGTATGGGAGAAGTGTACAGTGCGCCTTCCCTGATCAGCCCACAGGTGGCGAGAGAAAGCGGTGATCCTAAACTGGCATTCCTGGCCAATGCCAGCAATAACTACCTGCATTCCTTCCAGCGTGCAAATGCTCAACTGGGGAATGTGGTCATCAGCCGGGTAACGGATAAAGGAAAATACCGGTTATCCTATACCGGAGATTACAACAAAGGCACTTACTATGGTAATACCCTGGATAAGCACAATATTATGTTCCGTGCCGATAACCAATGGAGCCGGAAATGGCGCACACAGGCTGGTGTGATCTACAATCACAGCACCGCCCGTAATGCACCCAGTATCGGTGCGCAGAAATTTGCGTCGTTGGGTAATGCATTCATTGAGTATCCTACCGACTTTAATCCCGGCGCCAACCGCGATCCGCTGGAAAGCGAAACCGCCTGGTGGTTATACGGACAAAATGCCGCCAAAAAGAACCAGACCCTGCGCGCTTACCTGCAGTCTACCTGGGAGCTGTCTCCTTATCTGCAACTCGTAGCCAATGGCAGCTATTCTACTTATCGCACCCGTACCGACGAACATGCTACCGGTTATATGGAGCGGTTGCTGGGTAAAGAATCGCTGTATCATCAGGAGAAGGCCTATCGTAATAACGCCAAAGAATATACGAACGATTATCTGGCGAAGCTGCAACTGAACTATCAGCGGCAATTCGGGGAGATGGGTATAAAAGCCAGTGCTGCCTATGACTTCTGGCATACCAACGGTGGTATCCGTGGTACGGCATTTAATGCTGCCGATCCTAATGCAGCCCGTTTTGAAACCGGCAACGAATGGTTGACAATACAACGTTACAACGATGCCTCCGCTTTAAAGGAAGCCGCTTATTTTGATGTGCGCAATGCCAATCAGAAAACGATACATGGTGCTTTACTGGCATTGGAAGTGAGCTGGTTCAACAAATTATTCCTCACCGGTACTGCCCGGATGGATAACATCACCACTATTCCCGATCTGGACCCGGTAGGTAAGCTGAGATACCTGTATCCTTCCGTAGGCGCTTCCTATGTGATGCAGCAGGATCTCCGCCGCTGGACCGGCGCCGGCCTCCACTGGCTGGATGCCTTTAAGCTACGTGCCAATGCGGGCCGTACAGGCAATGTAACCGGTTTGTTTCATTATGCTTCCGCTGTTACCGGAGATATGGAATTGCCGTATCCTACCCATCGTACTTTGTATAAACCTTACTATACCAGCAATGGTAACTGGGGGATGCGTAACTACCAGACAGGTTTCTCCATTGAAAATGCCTGGGAGTATGAGCTGGGTGCAGAATTCAGTGTGCTGAATGATCGTATAGGCGGTAGCGTTACCTGGTATAACCGCAACACCGAAAATAAACTCTATGACATTGTAGCACCGCTATCTGTATATAACAAGCCACTCCGCTATGTGACTGCAGCAGTGAAAAACCAGGGCTGGGAAATACAGCTGAATGCGGTACCGGTATTAACCAAAGATTTCAAGTGGACCACTACGTTGAACTTTGCCGCCAACCGGAACCGTTTTGGAAAAATCACAGCATCCGGCAGCGATCAGTTGTCGCTGGGCGCCAGCCAGCAGGATGTAAGCCTGATGGGAACCCTGCAGGGAAGTTTTGGTACCCTGTTATCTTCTTATGCCCATAAGTATAACGGCGACGGACAGCCTTTGCTGGATGCTGCGCTGCAGTATGTGCCTTCCGGTGTACCGGTGAAAATCGGTGACGCTACCCCCAGCTGGATTGGTGGCTGGGAAAATAGTGTGGAGTTTAAAGGATTCCGCCTGAGCTGCCTGCTCGATGTGAAAATGGGAGGTGATGTGTGGTCTGGTACCTATGCCTTGCTGTATCAGCGGGGAGCGCTGGAAAATACCGCATTTGGTCGTACAGCAGGACTGGGTGGTATCCGCCGGATGACCAAAACCTGGCATACCGATCCTGAAACGGGTAAGAACGTGGTGGTGTATCGGGAAACCTATGATGGTATTGCACCTAAAGGCGTCTTTGACGGCGGTGTAACCCTGTATGGAAAAGATGTGAGCGGACTCACTTTTCAACAGGCACAGGAAGCTGTCGGCCGCGATGAAAAAGGAGAATACCGTTTGCAGCCACTGGCCGCCAGCGACTATTATGCCGGCTTCCATGACCGGGCGGGTGTAAAGGATGAAGCCGTGTTTGAAAACTCCTATATCGCATTGCGGGAAGTATCACTTTCCTACAAACTGCCGAATAAACTGGCGGATTGTCGTATAGGAGTTACCGGTAGAAACCTGGGATATCTGTACCGCAGTTTACCTTATGGTCTGAACCCGGATGGTAGTTACAACAACCGTAATGGCGGTGCATTTGAATATGCTGCTTTATTACCGGTACGTACCTGGGGAGCCTTTATTCAATTACGTTTCTAAAAAAGTATGATCATGAAAAAAATAATAATGTGGATGAGTGCTGCTGTTTTACTGGCAGCCTGCTCTAAAAAAGATGAACAACCGGAGCCTGCGCCGGCTCCCGGACAGGATGTGTGGATACGTGATTTGCCTGCAGGGGAAAAAGCGCCTGGTGATCCTACCGGTGGTAAACCGGATACCTTGTTTTTCAGTTTCCAGACAAATGGAAAAGTAGCGGGTACTGCGCAATGGGATATTGCTTTCACAGGTATTTACAACAGTACCATTATCTCCAATATACAGCGTAACAACTGGATGAGTATGCAACAGCAGGGATATGACGCCATTACAGGCCTGCCGGCGGCTGATTACAAGCTGTCTGCGGTGGGTAGCGGTAATGCGAGCCCTAACGGTTGGTTTAAGTATGATATCAATACACATGTGGTGGCTGCATTACCTGGCCGTACCATCCTGATCAAACAACAGGGAAAGACGGTGTACAAAATGGAGATGATCAGTATCTACAAAGGAAATCCAAAGGCGCCGACGGTGGAAACACCGGCTCCTTACCTGCATTTCAGGTATGCCATGTTCCGGTAGTAATGTTATGCTTATCTTAAGATAACGTCGTCCGCTTTCCATTCCGCAGCGCAATGCTTTAATTTGCGCAGTTTTTTCCTATATCAACAAACATAACGCGTGTATGCAATAAAGCCTCCTGTTTCGTCCGGGAGGCTTTTTATTTAATGTTTTTTTCTCCTTTTATAAGCTTCCTTTCTCATTTTTACAGAACCGTCGCAAAATTTTTTAACTTGTTGCCGCATATACAGGAATGTATGTATTTACAACAGTGAACAATGATTTTATAGTGCCTGTACCCCTGGCGAGCTGCTGTTAACCCGCTATCCGTCCATACTCCATCACTTCAAAATACTGTATCTTTCCGGCAAATTAATACAGGTTAAATGGCACAGTTAAAACTATTTATGCTATTGCTGGGTTGTAAACCAGCGGGGCGGAATACAGAGCAGCATGATGTATTTTTTGGCATTGCAGCACAGCTGCGGGACCTTATTCCGGATATTCAGGCTTTTTGGCCGGAAGCAGCAGAAAAAATACATATAGATGGCTGGCGGGAAGTGAATACGGTAGGTAATTACCGGGTGGAAGTAGTGGCGAAGGAAACCGTTGTTGCACAGGCAGAACAGTTATATTTTCTTAACCTGGGTGGTTATAAGCCCGGTGAAATGGAAGAATTTCATTATAAGATCATCAGTGTAAATAAAGATATCAGTGAAGCGATACAGCAGGCTAAACAAACAACATTCTTCAAACATACCTCAATGGATAGTGCACCTGCACATGTAGATGATAAGTATGGAGTGGATGTGGATGATGTGTTTCCGGTAACGGATATTTTGCCCGCACACTGGAAAGAAAAATACCGGTTGCAGCTGACGCCGGTAACAGCAGCGGAAGAAGATGCTTTGCAACTGGGTTATTTCCCATTAAGTAAAATATAACATGTTAGCGGGAACGCGTGATCACGCGTTCCCGCTAACATTGTACAGGCTTTTGCCGGAGATCAATAAGCATCGTCGCCGCCTGCCTTGTCTTCGTCTGTTACTTCTTCTTCTTCTTCATCTTCATCTGTGAAATCATCCTCATCTGGTTCATCCAGGTCAAAATCATCCTCATCTTCCTCCTCCTCCTCCTCTTCTTCATCTTCAGGACCATCTGTAAACAGGGCAGTATAAGTGTATATATTCCCCGCTTTTGTTATTGGCATATCAGATTCCAGTGCAGTACCAACTGCATAGGGAGCCAGTGTTTGCTTTTCCATAAGTTAAGATTTAGCACGCAGTGATTTAATGACAATATAGGCAAAACAAAGACTGCGCCAGCGGGATAATTGTTAATTAACAATGAGATAAGAAACACGTGCTGCGACATCGTTGCACAAACCGGGGCAGTTATGCACATGACCGCGTAAGTCCTGCACCAGTGTGGTTATTGACGCATATATAAGGGCAGACAGATATTAAAAACGGCGCCTTGTCCGGGTTCGCTGAGTGCGGTTATTTTCCCATGATGATTTTCCGTTATCTTTTTACATACGGCAAGGCCGATACCCGTTCCGCTATATTTATCATGCGTGTTTAATCTTTTGAAGATATTAAATACCTGGTCTGCATATTTTTGTTCAAATCCGATACCATTGTCCTGAATGGAAATATGCGTATAGTCGTTGTCGTTAGTGACGGAGATATGTATAGCAGGGTCTTT
This sequence comes from Chitinophaga nivalis, assembly GCF_025989125.1. Lineage (NCBI taxonomy): Bacteria > Pseudomonadati > Bacteroidota > Chitinophagia > Chitinophagales > Chitinophagaceae > Chitinophaga > Chitinophaga nivalis. Next base: position 7,686,263 of record NZ_JAPDNR010000001.1, on the reverse strand, counting down.
TTCCACAAATTTCAGGGCGTTGCCGATCAGGTTCCGGAACAGCTGGTGTAACTGAAGAGAAATACCGGGTATAACCGGCAGCGGATCGCAGGTGATACGTGCTTTTTTCTGTTCTATCAGTAGGTCAAACTCTGTCAGTACATTATTCATCACGGTTTCCAGATGAATGGGTTCAAATGGAATATCATGCGCCGACAGGCGGGAATAATTCAACAGGTCATAGATCAGCTGAGACATTTTTTCCGCTGACGCATTGATTTTGGGAAAATATTTTTCAATATTGGCGGGGTCCTGTGGTTTTTGCAGGATCAGGCCGGAGAAGGTTTGTATTTTGCGGAGCGGTTCCTGCAGGTCGTGGCTGGCGATATAGGCAAATTGTTCCAGCTCCTGATTGGACTTTTCCAGTTCTGCATTAAGGCGGGTCAATTCCCGGGTTCTTTCCTGCACGGTTTTTTCCAGCATTCCCCGGAAGGCCTCTTCTGTTTCCCGCAACTGTAATGCCGCCTGTTTGGCATCGGTGATATCGCGGGCTATTTTGGAGGCGCCTATGATTTTACCCTGACTATTGATGACAGGGGAGATAGTGAGAGATACTTCTATCAGTTCCTGCTTTTTATTGAGCCGCTGGGTTTCGAAATGTTCTACCCGGATGCCTTTTTTTAAATGAGCAATAATCTGCTGCTCTTCTTCCAGTTTATCCGGTGGCATCAGCCGGAGAATGGATTGGCCGATCATTTCTGCTGCACTATAACCAAACATTTTTTCCGCTGCCTTATTCCAGCTCACAATAATACCATCCAGTGTTTTACTGACGATGGCATCGCCGGATGATTCCACAATGGCCGCCAGCAGTTCCGCTTTTTCCTTGTCTGCTTTCTGAGTGGTAATATCTACCAGCATATTGATGGCTCCCTGGAACTGGCCATTTTTATCAAAAATAGGCTGTGGGTTAGGCAGGATATGTCTTCTGGTACCATCGGGTTTTTCGATGATGATTTCCTCCCCGGTAACAGCTCTTTGTTCTTTAAGTGCAACAGCCATAGGGCATAAATGAAGCGGCATCGGGTTGCCATCAGGATAGAATATCTTCCAGGAGCCGCACCACATATCTACGCCGATAACGGGTGTCCGACCCCACAGCAAGGTGGCGGCTTCGTTGAAGATGGTAATATGACCGGTGGTGTTGCAGGTATAGATAGCTGCAGGGAGCGAGTCCAATACCTGTTTGTACAATGATTCCTGTTCCCATCTGTTAGTTGCTGCCGGCTGTAATTCATGACGTGTATGCGGTTCCATCTTGCGCGGTTCGTTTTTTTGAGGGTATAGGAGATAGGTGTACTGATCAGCAGACCAGCAGAATGTCTTCCAGTTTCTTTTTCAGGTCATGAACATTGGGCTGTTTGACAATATAGCCGTTTGCTCCATGATTCCGGGTATCGTTCATATCTCTCAGATCGGTGGAGGTAGAATAAATCATTACAGGTACTGATAACAATCGTTCAATTTTCCGGATTTCATGCAGGCATTCTTTCCCATCCATGCGCGGCATGTTGAGATCCAGGAATATCATGTCAGGTAAAAAAGTATACTCTTTATAAAGCATATCCAATGCTTCCTGACCATCACCCGCCGTAATACAGGTAATATCCTGGCGGATTTCCTTCAATATGAGCATCAGCATTTCCTGATCGTCCAAATCGTCATCTATCAGTAAGCAGGTGAATGTGTTCTTCCTCATTGTTTAGTAAATTAGGTTTTTACATATGGTAGATATGCTGGTAAGCAGCAGGGAGTTATTACTAAAGTTAGGATAAAGATCCCAATAAACGGTCATTATCATGTGGTTATTATGAATGGTGCTGCCAGGACGGTGCACTACTGCCTTGCATAATGGCTATATTGGGTTGTAACATAATTATGATGTGGTGCCGGATTATCTGTGGGGACAACCGGTTGTCCCGCTGATACAGGCATTGACCGGCAATCGTCTCATCCGGGAAGCTCCCCGCCCCCGTTTTGTACGGATAGGTGCAATAGCCGGTCGGCATTTGTCGGTGCCTGCAGCCGCATTGCGCAGCTCCCGGCTGGAAATTTATGGCAGCGGTGGTGGCGGAGTAGCGCCAGACCTGATTTACAGCAGCTCCCAAAGCATAAACGCCTTATCCGGACATGCGTGATACCGCTGTTCCGGATAAGGCGCCTGCCTGTAACAGATTTATTGGATGTACTTCCCAAAGAAAATGGCATTCAACAGCAATCGGTCGGTGCCATGCCAGTAATGCCGGTAAGTAGGATCTTCTGCAAAAAGGGTGACTGTACCATCGCCGGTACTGCCGGTTATAATGGCAGCACTGTTACTGATTTGCGCGATGTTTTGTTTGGATACATATCCGCTCACATAGGAAGCGGGCAGGTATTGCGCTACCGTGGCATATTTATTCCGGCTGGGCCGCAGGATAGTATTGCCTGTTTTAGTGAAGAAAATACGACGGTCGTTTAAGCCGAATGCCAGCGGATGTGTGATGTCAATATCCGCTGTAAAGATGCCGCCATTAATTCGTTTAGCCGCTTCCGTTTCTTCCCGTGTGGCAAAGTCTAACCGCACCGTTTCTTCTTTTTTCCGGGTCGTATCTGTAAAAACCTGCTCCGGTAACAGGTTTTCCTGTATAGCCCATTCCGCTGCATTTTTGAAGGTGATCAGATTACCACCTGCCTGTACCCAGTTTTTAATGCTGCTGACAGCCGCTTTGCTGAGTGAGCTGTAATTGCCATTCACCAGAATGAGGGTGTTGTAACGCTCCAGCCGAATTTTGCCTACGCTGTTGACATCCAGCTTAGTAACCGGCAGCTGTAATTGCTGATTCAGCAGAAACCATACCTGGCCGGATTCTCCTACGCTGATACCATTGCCGGTCAGTAATGCGACGGTTGGTTTTTCTACCCCGACAATATTATTGCTACCCAGGTCAATCCCTTGCAAACTATAGCCGGTAGCGGTAGTGGTAATGGATACCTGTGCCTGTGTGGCAGCCCGTTGTACAATGGCATAGAGGGTATCCGGGCTGACAGTCTGCGCCGCCACCGGAATGACTAAGGAGCCATAGGAAAAATTTTGCCGGCCACCAGGCGTAGTGGCAGTAAATGGTTTAAATGCTGTTTTTACGTGTACGCCTTTTTCCAGCAGGTAATACAAGGCTTTGGAGGCATTGTAGTCCGACCAGTCCAGCAAATAGGCATACGTGGTGGCAGTAGCTGTAACAGTACCTTTTACCGGTGTAGCCGCTGTTACTGGTGTACCCAAACTGAATCCGGCATTTTTAATGGCGGCAAACTGCAGGCCGTAGGCATGTGCCACCGACCAGGAAGTATTATCATAGAAGGCGCTGTCGGTCAGTGGTGCTGTGGCTTCAAACAGCGAATGAATGATACGGAAATCCGGTTGTGCGGCAGGGATGATATAGGCTTTGCCCTGTTCAAACTTTTTGCCGTTGAGGGTGAGGTCACCGTTGAGGTTAAACACTTTGATGTGATGTGTTAACACCAATGCCAGTAGTTTTTGAGTAAGGGTCACATCCCGGCTGTCGCCGAATACATACGCTTTGGCAGCATGGCGGCTGCCTTGTTCTACGGCAGACCGGAAAAATTCTTTCTGCAGTTTGAACAGATAGTTTTTTTCGGCTACTGCTCCTCTTACCGTAGCAATACCATTCGTAACATGGTTGCGGATGGTGAAAGGAAAGGTGAGCAGGCCATTGCTGCTTTCCTGTACCAGTCCGCGGGAACTGCCCTGTTCGAAGGTAACGCCTACAGCCCCGTAGAAGTCGGGATAGGTAGAACCGTATATGGGTGAGAGGTTATCAAAAGCTTCTTTGGTAAAATACAGGGAACCTATTTTATCCAGCGCTGCTGCGTGGTATTTGGCCAGTACTGCATTGCCGTCGTAGGAAGCCTGTGGTAGAATCGGACTTTGACGACCAGCAGGTGATGGCTCAAAGTAATAGGTACTGTTGGTACCCATCTCATGAAAATCGATGTGTACATTCGGGTACCATTGATGAAAGAAATCGAGCCGGTGGCGGCTTTCTGTCTGAGTGGCAGCAAGCCAGTCGCGGTTGAGGTCTGTAAAGAAGTGGTTGGTTCTGCCGGCGGGCCATTGTTCATTGTGTTCCCGGTCTTCGGGATCTGCTACCGGTGGAAATGATTTATACGAATTGTGCCAGTTGGCAGCGCGGTCGCGGCCATCGGGATTGAGTGCCGGATCAATCAGGATAACGGCTTCCCGCAGGAAACGGGTAGTGGCGGTATCCTGATTCGCTGCCAGAAAATAAGCTGTGAGCAGTGCTGCTTCACCACTGGAAGTTTCATTGCCATGTACGCTATAACCCAGCCACACGACTACAGGCGCCTGGCCTGAAAGGGCGGGTTGAGACGGATCTCTTTGCCGGAGATGTTCCTGTCTGATCTGGGCGATGTTTTTATAGTTTTCGGGAGCAGTGAGGGTAGCGATGAGCTGCGGCCGCTCTTCATATGTTTTGCCGATTTCCTGGAGGTGTACCCTGTCGGATGTTTTGGCCAGTTCCCGGAAATAGGCTACCAGTTGATCATGGCGGGTATAGTGGGAACCGATCGGATAACCCAGGAATTGTTCCGGTGTAGGGACTTTCGGATCAAAGGTGACAGCATCCGGAAAGTAATAGGCCTGCTGCGTATAGCCGTTGAAGGTAGTTAGCAGCAATGCCAGTAAAAATAATGTACTAAGTTGCTTATGCATATCCTTTTTTTTATCGTAATAGGTTAGTAGCCTTCATTCTGTTGTACATCGGGATCTGATTTTTCATCAGCAAAAGGAATCGGGAATACCCATTTGCGGGTATCGGTTACACCCAGTACGGTACCTGCTCTTTTAGTACGTACCAGATCGAACCAGCGGTGTCCTTCAAAGGCAAATTCGATACTGTTTTCATTTTCGATGGCGAGCAATAAGGCGTCGCGACCGGTGATGGTAACAGGAGAGAGGTCTGCGCGTTCCCGCACAGCGTTGAGATCTTCTCTGGCTTCCGGGATTTGGTTGAGGTGTGCGCGGGCTTCTGCTCTGATCAGGTACAGTTCTGCTATCCGGATGATATAGACCGGGTCATCGCGGTCTTTGTCGCGGTTGTACAGGTTACCATAGGTAACGGTATTGCCGGCAATTGTGGTGGTGGCCACCAACGACTTCCGGGCGCCGCCGATAGCAGGATCATTCACCTTTGTCACAAAGCTGGCGGAAGGCCGCAGGGTAAAGGATCCGCCTAATGAACTGGGATACCAGTCGCTGTAATTATTGTTGGCATCACTGGAAGAAAAGGTGAGTTCCAATATAGATTCCTTGCTGAGGAAAGGCGCAGTAGAAAAGGACTGATAAGGTTTTACCAGTTCATAATTTTTGTTGCCGATCAGCAGGGAAGCATAGGTAGCTGCTTCTGTCCATTGCTCGCGATAAAGGTGCAGCCGGGCTCTCAGGGCACGTACTGTATTTTTACCGGCGCGGTTGCGTACATTGTTATCGGGGAGCAGTTGTTCTGCCGTGATGAGATCTGCCAGTACCTGATCGTATGTTTGGTTCAACGTACTTCTTTTGATGCCTTTCAGGCTTTGCAGATCGGTGGTCGGTTTCAGCTGTAGCTGTACGCCGCTCCAACCTCTTCCCAGGTCAAAATAGCCCAGAGCGCGGATAAAGTAGGCATCTCCCAATATCTGATTTTTTTCTGCCTGAGCGAGCTGAGGATCCTGTACGCCGGGTACTGCTGCAATGATATTATTCGCGCTGTTGATGGCTTTGTAAATATCCCGGTAAGCCTCTGATATAATCGGGTTCTCTGAGGTAATGGCTACCTGATCTGCCTGCAGGTACTGGCTCAGGGTACCATTGAAATCTACGTTGTCGCCGGTCAGAAATCCGAGTACCGGATAGTTGGAACGTTGATAGTCCTGTACGGCATCATAGGCGCCGTATACTGCCGCTCTGGCGGTGCCGGCGTCGATAATGGCTTCTGTGCCGGAGATGGCATTGTTGGGCTTCAGGTCCAGTTGTTTGCTGCAGGCCGTCAATAAACCCGCAGTGGTGATCAGTATTAAATGGAAAGCATATAATGGTTTCATGTTCGGATGACTTTAGTGGTTAAAAAGATACATTCAGGCCTACCTGCACAGTACGGGGCTGTGGTACGGTAGCCCAGTCGAAGCCCGGCGTGTTCTGATCGGCGCTCTGGGAGCTTACTTCCGGATCGAGGCCGCGATAACCGGTAATGGTAAACAGGTTGCTGGCCTGTACATATGCGCGGAGGGAGCTGATACCCCAGCGGGCAGTAACTGCCGTAGGAATGGTGTACCCCAGTGAAATATTTCTCAGCCGGATAAAGGAACCATCCTGCAGATAACGGCTGCTCAGGTTTTGTACATTACCGCCGTAGTTATTGGCTGGACTGTTATTCTGATCAATGTTACCGGAGTAGGATGTCATCCGCGGAATATCCGTGATGTCGCCGGGATGCTGCCATCTTTCCAGCTGACGGGGAATGAAACCGATATTACGTTGTGTACCGCCATGTACCAGGAAAAAATCATTCATGTTCATGATTTTGTTGCCCTGCTGGAAATAAATCAGGAAGCTGAGATCAAAACCTTTGTAGGAAAAATTGTTGGTCAGTCCTCCGGTGAAATCCGGCCATGCGCTGCCGATGATCTGCCGGTCGTCGAGGGTGATACGCTTGTCGTTATTCAAATCTTCATACACGGCATTTCCGGTTTGCGGATCTACATATTGTTGTTTGAATAACCAGAAAGAGTAGAGCGATTGTCCTTCTTTTAACAGTACGATATTGCGGGAGCCGGCCGGAATATCAGAAGCCAGTTTTTCAATCCGGTTTTTGTTGGCAGAGATATTAAAGTCTGTTGTCCAACGGAAATTTTTTCCGGAGATGTTAACGGAGTTGATGGAGAGTTCCAGCCCTTTGTTGCTCATGGCGCCATAGTTCTGCAGGTAGGACGTATAGCCGGAGCGGGTAGGTACGGGTACATTCAGCAACAGGTCGTAGGTATATTTGTTGTAATAGTCGAATGCTATATTCAGCCGGTTGTGTAAAACTGAAAATTCTACACCGATGTCTGTCTGCCGGGTAGTTTCCCAGGTGAGGTCCGGATTGGCCAGTTGGGAAGGCGCTGTGCCGGGTTGCTGCAGGTAGTTGCTACCTGAGGACCACAGGCCCAGGGAACCGTAGTTGTCGATGCCACTTTGATTACCTGATAAACCTACACTGGCGCGTACTTTCAGCTGATCAAACAGATGGAGTTGCTGAATGAATGGTTCCTGCCCGAGCTGCCAGGTGAAACCGCCGGAAGGAAAATAACCCCAGCGGTGATTGACGCCAAACCGGGAAGAGCCGTCTGCACGCAGACTTCCATCGATGGTGTATTTATTGTCAAAGGTATAGCTGGCTTTTCCAAAGAAGGAGAGCAGCAGGGCCGCTGACTGTTGGGAAGAACCGGTTTGTATAGCCGCTACTGAAATATCTTTCAGGGAGTTGGTGGCAAAGCCAGTACCGGAAGCACTGCTGCGCTGGTAGTTATCTTTTTTAATGGTGTTTCCGATCAATGCGTTGATGGTGTGTTTTTCTCCGGCACCAAACGACTGGATGTAAGTGAGTACCTGTTCATTCTGATAGGCGATATTTTTAGATACACCGGCATACGCTGATCCGTTGGGCGTGCCATCGCTGATGAGGGTATTGCTGTAATTATTTTCCGAGAGGTCGTTGTAATCGAGGCTCCAGCTGGAACGTAATTTTAACTGCGGCAGGATGGCATATTCTGCATAGAGATTGGTGATCACCCGCCAGGTAACCGCGTTGTTGTCGAGGTTATTGATCAGGGCGATGTGGTTATCGAAATTGCCGTATTTGGCATAGGTGCCATCGGGGTTATAGATACGCAGGTAGGAGCGGGGAAACAAGGCTGAATTGATCACGCCTATCGGGTTGTTATCGTTGCTGCTTACATTGCGGTAGGCGCGGGCTATGCTGGTACTGGTACCGGCTTTCAGCCTGTCAGTGATATGGGTGTCGAAATTAAACCGGCCGCTGTAGCGTTGAAAGCCGGAAGGTTTCACCACCGATTCCTGTTTCAGGTAACCGAAGCCGATATAGTAACTGTTTTTTGCAGTACCACCCGCTACGGATACCTCATAGTTGGAGTTGGCCGCTGTTCTGAACACATCACGGATACGGTCGTACGTAGGGAGCGTATCGTATCTGGGAAAAGGGAGTGTCACCGTGGCGGGGTCCTGTTTGTTATCAATAGCCGTATTGAGCGTATATTCATTTGTTAGCAGCCCAGTTTCAGGACCAGTGGTTACCTGGAATTTTTTAGGTGCATCGGCCCAGCCGTGAGAAACGTTTACAGCTACTTTTGATCTGGTGTTGAGTTTACCCCGTTTGGTAGTAACGAGTATAACGCCGTTGGCGCCCAATGAGCCATATATAGCAGTAGCATTGGCATCTTTCAGGATCTGGATGTTTTCAATATCAGCCGGATTCAGATCGGCGAGTGGATTGGAAGCAGCCTGTCGTCCCATGCCGGTACTAATCAGGTTACTGCTGCTGATAAATACACCATCTACAATGTATAAGGGATCGTTGCCGGCATTCACGGAGTTGGTACCACGTACCCGGATGAATACACCGCCACCGGGTACACCGGAGTTACCGCTTACCTGTATGCCGGTTGTCTTACCCTGCAGCAGCTGATTAAAACCCGCTGCGGGTATGTTTTTGATGGATTCGCCACTGACGGTCGAAATGGCGCCGGCAATGAATCTTTTATTCTGCGTACTGTAACCGGTTACTACAATTTCTGATATCTGCCGGTCATTTTGTGTTAAGGCTATATCGTAGGTGCCTGCCCGTGTGATTTTTAATTCACGGGAATGACTACCGATATGGGAGATGACGATGATGGAATCTGCTGGTGTCAGTTTCAGCCGGTAGCTGCCGTCTGTGCCGGCAGTTACACCGGTAGCTTTTCCTTTGATGGTAATGGTCGCACCTATGGCTGGTTCGTTGTTGTCTTTGCCTGTGACTTTTCCTGTAATAATAAAATCCCGTTGCTGGGCGCGCAGGGTATTGCCGTATACTGCCAGGCATAGCAGTACAGCAAATGAAGTAACGTTTTTCATTTGTGTTTTTTTTGTGAATACATGCATACCGGATTTACCGGTCATCAGTGCTGTGATTTGTCAGGTTTCCTGAAATGGTGGGAACAGGAGCGATTTATTGGTTTAATTAGTCTACTAAAATGGTAGACAAATATATAATATTGTCTTTTATATCTGACAGAAAAAAAATATTTCTGTGGTTTTTTGCGTTAGTGCCATCGCTGTAATCGGCTGCATCCTTTACTGATATTATATTTCATCGGTATGTTATGCTTTTGAAAAAGAAAGATGATTCCGGTTGAAGATTTTAATCTTATCTTTATACTCTACTTAACTAGTAGACTAATTGCGCTTCACATGTTTGCTATATATCATGAACACCCCGATTGGTTCCGGCCACTCTTTCAGGAGTTGGACAGGAGAGGTATCGTGCATATACCCATTAACCCGGTTGTGCACCGGTTTAACATTGCCGTGCCCCCCGCTCCCTACGAACTTTTTTTTAACAGTACACCGGCTGCTACCTTTGAACAGGCATACCGCTCCGGCATCTCTTATACATTAAACTATCTGGCACACCTGGAAGTAAACGGTATCCGGGTTATCAACGGATATAAAGCTTTTACCTATGCGGCTTCCCGGGCATTGCAATTGATTCTGCTGGAATCACTGGGTCTGGACTACCCGGCATCTGTGGTCGTGAATCAGCTGTCGCAGCTGACTGCCGCCGCGGGCACCTTACGTTTTCCGGTAGTGATTAAGCACGCTGCCGGCAACAGCATAGGCGGAGCTATTCCTTTTGATTCCGCCGCCGCCTTACAGGAAGCTATTGCCGCAGGCAGCGTAACATTAGGACCGGATCATACAGCCATCGTGCAGGAATTTATTCCCACCACAGATGGTTATGTAAACCGCGTCGTTATGTTGGGTGGTAAGTTTTGGTATGCCTTTCGTATAGCCGTTACAGATACCTCCCGCACAGCCGTGTTTTTTACGCCGCCACAGGCCGTGATAGCCGAAGCCGCCTATATTTTGCAGCATAGCAGCATCGACGTGGGCAGTGTAACCTGGCTGAATGATGAACGGGATGGTAAGGTATTGTACCTGGGCATACATACAGATATTACCTTCAACACCGCCACACCCATTGCTTCCTTTGCACCGCTGGCAGATTATCTGGTAGAGGAAGCTGCGAAGCAGCAACCGCCGGTATTTTCCACATCGGTATAGCTGACAGGAATAAATAAAGCGCAACAGGTGTATCTTTGTCTGCAACTGCTATATCGTTATGGATATCAGAGAATACCTGCCCTGCCCTAAATTATTGCCATACATCGATGCCTACTGGGAAGCTACCAGCGATAACAGTGGAGATAAGATGGAGAAAATTATACCAGACGGATGTGTAGACCTCCTCATTAATCTGGGAGAACGTTTTTATATTCCAGCTGCCGGCGTATGGCTGGAAAACGGGAAAACCTATCTGGGAGGTACCATTACCCGGGCCGTTTTTGCAGAACTACCTGCCGGGATGCACTTGCAGGGTATTCGGTTTAAGCCGGCTGCATTCCCTTATTTCTATGCATATGATTCGCTGCATATCACCACCAACCGGTTTGTCGATTTTGATGCAGCAGCGATGCCCGGTATGGCTGTCATGGCCGGTGAGCTGCCTGCAGCCTGTAATCGTTTGCTGGCAAACCGCTTTACAACGCCTGCTCATTCCTTATTGCCCCTGATGGATACGATCCGGCAGCATAAGGGCAATATGACGGTACAGCAACTGGCAGCCCTGCATTATATGACCGTACGGCAACTGGAACGGGGCTTTCGTACCTACGCAGGATTAAGTCCCAAGGAATTGATCAGTATCATCCGGTATCAATATGCGGCACAACTGATCAGTACCGCCTATCCTCACCGGTCTTTGCTGGACATTGCCCTGGAGAGTGGTTACTATGATCATGCGCATTTGAGTAATGAGATAAAGAAATATGCCGGTGTAGCACCAACCCGTTTGTGATTTTGTCGTGTTTTTCCAAACAGCAGATATCCTTACCGGATAATTTTGTGTTACCAAACATACCTGCATAACATGAAAACAATCACAACGAAACCTGCTTTCCGGAAGTATATCGGTTATTACATGATGGGTGTATCCATGCTACACCTGCTGGTTGGCTTTATCATCGACCCCACAGTTACTCTGGCCATCGTGGCTGCCGGCATATTTAATACAGCGGAAGCAACGCCCGCTTTTTTTGGTTTTTTCTGGTTTCAGATGGCGGGCCTGTTTATGTTACTGACCGGCAGTTTTATCCAGCATTATCTGCAAACAGTGCCTACTCCCATACCCCGTCGGTTCGGCTATTACCAGCTATTGATCACTGTTTGCGGCTGCGTGATGGAACCGGTATCCGGCTTTTATCTTTTTATACCCGCAGCGTTACTCCTGATCTTTCCGAGCCGACAATGCGATACATCGGCAGTGCATGGAACCCTTTCCTGATGCGGTGTTTCCAGGTTTCAGCTGCTGCCGGGCCGAAAAGTTTTATTTACCGTTTGTCATTCTTTTGATAAAAAAAGGCCAACATTTTAATACTTTTCTAACTGAATCCAATCATCAGCCAACCAACCAACCAACCATGAAAAGATTTTTTTTCAGCTGCTTTATATTGGCAGCATCCTGCAGTGCATGGGCACAGCAACAGGTAACTATTCAGGGAAAAGTACCTGCTTCCCTTGACCAACAGTATATTTATCTGTCTAAATCCGGTACCGGTACCTTGCTTGATTCCGCACAGATACAACGCGGCACTTTTAAAATCACGCGTGCACAGGAAGATACGGTATTGGCCGTATTACGCCTGTCGGTAAAAAACGGCGCCCGGTATCGCAACGGCTCCCGCGAACTGTATCTGTCTCCCGGAGATCGTATTACCGTTACCGTTAACCGGGAAGACACCACCAACCTGCTGAAAGGCGCTGTTGTAAAAGGTTCCCGGTTTACTGCACAGCTGGATGAACTCACCGCTTCCCTCGCTACCGTTACAAAAAGTATTGACTCCATGCGCGAGTTGAATATGCGGAGTATGGAACAAAAGAACTTCGACACCACCGGTTATTATGTGCGTAACAAAGCCTTTAAAGAGCTGTTTGCCGAAGACAAAAAAATCCGCGAAAACTACATTGCTGCGCATCCTGATTACTATGTCAGCCTGATTACTTTCAGTGTGATGCAAGGTCGCCGGGTACTGGATGTACCTGCCGCGCAGCAGGTATTTGACAAATTTCCCGCTGCTTTGCGTACTTCTGCACCCGGGCAGAAAATGGCTGCGCTGCTGAAAGCTTCTGCTACCGTATCACTGCAGCAGATTGCTCCTGATTTTACCTGTACAACGCCTACCGGTACGCAACTGAAACTGTCTGACCTGCGGGGTAAATACCTGTTGCTGGACTTCTGGGCAAGCTGGTGTGGTCCGTGCCGTGCAGAGAACCCTAATGTGGTAAAAGCTTTCCAACGGTTCAAAGACAAGAACTTCGACATCCTGGGTGTATCACTGGATCGCGAAGGCGACCATAACAAGTGGACTGCGGCTATTGAAAAAGATGCCCTGACCTGGCACCATGTGAGTGACCTGAAATGGTGGAAGAGCGATATCGCTAAATTATACCTGATCTCTTCCATTCCACAGAATTTCCTGCTGGATCCCAATGGCCGCATCATCGCAGTAAACCTGCGTGGAGAAGCACTGGAGCAGGAGCTGGAAAAAGTATTGGGTAAATAATATTTACATCAATGAAAAGCGCCCCCGCCTCAGCGGGAGCGCTTTTTTATGTATATCGATTATCGTTGTAAAATAGCAACTACGCCCATTCCGCCGGCGGTACAAATGGAAATCAGTGCTCTTCCGCTGCCCCGTTCCTGCAACAATTTGGCTGTTTGTGCCACAATCCGGGCGCCGGTGGCACAAAACGGATGCCCTATGGCCACACTGCCACCCCGGGTATTCAGTTTACTACGATCTATACTGCCCAATGGCGCATCATAGCCCAGCTTTTTACAATACACCGGATCTTCCCACGCTTTCAGGGTACAGAGTACCTGGCCGCAAAAAGCTTCATGGATTTCATAGATATCGAAATCCTGCAGGCGGAGATGCTGGCGTTTCAATAAGCGCGCCACCGCATAGGTAGGTGCCATCAGCAATCCCTCCCCATGCACATAATCTACGGCAGCCGATTCTGCATCCACAAAATGCGCCATCACCGGCCATTTTTGTTGCTGGGCATATTCTTCTGAGGCCAGCAGCATGGCTGCTGCGCCATCGGTATAAATGGTGCTGTTGCCCGCCGTCAGGGTACCCTGGCCGCTAAAATCGAAAGCCGGTTTCAGCTTCGCCAGTTTTTCGGCGGAGGTATCACTGCGCACAATGGTATCTTTGGTAACCCCTTTATACGGAAATACCAGGTCATCATAAAAACCGGTATCCCAGGCCTTAGTGGCATTCAGATGGCTTTGCCAGGCCAATGCATCCTGTTCCTCGCGGTGAATACCCCATTCCTTTACCATCCGTTCAGTATGCTGCCCCATTGATAACCCGGTACGGGGTTCTACTACTGCAGGATACACAGGCGCCAGCTCTTTCAGGCGGATAGAAGCCAGTATTTTCAGTCGTTCACCGAAAGACTTCGCCGCACGCAAGGCTGTGAGTTTCCAGGAAAGTTGTTGTGATAACAACAAGGGCAGATCACTATTGGTATCGCTACCACCAGCGATGCCGGTATCTATTTGTCCGGCTGCAATACGGAGGCTTAATTGAATCGTGGTATCCAGGCTGGTGCCACAGGCCCGTTGCACATTATAGGCCGGCGTATGTGGGTCCAGGTTGGTTCCCAATACACATTCCCGGGCAAAGTTCCATTCTGTAGACCGGTTCAGCAATGCCCCCAGGGCTACATCTCCCACCCGTTTACCGGCCAGCTGATAACGTTCCGTCAACGCCTGCAGGCAGGCCGTCAGCATTTCCTGATTGGATATCCGATTATAGTGTGTGAAGGATTTTACAAAAGGGATGCGTTGTCCGCCAATGATAGCCACCTTTTTCATACCAAGAGGATTTATCTAAAGTTACTGATAAAGTGGTTTGCACGCTTTCAGTATCCTTATTAGTTCACCTGATTAGGTAGCTTTTTTCCTTGCAGCGCGGCAATAATATTCTGTGCAGCTATCGTTGACATGGCATTCCTGGTTTCCACGGTAGCGGAACCGATATGCGGCAACACAGCCACGGTAGGCATATCCAGCAAAGGGTTGCCGGGTTGCATCGGTTCAGGATTGGTAACATCCAATCCTGCTCCCCAGATGCTGCCGTTTTCCAGGGCGGCAATCAGGTCGGTTTCATTATGAATACCACCTCTTGCTGCATTGATGAATATAGCGGAAGACTTCATCCTGTCAAAAGCAGCTTTGTCAAACCTGCCTTTGGTGTCGGGTGTAAGGGCGGTATGAATGCTGATGACATCACTTTGTGTCAGCAGCTCGTCGAAGGATACCGGGATGGCGCCCAGCTCTTTTTCAGCGGCCTCATTGCGGCTTCTGTTGTTGTAGATAATTTTCATGCCGTAGGCATCGCGGCAACGTTTGGCCATCACATAACCTATCTTGCCCAATCCCCAGATCCCCAGTGTTTTTCCCTCTAAGGATATCCCCAGGTTGGCAGTGGGATCTGAAAATTTCCATTCTCCGTTTATAATGCGTTTATGCATGTAAAACACTTTGCGGGATACCGCCAGCATTAACAAAAAAGCAATATCTGCTGTGGCATCACTGAGGACATCCGGTGTATTGGTTACCGGTATACCCAGGTCTGCGGCAGCCTGTACATCTATGTTATCATAACCGACGGATAATAATGCAATCACTTTCAAGTGGCGGCATTGCTCCAGGAAAGCCCGTTCTATCCGCTTCCCGCCGGCAAACAACAATGCATCATTTTCCTGGCAATGTGCTACCAGCTCTTCATCCGTAAGATTCCGCCTTTCTGTCCACTGGGTAACGGTAATCCCTGCACGTTGCAATAGTGTCAGCCCTTCTTCCGGGATGCGCCTGGTTGTAAATACCCGCATATGAAATTTTTTTGGATGTTCGTAAGGGGTAAAGGTACCACAAAATCGCTTGTGGTCAGGCAGTTAGATAGGTAAGCAGTATGTGGTGAAGGTAACTTGTTTGCAGCATTACCGAAGGATGCCTGCATCGTCTTTTGGGTGATCGTTTTATGGAAGCATTAGTAGCCGTCTTCCAATTCTGTTATTATGATTGCTGGTGTATCGACAGCATATCTAAATCGAATTGAATCTCCTTCCTGTAAGTTGTCCGGATTGTGATCCCATCCACCTTCATATTGATACATGTCATTTCCAATCTTGTATTTTACGGTTATACTATGACCTTTATAAGACCGTTTCTTCATAATAATTCCTTTACCATAGCCATCTTTACTATTGATGAGCGCCAGGTTTATGGCCTTCTTTCTTTCGGCGTTTTGGTTTATCAAAAAAAGCACGGTTCCCCAACCTATTACAAATAAGGTGAACATAAATACTAGTTTTTTCCTGTCTGTCTTTTTACTCATCTTTAACGGGAGTCGCTTTTTTATTTCAATTAATCCGGTGATAGCTTTATATTTTTACATCCTTAAACGATCAAATGGTTTTCATCATTTTTTGTATATTCTTGTTGTTTTTTATTCTACTGGTTGTTTTTTCAGGAAAGCTGGCTAATCATCTTATCCATCGTCGTATCAGTAAGCTATTAACCATACACAAACATACATTGGTTTCAATTACCCATACGCATAAAGCGTTCAAATATAAACCGGATATCAATAGAATAACCTGGAAGCGTTTTGTAAGAATAGGTAACGCGCCCGCCCAGACGACTATGTTTAAAGAAGTCGTTTTTTATACGGTTGATGGGGAACGGATCTCAACCCGGGTTGCCATCGATAGTTTTTTTATAATATTCCACGAGTTTTTTTTTGAGATAGATTTAGAGACGATGGTTGTTCGTTGCATAGCATGAGGTACTTTATTCATCCTTTCCGAAATACCAACCTGATTTGATACGATCGAATTGTGGCATTTTTTCTATCCAATACTCATTGGTTATTTTGGTTTTATCAGGAGCGTAGATTAAATAGGTTTTATCATTTAGATAAAATATCAACATTCCAGGGTTGCGTCCTAATACACTCCATACGTTCATTTTTACAAATGTTGATATTATGCTGTCTGCATAGCCTTTTGAGTAATGCAGCGCTTCTTCCAATGTTGAATGCCCAAAGTGTTGTCCATACTTAAATGCATCTAACATTTTCGGACTACTCATTAATGTATTAGTATACAGTGAAAAATTAGGTAAATAGAAATCTTCTCCATTCAACTCTTTTATAAAAGAGTAAGCGATAAACGTGTCATTTCTGATGAAGCGGGCTTCTATAAAAATATCATTGAAAAGAGCAATATTGAGCCTTTCCAGTTGCTGTACTTTTTCAATATAGTACGCGCGGGGCTTTTCTGTGTGGGCGCAGGAATGCAGGAGGAGTGAAAGAAACAGAAGGCGTAGATAGCTGCGCATATAATGTGGGGATTTACCTCATCCGATTCTCCCATGAGAAGAACCGGATGAAGTATGATTTGAAGATATTACTTTGGAACGCCACTCACTCTTCCATTATACCAGCCATATCTACCCTTGTTAAAAGGGAAATAAAATCCAATTTCCCCTTTTTTGCGACATTCATTGTACCATTCCTTATACTGCTTGTATACGATTTTAATCTTCGCAGGATTGTCGTTAATAGATTTATCTAGTTTGTTGTCGTACAAAACAGGAGAACAACTATATAACTCCATCCATCGTGGCCAACAGATACGATTAATAATATATAAAGCATCCACCTGAATAGGGTAGCGTGTTACTCCCCGGGGTTTCCCGCCACATCCTTCAATACCATTAAAACTGCTATTCACAACCTTCATGCAGCACAGGGAGGTATCATGCTCAAATGCCAGTAATTTCCCGATGAATCCGAGCTTAGTCGAATCCGGCAGATTAATAAATTCGTCTAACCAGTAGTCAACGGACGATTTTACGTCACTGGTATCAGACTTTAACCGAAGAATAATCTTTTCGCCTGTATATTTAGTATCGTAGTTACATTTTTCCTTTGTTACTGCTATCAGCCTATCCTGAGCCATACTGATAAAAGGACTTAAAAGTACGAGAACGAAAAAGAGTCTTTTATACTTACATTTAATTAGATAATTCATAAGCTGTTCTTCTAAATGTTCCCACTGCCTTATCGGTAGTTTTTAATTTATTGTCTTTTCGCACCTTCGTTGCTTCTTGCTGAGATACTGTACGAACACCATTAGATACCTTTCCTGCAGTGGTATTCACCTGTTTATTGGGTGTTTGTTTTTCATATAATGTTGTTCTGGTACCTGGTTGATAAGAATTTACTTTTTTATCGTTGTCCAGGGTTGATTGTTTTACTTTTCCTAAATCGTGATCTATGGTGGCACTACCATCCTTGTTTATTTTACCGGAATGGTAATCAACTCCTCCATAACTCATCACAAAAGCATCTGCATTATTTATGGATACTCCCTCACTGGTATAACCGTCTTCTCTCAATATGGTGTTAATACTTTCGTTAGCATCCGATCCGTCAACAATGACCAGTTTTCCTTCTGCAAAAGTAGTTCCATGGCAATTCTGGCATGCATCAACAGGAGCCGCAGTCGTAGGTGAAAATGATTTGTCTGCATTCTGCTGCTCCACATATTGGCTAACCATTTGCAATGCCCTGACAGGTGTACCCTGATCTGTATATATAAGTACCTCTTTGAAACTTGCACTGACTCTGTAAGTATTGCCATCCTGTCTTGTAATCTCATCATTTCTGACGTATTTATTGCCGGTAGATGTTGCAATAATATTTCCGTCCTTATCTCTTAATAAATGACCCCCTTCGTCAATTATTTTTACAGGGTTATTAGCTGTATACTGATAAGGAGAGAGGGAGATATATACCTCTGCATACTTATCCTGCGTATGCCACCTGCCGATTTGTGGATCCTGCATTCTGGCGCCATAATCATACCATTCCAACCCTACTCCATCACCAAACTCATTACGTTGTAACTCTTTCCCATTATACTTTATTTTATTCTCCGGATAGGCAGTCCCTTTTAAGATACTGGACGATAGTCCTGCCATCGTCAATCCAAACGGATAATAATGTGTTTCCTCCAGCACGGGGCCATTGGTCACACCCAATACGATATTATCAAAGAACACTTCCTGCGGAGTTTCATTGCTGGTGTATACATACAGGAAACCACTTTTCTTCACGGGCATTTTATCTACCGCCAGGGTTTGTAACTGATCTGGCTCCGCTTTCACCTGTTTTACGCCACTGTTCTCTTCAACTAAGTTAAACTGGTCGTCGAACAAAACAAAATTCAGATAAGCTTTAGGGCGGTCTTGTTGCTGCCGGTTCGGTTCTTTATCTTTTAAACGTTGATAGTCTTTGTTATAGAAATTCGTGTTAAAGGGTGTTTGATTGCCATTCGCTGCCATATCATGGGCGCCAGCCTCCGCGGCGGTACCACCGAATGCTTGTACCAGGGCTGCCAGCATATTTTCTGCAGGTAGTCCCGCAGTATTTTTGTCCTGCGGACCGGTAGATTTATAGAACGCTTTCGTGCCGATCTGGATGGAGTCGCCGGCCATCACGCGTAATACAATGGAAGGACCAATCTTTTTACCTCCATTTTTAGCGGTTAGCCTGGCAACAGATTCGTTTTGAGTGGTGGCGGCATCATCTGCCGGATAGCCTACCGGTTTGGGTACACGGGTGTCATCGATGTTACTGAAGAATTGAGATTCTTTGGCTGCTGCCGGTGTTTCCATCGTAGCGGCATAGATAGAAAAATCGCGTTGTTCGGTGAGTACCAGGCGCGTATTGTTCAGGTGATCTTTTACAAAATAGTCATATACATAAGCAGGTGCCTGCCCGGCTTTATACGCAAGCCGTATCCGGCCTTCTTCGTGACCAAAGAATTGTAGGGTATCATTCTGGTAAACGAAGCCATTGATGTAACTGGTGGTGGTGGTGGTAAAAGGTGATCTGGTTTTATCGGTAACGATCTTTTTTACCTTATTGCCGGATGCGTCGTATTGATAAGCCACAGTACCTTTGTTATCCATCGTGATCAGTACCGGAAGGTTCAGGTGATTATAGGCGATACTGGAAATGGCTTTATTAAGGTCTTTGGTGAGGTTACCATTCCGGTCATAGTCATAATCATTACCCGTGTTTTTTCCGTTCTTAAAATCGCCTAAGGTAGTGGTTACACCACTGGTGTCATATACGGTGGCGAGCTTATTACTATTAGGCAGATACGTATAGGTCAGCTGATCCAACGGCACAATACTGGTGCCATCCATACCTTTCTGCGCCATTTTGGTGATGTTGCCATTGGCATCATAATTAATCCAGGGTACAGAATAGTTTATTTTATGCTGTGACCAGGCAGTGCTACCGGCATCCTGTTGACTGAAATCAGCCTGGGATAAACGATTGCTCGCATCATAATTATAACCGTATGCTCTTGGCAACGGATCATTCCAACCTTTCCAACGGATACCGCTGATATTACCATTGAAGGACTTGTCGCGGAAACCATTATCATAGCTGAGTTCCTGGCCGAAGTGAGCGCCACTGCCGCCATTGTTCAGGTAATCTTTGTTGATGCTTTTTAACCAGCCCCGGATGTTGTATTCATAGGATAACTGTTCCAGTGGCGGACTGTTTTTCTGTATGCCCAGCTGTTTGGTTTTCATTTGTCCTAACTCATCATAGTCGTTGGTAGCAATGGTTCTTTCCAGGCTTTCGTTATCATTCACCCGTTTTTTGATTGTTTTCAACCGGCCGGCATCGTCATATCCCATCATGGTCAGCAACGTTGTTTGTGGCGTGGCACTACTGGCCGGATGGGTATGCCGTTGATAGGTACTTAATACCTTTCCATTGAAGTCATACAGGAACGTAAGTGTTTCTTTACCACCTGCAGCGTTATCGCTGATCGTTTGCAACACTTTTGCCTGATCGTTGTAATAGGTAGTAGTGGTGAGCCATTGGTCCGTATCGAGGATACGAACTTTAGTACCGGTGACGAGTCCGAATGTTTGATTGGAGGCGATCGTGGGCATGGCATAGGGATTCCCATCTGCCTGCGGTTTATTGTTATCTGCTGTTACTGCCGCCTGTACACCTGGATAATTATAGTGATCGTAGAAGGTATAGGTAAGGGGAATCAGATCCGCGGCAGCTATACCCGGTAAAGGATTAGAGACAGGCACAGTGGCCACCTCACCGGTTAGGGAAGGATTGATAAATGCCTCCATTTCGGTACTGGCACCCGTTTCAAAACCAGGTTCTATCCTGATGTTGTTGGTCGCTATATATTTATCACGGTCATGTTGATTCACCACCAGCTCGGAAATGCCGGGGAACGTATAGGAAGTACTGCCATTGGCCAACGCATTGTTCATACTGGTCTGTAGTGCTTCCCGGCGGATGTTGGATTTATAGAGTGCGGTTTGAACAGGTCTGTTGAGCGCATCGTAGAAGGTGGTGAGCCATTGCCCACTACCTGTGTTACGGAGTTGTCCGTCCTGTACAAATACCAACCGGTCACGTACATCGTATACCATATCGGTGGAATCGGCGCCCGGTATTTTTTTAAAGGTCATACGGTTACGTCCATCGTAACGATATTCAAAACATAATTCTGCTGCCAGGGGCGCTACATTCCAGGTAGTAGTAATTTTTTCCACGGCGAGTGGCGGGATAACAAAACGCAGGTTATTCCAGTCATCGTATACATAGTAGGTGCATAACCAACCCATGTGCCCATTGCCGGGCGTTGTGGCCAGTTGTACTTTTTTGAGGATGACCAGATCGCTTTTGTCTTTGTAGACGATTTGCTGATACCCATTTTCATCGATGGTGATATTTTTATAAAGCTGTCCGGCGCCATAGAGCGTAGCGCTGGTGGGCGTATTCCCCGTCATGCTCCAGCTTCTTACAGAATCCGTCAATGCATTGACCAGGTACTGTTGCTGCACAGGGTGGTTCCCGCCGGTTTTAGCCCAGCTATTACCTGGCGCATAGATCTTTGATACCCGGTTCAGCGGAGAGGCTTCAAAGTCTGTCTGGCTGTAATAGATGGTTTCATTTTTAGCGCCGGGGTTGAGCGTGTTATCTGCATAAAATGCCCGCTGACTATTAAAAGGATCGGTTTTGAAATTACCATCTTTGGCATTTGGCACATAGGGCAGGTATTTATACTGTTCTCTTCCCAATGCATCATACACTACCGGCGCTACCACATCATTCCCGTTTTTACTCATGCCTTTGGCGACGGTTTGTAATGGTCGTCCCAGCCCGTCGAAGTATTGGGTGGATTGCCTGACTTCTTTTACCGTCCGGCTGCTATTGATGATCTGCGCCACATCAGTCGAGGGCATCGCCGGCTCCCAGGTACGGATGTAATTAACAATTGTCGTGTTATAGGCGGCCGGTACGGCAACAGGTACGGCGGCTACACTACCGGGAGTGGCAGGTACATTCTGCGCACGGAGCGTACCCGCTAAAAGCAGGCATAGTGCTGCCAGGCAGCTGGTATAGGTACATGTTCGGGACATAGGGTACAGGTATTACCGGGTAATAGGTTGTTGATATTGATAGTCTATTTGTTTCAGTATATTTTTATCCTGATCCAGGATGGCTTTTAAACGGCTGTTGTTATCATATTCATAAAAGATAATGTTATCCTGTTCGTCACATTGGCTTGTCATGCCAACTCCCGGTTCATAGGTGTAGGTACGCATGGTACTATTGGCAGGGTATAACCGGAGCTCGTCGATGTTGCCGCTGCCGGTGATTTTAAGCGTATTCACGCCCTTTACAGTATGGGAGAAATAACGCCAGCCCCGCACGGTTTTATCCTGACTGGTACTAACGGTACCGGGTATATTAAAAGCTGTATTATTAGATGTCCAATACGAAACGGTATACGTTTTCTGGTTGTCGAGACCTGTTTTTTCAATACCGGCAGTCGTCATGATAAAGTACTTGTTACCACTGTAAGCTTTTCCGGTAGTAGCGGTGGTAGCTACGTTCCAGTTACCGTTGTCGGTTGTCTCAAAGCTGGTATACGCGACATCAGTACTGGCCGCATTTTTAATGACGGCCACCGGGAATGCCTGATTATAATTCCACAGCGTGGTATTGCGGATACCATCGCGGGAAAGACTTTCCATCACATTACCAGAGGAATCATATCGCAGGATGGTGGTCACTTTTTCCATCGGATCATTACCTGTTGATTCGTAAGTGGCTTCCGGTAATATCGGTGTATTGGGCAATGGCCAGGTTTTAAAAGCGATCATTTGTGTCGACAATTGCTTACCAGCGCGGGTTACCTGGGTCCGTAATGGAATACCGATCATGTGCTGATCGGACATCTTTTTATAGACACCGGTGCTATCCAGCCCCAGGCTGATGTATTCGTCCGGATAATCAATCTGGGTCCGGATGATATCGGCCTTACTGGTTTGTCGGGTGATCATCGTCGGAAATAAATGCCCTTGCGGTTTGTAGCTGAAATCCTGTATGGTGGTTAATGCTTCCTGGTTGTCGCCGTAGTGGGTAGTGGTGGTTTTTACCGGGCGATAGCACCAGGAGACGATATCTTTCTCTGTATAGGTAAAATAGAATATTCCTCCTCTGGTTGGAGCCTCTGGCAAAAGGCATCCTTTGCGGATCACCGTCATTTTAGGAGAAATCATGAGATCTGTACTGATTTGCTGCCTGAAAAAATTATAATCGTTTTCTATAGCTTTCACCAGTTTGAAAGTGTCTTGTTCCTGTTTATAATGCTTTTCGGATAATAAAGTTCCATTTTCCCATTCTTCATTGGCAATTGTATTCCGATTGGAGCTATATTCGTCGATATACATACTGGTTATAGGTACTACCCGGTAATTATAAATACTGAAGGCAGCATTGCGATTGTTTTTATAATCTTTGAAATTTTTTTTCACCTGACTATATACAATAGGGCTACCCTGAAAGGTGGCTATCGGAGAGATGCTATTTTCGGTGTAAATACGATTGGTAAGGAATGAAGATTCACAACTTAATTCATTATAAGGGAATTTAACTTCGAAAATTCTCTGGAAATAGTTTTCATAAATCCGGTGTTCTGGAAAAATTAATTGCCCTAGACCATCTTCTCTTGCCCCATATACATAGGACTCTTCATTGACTTTACTGCCATTTATATCATAAGAAGCGATGTTTTTTATCCGAATTCCGCCGCCATTCAAATAACCAGGTTGTGGGGTTTCATATTGCCAGGTGATACTAATATACGCTTGTACGGTATCGGTACCACAGGCTCGTGCCGTCAATTCATAAGTAGTTCCAGCCTGGATGTAGATTTCTTCTGTCAGTATAATATCTTTGGAATAGTCCCCCTGATGTACCCAGGAACGAGGCATTAGATCCGTGATTTCACCAAAGGTCACCTGAGGTGCAGGATCATCGCATATGAGGTTGGGAGGGTATTTACTTAGGCGGATGGTTATTTTTCCCATCCCTCCTTTATCTGCTGTAAATTGTTTTTTTACAATGTTAGGATTTATTTTCCCGCCTGGACCCTTTGCAATGACTTGTTCCGCAGTTTCTTCCATGATATTTTGGTTTCTTCTTATACGGTGTGGTTCAAATTCAAATTCTGTGTAACCCTGAGTGGGGTAGTGTACCCGTTTCAGCATGCCTGTCATCATATGATTGGGGGAAGGTGTTTTATTAGCTCCACCTACTTCAAAATCATAGCCTAGGAATTTTACCTTTTTCTTCTCAATCAGGTTACGATTTGCTTCCTGACCGTTGTAAAAACCAAAATAATCCTGTGCATTACTTTTAGTAGAAGGTAAATGATCACCTTCATATTCAAACCGATGTTTTTTTATCAGTGTATCATTTTGTCCGAATTCCTGTAATGATAACAGCCGTAAACGATAATTGAAAGTTAATTGAGGATCTGAATAAGGAGTGGTAAAATAATCATAGCTTAACTTGAAACTTTTTAATTGCTGCCAGTTGTCAGCATCCCTACTGTATATATCTATTTGTGTAAGTCTGGAATTGGGACCATCCTTCCTGTCGCTCAGGGGAACGAATACTACTTTGCCTGTTTTATAGGTAATTTCTTTCAGTATGATGGGCATAGAGGTGCCGTTGGTAACTGTTTCTGACTGGCTTTCCGTTCTGCTGGGTTCCTTACTGGTACCGGCGCCAACTATCTGAATAAAAGATGTATTGCCTACTTCCTGTGCATATTCATTGCTATAACTGAAATGGATAGTATCTGTTTTATCTGCAGAGATTATTTTAGAGACTAGCCATGCCGAAGAATAAGAGACAATGGAAAATCCGGTTTCATAGGTGGCTTTTTCTGCATCCTGGAAAAGGTATTCTACCCCATTTTTGTCTATCATTTGAAAAGAACGCCCATCGCTAGTGGAAATTTTGATATCATCATGCGGTATCAGCATGATTTCCTTATTCCGGTTGTAGGTGAATTTTCCGCTATAGCCACCTACATTGTAAACGTATAAATCAGGATTGGGATCTTTCTGACCAATGACAAGACTATTGAACTTGTGATAATCGTCTGGATTTTCTTTGAGTTCTTTCACAGTTGGCGGCAGGAACTTTAAATAACCAAACATATGATCATCAGGCAACCCTCTCAGCGATCTTGATATCATCCCCCCTGCATTCAGCGCCCATCCCAGGCCTACCCAGGAAGCTTCCTGGGGTACTTTAATACCAGACGTATGGTAGGAGATATCTATCGGCACCGATAAACTACCTTGTTTGATTTCGTATATAGGAATAGATACGTTCACAGTACCCGTAGCCATCGATACCGGGAAAAAGCCGTATTTCCCCAAGGAAAAAGCATTGGCCGTAGGAGGAATTACCTGGGGCAAATTAAGCTTACTAAAAATATCTGTACTCTGCGAAAAACCATGCAGACAACCTGCCAACAAGAAAATAAAAAAGCCTAACCGGCGACTTAACCAGCACATACACAATTACAATAGGTAAAGAAATAATCAGGTAGCTGTCAGGTGAAGATGCGCGGACAAGAAAAGATGAGCGAAGCAGCATTATGACTACAACGACTTATTTCATGAGGCAGCGGGTTTTCAACACTAAAAACTACCGTAAATGAAGTTGCAAATTAAAGACATTCGGACGAATATCGGGGCAGGAAACTGAGAGAGGGGTTGGCCCCGGATAGCTGACAGGCAGCCGGTCCGGGGCATCAAGGATAGATTAGTTATTTCTTTTTCACGTGTACATCAAAAGCACCGGAAATCTCCGTGGAAATTTCACCGACCAACCTGTCTGCTTTGGCAGGATCTGCGTTGAGACTACCATTGCAATTTTGTCCGGTGTATAATTTCACGAAGTCGATATATTTCAGGTTCACCTTTTCACCTTTGCTGTTCACCGCATTGGAGATATCAAAGCCGTTGTAACCGGTTTCTCCGTTATTGCGCATATCTATTAACTCTTTGGAACCATTATCCGCGTAACCCCAGGCAAGCGGGGTATTGATGAACAGGCCCTTTGGTTTTTGAAAAGTGTTGGCCAGCAGGGTACCTTCAAATACGATAGATTCCTGTCCGGCTGCAAATTCCGGGAAATAGGATTGAGGGTGGTACGTATTGGCTAATACGTATCCGCTCTTGCCCTGGTTATCTTTCCACAGTACATCCGTAGCCGTGGTGGTTTTCGGATTGTAATAGGTGATTTTATAGTTCTTAATTGTACTTGCTGCATTGTATTCACTGCCGGCGAGTTCATACCATTCGCCATCATCCGGTTTGCCATTACCATTGAGGTCCTGCATCACCATTACAATGCCGGGTTCAGACCATTCCATGCCGGTATTCACTAACGGATTGCCCACAGTGCCCAGGTCATATCCTGCTTTGTTTTCAATAGAGTGGTCGAAGCCAAAGGTAACATAGCCACCGAAGGCGCCTAATGATACCAACGCATCTGTACCGCCAATTAATTTTTTTGCACCTTCAGCGCTGCCAATAGTAGGGTCATTGGTAAACTGACCGGGCGCTGGTTTGTATTCAAATATCTGGTTGATGTACGCGTCGCTTTTGGCATTAGCTGGCCGGAAATAATCCGGTGTGGCAGGGCCTTCCGGTGTGGTGTCCTCTTTTTTACTACAAGCTGCCATCGTAACGGCTATGGCCAGACAGGTGATGCGCGCAGGTGTTGAAAATCGCATTGGGAATGATTTAAAAGAATGAAATAATTTATTGTTTTACAAAAGCAAAGTGTGCAGGAATATCACCAGTTCCCATCCGCCATTTCTTTTTTCCGTTCTTATCAAAACAGTACAGGAAACCAGGTGTCACATAATTCAGGGCATCCGTTACAAATACATCTTCTGTATCCGGATCTACCGCGATGCCATACGGAATGGTGATTTCCTTATCTGTGCCGTCGGTGATGAATTTTCTGTCGAGCAGCTGTTCTGTTTTTACATCAATGAGGGAATAGGTGATGGTATTTTTATGCGTGATATGGCTCCACTCCACACAGTAAATATAAGCCAGTCCGTTGTGGATGACCAGGTTGCTGGCGCCAATCGGGAACTCTTTTTTTACCTTATCTGTTTTAGTATCTACGACATACAGGCGGGAAGGGATGGTGTAGTAGTCGCCCCGGGAGGTAACATACAAATCTCCTTCCTCATCTACCGCCAGGCGATGCAGGTTGATCGCTACATCAATACGTTTCAGTTCCTGTCGCGTGTCGAGGTTGATCACCGAAACGGTGCGTTCATAGTTAGGCGGACTATACCCACCGGAGTTGGCCACATATAATCTGTTGCCGATAATCGCCATCTGTTCCGGATTGCGGCCGGTAGGAATGCGGCCGGTTTCGTTGAGTGTGGCGGTATCAATAATGGCTACGTAACCTTCATTGGAAGTAACGTAGGCATTGTCTTTATAAAATACCACATACCGGCTCTGGCGGATAGGAATCTGTTTCAGTACCCGCGTAGTGGCGGCATCCATCACTTCTACCTTATTGGAGTTGTTGATGACTGCATATAGTTTGCTGCCGTATATGCGAAGATCGTTGCCGACATCTCCCAAACCCTTTACGATAGTGGTATTTTTAGCTTCGTACATTTTGCGGATATACCGGCCATTGATGAGATCCACATAGTCCAGTGAGGATTTATTCATGTTCATGTTGCCTTCATTGAGCAGATAAAATCCTTTCACCGTGGTTTTTCCATCGGTATTCCGGGAGAAGCCCGGAATATCTTTGTAGGCGATGGTTGGCCTTGGCATATCCTTTCTGCAGCCGGCAGATAGTATGATGAGTAAGCAGCAGACCAGTAATCTTTGCATATGCATGATATTAAAAATGAACACTGAGCGTTACCCTGTAATTGCGTCCCGGCATGGGGAAGTTGGCAATTACATCGTATTGCTGGTTCAGCAGGTTATTTAATTCTCCTGTCAGTTTATATTGATACGCACCTTGCTGCAGTGACCAGGAAGCAGATATATCGCTGGTATACCAGGGCTGTACGTAATTATCTTCATTATTGCCTATCTGATTATACCGTTCGCCGGTATAGATAAAACTGTAGTTGAGGGTGAGTGCTTTCCAGTCGATGCCGGCGAGGAAAGTTCCGCTATGCCAGGGTGTGTAGGGAATCTGTGCACCATAGTTAAAGGCATTTTTACCGGTGGTTCTGTCCCGTGCATCCTGGTAGGTATACGTGAGTGCCAGGTTCAGCATCACGTCACGTATGGGCATCCAGGCACTGTTGATGTTCACATCGGTACCTTTGATGATGACCTGTCCGAGGTTCATCATCGACCATCCGAAGAGGTTGGCAGCAGGTACCGCCACAATTTTATCCGTTGCTTTTATATAGTAGGCATCTGCCTGTATGGACAGGTATTGCCAGCTGCCACGGAATGCTTTGGTATAGGTGAACCCGGCGTCATAGTGTTTTACATATTCCGGGCGCAGGTTGTTGTTGCCGATGTAGGTATAATACAGGTCGTTAAAGGTAGGCATCCGGAATATATTCTTATAGAACGCCCGCAGCCAAAGATTCTGGTGCGCCAATGGCTGCCAGGCAACCGAAATGGCAGGCGTATATTCTCTTTTATTGCCGGCGCCTTCGTAGGCTTTCACCGATTCATTCACGAGAGTAGCCAGGAGGTTTCCCTGCATTTCAAAACGTTTGAAGTGCCATCTGCTGGCGAGCGATACGAGCCCGGTATAGCGGGAGGGATAAGGAAACCGTTGGATGTTGGCGTTCAGGGTATTGACGATGACATCACCGGAGAGGGAGGCTTCCCACCACGGTGTAAAGGTATATTTGTTGGCGAGGGAGGCGTATACTTCCTGCTGCAGATAACGGTTCTGGAGAAACCCTGCTTCGTTCAGGTACTCCGGATCAGTATATACATTGTAGAAGTTGCTATACTTCACATTCGCCATAATGCTGTATTTGCGGCTTATTTTTTTACTCCAGGTACCCTGTGCGAACATGTCCTGGTCTTTCAGGTGCTGCCCATAGGTATAGTGGCCGGCTACTGTAGCGCCGGGCAAGCCGCGGGCGGAGCTATAGTAATAGTATTTCAGGTTCCAGGTGCTGCTATCGCGTAATACCCCATTGAGGGCGGCTTCTGCACGGAAGGCGTTGACGTTGCCGTTCTGGCGTACCAGGAGCGAGTCGTAGTCCGGACCGATGAGATGAAATTTATAGCGTCCATTGGCGTTGATCCATTCCGTACTAACGGTGGCGGTTATACGTTTATTGATCTTTTGCTGCCACAGAATGGCGGGATTGATCAGGCCGGAAGAACCGGTTTTAACGCTTACCTTACCGTGTATGGTTTCTCCTTCGTTAAACACAGGTATTTTGGATTGCAGAAAGAGTACGTTACCGGCGGAGAAGGCGCGGGCCGGCTGGAAGATGTTGTTTTTTTGTCCGTTGTATAAAGATATTTCCGCTATATTATCGAGTGAAAATTTGCTGAGGTCTACCTGTCCGTTCTGTACATTGCCGATCATCATGCCATCATAGAATACGGTAGTATGGTGACTGCCCATACTGCGCACGTTGATGGTTTTTAGCCCGCCAACGCCACCATAGTCTTTTAGCTGCACGCCGGAAAAATAACGGATAGCATCGCCTACGGAAAGGCTGTTGAGCCGTTCCAGTTTTTTGCCGGTAAGCGTTTGTACCGGCGTAACCGGGTTAATGTATGCCGGTATTCGTTTGGCGTCTACACGTACTTCCCGTAACGTGTCTTTGGTTGTTGTCTGCGCAACGGCGTTCCCGGCAATAAGCAAATATATACCTGAAGCCACAGGCAGAAATCTAAGTAAACACATGATGGATTATACTTCCAAAGCGCTTGGGGAGTGCGAATAATACAAGAAGAGAGATATGTCTTATAAAGACTTACATCCCCGGCCTTTCACCCGAAAGCGCTGATGAATAAATACAATTGGCAGGTCTTCTGGCTCTCCTGCTTTTCCGGTAGGCCTTCCCATGTAACGGACACACAGTGGCATAGTAGAATTCCGGAAAAACACTTCTTCGCACAGGTGGAAGAAGGCAGGATCACAGCTACGGGGATAGCTCCGGTTTTACACCGGATTCCCTTTTAATATATCTGCGGGGCAGACATAACCATTTGTGGCTGCAAACCTACGCTTTGTCAGGGGAATATCCAAAAGAGAAGGGGAAGCGGCATGATTCCTGAAAACTAATCCCTGGAGTCTTTTTACAGCCTGTTAATGGAATGTACTGTTAATACAGCTGGCGTTGGTTGTTGCCGCTGTCTGAGGAGGAACCGGACCGGGTATATGGTCTGAAAACGGGTATAAAATTCCCCGTTCCTGCTTAATCATAGAGGAATAGCCGCTACAAAGTATTTGAAATGATTATTCCAAGCATAAGAACTTAATTCGATGAACCTCCCATATAAAGTTCCCGAACCGTCACACTGGTTGCACTGCGATGATGAAACTTTTGTCTTACCGGATGGTACCGGAGAAAAATTCTATAGAGACTTGCTCATGGAGTCTCCCGTGGCGATGGCAATATACACTGGTCCTGAAATGTGTGTCCGGCTGGTCAATGAGGCGATGCTGGATATCTGGGATAAAAATAACGGTGTGATCGGTAAACCCTTGCTGGAAGCGGTACCGGAACTGAGCGGTCAGGTGTTCAGCACCTTGCTCGATGGTGTATTTACTACGGGGATACCTTACATAGGAACAGAAGACCCCGTGCGTATCCGGCGGAAAGGTCAGCCGGATATCCGCTATTATAAACTTATTTATAAACCGTTATATAACGAAAGCAAATTACTGTATGGGGTGATGAGTACAGCTGTCAATGTTACCGACCTGGTACTGGCCCGGGAGGAACTGCGGGAAACAGAAAAGCTGTACCGCAATGCGGTAGATGTGGCAGAACTAGGTACCTGGAGCAAGAACCTCCGGACCGGATTCGTTACATATTCTCCCCTGATCAGTGAATGGTATGGACTACCAGCAGAAGCCTGCAGTATGGCCGTATTCCATGGTTGCATACACGAAGCCGATCAGCAACGGGTGGCCGCCCTGCGGCAGCAGGCCATTGATACCAGCGGGTTGTATGACTGTACTTTTCGGGTGGTGAATAAAACACTGCAGAAAGAACATATCCTGCATGCAAAGGGCATGGTGATTACAGGAAAAGACGGACAGCCGGAATCTATTATGGGGATGGCACGGGATATCACACTGGACCGGATGACATCCATGCAGCTGGAAGAGCTGGTACAAACCCGTACCCAGGCATTGGCTGCTGCCAACAAAAGCCTGCGTCAGATCAATGACAACCTGCAGCAGTTTGCTTATATCGCCAGTCATGATTTGCAGGAGCCATTGCGGAAAATTATCACCTTCTCCGGTATTTTGCAGAAAACACAGGCACATCAGGATACATCCGGCCAGTTATATCTCGGCAAAATATCTGGTGCCGCGCAGCGCATGTCTCATCTCATCAGCGATCTGCTGGATTACTCGCGGGTGGAAAACAGTAAAGCGGTATTTATGCCCACCAGACTGCAAGACATTCTGCAGAATATTTATATTGATTTTGAAGTATTGATTCATCAGCAGCATGCCGTAATAGAGACGGCGCCATTACCGGAAATTGCCGCCTTACCGCTGCAGATGAATCAGTTGTTTTATAACCTCATCGGCAATGCATTGAAATTTACCCGGAAAGGCATTCCGCCTGAAATAAAATTAACGGCGGCGATGCTCACACCAGAAGAAGTACAAGAGTATTCCCTGCCTTATAGTACCCAACCTTATACACACATCGTTATACAGGATAATGGAGTAGGATTTGATCCGCAGTTCGCAGAAGAGATTTTTCTTATTTTTCACCGCTTGCACAATTATCAGGAGTATGAAGGTACCGGCATCGGATTGGCATTATGCCGGAAGATTGTAGAAAACCACGGTGGCCGCATCTATGCGACCAGTAATAAGGAAGAAGGCGCGGCTTTTCATATTCTGTTGCCGCTGTCAAGACCCTGAGGAATATTACTATAAATAGTGCGGATATAAAATTGCTTTTTTATTGATAGGGTGCGTAATTTTATACTTTCCGGACGATATCATCCGGGTGTCATATAGGAATGTATTTTTAGTCACCATTTTAATAACTGTCAGCATTGAGCAAGGGGAAATCAGCGTGGGTAAATGACTTAAAGGTGTACCTTTCTACGCATAAATGGATGGCGGCCGCGATCTGTTTTGTTACATTATTACGACTTTCTTTTATTGGTATAATGGGTCCTATGCCGCAGGATGCCTACTACTATTTTTACGGACAACATTTAGCCTGGTCCTACTTCGATCATCCGCCGGCGATAGCCTGGATACTCCGTGCCTTTACCGATCTTTTCGGACGACATGTTTTTGTGATCAAGCTGGCAGATTCCCTGATTACTGCCGGTACGTTGCTGGCGTTTTACCGGCTGGCCGGATGTTTTCTGTCTGTACACCGCGCGCGTAATGCGATGTTGCTGTTGTATGCCACATTGATGATTACCATGGTGTCGCTGATATCTACCCCTGATGTACCGTTGTTGTTATGCTGGAGCCTATCCCTGATTGCATTATACCGGGCCATCTTTGAAGGAAGGAAATGGTATTGGATATGGACGGGCATTGCGATGGGACTTGCATTCGACAGTAAGTATACCGCCGTGTTTTTGCCGGCAGGAACGGTATTGTTTTTATTGTTGTCTGCCAGGTATCGCAGGTATTTGTGGTCGCCGTGGTTTGCTGCCAGCATCCTGTTTTTCGGCATCACTATTTTGCCTGTGGTCTACTGGAATGTAGATAACCAGTTCGCCTCTTTTCGTTTTCAATCTTCCGGAAGAGTGGATGGCGCTGAATTCCGGCCGCTGGATTTTTTCGGTGTGATCGGACATCAGGCAGCAGCATTGATACCGGTGTTGTTAGGTGCGTTGTTGTATTATCTATATAAGTGTATCCGCCGGTACCGCCGGCGTATTGCGGGTATTCCGGAACCGCAGTTGTTTCTGCTGGTTTTCTTTGTACCCATATTTACAGGATTTTTTGTGTTGTCTCCTGTGTATTGGGTGAAGATAAACTGGATGATGCCAGCTTATATTACCGGTATCATCTGGGTGAGTAGCTGGCTGCGCGACAAATTTATTCGCTGGCAATGGATCGGTACCGTAATCATACATGCTGCCCTCGCCATAGAAGTGATTTTTTATCCGGTACCTATTCATTCGGATGATACCATGATCGGATGGGATGGATTGGGCCGTCAGGCAAAAGTATTGCGCACGCAATATCCTGATGATTTTATTTTTTCTGCAGATGATTATAAAACGAGTGCGATGCTGCATCTCTATCTCGGAGAGATGGTGTATTCCCGTAACATTATCGGGCAGCGCGCCTTACAGTTTGATTTCATTGGTACCAATCTGCAAACCCTGAAAGGTAGTAATGCCATCTTCATTAATTCTTTAACGGATGTAACAGATGATACGGATGAACAGGCGGATATTACCGCGTTGCAACCCTACTTCAGCAGTATACAACCGTTGCCGCCTATTATCGTTACCATGCAGGGACGGGTGGTACGGAAGTTTCTGGTATTCCGCTGTATGAATTATCATCCCGGTATACAGCCATAAAAAAGCCGTACACATTTTTTACGGATATACTCCTGAAAAATGTGTACGGCGGTATGCTTTAAACGGATGGCGTTTAGCTGGCTTTCACAGCTAACGGATCATCCGGGGTAGTGGCTGCGGAGGGGGGCGCAGCCACTTTCACCAGTTGGTTCACCCGGAATATCATCACAAGGGCAATCATGGTAATACCTACAATGATCCATCCTACGATATCATAATGCTGCAGTGGGCTGAACTCATCTTTCTGTACAACAATCAGTCCTGCAAAGGCAGCGGCAATGCCGCCGGCAATTTGCTGCAAGGAAGAGTTGATGCTCATAAAAGCGCCTCTGTCCTGCATTTCAGGTACCGCGGTGACCAGGGTAGTCGCCGGAATCATACGTCCCATAATACCTGCCATCATCAGTATATTGAGGAACATGATATACCACACCGGATGTGGTCCCAGGTGCGTATAATACACGATCACAATCAACATGAACAAGGACGAGAAGGCAAACAACCGAAACTTGTCCATCCGGTCGCTCAGGCGGCCGGCTATCGGCATGACGAATAAGGTGGCCACTCCGGTTATCATGAATAACAATGGTAGCTGATGTGAAGTGATGTGCAGGTTGTTGATCGCGAAGGCGCTACCAAATGGCATCATCATAAAGCCACCAAGCGATAATAATGCAGTAGCGGCAAAACCAATGCGGTAGTTCTTTTTCCGGATGGTATGCAACAGGTGGATAAAGGCGCTTTTATCGTGTTGCCAAGCCAGGTGTGCTGTGATCGGTTGTAATTTTACAGCGAGCATTAACATGATGATGAGGGCAATGCCTACGATCATAAAAAAGGGTGATTCCCATCCCCAGAGATTGGCCAGGTATAAGCCAATAGGGATACCCAGTACCTGGCTGGCGCCGAATCCCATTTGCATGTAACCCATTACCCGCCCGCGTTGTGTAATCACAAACAGGTCGGCTACGATAGCCATGGAAATGGAGCCGATCACGCCGCCGAATAAACCGGTAATAATACGGGCCGCTACCAGCAAAGGATAGGTGTGGGCAAATCCACAGCTTAAAGTACCGAGAATGAAACCCCCGTAAAAAAACAACAGTAATTTCTTCCGGTCGAAACGATCTGCAAAACCGGCAGTGAGTAATCCGGAAAGGCCGGCGCTGAATGCATAGGCGGATACTACGAGTCCGAATTGAGCCGGTGCGATGTGCATGGATTTCATCAATACATCACCCAATGGCGACATGACCATAAAGTCCAGTACGACTGTAAATTGTGTGAGTGCCAGCAACGCAATAATCGTGTATTGGTATGGCGAAAAAATGACTTTGTCTTTCATAAAATAAGCGTTAGTCGTAAGGGGATTTTAAGTGTGAAAAAAACAGTTTCCGTTTTAGTCAGGAAGTTCCATGCAGGCATAACCTGTTTCAGTAATCAGGTGAATAATACTATTGTAGGAAAAATGATGGGAAACAACCCGGAGTACACAATCAACATCCGTCTGATCGATGGTCCATTGTATGATCTGTTGTTGGGTATCCAACACTGGTTTCACTTTTTGCAGATCATGCGGGGTGGCAATGTTCGTTTTAAAAATAAGGATATGTGCTGGTATTTCCATAAAGCTATAAATGAGCATTCATTTACTGAATTGGTCTAAAAAAAAGGCTATTTTAATAAAGCCTTAATAACATAATCAAATGTCTGTTTCATCACATCTTCGGTCAATGTAAAAGGATCTCCGCCGATATTGTGTTTATCGTGGTGAAATCTGATCAGGGAATACAAAGGTGCAAAAGCGATAGACCAGTATACTTCCATAGACATCTGATTAATTTCTCCGCGGTTAAATGCATTCGTCAGATAGATTGTTATCGGTTTCCTGAAAGCATCTGCTACAGATCGGAGCATGGTTTCCTTGTAGGGAGAGTTCCGCAGCTGATCAAAAAACTGGGCGGCCTGGTAATTGTTCATGGAATACTTCGCGCGGTTTTTCCACTGTATCCACAGGCCTTCGGCAAATCTCATTTCCGGATCAAAGCCATCCAGACTCGAGTAACACATTTTCAATCCTTCTTCTTCACTGATACGGGTCAGCAAATCATCTTTGTCTTTGTAATAGATGTAAATAGTAGCCGGAGATACACCGGCTGCTTTTGCCAGCCTGTTAATTCCCAGGTTTTCCAGACCATCATTGGCAACCATTTCGATGGCTTTCGCCGTAATAGCCTGAATTTTACTTTCATCTCTTACTCTCATGGCCGCAAAAATAAGTGAATGATTGCTTATTTAAAAATTTATTTTCGATGACGGTCATCATCTGTATAGCTGACGACAATCATAAGGGGTATTAAGCAACGTCATTGCCGGGAAGTGGAGCTGCCCGTAATTTTGTGCTGATAAAATTCTGAGTGAACAATTCAGTAACAACAACGGGAATGTCCGGTCTAAATATGCAGTTCACTGCCATCTCCGGGCTGGGTGTTGTTTACCAACCTTAAATTAATGTGATATGTTTACGGGTATTTTTTCCACCTCTTTACAGCGCAAATTTTGTGAAGGATTTCTCTTTCACCCATTTAAACGCTTACGCCAGTCCGGCAATTTTATTTTTAAGCAGTACAGCCCACGTTCGGGCGTAAAGACCGTACTGGAACAACAGCGGCATGTCTACGATTTCAACGGGCACTTTGCCAGTGAAATAGACCGTAAAATTATGGATACAGCCATTCCGCAGCTTGTTGCCGTCATTAAAAGGATGGAAGCCCTTTACCGGGAAAGTAAAGAAGAAATCAAGGCTTGCCCGGATCTGACACCGGAGTTCAATGACACCATGCTTTACTATTACCGGGAAATCAACATCTATCAGTCTGTGGTGCTGGAAAACCTGCACCAGGAAATGAAACCGGTACTGAAAAAGAAAACGGCTGATATGCCCGGCAAAGAACCGGGTAGTCCGCAACATTTCAAAGTACAACGCCTGATCAAGGAATTTATCTCTCATAGCCGCGCTGTGATCGCATACCTGCAAACCTGCGTGGATAATGCCTATGGGTTTCCGGCCAGCTGCGACGTTGATGCACTGAAAGAACTGATCAGCGGTATCCGGCAACTGACAGGAGAGCAACGCCAGCTCATCGGATTGCTCGACAAATGGGAAGACAGTAAAAGACAGGAAGGACGGCAGATATATTATAACTAGTATCTTATGCTTATGTACAGACAGGAGAATGATGAGATAAAAGATCCGGAGAAGATACAACACTGCCGTTCCTGGTTAAAACTACTGGAAACATTACGGCAGGATAATTCATTGCTGATTAACCGGCTTGCGGAAGCATTGAAGCATCCTGCCAGTAATACTTTCCTGGAAAGTGCCGAAACGTTTCAGTCCAGTATGCTGCATAAGGAAGAAGCACTGGTACTGCTGCGTCACGAAATACGGGAACAAATGGACTGGCTGAATCGCCTGCCTGCTATCAGACAGCAGTCGCCGTACGAGTATGAAAACCTGTTCGAAGATGTACAACTGATGGTCATGGAATTCGATCGGATGAAAGCCTCTTTCTTCGCTTTCCTCGGCGCCGAAAACCGCTGACATCAATTAATCATATCGGCCAGCTTCTGTCGCGACAACAACGTGATATGTCCGTCCTTGACGGTAATGAGCGCATCATCCCGGAAATCGCCCAAGGTGCGGATCAGCGACTCTTTCGCTACACCTGCCACCGCAGCCAGGTTCTCCCGGCTGATATCAATACCAAAGGATTCGTTGCCGGCCGCATTGTATTTTTTATCGAGCGTCAGCAATGCTTCCGCTACTTTTTTTCGCAGCGAGTTATAGGCAAGACCTATCAGCTGCTGCTCCTTTTCGGTCATATGCCGCGCCAGTAACTGCACAAATTTATTCAGCACTTCCGGGTTGCTGCCAATCAGCAATTCAAAATCCTGATAAGGTATCACCGCCAGGGAAGTATCTTCCAGGGCCTCTGCATACTCTTTATACACGGCCCCTTCCAGTAAGGCATTATAACCCAGAAAATCTCCTTCATTATATAAACCAATGATCAGCTCTTTGCCGTCATCATTGCGTTTATACGTTTTCACTTTTCCCTGCAGCAGGTAGTATAAAGAATCCGGGCGGTTGCCCGCCATGTAGATATTCTGCTTTTTCTGGTAATGGTTTACATGCCGGTTTTCTTTCAGGTCTGCCAGCAGGTCGTGTCCGGAAGCATTGGATAACAACATGTCCAGTCCCGGCAGTCCCGTTATATTTTCCTGTTTTATTTCAGCGCATCTTTTCAGGCGGCTTTCGATGGCACTCAGCAACTCCGTGCCTTCAAACGGTTTGGTGATATAATCATCGGCGCCCAGCTCCATGCCTCGCCGGATATCTGCCCGTTCTGCGCGGGCCGTGAGGAAAATAAAGGGCGTACCCTGCAGGGCTTTGTTTTTATGTAACATGTGCAGTACACCGTAACCATCCAGTACCGGCATCATAATATCGCATACAATGAGGTCCGGTAATGCATCCAGCGCCAATGCCACGCCTTCTTTGCCATTGCTGGCGGTAATCACCCTGTAGTTGGCCA
Organism: Chitinophaga nivalis; assembly: GCF_025989125.1. NCBI lineage: Bacteria > Pseudomonadati > Bacteroidota > Chitinophagia > Chitinophagales > Chitinophagaceae > Chitinophaga > Chitinophaga nivalis. Next base: position 7,648,012 of record NZ_JAPDNR010000001.1, on the reverse strand, counting down.
GCTCCAGTATTTCTGCCATGTTTTCGCGGATATCGGTATTGTCTTCTATCAGCAGTATTGTTTGCATTGGCATTTAGTTTTGAGGTACAGGAACAGACACCAGAAATTCGGTGCCTTTGCCAGGCTGACTATGACAGGTGACGGTACCATTCATCAGTTCTGCATATTTGGCCACAATATGCAAACCCAAACCAGTGCCCTGTACATTGGCGACATTATTGCCCCGGAAGAAACGTTCGAACAGGTGTACCCGGTCTTCTTCCGTAATACCGATGCCTTTGTCTTTTACTGATAATTCAAAGTATTCCTGGTCACATTGCGTGCGTACAGAGATCACCGATTCTTCCGGTGAAAATTTTATCGCGTTGGAAACGAGGTTCATAACAATATGTTTGAGTAGTGTGGGATCAAGGTATGCCTGCGCAATACCGTGGTGGGCGTAATAGATGTTTTGCAGTGGTTTTTTCAGTCCTTCCATTTCATTGATGATCGTTCCTACGTGTTTGCCGATATCAAAGGTAGTGATACGTACCTGTATCCGGCCTTCTTCAATGCGGCCTACAGAAAGGAAATCATTCAGGATGTCTGTCAGCATGTTGACAGATGAAATAATCCGTTGGATATGTTTGGTCCGTTTGGGTTGATCATGGGTGGTTTCATATTTTGATATCAGATAGGTGGAAGATAAAATAGCGCTTAATGGTGTCCGGAATTCATGGGACGCCAGGGATACAAACCTCGACTTCAGCTCATTGAGATCCCTTTCTTTTTCCAGGGCGCTTCTGAGTTCGGTTTCGGCCTGTTTTCTTTCCGACATGTCAATGGCAATGCCAATATAACCGGTAATGACCCCGGCCTCCCGGATCGCAGAAACAGTCAGGGATACGGGTAAACTGCTGCCATCTTTACGATAGTAATGCCATTCATGCTCATTGAGCAGATTCAGTTTAGCCTTGATCGTTAGGGTTTCTAATCCCGGTTCTACGGGCTGGTCCAGCTGCCGGGAAAATTCTTCTGCCCGCTGGGTCACTTCCTGTTTATCATGCAGGATCATCGGGGTATATACATCAATCACTTCTCCGGCCTTATAGCCCAGTATTCTTTCCGCTGCCGGATTAAACCATTGGATATATCCTTCGGGATTAATCACAATGATCATCGCGCCGGTATTGTTCCACAGGCTGTTGAGAAAACTGTTCATCCGTTGCAGACTGCCATCTTTAATCGCGGCTTCCTGCATCTTGATCTGTAGTTCCTTGCGGGTATTCTCAGAAGTCCTGCGGTCGGAAATATCGGTCACATAGGTAATGGTAAAATGGCCGTCGGCATTATGATGGGTACTGCCGTTGATTTCTACGGGAAATACAGAACCATCTTTCCGGATGGCAAAATGTTCTTCGAGGCTATGCCGGATAAGCTGCGACTGTTGCAGCTGGTTCACTTCTTCTTTTGCATAGCCCAGTTGCTGCAACAGGAATGGGTTGGCCATCAAAATCCGATGATTGCTATCCGCCACCAATATGCCAATGGCAGCATGATTAAAAAGTACTTCAAAGCCGATGTTATTACTAAAGTTGCCGGTACCCATAAATAGTCAGTGTTATTCGTTAATTGGCAGTTGTATAAATTTAATGATTCCGAACCGTATTTAACAGATGGAGTTATAAATTCAGCAAACAGTTTCCGGAGTATCCAGAGAAGAGCGGGGGGCCACATAACCGGTTTTTTTAAGGGAGATAACAAAAGCGGGTCAATACACCTACAGGAATTATTTCTGATTTACGGGCGTTTCAATGATCAGGAATTCAGCCTGTTCACTGCATTGCAACGAAATGTCGGCGGCTTCCCAGACGCCGATGGCATCCCGCTCCTGCAGCACCTGATCCTGTACTTTGAGGTTGCCGGCGATGGAAAAAATAAACAGACATTTGTTTAGCGGATTCAGCGTATATCGGATATGTTGCGGATGCTCATAATAGCCCAGCGATAGTTTGGTGTTCTGATTAATCCAGCAATGATCCGTACCTTCTTCATGAGACACGATGGTAGTCAGCCGGTTTTTTCTTTTTTCTTTGGGGAAGCTCCGTTGCTGGTAACGGGGATGGATATTCTGGAGTTTCGGTACAATCCATATCTGCAGAAAATTGACTTCGCCGTCGCCGATGTTGTACTCTTCATGCCTTAAGCCACTGCCGGCACTCATGATTTGTACGGATTCTGCTTCTATTTTGGTACTGTAGCCCAGCGTATCTTTATGGTTCATTTTACCTTTCAGCAATACAGAAATGATTTCTGTATTTACATGCGGATGAATACCAAAACCTTTACCGGGAGCAACGAAATCATCATTGAAGGCAATGAGCGTACCAAAGGCACTCCGCATCGGATGGTAATAATCGCTGAAACTGAAACAAAAGTTGCTTTTCAGCCAGCCTGCATCTTTGAGGCCTCTTTCAGTTGCGGGAAAATGCTGTGTTTTCATATATATGCAACAGTTAGCGATCTTCAATTGTTTAATAAAATTATAAATTGCCGCTGCTGCGCATTCTCCGCTCTCCCCCTGTATTATGCGGATTGATTACCGATTTGTTGCAGATCAATATGGAACTGGTTTTTGAAATAAGCCAGCAGGCAAGCATATTTTTTCCGGATCAATCCATTTTTATCTGTATGTGGTGAAAGCAAGGTGGCCTCCAGCACGGGGCCGGGCGTACTCACTACGGTATACAGAAAATACATAAAATCCATGTCTTTGACGGGTGCTGTCCATTGCCCGTTGTCCTTATCCAGATAAAGATAGCCGTACTGGTATTTGTTGGCGGGAGTCAGGTTGGTTTCCTGATAACGGCTGATGTCAAAGAAGGCCGGTGGGGGCGTGAGCTTCGGTGGGGTGAAGCCATCCACACTGAAAAAAAGAGATTGCAGAAAGGTGATGTGGAGGGCTGTTCTCAAAGCCTGCTTCCGGCTGGCAGATAGTTTTGGAAACCGGGCATCTATCTGCGGCACAACAATGTAATCCAATCCATAGAATGGAGAGGTAATAGGGGTATCGGTGGTATCGGCGCCATCGGAAGATGCCATGATGGTACCGGCGAGCAGTATTTTAAACGGCAGGAATTTCCGCAGAAAATCAACCGGATAATCATCAAACCAATATCGTTGCAAAAAATCAACGGCTGCCGGCAAGGCAGTGGTGTCGGCCGTTTGAACGATGATGGCATCCGGATAAATGCCGGTGAAACCATATTGATAATCTTTTTTACTGTAACGGTAAAGCACATAGGTACCATAGGTACGGTACCATTGCATGATCTGCCGGTCATAGGCCTGGTTGCCCTGTGGTAAGGGATAGAAGAGCGAATCTTTAGGCGTCGGCGACAAGGCAGCCTGTTCTTTTTTACAGGTAGTGCACAGGCAGGCGAACAACAAGGCCAGGTATAATCTGATGGAGCCGGTCATGATTTAAGGATTTTGTTCCAGGGAAGGATTTCTGGCCAGTGCCATATCAGGAATCGGTAATACATACCGCGGATTTTTTTCTGACAGATGATAGGCCAGGGGTTGTCTGTTTTTTTCCTGGTAATAGAAATGGGTAATAGCCGGCATACCATACCGGCGCAGGTCAAACCAGCGGTGTTCTTCAAAGCACAGTTCCCGGCGGCGTTCTTCGAGGCAGTACTGCAATATTTTCTTTGGCTGATGCAGGAAACCGGCAGCTGTGAGTGGCTCATAATAAGTGGTGTTGAAGCGTGCCTGCCGCAGGGTATTAAGGTCATGGATCGCCTGGTCCAGTAAGGCGCGGTTACCATTGAGGGCATAGGCCCTGCTGGCGGCTTCTGCCCGGTTCAGGTAGGCTTCGGAGAGCCGGAAGGATTTACCCATATGTGCCTGGCTGTTCACCTTGGAGAAGGCGCCGGTGATCTTCCAGATATTCAGGTAAACATCTGCCCGGAGATCCCCTTTTTCATAGAGTGCCGTCAGTTCATCTGTGGCGTAATAATAGGGAGCGCGCCCCATTTGATTTATCTCCAGTAAATTATATTCTTTCACGGAGCCAAATAAAAAGAGGACTTCCTTGTTACCCGGATTCAGAAAACATTGCTGGGAATCGACCGGCGATCTTTTAATGGCCCAGTAGCGCATGTTTTCCAGCTGACTTCTTTCTGCCAGCAGTTTGTTGTTGTACCGGATCACCTGATCCCAGTTTTCCATATAGAGGAAGATCCGGCCGGCGAGCAGCCAGGCGGCCTGTCTCCCGATACAAAATATACCGGCAGTATTGCTGCAGGCTTCCAGTAAGGCGCATCCGTTGGTAATGTCCCGGGTGATCTGTGCATACACTTCTGCCACCGTATTGCGATGGAGGCAGGCATCTGCTACTTTGCCGGATAACACCAGCGGCACCCCCGGCGACTGATCGGGAGAACATTGCCGGTCGTTATAGGGGCGGCCGTAGAGGTTGACCAGCATCAGGTAATAGTAAGCCCGGAGTACCTGCGCTTCTGCTGTCAGCTGATTTTTATCGGCTGTGGAGCCCTGTACCAGGGGAATATTGTCGAGTACCACGTTGCAGCCTTTGATTCGCTGGTAGTATTTGGCATAGCTGTCGGTATCGCTGTCGCCGCTGAGTTGCATTTCGCTGTACATGGTTTTGCTCCAGGTAAAAGCGGATTTGCCCTGTTTCCATTTGCCGGCATCCATATCTTCCCCTACACATTTGATATCATCATCGAGCAGGCATACATAGGGATGCAGCGAACGGTTGGCGGCCGGATACCCTTCCTGCGCCAATATCTTCCGCAGGTCATTAACGGTTGCCGGCACAAATTCATCCTGCGGATTTTTTTCCAGGAATTTGCGGCAGCCGGTAAAAATAAGCAGGCATCCCAACAAATAATATGAAGAAAGCTTTAGCATGTTATGGTAACAGTTATATGATGTGTGAATGATGCCGCTGCCGGTTACAACTGTACGTTGATACTCATAACATAGCTCCGGTAGCGGGGCAGTGCCGTGGTATTTTCGGTAACCGACATCCGTTGTATCTCCGGATCCTGTCCTTTTAATCTTTTATCTGCTATCAGAAACGGGTTGTTAACACTGACAGAAAGCCTTGCGCTGCGAATCGATTTAAACCAGGAAGTATTTTTAGGTACCAGTTCATAGCCCACCGTGATATAGTTACAACGCAAATGGCTGCCATTTACTGTTATCTGGTCACTATAATTATAGAGATCATAAGGGTATAAATTGGTACCGTCTTTACTCAGTGACAGGTCGCCGAAATATTTTCCTACCGAATACACGAAAGGATAATACTGGAACGAATAGATAGAGGGCACCGTTGTCCATTTTTCATCACCGGGATGTTGCCAGCGGTCAGCCAGCTGGCGGTCTACATTCCGGTCGGGGGCCGGTGGCCGGGCATATCCGGCGGAAGCTCCCTGCATCAGCGGATTAAGCCGGATGATATAGCCCAGCTGGGCGGTGAAGCTGCCAGCCAGCGACCAGCGGCCGTATTGCAGCTGTGTGTTGATGCCGCCGGAAAAAACAGGCTCGGTATTACCGCTGTACACCAGGTAGCTGGTAGGTTTGCCATGCAGTAACCTTTCCCGGTCAATATCCACGTCGAGATAACGAAAGAGCGGCTGCCCATCCCGGGGGGACAAGCCGGCATAAGGAAAGGACCACAGCCCGCCCACCGGTTTACCATTGACGATGGCGTTGCCGTTGACCAGCGATACGACCCGGGCATCTGAACGGGTGTTGCGTACTTCATTATCGTTACGGGCCAGTATCAGCTGCCATTCCCAGGTGATATTTTTACGTTGTACCGGTACCCAGTTGACGAGTAGCTCCCAGCCCCGGTTATAGATTTCCCCGCCATTGACAAAAGAATCCGGCAGCCCATATTCTTCGGGTACCTGTTGTTTCAGGATAACGTCGGCCGTGATTTTTTGATAATAGTCGAGCTGCACCCGGAACCGGTTGCTGAAGAAACCCATGTCCACACCTGCATTGATACTGCGTGTTCTTTCCCAGCGAAGGTCTGTATAAGGCAGGTTTTTGATACCCAGGTAATATTGGCCGGTATAGGGGTCAAAGGAAGGATTAACATTAGTAGCCACCAGGTGTGGAGAGATGGATTCCACGGTATTGCCCTGATAGCCGAATGAAAATTTCCAGGCCAGCTGACTAAGCCAGTGTTGTGTACGCAGCCAGGGTTCCTGCGACATATTCCAGCGCAACCCCGCAGACCATACAGGATTCAGCCGATACGGCGAGCCGGTGGCAAAACGGTTGGAGGCATCGGTACGCGCATGTACGCTCACCATATATTTCCGGCGGTAAGCATAGGCGATACTCCCATAAAATGAAAGAAAATTAAAAACGGAGTTGACGTTATTACTGAGTATACTGTCGGTGATAGCTTTTTTGGCATTGTACGATAAGCCCTCGTATAAGTTGGTGCGCATTTCAGTACCCGCCATGATGTCGATATCATGCCGGCCACCACCTGCCGGGAAATGGAAGTACAGGGTGTTGCGCCAGGTACTGCTTTTTTTCCGGACCGAATCTACCTGCCGGATGAGATAATCTGCTACCGGTGTATCGCTGCCGGGTACTGCTTCGTAGTTGGCGCCCCGTAAAAGTGCGGTGGCAAAAGCCTGTGCATCGGCATGCCGCCGGTTGATGGTGGCGTCATAGCCAAAAGCATACAGCGATTCCCAACGCAGCCATCGGGTAATTTTTGCCTTGATCAGTATCGAAGAATTTACGGAATTGCTGTTGCTGACATTACCGGTATGATTCAGTTCATGCAGAAAATTAAAGCGGAGTGGTTGTTTGCCAAAGGTGAATTCAGCCGGTTTATAAGCGGTGCCCATACTGGCATAGTAAAATTCGTCAGGACTGATGACGCGGTTGGTATTCCAGGCGTATTCATAGGGGTTTAAGCCATCGTAGAAACCATGGATACGATAGGTGGCCGTTTGCAGGTTGATGCGGGCTTCCAGGAATGACCAGGGTTTTACCGTGGCCTGAAAAGCAGTGGTAAGGCGGCGCATATCATTGCGGATGGCATTGCCGTTTTCTGCAGTATGCCCCAGGGAGGCATACCAGTGCAGGTATTTGTCGCCTCCTTGCAAACTCACATGCGTATTGTTGGATACCGCATTACGGAATAATACATTGAACCAGTTGGTATTATTGTTTTCCAGCCGGGTTACTTCCCGGTTGAAATCGGCCTGGCTGATATTTTTATGTAGTAATTGTAACAGGTAAGCTTCATAGCCGGTTGGCGGCAATATATCATCGGGGTATACGATGCCTTTGTCGAACAGCTCGCGGGATAAGGCAATCCGTTCAGTAGCATTCATCCGGTTCATGTGGCGGTAAGACGGTTTATCCGTTACCGTTATGTCGTTGCGTACTTGTATCCGGAGCGGGCCGGATTTGCCGGAATGGGTAGTGATAACGATGACGCCATTGCCGGCCCGTGTACCGTAGATGGCTGTGGCGGCAGCATCTTTCAACACAGTAATGTCTGCAATGTCGTCCGGATTCAGACCGGTGATACCGTTACCGAATACACTCAGTCCGGCTTGCATGGCAGCGCGGTCGGCTACGCTCAGCATGTCTGTTTCGGTGCCGGTCTTGTGCGGGAACGGCGACTCCCGGACAACGCCGTCAATAACCCACAAAGGTTCCCTGTCACCGAGTAGGGTAGTGGTGCCCCTGATTCTTATTTTGGGGGCGGTGCCCACTCCTCCGGAAGAAAACTGCACACTGGCGCCGGGAATACGGCCCTGGATGGCCTGGTCAATACGGTTGATGCCAGGCGTGCGGAGGGCCGCACCGGTAGTGGTATAAACAGCCCCTGTCATCTCCTGACTTTTCAGTTGCTGGTAGCCGGTTACAATCACTTCCGGTATGGTTTGCCGGTTTTTATTCAGCGATATGTTGGTGGGCATACCGGTTGTAATACGGAGATGCCGGCTTTCGTATCCCACACAGGTGATAGCCAGGAGGTCGCCGGGCGCCCCTTGCAGGGAATAAGCGCCTTGTTCGTTGGTAAAGGTACCCTTATGGCGTTTGGGTAGCGTGATACTTACAAAGGGGAGCGGTGTGCCATCGGGGTCTGTAACAGTGCCGGAAAGGGCAATAACCGGCAAGGGCACAGCGTTGCTGCTGTCGGCTGTTGTGGGTGGGGTAGCAGCCGGGCGGATGATGATCAGCTTTTTTTCCAGGTGGTATTCCCAGCCGGTTTTTTCCAGGGCTTTATCCAGCAGGGTGAAAAGTGATACCTGGTCGAGGTCGATGCTGATATTACCGGGTGGCGGTTGTGTGGTATTGCTGTAGATAAACTGAAAATCCACCTGCCGGCGTAATTCCTGTATCAGTTTATCCAGCGATACCTGGTGCAGATGAACCGATACGCGGGTGGCGGGCTGTGTTTGGGCGATGGTAACGACCGGGTACAGCAGGGTATACAACAGGCATAACCAGGCGGGTAGCACGGCGCCGGGTAAAAGCAGGTGCAGTGTTTTACAGCGGCTGGTAGCCGGTGCAGCCATGCCGGAAGTGTTAGTGTGTAGCAGGTTAACAGTCACAAGTTGGTTTTTCGCGATTTAGTTGATGGGCACACAAGCACGTGCGGCATGCCGTTCATGTTGGTTGGGTTTAATAAAAATCCTGTCTACGATTTACGCTCCGTTTTGGTTGTTGTTATGGCATATGATCAGTTACCGAATTTAGAAAGCTTGCTGCAGTTATCCAAATCGGATGTTCACAAAAGTTTATAATATTTTATCTTGTTCTGTAGGTAGATGATAACAGGGGATAGGATCAGGTATTTTTTTTCTGCAGGATAAGATTGTTGCCATCCTGGGTGATGTGAATATTGAGTGCATTCGACAGGATGCCGATCAATGTGCTGATATCGGGTATTTCCATGTCAGCAGTGGTTTTGTAGCTGGTCAGTTCCGGATCTTTGAAGATAACCTTGCAGCCATAAAAGTCTTCTATCACGCGGGCTACTTCCTGCAGTGGTGTATTAACAAAAACAAACCGTTGTTGTTTCCAGGAGGTATAACGCAGGGTATCTGTTACCTGTTGTAACAACGAATCATCACCGGTATGGTATGCCAGCATTTCACCGGGCCGGAGTTTGCTGACCGGGCGTGTTGTTTCCGTGAACCGGATATTTACACCACCATGGTTTAATACCACCCGGGTTTGTTCATGACGGGTGTATACATTAAAGGCAGTACCGGTTACCAATACATCCAGGTCGGGGGTATGTACGGTGAAGGCGGCAGCATCGGGGGCCGGTTTTACGGTAAAGAAGGCTTCTCCCTGTATCCACAATTCACGTTTATTGTGTAGCCCGAAGTGTTTGGCATATTTAATCGAAGAGTTGGCGTTCAGGATGACTTCCGAATTATCGGGCAGTACTATGTGAGAGATCTGGCTGTTTAAAGTGGCCAGGTGTACATATTGTTCTCTGCTCCATTGCCAGATACCGAGTGTGACGATCAGTATAATACTGGCAGCCACCAGTAGCCATTTGAGTTTTAGCTGCACAGAAATGGCGCGCACAGGCACCTGTGGGGTTTGTGCATCTATGGCCTGCCATAGATGCTGTACCCGTGTTTCGTCGGGTGTATGGGTTTTGAAGCGCAGTTTGCGCAGCAGGGCTGCGGCTTCCTGTACTTCTTTTTCCTTTTCAGGATGCTGCTCCAGGAATTGTTGCCAGAAAGTGGCAACAGCCGGTTGTTCGAACCTGACCCATTCCTGAAAATATGCATCTGCCAGGAAATCGTTCGTGCCGTAACGAAGGTATTCTGCGAAGGTGCGTTGCGCTGTCATAATATCATTTCAGGAGAAACTGGGACTATAAATATACTCCGGGCAGCCAACATCCCCAAATCATTCTCGCTGCCCGCCATCCGGGCCGGTGGTATTAACAGGTTTTGTTCTCTATATAATATACATCGATGGTGCATTTTACCCCATGTAATTTTTTATTTGTGACAACAACATATACTTGTCTGTCAGAATAATTTTAAAAAACATAAAAGGAGTATGGTAATAAGGGTATCCCGCAGGTGACTTAACGCCCGGAATACATGCTTATAGGTATTCTTTACCGTAGTGCCCATAATCCGGGCAATGTCTTCGTAGGACGCATTTTCATAGAAACGCAGGTAGACCGCTTCCTTCTGGCGCGGAGGCAGCTGCTGCATGGCTTTTTGCAATCGGGCTGTTTCCATCTGCTGGTGTTCTGTTTGGATATGCTGATCTTCAGCCGAAAGCGCTGCTTCCAGAAAGAATAGTTCAGGATCATACGCTGCAATTTTCTGTGATTGCGAGAGTTTTCTGAAAAGCAGGTGGCGGAATGCTTTTAAAAGATAGTTCCTGACGCTGGCCGGAACGGATAGTTTTTCCCGGGTTGTCCACAAACGGATGAATAGGTCCTGTATAGCATCTTCAATCAAATCTTCATCCTGCGTAAATTTAAATCCGTAATTATAAAGACTGCCTACAAACGTGTTAAAAAGATATGCCAGTGCTTCCTTATCACCCGTCCGGAAAGCTTGCCAACGTTCAGCATCCCCGTTGATTGGATTATTCTCCATTACTTTATGGCTGATTCACTCCTAATATACAATCAAAAAAATTAATAGGGAATTAAAATCACCTGAATGCAGCAGTCCTGCGTGAAAGAGCTGGCACTACTATGAAAATAACCCCTGTAGAAATACAGGGGTATCAATTTATAGTAACAGCATGAGTTCACTGTTTGGCTAACTACTTTGCCTATACGCTGTTACCATACCACGTAATTGTTGGATTTTGAACCGCGTCTTAAAAATTATAGGTAAATGATAAGCTTGCTCCGGTGTATGCCGGCACAATTCTGCAGATGCCGCCCACGCACAGTAAGCCTTCCCGTTGCCGGCCGTAGCTCAGGGATATACGGGCTGCTTTGTAGGCATAGGCGCCGCCGATGTTGTAATAGTGTATGCTTTTGGTTTGGTAGTTGAGCATATCGCCTGCAAAAAAAGACCAGCCGGGTACACAGCTGTATTCCAGCAACAGTGCCGCCCAGTTCTTTTCATCATCCGGCGTCCACAGGTGCTGTGCTTCTACCCGCAGGGCATGTTTCTTATCGAAATTCAGCAGCACATCCGCAATGGCGGCATTGGCGTGTACCATGCCATAGCCGGGCCCCAGCAGGTATCCTTTATTGTATAAAAGATTCATGTAGGAGAAGATCGTCTTCACCATAGGTGTCCATCTTTTCTCCATTGTGATATTTACATCGCGGTATAATTCCGTAGGACCAAAGCGCCAGAAACTGGACGTATAGCCCTCTTTGGATTTGACGCGGAAAGTATCCAGGTCGCGATAGAGGGAAGCTGTCAGAGAAAGCCGGGTCCCATAGCGGCCACCCAGCGGGGTATGTTTTCGGAAAGTATAATAGATATCTGCCTTACCACCTATTTCCCCCATCGTTTGCGCCGCATAGGGATACAGGTTGGGCAGGGAATAAGTATATAATTTGGTCAGTGCCGGCAGATAATTCAGGGTAGCGATATTATCTTTTTTCGATCTGTCGGAACGGAAGTCCATGTTTTCCAGGCGGCGGAAAGCCAGGTCAATGCCCAGCCCTTTGTTGGTGGTGATGGACTGTCCGATATATAAGGCCGATCCTTTTTTGTAAATGTCTTTGTTGATCAGGTTGGGATCTGCACTTTTTCCGGCATATTCTACCTGCAGCCGGTAGTGGGCATTGTCTAGTCCCAGTCGCGCGGAGTAGGCATTGACGGCGGTAGGGAAATCATCTGTTGCACCAGTATATTGCTGGAAACGGTTTACAATACTACCGCCGATGGTAACGCCCCATTTGCGCCGAACTTTCAACAGGTCCAGCAGATCGAGTTCCAGGTCGGCGCCCCGTACGGTACCTTCGCCATTTTCCATCAGCACCCGTTGCAGTCCGTAGGAAGCTTTAAAGCGAATACTGCTCAGCGGGGTGAAATGTACATTCACCCCATCCATGATATTATCGATACCGAGTTGTCTTTCTTCAAAAGAACGAAATACCAGCCCATTGCCGTATTGTTCGTAGAAGTTACCGGCGGTAATATCAATTTTGTCTGTCCGGTATCCTGCAAAACGATGGGTGAGTTTTGTACCTTTTAATCCATCGGGATATCCTACCAGTGCAGGCAGGTAGGATTCCAGCTGAATGCCGGCATAAAAATTCTTCAGCGTATAATTCAGGGTGAAATAGCTGTTACTGCCTATCTTATCGGTGGGTGCTTTGGCATCGGTGGCATTGTCGGTCACATAATACTGATGGTTCGACTCCAGTCCGCCGCTTAGTTTGCCGGGTATTTCCTGCGCGTGTAATGTAATGCTGCTACCTGTGAGTGCCAGGATTGTCAATAGTCTTTTGTTCATAATAATTGCCAGCTGATAGTGTGAAAGGATGAACGGTTGAAAGTGCTTTTCGGAAGCAGGTTCGGTTTATTTTGTCTGGGAAAGCTTTTTTACCTTTTCCAGCAGCTGATATTCATCACCCGGATTGTAGCCGGAATGTTTTTCTGCGATCTTGCCTTCTCCGTCGAGTACAATGGTATAGGGCACATTGGCGATGCCCAGGGCACGGCAAAGATCTTTGTTGTAGTCATTGTATATTTCGTATGTCCATCCCCGTGAGGTGACCATCGATTTTACACTGCCGTTGGTACGGGCGTCATCAATAGAAATAGCAATGACTTTGATACCGGTTGTTTTTTGCCATTCGTCATAGTTTTCGGCAATAGACTCCAGTTCGGTAATACAGGGCTTACACCAGGTAGCCCAGAAGCTGATGATGGTTGGTTTCTGATTGTTGGAGAAGGTAGTGACATTCACTAATTTACCTTCCAGGTCTTTGACCTGTACGTTGGGTAATTTGTTGCGGTTATCCTGTGCAATGACCGTGGTGATGGTTCCTATACAGCAACTCAGGGTAATGATAGCGGCCCTCAGCAGGCGGGTAGTTGATTTCATACGACAGTTTTAAGGCGATAAGATGCTCCGGCAGTCATGTGTTGCCTGAGTCCGGGCTATACCGGCTGCCGGAGCGTAAAAGATGGCAGCAATACTATATACAGGATCAATCAAATAACTGAGACTGACCGGCGAGTACAGATTGTGCGTTGAAGTTTTCTATAATTTTTCCTTCATCATCCTGACCAAATACCAGGGCTACAATATGTGTTTTGGCTGCCTGGTATTTGCTGATGTCTACAGTATATTGTTTGGTATAAATAGCGCCTTTCACTTTATAGTCAGCTGGTAATTCATCTCCTTTGGCATCTGTCAGCACTTTTCTGATAACATGGTTATATACATACCCGGTGATTTTAGTAGGTAACTTGGTCAGGTAACCTAAATCCGGATCATCTTTGTAGTCATCTTTTACGGATGCTTCTGCATAATAATTCGCCTGTGGAGCACCGGTCAGGCCATCTTCTACTACATACACCAGTATTTTTGCTTTGGAAACAGACAGGTTTTGTCCCAGTCCTACTTTAAGCGTAACGGTCAGGTTACCATTGCTGGCAGCGGTATTGAGCGAAACTCCCAGTACCGCAGGTTTAGCAAAAAAGGTGTTCACTGTTGAATCGGCCTGCCTGAAATTGATTTTATCTGATTTATCATACCAGTCGATGAAAGCCGTTCTTTCCAATACACTGGAAGGATAGCCCTGCACGCCCAGTTTATCGGATATTATCTTTAATACATCTTTGGTGATGGAAAATTCATCCGAACCATGAAAAGCGGTAACAATCAGGTTGGGGTACTTACTATGCAGTTTGTCCAGCAAAACAGGCATGCGGGGACACCATCCGCACCAGGTACCGGTAAACTCTTCTACCACTGCTTTTTTGGTGTATTTTTCCGGCGCGCCTTTTTCTATACCGCCACCAGGCCGGGTGGTGTCACCACTGGTGGGATTGTTGTTGTTATCTTTTTTAGAACAGGAACTGGTCAGGAAAATACTGAACAGGAAGCAGGCGCCAAACAGATAAGGAATGATTTTGGGTTGCATAAAATGGTTTTTGTTTAGTGTGATAGAATTAAAATTTGAATGGATTGGGTTTTACAAGGCAAAAAAATCCTGGCTGCAGTCCGAGAGGATTGCGGGTTAGAAACTTTTATTGCTGGTTGCTACATCGATGCTAAATAGTATATACACGGGGTTCACTTTTTTACCCCTCGCTCCGGAAATTTTTTTTTGTATCGATGGGAAACAGGGAAGGGGGGCACTGCAGATGCTTTATAGTAAGCATTTTTACTGCTACAGTCCGGCAGTATGAATTTCCGCATATCGTAAATAACTTTCCTTATTGCGTAAGTCTTCAACTTAGCAAGTCAGTACTTTTGCCCTCGCAATTTCAGACTACTATAAGATGTATAAATATTTATTGCTTTTGACCTGTGTAATGCGGGCAGGGGATTTGTTTGCCCAATCCGATACGACCGGCAGCAAAGCATTACAGGAAGTAGTGGTGACCGCTACCCGTAATGAACAGCTGGTAAATAAAGTACCTATACCGGTTACCATTATCAAAAAAGAACAGATTCAGTCTATGGGTGCCGTACTGCTACAGCAGGTACTGGCAGAACAAACCGGATTGTTTGTTACTGCCAATCATGGTACGGGTATACAAATGCAGGGACTGGAAGCAGAATATACCCTGATTCTGCTGGACGGCGAACCGATGATTGGCCGTACTGCCGGCACCCTCGACCTGTCGAGGATTGTAGTAAGTAATATAGAACGGATAGAAATTATAAAAGGACCCGTTTCCTCTTTATATGGCAGCGATGCAATGGCAGGTGTTATTAATATTATTACTTCTGCCAAAAAAAGAGAAGGTGTTACCAGTGTAACCGGCAGGTATGGTACTAATAATACCTATAACCTCGACGCGGGTACGAAAATACCTTTTAATAAAGGGTTGTTCTCTTTAAATGCCAATTATTATCACAGTGATGGGTATAGCCTGGTAAAGGAAAGCACCACGCCTACTGTATCTCCTTTTAAAGCACTCACGGTACAGTCGCGCTGGCAGCAGGACTGGTCAGACAAGTGGCAGAGCGTTCTTTCCGGCCGGGTATATGATCAGCGTTACACCAGTGTTTTCTCCGAGTCGAAAGGAATGGTAGATGATAAAGGAAAAGAGCAGGATGCGAATGTATCCCTGCATATCCGGAATACCCCCAACAAAAAATTCTCCCAGATACTGCGGTTGTACTATTCGCGCTATGCGACGAAAGAAGATATGTTGTATCAGCATGATCAAAGTGTGTATGATGCTTCTTATTTCACGCAGCAATACCTGAAACCGGAATACCAGGCAGACTGGCAGCTGCATCCGCAGCATCAGCTGACTGCCGGCGTAGGCTATGTGCATGAAACGCTGGAAGCTACCCGCTATGATGAAAAAATGGCTTTTAATACCGGTTACCTGTTCCTGCAGGAAAACTGGAAACCCGGCGATAAATGGAATATTTTATTGGGTGGCCGTTTCGATACCCATAATCAGTATCCATCTCAGTTTAGTCCTAAATTATCCATATCCTATAATTTCCTGCCCAACTGGCGGATACTGGGATCCGCCGGCCGTGGCTACCGGGCGCCGGATTTCCGGCAGTTATACCTGCACTTCAATAATGCCGCGGTAGGCTATACCGTGGCGGGAACCAAACTGGCCGCGGATATCCTGAAAGAAATGCAGGCAAAAGGGGAAATCAAACAACTGAACATTGACCCGCAGCAATTAAAAGACCTGGATGCAGAAAGTTCCTGGTCCTATAATCTGGGTGTACAGGGGAAGCCCTTCCAGACTACCACTGCCAAAGTGAATTTCTTTTATAATAAAGTAAATAACCTGATAGATACCCGCGCTATTGCGGAGAAAACCAACGGACAGCGTGTATTCAGTTATGTGAATGTGAAAAGCATCACGACTTATGGCGCAGAAGCGGAGCTGAGCCAGACGTTATTTAAAAACTGGCAGCTGTCCGGTGGCTATCAGTACCTGCGTACCCGCGACAATGAATTATTCGACAAGGTAAAACAGGGAGAAGTATATACGGTAGACGAAAAAACGAAAGAAACCCGTGCGATGGAACGCAAGGAATACTTTGGACTGTTTAACCGTTCACACCATACTGCCAATCTGAAACTGTCCTTTATCCAGTCCAGGCTAGGTATCGACGCCAATGCCCGGGTACTGTACCGCAGCAAATATGGTTTTACAGATGACAACGGGAATAATACCCCCGATGCCAAAAGCGAGTTTGTTCCCGGCTATACGACGGTGAACCTGGCTGCAGCCAAATCATTGTTCCGCAATCAGCTGCGCATACAAGGCACGATAGAAAACCTGTTTAATTATACGGATCCGCAGCATATTTCCACGTTACCCGGCAGGTTGTATTCCGTAGCACTTACCTGGACATTTTATCATTTAAACAATCATAATTAATAAGCTATATGAAAAAACAGTCTTTCTTTTTAGCGGCTTTCGCTTTGTCAGTAACCCTCTTCGCTTCCTGCAGTAAAAAGGACGATGATCAACCTGCACCTACGCCACCACCTGTTACGCCGCCTGCAAATACCATTGTTGCCAATACGTATAACAACCTGGATGCGGATGTTGCCGGTAAAGGAAGCTTTACGTTGTTCAGCATTGCAGAAAATAAAATTATTCCGAACAGTGACTCTGCTACTACCAAATGGGATATTGGTTTCCGGGCTACTACCATCATCGTAAACGGCGGTACCAGCGGTCCTGGTCAGGCAGCTGCACAGGTAACTACCGGCGTATACAATAACCTGTATATCGCACCGGAAGCAGGTTATGCAACAGATGGTCCTACAAAGGCGATCACCGGATGGTATTCCTATAACATGGATACCCATTTGATTTCACCGGTAGCAGGTAAGTTTTTTGTGATTAAAACGGCCAACGGTAAATACGCTAAACTGGAAGTATTCAGTTATTATAAAGACGCTCCTTCACCTGCAAATCCTACTGCTCCCAGCCGTTATTACAGTTTCAGATATGTATACCAGGCAGATGGTAGCCGCAATTTCAAATAATCGTTTTTTGTTTCACCAACTCAACTCAATATCGTCATGAACAGATTGATCACACTCACCATTGCAGGCGCCTGCCTTTCGTTTAGCGCCATTGCCCAGAAAAAGGGGAACGACAAATTACAACAGGACAAAGCAGCTATCAAAGATATGTGCGGCTGCCACGACGTTACTTTTGAATACACCGAAACGTTTCCGTCAGATAGCACCTACAAACCAAAAGGATACCACAAGATCATTGATGCGACCGAATACATTACTGTAGCCGATGAAAGCAACAACCGTATTGTACTGCAGCATCTGCTGATTGCTGATGGCGATGTCATCAAGCACTGGACAGAAGACTGGCAATACGAAAATCAGTCCCTGCTTGCTTATGAACAGGACAACCAATGGAAAAAAATACAGCTGCCGGCTGCACAGGTAAAAGGCCAGTGGACACAGAAAGTATTTGGGGTAGATGATGAACCGCGTTATGAAGGTTCTGCTACCTGGGTACATGCTGATGGCCGTCATTACTGGGAAAGCAGCAGCGATGCCCCATTGCCGCGCCGCGAATACACTACCCGTAAAGACTACAATGTATTGCACCGTACCAATCACCACGAGGTTACCGCGAAAGGTTCTGTACATGAGCAGGACAACCTGAAAGTGATCCGGGAAAATGGAAAAGACAGGGTACTGGTAGGTGAAAAAGGCGTGAATACCTATGCACGTATCGACGAAAGTAAATGTAAAAGTGCAAAAGACTGGTGGGAACAGAACAAACAGTTCTGGGCACTGGTACGCAAAGGATGGGATAAAGTCTATGGCACCAATACAACGATCAACTTACAAAAGAAAGTTAACAACGAACCATTATACAAAGTGATGATGACGTTGGAGAAAAAAGCATTCAACAAGGAATTAAGTGGCGAAGCGCTCGAAAAAGAGATTGCTGTTACCTTACAGCAATTTGCCACTAAGAACGATGTGAGTCTGAAACGATAAACGAGTTGATAAAAAAGAACCGCAGCTATTCCTGGCTGCGGTTTCTTTATTTTAACGATTGAAAGTATTATAGCGGGATACCTGGTTATCGTAACTCCGGCTGAGTTGTTCGACAATATAATCCGGCATACTGCCTTTCTCTTTGGCGTCGCGCATAATTTTACGTGCATCCAGCAGGAAAGTATGGAAGCCGTCATAAAAGCTGTTGTAGGAAACTTCTTTATGCGCTTTGGTGGCGTTGTCCATATCTATTTTCGCATGTGCGGCCTGTGCTTTTTCCAATGCATCATATGCTGCCTGCGCTTTGTCTGCCACTTTACCGTAAGAGGCAGCGCCATCTTCCATGATCGCTATAAAGTCGCTGATAGACTTCATATCTTCTTTCATGGCCAGGATATAGGTTTTCAGCGGACTATCCTTCAGGATGATGATTTCGCTGGCATCTGCCACTTCACTTACCTTTTTCATCAGTACCACCTTCTCTGTCTGTAAGGCTTCGGCATGGCTACGGATATCGCTGATCAGCGCATTGCCTTTCGCACCTTTGTCGTCTTTATAATCCTGCGCCGACAGATAGTCTTTCAGTTGTTTGTAACTGGAGTCCATTTGTTTATAGGTCTGGATATAGCTGGTGACTTTCTCTTTGAAGAATTGCTGATCGGCTTTGCTCAGGTCTTTCACAGGCTCATCTACCTTTACTTTCGAGTTTCTGTTGAAAGTCGGAAAGCTGTGTGGGGTCAGCATACCGGAGAAAGCAAAGGGATCAGATGGATTTTTTAATCCTTTTTCTGCCTTATCCACGTATTTCATTAAGGTATTGACGTAGTCGTTGTTTTTGTTGGACAGGTCTACAATCAGATTGGTATACTCAATAATGTTGTTCGCAGATGAAGAGGACTGGTCTTCATATTCGGCGGCGGTGCCGCTGGCATTGCCTTTTTTGCTGCTGTCGTTACAGGATACGGTTGCAGTCAGCAATGACATACAAACAGCGGCGCTCAATAATAATCTTTTCATGATGGTAACGGAGTTTTTTTCGGTTAAACAGTTCACATGCTACTGCGGGGGCAATATAACGTCCGCAAATATAGAAAAGAAAGCGGAATTGTATCCTGCCAGCCCATGATTTCACGGATGAGGCGCCGGGTGTGTGTATGATATGTCCGTTGAGATGAATACCTTACAGGTAAAATAAGTGCATTGGACATGAAAAAAAACGCGTTGCTGCTGCTGGGTTGTTGTCTGTGTATAAGCAGTTATGCACAGTTCAAAGATCCCCGGCCGGTTAAAAGGCCGCCTAATATTATTGTCTTTCTGGTAGACGATATGGGCTGGGAAGACTCCTCCGTTCCGTTTTGGTACCAGGTAACGGCAACGAATAAACGCTTTCATACACCCCATATGGAACGGCTGGCCCGCGAAGGAATGAAATTCACCAATGCTTACGCCACGCCGGTATGTACCCCCTCCCGGGTAAGCATGCTGACGGGGATGAATGCCGCCCATCATGGCGTCACCAACTGGACGTCTCCGCGTAAGGACGTTTCTTCCGATGTACCGGATGAAACCTTGCATCCGGCATCCTGGAACACCAACGGCTACAGTCCCGTACGGGGTATTGCCCATACCGTATATGCCACCCCGTTACCCGCATTGCTCCGGGAAGCGGGTTACTATACCATTCATGCCGGCAAGGCACATTGGGGCGCCATGGGTACACCCGGCGCGAACCCCTATAATATGGGCTTTCTCGTCAATATAGCCGGTCATGCGGCTGGCCATCCGCAAAGTTACCTGTCGGAAGAAAACTATGGTAACATGTCCGGGAAGGCTACCGCCCAGGCAGTACCTGACCTGGAAGAATATTATGGTACCGGCACCTTTCTCACAGAAGCCCTTACACGGGAAGCCATCAAAACACTGGATGAACCGATTAAGCGGAAACAACCATTTTACCTCTATCTCGCACATTATGCCGTACATACCCCGCTGCAGGCCGACCGGAAATACTATCAGCGTTACCTGAACGAGGGCCTGGACAGTACTGCGGCAAAGTATGCCGCTATGATCGAAGGAATGGATCAAAGTCTGGGTACGGTAATGGACTACCTGCGTACCCGGCAGATAGATGGTAATACCATCATCCTGTTTATGAGTGATAATGGTGGGCTTAGCCTGGCTCCACCCCGGGAAGGGCAGCTACATACCCAGAATGCGCCGCTGCGTGCCGGTAAAGGCTCTGTATATGAAGGCGGCATCCGGGAACCGATGCTGGTAAAATGGCCGGGTGTAACGGCTGCCGGCAGTACAGCCACCCAACCCGTGATCATCGAAGATTTTTTTCCTGCCATCCTGGAAATGGCGGGCATACAGCTGTACAACGCCGTACAATCGGTGGATGGCAACAGCTTCGTTCCCATATTGCGCAATCCGGCGTATACAGACAGTAGCCGCGCCCTCGTATGGCATTATCCCAACAAGTGGATTCCGGAAGGAGGGCCTGGCATCAACTATAAAAGCGCTTTGCGGCAGGGCCGCTGGAAAGTAGTGTATGACCTGCGCACCGGCGCGGCAGAATTATATGACCTGCAAACCGATATCGGCGAACAGCGAAACCTGGCTGCACAGGAACCACAGCGTACCACTGCTTTGGTGCGGCTGTTGTCGCAGCGGCTGCAGGCCTGGAAGGCGCCGATGCCTGTATTAAAGGCCACTGGCCAACCATTGCCATGGCCGGGCGAGAACAGGCCATAAGTAATTAAAAAACAGTGCTTTCCTCGGGGATACCACTGTACCTTGTTTGCCTGCCGATACTTACCTTTGTGACTTGTTACTAACAGTGTAACAGTTGTAGGTTATCTGATGACCGGCATAATCTTATCCGGTTCTAAAACAAAAAAGGCAGCGCTTTGGCACCGCCTTTTTTGTTTTATAGTATATTTGCCCCCGTGAGAAAGAAAGGAGTCTACATATTATTGCTTCTTTTTGTCCTGCACAATGCCGCTTTTAATCAATTGCTGAAGATTCCGCTGTTGTTCAGCCACTTCTTATATCACCAGCAGCTTAACCGCGATATTAGTGTGACAGAATTCCTGTGCATGCACTATTGGGGAGAAGATATGGATGATAATGATGAAGAACAGGATAATAAGCTACCTTTTAAGCAGGTAGATGCCCACACCATTCACCAGACATTTATTCCGCTGGCCAAGGCTGTCACCATCCGTTTACAGGAATGTAAAAATATAGTGATGGATTATCCGATACAGAAAGACAGCTACCTGCCCGATCCTGCCTTATCGGTATTAATACAACCTCCCCAGGCCTGAGCCTTTCATACCGCCTGATTTTATGGATCGTTTGCCGGCATTCACCAGCCGCATACGAATGAATTGTTTGATCCTATTTTAACGCAATAAATTATGCTGAACCGCATTATTGGCTTTTCTGTAAAGAATAAGCTGATTATTGGGCTTTTTGTGCTGGCATTGATCGGCTGGGGAAGCTTTGAAGTGACCCGTTTGCCAATAGATGCCGTACCGGATATTACCGACAACCAGGTACAGGTGATTACCGTGTCTCCCTCTTTGGGCGCACCAGACGTGGAACGACTCATCACTTTCCCGATAGAACAGTCCTGCAGTAATATTCCCGGACTGAAACAAATCCGGAGCTTTTCCCGTTTTGGCCTGTCACTGGTCACAATTGTATTTAATGATGAAACAGATGTATACTGGGCCCGGCAGCAGATCGCTGAACGGCTGCAACAGGTACAGCGCGAAATTCCTGCCGGCGCCGGTGCACCGGAAATGGCTCCCGTGACAACGGGACTGGGCGAAATCTACCAGTATGTGGTACGCCCGAAAGCCGGATATGAAGGGAAATACGGGCCGATGGAACTACGTACCATTCAGGACTGGATGGTACGGCGACAACTCCTGGGCACTCCGGGCGTAGCAGATGTGAGCAGTTTCGGTGGAGAGCTGAAACAATATGAAATAGCTGTGGTGCCGGAACGGCTGAAAGCCAGTAATACTACCATCGCGGAAGTATTTGACGCCCTGGAGAAGAACAATGAAAATACCGGTGGCGCCTATATCGAGAAAGGCCCCACGGTATTGTATATACGCAGTGAAGGCCTCACCGGCAGCATTGCAGACATTGAGAAAGTAGTGGTGAAAACACTGGATAACGGTATGCCACTGCTGATACGTGATGTAGCGACAGTACAATATGGTGCGGCCATCCGGTATGGCGCCATGTGCTTCAATGATAAAGGAGAAGTAGCCGGCGCCGTGGTGATGATGCTGAAAGGCGAAAATGCCGCTGCTGTCATCAAAAATGTGAAAAAGAAGGTAGCGGAAATACAACAATCCCTGCCCGAAGGTGTGGTGATAGAGCCTTTCCTGGACCGTACCAAGATGGTGAATAATGCCATTAAAACAGTGGAGACCAACCTGGTCGAAGGCGCTTTGATTGTGGTGTTTGTATTGGTATTCTTCCTGGGAAATCTGCGGGCTGGCCTGATTGTATCTTCCGTGATTCCCTTATCGATGTTATTTGCCATTATCCTGATGAATAAATTTGGGGTAGGTGGTAACCTGATGAGCCTGGGCGCCATCGACTTCGGTTTGATTGTAGATGGTACGGTGATCGTTGTAGAAGCTATCCTGCACCGGTTTTCCCACTCCCGTCATTTCCGGCAGGTGACAGCGGTAAATCAGGATACCATGGACGCCGAAGTGAATAACGCTACCGGTTCCATGATCCGTTCTGCTGTATTCAGCCAGATCATTATTCTGATTGTATACATTCCAATTCTCTCGCTGCAGGGTATAGAAGGGAAGATGTTTAAGCCGATGGCTTATACCGTCGCCTTTGCCATATTGGGCGCCTTCCTGTTATCCGTCACCTATGTGCCGATGATGAGCGCCTTGTTCTTAAGCAAAAAAATCAATCACCGGCCTACGTTGGCAGACCGCATCATGGTATGGCTGGAAAGGCGCTACCAACCTGCTTTGCAGCGGATGATGCGTTTCCCGGTACGAATTATCGCCGGTACGCTGGTATTGCTGGTGCTGGCTGTATGGTTGCTGGGCCGCATGGGAGGTGAATTTATTCCGGAACTGGAAGAAGGAGATTTCGCGGTAGAAACCCGTTTACTGACCGGCGCCAATCTGCACACCACTATTAATGCCACGCAACAAACCGCAGGCATCCTGCTGAAAAAATTCCCGGAAGTAGAAAAAGTCGTGACCAAAATAGGGAGTGCTGAAATACCTACAGACCCGATGCCGCTGGAAGCAAGTGATATGATGGTGATCCTGAAAGATAAAAAGGAATGGGTATCTGCGAAGAGCTTCGATGAACTGGCCGATAAGATGACGAAAGCGTTATCTGTAGTACCGGGCGTGAGTGTAGGTTTCCAGTTTCCGGTGCAGATGCGTTTCAATGAGCTGATGACCGGCGCCCGCCAGGATGTGGTGTGTAAGATATTCGGGGAAGACCTGGACTCGCTGGCTGCCTATGCCAACCGGTTGGGCGATATCATTAAAACGGTTGATGGTGCCGCGAACCTCTACGTAGAAACGGTAACGGGGATGCCGCAACTGGTCATTAAATACGACCGGGATGCCATGGCACGATATGGATTGAATGTAAGCGATATAAACCGCACCGTGAATACGGCTTTCGCTGGCCAAAGCACCGGGCTGGTATATGAAGGAGAGAAACGTTTTGACATGGTGGTACGGCTGGCCGGTGGTTCCCGGCAAAATATAGCAGATGTACAAAATTTACTGATCCCGACGGCACAAGGCACACAGATCCCTTTGTCACAGGTGGCCACCGTGGCGGCTATAGAAGGCCCTAACCAGATCCAGCGGGAAAACACCCGGCGGCGCATCATTACAGGCTTTAATGTAAATGGCCGTGATGTGCAGACCATCGTGAAGGAGCTGCAGCAGAAAGTACAGACACAGCTGAAATTGCCTGCCGGTTACACGATCGTATATGGCGGCGCTTTTGAAAACCTGACAGCTGCGAAACAACGTTTAAGCATCGTGGTGCCTGTGGCATTGCTGATGATCTTCCTGTTGTTGTATTTCGCTTTTGGTTCTGTAAAACAGGGATTGCTGATTTACACCGCCATTCCGCTGTCGGCCATCGGTGGCATACTGGCATTGTGGATACGGGACATGCCTTTCAGTATTTCTGCCGGCGTAGGCTTTATTGCCTTGTTCGGGGTAGCGGTACTCAATGGTATTTTACTCGTCACGGAATTCAACCGCCTGCAAAAAGAGGGCTGGACAGACATCCGGCGGATTGTCATACATGCTACTAAATCCAAACTACGGGCGGTATTGATGACAGCGCTGGTACCTTCGCTCGGGTTTATCCCGATGGCAGTAAGCCAGGGCGCGGGGGCTGAGGTACAAAAACCACTGGCATCTGTTGTCATTGGGGGATTGATTATCTCCACTTTACTCACTTTATTCGTATTACCTGTGTTATACATTTTGTTTGAAAAAGGATTCGGATATTTTAAACCGGGAAAGATAGCAGCCCTGGCTGTTATCGGTTTCGTACTGGCCATGCCGCAGCAATCGGCTGCACAGGTAGTTACCCTGCAACAATCCCTGGATATGGCTGTGAAGCAGAACCTGCATATGCAGGTATCCCGGTTGGAACAGCAGTACCATCAGGCACTGAAAAAAAGTTATCTCTCCATAGATAAAACAAATGTGGGGGTGGAATATGGTAAAGTCAACAGCCTCGCCAACGATAACCGTTTCACGCTCTCTCAGGGTATTCAGTTTCCAACGGTATACAAACATCAGCGGAATATCAACCTGCTCAATACCCGCATCAGCGAAGTAGCTACCCAACAGCGGGGGATACAACTGAAAGCGCAGGTAAAACAAACCTTTTATACCCTGGTGGTATTACAATACAAAGCGCAGCTGCTGCAGGAAGCAGATAGTATTTACCGTGCCTTCCAGCAGAAATCTGCCCTGCGTTTTAAGGCAGGTGATATTGATGCGCTGGAAAAAACAACTGCCGAAAACCAGCGTTGGCAGATTGCCAACCAGTTGTTAATGCTGCGCACAGATTATGATAACCTGCTGCAGGTATTCCGGATGCTTTTAAATACGTCCGATGCCCTGGTACCGGCGATGGATAGTCTGGTATATCCGCTCTCGCTGTTGCCCGATACCGCTGCCATGATACATACGCCGGCATTGGTACTGCAGCAACAGCAGCTCTTGCAGCGGGAAGAGGAATTTAAGCTGGAGAAAAGCCGGTTATTGCCCGACTTCAACCTGGGCTATAGTAATATGAGCATCATCGGTTATCAACGGGTAGGAGAGGAAGAGAAATATTTCGACGGCGGCCACCGTTTTTCTGCTGTGAGTGCGGGTATTGCTATTCCTGTTTTCAGCAGCGGACAACGGTCCCGTATCAAAGCGGCGAATATCCTGCTGCAACAACAGCAACAAGAGCTGGCTGCCACCCGGCAACAACTATCTACTGAGTTACTACAGGCTTTAAGTACGTATAACCGTTACCGTAAATTATTGGATACCTATCATACCACCTTGCTGAAAAATGCCGCTACCATTATGGAAGGCGCCGATAAAAGACTGAAAGGCGGTGATGCGGGCTATCTGGAATGGGTAATCCTGATTAATCAGGCCCTGGAAATACGCAACAATTATTTCGCTGTAGTAGAACAATTAAACCAGTCTGCTTTTACCATTGAAAAACTGAGTGCTACCAACTAATTTATTTTTTATGAGATTTATTATTATCACAGCAGCATATATCTTTTTACTGGCGTGTAATCCGGCTCCCGCTGCCCGGGAGGAAGCTGCCACTGCACCGGTAGTCGCCAACGAAGTACAGCTGACACCGGAACAGTTTAAGAACGGCGGCATTGCGGTAGGAACAGTGACGCAGCAGGATATGCATACCGTATTAAAAGTAAATGGTGTGGTGGATGTACCGCCGCAGAATATTGTATCGGTGAGCATTCCCATGGGTGGCTACCTGAAAGGGATGCAGCTGTTACCTGGTATGGAAGTGAAAAAAGGACAGGTGCTGGCGGTGATGGAAGACCAGCAATACATCCAGCTCCAGCAGGATTACCTGGTAGCTGCCAGCCGGCTGCGTTTCCTGGAAGCAGACTATGCACGCCAGCGGGAATTGAACGAAACCAAAACAAACAGCGATAAAGTATTCCAGCAAGTAAAAAGTGAGTATGAAAGCCAGCAGGTGATGTTGCGTTCCTTAGCGGAAAAGTTACGGTTGATCAACATTTCACCAGAGCGGCTTACGCCACAGCATATCACCCGTAGTATCGGTGTACCCGCGCCTATCAGTGGTTATGTGACGAAAGTAAATGTCAATACCGGTCGTTATGTAAGTCCTACAGAGGTGTTGTTTGAGCTGATAAACCCGGCAGACCTGCACCTGAGTCTCACCGTTTTTGAAAAAGATGTGGCCGGCCTCGCACCCGGACAAAAAGTAACCTGTTATGCCAATGCCGGTGAAAAGTATACCGCCACTATTCACCTCATTACCCGCAGTCTGGATAATAACCGGGCCGCGGAGGTACATTGCCACTTTGAAAAGTACGACAAGCGCCTGTTGCCAGGCATGTTTATGAACGGGGAAATCGCATTGGACAATGCACAGGTAATGGCAGTGCCAGATGATGCCCTGGTGAAATGGGAAAACAAATCCTTTGTATTTGTAGCGAAAACAGCAGATACATTTGTAATGACACCGGTGGAAACAGGCACTAACTATAACGGATACACGGAAATAAAAACAAACCTGTCCGGTAAACAGTTGGTAACAAAACAAGCCTACACTTTGCTGATGAAACTGAAAAACAGCGGAGAAGAATAGCCGGTAGGTTACAGGAAGCAGCGGGGTGGCCGGTCAGGTTACCCCGCTGTTTAATTTTCAGCTATGAGTGATTTTTTTCCGGTAATCTGATGGCGATACACCAGTGATTTTCCTGAACAGCCGGGTGAAATAGGAAGCAGATTGAAAGTTCATTTCAAAAGCGATACCGGCAATATCACGGGTGAGATCCTGCAGCAGGATCTGGCTGTGCAGGATGGCTATCTCATTGATCCATTGCTTGGGCGGCTTGCCGGTGGCTTCTTTCACACATTTGTTGAGATAGTTTTCTGAAATATTGAGTTGATGGGCATAAAACAATACCGACTTCTGGGTCAGGTGATGCTGCTGTACCAGCTCCCGGAAGTGAAAGGCAATTTCCAGGCTTCTGGTCAGTGCCTGTTCACCGGTGCGCTCCTGCCGGATGATTTTCGACAGCAGGGACTGAAACAATGAGATGGCAATGTCTATGGAACCATTAGCCAGGCTCAGTTCTGTTTCAATCAGCTGCAGCAGGCTGTCCAGCCACTTGACGGTAACAGCAGGCAGCACTGCAAAAGGGGAGGAGAAAAAGAAATGCCGGATATTGGTTTTGAGAGAGAGGTTGTTGATGATTTCATTTTCATATACCATAAAATATCCTGTGGCATCTGCAGATATTTCCAGGGTGGCGGTAATACTTCCTTGTTTGATCAGCAGCAGGGAATTGGCAGTGATGCTATGAGCAGCTGCTTCCAGTTGCTGCACGATAGTGCCCTGCGTAACAAATATCAGGAAGTTAAAAGAGGTACGGTAAGGCAATACCGGTATTACAATGTTCCTTAAATAATCTTCGATGCGGTATAGTTGCAATTTGGAATCATTCTGCAGTATCTGCCGCGAAAGCCCCGGCAGAAAAAGCTTTTTATATTCGTAGTTGGTGAATAATCTGACAGATGACTTCATATGCTTCCTCCCTATGCAGGCGTAATTTATGACAATAAATTCAGGATTTGTGCTATTTCAGGGTTTTGATAATAGCTACCTTGCAGACTCAATTTCCGCAGGTAGTACACAACGAATGAAAATATCCGCCTACCATATTATACTCACACTCTTACTGGCCGTCTTTTCTTTAGCAGGACAAAGCAATGCGTTTGCCGCCGTTTCGTGGCAGCATCAGGAAGACCGTGTGGCAGTATGGAATAGCCAGGATGCCAACTGTACACTCACTGCGATGGCGCCGGAAGATATCTTCGCTTTATTAGCCATTCTGAAAGATGCTGACAGTGTAGATGATACCGATACCGTGGCTACTACCTATCAGCTGAGCCGCCTTGCTGGCTTGCTGACGGCGTTTTACCAATCTTTATTCCTGTCTGCCGAAAAACCAATGCTGGCAGGTAGTATGTTCCTGGATACACATATAGCCGGAGAGCCTCCACCACGCTATATTCTGTTCCACACCATCCGTATTCCTTTTCTTCCCCTTTCTTAAGTTTTCTCTTTTTTCATGCAACAGCGCAGCACTTGGCTGTGGTCGTACTGCTGTTGTTACCTACGCTACTACTGCATGAGGTAACCGGCTCCCGTACTCCTGTTTATTGAAATTTCCGTCACAGATATGTCCATAAACGATGGCTTGCTCAGCCATTGTATGGGCCATCCCTGCACTGTATTTTGTTATTTACAAATATCATAGTATGCATTTAACTCCCCGAGAATCAGAAAAACTGCTGCTGCACCTGGCAGGTGAGCTGGCAGCAAAACGCAAAGCCCGCGGCCTTAAACTCAATTATCCGGAATCTATTGCCTACATCAGCAGCCACCTGATGGAAGCTGCCCGCGACGGAAGATCCGTAGCAGAGCTAATGCAATATGGCGCTACCCTCCTCACACGGGAAGAGGTGATGGAAGGTATCCCGGAAATGATTCATGATGTGCAGATCGAAGCCACTTTTCCCGATGGTACCAAACTGGTGACCGTACATGATCCTATTCGCTAACAACTAAATCCGCATACATGATTCCCGGAGAATATTTTATTGCTGACGGCGACATTATCTGCAATGCCGGTCGTACGCCTGTGACCATAAAGGTGGTGAATACCGCCGATCGCCCCGTGCAAATCGGCTCCCACTGCCACTTCTTTGAAGTAAACCGTAAAATGAGTTTTGACCGGGCCAAAGCATTTGGTACCCGCCTCAATATTGCTGCCGGTACTGCCGTGCGATTTGAACCCGGTGAAGAAAAAGAAGTAGAACTGGTGCCGTTGGCCGGCGCCCGCAAAGCCTTTGGTATTAATAATCTCACCAACGGCGATACCACTACTGAAGCCGATAAAGCAGCTGCTATGGCACAGCTGGAAGTACGCCACTTTAAAAACGAACAACGATGAGCCTCAGGATCAATAAAGTAAAATATGCCAATATGTACGGCCCTACTGTAGGAGACCGCGTACGGCTGGGTGATACCGATATTATTATTGAAATAGAAAAGGATTTCAACCATTATGGTGACGAAAGTAAATTCGGCGGTGGTAAAACCGTGCGTGATGGTATGTCGCAGTCCAGCACAGCTACCCGCGATCAGGGCGTACTGGATTTTGTGATTACCAACGTCGTACTGATCGATCACTGGGGTATTGTAAAGGGAGACCTGGGTATCAAGGATGGTAAGATCGTTGGTTTCGGCAAAGCCGGTAACCCCGATACCATGGATGGTATCGCCCCGGATATGATCATCGGCGCTTCTACAGAAGTACACGGCGGCGATGGCCTGATCGCAACAGCCGGTGGTATCGATACACATATTCATTTTATCAGCCCGCAACAGGTGGAAACAGCTTTGTTCAGCGGGGTAACGACTATGATTGGTGGCGGTACCGGCCCGGCAGATGGCACCAATGCCACCACCATCACACCCGGCAAATGGTTCCTGGAACGCATGTTACAGGCAGCCGATTCGTTTCCGATGAATATGGGTTTTTTCGGTAAGGGTAACTGCGCAACGGAGGCACCCATCGCCGAACAGATAGAAGCGGGCGCTTTAGGCGTTAAAATTCATGAAGACTGGGGTGCTACGCCCTCTGTAATAGACGCCTCCTTAAAGGTAGCCGATCAATACGATGTGCAGGTAGCCATTCATACAGATACGCTCAACGAAGCCGGATTCCTGGAAGATACCATGGCGGCTATTAATGGCCGCGTGATCCACACCTTCCATACAGAAGGCGCTGGTGGCGGCCACGCACCCGATATCATCAAAGCGGCCATGTATCCGAATGTATTGCCGGCATCTACTAATCCTACCCGGCCCTACACGGTTAATACCATCGATGAACACCTGGATATGCTGATGGTATGTCATCACCTGAGTAAAAATATACCGGAAGATGTGGCGTTTGCAGATTCCCGCATCCGTCCGGAAACCATTGCTGCAGAAGATATCCTGCATGATCTGGGCGTATTCAGTATCATGAGTTCCGATTCACAGGCCATGGGGCGTGTAGGCGAAGTCGTTACCCGTACCTGGCAGACGGCGGATAAAATGAAGAAACAACGGGGCGCTTTACCAGAAGATGCAGCTGGCAGTAATGACAACTTCCGGGCGAAACGGTATGTGGCGAAGTATACCATCAATCCTGCCATTGCGCATGGTATTGCCAATTATGTAGGTTCTGTGGAGCCCGGGAAGTTCGCTGATATTGTGCTGTGGAAACCGGCCTTATTTGGCGCCAAACCGGAAATGATTATCAAAGGCGGTATGATCATCGCCAGCAAAATGGGCGATCCGAATGCCTCTATTCCAACGCCGCAACCCGTGATCCTGCGTAATATGTTTGGCGCTTACGGCAAAGCCATTCATAAAACCTGTATCACCTTTGTATCCAAGGTATCCCTGGAAAAAGGCATCGTAGCGGAATACGGCCTGGAAAAAATAGTGCTGCCGGTGAGCGGCTGCAGAACCGTTGGTAAAAAAGACCTGATCCACAACGATAAAACACCGGATATCACAGTCAACCCGGAAAACTACGAAGTAAGGGTAGACGGTGAACTGATTACCTGTGAGCCGGTAGATACTGTGCCATTGGCACAACGTTATTTCCTGTTTTAATGCACCTGACATGATTATAGATACCATCATCGGTAACCTGGACACAACAGATACCAGCGGCCTGCAGATAGACCTGTTATCCCTGGAGTGGTTTGAAACCACCAAACGTATCCTGCGTAAGCATACACAGGGCGGTATGGAAATCGGTATTCGTTTTCTGAAAGAAGGACAACGGCTGAAACAAGGCGATATCCTGTATCGGAACGATACGAAAATAGTGGCGGTAGATATTTTGCCCAGTGATGCGATTGTGGTCACACCACGATCGCTGCTGGAAATGGGGAGTGTTTGTTATGAAATAGGGAACAAACACCTGCCGGTATTTATACAGCAGGACCAGGTACTGATTCCTTTTGAAGAACCGATATTCCGCTGGCTCATCGCCAGCGGATATGCTACCACAAAGGAACATACCCGACTGACCAATCTGCTGAATGCCAACGTACAGCCACATCAGCATGGTAGCGGCAGTTCCCTTTTTTCCAAAATCATTGGCCTGGCAGCCAGACAATAAGCACTCGTATGAAGCATCCTTTCTTAGGGCACCTGTTGCAGTTGAGCGATCCTACCTTACCCATCGGCGGATATTCCCATTCCAATGGACTGGAAACCTACGTGCAGGAAGGAATGGTAAAAGATGTAGCCACGGCACATGCCTATGTACAACAGATGCTGACGGCCAATCTGCAATATAATGATGCGGCGTTTGTATGTCTTGCCTATACCGCAACAACAGCGGCATCGCTGCCGGCATTGCTGACGCTGGATGAAGAAGTGACTGCGTTGAAGCTGCCCCGTGAAATCCGGGAAGCCAGCCAGAAGCTGGGTATCCGGCTGATGAAAGTATTCAACCGGCAACAATCCTATCCGCTGGCCATAGATTTTACTACCGCCGTGCAGCAGAAAAAAACAGCGGGGCACTATTGTATTGCCTATGGGATGTATGCTTGTTTACTGGGCATTCCATTGCCGGAGGCATTGTTCGCATTTTATTACAATGCCGCCGTAGGCATGATTACCAATGCCGTGAAACTGGTGCCCCTCGGGCAACTGGATGGGCAGGATATCTTGTTTGCCCTGCAACCGGTGATGCAACAGCTGGTAGAAAATACGCTGCAGCTCGACCGGGAGCTGGTAGGTATCTGCAACATCGGATTTGATATCCGTTGTATGCAGCATGAAAGACTGTACACGCGTTTGTATATGTCGTAACGATTAAACAATACTGAAAATGGAAGCAAGAAAATATGTAAAGATAGGCGTAGCCGGACCGGTAGGTTCCGGTAAAACAGCGCTGATAGAACGTTTGTCACGTGCACTCATGAATCATTATAGCATGGGTGTGATCACCAATGATATTTATACGAAAGAAGATGCGGAGTTCCTGACAAAAAACAGCTTATTACCCCGCGAGCGTATCATCGGCGTGGAAACAGGCGGATGCCCGCATACCGCTATCCGGGAAGATGCCAGCATGAATCTGGAAGCAGTGGATGAAATGGTGATCCGGTTTCCGGAAGTGGAGCTGATCCTCATTGAAAGCGGAGGCGATAACCTGTCTGCTACTTTCAGCCCGGACCTGGCAGATGTAACCATTTTTGTGATTGATGTGGCAGAAGGTGATAAGATCCCGCGTAAAGGAGGCCCTGGTATTACCCGCTCCGATTTGCTGGTGATTAATAAAATAGATCTCGCACCATATGTACACGCCGACCTGGGTGTGATGGAACGGGATGCTCGCAAAATGAGGACCGGCAAACCTTTCGTGTTTACCAACCTGATGTCATTGGAAGGATTGGATACTGTGATTGGCTGGATTAAAAAATATGCCTTGCTGGAAGAAGTGGCAGAACCGGCGTTGGTAAGATAATCAATAATTTTTCAAGCAAAGCGGATGATTAACAAGCTATCCATTACCAGTGGGTTTAAACAGGGAAGGTCTTATTTGAAAGATACTTTCTTTACCCGTCCGTTCCGGGTGGCTAATGTGGGAGAGCATAAAAGTGATCCTGCTTTATACCTCATGGTGATGAGTTCTTCACCAGGTATACTGGATGGGGATCATTATGAAATAACACTGACGGCAGAACCGTATAGCCGCTTCCAGTTACAGTCGCAATCGTATCAGCGTCTGTTTAATATGCGTAAAGGCGCACAGCAGGAGCAGTATATTCAGCTGCAGGAACACAGTACGTTCAGTTATGTACAGCATCCTGTGGTGCCGCATGAAAATGCCATTTTCAAAGGACGTAATATCATCCGGATGGC
This sequence comes from Chitinophaga nivalis, assembly GCF_025989125.1. NCBI lineage: Bacteria > Pseudomonadati > Bacteroidota > Chitinophagia > Chitinophagales > Chitinophagaceae > Chitinophaga > Chitinophaga nivalis. Next base: position 7,614,579 of record NZ_JAPDNR010000001.1, on the reverse strand, counting down.
AGATGATTGCCGGCTGACGTTAGGCGAAATCATTACCTGCGGCCGCAAACATTCCGGTGAGGTATTCCGCTTTCAGCATTTTCAGAATGTAACGATGATCTATCATCACGAACAACTGTTGTTGAAAGACAATGTGCTGCTGCAGCCACAACTATTATCTATGGCGGCTGTCGGGCAAATGGAAGGCTATACGCACCAGGGTACTTTGTTTTATGTGGATACGGGTATGACCAATCTGGAAGCGTTACCGGACGACATACACGCGCTGCTGGAAGAAGAAAAAGACATCGCTGTGGGTGTATCTGCTGCCGGCCAGCGGGCTGTAGTAGTACGATTGCTGGGAAATGGCGGAGAACAGTTGTTCAACTGTTTGCGTAAAGTGCAACAATATTTATGGAAATTATAATTAGCGGAATATGGATATCGGATTAACCACCTTGTTATTGTCGGCCGTAACGATCAGTTGTTTGCATACGGCAACAGGGCCGGATCATTACCTGCCGTTTATTGTATTGTCCCGCTCCAAAAAATGGCGGTTGTCCAAAACTATTTTGTGGACCATCCTTTGTGGCTTCGGACATATTTTCAGCTCCGTGGTAATTGGCCTGATAGGCGTGTTGCTGGGATGGCAGCTGTCTAAATTAACCTGGTTCCAGGATGTGAGAGGCAATCTTTCCGGCTGGTGTCTGCTGGCATTCGGATTGATTTACCTGTTGTGGGGATTGCGCCAGGCCTGGCTGAACAAAGCACACAAACATTTTGATGTATATGAAGGTGGAGATATTTATGTGTATGAACATAAACACGGAGAAGTAGTGTATCCGCAACAACGGGTGAAAGTAACGCCGTGGATCCTGTTTGCCATTTTTGTGATGGGGCCCAGTGAACCATTGGTACCACTGCTGTTTTATTCCGGGGCGCATCGCTCCGTACTGGAAGTAGTGCTGCTGATCAGTGTCTTTGCCGTATTTACAACGCTGACGATGTTGGTGATGGTGCTGATAGGATGTTATGGTTATTCAATTATTAAAACAGATAAACTGGAACGCTATGTACATGCCATTGGTGGCGCAGTAGTTACGCTGTGCGGCATCGGTATGGTATTCCTGGGATGGTAATCAGCCATCTTCCTGCACTGGTTTAAAATATTTACAGATGAATGAACGGACTTTATTTCCCGGCGCCTCTTTTCTGAGAGGGGTAGGGCAGATCATGCTGCAAAGCAACGCCTGGACTGGCCTGCTTTTCCTGGTGGGGATCTTTTACGACTCCACCATTATGGGACTGGGGGCCTTGCTGGCTGTGGTAACCGGCACACTTACGGCAAAGCTGCTGCGTTATGATCCGGAAGCAATCAATGCCGGCTTATACGGATTCAGCGCTACCCTGGTAGGCGTAGCACTTACCTTTTATTTTCAGCCGGTAGCAGTTATCTGGGTAGCTATTGTTGTGGGGGCTATACTGGCCACGGTATTACAGCATCGCCTCATTACCTGGAACATACCTGGGTTTACGTTCCCTTTCATTGTCGTAACCTGGATCTGCTTATACCTGTTTCATCATGTATGGGTGGTGAAAGACTCCGCAGATATTGTGGCCAGCCTGCCGGTGAATGACGATTTTACCTTATCTACCCATGGTTTCGGAGAAGTGATTTTTCAGGGAAGCGTGCTGGCCGGCCTGATATTTTTCATCGCCGTATTTATCAATGCCCCTGTGGCAGCCTTGTATGGCGTAGTGGGATCTATTCTGGGAGCCTTTATCTCCCTGCAGTTTGCAGAACCTGTGCCGGATATCCACATGGGATTGTTCAGCTTTAATGCCGTGTTGTGTGCCATCGCTTTCTCCGGCAATAAGCCGCGGGATGGCATTTTTGTGCTGTTGTCGGTCGTGCTTTCAGTGTTGATAGATATACAATTGCTGAAAATGAATTTATCGGTGTTAACCTTTCCGTTTGTAGCCGCATCGTGGATCACGTTGCTGGTGAAACGGCTGTTGCCGGCATCCTGGCTGGTTTAATACAAATTATAAAATAATAGTAGAAGAGATGATGCATAAAAAACTTGCTTTACTGGGAGCCGGATTGGTGGGCTGTTCTGTGGCTTTTGCCCAACAGGCAGCACCACCGGAGGATACCAGTCATACCTGGGTGATGACAACACCCCTGACGCAAATTGTGGTGAATGCGCCGCGTATTGAAAAAGAAATCATGCACGTAGATCTGAAAATGACGCCGGTGAATACGGCGCAGGATCTGTTACGTAAAGTACCAGGATTGTTTATCGCACAACATGCCGGTGGTGGTAAAGCAGAGCAGATATTTCTGCGGGGCTTCGACTGTGACCATGGTACCGATATCAATGTCAGTGCAGACGGCATCCCGGTGAATATTGTATCCCATGCGCATGGGCAGGGATATGCAGATCTCCACTTTCTGATCCCGGAAACCATTGAAGGAATTGATTTCGGGAAAGGCGCTTATTATGCAGACAAAGGAGATCTGAATACCGCTGGTTATGTAAACTTCTCTACGTATAACCATATCAGTAATAATATGGTGAAGCTGGAAGGCGGCGCTTTCAACACCATGCGCGCCGTAGGGATGTTTAACCTGTTGGGTAATGAAGATGCCGGTAAACGAAATGCCTACATCGCTACGGAGTATAATTATACCAATGGCCCGTTTGATGTGCGGCAAAACTTTAACCGGGTAAATGTATTGGCAAAGTACAACCAGTGGCTGAATGAAAAGGATTACATCGGTATACAGTTTTCCACCTTTACTTCCGGCTGGAATGCCTCCGGACAGATTCCGGAGAGAGCCGTGAAAGATGGCATTATCAGTCGCTGGGGATCTATTGATCCTACAGAAGGAGGCAATACCTCCCGTTCCAATGTTGCGCTGACCTATAAGCGCCTGATCAATGAAACGGAAGACTGGCAGAGTTTTTTCTATTACTCCCGTTACAAGTTTAACCTGTATTCCGATTTCACCTTTTTCCTGCATGATCCGGTATATGGTGATGAAATACAGCAAAAAGATGATCGCAGTATTTACGGATTTGATCATACCTATACCAAACGTTTTAACCTGCCGCACAGCAATATTACCTGGCAAAGTGGTGCGGGGATTAGGTTGGATGATATCCACAACCTCGAACTGAATCATGTTTACCAGCGGGATTCCCTCTTGAACCGGGAGGCTTACGGTACGGCTATGGAAACTAACCTGCAGGCCTACACAGGAATAGAATGGCGGAAAGGCAAATGGATGATTAACCCGGCTGTACGGATCGATCATTTCATCTTTAATTACCACGATAAGCTGCAATCCATTCCTGCCGGACAGGATCAGGAGGGCACCCGGGTAAGTCCCAAGCTGAACTTTGTGTATACTGCCAGCGCGGTGGCGCAGTGGTATCTGAAAACCGGGATGGGTTTCCATTCCAATGATGTGCGGGTAGTGATGCAGCAGCAGGGGAAAGATATCCTGCCTTATTCGGTAGGCGGCGACCTGGGTGTTATCCTGAAACCGGCGAAGAATCTGATCATCCAGCCCGCGTTGTGGTACCTGTATCTGCAACAGGAATTTGTGTATGTAGGCGATGAAGCCGTGGTAGAACCTTCCGGCAAAACCAAAAGAATGGGTGCAGACCTGAGCATCCGTTATCAGCCGCTGTCCTGGCTGTATGTAGATGCTGACATTAACTATGCACATGGCCGGTTTGTGGATGAGCCGAAAGCTACTGCCTATATTCCGCTGGCGCCAGTACTCACCAGTACCGGCGGTATCGCGGTAAAGCTGCCCATAGGGTTTTCTGCCAACCTGCGTTATCGCTACATGAAAGAAAGACCTGCCATTGAAGACAACAGTGTCACTGCCAAAGGTTACTTTGTGAATGACCTGGCTTTGGCCTACACACAAAAACGCTGGGAGTTTACGGTGCAGGCGCAGAACCTGTTTAATGTGAACTGGAACGAAGCGCAGTTTGAAACAACCACCCGTTTGCGCAATGAGCAGGCGCCTGTTTCAGAGCTTTGTTTTACACCGGGCATGCCTTTCTACCTGAAAGCCGGCGTAGCGGTTAAGTTTTGAGCTAATCATGTCCCGCAAGCCGGAATACTGCTTGCGGGACGTGTGTTTTCCGGCATAATCATCTCCCCGGTACCTACAAAAAAATTGGTCATGTAACGAAAATGTAGTTCCTTCATGTTAATATGACGCAAACAAATCAAAAAGCTTTTCATGAATACCAAAATCCTTCCCTGGCAGTAGATCTGGTGGTATTTGGCTATCATGATAATACGCTCTCGGTATTGCTGCTGAACCGGAAGGAAGAACCGTTTAAGGATTGCTGGACCCTCCCGGGTGGTTTCCTCCAGATGGACGAAACCTTTCTGGATACCTGTTCCCGCATCCTGCGTACCAAACTGGGTATGGATGGGGTTTTCGTGGAGCAGCTCTATTCTTTTGATGCACTGAACCGCGATCCCCGGGGCAGGGTAATTGCAGTGGGATACTATGCGTTGATTAATCCGGCTAAATTTCAGGTGGTAGCCGGGAGTATGGCCAATGATGTAAAATGGTTTAATGTACGCAAGCTGCCGGCTATGGGATTTGACCACAAATCCATTTTTCAGCTGGCCCTGCAGCGGCTGCAGTCAAAGATCCAGTACGATCCGGTGGGGTTTGAGCTGCTGGATGAGTTGTTTACCATTACGGAACTCCACGAATTATACGAATGTATCCTGCATATCACGATTGACCGGCGTAATTTCCGGCGTAAGATACTGGATGCTGCCTATGTAATTAACACGGGCATGAAAAGAGAAGGGTTGAAGAACCGCCACCCGGAGCTATACCGGTTTAATAAACAATTAAAGAAACATAGCTTTCAGATCAGTATCCCGGCTGAATAAGGCTTTCCCCATATATCCGGTGATGAAATATTTGTAAAAACAGGCATAGCCCGTTTTTCGGGAAGAAGACATGTATTACCTTTATTCCCCGATAGCCTGCAGGTACCCGTATCTGCAGACAGCAAAAGCATACATCGTACGGATCTTACAAACATAGCAACACATGCCATCAACCTACGTTATTGGTGATATACACGGTGCCCTCAAAGCATTGCAACAACTGATCGGAAGAGTAGCGCCTGCAAAAGAAGACCAGCTGATATTTTTAGGGGATTATGTAGATGGCTGGTCAGAATCTGCAGGAGTCATTGCGTACCTGATGGAACTGGCACAGCAGCACCCCTGTATTTTTCTCCGTGGCAACCATGATGCCTGGTGTCAGGCGTGGATGAATGGTGCCAGCCCGGATCCTTCCTGGTTGATACATGGTGGCAAGGCTACTATCGCCAGTTATACCCCTTTATCGGAAGCCGCAAAAAAACAGCACTACGCTTTTTTTTATGATATGCGGAATTACCACATTGATGCGCAAAACAGACTGTTTATACATGCCGGCTTTACTTCCATGCATGGCCCTGCCCATGAGCGTTTTGAAGCAATGACCTATTGGGACCGTACATTATGGGAAATGGCACTGGCCATGGATAAACGTATAGAGCGGGATTCGGCCCTGTATCCCAAAAGATTGCGGCAGTTTGAAGAGATATTTATTGGCCATACGCCGACCCTCAATTATGATGAATACCTGCCTATGAAGGCCTGTAATGTGTATAATGTAGATACCGGAGCTGCCTTTACCGGAAAACTGTCTGCCATGGATATCGCTTCCAAAGAAGTGTGGCAAAGCGATACCGTACAGACATTGTACCCACACGAAAAGGGCAGAAACCAATAAAAATTACACACGCTTCCGGAAGGATGTTTTCCGGCAGCGTGTGTAATGGCTGAAAATGGTTACTGCATCACTTCCGACATACCCTGCATACCTGCCCCCATGTTTTTCCTTTTGAAAAGACTGGCATCCGTTTTACCAAACCGGTAACTGAAGTTGAGCCGGATCATCTGTGGATCCCGCAGCCGGTCAAAGGTTTGTGTAAAATAGGCGCTTTCCGCATATTGTTTGGATCGGCGGCTCCGGAAGATATCATTAAACGATAGCGTCACCGAAGCGGCATTGTCTTTCAGGAAGGTTTTTCTGATGGCGGCATCTACGGCATAAAAGGAAGCGATATAACCCTGAGAGGAGCTTTGGGCCTGCATGAGCGGGGCGCCATTGGGCCCTTTGTTTTCCGTGGCCGGCAGATTGGTTTTCGATTGATACATCGCTGAAAGCTGTAATTCAATACCAGCGGGCAGCCGGAACGTATTGTTTAACTTCCCGAACCAGCTCCACATGGCCGCCTGAGACGCCTGCTGTACATTATCCACATTGATTTGCGAATTATACAGATTGATATTGGAGGTAATACTCCACCATTTTGTGAAAGTATTCATGGTGGTTAGTTCTGCGCCCATCGTATAGCTGGAATTGGCGTTGATATAAGTGTTGATCAGTACTTCCTGTCCGTTCACCGGATTGATTTCTTTGGAAATATAGCCGGTGATCAGGTCGTTGGTATGTTTGTAATAGATGGAACCCAGAAAAGTATGTTTGCCTTGCAGTACTTTCTGATAGGATAATTCAATAGAATTGGTGAACTCCGGTATCAGATTGGGATTTCCTTTGGTGATATTGAGTTTGTCCGTAGAATCCGTAAAGGGCACCAGCTGGAAAAAGGTAGGCCGGTTGATCCGGCGGGTATAGCTTAATTGCAGCTCCTGATCATGTTTGAATTTCTGGCTTAAAAACAAAGAAGGAAACAGACTGATAGGATAGTTGTTTTTAAAATGTTCGCCGGTGTTCAGCAGATCGCCGCGGTATCGGGAGCTTTCGGCCCGCAGGCCTGCTTTATAGCCGAAATTACCGATGGTTTGTGAGAGGCTGGCATAAGCTGCATATACTTCATCCGTATTTTTATAGTTACTGGAGGCGCCGGGTATCCGTACATATTGCTGCGTAGAGGCGTCATAGTTATACGTATTGAAATCACTCCTGGTGTTACGTATAGCAGCCCGTAACCCTGTTTCCAGTTTCATCTTATTGGTAAAAGGCCGGATGTAGTCTGCCTGAATGGTGGTAAAACGGATATTGTTTTCACCCAGCATCTGTTGCAGCGCGGTATGAGGCGGCGTGTTATCCTTGTTGAAATAATAGGTTGTGTAATCGGAGTGGGTGGTGCCGGTACCATCAAAGTAGTTGAAGTCTGTTGTCAGTTCTTCTCCTTCTCTTGGAAACAGGTGTTTCATGCCAAGCACTACACCATTGGCATTGAAACCCATATCACCGATAAAATTGCGTTGACTGCTGCTGTTGCGGATGCCCTGTTTGTACAGGGTATCTGTATTGATATCAATGGTTTCTTCGGGCCGTACTTTGCCATGTACCTTCACGCCGGAAAGAGAGAGGGTGGTGCGGTTGGTAATAAAATAATCCACGCCCAGTTTGCCAAATAAAAAGCCGGCGTTATTCCGGTTGTTGTTGGATTGAAAGATGTTGGTCACAGGATTATCGGCGAAATTATTGCGTTCCGTAGTGCCGGTAGTGCGACTTTTTATCTGATTCCCCATCACGGAGGCCGCAATATTTATTTTACCCTGGCGGAGGTTAAAATCGCCGCCACCATTCAGCGCGCCGCGTTTATCCACACCTGCACGTACATTGCCATTATAGCCGGTTTTACGGTTCTTTTTCAATATGATGTTCAGGATGCCCGCATTACCACCCGATGCGTCGTATCTGGCAGAGGGGTTGGTAATTACTTCCACGCTTTCAATGGCATCTGCAGGAATCTGGTCGAGGGTCAGCGTGGTTGGACGTCCGTCTATGTACAATTGTGGCGTGCTGTTGCGCAGACTCACATTACCGTCAATGTCTACGTTAACAGAAGGAACGTTTTTCATGACATCTACGGCGGTACCGCCTGCACTGACGAGGTTCTTTTCCACATTGAATACCTTTTTGTCTATATCCAGCTGTAGAGCGGGCTTGGTAGCGGTTACCGTTACACCTTTCAGTTGGGTACTGGCGGCAGTCAGTTTAATTTTTCCAAGATCTTTGTCAAAAGGAGGGAAGGTTATCTGTTGATCGTAGGTATTGAATCCGGTGGCGCTGATCCTTAACCGGAGTGGTCCGCCGCCGGGAAGTTCATCGATGCTGAATTCACCATTGCCGGCAGTGAGTACACCTTTAAGCAGTATTTCCTTGTTTTTTTTAGTGAGGGTGTCCAGGCGGTTTTGCAGGACAATAACGGAAGCATTGCTAACTGATTTGCCGTCGGGGTCAACGACTTTTCCGTATATGTGTCCGTTATTGCCAGGCGGCATGCCCATCATGACCGGAGGTTGTGCTTGTATATGCCACGATAACAGAAATAAGGTAATTGTTAAGCAGATCTTTTGCATGTTGTGTTTATTCTGGAAACACAAAAATAGGAGGCCGGCGTTTCAGGTAATAAGCAAATGAGATGAGTCGCTCAATTATAACTACGAAAAGCCGTTTATAAAAGATTAGTTTTTCCGGCGAGCATATAAAGTATATCCCGATAGGTATCTCCTATTGGTAATTCCTGTTCTGCAACAAAGACGCAGTTCCTGCGGATAGCGGTAATAGCGGCGATAGCCACCATGTAGGATTTATGAATACGTATAAATCCGGCTGTGGGCAACTGGGCTTCCAGACTTTTAATACTCATCCGGGTAATCAATGGTTGCTGGTCACTGAACAAATGTATTTTAACATAATCTTTGAGTCCTTCAATCCAGCATATATCACTGAAAATAATTTTTACCAGGCTATATTCTACATTAACAAAAAAGAAGTCGGGTTGTTCTCTGATGGGTTTATTGCCTGTCTTAACCTGATGGCGTTGGAGGGCTTTATGGCAGGCTTTTGCGAAACGTTCTTCTGCCACGGGTTTGACGAGATAGTCGGTTACATCCAGGTTGTAGCCATCCAGTGCATATTTTTCATAGGCAGTAATCAGGATGACCAACGGTTTGTTAGGCACACATTGCAGCAATTGTAAACCGGTTAATCCGGGCATCTGAATGTCGAGAAAAATAAGATCAATGGATTGTTGCTGGATGGTTTCCAATGCATCAAAAGCATTGTGGCAACGGGCTGCCAGTTGCAGATAGGGTATTCTGCTGATATTGTCTTCCAGCAGATCCAATGCTAAGGGTTCGTCATCAATGGCTATACATTTCATGATCAATGTAGGTTAAGTGTGAGGGACACTGCAAACCAGGGGGCTTTCCGGTTAATCTGTAAAACATGGTCATCTCCATATAACAGGTTTAAACGCCTTTTGACGTTTGTAAGGCCGATGCCACTGGTTTTATCTTTTATTTCACCGTTATTGTTGAATTTATTGCGTACAGAAAAGAATAATTGATTTTTTGTTGTATACAGATGGATCGTAATTTGCGCGTCTGTAATAAGGCCGGTACCATGTTTGAATGCATTTTCCACAAAAGGGATCAGTAGCATGGGTTCAATTTCATAATACTGTTCCGGTAGTAACATAGAGACTTGTATCGCCACATTTTTTCCAAAGCGTTGCTGTTGCAAATCTATGTAGCTCTGCAGATATTCCGTCTCTTTTTCGAGCGGTACTTTATCCCCATCTGTTTCGTACAACATGTAACGCATCAGCGATGACAGCTTTATCAGCGAAGGTTCCAGCAGGTCTGATTTTTTACGGGCAAGCGATACCATATTGTTCAGCACATTAAACATAAAGTGCGGACTTACCTGTGAGCGGAGAAGTGATAATTCTGTTTTCAGGTTTTCATTTTCCCGGACGTTGCTGTTTCTTTCGGCGCTGATTTTGTCCCGGATCATCTGATAGGCCGTACTGCTGGAAACATTGAAGAGCGTTGTCAGAAAAGTATATAGGATGGCGGGTTTGATGTCTATCCGGCGATGAGGTAAGAAGATTTTTTCATATCCGTAACGCAGGCAACAGAAGGTGGTAAAAATCACTAAGAGCGATATGAAATAGGTAGTATACTTTTTTTTATTGATCAGTTGCGGAATGAGGTAACCGGCGTTCAGGTAAAACAGTCCTATCAGTATACAATAATGCAGGCTGAAATAAAAGTTCCAGATTTGTTTTTCGCCGGGATCCCTTGCGGCCTGCTTACCATAGGCAGGACTTAAAAGTAAAGGCAGTACATAAAGCAATACCCATACAAACAAATGGGCAAAGATGATAAATGCTTTATGACGATACCATTCCTGTTTCATGTCGGGAAATTAGGCAGAAATATCTTGTCCCGTCCGGACATTGCGACCAACGGGCATAATTATCCGACGAAAAGGACAGGAGAAAAATAAGGGACGGATAATAAGCAAACTGCCTGCAATGATGCTGTCAGCATAACATTACAGGCAGTTTTACAGCAGTAAAGCCATTAAAATTTTGTTACAATATTTGCTTTCAGGTCACTAAGTATTGAATATAATCCGAAATAGGTGCGGTTTACGTATAGACTATGCCGTGAGCCCCGGGCTACTTTGGATTCGCGTATTTCTTTCATATTGTACAACTCATCCATGTAAGCATAGATTTCATTGAAATAGGTATCGTTGCCAAAGTCGAAAGTAGGTACGGTAAAAGGAAGGGTGAGGAGGTCTATCATATGTTGAAAGAGACCAGAGAAAAAGGCTACTTCCTGGGGCGAATCCGTAGGATGGATCATTTCCAGGTTGGTGTAGATTTCATGCCGGCGTTGCGCGTCTTTCAATACTTCCTTGTCAATCAGCAGGAAATAGTTGGTATAAAAATCTTCCGGAATCTCTTTTACGCAGCCGAAGTCGAAGATGCCCACTGTGCCATCTGGCCGCATCAGGAAATTCCCGGGGTGCGGATCAGCATGTACCTGTTTGAGGCTATGCATCTGGAACTGGTAAAAATCCCACAGGGCCTGGCCGATTTTATTCCGGGCTTCCTGCGAAGGATTGGTCAGCAGGAATTCCTTTAAATGGAGGCCATCCAGCCAGTCCATGGTAATAATGCGGTCTGACGACAGTTCCGGATAATATCCCGGAAAGTGCAGGTTGGGAATATGGCTACAGGCGTTGGAGAGGGCGATAGAACGCTCCAGTTCCAGCTTGTAGTCGGTTTCTTCCAGCAGTTTGGAGGCTATTTCCTCAAAGTATTTATCCATATCTACCTCATTCATCCCTACAATACGCATGGCGAATGGCTTAACGATACGGAGGTCGGATTTAACGCTGTTGGCTACACCGGGATACTGGATCTTGACTGCCAGCTTTTTGCCGTCTTTAAAGGCTTTGTGTACCTGACCGATGGAGGCGGCGTTGCTGGCCTGCAGCTCAAACTGGTCATATAGCTGTGACGGGGATTTGCCTAAAGTTTTCATGAACGTATTCACGACCAGCGGGCCGGAAAGCGGAGGCGCGCTGTACTGCGACATAGCAAATTTCTCAGTATATGCCTTGGGCAGCATGCCTTTGTCCATGCTCAGCATCTGGGCTACTTTCAGGGCGCTGCCTTTCAGGTTGCTGAGGGTATCGTAGATATCGGCCGCATTATCCTGGTGAAGCGCCTCTTTGGTAATCGACGGATCTATCAGTTTGCGGGTGTAGTGTTTGATATAGTTGGTACCTACTTTTAGTCCGGTTGTCACAAACTTCCCTGCTCTTTCCACCTTGGTGGTGGGTATGTTGGATTGTTCTTTCATGATGCCTGGTTCCGCGTAAAGATGAATTTTCCAAAGTCCAGCAGACTGTCCAGCGTATTGGATCTGATCAGCTGGAAGCTGAGATTGACCGCTTTTTCGATCGCTGCGTCTGTCATTTCAAAGTTGGCGCTGTTGTCGTCCAGCCAGTATTTCAATACAAATAATGCCTGTATCCAGAACCCGTGAATATATTGATCGGAGATGTATTTTCTTTCTTTGATTTCGTTGGATTGATACCCTTCTTTTACCAGTTCGCCGACATATTTGTTAAAGGCCAGGCGGAAGGTTTCCAGCTTGCGGTGATGTAATTCCGGAAAACGGAAGCTGGCTTTTTGCAGGAGCAGGTAGCTACGGTCTTCCTTGAGTTTTTGCACCCACAGAAAATAGAAGGCCAGGAGCTTTTCCTGGGCGTTGTATTGCTGATAGATTTCATCTGCATGCAGCTGCTCCAACGTGTCTTGGAAGATCGCTAACCAGATGTCTTTTTCGATGGCTTCCGGGGAACTGTATACGGCATAAAAATCAGCCTCGGAAATGTCGAGGGTTTTGCAAAGTGCATATACGGATACGGGGGCCTTGCCGTTTTCCAGCCAATACACTTTATACGCATTACGGATAAGCTGTTTGTCCATGTGTGAAAGCATTTACTGTGTTGTGAAATACACTTCCGGAATGGTTGCCGGGGGTGTTATCTGCGGTGTCTACAAATTTACGTCACCCGGGGTTATAAACAGCAAATTTATCGCTGCGTAAAATGTTAAAAACACATGAGAAGAAATTTATTTGTGAAAGAATTTAACAAAATAAAAAAATAACTATACCTTTGCATCCGAATTCCTTATTCTTCACTTTTAAAACGACAAGGAATCATGACAGAACGTACTTACATATCGACCCTTTCGCTCCTTGCCTAACCAGCAAACACAGTGATTTTTTTCCTTTTTTTATTAATCGGATTCGTATAGGCTTTGATGTTATCAATGCCCGCTTCACCCTGTTTGCATATAAGGCTTATCCGCAGCTGCCCCACAGCCGCCAGGAGAGGGTATGTTCTTTACGTAAGGACCCGATCCCGCACTTTCTCTTTTATTATCAATCATTGATAGCACGATCCGTATAGATCTGTGCCGGTATGCCGCATGCCCGGGAGCATCGTGTCATACCAGTTTATATACCTTTTATGGGCCATTTAAGAACAAAAGAATTAAGTAAAATAGGCTACACCAATGACAGGACCAGAAGCCTGGTGGTAAATATCATGGCCAAACATTTTAAACACCATGATAAAGCCGACATCATTACCTTATTAACTAACATTAAAACAAATCCTGCAGCCTATGCCGACGATGCGGTTGTAGGACCTATCGCTGCCACTTTTATGGAGGCGCCGGTAGAATGTAATTTTCAGTCGTATGCGCTGCTGGAATCAACCGGACAACTGAAAGTATACGGCGCAAAAGAAATAGAACGTACCGCCCGGCAGCAGATGGAAATGGCCATGTCGCTGCCGGTAACACTGCAGGGCGCCCTGATGCCGGACGCACATACCGGTTATGGATTACCCATTGGTGGTGTATTGGCCACTGATAATGCCATCATACCCTATGCGGTAGGTGTGGACATTGGCTGCCGCATGGCGCTGACCATCATCGACGAAGGAGCCAGCTTTCTGAAACGTTATGCCTATCAGATAAAAGTAGCGTTAAAAGAATATACGCACTTCGGCATGGAAGGCGGACTTCCCTTTGAACAGGAACATGCCGTATTGGATGATGCCTTGTTTGATGCCATCCCCCTGTTGAAAAAGTGGCAGGGGAAAGCGGCGCGGCAACTGGGTTCTTCCGGCAGCGGCAACCACTTTGTGGAATTTGGCCTCATCACGCTGGAGCCAGACAATGCCTTGCAACTGCCGGCCAAAGAATACCTGGCTTTGTTGTCGCATTCCGGCAGCCGCGGACTGGGCGCCAATATCGCGCAGCACTATACCGGCATCGCTATGGATACCTGTAAACTGCCTCGCTCTGTACAGCAGCTGGCCTGGCTGGACCTCAACACGGAAGCCGGACAGGAATACTGGCTGTCTATGCACCTGGCGGGCGACTATGCGAAGGCATGTCATGACCGTATTCATGCCAACCTGTTGAAAGCATTGGGCTTGCAGGGACTGGCGACTGTGGAAAATCACCACAACTTTGCCTGGGAAGATCAGCTGGCCGATGGCCGCAAAGCGATCATCCACCGCAAAGGCGCTACACCGGCGCATGCGGGTGAGATGGGAATTATCCCCGGTAGCATGACAACGGCGGCTTACCTGGTAATGGGCAAGGGCATAGGCCAGGCGTTGTATTCTGCTTCCCATGGTGCGGGCAGAGCGATGAGCCGGAAGCGCGCCAAAGAAAGCATGACAGTGTCTCACTTGAAGAAGATGCTGGCTGCAGCGGATGTGACGCTTATAGGCGGCAGTGTGGAAGAAAATCCATTGGCCTATAAGGACATTGAAAAAGTAATGCCTGCACAGCAGGAACTGGTAGCTATCCAGGGGCGGTTTATGCCTTCAATAGTAAGAATGAACAAAGACTAATTTATGGAGAAGATATTAATACAGATTACCTCCGGCCGCGGTCCGGTAGAATGCAGCCGGGTAGTCGCCAGGATACAGGAGAAAATGCTGCAGCAGGCTAAACGCGAGGGCATTGTGATGGAGGTATTGGAGAATGTAAAAGGAGACCTCAATGGCACCTTATTGTCTGCTACCTTGCTGGCAAAAGGAACAGACCTGTCTGCCTTTAAAAAGGAGTGGAGTGGTACGGTGCAGTGGATTGCGCAAAGTCCTTACCGCAAGTTTCATAAGCGTAAGAATTGGTTTGCAGGCGTGGCCGTATTTGATGTGGCAACACAGTTGCAATGGCGGGTGCAGGATGTGGTATTGGAAACCTGCCGGGCTTCAGGACCTGGTGGTCAGCATGTCAACAAGGTAGAAACGGCGGTGCGGGGAACGCACCGGCCTACCGGGTTGCAGGTGCTGGCCATGGACAGCCGGTCGCAGCTGCAGAATAAACAGTTGTGTCTGGAACGGCTGGAAGCCAAGTTCCTGGCCTGGCAGACAAGTCAGCTGGTACAGCAGCAGCAGGACCGCTGGCAGGAACATAATATACTGGAGCGGGGTAGTGCAGTGAAGGTGATTGCCGAACGGTTATAGCAGCCTGGGTACCAGATGTGATAACGTGTATTCGTTATCGTTATATCGCAGTATGCTGCGGTTGATAAAACGGCTGAATAAGCCCTGGTAGAGATACCGGGGCTTTATTTTTGAACTGCATAGGGAATACAGCAGGATGTTGCAATTTGCTTTTACTCACCACCACATTTCCTCATACTGAAATCTTATTGACTATGCAACTGCCTGGTGAATCCGTTATTCATGATATACGCACCTATCTGGCTGTTAATCTGGATAAACCCTTTTCAATTTCGCAGCTGGCCAAAGATTATTGTATCAGTCCTTCTAAATTGCAGCATGACTTTAAAAAATGTTTCCAGGAGTCTGTCAGTGACTATGTACTGCGGATGAAGATGGAAAAGGGAAGAAGCATGCTGCACCATTCCGGTAAAAAAATTTCGGACATTGCCTATGAGCTGGGATACAGCCATAGGAGCAGCTTTACCAAGTTATTCAGGAAGTTTTATGGGTATTCCCCCCGGGAAGTTAAAAACATTTGCAGAACAGGCTTCCTTTTTATCGTTTTATTGTTTCAAATTTACAATAACTCAGAAAAACCGTCGAACTTTTTAAGATATATAGACACAGCATTGTTCCCCCTAAATCAACATCTTTTATACCATTAGTAAAGAAGTAAGAAATACAACAGCAACTTTTATTTTCTCAGATAGCAAATGCCTGGTAATGTTATGCCTGGTTGGCAGCCTAACATACGGGATGGAGAATTTATGACCCTAAAAACTCAGATCATGTATACTGAATTAAGGGAAGTAATAGTAAGGCATAAAAGATATGTGATCATTGCATTAGCTGGTGCTACCATATTGTTTGTCTTGTTTAAACTTTTTTACCCTTTTGCAGACTATTCCAATGACTCTTATACATATATAGGAGCGGCAGCGATGAATGATAATGTCAGTATCAGACCGATAGGATATTCCAAATTCTTGCGGGCATTCAGTGCCTGGTCTACTTCTGATATCGCATTAACCGCTTTTCAATATAGCCTGGTAACATTGGCTGCATTGTATCTTTTTCTGACGGTCATCCATTTCTTTCGGCCTGGTAAGGTGGTGTCTATTGTGCTCTTTGTTTTATTGTTATTCAACCCGGTATCCTTGTATATAGGCAATTACATTGGCAGTGATGCCTTGTTTGCGGGTCTTAGTCTCCTCTGGTTTACACACCTGATATGGATCATTAACAAACCTCAGCCTTATGATATACTGATACAGGCATTATTGCTGCTACTCATTCTAACGTTGCGTTACAATGCCTTGTACTATCCTTTTATAACTGCAGTTGCATTTGTTTTGTCGCGAAAAAAATGGTGGTGGCGACTGAGCGGTGCCTTTACAGGAATACTGGTCATAGTATTGTTTATATCGTTTGTGAGGGAACAAAACTACAAGACGTATGGCACCCGTTTGTTTTCCGCTTTTGGAGGCTGGCAACTGGCTACGAATGCCTTGTATGTGTATCAGGATGTAAAGGTGGATAGTAAGGATTTTTCACAGAAGGATAAGGCCATTGATGATGCGATGAAGGGGTTTTTAAAGGTGAATAAAATGAAGGAATTTCCGCCGTTGACCTCTTCATTTTTTTTATGGGATGATAAGGCGCCGCTGAAGCAATATTGGTTTAGCTATATGCGGAAATATCATACTTCCAAGGAAGATAGTATCAAGGTATGGAATACTATGGGGCCTTTGTTTGCATCGTATGGAAAGCATATTATTACAGACTATCCTTTTAGTTTTGCCAAGAATTACCTGTTGCCGAATGCGTGGGCGTATTGTTATCCTGAATTGGAAATTTTTCTACAGTATAATATTGGAATGGATAGTGTAAAGATGCCTGCAGTAGATTGGTTCCGTTATTCTACCGGAAAGATACACTTCTTCTCCAGGCGTGGACAAACCAGGTTGTTGCACCCATTCCCGGTCATTTTCGGAGTTGTTAATCTCGGGTTGATAGTACTGGCAATATGGATTGCTTTAAAAGGTCGTCGTTATCTGCGGAAAAGAAACTATTTACTTAGCTTTTGTTTGTTATACTTTTTTTGGATAGCCAATATCGGATTCAGTGTTTTTGCGGCTCCGATCGTATTTAGGTATCAGTTTTTTCCTATGCTGATATTTATTGGATTGGGTGGAGCTATTACGGCTGATCTTATTCGTAGAAAAAATATAGAATATGAAAAGTAGTATTAACAGGTGGTATGTGATAATATGGGCCGTGTTGGTGATTGTACAGTTTGGGATATTCAAAACGTATTATCCATTTGTGAATCTCACGCAGGATTCAGACAATTATCTGTTGACTGCTCATTTGAATCAGGATATTGGTACTTGGCCGGTTGGATACTCGAAATTCTTACGTTTCTTTAGTGCTTTTACTCATGCAGATATAGCATTGGCCGCTTTTCAGTATTTATTTTTACAGGTGGCAGGATTTTATTTTCTGGTAACAGTACAACGTCTCTTTACATTAGATAGATTACTATTTAGATTATTGTTTGTTGGGTTGACATTTAATCCACTGTTTATTTACTTGGCTAATTATATTTCTCCGGATGCTTTTTTTACTGCACTTAGTATAATATGGATAACTCAACTAATAATAATTTGGCAACGCCCTTCTTCGGTTTTGATTGCTTTGCATATACTGATAATATTGTTGGCATTTGCTGTAGGTTATCATGCTGTATATTATCCAGTGTTGAGTATAGGGATATTATCGCTTTGTAAATGGAATATATGGAAAAGAGGGATGGGGATATCAATACTTTTATTGACGATCATAGGGTATGCAGGGGATTTAGATAGACAACGTCATAAAATGATAGGAGAACATCAATTGATTCCGGCTGCCGGCTGGCAACTGGCCACAAATGGCATACGGATGTTCAATCAGCTTACATCTGCTGAAACCATTGTCGTGCCAAATCAGTTCAAAGCGTTGCATGCAGCAGTCGTAACACATAAAGACTCTTTATATAATGTTGATAATGGGAATATAAATTTACCTACAGCTTATTATCTGAATGATGTACATTCTCCTTTAATGCGGTATTGGAAGCAACAGGTAGATAAAGATACGAGCAACTATGCCGCTTCTCAATGGATGAAGGTAGGTGCCTTGTATGCGGATTATGGATGGTATCTGTTAAAGTTATACCCGGGATCTTATATGCAGTCTGTTATATTGGCCGATACAAAAGAGACATTATTCCCTTCTCCCGAATTATTAGCCGTGTATAATATGGAGGAAGATACGATTAGCCATGTAAGTCGGCAATGGTTTACACGGGAAAGAAATAAATATGCCTATCCTGCACATGATATTTTTCTTAGGGCTTTTCAATATTATCCGGTAATAGGTGTAATGATACAAAGTTGCTTATTGGTGGGAGTTTTTATCCTGTTTTTTGTGGGTGGTTTCACGAAATTGACTAATAGTTATACAGGGTCTGCTTTTATCATATTACTGTTAGTGTGGCTGTCGGATATGTTTTTTCTGGTGCTAACATCATCGGCTTTATTAAGGCACGAAGTATTTCTAATATTGATTAGTAGTGTTAACCTGGTTGTTTGTATAGACTATTTATTAAAAACGGAAGAATGGAAGAAGGAGACTGTATTATACCCATTATCGGTAAACACTTCTGGGAAATCAAATGAATTTATTGCGCAATAAAAAAGGGGCCGCCGAAAACCTTCAGAAAAGAGTAGGCAGATATAGAAACTCAAAGTTTAGCTTTTTGATTTAAAAGGCAACTATTTTATGAAAAGTACAAAAATCGTTTTAACTGCTCTGGCAGTTGTAGCTGTTATCGGTGGTGCATTTGCTTTTAAATCTGTTGGTTCTAATCCTCCAGAACAGATTTTCTACAAAAAAAGAGGTCAGGAAAAACTGGTTCTGTTACCTAATGCTACTTCAAAAGTAACTCCTACACTGGTTTCTACTCCTCTGGATCTTGAAAAAGGATTCTACACTACTACTGTAATCAGCTCAACTACTCCTACCATTGCTGCATATGTTGCAAATGCACAATAAGGTATAGTTTGACTAAGGCGCAGTGGCATTTCTGCGCCTTAGTCTTTTAATAATTGAAAGATTTTATCTAATATACTAAAGAAGTTTTATGAAGAGTCGCATTTTATATCTTATGTGCTTCCTTTTAATAGGAATCATTACAGCTACATTTGCGTTCAATTTTATTAAAACTCACCCTCCCGTTAGGCTTTATTATATAAACGTATAAGGAAGGATTGTTTTAGTAACAGATGCTACAACTTCTGTTACAGATAGGTTGTATCCTTCGCCATATGATTTTTAAAAAAGGATATTATACAACCACAACTATGACTGTTATTTCTCCAACATATAAAGCTTACGTTCCCAATGCACAATAATATTTTAATGTATGTTTTAATTGAATGAATATTTTATGTTGTTAGATGAATGAATATGTGTGGAGATTTTTGTTTGGAAATTACGCATTGATAAAATGATTAATAGACGCGGTTTGATTATCTAAATGTGCTTGATATTATTTGATTTTATCTAAAAATAAAAATTATGAAAAGAAATAAAATCATCATGTTATGTTTGATTGTTATTATTATTGCAGGAGGAGTAATTATTTATAAGCATACGGCCGCTTTTCCTCCTGAAAGGCTTTATTATAAAGTTAATAATGCTGTATATGCTAAGCCGGCTCCTAATGCTACCCGGTATCCGACTGGATTACCTTATACAAGGCCTACTGATTTCCAAAGTGGTTATTACACTACCAGTTTTGTTACATTTACAACACCTACTGTTGAAGTGTATGGTGCTAATGCTCAATAAAGAAAGATGGAGTAGGAAGGTGGATTTAAAGAATAATCAGGATAATTATTCATTCAATATAATAATTAATTATATGAGAAGGAAAAGAATTTATCTGATACTACTTTTTATTATATGCATTATCCCTGTAGCTATAGCATTTAAAGAAAGAGCGAATAATCCACCGGAGCAGTTGTATTATATAACTTTTGATAATAGAGTGAAAATTGCGCCGAATGCTACAAGAGTAAATACCTATACGGTTTTACCCTATCCGACTGAGTTTTATAAAGGCTATTTCACAACATCTGTTATCGTGCGTGGGCTTCCTCAGTTTACTGCATATGTAGCTAATGCTCAATAAGTATTTATACATAATCGGTATTGGCAGGTATTAGGTGATTAATTATTGGGCGTGGAGGTAGTCTGCGCCTTTTGTTATTTGTTAGTTTACTCAATTATAAGCCGCTTTGTTTAAGTTTCATTATGGCAGGAATACCTTTTTGCATCCATAGGGGAGCAGGTTTTCCTTTCAAAAAATGATCAAAGAACTGGGCCATGCGAATGGAATAGTCCATCTGATTATCATATTGAAGAAGTCCATGGTATTCACCATCATATTGTAATAACCAGACTTTCTTTTGCAACCGGCGAAGTGCAAGAAACCAGGATATGCCTTGCTCCAATAATACCTGCCGATCTCCTTTATTGTGCATGATAAGCAAAGGGGTATTTACTTTGTCAGCAGCAAAGATGGGAGAATTACTGATATAACCTGTTTTATCTTCCCATAATGTTTTTCCCATTCTGTTTTGAAATGTCTCATATAAATATTGCTGACTGATACCGCCAGAACGGATACTGTTATAGCCACTAACGAAATCCGTAACGCCTGCGCATTCTGCCGCTGCTGCAAAAAGAGAGGTGTGGCTAATCAGGTAATTTACTTCGTATCCTCCAAAACTAATGCCTTGTAACCCCATCTTACTGCTGTCAACCCAAAGCATAGCAGCCAGTTGTTGTGCACACGAAGTCACGGCATCAAATGAACTTTGTCCGGGACTACCTGTTTTATAGGTTATATCAGGGCTACATACAACGTATCCGTTACTGACAAAATAAGAGACATTAAGCGCGCCATTACTTGGAAGAGGTCTGTCAAAAAAATACAGTTCATTGGAATTTTTTTCATATAAATAGAAAAGAACTGGATATTTTTTTTGAGGATCAAAATCTGCTGGTTTATAAAGAATAGCGGTGCCAGTAGTGTTATCTGGCATCTTCCAATGAAATAACTCCTTTCGTAGCCAATTTACGCTTTCCTGAGGGGCAAAGTTTGTAAGTGGAGAGAAGGTCTTGAAATGGGTGGTGAAGAATAGATTAGGAGCTTCTCTATCTGACATTCTTACCAGTAGATAAGCTGTTGGATGTTTTGATTTTATAAGTGTATCAGGATATATTTTGTAGGAATTAAAAGGATAATAATATAGGTATGGACCTATAGTGAGTATACGGGACTTTGAAGGATGATTGAAGTCGATCTGATAAAACCCATTATATTTATTACGTGTATTGAAGGCAGTGACAATTAATTTTTGTCGGGTGTTTATATTCCCCATTTTACTAAATGGGTCCATTATGCGCAGAACTGTATGATTCATCCTGCCATAATGATTAGTAATGCAAGTATTATTTGCAGTGCGAGATTTTAATGAAAGTAGCCAAATGTCATAATTATCGTATACAAACACACCAGATTCGTCAGTAGTAAAAGCAGCAATACCATTGGAAGCGGGTAGGTAAGGATAATCATTTGTTTCATCATAAAATGGTACTTTGATATTCCCTGAAATATTTATCCGATCACCGGTAGTGGTATTATAGCTGAAATAGTGCATACTGTCACAATCATAATATACCAGATACTTGCCGTTGGGAGATAATTGATAATCATTGAGTGAATAATTGGAAATGTTTTGCTTGATCAGTTTTTTTTCTCCGGTCAGTAGTGATATTAAAAAAACACTTTCTCTTCCCTGTACATTCCAGTTTTTCTCACCAGGGTCTCCTTTTAGGATACTCATAAGAACGTAATCGCCTTTGCTCCTTATAGCTGGTTGTTGAGTATATTCATACTCGTTTGTTGTAATAGGTACAATATGTCCGGTTGCAAAGGAAAAAGCGGAAAGGTATGTTTTGGGAGCAAAGTTGGTTGCTTCTAATTGCTGTGATTGTAATCTGGTATCCTGGTAATGCCAGATATCTACCGCAACATTTGTTAAGGTGAGTGTTGTATCAGCTTTTTTCTTTTGATAGAAATAAAGGTGGGCTCCATTAGAACTAAAAAAGGGCACATCGAATCCATTATCAAGAATATATGAGGGATCTATCTCCGGAGAATGATCATTCAACAGTACTTTGGCAGAGGACATACCTTCTTTAAAATATCTTATCTGAGTAGTTGCTTGTTGAATATTGTTAGATGCTGTTTGAAATGCAACTTGTTTTCCTGTCGGATCAAAGCAAAAACTTAATACGGATAAGCTGTCCATCCATATTTGTTGTCGGGAATTATCTGATAGTTTATACCAATAGAGAGCATGAGCGGTATATTTTTCTTTCTTCGTACTGGTATAAAATAGTATGGTTTTTTGATCTGGGCTGATCAGATATTGGTTTACGCCAATGATCTCTTCCTGTTGTCCGGATGTGATTTTTTGAATAACACATCGTTTGAGGGAATCGTTTAACTGATATAATAGGTATTCTTCTTTATCTATACTGATGGCGTTAAAATTAAATACACCAGGAATTGCTTTTTTAGGTCCGTCTGGAATTTTATCCAGATAGAGGGTATCTCCTTTTGTTTTGTAAATGACCATTCGGCTATCTTGAGAAAATGCGGCCATATCACCGGATATTATTTCTTTTTTCCAGGTAGCTTGTGTAGCTTGAATCACCAGCTTTACTTCCCCGGAAGGTATCCTATAACTGTAGGCAATATATTTCCCATCATTACTGATTATTTTTAAGTCAATCAAAGGCCAGCTCTCCACATCTGTTAAGGTAAGTGGTTTTTTTTGTGCGATCGTTGCGACTGTGACAAGCTGTAAAATGAGAAAGAATATTTTTTTTTTCATGCGGCGATTATAATAATTGTCTTTTTGATGAAGGCTACTCATATCACTATGAGTAGCCTATTTATTGTAAACCGGTTATTCCGGCCATGTTTTTTCCCCTTTTTTCATTTTATTAAGAGTGTCTTCGTATATATCTATTGCTTTCTGATTATTAATGGCAACAGCAATGGCTAGCGCTTCTTCTTCCAGTTTAATAGCCTCGCTTTTGCGACGGAGCTTATAGAGCAGATTCGCATAGGTATCAATACTGTTTTTATCTCCTGGTTCGCGTAATAATCCAAATTTAATCCACTCCACTGCTGCATTAAGTGATGCAGGATCGTCACAATTCTGAAAAATTGCCCAGCTATACATGTTTAGTTCGGCGGGTAATACAATGGGGGCACATATTTTAATGTATTCGTCCACAGTATTAATCATTTTGGGCCAGTTTGCAGCCCCCTGATAGGTCAGAATTGATTTCCGGGCATCATTCTGGATACGTTCATATTTTTTAAAATGATCAGCAGTATCTGCTGTTGTGCAATGGAATGACAGATCTATAGGACTGGTGGCCGCTGTAATCATGCGGTTGATCATTCTGAGTGTATCTATTGGGATTTTAATGATTTCTCTATCATAGGTGATAAAGCCATTTTCTTCCGTTTCAACGTCGAAAGGCTCTGTGTAGATGGCCCCGGAAAGTCCCCCATCTTCTTTGTAGACTTTTAATAGTTTGGTCATCATTTTGTATTTAGATGGGAATTGCAAGGTAGGTATTTTGATATATCCCCAACTATCATAGCCTTTCCATTGGTGTTGCCATATTGAAACCCCGACGCCACCCCATTCACCTATTACCATCGCTTTGTTAGGCAGATAGGGGGGCATACCGGGACCTGGGTATTCATGGGTGTCTGTCAGGTCCCCATCCCGCCATTTCTCTTCGGCTTCGGTGATCTTATCGTAATTTTCTCCACTATGTGCATTAACAATACGTGATGGGTCTGTTTCTTTTATCCATTTTGCTAACCTTTTCTGATCATAGCGCATCCATCCTTCATTAAAGAGCACCCAGGTAATGATGGAAGGATAGTTATGTAATTGTAGTAGATTCTCTTTATTTTCTGCTTCAAATATTTGTCTGGCTGCTTTGCTGGTATCGGCACAGGTGGGCATATCCTGCCATACGAGTATGCCAGCTTTATCACAATGGTAGTACCATCTGTCTGGTTCCAGCTTTACATGTTTCCGGATAGTGTTAAATCCCATACTTTTGATGGCGGATATATCAAACATTAATGCCTCATCTGTCGGTGCAGTATATAATCCTTCTGGCCAGAATCCCTGGTCCAGTACGCCCAGATTAAAAGTGTATTGATTGTTTAAAAATATTTTTTCTTTGCCATCTGTATCTTTTTTTATCTCCACTTTGCGCATGCCAAAATAGCTCTTGATCGAATCCACCACTTTACCCTGATATAATAATGCAATATCCAGATCATACAAAAATGGTGTTTCCGGTGACCATAGCTGAGGGGACGGTACGGGCAAATTGTTAGACTGGTTAGGTAATAGTGTGTTACTGCTAACAATACTTCCATTAGACCTGGCGGTAGCCTGGATAGTATAGCCGCTTTCTTTAGTGTTGGTGTTAATGGTGAGCTGTAACTGACTTTTGTCTACATCCGGTGTGAGATAAATGCCACTGATATATACATCTGGCACCGTTTCAAGCCAAACAGTTTGCCATATGCCACTACTGGCCGTGTACATAATACCCTGTGGCCGGAGTACCTGTTTGCCATGTGGATTATTGCCTTGTTCGGAAGGGTCGAATACTTTCACAACCAGTTCATTTTTTCCGTTTCGGATAAGATCGGTGATATCAAATGAAAAATGTTGATAGCCCCCACTATGTTCTCCTAGGGTTTTACCATTCAGATAAACCGTTGCCTGATAATCAACTGCTCCGAAATGGAGCAATAATCTTTCTCCCTTTTTAAGTGTTGGTTTGGGAATATTTTTTTTATACCATAATAACTGCGTAGGAAGCAGGCTTTTTTTTACACCGGAAAGTGCTGATTCTATCGGATAAGGAACCAATATTTTTCCCTCGTAATTATCTGGTCTGGATTTATCTTTGGTGGTAACGGCGTATTCCCATAAACCATTTAAATTTTCCCATTTGCTTCGAACCATTTGAGGTCGTGGGTATGCCGGTAATGCGTTGGAAGGGGACACTTCTTTGGCCCATCGGGTTTGGATAGTGACTGGTTGTATTTGCCAGCCGGATTGTGCTTTCGATTGGTTGCTCCATATTAGTACTGCAAGTACTAATAGCAGTTGTTTACCTTTTTGCATAATTGTTTTTTAAGAAATATTTAGTGATAAGTATGATCAATAACCCGGATTCTGATGCCCTGTCAGACTGGGATTTAATTGAATAGTTTCTATGGGTAATGGAAAAAGTTGATGATAAGTTTGCCAGTTGCCTCCTTTAACAGGTGTGGCCTTGGTCATTACCGAATCAATGTAGCCGGCGCGCTTAAGGTCGAGCCAGCGATGTCCCATCTCTGCAAATAATTCTATTTCTCTTTCATGAAAGACAGCTTTCAATAGTTCCTCTTTATTATTAAAGGTCTGCTCAGATAACCGCGCCCGTTTTCGGATTACATTCAAAGCCCGCGTGGCCAGCGGTAGATTACCCTGCCTGACAGCAGCTTCTGCGAGGATTAGATATTGTTCTCCTAGTCTGAGTACCATCAGGTATTCTGTAATCGGATTTAGTATATTGTAAGTGCCGATTTTATATTTATTGGGATAATGGAATACTGTTCCGCCAACTGGATTGCTGTTCCCGACCCATTCTGTTTTTCGCTGATCTCCTGTTTCAAAGGCTTGATAGAGGTGATCACTGAGGGTGATGTATTTAATATTGTTAGGGCCATCCGGCATAACAAATAAGTATCCATCTAATGTATTATATCCCTGGTCAACAGGTTGTAGTTGCCAGATGGTTTCCCGGCTGTTTTTAAGGAAGATATTTGCCAATGCAATAGTATCGTATAATGCTTTGTTCTCGATAATGGAATTTGCCTGTATTTCAGCATTTTTCCAATCTCCGGTATATAGGTAGGTTCGGGCAAGTAATGCAGTAGCTGCCCATTTATTAGGCCGGACGCGTTCACTGGAAACGGAGGTAGCATCTGCATCTTTATATTCTTCCGACAACAATGATTGTGCGGCTGTGAGGTCACTGATGATTTGCTGATATACAAGGCTTACAGGAGAACGGGGAGCGCTGGCGTTGGTATTATAATTTGTACCTGTTATAAGTGGAACATCTCCGAAATAGTTTACGAGGTGAAAATAAATAAATGCCCTGGCAAACTTTGCTTCTCCTGTTAGTTGTGATTTGCCGTCATTTGTCATGCCGTTGGAGGCTGCAATCCCTTCCAATGCGCTGTTACATACAAAAATATAATAGTAAAAGGAATTCCATAAAGGTGTTTCCTTACTAAGCAGCGAATTAATATAGACTCGTTGGAGTAGTGTATTTAAAGAAGTATTTAAGGTGAGTTCATCGGCGGAGAGGCCTCCGATAACAGAAAGGCCAATATCTCCATTCAAGCCTTTCATTTTTCCATACAGGCCTCCTAAAACAGATGCGGCGGAAATGTCATTGGCATAGGCACTTTGGCTATCTACATTGGTTAGTGGTGGCCCCACTTCCAGTAATTTTTTGCAGGAGGAAAAGCATGTTAAAACTATACCAAAAATGAGGGCAGTATTTTTTTTAAAAAGAAATATATTGTTTTCGGAGAATTGCATATACTATGTTTTAGAAAGTGAGCTGAAAACCTATTGTCCATACTTTTAAGGGTGGAAGTTTGGTTGCGGACTGCGTTTCCGGGTCAGGTCCTTTGTAATTTGTAATGGTCAGCAGGTTTTGTCCTTGTATATAGACCCTGCCTTGTTGTAGGTGTAATGCATTTTTCCATTGGTCAGGAATCATATAAGTAAGAGATAGATTTTTCAACCGGATGTAAGAGGCATCGGAATAGGCCAGATCACTTTGTTGTGCGTATTGATAGGCGGTAAATGTTTCTCCGAATTTTTGCGTGTATTTCTGAAAATTAGCTTTATCTCCTGGTTTCTGCCACCGGTCAGTCACTTCTGCCGGTACATTATAAAAAGCAGACATGCCGGGAGCATAATAATTGCTATAGAGATAATTTTTTCCTGTTTGTTTTACAAACTGAAAGAGAAAGTCCAGCTCGAAGTTTTTATATTGAAGTGTTTGTTGAATCCCCCCATAAAAAACAGGATTGATATTGATAAATTTATATTGATCAGTGGAGATATCAGGCATACTAGTTGGGTTGCCTTTAAAATCAAGGAACTGGTAATTGCCAGTAGTTTCGTTTACGCCTGCAGATTGAAGGACTTTAATGGCGGATAGCGGCTGACCTATTTGCATGGTAGTGGCATAGGATGTTTTTTCCATACCTGGAAATGAGATCAGTTTGTTTCGGGGAATGGTAGCTTGAAAAGTAGTGGACCAGGATATTTTTTTTACTTGTTTGTTACCTACTTTTAAAAGTATCTCCCAACCGTTATTTTCTACAGTGGCAGGCAGGTTTTGAATCACGCTGGAAAGGCCTACTATATCGGGTAGTGGATAACTTAATAATTGATTGGAGGACCGGTTTCTATAGTAACTGGTGGAAAAAAAAATCTTATCCTTTAGTAATCCCAGTTCAATTCCTATTTCCATTTTTTTATTGACTTCCCATCCATAATCCGGATTATACAAAGAACTGGGAGTTAAACCCGGCGATCCCTGGTAAGGTGGTACATCGGAGGAGAACTGATATAAAGATAGAAAACGATAGTCACTGATTTGGTCATTTCCTGTTGTACCGTAACTAGCACGTATTTTACCAAAACTGAGGGCTCCTGCATTATCTTTCATGAAATTTTCTTCTGAAAATATCCAGCCCGCGCCCACAGCCCCAAAATTTCCAAATTGATTACCTGGCCCAAAGCGGCTACTGCCATCTCTCCGGGCTGTAATATTTAATAAATACTTGCCGTCCCAGTTGCAATTAATACGGGCAAAAATGGCGTTATACTTATAGAGAGAGTTGCTATTGTTGCCTTTAATAATAGTAGAAGCTCCCTCTATATTTTCCAATAACGCATCATTGTTATAGCCCAATCCTCTGACTTCTTTTGCGTTGGCGGTGCTTTGTTGAATAGTTGTACCAAGTAGTATATCAAAATTACCTGCTCTCCATTTTCGCTGATAGGAAATCTGAGGTTCTAAAATCCAGGATTGTATTTTTTTATCTGCAAAACTGGCACTACCGGTTTTTACTTTCAAGGCAGGGTCAAACATAGTGGTAGGCAACGTTGTGATTTCATTCATCAGCATATTGTTATAACCTCCGCTTAATTTTATTTTCAGTGCTTTTATAGGTTCATAACTAATCACGACATTTGATAACAGATTGTCTGTTTTAGAAGAGTAACGCGTATTTAATGGGCTGAGTGGATTTTCCCATGTTGAATTTTGCCAGTTAAGTGTACCATCTTTGTTGTATAACTGAGGTGCAACCGGGGGATAATAGATGTTGCCTGTCAAATCATAGTTAGGAAGTCGATTATCATCTACCATGTAATTACCGGATAACATAACCTGGATCTTTTGGTTGCGCGAGTTACTGGTTAAATTAAAGTGTACGGATCCCTTTTTGTCAGCGAATTTGCCTGAAAAAACAGTTGTTTCCTTACGGAGATTTCCGCCAATCAGATATTGTATGTTATTGTTGCCCCCTGAAATACTCAGCTGTACATCTGTAAAATGAGCCTTGTTACCTAATAATTCTTTTTGCCAGTCTGTGGACCGGGTTGTATCCCATTTGCCATTTAAATCATGGTCATATATGCCTGGTAATACACCATCGTTACGGAATGCCTCATGACGCATTTCAAGATATTGTTCTCTGTTCATTAG
Organism: Chitinophaga nivalis; assembly: GCF_025989125.1. Lineage (NCBI taxonomy): Bacteria > Pseudomonadati > Bacteroidota > Chitinophagia > Chitinophagales > Chitinophagaceae > Chitinophaga > Chitinophaga nivalis. The sequence continues at coordinate 7,585,655 of NZ_JAPDNR010000001.1, read as the reverse complement.
TTTTACTCTACTGGAGGCTATCCCAATACCGCCATAGGCATTTAATGATATTCTTGTCTGGTCTATTGTACCTTTTTTGGTGGTAATTAAAACGACTCCGTTAGCACCTCTGGAGCCGTAGATGGCTGTAGCGTCGGCGTCTTTCAGTACATCTATACTTTCAATATCTGCTGGGTTGATGAAATTAAGAGGACTCCCTCCTCCAATTAAAGTACCTCCCAGGGTAGTTGTTATTTGTGAGGAGTAAGGAACGCCATCGATAATATAAAGTGGATCGTTCCCACTCGCAATACTATTTTGCCCCCTGATTTGTACATTGTACCCTCCCCCCGGCAGCCCCGTCTGCTGCGTAATAATCATCCCCGGCACCCTCCCTTGCAAAGCTGCCAGCGGATTACTCACCGGCTGCTTTGCAATATCTGCGGCTTTCACACTACTCACATTCCCCGTGTTGAAACGTTTCGTCGTCGCGCCATACGCAATCACGACGGTTTCATCGAGATTACTCACATACTCCTGTAAACTGACGGGAATGTTTTTACGGTGGTTAACAGCCACTTCCTGGGAGAGATAACCAATCATGGAAACAGCTAGCTGGGCATTGGCAGGAACCTGTTGCAAGGTGAATTTTCCCTGACCGTCGGTGGTCGTGCCTACTGTGGTGTTACGGATGTGTACCGTAACACCGGTAAGCGGTTGTCCTTTTACATCTGTAATGATGCCGCTGACACGGAAGAGGGTATCCGAAGCCGGACTACCAGTTTTTTTTTCCGGATCTCCCATTTTTCGTATCAAGACAACATTATCACTATACTGCCAGGTAAATCCACGGGCACCCAACACCGTCCGCAGGATGTCGTTGACCGCTATACGCCGGAAATTTCCCCGGATGATTTCCTCCTGGTTGAGCTGTGCATTACTATAAGTGAAGAGCAGCCCGGTCTGTCTGGTGATGCTTTTGAAAAGCTCGTTGATGCTGATGCTTTTTTCTGTAATGGTCACTTGCTGATGCCCCTGCTGGAAAGCCCTTGCGGATAGGGCGCAGGTCAATAGCAACGTATACAGTATTACAGGCTTAATCATAATGTGGACGGAATTTATTAGGGGATAATATATCGTATACTATGTAGCAGAATTAACAGAAAGGTAACACGGGAAGCGGACTGATTAACAACTGCATAACATTTGAGTGAGAATTAACTTTTGCTTCCTTTTAAAATGATAGCTTGTTTGTCGAAGAAGAAGAAATGATATGCACACTTTTCAGGATGATATGTTACTGCAACAGTTGAAAGCAGGAGACGAAGCCGCTTTTATCGCCATTTACAACCGGTATCAACCTATGTTGCTCCTGGAAGCATATTACAAGGTACGTGACTATGCAGAAGCGGAAGATATGGTACAAGATATCTTTACCGCACTTTGGCAACGAAGAGAAACGATACTGGTAACTACTTCTCTTAAAAATTATCTTTTCAAGTCGGTACATTACCAGTACGCCGCGAAACTGAGAAAAAATGATAGCAGCAGAAAATTCCTCCTGCAATGGCTACATCAGGTGGAAAACAGCAGTGATGAAAGACCTATAGAGAATAAAGAATTAGGTGAACAAATAAACGATGCCATTAAAAACATTTCTGCAGCTGCCACCCGTAAGGCGTTCCAGATGTTGTATATTGATGGTAAAAGCCAGAAAGAGATAGCCATAGACATGAACATTAACCTGCAGGTGGTGAAAAACCAGGTAAGCCGCGCATTGAAAACCCTGCGCCAGCAACTGCGGAAAGCCTATTGATTATGGAAATGAACAACAGTAGAATTGAACAGCTGATAGTAGAAGAGTTAGCTGGTGTCATCAGTCCGGAAGACCGCGACTGGCTGCACCGGCAAATCGATATAGATGCCGATGCCCACACCCTTTATCAGCACAAAAGAGAAATATTACATACGGAAGCATTGAAACAGGTTATGCGCAACAGCCCCGCTGCCATTAACATTGTGCACAGGGAACGCCGGAGGAGAATACGGATACGTCGTATCGCCTCCTGGTCTGCCGCTGCCGCCATCCTGTTGCTGGCGGGTGCTTACTACTTTTCCAGCTCCTTCCGGCAACCAATACCGCCAGCCGCTTTAGCCAACAGTAAACACATCATCCTGCAATTATCCGATGGCCATAGCATCGATCTGTCGGAAGCGCCGCAACAGTTGAAACTGGGAGCCATGACCCTGCAGAACACCCAGGGATATTTGTCCTATCAGGCTGTTAGCAGCAATACGATGGCTACGCTACAGGTACCGCCTGGCAAAGATTACCGGCTCTTACTACCCGATGGCAGCGAAATAACCCTTAATGCAGCTTCTACCTTACAATTTCCGCTGACTTTCACCGGCAATACCCGGGAGGTGACGATTAACGGAGAAGCCTATATGAAAATAGCGCCCAATGCACAACAGCCTTTTATGGTACACTTACCTAACAGTACTGTGGAGGTATTAGGTACCGCTTTTAATGTCAATACCTACGACCGCGGGCATGTACAGGTGGCGTTGGTAGAAGGCGCCGTACGCATGAAAACAAATGACAAGGCGCAGTTGCTGCAGCCCGGCGAAGAAGCCATCTATAAAGAGGGTGAAGGCGTTATAGTACGTCCGTTCGATGCGGATTATACCCTCAGCTGGCGGAAAGGGAAACATATCTTCAACGATGTGCCCCTGGAAGAAGTGATGAAAGTATTGCCCCGCTGGTTTGGCGTACAGGTAGTGATAGATACGGCCCGGCATGCGGCCATGCGGTTTACAGGCGTAATCGACCGCTACCAGCCCGTGCGTATTTCATTGGAACGCCTGAAATATACCAGCGATTTCGACTTTTACATCCAGGATAATGTGGTGCATATCCGCTGAAAAAATATCCGTTGTTAAGGCGTTGTTGTTTTAATACCCCGTACCATCCCGATGATCAACACACCACAGATAGCCATAATAGCAAAAGAATAACGCAGACTGGTGGCTTGTGCCACAAAACCTACCAGGGGCGGTACTACCAGGAAGCCCAGGTAGCCGATGGTGGAAATCGCAGCAAGCGTCTGCCCGCCATTCGTATTTTTTGATTTACCTGCCAGACTGAATACCAACGGAACTACACAGGAAACGCCAAATCCGGCAAACACAAATCCAATACCGGCTGGTAACGGATACGGAAAGATAATGGCCAATGATAAACCTGTCAGTATCAGCCAGCCACTGTAATGCAGTATTTTTTTGATGCCTATTGTTGCTACCAGCTTGTCTCCGGCAAAACGTCCGGTGGTCATGGCAATCATGTAGATCACAAAAGCTGCTGTGGCAGTAGGTTTAGATGCATGTACTACTTTCTGGAAATAGATACCACTCCAGTCATACATCGTATTTTCAGTAGCCATACAGGCAAAACAGATGAGGGAATATTTAAGTAGAGATTTATCCGGTAAGGAGAAAACAGGCTTTTTGATATCGGAAACGATGGGCTGATCTGCGTAGGTTTTGGGATAATACACCAGGGTAAAGCCCAGTAACAGGATGCTTATAATCAGTAAATGATAGGACGGTGCTACATTCATGGTTACCATCAGGTAGCCGATAGCTGCGCCGGTAAAACCGGCAATACTCCAGATACCATGAAAGGTGGTGATAATACTCTGGTGATGCATATGCTGAATATGGACCGCCTGTGCATTCATCGACAGGTTCAGCAGATTGCGGGCCGATCCGAAACAGAACAGCACGAGCGCCAGTTGCCATACGGAAGTGGCAAATCCCGGTAAACTGAGAATCACGTTAAATACCAACGCCCCGTAGAGCATAATCTTGCGGCTGCTGAATGCGCCCAGCAGTTTACCGGTAACAGGCATGGTGAGCATTAAGCCGATGGGCAGGGCCAGCAATACTGCTCCCAGCTGCGCTTCGTTCAAATGCAGCTGTTGCTGAATAGAAGGTATCCTGGATGCCCAGGTAGAGTAACCTAGTCCGGAGATAAAAAAGAAGACGGAAATGGCAATCCGGTATTGTCTGGCGTTGGCGGCGGTGTCGATTTCTGCTAACATTTACAATGATGCATACCCTTTTGTGGTCATGAAGCACGCAAAATTAGGCAAATCCTACCGGATATAATTACCGTTGTTCCAGCCGTGCCATCGCTCTTACCGGAAAAGTGCCCGCTCCTTTGAATTTGGGTGGTACGGCACTAAAGGTAAACCCATCCTGTGGCAATGCTTCCAGGTTGCACAGATGTTCCACAATCAGTATTTCAGCGCCCAGCAGCGTACTATGTACCGGCCGGCTGTTACCACGGGTATCATCAATGTTATGCGAATCGATGCCTACCAGTTTTACGGCACAGTCACGGAGGTATTCCGCTGCATCTGCAGTCAGGTAAGGATGATTTTCATAGTAGGCAGGCGTATTCCAATGAGTAGCCCAGCCGGTATGGACTAGTACGGCCCGGTTGCGGATTTCATAGTTCCGGAGCAGGTCGGCGTTGATGGCAAGTGTATCGGTATAAGGCACGCGGATAACGGTGCCGGCAAGATCTGCAAAGGCTTCCAGCGCTACTTCCGACAGGTCTTTGCCATGTTCATAACGATGAAAAGGACAGTCGATGTAAGTACCGGTATTGGTCACCATTTCAATTTTTCCAATCTGGAAAGAAGTACCGGGTTCATAGAATTTTTTGGAGTCTTCCCGGCTCAGGTAATCACATACAATCGGTGCAGGCAGGCCTTTATAGGTCACCAGTCCGGCTTCAATCGTATGGCTCAGGTCTACGAGATAACTGCCGGCAGGCGTATCTACCGGTGTACGCTTATGTGGTTCGGTGAGGATTTCCTTGTTGAGAATTTTTACCGTACCTACCATCAATAAGCGCATATCTGCTACAATATAAGCTGCGAGGGCTTCGTCGGCGATATCATCTCCGGAAATATCCAGCCTGAAATCTTCTCCCTGGATGCCGCCACCATTGGTGAAGCGGATGTCAAAATCGAATTTTACTCTTTTATGCATACCTTTTGCTTGTAATAACGATAATAAATATACGAATCAGTCATATGGAAAAGAAGTTTCGCCTGATCTCCTGCAAAGATGCAAATGCGCAGTATCATATCGCTGCACTGATATATGAAAGTGAGGAGATGTTTTTTGATATCATCGCAGACACCGATTATTTTTATATACACGAAGGAGATCTGGCATTGACCGATCATTTAATACTGGATACAGACACTTTGCCGGATACACCAGATGGACAACGTATCCAGGGATACATCGTCACAGGTAACCTGACGGTAGCAGGTAGTATCCTGAATGAAACCGGCGATTACGGCCCGGCGCTGTATGTAGCGGGGGATGTACATTGCAGGAGTTTGCTGATCGGCGGTTCACCGGTGCATGTCACAGGGAATATCACAGCAGAAGAAATGATCCTGTTACACTATAACCATGGCTGGATGCAATGTGGCGGTACACTCACAGCACCGGTATTTATTGCAGAAGATTATCATTTTACACCAACGGTACCACCAGTCACTACTTTTTATTATCATGATAATGACCCGGAGATGCCGGCAGCGAATCATTGTACGGAGGGCGAAGAAGACGATGATGAAATAGCGGTGGGTTTACGCACCCTGTTACACAATCCGCTGACGACTACTTTTGAAGAATTGCGGCGTGACCTGGCAGCGGGAGAATATGTACTCCGTGCCACGGTACAAGATGCTGCCTACTGGCAACGCAAGGTGAAAAGCAATTGGCAAGACCTGAAACGGGTGCCACCGGAAATGCGCACCCACGAGCTTTGTATGATGGCGCTGCATGGTTATGTAGGCGCGCTGGCTTATTTCCCGGCTGCACTGCTGGATGCATCGCTGGTAGCCTATGCTGTGGAAAAAGATGGGAAAGCACTCCGTTATCTGCCGGAGGAATACATCACCCGGGAACTCTGTTACCTCGGGGCAGCACATGGCGCTATGTTGAAACACGATATCCCGGAAGCATTTTATGAGCCGGAATTATTGTTGCTGGCCATCCGCCGGGCCGATCATCAGATGGAAGCAGTGCCGGTACAATGGATCACGGAAGATCTGTTGGTAGAATATGTAAAGATAGGCCGGGGAGCATTCCTGGATCATTATTGTGAGAAAGCAGGCATCTCCAAAAAACGGGTGCTGGAGCGGGTGATCGCAGATGGCATACAATTTCTCGAGCCGGTATTTGGCTGGCATCTGTCGGCTATTACCTATCGCTACGCAGCAGATTTATATAACAACAATATCTTCCAGCCGGAATGGACGGCTATAACGGAAAAGCATGCACGAAAAATAGCGCGTTTGACTATTACAGAATAATTTAACCAGCTACCAGTTGCTGTAGTTGTTTTTCCTGCAGCAGGGTAATGGATTTACCTTCTGCCAGAATAATTTTTTGCTGAATAAATTCCTGCAGGATGCGGTATACGGTTTCATAGGTACTGCCGGTAAAGGAAGCCAGGTCCTGGCGGCTGATGGAGAAGCGGAGGTTATCATGTAGCCGGCTTATTTCCAGTAAGGCATCCGCCAGCCTGCTTTTAACGTCCATGTGCACGAGATTGCGCATCCTGCGTTCTGCTTCCTGTAGTTCTGCTGCAAAAAACTGCATCAGTTTATAGGTGAAGGCAGGATTTACTTTCAGGGAAGCCTCAAAAAAAGCAAAGTCAATAAAACACACTGTGGTATCTTCCAGGGCAGTAGCAGATACGGTATACACGCGCTGATCGCTGCCCAGTCCGCGGTGCCCCAGTATATCGCCTTTCCGGGCAAACCGTACAATCAGGTCTTTTTCCTCCCCCCACTGCTTGTGCACTTTTACTTTTCCTTCATACAAAAAAAAGATGCCGGTGGCAGTAGTGCCTTCGGTGAAGATGCCGGCTCCCTTTTTAAAGAACAGGTGCTGCTTGTGCTGGGCCACAGCCGGCCGCCATTCCGGTATACAGAACTGGCATAAAAAACATGTCTTTAAATCGCAGACCCCGGTCTTTTTCATGCCTGCAATACTAGTACTTTTTTGAGTTTTTGAAAGAAAAAACAACTTTTAATATGATTTGAATCATATTTTTGTGGTCAATTTGTGTTTTTAAAAGACGTTTTTTATAATATGAATCATAAAAAGAAGCGAGCATTCGCGGGAAACATGTCCGGAAGGGTATTTTACCTGAGTTTACAGGCATGTTTGAATGCCCTGGCAATAGGCGTGGTGGCCAAAGGGCTGGTATTATTGATCAGTTTATTTACCAACCTGGCCTTCTACGGCCGTTTTTCTTTTGCAGAAAATGGGCCGGCCGGTAATCAGCTGGGACTGTTTGTCATTGCCGTACCGGTATTGGGTAGCCTCATCGTGGGGGTGATGGCGCGTTTTGGCAGCAAAGCTATCCGCGGTCATGGCATTCCCGAAGCCATGGAAAATATTATCCTGCACCAAAGCCGGATACCACCCATAATAACATTGCTGAAACCCTTGTCTGCCGCCATTTCCATCGGCACGGGCGGCCCGTTTGGCGCAGAAGGACCTATTATTGCCACGGGAGGCGCCATTGGTTCCTTTACCGGCCAGGTGATTCATATTTCTGCGGCAGAACGCAAGGTGTTACTGGCGGCCGGCGCCTGTGCCGGGATGTCGGCTATTTTTGGCAGCCCGCTGGCGGCAATCCTGCTGGCGATAGAGCTGCTGCTGTTTGAATTCTCGCCGCGGGCAGTGATTCCGGTAGCCATTGCCTGTATTACCGGTGGCGGCATGCACCTGTTGCTGTTCGACAACCAACCGGTATTTGCTATGCCGGATATTCCGGCGGTATCCGACAAAGCCCTGCTCACCTATGTATTGATGGGAGCCGTGATCGGCGTGGTGGCCGCCGGCGTATCCCGCTCTGTATATTGGGTGGAAGACCTGTTTGAAAAACTACCGATACACTGGATGTGGTGGCCGGCAATCGGCGGACTGGCAGTAGGAGGAATTGGTTATTTTGCGCCACATACCATGGGCGTAGGGTACGATAATATCAAAAGTTTATTGACAGGACAGGTGCCTTTGTTGCTGATTTTATCACTATGTATCCTGAAATATCTTTCCTGGGTAATTTCATTGGGCAGTGGTACTTCCGGTGGTACGCTGGCGCCGTTGTTTACCATTGGCGGCGCGTTGGGAGCCTTGCTGGGCGCGGGAGTACTACACCTGTTGCCAGGCAGCGATATCAACATCGCCACTGCCGCTTTAATAGGAATGGCAGCCATGTTTGCCGGGTCTTCCCGGGCATTGCTTACCGCAATTGTGTTTGCGCTGGAAACAACCGGGCAGACACATGGTTTGTTGCCGCTGATCGGCGCCTGTACAACCGCTTACTTCGTTTCCTTTTTCCTGATGAAAGGAAGTATTATGACGGAAAAGATCCGGCGCCGGGGCGTGGCTACACCGGAGGAATATACCCCCGACCTGTTGCAGCAACTCAGCGCAACAGCAGCGATGCAGCCGTCATTAGTTTCTATACAGGAACAGATGACGTCGGCCACGGTCAGCCGGCTCCTGGAGCAACAGCCCTGTTATCAGGCTTATCTGCCGGTAACAGATGCTGGTGGCAGATTCAAAGGTTACCTGCACCGGGCCGGCCTGGCGGCAGATAACGCGCCTGCAGCCTTGCCGCTGATACCGGAGAAAAACCTGCCTTATGTGCTGGCCACAGATAACATGCAGACGGTGACCACTATACTGGGCAGCTACCCGATAGATGTGTTGGCTGTATTGGATAACAGCGATCATAAGCAATTGCTGGGGGTGATTACAGCTGCGGATGTACTGGCGGCCTATACCCGGCACCGGATAAAAGATGCGAAGTACCATTCTGCCTTTTATGGCAATATCCGCCTGCTGCGGGTGATGGCCCGGGGGAAAACCATATTGGCACGATCATAGAAGGGAATGGAAGATACCGGCCGGCTGATTACAATATTTTGCCGGCCGGTGCGTCTTCATAAAAGTCCCTGTTCCAGATGAGGAAAAGCAGGTCGTTTTGTAAGTACCAATTCATGCGTATGCAAAAAAAATCAATGACGGCAAAAGAGAAAATGCAACGGTCGGCCAATTTCAGCAATGGCGTATTTCAGAATTTATCGCTGACACCGATGAAGCTGGAAGATGTGACCTATTTCAGTATGCTGAAAGATGCCCTGAACCGGCCTGCTGATACAAAGCCGGCGAAACCGTTGCCCACCATAAAAACAGACCTGAAAAAACGGTCGTCCGAAAAGCCGGTGATTGTCTGGTTTGGCCATTCTTCTTACCTGATACAGGTGAAAGGCGTGAATATCCTGGTGGATCCTGTTTTCAGTGGCAGCGCATCTCCTTTTTCTTTTATGGTGAAAGCCTTCCCGGGTGCCGATGCCTATCAGGTGAAAGATATGCCCGATATAGATGCGGTGATCATCACGCATAATCACTATGATCATCTCGATACAAAAACAATTGCTCAGCTGAAATCCCGTACGGGCAGGTTTTATACGGCGTTAGGGGTAGGCCGCGATATTGCCGGATGTGCCGGTAATAATGTTGCCATTACGGAAATGGATTGGTGGGATACAGAAGCAGTAGCACCGGGTATAACGTTAACGGCTACACCGGCACGACACTTTTCCGGCAGAGGACTGAAAAGAGGTGGTAGTTTATGGGCTTCTTTTGTATTGGAAATTTTTGGCTACAAAATTTTTATCGGTGGCGATTCCGGCTATGACAGCCACTTCAAGACGATTGGCGACAAGCTGGGACCTTTTGATATTGCGTTACTGGAATGTGGGCAGTATAATGAAGCATGGCCTTTTATACATATGATGCCGGAGCAAACCGTACAGGCAGCCATTGACTTACAGGCGAAAGTATTAATGCCGGTTCACTGGGCCAAGTTTGCATTATCGCTACATCCCTGGAATGAACCGGCGATACGTGTCACGAAAAGCGCGGCGTTGCACCAGCTGGCTATTACTACTCCACGCATAGGAGAGCCGGTAGTGGTAGGAGAAAGTTATCCGCAGGACCCCTGGTGGAATCAGATATGAAAGAGTACCATCTCGAGCATGCCTTCACCGGGTACATGAAACACATGATTACTGCCGGTAGTTTTGTATTCTATCTCATTTAAAGGCTCCACCGTTTCACCGGATGCTCCCAGGGCAGCCAGCAGCGCGAGTATGTTATCGCGGCTGTTGGTGTTCAATGCCCCGTTGATATAGGTTTCCAATACCGTTAATGCATGGCTGTGGGCCGTTTTAAAGGCAGGGGGCACGGTAGCAGTGGTTAGAAAATAATCCATTGTTACAATGTTCCGCTGATCATTTGTTTTAAAGAGCAGCATCAGGTTGATAAATTCTTCATTGGTAATGAAATGAATAACCCCTTCGAAAATAATCAGCGTAGGCAGGTGAGCGTTATATCCGTTTTCTACCAGCTGTACGGCCAGTGTCTGCGTATCTGTAAGGTCGCAGCGAATAAAATGGATACTTTTCTGCCCCGGTAATAATTCTTCGTAAATCGCTTTCTTTTCAAAGATGTAACCATTATCTACTTCAAAGATATGTTTGATGTTGTTTTTGTAATTCTCCAGCAGATACAACGATAGCGGATCAAGACCTGCCCCCAGAATAATGACCTGTTGCTGTGGCTGTAACAGCAGCTGTTCCCGGAACATTTCCCGGATGCTTAATTTACGGTAGTAGATAGCATCGGGTATGGTGGGGTAAGCCTGCCGTAACTCCCAGGCGATGCGGCTTGTTTCGCTGAAATCAATGGCATCAATATAATGTTGTTGAAGGGGAGTGGTGTACAGGTCCAGTGCATATTCCAGAATAAATCGGGAAGTGGAGGGCACCTTTAATTTATAGGTCATGGTTAATGAGGGTTATTTCTTATAAAGCTAGGGGTTAGAAGTGCGTATTTACTGCAGGATAGCCCGGGTAGTATCGGATACGTAACAAAAATTTTATACCATCGGCCGGAAAAAGTGAGGGGAGATTATCTTGTTTTACCGGATGGTAAGTACAAAAAAGAGTATGCCGGCAACCGGAAAATCCATTGCCCCAATGAAATACAAAAGCCTGATGTAACCATGTTTTAACGCAAAGGCAATAAACAAAATTTTCTTTCCGTTGTTGAAGGGGTACCTCACCAACTCAAATGATGACTATGCAACAACGAATTGCTTCGCTCAGCAAACTGGAACAGGAAGGCAGGAAGATATCCCGGTTGCCCTTTTCCATCAGAATTTTGCTGGAAAATGTATTGCGCAACCATGATGGTTTTGCGATTACCGACGAACATGTAAATATCCTGGTAAACTGGGCGCCGGGAAGTACAGACCAGGAAATCCCCTTCAAACCGGCACGGGTGCTGATGCAGGATTTTACCGGTGTGGCAGCCGTGGTGGATATCGCCTCTATCCGTGCGGAGGTAATCCGGCAGGGGAGAGATGGGGCAAAAATCAATCCGGCTATCCCCGTGGATCTGGTGGTAGACCACTCGGTACAGGTAGATTTTTTCGGCACCGATTATTCCTATACGAAAAATGTGGCCTATGAGTATGAGCGGAATAAAGAACGGTACCAGCTCTTGAAATGGGCACAACAGGCATTTGATAACTTTACGGTAGTGCCGCCGGGAATGGGTATCTGTCACCAGGTAAACCTGGAGTACCTGGCGCATGGCGTTATCAGCCGCGATGGCTGGCTGTTTCCGGATACCCTGGTAGGAACAGATTCCCATACGCCCATGGTAAATGGTATTGGCGTGCTGGGATGGGGCGTAGGAGGAATCGAAGCGGAAGCCGCTATCCTGGGACAACCGATCTATTTTTCCTGTCCGCAGGTGATAGGTTTAAAGCTCACCAACCGGCTGACAGAAGGTGTTACCGCTACAGATATGGTGTTGGCCATTACGCAGCTATTGCGGAAATATGGCGTGGTAGATAAATTCGTGGAAGTATTCGGCGATGGGCTGGATCATTTGTCGGTGCCGGACCGGGCTACCATTTCGAATATGTCGCCTGAATTTGGGTGTACGGTGACGTACTTCCCGATAGACGCCCAGACGCTGCAGTATATGCGCCGTACCAACCGGTCGGAAGAACAGGTGACGTTGGTAGAAAACTACTGTAAGGAAAATATGCTGTGGCGGCACGGCAATGAAAATATTACGTATTCCGATATCGTAGAACTGGACCTGGCGCAGGTACAGGCGGCGGTGGCAGGTCCTAAACGTCCGCAGGACCGTATCCTGGTGCGGGACGTGCACAGTGAATTTGAAAACCTGCTGAGCAAAGAGTTTAAGCGGATGTATACGCCGGAAGGAAAACGCCGGGATACCGCGTGGCTGTCGGAAGGTGGTTCCGGTACTGCTTTCACCTATGAGATCCAGAAACAGACCGAAGAGGTAGCCGTAGAAGTGGAATACCTGAAATCGGTGCGCATCAAAATAAAAAATGAAGAATATGTACTGAGCGACGGGGCGATTACCATTGCAGCGATCACCAGTTGTACAAATACTTCCAACCCCAGCGTGATGATAGGAGCGGGACTGGTGGCTAAAAAAGCTGTGAGTCGCGGCTTGTCTGTGAAGCCCTGGGTGAAAACCAGTCTGGCGCCAGGTTCCAGGGTGGTAACCGAATACCTGCGCCGGTCAGGATTACTGACAGAGTTAGAAGCGTTGCGTTTCCATACTGTGGGTTATGGTTGTACTTCGTGTATTGGTAACAGTGGTCCTTTGCCGCCACACATTGCCGAGGCGGTAGATAAAGGTAACCTGGTAGTAGCATCGGTGTTATCCGGCAACCGTAATTTTGAAGCACGGGTACATCCGCAGGTGAAAATGAATTTCCTGGCTTCTCCGCTGCTGGTAGTGGCCTATGCCCTTGCCGGTCGTATTGATGTGGATTTGCTGACAGCACCCCTGGGCTACGATCCCAACGGAGAGCCGGTATATCTCCGCGATATCTGGCCTACCCAGGATGAAATCAATGAAGCCGTAGCTGCCGCCGTGAAACAGGAGGATTTTGAACGCATCTACCGTGTAATCTTTGATGGCGATGAGCAGTGGGAAGGATTGCTGGCGCCCACGGGGAAAGACTATCACTGGAGCAACGATTCTACCTATATCCGGGAAGCGCCTTTCTTCCGGGGACTACCGGAAGATGCCGGCCCATTGCAGGATATCCGGGAAGCCCGGGTATTGCTGAAACTGGGCGATTCGGTAACTACAGATCATATTTCGCCTGCCGGCTCCTTTAAGGCGGATACGCCTGCCGGCAAATACCTGCTGGATCATGGCATTGATCCCCGGCTGTTTAATTCCTATGGTTCCCGCCGTGGTAATCATGAAGTGATGATCCGGGGCACCTTCGCCAATGTGCGTATCAAAAATGAATTGTCGCCGAAAGAGGGTGGTTTTACGACACTGATTCCACAGGGAGTGGTCTTGTCGGTATATGATGCGGCCATGCAATATGCCGCTGCTAAAGTGCCATTGATCATATTGGCAGGCAGGGAATATGGCAGTGGTTCTTCCCGCGACTGGGCAGCAAAGGGTACGAACCTGCTGGGCGTAAAAGCTGTGATAGCAGAAAGTTATGAACGTATTCACCGCAGCAACCTGGTGGGAATGGGCGTATTGCCGCTGGAATATGTAGATGGACAAACAGCGGCGTCCTTGCAGCTGTCAGGTACAGAAGCCTTTACCATTACAGGTATTGCAGAGGGTATTACACCGGGTAAGTTACTAACGGTGAGGGCTAAACCGACTGGTGGAGAGGAGATTGTTTTTCAGGTGAAATGCCGGCTGAATGGGGCTATTGAAGTAGCGTATTATCGCCATGGCGGTATCCTGCAATATGTATTAACGGAGTTTCTGAAGAAGTATAAATAGTAAGTAAGATAATTTCCGGAAGATGATCACATCTTCCGGAAATTATAATGGATGATATTATTCTGCTCTACGGGTAAAGTCCAGTATTTTTTTCCGGTCGCCTACCAGCCATACCACATCTTCCCATTCGAATATTGTTTCAGAAGAAGGATTCAACATACGGTCGCCTCCGCGGGCGATGCCTACCACCAGGGCCTGGGTTTTCTCCCGGATGCCGGAGTGGCGGATGGTCTGTCCTTTCAGCCCGTTGGTTTCATCTACCACAATGCTGATGAGGCCAATGTTCTCATCCGTTTTTTCGTCGTGCCGTTCTACGTTCAGGGTATTGACAATCCGGTTAAAATCTTCGAGCTGGGCTTCAGTGCCGATGGCTGTGATTTTATCGTAAGGAAACAATTTTTCATCCCGTGTAGGGGCATAGATGGTCACATTGCCTCTTTTGATGGAGCCTACGTTGATACCATATTTTTCCCGCAGCTGGAGATTCGCCAGGGGCTTGTCTATCAGGGTAGACCAGGGATTGATCTCAATTTCTGACACCTGCGCATCCCAGGGCAGCAGATCTGCGGCTGTTGATCTTTTGGCGGCAGCATCGGCATTTTCGCGGGCATTCAGGTTGGCCAGGAAGCGATGTTCGATACGGTTGTAGAACTTCTGCAGCTGCTGGCGCAGTACCAGCAATACGATGAGTAATATCACCGCGGTACCCATCAGTGCTTGCCAGAACGGGAAGAACTGATTGACAAGGAAACCTACCAGTAATACCGCTATTACGTTACGGACCACCTCTACAACTACCAGCGGACCATGATTGTATTTGGAATCTAGCCACAGGGCTTTGTACGAAATGCTGGATATTTTCTGTATCATCAGGGCCCAGATGAACGGCGCCATCATGGCAATACCAATCACCACACAAAGTAATTTTACCCACAGTTGATTATCCAGATACTTCACCACAAAAGGACCGATATAGTATTTGTTCAGCATGATGATCGCCAGCATGATGACACTGTTCAGGATAATCACTTTCATATAGGACCGCAGTACAATGCGCCAGTCGCTTTCGCCCTGCAGGGTTTGAGAGCTGGCACTGTAGCGGTTGATGGCCTGCAGCCACTTTTTCGGCAGGCTCCTTTCTATCCAGTTATAGACCGGTCCGGAGAACTTGATCATATAAGGGGTGGTGAAGGTAGTGATGGCGGAAACGCCTACTGCTACAGGAAAGAGGAATTCGCTGGTGACGCCGAGGGTGACACCAAGTGTAGCAATGATAAAGGCAAATTCCCCTACCTGCGCCATACTCATACCTACCTGTACGGATTGTTTCAGCGATTGGCCTGATAAAAGCGCGCCCAGGGAAGTACTAAAGAATTTCCCGAAGATGGTTAACAAGGTTACCCATAATACCGGCCACCGGTATTCGACAATCATTTCCGGATTGATCAGCATTCCTACGGATACAAAGAAGATGGCGCCAAACAGGTCTTTCACCGGTTGGATCAGATGTTCTACTTTTTCAGATGACGTAGTTTCTGCAATGATGGAGCCCATGATGAAGGCGCCCAGTTCTGCGGAGAAACCGGCTTTGGTAGCCAGGATCACCATACCCAGACACAAGGCGATACTAAGAATCAGCAAGGTTTCACCATTCAGGTATTTTTCCATTTTTTTCAGGAAAGTAGGCAACAGGAAAATACCTGCCAGGAACCATAAAGCCAGGAAGAACAACAGTTTTACGATGGTAAACAACATCTGTGCGCCTTCAAACTGTTTGCTGACCGCCATGGTGGATAATAATACCATCAGTAATATCACCACAATATCTTCTACGACGAGTACGCCGAATACGATTTTGGTAAATGCTTTTTGTTTAATGCCCAATTCATCAAAGGCACGGATGATAATGGTGGTGGAGGAGCTGGCGAGTAAACCACCGAGGAATAAGCTGTCCATCATACCCCATCCCATTAGCTGGCCGGTAAAATATCCGGCCACGGTAATGCAGGCTATTTCCACAAAGGCTGTGATGGAAGCAGTACCTCCCACCCGCATCAGTTTTTTGAAACTGAATTCCAGTCCCAGTGAAAACAAGAGAAATATTACGCCGATCTCAGACCAGGTTTTAATCCCTTCTCCGTCTGAAATGGAAGGAAACAAATGAAAATTCGGACCCACTAAAAAACCGGCAATGATATAGCCTAATACCATGGGTTGTTTTAGTCGTCTGAATAATAAAGTTATAATACCTGCCGCTCCTAATATCAATGCCAGGTCAATAATCAATTGTGGTAAATGCATACAGAAATACTCGGTTTAAAGTTCGTGTGTTGTACCTTTATGACGATGATGAATCACCGCACATATGTGTCAGATGCCAGTTTCCGGATCTATCAATGTTCGCTAATATATCGTTTTTCCGCTCGGGGAACAAGCATTATAAAAGAAAAACAGGTATCATTTTTAAGATATTGCCATTGATAAGCTGTTTGTATTGTATATAACAGCACACTGTTAACTTCCTTTATTTTTTTCGTTAAAATCTTTAACACAAGTTTATAGATCCGCATATGCCCATGTCTGGAAAAACAACAGGCCGGTGCTTTTGTTTATACCCGGCGGGTAATTTTTCCTCCTTTGATATTTTTTATCTGTTCGGCAATGGTTTCCTCCAGGATGTGGGTGAGGCGTTGTACCGCTGGCGCCGGTGCTGCTGCCTGTGTTTGCAGCAATACGTGTACTTCCGGTAAGGGAGGTAATCCGGTGGAGATGATCTTACAACCGTCGGGTAATCCCAGTGCGGTGCGTACGGTAATGCCCAGTCCGGCTTTTGCGGCCGCCCACATACCAGTGATGTTGGCGCTGGTCAGCGCCGGGCGCCATGCATGGGAAACTTTATCCAGTGCCGCCAATCCGGTAGTGCGGAACAGGCAGGGTGCTTCAAATAACAACAAGGGCAGAGGGGATTGCTGGGCGATGGCCGGTGTTTCGCCGCCAATCCAGCGCATGGGCAGCTGGCCGATAGGGATGGCGGCCGCCGGCAGGTCGCTGCTGAAAACCGTGATTACATCCAGCTTGCCTGCCTGCAGCTGCTGTTGTAATACACCCTGCCGGTCGATGACGATGGTGATCTCTACTTGCGGATGTATAGCGGCAAAGCGGGCGAGTACGGTGGGCAGGCCACTGTCGGCAAAGTCGGCCAGCAATCCCAGTTTTACTTTGCCTGCTATATGCGTGGCCGTTAGGGCGGTTACGGCTTTGTGGTTGATGTCCAGTAGTTGCCGGGCATAGCCCAGCAGCATTTCGCCGGCAGCGGTAAGCCGCCGGCCCCGGCCCTGTTTCACGAAAAGCGGTTGGCCGGTCATTTCTTCCAGCCGCTGTATCTGCAAACTCACGGCCGATTGAGAGCGATTTACCTGCTCGGCGGCTTTGGCGAAGCTATCCAGTTCCGCTGCCAGCACAAACGTGCGTAAAAGCTCCAGGTCCAGCAACGCATGTATCATACTTTAGTTTTATTAAAGTGTTTGTTGAGATGTTTCAATATTGTAAAAGTATGAATTAGTCCTAGGTTTGCAGGTAAATAACGGGTCTTTTATGAAAATAATAGGGATATGCTGCCTGTTGCTGTTTTGGGGCCGTTTACAGGCGCAAACAAAACCTGTTGCCGGAGTAGGGCGTAAAACATTGCTGACGCAAATCCTGGCCCCGCAAACCGTGGAAGAAGTGAAGATGGAAGCAATCACGCTGGCCCCGGGAGCCGCCGCACCGGCACATTATCATCCGGGAGAAGTGTATGGGTATGTAACAGCGGGGGAAATCTGGTATCAACCGGCCGGGGACTCACTGGTACGGCTACACGCCGGCGACCCTTTCCGTGAAGCGGCGGGAAAACAAATCCTGGTATTTAAAAATGCACAGACCAATCAGCCGGCCACCTTCCTGGTCTTCTACCTGTTGAAAAAAAATCAGCCGGTCATCATCCTGCAACCATAAAATCGATTGATATGCCTTTTATACAAATCTATCTCGGTGATCATCTCACCGAAAAAAACAAAACAGACATTTCTTCCGCGGTACATAACAGCCTGGTAGCTGTATTTAAGATTCCGGTAGATGACTACTTTCATGTGATACATACCCTGCCGCCAGGCAGCATCCGGTATCCGGCATCGTACATGAACGTGCCGCATTCCCATCAGCAGGTATATATCCGGATTACAGCCCGGGACGGCAGAACGGTGGCGATGAAGAAAGAACTCTATCAGCAGATTGCTGCGGGCATTGCTGCCAGCACACCTGTGCCGGCATCGGATGTATTTATCGTGCTGGTGGAAACGGCGGCCGAAAACTGGTCGTTTGGTAACGGGCTGGCACAGATGGTACCCTAAACCTACACTTTTTGATAGTGCAGTTCCAGCACACTGTTGTCGTAGGCACGGGAATGTGTCAGCCGGAAAGTTTTCTCCAGCGCTATTCCGCTGAACAAGGGGATACCCGTTCCCAGTACTACCGGCATCATGTGCAGGATCATTTCATCAATCAGGTCATATTGTAACAGGGCCGCGTTCAGCTGTCCGCCGCCGATCAGCCAGATATCTTTACCTGCCGCGGCTTTCACCTGTTGTACAAAAGCAGGGATATCCGTGTGGATAAACTGTACGTCGGCGGTAGCAGTCCGGCCGGGCTGCCGCGTAAATACATAGTTGGTTTTGTCGCTATAGGGAAAGGTTTCGCTGAGCTTTAATACATCCAGGTACGTCGTATAGCCCATAAAGGTAGTGTCTGTGGTAGCCAGAAAATCGGCATAGCCATAATCGGTATTGTCGGGATTGGGAAATCCCGTGAGCCAGTCGATGCTGCCATTTGCGGTAGCAATGTATCCGTCCAGGCTGATGGCAATGTATACTTTCAGTTTTCTCATCTGTTATTTTTTACAAAGATGAATCAACCAAACCGGCAGAAATTGTACAAAATTCCCGTTAGCAGAAAATCGTATTCGGGAAATCCAGGTGTACTTTTCCTTGTTGTACGGCGCGCCGGTAGCCGGATGGCGTCATGCCGGCGAAGGAACGGAATACCCGGATGAAATGCGCCTGATCATAGAAGCCCAGGTCATAGGCAACGTGCGTCAGCGGCATATCAGGCGTAGTGGCGATTTGTGTAATCGCCTGATTAATCAGCTGCAACTGCATATACTTTTTTGGTGTTAACCCTACTGCCTGTTGATAATAGCGGATATATTTTTTGGGCGAGATGCCTGTGCTGTGTGCCTGTGTTTGTATATGTCCTTTCTGCAGCGATATATACTGCGGCAGAAAAATAATTTCGTCTGGAACTGATTGTGGGCGCGCCATATCCAGTAGCCGGTTTTCCAGTGCATATAATTTCTCCATCGGATCAGCGATGTTTTCCAGCTGCGCCACCCACTGCCGGCTTTGCGGTCCCAATACCTGTTCCAGCGTTAAGGGCCCCTGTTCCAGGCGTATGGCCGGAAATCCCAGCAGCCGGTATAACCCGAAAGGTTTGAAGATAATACCGATGGCTTTGTAATGTCCTTGCGTATGTGTGAGCAATGGGCCGGAAAAAATGCCGGATACGCCGCCATGCCGGGTATAGGAGAACGGCGCGTGGGAAGGCCCTGTCAGCGACAGATAGTCGCCGAAATTAATGATCAGCTCCTGGTGCAGAAACGGAATGCTGTAGGTATACGCTGGCTGTTGCGTGGCCTCGTGGTACCAGCAATAATCCACCGCTTCTTTCAGCGCGCTCTTAGGTGTATATACCATCGCATTCATCACGGCACAAAGATACCAAGGGTTGGGTATTTTTCGGCAGGAAGTTCGTACCTTGCTACCTGTAATGAACAAACGTCAGCAGTCATATCTCCCCTTTCCATTTTATACCACCTATTATACCATAGGGCTGGTCCGGAATGGCTGTTGTGATCATTATCATTAAATCTGCATGAGATAACGCACACCATATTTATAGCCCGGATCATCGTATCCGGGCTTTTTTTATTCAATTTTTTTTATGGGAACAACACAATTACAGGAACAGGTGGAAATTATTTTCCCCGAAAACGGCCTGGAGAAAAAGTTACAGACAGCTGCTACAGCAGGCCGGCAGCTAATCGTGAAATTAGGATTTGATCCTACGGCGCCGGATCTGCACCTGGGCCATGCCGTAGTATTGAAAAAGATGAAACAGTTTCAGGACCTGGGACATCGCATCGTGATTGTTATCGGCGACTTCACCGCCCGCATCGGGGATCCTACAGGGCGTAATAAATCGCGGCCGCCTTTGAGTGCTGCTGAGGTAGAACACAACGCGCAAACCTATGTACGGCAGCTGTCGAAAATACTGGATGTAAGTCGCTGCGAAATCCGGTATAATGCTGAATGGTTGGAAAAGATGGACATGGCAGCCGTCATACGCCTGTTATCGGGCACCACGCTGGCGCAAATCATGCACCGGACAGATTTTCAGCAACGCTTTCAGCAGCAGACGCCCATTGCCATGCACGAGCTGATATACCCGCTGCTGCAGGGTTTTGACTCCGTGCAAATAAAGGCGGACATTGAAATGGGAGGTACCGATCAGCTGTTTAACTGTACGATGGGGCGGCAGCTACAGGAAGCCCGTGATCTGCCGGCACAGATCGTGATGTGTATGCCGCTGCTGCGGGGTATAGATGGCACGGCCAAGATGAGTAAATCGCAGCACAATATCATCGGACTTACAGATACACCGGACGAGATGTTTGGTAAAATGATGTCGGTGCCGGATGCGTTGTTGCCCGATTACATCCGTATGACTACTGATTTCAGCCGGCAAGAGCAAGACCAGCTGCTACAGCAGCTGACTGCCGGAGAAAATCCGATGCGTATTAAAAAAGCAGTGGGTAGTAACCTGGTACAACAGTACCACAGCAAAGCCGCCGCTACTGCCGCACAGCTGTATTTCGAAAAACAGTTTCAGCAACAAAGCCAGGCAGATAAAGTGTTCGCACCTGTGTCATGGAATAGCTTGCCGGGAGTAGCAACGATTGGACTCATTGAGTTATGCAAACAGTTACTGCCGGCCGAAAGTAAATCGTCGCTGCGCAGACTGGTGTTGGCGGGAGGTATTCAGGTGAACGGGCAAAAATGTCTGGATATAAATACTACATTTACGCCGGACAATCTGCCATTGAAGCTGAAACTGGGCAAGCGATCCTATTTTGAAATTATTGCGTAATTGTATGGGAGATACTACTACGGAAAAAAAGATACCTTACTGGCTGCACTTTTTCCTGGCATTTAAGGATGCCTGGAAAGAGCTGCAGGCAAATGATCCGCTGCGGATGGCCGGCGCAACGGCCTTTTTTACCACGTTTGCCTTACCGGCTATCCTGGTAATCATTATACAATTGTTGCGACTGATTTTCCGTATCCAGCATGTAGGTAAGCGGTTATTTGCACAACTGGAAGGCGTTTTCGGTAAAGAAGCCACGGAGGCCTTAACCGGTACCCTCAAGGCTTTCAGGAGTATTGCCCAGAACTGGCTGATCGCCATAGGTGGTTTTCTTTTCCTGTTATTTGTAGCGACTACGCTTTTCAAAATCATCAAGAGTTCACTCAATGAATTATGGAAGATCAAACCGGTACACAAAGCCACGGTAGGACAGATATTATTATCCCGGTTAAGAGGCGTGCTGGTGATCTTTTTTGCAGGCGTGTTATTTATCATCGACCTGGTGGCGGATGCGGCCAAAGCCTTTCTGGGAAAATATATCGATGCCTGGCTGCCGGCCCTGGCCATGTATTATAACAGTGCGTTGAACTATGTGATTTCCGTGGTGATTGTCACTATCTGGTTTTTCCTGGTGTTTTATTTTCTGCCGGATGGCCGTCCACGCTGGAAAGCAGGACTTACCGGCGCTTTGGTTACCAGTATCCTGTTTAATATCGGAAAGCTGATCCTGAAAGTGATGCTTACCTATAGCAGTATCAACAGTATTTACGGCGCTTCTGCTGCTATGGTATTGTTACTGCTGTTTATGTTTTATTCTTCCCTGATCTTTTATTTCGGGGCTGCTTTTACCTATACCTGGAGCGCCCGTATGGATGCGATGATACAACCCTTGCCGCATGCCGGCCGGTATCAGGTCACAGTAGAGGAAGACGAAACCACCTGACGCGTACCGGGCATTTGGTTTTTATGACCTCATGCCGTAGGTTTGCGCCACAGTATACCCGCCAGCTGTTTATCCCGTATTGTATTCCGGTAAGATACGCGTTTACCTTGTTGCCGTCGGAGCAGCGTTTACAGGCAGTAACTGTAAAGGATCGTACTATTTTTCAAACTGTATTTGTTTAATTGTCATGTATTGTAATAAAAAGCTGTTCCTGTTGTGGATAGGGTACCTGTTACCGGCTGTAGGCCTGGCACAGGATAAGACTTCCCGGGATACCGTGGCCCACCGCCGCGATCTGGGAGAAGTAGTGATCGCAGGTCAGCAGGATGGATACCGCACACCTGTTTCTTCTATTGCTACGAGAACTGCCACATCACTGCTGGAGACACCGCAATCGGTGCAGGTGGTAGGACAAGCGGTGATCAAAGACCGGCAGGCAGCCACCCTCAATGAGCTGGTGCCTTTAATGACCGGTGTAAAAGCCAATAATGGCATGGGTGGATTCAGCATGCGCGGATTCAGTGGCTATAACCCGGCAGAAGGTAGTTTTATTATGTTCAACGGGGTGCGGGGTAACCTGTATCTGTGGAACCAGCCATCGCTGTTGTATAATATTGAAAGGGTAGAAGTGTTGCGGGGACCGGCTTCCGTGCTGTTCAGCGAAGGGATGCCGGGCGGCCTTATTAATTTTGTTACCAAAAAACCACAGGCAACAACCGGACTAAGTGTACATGCTTCCTATGGCAGCTGGGATTTTGCCCGTTTTGCGGCGGATGCTACCGGCGCTTTATCAGCCAATAAAAAATGGCTGTACCGCGCCATTGCAGGGTATGACCGCAGCAACAGCTTCCGTGATCAGCAGCATACCGAAAATATTTTTCTGGCGCCTTCCTTTACCTGGCAACCATCCGTGAAAACGGCTGTCAACCTGGAATTGAACTATGCCCGTACCAATGCGGTGCATAGCTACGACCGCGGTACGTTTGTGAAAAAACTGCCCGATGGTTCCTACGACTTTAATGCCTATCCGAAAGAGCGGACGGTACAAAGTCCGGATGATTACGGAAAAAATACCAATACTTCCGCTACACTTACCCTGAACCATACTTTCAATGATCGTTTATCCCTGACCGTTGTACAACGGTATGTGCGTAACCAGTTTAATTTCGCAGATCATTTTGTGGCGGGCGCTATTGTCAATGATTCCATTAACCGTACCTATTCTACCTGGGATAACGACCAGTTTAACTGGCAGACCACGGCCTATGCTGGTTACCGGTTTCATACCGGCCGGCTGGAACACAATATCCTGACGGGCTTCGACTATAACCGTTTCGGCTGGACGAAAAACTTATATCGCAATTATAGCAGTACGCGTATCGGTATCTGGCATCCGGATTACCGCAACGATGTGCCGCCGGTGGATGCACCTACCAGCAGCTACGACGACAACAAACAGGTAACGAACCTCATTGGTGGGTATGTGCAGGATCAGATCGGATTGCTGCATAACCTGAAAGTGTTGCTGTCACTGCGGTACGATCACTACAAAATGGTGCAGACGCCTTTGTCGGATAAAGACGATGTGCAGGGAGATCATGCGGAAACAGGCGCCTGGGTACCACGGGCGGGCATTGTGTATTTGCCGTTGCCGAATCTGTCTGTATACGGTAGCTTTACCCGTTCCTTTAATCCGCACTTATCCAGTGCCACTGCCAGTGGGGGGCCTTTCCCTCCTAAAACGGCTACGCAGTTTGAAGCAGGCGCCAAAGGTGATTTCTTCCGGCAGCGGCTTTCTGCCATGGTAGCAGTGTACCACATTGCTTACCGCAATCTGCTGGCGCCGGACCCTACAACAGATAATCCCCGCAGACAGGTAACGGTGCCGGGTACACGTAGTCAGGGCGCAGAAGTGACCTTGCAGGGAAATCTGAAAAATGTGAACATCATCGCCGGGTATGCGTATAATGATCATCAGCTTACCAATAAAAGCACGATTGGGAAAAAGGGAGATCGTTATGTGAATGCGCCGCATCATATCGCGAATGTGTGGGTGAAGTATAACTTCACACAGAAGTGGCTGAAAGGATTTGGTATTGGCGCCGGTGGCCGTTACGTGAGTGATCAGGTAGGGAATATGGCGACGCAGGATTTTGTATTGCCGGCTTATACCGTACTGGATGCGGCGTTGAACTATGATATCCGCCGGTTCAGTTTTCAGTTTAATATCAACAACATTACCAATACCCGTTATTTCAACGGGGGCATATCCCGTAACACCGTGGCTTCTCTGGGTAATCCATTGAATGCACGGATAGGCGTTAATTTCTTAATTCTCTGATATGAAAAAAACAGCGCTGGCTATAGGCATACTGTTCATCAGTGCACTGGCTTTCGGACATGAATTCTGGCTGCAGCCGGTAAAGTTTATCCTTGGCATCAACGAACCGGTAAATGTGCGGGTGATGGTAGGAGAAAACTACAAAGGAGAAAGATCCGATGGCACGAAATACCGCATACAACAACTGAAACATTTTGCGGTAGGGGTGGCAGAAGATTATACCGCCCACGTGAATGGCAGCAAAAGTGCCAATATTCATGCGGCTTTTGCTACAGCAGGCAATCACTTGCTGGCATTCAGCAATACCGGTAAATACATCTCGCTGGAAGCGGAAAAATTCAATGCTTATCTATTGGAAGAAGGGCTGGATGATATAGCTGCATTACGTAAAGAACGTGGTGAAACCGGGAAGCCGGGTAGAGAGTACTACCAGCGTTGCGCCAAAACCTTGTTACAGGTGGGCGAGGGGCAGGACGATACCTATGCGCTGCATACCGGTATGCGGATGGAACTGATTCCCGGTAAAAATCCCTATGCGTTGAAAGAGGGGGAATCCGTCACTTTTAAAGTATTGTTTGATCAGGCGCCTGTGAATAATGCATTGGTGCTGGCATGGAATGTATACAAGGGGAAAACATCGGTTACCAAATACCGCAGCAATGCTGCCGGCGAAGTAACGTTTCCGGTACAGCGCCGGGGCAGGTGGATGATCAGCAGCGTGCATATGATTCCGTATACAGATGCCGCCGTGGCCGATTGGAACAGCTTCTGGGGTAGTTATACCTTTGGATACTAAGGAGAGATAACTGTGTTGAAAATAATAAGACGTTCCGCTTCGGTGGGGCGTCTTTCTTTTTAGAAGTAGGTGTAATTCTCCGGTAGTTCGTAATTTTGCGGGATGAAAGCAAAGATAAGCGACCCAAGGCAGCGGTTATTGGACACTGCTACTGAGCTGTTTTATAACCAGGGCTATCGTGCTACGGGTATCAACCAGGTGATCCGGGAGGCAGGGGTGGCCAGAGCCAGTTTGTACCTGCATTTTGCCTCTAAGGAAGCTTTGCTGATTGCTTTTCTGCAGTACCGGCACCAGTATTGGTTCGATGCGCTGAAAACCTGGACAGAGAAGACGGCCAAGCCCAAAGAACAAATCATGGCTGCTTTTGATTTTCTGCACGACATCAATGAAAAAGAACATTTCCGCGGTTGTGCCTTTCTCAATATCCTCTCTGAAATGACCGACAAAGATGCGGCGGTGTTGCAGGTGATACAGGAACATAAAAAAGACCTGCGGGCTTACCTGGGGCATATTCTGGTGAAAGAAAAGCAGGCATTGAAAGACCAGGTGTACCTGTTGTTTGAAGCGGCGATGATAGAAAGTCAGCTTTACCGTCATCAGTGGCCGGTACAGGAGGCCAGGAAGGCCGTGAGTGGCTTGTTGTAGTATTTCCAGTTACTTTTTATTTTTAGCAAGATATACCTGTTTTACTTTTCTTGTAAAAATAAAGACAGACTGATCTGTCTATTTTGAGATTTATTCCTACATTTGTGGTAACAGGAGGTTGAACCGGTAGGGTACTGACTATCCTGTATGTATTGGTTTGTTTTTAAAAAGACAGGTTGACTTGTCTGTATTAATGTTCATTAAAACTTCATCATCATGGAAAAAAGATTACCTGTTCCGCCATTTACCTACGAAACCGCCCTGCAGAAAGTACAGTTTGCAGAAGATGCCTGGAACAGCCGCGACCCGCAAAAAGTAGCCCTGGCCTATACGATAGATACCGAATGGCGTAACCGCGATCAGTTTATCAATGGCCGCGAAGCGGTGATCAGCTTTCTGACTGCTAAATGGGAGAAAGAGCTGGACTATAAATTAAAGAAAGAGCTGTGGAGCTTTCATGATAACCGCATTGCCGTACGTTTTGAATATACCTGGACGAATAAGGAGGGTAAACATTTCCGTTCCTACGGTAATGAGATGTGGGAGTTTAATCCGGAAGGACTGATGCAGCGGCGCTATGCTTCTATTAATGATGTGGCGCTGGATTAAGGTGTAATAGGGTGGGAGCCGATGCCGGATTGTGCGGGGCTCCTGCCAGTGCTGTTTGCTGCATTGGTTTGAATTTTGTAATTTTAGGTATGCCGCAAACAGAGTCACTACAGGAGTTCTACCAGCAAAAGCTGAATCAGGTACCGGAGAACCTGCAACAGGAGATCGGACATTTTAATGTATTCCGGATGAAGGATTGTGTGGTAGACAATCACCTGACCGTGAATTACAGCCGCCGTGATTTCTATAAGGTCAGCCTGAACACCGGGCATTACCTGTTTCACTACGCCGATAAAACCCTTGAAGTAAAGGGGCCTACGCTGATGTTTTTCTCTCCGCAGGTACCGTATTCCTGGGAAGCATTAACCCCGGACTATGAGGGCTTTTTCTGCATCTTCCGGGCGCCCTTCCTGACAGAGCGCATGCGGATGAACATCAATGACCTGCCGATGTTCAGCACCAGCGGCAAACCGGCTTTTAGTTTAACTGCGGAACAACACGAGGAAACAGCGGTTATATACCGTAAAATGCTGGCGGAAATCGCCTCAGACTATCCTTTTAAGTATGACCTGCTTTGTAACTACCTGAAAGAGATTTTTCATGTGGCGCTTAAAATGCAGCCGTCTGAAACCTTGTATCCGCATGCCAATGCGAATGCCCGTCTGACGGCGGTTTTTTCTGATCTGCTGGAACGCCAGTTCCCGATTGAATCACCGGCGCAGCGTTTTACCCTGCGTTCCGCCAGCGACTATGCACAGCAACTGGCCGTACATGTCAATCACCTCAACCGGGCTATCCGCGAAACTACCGGTAAAACCACTACCAGCCACATTGCCGAACGGCTGGCTGCAGAAGCCAAAGCGTTGCTGAAGCATACCAGCTGGAACGTAGCAGAAATCAGCTATGCCCTGGGATTTGAAGAACCGGCCCATTTCAATAACTTCTTTAAGAAACAAACAAGCCTGACACCCACTGCCTACCGGGATGTTTGAATTTTGCAATCATTCGTTTGAATGGCGTAATAATGGGCAAGGAAGGCCGCCCTACTTTTGTAAGACTAAAAACATACATGTTTATGAGCAACACAAAAGTTTGGTTTGTTACCGGCGCCTCCAAAGGTTTAGGACGCATTCTCGTATTACAATTATTACAGCAGGGATATAAAGTAGCAGCTACTTCCAGAAATATAGCAGACCTGCGCAAAATTACCACAGCAGATAGCAGTAGCTTCCTGCCGCTGGCGGTAGATCTCATCAGCGAAAAAAGCGTGGAAGATGCCATCGGTGAAACGGTAAAACACTTTGGTCGTATAGACGTTATCGTGAATAATGCCGGATATGGACAAGTAGGCGGTTTGGAAGAAGTATCAGATACAGAAGCCCGGACTAACTTCGACGTAAATGTATTCGGGAGCCTGAATGTGATCCGGAAAGCACTGCCTTATCTGCGGGAACAAAAATCAGGACACATCCTGAACATCTCCTCCATCGCTGGTTTTGTTGCTTTCTTCCCCGGTTTCGGTATTTACTGCGCTACTAAATTTGCGCTGGAAGGACTGTCAGAATCCCTGGTTACAGAAGTAAAACCGTTCGGTATCCACGTAACCCTGGTGGAACCTGGTTATTTCAGAACTGAGTTCCTTTCTTCTGGTTCTTTGGCGGTACCTGCCAATGAAATAGCGGACTATGAAAATATACGGGAAGTACAAAAAGCACATCAGTTCGATATTCATGGTCAGCAGGCCGGTGATCCGGAGAAAGCAGCTGCTGCAATGATTCAGGTAACAACAACACCGGAACCACCGGTACATCTGTTCCTGGGACAGGATGCCTATGACCTCGCATACGAGAAAATAGCTACTGTGAAAAAAGACCTGGAAGCCTGGAAAGCAGTGACGGTGGCTACCGGTTTCTAATCATCATCATCAGGAGCAGTAATAACACTGCTCCTGATGATAAGGTATTATGCTACTACGAGGTTGAAATGCTCATCCAATGACAGTTTGTTGTTTTTGGATGAGCTTTTTCCTTTCGTGAGTAAGTCGTGGAGTTGTTTATCGGTAAGTTTTTTATCGGCTACAGTAAAAGGAATCTTGAAACCGCATTGGTTGAAATTGCTGCAGCCGTAGGCGGTGTTGCCTTTTTTCAACAAATGTGTTTTACATTTCGGACAGGTCAGCTGTTCAAGCACAATAGGCGCTTTCGGCGCTTTGGGTTTTGCTTCTTTTTTGGTTTTCCCTTTTTCCTTCTCCTTTTCTTCCGGTGGTGTTTCCGGTGCGATGGTGATGAATTTATAACTCGCTGTTTTTACTTCGGCAGTCAGCGCGGTTACCATTTGAATCAGCTCGTCCTTAAAGGTATCCGGTGCATATTCTCCTTTTTCAATGAGCCGGAGTTTACGTTCCCACTGGCCGGTGAGTTCCGCACTTTTGAGCAACTCGGATTGTATGGTATCAATGAGGTCCATACCCGTTTGGGTAGCGTAGATGTTTTTTTTCTTTTTCTCGATATATTTTCTGCGAAAGAGGGTTTCAATAATGTTGGCACGGGTAGAAGGCCGGCCAATACCATTGTCTTTCAGCAGCTCGCGCATTTCTTCATCGTCTACCTGTTTGCCGGCCGTTTCCATGGCCCGCAGCAAAGACGCTTCTGTAAAGGCTTTGGGTGGAGAGGTTTTCCCCTGGTGTATGCGGGGCGTATGCGGACCACTTTCACCCACTTCAAAAACCGGTAGTATTTTTTCCTCTTCTTCTCCTTCCTTTTTTTCTTTTACATCATTGGCATATACTTCTTTCCAGCCGGGTTCCAGTATTTGTTTACCGGTTACTTTAAAAGGTACCTGACCTACTTTACCCAGCACTGTGGTATTGGAAATTTTACATTCCGGATAAAAGGCGGCAATGAAGCGCCGGGCAATCAGATCGTACAGCCTTTTTTCTTCCAGGCCGATACCGCCGGGATATACGCCGGTAGGGATAATGGCATGGTGATCGGTTACTTTTTTATCGTCGAAAACTGTTTTCAGTTTAGGAATAGGCTTGGCCAGTACAGGAGCGGTGAGTGCGCTGTAGGGCGTGAGATCCTGCAGGATACCCGGCACTTTGGGGTGCAGGTCTTCCGACAGGTAAGTGGTATCTACCCTGGGGTAGGTGACGAGTTTTTTTTCGTATAGGCTCTGTACGTGTTTGAGGGTGTCGTCGGCAGTATAGGCATATTTTTTATTGGCTTCCACCTGCAGACCCGTGAGGTCAAACAGACGGGGATTGCCTTCCTTGCCATCTTTCTTTTCAAAGGAAGTGACTTCAAACAGATGCTCCTGCAGATAGGCCAGGCCTTTGGCTGCTTTCTCCGGACTTTTCAACCGGTCGATGGTAGCGGTGAACTCTGTTTCGCGATATAACGTTTTTAACTCCCAGTAATCTTCAGATACAAAGGCGTTGATTTCTTTTTGTCGTTGCACAATCATGGCCAGGGTAGGTGTTTGCACCCGGCCGATAGACAATACAACTTTCCCCTGCGCAAATTTTTTGGTGAAAAGGCGGGTGGCATTCATGCCTAACAGCCAGTCGCCGATAGCGCGGGCGCTGCCGGCAGCATACAGGTTGTTGTACTGGTCTGCTTCCCGTAATTGCTGGAAACCGTTGCGGATCGCTTCTTCTGTCAGGGAGGAAATCCAGAGTCTTTTGATCGGCGCAGTGCATTTGGCTTTTAGCAATACCCAACGCTGGATCAGTTCTCCTTCCTGGCCGGCATCCCCGCAGTTGATCACCTCTTCGCAGGCTTGTACCAGTGTTTCGATGACTTTAAACTGTTTTTGTACGCCGGAGTTTTCAATCAGTTTGATCCCAAAGCTGGAGGGGATCATGGGGAGATCTTCCAGGCGCCAGTATTTCCATTGTTCAAAATAATCGTGGGGTTCCTTTAGGGTACAAAAATGCCCGAAAGTCCAGGTTACCTGATAACCATTGCCTTCATAGTAGCCATCCTTGCGTTGTTTCGCGCCGATCACTTCTGCAATGTCTCTTGCCACACTTGGTTTTTCAGCAATGCAAACTCTCATATTACGTGTTGAAATTGGGGAACAAAGGTCGGAAAAAAGAATGAGGAATACCCTGTTTTCAGCCAGATATCTGGCCGGAAATCAGGTGTTTTTTTATCAGATACTCGTCGACGGGAGGTTATAAAAAGGTAGTGCCGGTAATCGTTTCACAGGCTGTCCAGATTTTTTCCCTGTTTTTAGCTGTGTTATGTCTGGGGGCTACTTTGGCGAGTTTGCTTTTGACGAAATATTGTCCGCTGTATTGTTCCCCTTCACGGGAAGTAGCGAGGAAGATAGTGGTGGCAGCACCTTTTTCCGGCGACAGGAAAAACAACGGTTTCAACAGATTGGTGAGCCGGTTGGAGAAGGTACTGTTGTCTTTACCGAAAGTGGTCGCTACGGCGCCAGGGTGAAGACTGTTGACCACTACATTTTTGATGCCACTGTCGGCCATGCGGCCGGCCATTTCTTCCGTCAGCAGGATCAGGAAAAGTTTGGAATTGCTGTAGGCACGTATGGCATGGAAGGAACGGGTGGCCTGGAGATCATTGAAGTCGGGCCGTGCCAGCGAATGCATGGCAGAAGATACATTGATGACCCGCGCTTTATGGCTATGCTGTAGTTGGTCAAACAGCAGTGCGGTTAAAAGATAGGGGGCCAGCACATTCACGGCAAAGGTATTTTCATAGCCTTCTGCTGTGGTTTCCCTGCGGGTGGCAGCCAGTATGCCGGCATTATTGATCAGCACATCCAGGTGGTTGTAGCGGTTCCGGAAAGTATGGGCGATCTTTTTTACGTCTGTCATCAGCGACAGATCGCCGGTAAGGGTATCAATAGCTGTATTGCCTGTGAGGTGGATGATTTCCTGTTGGGTTTGTATGGTCTTCGCTGCATTTCTGCCATGAATGACAACGGTGGCCCCGGTTTTGGCCAGGTGTATGGCGGTTATTTTTCCAATGCCGGCAGTAGCACCTGTGATCAAAAAAATCTTTTTCATACAACAGCTTAAGATGATAAAAGTGAGACTGATAATTTACGGAAGATGAACAGCAAAACAACAGCCGGCGTATCGGGGTTAGTAATGCCGGTAACCGGTAACTTTTCGGATAACTGGCTGATCATGTTCACAGGATAAAACGGATAAGAGCAATGATTTCTTATGTGGGTGGATGGTTTTCAGGCAACAGGACCGCAGCGACATAAACCAGCTGTATCGCTTTACTGGCCACCAGCTTGGGTTATCAAAAGTTAATGTTTAGATAATATAACTGCTGATTTTTTGCGCTTAAGTTTGTTGTCAGAAAAATAGTGACGAAAATATGGGCGAAGCTTTACAGGACTTATCAGATTATTTACTGTTGGAACAATGCAGGCTTGATAATGTGAAGGCGTTCGATGTATTGTTTGACCGATACTCCAAAAGACTGTATAATTATGCGCTGAACTATCTGCAGGACAAAGATACGGCAGAAGAGATCATGATGGATCTGATGGTGTGGATCTGGGAAAAAAGACAGCAACTTGATCCGGAAGTGAAGCTGGCGCCGTATTTATTTCGTGCTATTAAAAACGCCGTGATCAAGGCGATGAGTAAAAAATCATTTACTACAGTACCTATTGAACAGGTATATGATGATGAATCCCTCACTACTGCAGCAGCAGACACGAAGATCAATTGCCATGAAATTACGCAGGTATACCTCGAAAAGTTGGATGAACTGAGCCAGCAACGTCGCCGCGTGTTTAAGATGAGCCGGCACGAACAGCTTTCCCATGCTGAAATTGCCAAAGAACTGAACCTCTCCCTGTTCACGGTGAAGAATCACATCAAAGCATCACTTACCCATTTCCGGCAGCACCTGAAAGACTATGCCGACATTACCATGTTACTGTTGTTTTACATCTCCATGATGTAAGTGATATAGTGGTAGCTATATCATTTGATTGTTATGGCTTTTGCTGTTTATATCTCTTTGATATAACGGTTGCTATGTTATGTAAATGTTATCAGCTATTGCCAGGAGGTAAGTAATATAGCTGTCGCTATGTTATGTAATTGTTACCAGCTTTTCGTACAGGCGTTTTAGTTTGCTTATAAGTAATTGTTTGTTAGTGACTTGTAATCATTTTTTATGCCCTTTTGATGCCGTAAAGTTTTTTAATTCTCCATTAGCCCCTCGGGTTATTTTTCAGCTCTTATATAGTGAGCGGCCATACAACAGAATGGGCTTGCACGTACAACACATGGCAAACACGATCACGAAAGCATTAATGAATAAATACCTGGATAATACCTGTACCGCAGCAGAAAGGCAGCTGGTAGCAGATTTTATTCAGGAACCGGAAGGGCGGCTGCTATTGGATGAAGTGCTTACAGAAAGATTACCGGCGGATATGCTGTTGATGGAACAGATCAGAGTGGATGAACAACAGGTAATGGGCTGGAAATCCACCTTGCAGCAACGCATGCAGGGAATGGTACCGGAGCAGGAGCCAGCAGTCATCAGGCCGGTGAAACGATTCTCTTTTTTACGTCATGCTGCAGTGTGGGCGGTATTAGTATCGGGTTTGGGAACGTTTGGTGTATATCAGTACCGCAAGAACAACAAGGCCACCACTACCTTGGTGAGCCTGGAGAAAAGTAACCCCAGGGGGCAGCGTGCGGTGATTACTTTGGCAGATGGATCTGTTATTCACCTGGGTGCAGACAGTAAACTGGAATATCCGGAACACTTTAATGGAAATACCCGTGAAATAACATTAACCGGGGAAGCTTTTTTTGAAATCAGTGAAGATCCTGCACATCCGTTCATTGTGCATACAGGAAAGGTACAAACAAGGGTATTAGGTACCTCTTTTAAGATCAATGCTTTTAATGGTACGCCGCTCACCATTGCGGTAGCTACCGGAAAGGTAAGTGTAGAACACGCCGGCAATGATTATAAAGGAAGCAGACCAATGGCTGTACTCACGCCGGGGCAACAGGTTACCTGGAATCCGGAAAGCCGTCGTTCCTCTATTGCACAGATACCGGTGGAAGATATTGCGGGCTGGAAAAGCGCGCGGCTTACTTTCAACAACAATACGCTGAAAGAAGTAGCGATGGAACTGGAACGCTGGTATAATGTAAGTATCGAATTTAAACAATCACATACCGCGCAGAAGCGGATCACTGTTACACTGTATGCTAATATGCCTTTAGAGCAAACACTTCGTGTGTTAAGCGCCGGTAGCCGCTTTAGCTATAAAATGAACGACCGGCAGGTAATTATTCACTAACGTATAAAAAAGACACATGAATTAATAGTACACAAAAAAAACGTTCCCGATAGCGGAAACTATACGGGAACGCCTGAAATGATTTCATCTGCCTGATAAGTTTTGGACGACGAACAGGCATCATGAAAATAAATAGCCGGTCAGTAAATGACCGGTAGCTAACAGATTTTCCCGGCAAGCCGGGATTAACCAGTAACATTCAAATGTATGGAAAAAGGATTAAAAACGAATCCTTTAAGATTTAACATGAATCCCACTTTCGCCTGTCGGCGGGCCCACCCGGGTAAAAATAACGTGTTGGGTTCTCTGCTTAGGGAAAGGGAAGGCCTCAGGCCCTTAATTTATTTCCTGATGAGATGTTCATTTATTCTGCTGGTATTGCAGCTCACTTGCGCGGGCCTGCTCTTTGCAGCACACGTAAATAGCCAGGATCTGACCCGCAAAATAAACCTGCGACTGGACAAAGTTGCGCTGAAAGCAGCTTTATTGACCATTGAAAAGCAAAGCGAAGTTAAATTTCTGTTACCAGATGAATTGCTGGCTAAAACCAACAAACAGGTAACCCTCAACAACCCGGATATCCGTATTCAGGATGCTTTATACAGCATGCTGGAACACACCGGGCTGGAGTATAAGCTGGTAGACGGTTATGTAGTCATTGCACAACAACCGGTACCCGTAAAAATCAATGGTAAAGTTATTGACGGCAAAACCAAAGACCCGATTCCAGGTGTATCTGTACGGGTGAAAGGTACTGCCAGTGGTGCTTCTACAGATGCAAACGGTATCTTCAACGTAACCGTTCCGCAAAGTGGTGGCGTACTCGTAGTAGGTTACATCGGTTATGAAACAAAAGAAGTGAGGGTAAACGCTGCCAGTGGTACTATCATTGTAGCATTAACGGTTTCCAGTAAACAACTGAGCGAAGTAACCGTAAACGCACGCCGTAAACTGAATACGGAAATTGCGGTACTGCAGGATCGTAAAAATGCGGCCATTGTACAGGATGCGATTTCTGCTGCACAGATCGAACGTACCGGTAGTATCACCACCACCCAGGCGTTACAGAAAGTATCCGGTGTAACTATCACCGATGATAAATTTGTAGCGATCCGTGGTTTGGGTGATCGTAGTGTAATCGGACAGCTGAATGGTGTACGTCTCGCTTCATCTGATCCCGACAGAAGTTCCATTCCTTTGGATCTGGTGCCTGCGTCCCTCCTGGATAACATCACCATCTTCAAAACCGTTACGCCCGATAAACCGGCAGATGCTGCCGCAGGTATCGTGGAGCTGAAAACGAAATCCGTTCCGGACAGTGCGATCTTCAACATCATTGCACAAACCGGTTTTAATACAAACGTTGGTATCAATGGTAATGTGAACAGTTTCTATAACAGTGAACTGGGCTTCTTTGGTACCAAAGTAAACAACAAAAATCTTTCCGGCGAATTCCTGGACCTGTCCAAACAATATCCCGGTGGTTTATCCCAGATCCAGAAAATGATCGCCAACAGCAACAACAGCCCGGCGATGCAACAGGAAGCTGCCCGTATCAATAACCTGATGCACAGCTTCGATCCGGTGATGACGACTAAATATCGCAAAGCGCCGCTGAATCAGTTGTTCTCTGCTACCTATGGTAACAGTTTCAAAATATTCCGCAAACATACATTGGGTGTTATCGCAGGCGCCAACTACTATAGCCGTACTACGGATATCTATGGTGGCGACCTGACACAGTATAGCATCTACCAGGGTGTTATCACTGGTAACAAAGATGTGTACAGCCCAAGAAATATCCCTAACTATATTACCCCGAACAACCTGTTCATGGGTAAATACCAAAGCTATAAAGAGAATACCGGTACGCAGACGCTGAACTATGGTGCATTGGGAGGCTTAACCTACAAGTTCAATCCCCGCCATGAAATCAGCATGCAATACCTGGGTAGCTGGGGTAGTGAAGCGCAGGCAATCAATATGTATGGCCAGTACCAGTATACCGGTCTGCCAGGCGATGTAGCCAGCACGATTTATTCCCTGAAACAAACCTATCGTACCCTGCATACCTATAACCTGCAAGGGGAACATAAATTCCTGAAAGGAGAGTACAGCCCGCGGCTGAGTTACAACATCGCTACTTCCTCTTCTTCCCAGAATGATCCTGACTACCGTTTCATTACCCTCACGGATTATACACCCCGTGGTGGCGCATGGTATCTGAGACCAGTCGTTACTTCCCAGAATCCTTCTTCCGGATATGTTTATACAGATCACCTGTATGCACTGAACTCCGGTTATGTAAATGGATATGGTACCTATGGCATCATTCAGGCAGAACCCAACGGCCGCCGTTGGAGAAACCTGACGGAAACCAACTATAACTACAAGGCAGATGTAGCCATCCCATTCCCGTTATTCGGTAAGAAACAGGAATTTAAAACCGGGGTGAACTACCTGAACCGCGATCGTAAGTTCCGTGAGAATATGTTCTTCCTGCCAGGTTCCAACTTCTCAAAAAATGGCGCTGTGCCGTTGTATGATGCAGAAGGTAACCTCGACAGGCTGGTAAGCCCGGAAATGATTGGTATTAAAATGCCAACCGGTAGCACCGGCGAAGGCGCTGGTCCTATTGGCGGGTTCCTTTATAACAGCCAGAAATCACCGAACAACTATACCGGTTTCTTCGAAACCAACGCTTTCTATGGTATGCTGGACTTACGTTTACCTGGTAACCTCCGTTTAACGGGTGGGGTACGTGTGGAAAAAACCAATATCCAGTCAGCAGTAGATACTTCAGACGTATACCTGGATCCTTCCCTGACGGCAAAGGATAGCGATGGTAAAACCGTACCGGTAGCGCTGATCAATCCTAATACCGCTTACAAAACCGGTTACAAACCTTACTATTCTGTGAATATGACTTATATCTACAAGGAGAATATGAACTTCCGCGTAGGATATAATACAACACTGGCCAGACCTGAGCTGCGTGAGATTACCAACGTATTCGAATTTGATGCTTTCCAGATGGGTCTCGTAGTAGGTAATCCTAACCTGATTAACCAGCATACAGAGAACCTCGATTTCAGATGGGAATGGTTCCCTAACAGAGGAGAGGTAATTTCCGTTTCCCTGTTTGGTAAACGCATACAAAACCAGCTGGTAAAAGTATTCAGTCTGAAAACAGACGGACTGGCAGCAAAATATCCGGAGTATCCTACCATTCAGTTCCAGAACGATCCTAACGTAGGTAACGTATGGGGTGTGGAATTGGAAGTAGTGAAAGACCTGGGCCTCCTGTATGATCCGTTTAAAAACTTCTTTATCGGTAGCAACCTGTTACTGGCACAGAGTAACATCAAGAAAACAGCAGAAAGATTTGCAGCCAATAAATCACTGGATCGCCATACACCGGAAAACAGTCCGCTGTTTGAACAGGCGCCGTATTCTGTGAATGCCTGGCTGAACTATAACAACAAAAAAACAGGAACAGACCTGACGGCCACATTCAACATGGTAGGTGAACGCCTGGTACAAATTAACCTGACCGGTGAACCCGATCTGTATACCCGTCCTGTACCGGTATTGGATTTTGTATTCAGTCAGCGCCTTTCCAAACGTTTGTTGTTCAAAGGTTACGCGAAGAATATACTGAATCCTGCTATCGAAACAGTATATGCCAACCCGGGTACCGGTGGTCTTTGGTATGGTAACAAATATACTAACCGCAGCTACAAACGTGGCAGTGAAATCATGTTGGGCTTTACCTATAACCTGTTTTAATAGTAACGGGCATCCGGAACAAAAAAAATGAAAATGAAACGCATTTCCATAATGGCAGGTATGTTACTCGCTTTTGGCAGTATCATTACATCCTGTAAGAAAGATAAAACAGACCATCAGTACGATAACAGGATTATCCAGGATACCCGCAGTAATTCGGGTATCCGGATAGTGAACATGGCTAATCATAATCAGGTGATCGTTAATGGTGACACCCTCACCAACTATCAGGTATTCGGACCAACGGACCCCAACTGGAAACTGTATGGTACCAAATATTTCCCGGAAAAAGGACAGCTGAGTACTACCTGGTATGTACCGAAACACTTCCTGAATGCAGCCGGTAAAGCGACTTTGAAAACAGAAGCAAGAAGCTATCAGTCAATTCCCGATCCTGCTGTATTTGAAGTAGCCGAAAACTACAGTCAGCCTGCCGATTATTACATTGTACGCAGTAGCATCTATACAACCGGAGAAATTCCACAGGTAAACAGGATTCCCCGTTCTGTAGAAGCACCGGCTAAAGCAGATCATTTTAAGATTCGCATTGTGAACCTGAGTGCAGGCATTAAATCACCAGATGCGACACAGGAAAAAATTGACGGGCCAATGAGTCTGGCATGGGCAGATGGTACGCCGGTAAACACTGCTACCTCTAACGTTCCTGCGGGTAAGTATTCTGACTATATTGAATTACCCTATGGTACCTACCAGTTTAAAGTCATGTCAAAAGCAGGTACACAGGTAAGTGCCTTCGGAGGTAACAACGAAGAAAATACCAAAGTAATAGATCCGGCCACGTCTACCATGACGAAAGGAGCCATCGGTATTCCTCATACCGTTAGCGTAGGTATTACGTATGCGCCTATACGTACCTATCAGCCGGGAGGAATTTATACGATCGTTATCGCGCCGTTTATATTTACAGTACCCTACTATCTGGGTGGATCCGGAGAGGAAACGACGATCAGCCAAAATGGTTTCCAGGTGGTGACAGACATTTCTGAGCCGATGAATATTACCTATGCCCGTATACATGGTGTGAATGCACTGCCGGGAAGCAATGCTATCCGGTTAAAAGTAAATGGCCGGCAAGCAGGTAATGACATTAACTATGCTACTGCAGGGGAATACATTACTACCGTAACTGGTATGACAACGATAGAAGCAACAGATGCTGCGGGTAAAGTACTGGCGGCACGGCAACAGTTCCTGACAGCAGGCCAGAATTATAGTTCCTGGGTATATGCAGACGCAAATGGTGCTGCACAGATAGCGGTTGCTGCCAATAACCTCAGCGGCAACCTGTTTAACCCAGGTGAAGACGGACAGGATGGTACATACCAGCGCCGTCAGTATAAACTGCCGTTTCAATATCGTTTCCTCAACTTCTGTCCCGATTTCGCCAATGTCAACTTTACCGGTGATAACGGCCAGTCAATAGGCGGTTCAGGTACCAAAAACCTGCAACCAGGAGTGATCCCACAGGAAACATCGAATGCCATAAAGGGAGCGACAATCATGAACTTTAAAATGATGGCTTTCCAGTCTCCTGCGAATGTCTTCCCCGGCACCTGGTTGACACAGATACCACTATTGAAGTCTTCGGACTTTATCGCACGTAAAGAACTCTATACACGTGCTCCCATGCCGGAGACCGAACCCGGTTTCTTTACGGTGGCCCTCATCGGCAGAAATGGACCTAACGTGCCCGCTGCTGCAAAGGCAAGGATGATTATTGTAAAACATAACCGGTAGTGGCATTGAATGCTGAACCTTTAACAGTCATAAGCATGAAACTGAAGTATCCGATCATAATATTAAGCCTCCTGTTC
This sequence comes from Chitinophaga nivalis, assembly GCF_025989125.1. NCBI lineage: Bacteria > Pseudomonadati > Bacteroidota > Chitinophagia > Chitinophagales > Chitinophagaceae > Chitinophaga > Chitinophaga nivalis. The sequence goes on along the minus strand of NZ_JAPDNR010000001.1, from coordinate 7,546,179 downwards.
AGCGTTTACGGCTGCAGCAAGGTAGAATATACTAAAATAGACAATCCGGCTTATCTGCGGGTATTCAATAACCTGAACTATAAGATAACGCTGGGTAATAAGGATCAGGAACAACCGTTCCTGACCATGCTCATCGACCCGGTGACAGATGCCTCCGGTATGCCCCTGAGTGCTGCCATTACCGGCGATTTCCTGGATAAGCGGGACCCATATGCACCGCCATATCCTTCACATGCCGGTAGCAGCAACTCCTATAAGAATCCGGAGTATCCAGGTAAGGAAAATGTATTGGTAGGCCCCGTGTTGAATGGTTTCGACCTGTCCAGCTGGGCACAGATCCCTGCGGGTAAACACCGTATTATGTTTATGTACCGTCCGATGAATAATACGCCTTTCTTTAGTCTGGAAGAAAGACTGAAGAAAAAAGTACTGGTAGATACCCTGATTGAGCTGGGTAGCAGGGAAGTATATACGCTGCACATCCTGCAAAAGAACTACAAAACCAAGGAAACCGGGATGTTGCTGCGTCAGGAAAATTTCCATAAGCAGGCTTTATCTGACTCCATGGTATATGTCAACTTCTATAACATGAGTGCAGAAGGTTTTGCAGAGGCGCCAAACGATAAGAAGGATGATAATTATGAGGCCGGCTATTTGGCAAAAGGAATCAAAGATGAAATGAATATCTGGTTCTCTTCTTTTACTAAAGATGATCTTAGGAATGCAATACCCGGGTTTTATCACAGATTTCTGATGACAGTGCGCCGTAACAATACCAGCGCTGCGGTAAGCCCATATTTCAGCTTCCCGCTGTTTGCAGATCCGAAGTCAAATCGTATCCATACCACCGCATGGCAACGTTTCAATTTAATGGCGCCAGGGATGAACCCGGAAAATAATCCCTATAATGATGGTAACTCAGAAACCTTCAATGACTATGCGCTCATCACTTGTTACGGAAACGGTACCAAACCGGCGTTTGAAGGAGCCAGCTGCGTCCTGCCGAATATGATTGTGAATATTCACTCCGGAAGAAATAATCCACAGTCTTTCGCTACGGTAAATACCATTGAAATTGTGAACGGTAGCGCCTATTTGACAACGGTACAACGTAAATATCCAACACCTATTTATTAAGCATGCACGGATACGTTGCGTTTTAAATAATCAGTTATGAAGTATATTATTCCATTAATAACGGCCATCATACTCACTTTCAGTTCATGTAAACACGATGACCTGGAATTATATCAGGAAAACAAAAACTACCGTGCTGCGGCAGATTTTATCCGGAATAACTACGATCTCACGCTTTTTTATGCGGCGTTGGAGAGAGCAGGTATGATGGCGGAATTGAGTGGTTCGGGACCTTTCACCATACTGGCGCCCAGCAATCAGGCGTTTAATGACCTGGGTTTTCTGAAAGCGGAAGATTTTCAAAAAGTATCGCCGGAAACCCTGAAGCTGATGCTTGGTATACATATCATCCCCCGGAAAGTGTCATCAGCAGAAGTGCAGGATAACTCGATCGATGTACGTTTCACGGCGCTCAGCGGAGTAAGACTGTATGTTACACTGGCAGGTAATGTGGGCAAGGAAAATCACCTTTATTTCAATGGTAGCGAGGCGATAGAGAAAGATGTGGTACTGTCCAATGGCGTGTTGCATGTGTTGGATAAAGTGATTAAATATACACCAGGTACAGTACAGGATATCCTGAACCAGCATCCGGAGTACAGCACTTTTGTAAGTGTACTGAAACGGTATGGCTTATGGGAACAGCTGGCCAGCGAAGGGCCATGGACCGTCTTTGCAGTCCCTAACAAGGTATTTGAAGAGAATGGTCTGGATGAAGCCGGCCTGGCCCGGATTAAACCTGATCAATACATTATCCCCCGGTTATTCGGGATTTACCTGATGGCTAAGCAACACTATTTCCTTTCTGATATTGCTTCATTTAAATATCTCACCGGGGAATCCGGTGTATCGGCACCTATTCCCGATGATTTCTATCTGATGTCTATCCTGTGGGAATCGATGTGGGTAGGTGACAAATTGGTATCAGTATTTAAAATAGGGTCAAGAGAGAGCCGGATTCACTATCCCAAACATGAGGTGATCTCCGCACGGAAGGCTTTACAGGACTTTAAAGCTGATAATGGTATTGTACATGACCTGCAAGGCATGATAGTAACCCCGGAGGAAGCAAAGAAATAACCATCGTTGCTGATTTGAATCCGGATTAACAGTTAATGACAATCATTATGAAAAAGAAAATACAAAGTTTTATAAATGTGAAGGTGATTTGTGGGGCGCTGATTGGTATTTGTTTATTCAATACCGCCTGCAAAAAAAAGGAGTTCATGCCGGAGCCGGAAGGACAGCAGGTTCCTTATGTGGACAGTGTGCAAACCAGCATGCAGGCGCTGTTAAAGACGTCTCCCTACAAATTGTTCTATGCAGCCTGGCAACGCAGTCACATGGAGCAGTTTATCATCGAAAAAGGTGAAAAACGCCTCATGACCCTGTTCGTACCGGATGATGCGGCTATGCGGGCAGCCGGACTGGATGAGGCGGGGATCAATGCCCGTACACCGGAACAACTGGACTCTCTCGTGATGTACCATTTGCTGCGGGATAAAATGGAGGTACTGGGGTTGCAATCACAATTAATAAGCGTATCACATACGACCTTTTTAGTGCACCCTCAGCTGAAACAGTATTTAATATTGCCAGGAAATGCTGGCGGAAATATAGTGGCCTATGAATACCGGCATTATACCATGGTTGGTAAAGATGGTGGTTTGGTGATCAATGGTAACCCCTGTGGCAACTATAAACCTACTGTAGTGCTGAATGGAATACTGTGGCCGGTGAATCGGGTATTACTACCCCCAACAAAGCATATCATAGATTACATCAATGAGGACCCACGGTTTTCTTATCTGAAAGAGATAAATGAAATCAATAAAGTCATCTGGGACGGAATCGTATTTGGAAGTTTTCCACGTCTTGCAGATCTCGACCTGGGGCCTGCAGGGGATGTGGTAACATTCAACGCCTTCCTGGCGCCTACAAATGAGGCCTTTCATAAGGCAGGTTTTAAGGACCTGGCAGACCTGGAAGCTGTTAGCAACCGCTTTACGCCTGAACCGGACTGGGATAATTACAAGATAGATGCCCTTATCCCAACAGATAGCATCCTGGCTTATCATAACTGGGGGCGCATGTATGCACAATACGGTAACTATGGCAGAGGGCCAGCTAAGCCATCTGTGTTTTTTACCGCTGATATGCGGAATGAGGCGATTGGCAACTATCAGTTGCATACGTCCGGATGGAAGATAGATGAATACCTGATGCCACTGTATTTCATTAATGAAGGAAATACGGTCAGCATTCAGGTGAAAGGATCCAAAGCGCCACCGGTTAAAATTATTGAAGCCAATATCAATACGTTTGAAGGACCGCTACATATTGTGGATGGCTTGCTTATTCCGGATGGATTCAAAGTACACTACTAATTTTCCGTTAATAGCAAAAGGTTAATGATGAACAACATGAACACAGCAACAACGCTTTCTGCCTGCCGGAAAAGCAGTAAAAAATATTTCACTTGCGGCCTCTCTGTCATCAGTTTTTCTTTATTGATGCTGACAGCCTGTAAGAAGAATGATGATATGGATGTCAACGCGGGCAACCAAAACCGTATCCCGCAGATAGTAGCCGATAACTTCAACCTGAAGATGCTGCATGCATCCATTGGCCGCAGTAATCTTAAGCCTTTGTTATCAGGTGATGGGCCTTTTACATTATTGGCGCCTTCTGATGCCGCTTTCAAAGAGGCAGGATACGGTACACCGCTATCTATCGCTACTGCCAGCCAGTCGCTGATTATCAATACCACTGCCTATCATGTACTGAACGGTAACTATGACCTGAACAGAATGCCTTTCCTGTTTAACCAGGAAATACGTTCACAGGGTGGTGGTAAGCTTTATGTAACCCGCTGGGTGAAAGGCAATGATACCGTTATCACAGTGAATGGCAGCCGCGTGCTCGCACAGGGTATTAAAGCTACCAATGGTCAGGTACAGGTAATCAATCGTTTACTGGAGCCTTATCTCCATGAAACCGTCACAGATGCAGTAACGGCAGAAACCAGCCTGACATTATTCAGCCAGGCATTACAAAGATCAGGTTTGTCCACTTTGCTGAAAGGCAAAGGTCCCTATACCGTTTATGCTCCTTCCAATGAGGCCATGGCTAAATATGGTTATCAGACAATGGAAGATATCGAAAAAGCAGACCCTGAAAAACTGGCTGTTGTACTGCGTTACCACATCGCGGCAGACCGTCGCTTTGTGTACGATTATATCCTGAGTACCAACGCTACTGTCACCACACAGGGAATGATTGATAATAACACCGTGAAAGTGCAGCTGGTACCAGATGCACAGGCGCCTGGCCTTTACAAAAGTATCACCCTGCAGGGAACGGGTAACACGCTGGTGTCCAATCTCGTGCGTCAGAATATCATTACAGGCAACGGCGTATTACATATAGTGGACCAGGTACTGAAAATAACACAGTAAAACATGTACAGGAGCGCTACTCATCATCATTTACAATTAAAAGTAATGAACACAAAAAAAATAGCTACAACGATATTTTCTCTTTTGCTGTTGCTGTTACTGTTGCCATTCTCCTTTACCGTGATGGCACAGGAAACTTCCGGCGGTCTGGCAGGGAAGGCACAGGACGGTCAGGGACAGGCATTACCGGGTGTTACCATCATTGCGGTACACGAACCTTCCGGAACCCGTTACCCGGTCGTAACAGATGGAGGCGGCCGTTACCGCTTACTGGGCATGCGTATCGGCGGCCCCTATAGCGTAACCGCTACCATGATGGGTATGGCGCCACAAAAACAACAGAACATAACTGTGCGTTTGGGCGAACCGCAGCAACTGAACTTCGTGATGGCAGATGAACGTAAACAACTCTCTGAAATCGTGGTGAAAGGCGCTAAAAAAGGACCTAAAGCCAATAACTATGGCGCCGGTCAGAACATCAGCCGCAGCCAGATCAACAATATGCCTACCGTAAGCCGCAGCATCCAGGATATCACCCGGATGGTGCCTCAGGGTAGTAAAGATAACAGCTTCGGTGGTTCCAACTTCCGTTATAACAACGTCACAATTGATGGTGCCGTTAATAACGATGCGATTGGTTTTAGCCCTTCTATGGGTGGTCAGAGCGGTACTTCCGGTCAGCCGGGTAGCAGTACCCGTACCAACCCCGTATCCCTGGATGCGATTGAAGATATGCAGGTATACCTCGCACCTTTCGACGTGAAGATCGGTAACTTCACCGGTGGTAGCGTGAATGCTGTTACCCGCAGTGGTACCAACACCGTAACCGGTTCGGTATATGGCTTTGGCCGTAACGCCGCCCTGATCGGTAAAAACAAAATTGGTAACAAAGAAAAAATGAACAGCGATTTTCAGGACTATCAGGTAGGTGTACGTGTAGGTTTCCCGATTATCAAAAACAAATTGTTCTTCTTCACCAACGAAGAAATCACCCGCAGAACCGACCCGGCACAGCTGCTGGCAGGTAAGGAAGAAACAGCCCGTATCCTGAGTGAGAAAGATGCAGAAGATATCCGCAATGCCACTATCAAAAACTATGGCAACATCTTCGATCCGGGAACCGCAGGCGTATACAATTCTTCTTCCGAATCCAACAAATTCTTTAACCGCATCGACTGGAACATCAACGATAAACACCAGTTGTCTGTACGTAACAATACCATCACTTCCAGTGCTGTCAACCTGGATCGTGACCAGCAGGACTTCCGTTTCAGCAGCATGGCATTCAAACAAACGAATAACCAGAGCAGCACCGTAGCGGAACTGAAAAGCCGTTTCAATAACAAATGGTCCAACAGTTTTGTAGCTGGTTTCACCACAGTGCATGACTACCGTGATCCGTTGAGCGATCCTACTTTACCGCAGATCCAGATCATGGGCCGTACCCCTGGTACTACCATCTACCTGGGTACCGACAGGGAAGCGGCGATCTTCAACATGAAACAACGTACCATCGAAATCACGAATAACCTCACCTGGAACAAAGGCAAACACACCGTATTGTTTGGTACGCACAATGAATTGTACCACATCGATTATGGTTTCGTGAACAGCTGGAACGGCAGGGTAGATTTCCTGAGTATCGATGATTACATGAAAAACACCCCTTACCGTGTAAGAGGTAGCTACAACTACAACAATAACAGCCGTGATTATATCATGAGCAATCCCGGTGCTGTATTTAATGTGAATCTTTACAGCGTATATGTGCAGGATGCGATCCAGGTAACGGATAAACTGACCGTTACACCTGGTTTACGTGCAGACTATACACACCTGCCTACCAAACCTGAACTGAGTGATAAAGTAACCAATGCGATAGCAGATCCATATTTTGGTTCCACTTATCATTATACACCACTGAACCGTATCAGCAATAAATACTTTGGTAAAGTGCAGATATCGCCGCGTTTAGGTTTCCGCTACGACTGGCTGGGTGACCAGAGTCTGATTGTACGGGGTGGTATTGGTATGTTTACCGGTAGAATACCATTTGCGTGGCTGGCCTATGCCTACTACAACAATGGCGTCAACTATGGTTCATTTGACCAGAAAGCAGACCAGAAACCATTTGCACCAGGCAGTGATGCGATTAAACCAGGTAAGAATGGTATCGCTGATTTCATTGAGCAGAACGGTACCATTACCAACAACGGCAACGCCGGTAAAACACAGGTGGATCTGATCGACAATAACTTTGTAATGCCGAAGATCCTGCGTCTGAGCCTCGCGGTAGACCGCACTACTGCCAGCCAGTGGAAATTCGGTGTGGAAGGTATGGTCACCAAAAGTATCAAGGAAGTATTCTTCCAGCAGGTAAACATTACCGATAATCCGAGGTATTATGCTTACGATAAAGATAGGCAGCAGCCAATCTACTCCGGTAGCATTGATCCGCATTTCTCCAATGCTTATCTGTTGACTAACACCAATAAAGGTTACCGTTTCAGTATTACAGGTACTGCCAGCAAAACCTTCAACTCCGGTCTGTTTGTATCCGGCGCCTATACCTATGGTGAAAGTAAGGATGCATTCAACGGTATCCGTAACTCCATGGAATCCAACTGGCAGCTGAACCAGGCTTTAAGTCCGAACAGCGCGCCATTAGCTAACTCCAACTTCGATATACGCCATCGTATCGTGGTAAATGCCAGCTACCGGAAAGCCTGGAACGAAACCTGGGTGAGTTCCCTCAGCCTGTTCTTCAGTGCACAATCCGGTAGTCCGTTTACCTATGGTGTGATGAACAACAGCGTACAGGGTTTACCACAGCAGGTAAGTCTGGCCTACATTCCGCAGGCAGCTGAAAGCATCAACTTCTTCAAGGATCGTGAGATCAACGGAACAACCGTAACAGCCGCAGAACAAGCCGCTGCTTTCAACCAGTTTATTGATGACAACAAATACCTGAGCTCCAGAAGAGGCAATTTCACAGAAAGAAATATGGGCAGAACACCTTGGAATGTACAGGCCGATCTGCACTTTGCACAGGAATTCCACCTGCGTAAATTAAAGACGCACTACATCACCTTCACCGCCGATATCGTGAACCTGACCAATATGCTGAACCGTAACTGGGGTGTAAGCTACTTCTCGCCTAATACTTTTAACTCTACGGCGAGTGTTGGTTTAACGCCAACCCTGTTCCCTCCGGAACAAAATAAAGGCGGTTATCCGGTGTATACCTTCTCTGATCCCGGAACACCTTATTCCATTGATTATTTCGGTTCCCGGTATCAGGTACAGCTGGGCTTGCGTTACACATTCTAAACAACTGACCATATGCAAAAAATAACACTTTACATACTTACAGGATTAATGGTCTGCCTGCTGGGCATCATGCAGGCCTGTAAAAAAGATAAGATCAACACGGAAGTACCGTTTCTGGTAAATAACTTTTACCCGAACAGTGGTAATGCCGGAACACTGGTAACGATTACCGGTAGCGGCTTTAGTGCGGATGCTTCCCAGAATAATATTTCCTTCAACGGCACAGTGGCAGAAGTGATCAGTGTGGCGGATACTATATTGGTAGTACGTGCGCCGGAAAAAGGACAAAGCGGTACCATTACTTTTTCCAATGGTTCAAAATCCGTAAACGTAGGTAGCTATACCTATCAGAAACTGAGTTTGCAAAAAATAAACCCTGTCAATGGTCCTGCGGGTACGCAGATCCGTATCAGCGGTACAGGTTTCAGCAGCCTGAGTGCCCCTGCGACGGTAACCATCAATGGCAAGGCAGCCACCGTGGTAAGTGCCACGGATACATTATTGGTGGCTGAAATCCCGGATGCCGCAGGTAGTGGTCCTGTTATCGTAAAAGTAGACGGTAACACCTCTACCGGGCAGGCATTCCTGTACCAGGCAGTCACCTCCATCAAACCAAGAACAGGTGCGGCAGGTACCCGTGTAACCATCAATGGGGAAGGATTTGCAGCACTGGCTGCGGGCAACGTTGTTGATTTCAATGGTAAAAAGGCAGAAGTAAAAGAAGTGAGTGGTAAGAAACTGGTGGTAATAGCGCCAGCAGAAGTAACCACCGGCCCCTTGTCTGTTACCATCGATGGTCAGAAAATAACCGGTCCTTCATTTACCCTGGTAGCAGCGCCACATATCCGCCTGGTAAGCCCGCTCAGCGGCCCTGCCGGTGCTGAAATGGTCATCAATGGTCTTAACTTCAGCGAGGTGGCAGATGAAAACGTGGTAACCATCAACAATGTACAGGTGCCTGTGAAAAAGGCTACCGGTGCTGAACTGACCCTTACTTTACCTGCCGGCGTAGGCAAAGGCGACGTGATGTTATCCGTAAACGACCAGGTAATAAAAGGTCCTGAGTTTACAGAACAAAGCCTGGGTATCCAGAAAGTGGAACCTTCCATGGGCCTGGCTGGTACCAAAGTAATCATTACCGGTACCGGTTTCAGTCTGAATGCTGCTGAAAATGAAGTGAGCTTTAATGGCGTTTCCGCATCTGTGGCACGTGTTACCGCAACAACGCTGGAAGTAGTGGCGCCGGAAGGCTTCACCTCCGGACCAATAACCGTGAAGAGAGCGACTTTAAAGGCACAGAGCCCTACCTGGTTTAACCGTGCAGGTATCATTACCATTGCTGGTGGCCCGACATCGGATGACCTTTCCGGAAGTATAAATTCCATTGTGATGGATAATCAGGGTAACCTGTTTGTGGCAGATAACCGTAAATATTTTATCTACAAGATTACACCAACCGGACAGGTGACCGTTTTTGCCGGCAAGCCGGATGAACCCGGATCTGTCGATGGAACAGGCACGGCTGCCCGTATGGGAAACATCTATGGAATGGTAGTAGATATCTACAACAATATTTATGTGTCAGATCAGTTTATGAGCGGTACCATACGTAAAATCACGCCACAGGGTGTAGTGACCACCACCTATAAGACCTCGGAGCGTGTGGGGGCTATCTCAATGGATCGTGTCGGAAATCTGTATGTTACCAATGAATATAGAGGTATCACCAAAATTTACCCGGATGGTGCATCTGAAAAGATATTCAATTTTACGGCTACCGAGACTAAAATGGCAATAAACAAACAAGGAGATATCTTCTTTGGAACAGATAATTATGAAGGCAACTTCAAGCGCCTGAATGCGGGGTCAAAAACACCCATTCAGATAGGTAGCGACTATGGATATCAGGATGGTCCGCTGGCGGCAGCGAAGTTCGGATATGGAATGCCCGCATTCCTGATAGATCAGGACGAAAATCTGATTGTCCTCGATAAAACCAACTTTGCCCTGCGTAAAATAGAGTTTGCAACAAACACCGTGAGTACCCTGCTGAAGCTCGAGAGAGGTTATGTGGATGGCAGCTTTGAGAAAGCTAAAATGGGTTGGCTGACTGACTTTGTGATGGATAAAGATGGTAACTATTATGTAGTGGATCCAAATAACAAAGCCATCAGAAAAATAGTATTAAGATAAACAGGTATAATACAAATACAAAGGCTGAGTGCAATTAAAAACGGGAAAGGCTGCCTCTTTTGGGGCAGCCTCTTTATTTTATATATTTAGGAAGATTTTGACCTTACTCAACCTTTTTACTGATGACAACAAACAGGGAAACACCCGGCATCATCTGTTTTGGAGAAATGTTATGGGACCTGCTGCCAGATAAGGCATTGCCGGGTGGCGCTCCGATGAATGTCGCCTATCACCTGCAGCAACTGCAGGAAAAAATAACCATGGTATCCCGTATCGGTAACGATGAGCGGGGGTATGCGCTGCTGGATATTGTCAGTGGCTATGGCCTGCGCACGGAAGGGATACAAACGGATGACCGGCACGAAACCGGTAAAGTATATGCCAATGTAAATAACCGGAAAGAAGTAACCTACGATATCGTATATCCGGTGGCGTGGGATTTTATTGCGTGGGAATCTACCCTGGCACAGTTACTGTCAACTGCCCGGTATCTGGTATTCGGCAGTCTGGCTTCCCGGAATGAAGTGTCCCGGCAAACCCTGGAAAAGGCATTGGAAGCGGATATCATTAAGGTACTGGATATTAACCTGCGTGCGCCACATTATACACAGGGGCATATTGCCTGGCTGCTTACACACGCCGATATATTGAAACTAAACGAAACAGAACTGCGGCTCATCAGCAATTGGTACGATGGATTTGAAGATAATGAGGCCGCGATGCGGGCGTTATCTACCCGCTTTAATATTCCTGTGGTGGTAGTGACCCTGGGAGAAGCCGGCGCTATCCTGTACCGGGAGGAACGGTTTTATTATCAACCTGGCCTGCCGGTAGTGGTGGCGGATACGATTGGCAGTGGCGATGCTTTTCTGGCGGGATTGTTACATAGCTTTATACAACAACGGCCGGATCAGGAGAGCCTGGCTTTCGCCAATGCGCTGGGTGCGCTTGTAGCTTCCCGCTCTGGTGGCTGTCCGGCCTATGAGGTGTCGGAAATAACAGCCTGGCTGACATTATAAAATAAATACGGCAACAGGTGAGTGACCTGTTACCGTATATACATTCACGTTAGTGGGTATTATTTCCGGGTGAATTTAATTTCCATATCCTTGAATTCCTTGCCATCCACTTCGCGGAACATCTCCATGCTGTGATGGTTGTTGTCCTGCCATTTCAGGAGTTCCTTTACCACCATTGGTTTGCCGGAAATAGGATCCTGGCATTTTCCCTTTAACACGACGGCTTTCTCCGCTTCTTCCCAGTTGCCTTCCAGTACAATGATGCCGGTACCCATGTTATCCATCCAGGTACTGATAAATAGTTTCCGGGCATTATCGTAGGCCATGGTGCCGATGCCTTCGAAAGGCATGCCCATAAAGTCGCCGAGGAAGCGGCTTTCCTGGTAGCGTCCGCCGAGGATCATTTTGTAGCTACAGTTGCCGGTAGAGGTTTGTGGTGCGGCGCCGGGGCTTTCCCAGAAAGTCATCGTGGAGCTCCAGTCGCCATTGGTAGCGGCCATTTTTTCATGCATGGGACCCGGTGTCATATAGGCCGCCCAGGCTTTCTGGGTGGCGGCAGCATCCTGCTGTGCCAGGGCTGCAGTGGAAATTAACAGGCATAACGCAGCTGTTAACAGGTGAAGTGTTTTCATTTTGTGCAGCTGTTTAAGTGTGGTTAGAAATAAAGTGTGTTACAGTTAAATATAGTATCTGTCAGTAAGTTACCAATTTACCGGCAACCCACGAAGATATGAGTGTTGCACCGTGTAATAAAGAAGCGGGCAGCCATTTAAATTTGGCGGCTTACCCGGGCTGTGGTAACTTAGGGAACGATCAGATATACCCCAAAAAGGATACGCCTGTTTACTGCAAAAGCGACCAAACACGATGGAGAAAAACGTATTTGATGCCATTGTTGTGGGCGCCGGTCCCAACGGATTAGCGGCGGCCATTACCTTACAACGGGCCGGTTTATCGGTACTATTACTGGAATCAAAAGACACCGTAGGTGGTGGCATGCGTACGCAGCAACTCACGCTGCCCGGCTTTTACCACGATGTATGTTCTGCCATACATCCCATGGCCATGGCATCGCCTTTCTTTGCCAGCCTGCCGTTGCAGGACTACGGACTGGAATTTGTGCATTCCCCGCTGGCAGCAGCCCACCCGTTCGACGATGGGCACGCGGCTTTTTTATCCCGCTCCCTGGAAGATACCGCTGCCGCATTAGGCGTCGATAAAAAAATATATACTTCTCTTATTGCGCCTATCAGCAGGCATTGGGAGGCCATTGCGGCCGATAGCATGGGACCGTTCCGCCTGCCCCGGCATCCGCTGATCATGGCCGATTTTGGCCGGAATGCGTTATTGCCGGCGGCTGTTGTGGCGGCACGTTTTAGTACACCGGCTGCAAAAGGGCTATGGGCAGGCATGGCAGGTCATGCCATCCAACCGCTTACCAACTGGACAACCGCCGCCATCGCCCTGGTACTATGTGCCGTGGGTCACCGATACGGCTGGCCTGTGCCCAAAGGCGGTTCGCAGGCCATCGCCCAGGCGATGGCAGCTTATTTTACGGCCCTCGGTGGTGAAATTCGTACCCGCGTGCACGTAACGGCTCCGGAAGACCTGCCATCTCACCGGGCGGTCCTATTCGATGTAACCCCGCGGCAGCTGTTGGCCATTGCCGGCGACCGGTTTACACCGTTGTATCGCTGTCAGTTGAGCCGTTACCGTTATGGTGCAGGTATCTTCAAAATCGACTGGGCACTGCAGGAACCCATTCCTTTTAAAGCGGCCGCCTGCCGCCAGGCCGCCACCGTGCACCTGGGCAATACCTTCGAAGAAATTGCCTTCGCAGAGCAACAGGTACACGACGGAAAACACCCGGCCAATCCCTTCGTATTGCTGGCGCAGCAAAGCCTGTTTGATCAGCGGGCGCCGGCAGGCCGGCACACGGCCTGGGCCTATTGCCACGTGCCCAATGGTTCCGTCACCGATATGACCAGCATCATCGAAAAACAGGTAGAACGTTTTGCACCGGGCTTCCGCGATATCATCCTCGATAAACACACCATGAATACCCACGAGATGGAAGCTTACAATCCCAACTACGTAGGGGGTGATATCAATGGAGGTATCATGGATATCAGGCAGCTGTATACACGGCCGGTACTCAGCTTATCGCCGTACCGTACTTCCGCCAAGGGGATGTATATATGTTCGTCTGCAACGCCGCCGGGTGGCGGCGTGCATGGGATGTGTGGGTATCATGCGGCAAAAGCGGTGTTGAAGGATTTGAAGATTGATAATTAAGCGACCGGTGTTATTACTGGATGCTTAAGTTTTGGTTTTGTTGAGAATTGGCATTAATAGAGGTCGATTGCATTGCTAAGACTGGATTTTAATAAATGACCTGTATCCAGCCTTTGAACTCTTTTCCGCCGGGATACGTACAACTATAGAAGGTGATGATATAAAAATAGGTATCAGGAGGCACCACTTCTGTTCCATTATACCGGTATCCGTTCCAATAGGTTATACCGCTTATCAGACCTGTATTCAGGAAGGCATTGCCCCAGCCATTTACGCCAACAGTATTTTCATTATCCAGATAAGTAGCACCGTTTGAATTGGTAATAAGCACCTTGTATTTATAAGCTCCGATAGGTACCTGCGCACTGTAAGGGTCTTTATTCGCATTTCTGATTTCCCAGGTATCGTTTTTTCCATCTCCATTTGGAGTAATGACGTTAGGGATAAAGAGGTTTAAATCTCCTGATGCTAAGGGTGGTACTGTTACTGTAGAACGCCCGAGTGCTCCGGTAGCGTTATCATATACTATAACCGAATAGGTAGTTGCAATAATAGGTTGGGGATCTATAATTATAAAAGGTTTATTTTCCGATCTTATAGATCCAGCACCAATAATCCCATAATTATATTGAAAATTACCTGATCCACCAGTAACAGTAGTTGTTAACGTTCTGGATTCACAGTTGGTTATACCTCCGCCGTTGGTTGTTAGCTTTACAGTAAGTTGAGCTTGAGCAGGGTTTAAGAAAGATAGCATAATAAAATGGCAAAAGAGGTATAATGGGATGTATCTTTTCATGGTTAACATGTGTATGAGGGTTTAAACTTGATATTATGACTATTGTGCAGAATTAGAATGGAATATAGCTTTAGCATTTAACTTGTCCCTAAACGTTTTTGATTCTTGATAATGATGAATGAATTTCAACAGTGTTGGGTCTTCGTGTTTATCAGATATGCTTTTAAATTCAATTCCAGGAACCATGTTGACTGGTGTTTGTGGTACTTTTGTTTTAGGTTCCTGCAATGCTTCTTTTTGACAGGAAAAATAAAACATTACCAGTAAGATGCTTATAGATGTGAGTCTGTTTTTTTTGCCCATATTGTTATATTTTATTTTTGAAACTTATGGTATTACTGTGATAGGATAACGCCCCCCAATATTGTTCCCTATTATAAATCTATTAATCGGTGTGAAAAATACAAGTTCGCCCGAAACTACTTTAGGAGGAACAACTAGCTTGATTAAACTATTATTGATAAATGTGACTTTGCCTATTATTCCAAATCCTTGATCACCGGGGGGAATAAATATAATTGCCTTTCTATCTCTGGGATCTGCAAATCCTTTTCCCGTTATAGTAATCGTATCGCCAATGTGGACAGTTAGAGGGGCCATAGAATAGACCCTGGGGGTCAAATTTGAATAAAAATAGGTGGTATCCTGTTTTTGAAATCCGGTTACTTTGAGGATAAGTTCAGCAACTAAAGTTGTATCATCAGGAAAAACTCCCTTAGGCAATTTAGCACGGATACTATTACCTGTGACTGCACCGGTGACAGGAATCCCGTTTATTTTTATGTCATTGTTTTCAGCTATCGGGCTGAAGTTTTTACCATAAATGTTGAATGTTTCTCCTTCTGCCACAAAAAGCGGTGATATGGAATCAATAATGGGACTGTTGTCATAGAGGTTGGCTGCATTTTTTTTGCAGGCGCTAATAGTTAGTAAAATGGCGAGGAATGGTAAATAGCAGGTTTTCATCATGGTTTGAGATTTCTCCGTATGTAACAATAATGTAGTGAGGAAGCTAAATCATCGATATTCTCGTCTTTCTTTTATTTCCTGGGCCGTAGGTATCAGCGGTAATTGGTTTTGCCTTATAACGTATAATATAGCCAATTGTTTTCTTTTTAACCTTAAACGTGAGATTGTTATTTTATAATAGTACTTAATAACTATAATGGAAGATACATTTGTGTCCCTATTCTTATACTAATCAAAGAATCGGGAAAGAATACAGCAGGGAGGATTTTACATTCCATTGCTTCAAAAGGTTGATATATGAATGGTTTGCCTTTTGGAGATTGGTCAGGTGTGAAAGGTACCGGGCGACCAGGCCGTCGAAAAAGTAGTTTACCTCAGCCTGATGCAAGCTCAAAAAAATGGATCATGCCTCAAAGAGACTGGCCCATTATGTTAATACAGTTTATAAATCTTTTGGGTCAACAGCGATGCAGCTTACTGTTATGAACAGAATACAGTTTACACAGTTATCTTAACACTCCTATTTTGTATGGAGGTTTCTATACCGATTAACGCTAGAGCGTCGTTACCTTTTTCCATCCAGCCGCTATGCCATTCAGTTGATTCCTTTTCAGATTTATCAAGATGATAACCCGTACTATCTTTTTTCTTATATCTTTTTTCTTGCCGGAATAATGTTCACCAACAAGGTAATTTATCGGATTTTTATGAGATACGTTATTTTTGTCTCTTAATTTATTCCCGCTATGATCATCACCCCCGAATCCTACATCGCCGCTTTACCGGAAGACCGCAAAGCACCTGTAAGCCGGTTGCGGCAGGAAGTATTACAACATTTGCCGGCTGGTTTTGCAGAAACCATCGGATATGGTATGCTGGCCTATGTGGTGCCGCACACCTTATACCCGGCCGGTTATAAATGCGATCCGAAACTGCCGTTGCCGTTTATGAACATTGCATCGCAGAAAGGGCATATCGCCGTATATCATATGGCATTGTATGCCAGCAGTAGTCTGATGGATTGGTTCCTGGAAGAATGGAAGCAGGTGTCTGCTAAAAAACCGGATATGGGGAAGAGTTGTATCCGGTTCAAAAAACCGGAAAATATTCCGTTTGAACTGATCGGCGCACTGGCCGGAAAAGTAACGCCGCAGGAATGGATTGCCATCTATGAAACGGCATTTACAAAATAAGCGGATATGACTACCGTTGATGACTATACGTAATCATATCCGCTGTAGTTAATTATTCTGTGTAGAGCACCTTATAACTCACGGCATCCAGGCCGCAGGGGTCTGTAGCACGAATTTTCAGCCGGTGTAATCCTGGTGTCAGCTTTGCCGGTACGGGCAGGGTCCAGATATGTTGGGATGTTTTCAGGGAAGCAGCTTCCGCATCGCCATACCCCGACGACATTTTGGTCGGATAATAACCTTTCTTTTCCTGCGCGATGATATACGCAAAGTAAGGGTCAGCCTGTTCTGTACGTTGCATAGGGAGCCAGTTGCCTTCGTCTATCTGTAGTTGAACAGTCGTTTTTTCACTGCCGGCAAATACATTGGCGATAATGGTGTTGGCGGCAATCTGGGCCGTCATGTTACGGAGGGTATCCCACTCATATTTTTGCTCCGGCGCCCAGATATTCATTTGATAATCTTTACCGTATTGTGACGCTTTAAACTGCAGCTGATAATCATTCCCGCTGATGTTGAGCCACCAGTAACCTTTGGGGCTGCCGCAGGCCATCATTGCCTGTGGAATGCCCATGGCATCGTGTTCGCCCTGCCACCAGCTGCCGCAGGTGGCGCCGGCTACCAGCAGTTGCAAAGGGTATTTTCCTTTCCAGCCCTGGGCACGGTCGTAATAGGTGCGGTAGTTGGTATGTGTATGACCGGCTACACATAATACCCGGTCATGTCCGGCCAGCAGGTCAAATAATTCCTGTCTGTTTTCCAGTTCGTCGATGGGTATATGCATATACAATACTACCAGCTGTTCGCGGGGTACTTGCTGCAGGTCATTTTTCAGGAAGGTCAGGTTTTCGGGAGATAACCGCCCGGTATAATTTTTCTGGCCGAGGTAAAACACATCATTGAGGGCAACGAAATGCGCAGGGCCTTCATTAAAGGCATATACCGCCGGACCGAACACGGCTTCATAGCCGGCAGCGGCATCTTTATAATCTGTTTTTTCGTAGCTGATATCATGATTGCCGATGCAGTTGTAGACGGGTTTGCCGGTTACGGCGAGGGCGGCTTTAAAGGCCGGCAGGATTTCCTGTCCGTCGAAACAAAGGTCGCCGAGTGTGATGATGGCATCCGGATTTTCGGGATACAGCTCGCGGATCACCAGGTTTTGGAAGTGATTGATGTCGTCGGAGGCATTTACCTGCGGATCGCCGATGAGAGCCATGTGGAGGCTCTTTTTCACGGGTGTTGGGTAAAGGGCCATATCATATCCGCTGGTTTGTGTCGGTTGTATCGGCTGGTAAAAGGCGGGCATACCGTCTTTACGGGTAGCGGTTTTATACGCAGCAGGTTTGATAACAAATACGTGCCGGCCGGTTGCTGGCAGTTGATACTGGCCATTGTTGCCGGTAAGGGTAATATCGGTACCGTTGGAAACAGTGATACGTGGTAAACCAGGTTCGCCGGCATCGCGTTGGCCATTGTTGTTTTTATCCAGGTAGATGGTTCCGGTAAAGAAGGACTGTGCCGACAGGTAGCTGCTGAAAGACAGCAGGAGCGCGCAACACAGGCCTTTTCTGAAAAGTGGCAGCATGGTATCGAAATAGTTATGGGCAAAACGGCAAATGTAAGGCGCGTTTGCCTGTCTGTTCCGTTGCTGCCGGAATTTAACAGACGGATAATATACCGGCGGTCTGTATTAAGGCCGTTGTTGCCGCAGGGAATCCTGCAGTGCTTTTTCCGCGGCCGCCTGTTCTTTCTTTTCGCGTTTGGCTTCCTTGCGGAAGAATCCCCGCAGGAGGAAATTATGTTGCAAGGCTTCCATGTTCCGGTCCAGTTTCGCCGTGCTGCTTTCCAGGTTGCGGATGGTCTGTTTGATGCCTTCGGCGGTAGCGGCATCGTGCAGCAATACGCCGGCAGGAGAGGTGTTGCTGTTCAGGTTTGTATTGAGCTGACTGGTAGTGGTTTTCAGATCCTGTACCACACCATTGGCCTGACTGGCTACTGCATTCAACGAGGTGGCCGTGGCTCTCAGTTTGCTGAATACAACCGTATCCGTTACCAGGTCATTTGCCAGCGCGCCTTTGGTCTGCAGCTTGGAGGCATAATCGGCCAGGCCATCGGTGAGGCGTTGGGTGTTACTGGCCGTTTTCCGGAGGGTAGCCATGGTAGCTTCCAGGTTGTTGTATACCGAGTCGTTGGTCAGCAGTTTGCCCAGCGTACCTTGTCCGTCTACGAGGTTTTTGGTAATGATTTTCAGGTTGCCGGTAATCACTTCCAGGCTTTTATTGTTGACCTGGAGGGTACGCATGATTTCATCTGTGCTGAGGGCATTTTCCACTTTCAGGAAATCACCGTCTTCCACGGCAGGGGTAGCGGTGGTACCACCGGAGAGTACTACGATTTTATTACCTACAAATCCGTCGGTACTTACTTTTACCTGTACATCTTTATGAATGAATTGCCGGGTGCTGTTTTCGATGTTCATCACCACTTCAATCTGATTGTGCTGGAGGAAGGTGATTTTTTTGACGGTACCGATTTTTACACCGGAGTACCATACGTTGTTACCGGCGGCGAGTCCATTTACATCGTTGAATACAGCATTCACTTTTATCGACCGCACAAATATTTTCCGTTGTCCCCCGAGGGCCAGTATGGCTACAGTAAAGATGGCCAATCCCACAAAAATAAATAGGCCTACAATAACGGATCTTCTGTTGTTGGTTGTTTGCATGTCTTACTGTATGAAATTATATTGATAGAATTCTTTTATCAGGTCATTGTCTGTACGGAATACTTCATCGAAGGAGCCCTGTGAAACAAATTTTCCTTCCTGCATCACGGCAATCCGGTCGCCGGTTTCTTTGGCGCACGTGAGGTCGTGGGTGATGATGATAGAGCTGGTGTTGAATCTTCTTTGTACCTCGTTGATGAGGTTATTGATTTCCGTACAGGTGATAGGATCCAGGCCGGCAGTAGGTTCATCGTACAACATAATCTGTGGCCGGAGAATCAGCGTACGGCCGATACCGATACGTTTGCGTTGTCCGCCGGACAGCTCAGACGGATACTGGTTAATGGTTTGGGTGAGGCCTACCGCATCCAGTACAATGTCCACCATTTTATCGATCTGTTCTTTGCTGAGGCGTTTGTTGTTGCGTTTTAGCGGAAAGGCCAGGTTTTCCCCTACGGTCATACTATCATAGAGGGCACTGCTCTGAAAGGAGAAACCTACTTTCAGGCGTAGCTCCCGCAGTTCGGCATTGCTCAGTTGATCCACTTCCTGCCCCAATACATTCACTGTACCGGCATCCTGTTGCAGTAATCCTACAATAATTTTTATCAGTACGGATTTACCGGTACCGGAGCGTCCCAATACCACCACATTTTCCCCTTTGTGTACATCCACATCCACACCCCGTAATACGTGGTTGTTGCCGAAGGATTTGTATAAATCCCTGATGGAGATCACCACTTCATTCGGGTCAATATCCGGGTTGATTGTTTTCATATTATCTGAGCCAGTTTACGATGGTAACAATGATAATCTCTTCAATAAAAATGAGGAACATGGAAATCACCACCGAAGTATTGGCGGCTTTACCCACGCCCTGTGTGCCTTGTGTGGCATGATATCCCTGGTAGCAACCCACGATGCCGATGGTGAAGCCATATACCATCGCTTTAATGGTAGAAGCAAAAAAATCGAGGAAGGTGATGTTTTTAAAGGCATCGTGAAAAAAGGCGACCATGCTGAGTTGTTCGTTGGCGTGTATATCCAGGTAAGATCCCAGCAGCCCTACCATACCGGTATATGCCATCAGCAATGGTAAACACACTGTGGTGGCCATCACCCGCGTTACCACCAGGTATTTAAACGGATTGATGGCAGAAACCTCCATGGCGTCTATTTGCTCCGTTACCTTCATAGAGCCCAATTCTGCCCCGATGCTGGAACCTACCTTACCTGCACATATCAGCGCGGTTACCAGGGGCGCCAGTGCCCTGACAATTGCAATGGCTATCAGGGAAGGAAGCCAGGAGGTAGCGCCAAATTCGGAGAGGGAGGGGCGCGATTGTTTGGTAAATACCAGTCCGGTAATAAAACCGGTTAAACTGATTAACGCCAGTGATTTGTAGCCTACCTGGAAGCATTGCCGTATAAACTCCGACGTTTCCAGCGGTGGCCGCAGCGCTTCCCGGAAGAAGCGACGCATAAATACATACACGTTGTATACACCCAGAAAAAATGCATCTGTCTTTGCCGAAATCAATGGTTTGTCGGGTTGCCCGTTGTTTGCATCCATTTGCCTTGTTTAAACTGAAATGCTAAGTTGCGTATTATCTGCTAATAATCTTCTTTAATTGTTTATTACAATTATTGTTCTCGTTTTGTTACCGTTCCTTATTTTCCCCGGTACTATTACTTTTCTTTTAATCTTATCTTGTTTGGGGAGATGAAAAGCAATATTTCCCGGCATGTTTTGATATTCCATATTTAGTGATTAACTTAAACGGAGTTCCCGATTCGTTTACCGCTGTAAAAACGTTATGAAAATGAAGCTGCTGCTGACTTTGACCGTTTCTTTAGCCTTATTTTTGCAATCGAATGCACAAACGCGATGGCCGAGGATAGGCATCGCCACCATGGTGGAAAATGATAGCCTCGCCGCCGCCGCCGGTTTTGTTTGCCTGGAGGAAACCGTCAAAAAAATATTATCCCCTGCCGTCAGCGACAGCCAGTTCCGGGCGCAGCTGCCACGGCTCTTGCAAGCCCGCTGCCGCCTGCAATCCTGTAATGTATTTATTCCGGGCCAGCTGAAACTGATAGGCCCCGCTGCAGACGAACCGGCCGTTTTACAGTATGTGGAAACTGTGATGGAGCGCGCAGCAAAGGTCGGCATACAACTAATTGTACTGGGTAGTGGGGAAGCCCGCCGTATTCCGGCAGGTACAGATAGTACCGCCGCCGTACAGCAGTTCATACGCCTCGTCCGGAAAATGGCGGATATCGCCGCCCGGCATCATTGTACCATCGCCATCGAAAACCTGAACCGCTCCGAAACCAATTTTATCAATACCGTGGCTGCGGCCAACGAAATCGTACAAGCAGTCAATCATCCTGCTTTTAAACTAACGGCAGACATCTACCATATGCTCAGAGAAGAGGAGCCGGCTGCGATCATCGAAAAAACAGCGGGTAACCTGGTGCATTGTCATATTGCAGAAAGAGAAAAGAGAGCGCCGCCCGGCGTGGGTAAACAAGACTTCCGGCCCTACCTGGCCGCGTTGCATAAAATAGGTTATCAGGGTCGTATCATGCTGGAATGCCGCTGGGAAAATCCGGCTGCGCAGTATCTGCCCGCACAGCAATACCTGCAGGCACAGATCCGGGAAGTCTGGTATACTACCGGCATAAAAAAATAATCACATCATCATCAACCGAAAAAAACTGCACATGTCATCAAAAAAAACAAGAAGGGAATTCCTGCAACAGTCCGTACTGGCAGGAGCGGGGATTGCGGTCAGCGCCATGGGAATGCCGGCTGCCAGCTATGCCCGTATTATGGGCGCCAACGACCGGGTAAATGTGGGATTGGTAGGTTTCTCAGACCGGGCCCGCCAGGCGTTGCTGCCCAGCTTCTTTAATAACAATAAGGAACTGAACTTCGATCTCATTGCGGTATCGGATATCTGGAACCGCAGAAGGGAAGAAGGTAAAGCGTTTTTAGAGCAGCAAACGGGCCATAACGTACAGGCCTGTATGAATAATGATGAGTTATACCGGATCAAACACCTCGATGCCGTGTTTATCGCTTCCGCCGATTTCCAGCACGCCTGGCATACGATAGAAGCGGTGAAGAATAACTGCGATGTATATAGTGAGAAACCCTTTGCGGAGACCATGGAAGATGCCCGCAAAGCCTTAAAGGCGGTGAAGGATTCCAAAAGAATCATGCAGGTAGGCACGCAGCGCCGCAGTGGCAATAGCTACCGCCTCGCAGCCGACTTTATCCATGCCGGCAAATTCGGGCCGATCACAATGGTGGAAATGACCTGGAACGTGAATCAACCAGGCCGGTGGCGCCGTCCGGAACTCGTGAGCCAGATCCGCGAATCGGATACCGACTGGCAACGCTTCCTGGCCGGCCGCCCGAAAGACAGCTGGGACCCGCGTAAATACCTCGAATACCGCCTCTTCTGGCCCTATTCCTCCGGTATCTTCGGGCAGTGGATGACCCACCAGATCGACACGGTACATTGGTTCAGCGGATTGAAACATCCCCGCAGCGCGGTCGCCAACGGCGGTATCTACATGTGGAAAGATGGCCGCAAAAATCCGGATACCCTGACGGCCGTTTTTGATTACGGTCCGCAGGATGATCCTACCAGCGGTTTTCAGGTAATGTACAGCAGCCGTTTTCATAATTCTGCCGGCGGCATCAAGGAAATCTACTATTCCAACGGCGGTACCATTGATATGGCTTCCAATAAAATCAGCGCCACCGGCGGCCTGAAAGAAAAAGAAGCACAGGAGATGGGATTACATGCCAACCTGCTCTCCGAACAAACCTTGAAATCCACGGAAGTAGCAACTACCAGCGCCAATACAGGCGCAGATCAGCTCACCAATGCGCACGTGCGCAACTGGATGGAATGTGTGCGCAAACGGGTACAACCCAATGCACCCATTGAAGCGGCTTATTCACATGCCATTGCGCTCATCATGGGTAATGCGGCCTATCGCACCGGTATGAAGGCCACGTTTGATGAAGCCACGCAGGAGGTGATGGTAGGAGGAAAGGTATTTACCCTCTGAGAAAAAAATATTTTCTTCTTTCCGGTGCAAAATGTCCGGAAAGAAGAAAATATTTTTAATATAGGCGTTAACGTTATATTACAACAGAACGATGGCTATAATAGGAAAATAGTCAGACCTGATGGCGTGTAACGCTTTATCTGTCTACGCTGGACTGTAAGTGGGCAGGATATCTGTCGCCTTGTACCGTTATATCCGCCGCCGCTTTGTCTATTTTTACTACATCCGCAGGTGTCAGTTCAATGGCAGCGGCGCCCAGATTTTCCTGCAAGCGGTGCAGCTTCGTCGTACCCGGAATAGGAACAATCCAGGGCTTTTGTGCCAGCAGCCAGGCCAATGCAATCTGTGCCGGTGTTGCCTGTTTCTCCGTAGCGATGTTTTGCAACAGCGTAACCATTGCCTGATTGGCTTTTCGGTTCTCTTCAGCAAGACGGGGTAACGAGTTTCTGAGATCACTGCTGTCAAACTGCGTATCTTCTTTGATGGCGCCGGTTAAAAATCCCCTGCCTAAAGGACTGAACGGTACGAAGCCAATGCCTAATTCCTCCAGTACCGGCAGTATTTCCTGTGCCGGTTCCTGCCACCACAGCGAAAACTCACTTTGTAAAGCCGCTACCGGCTGTACGGCATGCGCCCGGCGGATGGTTTGTACGCCTGCTTCGGAAAGACCAAAGTGTTTCACTTTACCCGCTTGTATCAGGTCTTTTACGGTACCGGCTACGTCTTCAATCGGCACCGCAGGGTCTACCCGATGTTGATAAAGTAAATCAATCACATCTGTCCGTAACCGGGTTAACGCTTCATCTACATAAGCCCTGATATGCTCTGGCCGGCTATCCATGCCCTTGCCCACGATGCCATCTTTGAAACCAAATTTAGTGGCAATCACCACCTCTTTTCTGAAAGGTGCCAGGGCTTCTCCCAACAAGGTTTCGTTGTCATAAGGGCCATATGCTTCTGCGGTATCAAAAAAGGTAACACCGCTATCAAAGGCTGTCTGCAACAGCCGGATGGCTTCCGTTTTATCAGTGGCGGGGCCATACCCGAAACTGAGGCCCATGCAGCCCAATCCCAGCGTAGATACTTCCAGTCCGCTGTTGCCAAGTTTTCTCTTTTTCATGCTATATTTTTTATAAAAAGCTGATAAATGACCACAAAGGTCTGGCGGAAAAACAGGTGTTTGTGTAGACAGATTACTGTTTTAGGTACCATTATTACTGATAGGACCAAAATAACAGTTGAGCGGCCAGACAATAGTTTAAATTTGTGGTACAAATCATTTGCGTATGGATCCCATCATCACCTTTGATCGTGTGGCAGATTACAATGCTTTCAATAATAATGACACCTTACATCCGTTGGTGAATGTTGTAGACTTTGCCAGGGCGGCGCCCCGGCGGCAGTATAAAATGCACTTCGGCCTGTACTGTATTGTATTGAAGCAGGTAAAGTGTGGGGACATCAAGTATGGTAATAACGCCTACGATTATCAGGATGGCACACTGGTATTCTTTGCGCCCGGACAGGTAGCTGCCGTAACAAGTAAGGAATATTATCAACCATCCGGTATGGCATTGGTCTTTCATCCTGATTTACTGCATGGTACGGCTTTAGGGAAGCATATGTCGGACTATAGCTTTTTCTCCTATGATACCTATGAAGCATTGCACCTGTCTGAAAAAGAGCTGAAAATGGTGACGGATTGTTTTGACAAAATAGCCTATGAATTACAACAGGCGATTGATAAACATAGTAAAAAGCTGATCGTATCCAACATAGAATTGTTCTTAAATTATTGCAGCCGTTTTTACGACCGGCAATTCATTACACGGGATCATGTACACAAAGGCGTATTGGAAAAGTTTGAACAACTACTACAGGATTATTTCCGATCAGATAAACCGCAGCTCAATGGTTTACCCACAGTCGCCTGGAGTGCAGACCAGTTACATCTTTCCGCCAATTATTTTGGAGACCTGATCAAAAAAGAAACCGGCAAATCAGCGCAGGAATACATACAGTCAAAAATAATCGAGGTGGCCAAAGAACGTATTTTTGATGATCGCAAATCCGTCAGCGAGATAGCTTATGAATTGGGATTCAGGTACCCGCAACATTTTACCCGCTTATTCAAACAACGGGTAGGCCACACACCGAATGCGTATAAATTCCTGAATGGAATGGATGGCTCCTTTTCAGCGTAGAGCGTTATAATCGTTCCCTTTTTATCAGCACAGACATTTGGATTTCCCCTTTTTATTGAATTTATTTACAGGATGAACAATTACATAGTCTGGCTGTAAAAGGAATGGCTATGTGCATAAATACAGCGTACAATGAGAAAAATAATCCGTCGTATGCCGGCAGTAGCGGGTATACTGTTAGGGCTGTCTGCACAGGCGCAGTTATCTCCTGCCGCGCCAACGGTGAAAAAGCCGAACATTATTTTCATACTTACAGATGACCTGGGATTCGGGGATATTGGTGTCTTTTTTCAGCAACAACGGCAACGGCAGCACGATAAAAGTGAACCCTGGCAACTGAGTCCGCATATAGACAGCATGGCTGCCGGCGGCGCCATCCTCACCCAGAGTTATTGTAATGCGCCTGTATGCGCGCCTTCCCGGGCTTCCTTGTTGTCTGGCGTACACCAGGGCCATGCCCAGGTAAGAGATAACCAGTTTGATAAAGCGCTGGAAGCAAATTATAACATCGCCAATGTACTGCAGTCTACCGGCTATACGACCGCTGTTATTGGTAAGTGGGGCCTGCAGGGAGACGGGGAAGGACCCGACTGGCCTGCACATCCGCTCAACAGGGGCTTCGACTATTTTTATGGATATATGCGCCATGCAGATGGGCATGAACACTATCCCAAAGAAGGTAAATACAGAGGCGCCAAACAGGTATGGGAAAACCGTACGGAAGTGGCAGCCGGACTGGATAAATGTTATACAGGCGATCTGTGGACCGCCGCCGCCAAAAACTGGATCATCCGCCAGCAGCAGCAACCAGCCGCCAAACCGTTTATGCTATACCTGGCCTACGACCTGCCGCATGCCGTACTGGAACTGCCGGCACAGGCTTATCCGGCCGGCGGAGGACTTACTGGTGGCGTACAATGGGAGGGCAAACCGGGCCGGATGATCAATACTGCCGGCGGTACGATCGATAGCTGGGTACATCCAGACTATGCTACCGCTACCTGGGATCATGATAAAAATCCGGCAACGCCGGAAGTGCCCTGGCCGGATACCTATAAAAGATATGCTACCATCAACCGCCGCCTCGACGATGCAGTAGGGGATCTGCTGCAGCTGCTGAAAGACCTGCATATCGGGGATAATACCCTGGTGGTATTTACCTCCGATAATGGCCCTTCCATAGAATCGTATCTGCCGGCGGGTTATGCCCCCAACTCACCGGAGTTCTTCAAAAGCTTTGGTCCTTTCGACGGTATCAAACGCGATTGCTGGGAAGGCGGTGTACGTATGCCCGTAGTCGTTAGCTGGCCGGGACACATTGCAGTGGGTAAGACAATATCAACGCCCAACAATTTTTCCGACTGGCTGCCCACCTTCCTGGCCGCCGCCGGTACGCCGCCACCGGTGCGTACAGACGGCGTTTCCCTGTTGCCGGCATTAACCGGCCACGGCACGCAGCAAGCCAGTAATATATACGTGGAGTATGCCTTCGAGGGCCGCAGCCCCGGTTTCAGCAGCCTGGAGCCGGCCCGTCGCAACCGTGTTCGTAATCAGATGCAGCTGCTGCGTATCGGCGATCATGTAGGCGTAAGATATGATATCAAAACGGCAGCAGATGATTTTGAAATTTATGACATCGTAAAAGATCCGAAAGAAACCACCAACCTGGCCGCCAATGGTGGCATGGCTGCTTTGCAGGCACAGTTGAAGGCTAAGGTGCTGCAAGGCAGGATGCCCGACAGCACCGCCCCGCGGCCTTATGATACGGCGGGGGTACCGGCGGTAGCAGTCAGCCATCCGGTGAAAGGTGTCCGCTGGAAAACATATGCCGGGCAATACCCCTGGATTCCGGCCACGGGTGCACTGACGCCGGCGCTTACCGGCCACGCCTCCCGGATGGCAAAGGAGCAGTTGCATGCTAAACAAACCCTTTGTTATGAAGGCTACCTGCATATCCCGGCGGATGGCAGGTATACTTTTTATGTGCAGGCGGCGGCAGGCGCTTTCCTGCGTATACATGATGCAGCGGTCATAGATGCCGACTATGGCTATACACCAGGAACGGTGAAACAAGGCGCCATGCACCTGAAAAAAGGATTACACCCTTTCCGGCTGTATTATAAACAAACCACTGCCCGGAAACCGGTGAGCAGTTTGCAATGGAGTGGCCCGGGTATCCCGCGGCAAGATATCCCGGCAACGGTTTTTTATCAGGAACCATAAATGCATTTCCCCCGGAGGGGAACGGCCGCCACTGCAAAGTGGCGGCCGTTCCGGTATTATAGGCAGGTGTTGGTTTATCAGCATTATTTACCCTATATTTATCCGTATGAATGTTAATCAGGATTTTATGCCGACAGCACCTACCCCTTTCCCGTTATTAAGTACAGACAGGCTGGATCTCATCGAAATAAAAGATACGCATGCCGCCGACCTGCTTCGTTTGTTCACGAATCCGGAGGTGACTGCTTTTTATAATGTGGTACCGCTGCATACCACTGCCGATACGTTACGGATTATTGGCATGTTCCGGGAACGGCAACGGGAAGAAGCCGCGATACGCTGGGGAATTGCATTAAAGGGCCAACAGGAAATGATTGGTACCATTGGCTTCAATAGTTATACAAAAGGACGCAAAGGAGTAATCGTATATGCATTGGAGCCTGCCTACTGGGGAAAAGGATTCATTACGGAAGCGCTGACAGCCGTCCTGGCATATGGGTTTCATACGCTGGCAGTAAACCGGATAGAAGCAGAGGTGATGCCGGGTAATGTGGCCTCCGAAAAGGTGCTGGAAAAAAGCGGATTCCTGCACGAAGGGCTGCTGCGGCAATGGTTGTACTGGGAAGGGAAATGGTATAACATCAACATGTACGCCCTGTTGCAGGCAGATTTTTCCACACGCCACACAGCATAACACGATTGTAAATTATATCAATATCTATTATGGACATTCATCAGATCAGACAGGACACAATAGGGCTGCAGGGAAAATTATTCATGAACAGTGCAGGATCTTCCCTGATGCCGAAACCGGTAATGGCGGCTATGACCAACTATTTACAGGAAGAGGAAGTGTGGGGCGGTTATGAGGTGTCGGATAAACGGCAGGCGGATATAGGCGCTTTTTATACGGAAGTGGCCAACTTGCTCAACACCCGGCCGGCCAATATTGCCTTCACCTATAATGCCACGGATGCCTATGCCAGGGCTTTATCAGCCGTTCCTTTCCGGCAGGGCGATGTGATACTGACCACGGAGGATGATTATATCTCCAACCAGATTGCATTTCTGGCATTGCAGAAACGCTTCGGCATACAGCTGGTGAGAGGTACCACCTTGCCTAATGGCGACCTCGATCTGGATCATTTCGAAAAACTGGTGCAACAACACCGCCCCGTACTGGTGTCGATGACACATATCCCTACCAACTCCGGACTGGTACAGCCTGCAGAAGCAGTGGGGAAAATATGCCGCCAGTATAACTGCTGGTACCTGCTGGATGCCTGTCAGTCGGTAGGACAGCTGGTCGTGGATGTACAGGCCATTGGCTGCGATTTCCTGGCTACTACGGGCCGGAAGTTTTTGAGAGGTCCGCGGGGCACCGGTTTCCTGTATGTATCTGACCGCGTATTATCCGAAGGACTGGAACCCCTGTTCATTGATATGCGGGGCGCTGACTGGACTAACGTAAATGAGTATACGATTCAGGCTACGGCCCGGCGTTTTGAAATGTGGGAATTCTCCTATGCTTCGGTAGTAGGGCTGAAAGAAGCCGTGAAGTACGCGAATACAGTTGGCATACCAGCTATTTATGACCGCAACCAGTTTCTGTTGCAACAGCTGCGCAGAGGCCTGGAAATCATTCCGGGTATGCAGTTGCTGGACAAAGGCTCGCAGCGGGGTAATATCCTGACGTTCCGCCTGGAAGGACTGGACCTGGAAGCCACCAAAGCAAAACTGCAACAGGGACAGATTATGTTTTCTGTAACAGGCAAAAGCTCATCCCTCATCGACTTCACCAAAAAAGGCGTGGATTGGGCCATCCGGCTTTCGCCGCATTACTTCAATACCCCGGAAGAAATTGCGGCGGTATGTGATATCCTCTCACGTTAATATATCCTGGAATCGTCCTGAAGCGTTAGAATACAAATGTCTATAACGAAACCTTGTAACAGCAACTGTTACAAGGTTTCGTTTTTTTTAAGGATAAATAGATGGCTAAAGTGCTTCTGGTATGCGAGGGATATACAGCAGATTTTTGAACCAGCATATAGGGTAATAAAAAGGGAGTATATAACCTATGTAAAGAGAAAAATGATGCCTGAATGATACTATTTTACCAGAAATGCTTACCACTACCTTAGTAAAACGAATGCAAAACCTAAGCAAAACAAAAGCGACCGGATTTTTTGGGTAAAATAATATCAATAGCCTTACCTCAGGAGGAAAATATAGCGTGCGGAGATAGTATACGAAAATAAACGTTTTTTTATTCCCAGGAAGAAAATAATGAGGTTGGCATCTGATATGGAGCCCGGTTTGAGTGTCGTATAGGAGGAAGATACCTGCCATATTTGTTCTACGGAAATTCTCACATAAGTCACATCCCGTATAGATTATAGCCGAATAAACTTGTTTTCTGCTGATAGGTAGATTATTTTTATAGTTGAATATTTACTAATATATTAGTGCACTAAAAGCGAATATCCACCTATGTTTATCATTTACGGTAGAAAGATAGCCAACATTAAAACAGATACCAACCAGGCGCATGATTGTAAAAGTTGCCATGATTTTGATCTGGAGATTAAAGTATATCGGGAATACTTCCATGTATTCTTCTTGCCGGTTTTTCCCATCGGCTGTAAGGAAGTAAAAATACGTTGTAATAATTGTGGAGAGCCCAAATGGATAGCCAGCCTGCAACAACAGTATGAAAAGTCGGTCAGAACCCCATTCTACCTGTATACATGGTTGATAATGCTGGCTGGATTAGTTGTTTTTGCAATTGTCGCGAATCTTAATACACAAAAAGAAAAAGCACAGTTTGTGGCAGACCCGCATGTAGGGGATGTCTACACCATTCAACAGGATGAAAAAGGAGTGACAAATTATTATTTTCTGAAAGTAAGTAAGATGAATGGGGATACTATTTGGACTTATCACAGTAACCTGGTATATACCCGTTATGTAAGCCGGTTTAGTGAGGACGATTTTTTTGTGAAGCAGGAGGAAATCAGGTTGACAAAAAAAGAGTTGAAAGAAATGTTGGATAAAGATGAGATCAATGGGGTGGATCGTGATTATGGTATAGATGAGGGCTTTAACCGGGTACAGTAATAAATGATAAAACCCGTCGTCTATTTATACGCATCATTTCTCCCGCCTATATAGATCCTGCGTAATCAGCCTGCTTTCACGGATAAGTGAAAATAATGCTTCAAATCTTCCTGATTAAATTCAATCATTTACAAAGGCAGTTACTGCTGTCTTTGTAAATGGTGTCCGTAAAGTCGCCTTCGCTGCTACAACATAGCACTTCCTTTTCTACAGTTCAACTACCTGAACCGACAGATCAATGGAAATTGGTTTGCCCGGAAAGATTCCCGCTGCACTTTTGTACCGGCATTACCTTATGCACTGTCACAAAACTTTTTATATGGGAAGCGAGAAAATACATAACAAGGGACAAGCCCGGCTTTTTAAAAGCCGGTACCTGGAGGCACTGACCAAAACGCATCCGTTAATTATTTTCGGCATCTACCTGCCAATCATTGCGTACATGCTCTATTACAGCCATACAACCTTACTGTATGCTTACTGGCGTATCGCGCTCACTTATGCCGGCGCTGTTTTTTTCTGGTCTTTTTTTGAGTATATCGCACACCGCTATGTTTTTCACTGGGTGGGCGAAAAGCCGGCCCTGCGGCGGATGGCATATACCCTGCATGGGAATCATCATCATTATCCGCGAGACAAACAGCGGTTGTTTATGCCGCCGGTACCCAGCCTGATTATTTCCGGATTTTTATTCGCCCTTTTTTATAGTGTGATGCGGCACAATGCCTTTGTGTTTTTTCCGGGCTTTATTTCCGGCTACCTGGCATATGGCAGTATGCATTATGCCATTCATGCCTGGGCGCCGCCTTTCCCGTGGATGAAGCCCCTGTGGCGGAATCATCATCTGCATCATTATAAAGATGAAACAAAGGGCTTCGGGGTAAGTTCTACTTTATGGGATATCGTATTTGGTACGTTGTTCAACCTGGAAAAAGAAAAGGAAGATCAGGCTGCCGTGCAGCAACTGATGTTTGAACAATAACCGGCTGTTAAAACTGTGTCACATGAAAAAATGGATGGTATTATTTTATCTGTTATGCATCGGTCTCCCGGTAGTATATGCGCATCAGGCCGGGGAAGATATCTTCCGGCTGGTAAAAAAGGATGCGATCATTTCCCTGTATGAAAGATGGATCCCTGCTGCATCCGGAGAGCAGGTACGGGAAATAAAAGCCGTCTTTTCCGTGAAGGCAGATGTAGATGGCGTAACCAGATTACTCACCAATCAGCGCCAGGGCACCGTATGGAACACCAATGCCAAAGAATACCAGGTACTGCAGTGGGAAAATACGGATAACTGGATCACCTATACGAAGTATGGGATACCCTGGCCTTTCGGCGATCAGGACTGCTGTTTGTTATATCATCTGTATAAACAACCGCAGCATACCCGTGCCGGTGAGATTACTTTTGAAAGCACCCTGCATAACCGGTTCCCGGTTTCCGGCAGTATCACCCGCATTACAGGTACCAGAGGTAAATGGCTGATGGAAGACGAAGGGAATGGCGCCATGCGGATTACCTATATCATCTCTACCAACCGCAGCAAAAAAATTCCCCGCTGGGTGTCAGACCCGATTGTACGGAATAACCTTTTTGCTACGATGACGACTTTCCGAAATATTTTAGAAAAACAAAGTTTATGAGCGAGTTGCATTATACATTGATTACGGGCGCCAGCTCCGGTCTGGGAAGAGAGTTTGCCATTCAGGTGGCGAAGGCCGGCCGCAATATTATCCTGATTGCCTTGCCGGGGGGCGCTACCCGTTTGCTGGCCAGAAGCCTGGTAGCAGAATGTGGCGTGGATGTAAAGGTATTTGAGTTTGATCTTACCGACAGTATTGAACTGCGGTATCACATTAACTATATTATACAGCATTACCGGATAGATTTTCTGATCAATAATGCCGGCGTAGGCGGTACATCTGCCATGATCAATACTTCGCTGGAACGTATTGATCAGATCATCCAGCTGAATGTGCGGAGTATGGCATTACTCACGCACCTGCTGATACCGCATCTGCTGAAAAATGAGCGGAGCTATATTATGAATATCTCCAGTATGGCTGCTTTCACGCCTATTGCCTATAAAACAGTATACCCTGCATCCAAGGCATTCATTTCCTCCTTTTCACTGGGATTACGCGAAGAACTGGCCGGTACGGGGTTATCGGTGAGTGTCGTGTACCCGGGGCCTATTATGACCAATTCCAATACCACCCGCCGGGTGATCAGTCAGGGACGAAAAGGGAAAATAGGTTTGTTGTCTACCACCCGTATCGCCAGTATTGCGCTCCGGAGAACATTGCAGCAGCAGCCGACTATTATCCCCGGATTTATGAACCGGTTAAACCATTTGCTGATGGGCATTTTGCCGATGCGGCTGAAACTGCGCATTGTATCGCGGGAGGTGAAAAAAGAGATTCCCTATACGTTTTCTGTTTAATATAGTACTATGAAAAAAATTCTGGTAACAGGCGCCAATGGTTTCCTGGGCTCCAATCTTACAAGAGAATTGTATCGCCTGGGATATGATGTGCGGATATTGGTCAGGCGGGGTGCAGATCTCACCGGTGTAACCGATATTCCCTGTGAAGTATTTTTCGGTAACATCGATAACAAAGCCGATGTGATGCTGGCAGTAACCGGTTGTCAGGCTGTAGTGCATACGGCGGCCATCACCGATCAGTGGGCGATTTCTTTTGAAGCCTATGAAAGAATTAATTATATCGGCACACAGTATATTGTGGAGGCTTGCCTGGAACAGCGTACAGAGAAGCTGATTTATGTTAGCACGGCCAATACCATGGCCCCTGGGAGCAAAGCACAGCCGGGCAATGAGCTGAACGGATTTACCTTGTTCCATGCCAATTCCGGTTATATCAATACCAAATACCTCGCCCAGCAATATGTACTGGAACAGGTAGAAAGGAAACAATTGCCTGCTGTAATTGTTAATCCTACCTTTATGATCGGCCCCAATGATATAAAACCCAGTTCAGGTAAACTGCTCTTGTATGGGCTGCATAAAAAGGTATTGTTTTATCCGCCGGGAGGAAAGAATTTTGTTTAT
This sequence comes from Chitinophaga nivalis, assembly GCF_025989125.1. Classification (NCBI taxonomy): domain Bacteria; kingdom Pseudomonadati; phylum Bacteroidota; class Chitinophagia; order Chitinophagales; family Chitinophagaceae; genus Chitinophaga; species Chitinophaga nivalis. The sequence continues at coordinate 7,512,349 of NZ_JAPDNR010000001.1, read as the reverse complement.
ATTAATGACGTTTGTCAGGGAATTGTGAATGCATTGGACAACGGAAAGGTAGGCGATTGTTATTTGCTTGCCGGTGATAACCTGAGTTACAAAGAGTTTTTTCAATTGTTGGGAAAGGTGGCAAAAGAATCCCGGTTGATGATCCGGATACCGGTATGGGTATTGAAGCTGGCAGGATTGCTGGGATCCCTGAAAGAAAGGATGGGCGGCCGTTCCGGTAAACTCAACTACACAGCTGCGTATTTGATTTGTCTGGATAATTATTACACCGGCAAAAAATCGGTGCGCGAACTGAAAGTCACTTATACACCCATGGAAGATGCGGTCAGAAAAGCGCTCACGTGGTTTAAAGAGCACAATTACTGCTAATGGTAACAGAAAAGAAAGCGGAAAGCAGGTATGATTTTTTTATTGATGGCAATTTATTTGGCAGCAAGACGATCCGGTATGTATCCCGGATATTGATCCTCTATATCTTCAGTGCAATATTCCGGTCGTTTGATCTTTCCTTTATAGATAGTGTACGTGGATCTATCATCCGGTCGCAGGCATTCAGCCTGTGTTATGTGGTGTTTGGTTTGCTGGTCTGGGAGGGCGCTGTATGGCTGGCCCGTAGTGTGGAAAAGTGGATCGGGAAGGAACAGGCCTCTATCCGGCTGCTGGTACTATGCAGTACACTGGTAATATACGGTGGCCTGGCAGCATTTACCTTTGGGTTGCTGTATGCCGTTATGGACATCTGGTTGTTTAACCGGTATGAAGCCTGGATCAGTTTCCGGGAGGTGAGTTATAATATGAACTTCGGCCTCTTTATGTTTTATCTGCTGATCCTGACCTTCAACGGCATCATCTTTTATTACAAGGGATGGAAAGAATACCAGATAAAAACAGAACGGCTGATGCGGGAAAATATACAGGCCAAATATGATGCGCTGCGTAATCAGATCGATCCGCATTTCTTTTTTAATTCCCTGAGTGTATTAACCAATCTGGTGTATAAAAGTGCAGATCTTTCTGCCGAATACATCACCCAGCTGGCCAAGATTTACAGGTATATCCTCGATAAAAAATTTGATAACCTGGTAACGATAGAAACGGAACTGGACTTCCTGGATTCCTATCTTTTTCTGATTGGTATCCGGCATCCGGACAGTATCCGGTTTGTAGCGGAGGTAGAAGAAAAAGTAAAAGACAGGGGTATGATTCCGCCGGCTACCTTACAGATGCTGGTAGAAAATGCAATTAAACACAATCGTTTTTCTACCAATGAACCCTTGTTGATTAAAGTGAAAAGTGAGGGCGGATTTTTACTGGTCTCCAATCCGCTGCGGAAGAAAACCATTCCGGAAATATCTTCCGGCATCGGCCTGGATAATATCCGCAAACGATACGAGCTGGCCAGTAATATGAGTATTGAAGTGCAGGATACAGATGAGGTATTTGTTGTTAAAATTCCAATTATCACACAATAATGAAAGTAGTCATTTTTGAAGATGAACCGCATAATTCAGAACGGTTAATACAGTTGTTGCTGAAATGTAATCCAACGATTGAGGTAGTGGCGATCATTGCTTCGGTATCGGAAGGCGTACAGTGGCTGGCCAAACAGGAACCGGTAGACCTCATGATGATGGACATCCAGTTATCTGACGGCAACTGCTTTGAATTATTCAAACAGGCAAAAGTAAAAACACCGATCATCTTCACCACTGCCTATGATAGTTTTGCCTTGCAGGCTTTTAAAGTGAATAGCATCGATTATTTAATGAAACCTATTGACGCAAAAGAGCTGCAAAGTGCGCTGAAAAAATATGAAGAATTAAAGCCGGTATCCAATCATAGTATTGATATTGCCCGCATTGCGGAGGAGTTCCTGAAAAGAGACAGTACCCGTTTTATTGGCCGGCTGAATAACCAGCTGACCTATGTCAAAGCAAAAGATATTGCTTACCTGCATTTCGTGAAAGGCATCACTTATGCCGCCACTAACAGTAATCAGAAAATGCCGCTGGACTATTCACTGGACCAGATCGAAAAGCTGCTGGACAGGAATGTATTTTTCCGCATCAACCGGCAGTTTATTGTGCATATCGATGCCATTAAAAAAATCACAACGTATTATAATAGCCGATTAATCCTTCAATTAAATCCTCATGTTGATACTGATGTTATTATTAGCCGCGAGAGAGTATCTGATTTCAAAAACTGGCTGGAAGGGAAAGAGCTGGACCGCTAAAAAATCGTCTGCGCGATAACCTATAATTCCAAGGCTGTTTCCCGTTTGATTTCTTTCAGCACAAAATTGCTGCTCAGATTGGAGATGTTGGGAATGGAAGACAGGTGTGTCATCACAAAGGTGTGGTAGTCATTCACATCATTTACCACCACTTTAAGCAGGTAGTCATGACTGCCTGCAATACACATCACTTCCAGTACTTCCTTGAACCGGATAATCGCCTCTTCAAATTGCTGGAGCGTTTCTACCGACTGTTGCTTGAGGGTAACGGTACAAAGTACGAGCAGTTGTTTGCCCGTTTTCTCGCGGTTCACCAGAGCCACATATTTCTCAATAATGCCTTCCCGTTTGAGCCGTTTAATGCGTTCATGCGTGGGAGAGGGACTGAGTCCGATCTGTGCGGCAATTTCCTTAATGCCCAGAGAAGCATCCTGTTGTAACAGATTGAGGATGCGGGTATCCATTAAATCTATTTTTTCTGCCATATTATTTTCCTGAAATTTACCCTGCAAAGGTAGGTGTTTGGGATAATATCCTGTTTTGATTAGCTAATCAGGATAAATTACTGTATTTTATAGTAGTCAAGGATTATATTTTGCGAGATGATAATTTTGTAGAAATTAATCCTTTGGATATGAGTCAAATGAGCATAGCAGACAGCCAGCGCTTACATGCGTATATGGAAAAGGCTGAAGAACGTTCCAAATACTTTATTGGTTACCCGATTGCACAGGATTTTGATTATTCAGAACTCTATCCGCTCCTCAGATTACCGTTAAATAACGTGGGCGATCCCATGGTAGAATCTACCTACGACCTGAACTCCCGTTCCCTGGAACAGGAAGTCCTGCAGTTTTTTGCGGAACTCCTGCGTGCACCGGAAAATAACTGGTGGGGATATGTGACCAGCGGCGGTTCAGAAGGTAACCTCTATGGCCTCTACGTAGCCCGGGAACTGTATCCCGAAGGCATCGTCTATTATTCAGAAGCCACCCACTACAGTGTACAGAAAAATATTCAGCTGTTAAACCTGCGCAGCATCGTGATCCGTACCCAGGAAAACGGGGAAATGGATTATAACGACTTGCGGCAGATGTTGCAGATGCACAGAGACCAGCCGGTAATTATCATGGCTAACATTGGTACTACCATGATGGAAGCCAAAGATGACCTGTCTAAGGTGAAACAGATATTACGCGACCTGGCTGTGAAAAATTATTACATCCATTGTGACGCCGCCCTGGCAGGCACCTACAGCGCATTGCTGGATTTAAAGCCTGGTTTTGATTTCCAGGAAGGTACCGACAGTCTTTCCATCAGTGGTCATAAATTTATTGGCTCGCCTTTCCCCTGTGGCGTTGTGATGGTAAAGAAAAACTATAAAGAACGTATTGGTAAGGCCATTCCTTATATCGGTACGGTGGATACCACTATCAGTGGCAGTCGTAACGGTCATAGCCCTGTGTTTTTATGGTATGCCATTAAAAAGCTGGGTCGTGATGGGCTGAGACAACGCGCCCAGGAATGCCTGGATATGGCCGCCTACACCGAACAGCGCCTGCGTGATATAGGTGTAAAAGCCTGGAGAAATCCGGCTGCGTTGACAGTGGTGTTTCCCGCTCCATCCTGGGAACTGCGCTGGAAATGGCAGATTGCTACGGAAAACGGCCATAGCCACATTATCTGTATGCCGGGCGTAAGCCGGGAGCAGATCGATGAATTTATCGGCGATATAGAAGCAGAAATGAAGCAACGCGTGCAGCTGTCAGAAGTGTCAGCATAGCTCGCTGCGCATTAGGATATAGAGAGCCAGCTGTTGTAGTCAATAAGCCTCAAACGTACCCCCGTTTGGGGCTTTTGCATTGCAGTATAGTTTCGTGGCAACCCATTATCTTTAGGGAACCATTTCATGCTTGCCTAAAACCTCTCCGATGGATCGCGATTTTAATATGATTAGCCCTTCTGCGAAAGTCCTGTTATTATTGAAAGGACATACCAATATCCCTTTTGCCCGTGCCGCCGCTACGGTAAGTATGCTCCCGGAAACGTATACCCCCGATTTCGATAATGACAGCGTCGATTTCTGGAAACGGGTGGTACATTTTGAGTTGCGGTACTGGAGTATCGACCAGCTGCTGGCGCCATTGCCAGGTAAAAACATCCTGGAGTTGTCTTCCGGTTTTTCCTTCCGGGGCCTGGAGAAAGCAAAAGAAGCCGGTATCTGCTATATCGATACGGACTTGCCTGATCTGTTGCTGAGTAAAAAAGCCGTCTTCGCAGCGTTACCGGACCACCAGGTGCAGGCAGAGAGCCATTACGAAATACTGCCACTGAATGTACTCGATGACGATCAGTTTGCGGCAGTTACTGCCCGTTTCCCGCCAGGGCCACTAACCATCGTCAACGAAGGTTTGCTGATGTATCTCGATGAAACAGAAAAAGCCCGGTTATGCAGCACCATTCGCAAGGTTTTGCAGCAACGCGGCGGATACTGGATTACGGCAGACATCTACATAAAAGAAGCCTTCAAGGATATGCCGCCAAGAAGTAATAACTGGCTGGATCAGTTTTTTGCCGACAACCATATCCGGCAAAATATGTTTGAAAACCGGGAAGCGGCGGCCGCTTTTTTTGCGGAACAAGGTTTTGTGCTGGATGCGGAATCAACGCCGGACCTCAGTAAGATTGCCAGCCTCCCATATCTGCTGAAATATGCTTCGGAAGAACAGCGGAAAAAACTGCAAAATGCCAGTAAAGCCCAGTTTACCTGGCGGTTGAAGCTGGCGGAGTAACGGATATGATCAGCCGTTACAGCGGGATATCTCCGGCCTGGTAGTATATGTTTCACAAAACTGTGCTATTTTAACGCCGGCAATGAGCCGCTGTACATGAAACATACGATTAACAGAATAAAGTCCGTATATCCGTTGTCGGAAGACAGGGTCGATATCCTGTGTACCCTACTGGAAGCCGTTGAATTAAAAAAAGGACATTTATTGTTCAAGGAAGGCCGTAATAACCGGGACCTCTACTTTCTGGAGAAAGGCGTAGCCCGGGCATATTGCAGCCAGACCAAACACCACGACCTTACTTTCTGGTTCGGCATGGAAGGAGATATCCTCATTTCCTATAATGGTTATATCAACAACAGCACCGGCTATGAAACCATTTCTCTGCTGGAAGATGCGCTGGTATACAAAATACCGATAGCTGCCCTGGAAAACCTGTATAATACCGATATCCATTTTGCCAACTGGGGGCGTAAGCTGATGGAGAAAGAAGTGATTCTCACAGAAGAAAGGTTTATTTCCCGCCAGTTTAAAACGGCCACGGAGCGCTACAAAGAACTGATGGTGCAAATGCCGCAGCTGGTACAGCGGGTGCAGCTGGGCTATATTGCCTCCTATCTGGGCATCACGCAGGTAACCCTGAGCCGTATCCGGGCTGAGCTGCGCTGATATTTTTAACATTTGTAAAATTTTCCTACCCGGAGAATGCAGATCTTTGCACCGGAAAGGCAATCTGATAGGGATTGCCGGTATCTGTGATTTTTTAAATACAATCTTATGAACTGGATTTTACTGATCCTTGGTGGTTTATTTGAAGTAGGTTTTGCTTCCTGCCTGGGTAAAATGAAGGAAGCAACCGGTACACCTTTGATCATGTGGGGGATAGGGTTCTTTACCTGTCTGACCATCAGTATGCTGTTGTTAATGAAGGCTTCCCAGACACTGCCTATTGGTACTGCCTATGCGGTATGGACAGGTATTGGCGCGGTAGGCACTGTACTCGTCGGCATCCTGGTTTTTAAAGAACCGGCTACGTTCTGGCGTATCTTTTTTATCACTACGCTCATCGGTTCTATCGTCGGACTTAAATTCGTTTCTTCTCACTAAGGCAGATACAGCAACAAAGGGCGGGATAACAGCTATATGGCTGTTGTCCCGCCCTTTTGCTTTAATACCATTATGGCTGGCGGTATACCACAGTGCTGGTAGGCTCATCTGTCATGTGCAGCAGGGTGAGGGCTGCGTCATACACGGCGTTAAATACAAAGGTTTTACTGTCGCGCAGGTATTGATAGATGTACCAGTCTGACGTGGGCGTAGGAAGATCCGGAATCTGTTCATAAGAGATCCACTCCAGGGTGCCTTCGTTGCAGGGCGGGGCTGGTTGATCTGCGATATCTGCTACATACACAAAACTGACCCAGTTGTATGCTACCGGCGATGTTTCGGCCAGTATACCACAATATTGCATGGTGTCCACACGGATGCCGGTTTCCTCCCATGTTTCGCGGATGGCTGCATCCAGCGGCGTTTCATAAGGGTCCAGTTTACCACCTACAGGGGTGTATTGGTCTTTATTTGGTGCTTTTAATCGCTTCAGTAATAAAAAACGGTTCCCGTTTCTGAGTATACAAAGGACGGCTGTTTTTTTCAGTCCTTCGGGAAAAGTAGGGCTGCTATTCATGCATTAATTGTTGAAAAAGGTCTGCAAATTGCCCGACATGGTAACCATCCATTAAAGCATGATGAACATGTATGGATACCGGCATGATCTTCTTCCCGTTTTCTTCCTTCATTTTGCCAAAGGAGATTTTCGGGCTGCAATCTTTAAAAGAAAAACTCCGTGCATGGGAAATAGACGTGAAGTCGAGCCATGGCAGGGAAGAATAGTGAATCACATTTTCACCGGAGACTGCGGGTATCAGGCCGGTACTGTTTTGTACCCGGTCAATTTCCTGCTGGGCAGCGGCGGAAAAAGCGGTGAAATCTGCATGATAGTCCATATAGGCGAAGCCAAAAGTGCCATCCGGCCGGTTGATGGTAGGCGAGGCGTGAACGGCATCGTATATGAACACGTTGTCTTCGTGTATCCGGTACCGGAAAGGAACGATGGTATTGGCTGCTGCCAGTGACCGGTGCAGGTAATACAGGAAAAAGGACGCACCTGCTGAGCGGCTGCGTGTGTAGGCACGGGTGCAGTCTACAGGTATGCATACGCCAAAGAAAGGCTCTTCGAATTGCCGGAAGAATTCAAAATGGGCTTTGCGGGCCCAGGTAGCGATATCTAATGTTGTTCTCATGGCAACAGGTAAGGCAGAATGTCGGTGATTTTTTGTACTTGTTTGAATTGAGGATGCTCAATCGACTGGGTAACCTGTTCGTGGGCCCAGGTGGTATGGTAAGGAATATGAATGCCATGGCCGCCGATTTCCAATACCGGAATCACATCAGACTTCAGGGAGTTACCCAGCATGAGAAATTCTCCGGGGGTAATATCCAGGTGGCGGATGAGTTTATGGTAGTCGGCCTGTTGTTTGTCGCTCATGATTTCAATATGATGAAAATAATGCAGCAGACCGGATTTTTTCAGTTTCCGTTCCTGGTCCAGCAAATCTCCTTTGGTAGCTACTACCAGGCGGTATTCCTGTTTTAGGGCCTGTAGTACTTCTTCCACGCCATCTAGCATTTCGATGGGGCGGGCCAGCATTTCCTTACCATATTCAATGGCTTTTTCAATGACATCGGCACTCACTTTTTTGTCGGACAGGGTGAGGGCGGTTTCGATCATCGACAGCATAAATCCTTTTACACCATAACCGTATAAAGGAAGGTTGTCCATTTCTGTTTTAAACAAAGCCTGTGCTACGCTGTGGTGTGGCAGGAAGTCTTCCAGCAATGCGCAGAATTTCTTTTCTGTTTCCTGGAAAAAGGGTTCGTTTACCCACAATGTATCGTCTGCATCAAATGCAATTACTTTTATAGGATGTTGCGCCATAGTGCTGCTTAGTAAAGTGAACGTGTATATATTTCTTTATTGCCGGGAATGAAATTGTACGGGCGGGTGCATGGATTGACAATGGGCTGTACAGCATTCCTGTGGCGCCTTACAAGTCTTCCTTTAATTGCCAGGTAGGTAAGGATGTAAAGCGGCGTAAAAGTAGTGTTTTTCTGGAAAAACAGCAATATGCTGCCGGGAAAATTAAGCGTGATAATGGTTTGATGGCGATCCTGGAACAAGAGGGCGTTATATTGCTGCGGCCGGAAGTGAGTAAGCGTGTTGTGTAGAAAGATAACAGGTGCGGATTGTTGTTGCCTGTGCCGGAAAAGGGATACGATGCAGAACATTCCGATAAATGTAATAATAACCTTATCGGATATACGTAGATGTAGGGATGATTATTTTCGTATGTACGTATAGGTTGTATTGAGGTTGTAAAATGAAGGATAATGGCTTTTTAGATAGATATATAAGTGTGTGATGTGATATGTCATTTTTGCTGGTTTTAGGTGGTTATATGGTTAGGACTACGATGTAATAATTTATTACTGACCGGGAAGATGTATGGCTGAAGGAGTAAAGGGGGAGAAGGGATGTGTTGCATTGTCAAATATTATAAAAAAATATCTGAGTGACCCTGAGCGGAATGTTATACAGTTTATTTACTTTCGTTTCAGGTGCATTGTGAGCAGATATCTTTATAATATAAGTAAACTGCTATCAACTGAAATTTAGTTATGTGAATTTTTCTGAATCAAAAACAATTCTTCTTTTTTTTTGTTTGTCTGTTAATAGATTATAAGTGAAAGCTTATCCGGTTAACCATTAAAGCAGGCCGATAATTGGATTCACGCTTGTGGGTATACGTCAGTCTGACCCCAGATGATGTGTATTTGTCGTATTGATTTTGTGTTGTTTTATTTTTTTATTTTTTCTGGACCCTGAAATCCAGTGTGATGTGTATTGCTGCAAGAGCAATACAGGAGTGTCATGTGCATTAAATAGTATACGAAAACCAGGATAAAAAAACCAAGAGGCGTATGAGAAAATTTTTTACGCTAGGCAATTCTACTACACACCGTTGCTTACCTATGATGCTGCAAAACCGCGGCGTGAGATGTTACAGATACGTTTCACGTTTATTGCTGCTGTTACTGTTTTGTGGTATAGGTGTGAAAAGCACATCAGGACAGGGATTTGGGTTCTCATACTCCTACAGCACCACCAACATTGTACGCATTAACAATGCTACCGGCGCCCTGACGCCGATATTCACCTTTTCTGCCGGTACTATTATCAGTGCCACTGCGTTGGCGGTAGATCTCAACGGTGATATCTATTTCACCAGTGATCAGGTGGCCGGTGCTATCCTGTATAAATTTGTACCCAATGCACCACCGGCAGTCGGTGGTACACTGTCGATAGTTGGTAGTATCACGCCTACATTTGTGGATGGAAGTGGTTTTTCAAGGAATATACAATTCGGGAAACTGGCGTTTAATACCGCGGGGGCCCTTTTTACTATTTGTAATTACAATACTGTTAACGCCGGTAATTTACCGGCGCGACCTTATATCGTTAACCTGAATAAAGCCACTGCCGCGGTAGTATCTACGAATGATATTCCGGTACCCACCGGCGGTCTGGTCGACTTACCCACCAGCGGCGGAGATCTTGACTTCAGTCCTACAGGCAGATTGTTTGTAAGTGGTTCTATCACTGATCCATTTGGTGCTGGTATTGTTTCCATTTGGGAACTGAATGTAACCACAGGTGCGATACTGGGATATAAATCAGTACCGGCGCCTATCCCGGGGTCATTCTCGAATATGTCCGGAATAGGATTTGATTTGCAGGGAAATGTGATTGGTACGGCTACCACTAACAGTTATATTATTAAGATAAACGCTTCGGAATTTTCCGGAGCTACCTGGTCGGGTAACAGCAGTATACCTGTCACCTCAGTAACGGCGCTGAATGGCCCTTTACCCACTTCTTTCGGTGATCTGGGCTCCAATGCCTTCACCATACTGGGACGGGTATACGAAGATGTAAATTATGGTGGCGGCGCAGGCCGGCCATTTGGTACAGCCGGTACGGTAGGCATTCCGAACGCCAGAGTAGAGGTGTATGATGCCTCGGGCTCATTGGAGAATTTCACCAATACATTGGCAGATGGTTCCTATTCAATAGGGGTGAGCAGTAATGGTATTTTCTATATCAGGGTGGTCAATAGTACCGTAAGGTCTACCAGGCCAGGTAATAATGGAACAGAGTTAGGTGTGCAAACATTCAGAGGAGAACGGGTCGTATCCACCACTTTGGTGAATATTGTCAACGAAGTGGGCGGACGAAGTCCGGCAACAGCAGATCCTGGTACGGGTACGATCGGCGGAACTACTTTAAATACCACTACGTTTGCCCTGAGCGGAAGCGTAACAGGTAATGCACAATCTGTATCACAAGCCACCATCAATGCCGCTAATATTGACAATATAAATTTTGGATTTAACTTTTCTACGATTGTCAATACCAATAATACCGGTCAGGGATCATTGCGGCAATTTATTGTCAACAGTAATGTATTGACCAATGCCGGTTTAGATCAGGTAACCAATAGTGTTTTTGATCCGGCGGCGGGCGTGGAAACCAGCATCTTTATGATACCGGACGGCGCTGCTCATCCGGGTATCAACAAGCCTACACAGCTGACGGCAGCCGGAGGCGGCTCCACGGCGCTCTTTAATATCACAGCTTTATTGCCGGTAATTACCGACGCCAATACCAGTATTGATGGCCGTACACAAACGGCGAATATTGCCAATAGTCAGACAGGCGTAGCCGGTAGTCCGGGTACCCAGGTCGGAGTAGACCTGATTGCTTTACCAGGTGTGCAAAGACCGGAAGTAGAAATCCGGTGGAACGGTGCGGCGGGTACTGCTGCCTATGGGCTGCAGACAACCGGCGCCAATGATATTATCCGTGGCATTGCGATCAATCGTTTTGGTACCGGCGCCTTTACCGGCGCCAACATTATTGGGGGTAGCAGCAATGGATTGATTACTGAAAATATAGTGGGTGGTTCTGCCGTATCTACCAATACAGAAGCGGCAGGTAGCAACCCGGGTAGTAACATCACTTTTGCTACCGGTGCAAATGGAACCAGCGTTACCAATAATATTATTTCCAGAGCCGATTTCTTTGGTATACATAATAATACCACTTCCACGGCCAGAAGCCTGACCATCAGTGGTAATGAAATCCTGAATAACGGTAACGGCAACAACACGGCCGGTGCAGTGGGTAACAGTGGCGCAGGGATAGAACTGATACATACAGCGTTGCCAGGTACGCCTGATAATAATATCATTATCAATAACAGTATCGCCAATAACGGGCAGCAGGGTTTGCAGGTGAACTTTGGCAATATACTGACCATTACCAATAATACTTTTTCCGGTAATGGTATCTTGCCATCACCCATTGGTACACAATTACTGGAACTGGACAATATAGGACTGCTGTCTACCACCAATGCAACGCTCACGAAAAATGTGATTACCGGTGCGGCTTCTTCCGGTGTGGCAGTGATTTTCCCCACATCTGCCAGTAACAAAATCTCACAGAATAGTATTTATAATAATGCCGGATTAGGGATAGATCTTGATCCTGCCAATGGGGCAACAGATGTAGTAACACCGAATGATAACGGTGACGGTGACGCGGGCCCCAACGGATTACTCAACTTCCCCGTGGTCACTTCTGCGGTGATTGTAGGTACCAACCTGGTTGTGACCGGCTTTTCCGGTCCGGGTACTACCATCGAATTGTTCCGGGCCGACCGGGATGGTAGCTTTTCGCCTACACCACCCCTAAGCCCTAATCCATTACCTGGTACTTTCACCAACCTGAGAGGGTTTGGTGAAGGACGTACGTATCTCCTTACCTTACAGGAAGGAGGCACGGTTTCCGGTATTACAGACCAGGATGCAACAACCGGTGTGTATACAGATGATGGTACCGGTGTGATAGGTAACAGAACAGAGAACAGGTTCCGTTTCGTTATTCCATTGGCCAGCATACCGGGAGTGGCGTTGAATGCCTTACTCACGGCTACGGCTACGGATGCGAGCAACAATACTTCTGAATTCAATGGCGTGATGCCGGTGGTAAACGGAGATATGGGGGATGCGCCTAATAGTTATGGTACCCTGGCAGCCGCCAATGGTCCGGTACATCCTTCATCGCCGAATCTGCGTATCGGTGCTACCATCGATGTCGAAGCAGATGCCGCGGCAGTAGCAGCGGGTACGGATGCCAATACGCCAAATGGTGATGGGGCAGATGAAGATGGTATCACGGCGCCACTGCCGGCATTGAATGCAGCCAGCACCACGTATAGCCTTACCTTCCCGGTGACCAATACAACTGGACAAACCGCCAATGTAGCCGGCTGGATCGACTTTAACCGCAATGGTACTTTCGAAGCGGCGGAAGGGATATTAGGCACCGTGGCTAATAATGGAACCAGCGCTACTTTAACCTGGAGTAATACCAATACCCTGATTACCGGCGCCGGCTTAACAGGTGGTATCACCTACGCCCGGCTGCGTATCACCACAGATCCGCTGACAACCGCCGATTTTGTGGGTATTAAAGTAGGTGGGGAAGTGGAAGATTACAGCCTTACCATGAGCCGCGCCTATGATCTGTCTATTACCAAAACAGATAATCCGGATCCGGTAGTAGCAGGCCAGGCATTGACCTACACCCTCACAGTCACTAATAATGGCACGTCTGCAGTAGCGCCGGCGGATATTATAACGGTAACGGATAATCTGCCTGCAGGTTTTACCGCCAATACCTATACGCCAAGTGCAGGTACCTATACCAGTGGTACAGGCGCCTGGACAGGCCTGACGCTGACCACCGGTCAGAGTGCAACGATTGCCATTGCTGGTACTGTATCTCCAACCGCTACAGGTACCCTGAATAATACGGCTATCGTTAAAACACCTGCCGGCGTGGTAGATCCACAGATCACCAATGATACGGCCAGACAAAGTACTACTATCAGCAGAGTGGTAGACCTGGCGCTGGCGAAAACGGCTGCACCGAAACCAGCGGTAGCAGGTCAGGCATTAACCTACACCATTACGTTAACGAATAATGGTCCGAGTTCCCTGATACCAGCAGATATTACTACGCTGACGGATAATCTGCCTGCAGGTTTCACAGCCACCACCTTTACACCGAGTGCAGGTACATATACCAGTGGTACCGGCGCCTGGACGGGACTGAGTCTCGCTACCGGCCAGAGTGCAACGCTCACCATTGCCGGTACGGTAAGTGCAACGGCTACGGGTACCCTCACCAATACGGTAACGGCTACACCGCCGCCGGGTACTACCGACCCAACACCGCCAACCGCAACGGATAATACCCCGATCGATCGCGTCGTGGATCTGGCATTGGCGAAAACCGCTTCGCCGAAACCAGCGATTGCCGGTCAGACCCTGACTTATACCATTACTTTAACCAATAATGGCCCCAGTGCCCTGGTACCGGCAGATGTCACCACGCTGACGGATAACCTGCCTGCGGGCTTTACGGCTACGACGTTTACACCAAGTGCAGGTACCTACACCAGTGGTACGGGCGCCTGGACCGGCTTAAGCCTGGCTACCGGCCAGAGTGCTACCCTGACGATTGTTGGCACAGTGAGTGCAACGGCTACGGGTACCCTCACCAATACGGTAACGGCTACACCGCCGGCAGGTACAACGGATCCGACACCACCAACAGCTACAGACAATACTACTATAGACCGGGTGGTAGACCTGAACCTGGCTAAAACCGCCAGTCCTAAACCAGCAGTGGCCGGACAGGCATTTACCTATACGATTACTTTATCCAATGCAGGCCCGAGTTCCATACTGCCTGCAGATGTAGTGAGCATCACCGATAATTTACCCGCCGGATTTACGGCCAGCACCTTTACACCAAGTGCAGGTACGTATACCAGCGGTACCGGCGCCTGGACTGGCTTAAGTCTGGCTACCGGCCAAAGCGCTACCCTCACCATTGCGGGTACCGTCAATGCAAACTTCACCGGCACCAGCTTAACCAATACGGTAACAGCTACACCGCCTGCCGGCACCACCGATCCAACACCACCAACGGCAACGGATAATACTACCGTAAACCGGGTAATGGACCTGGCGCTGGCTAAAACGGCATCGCCGAAACCAGCGGTAGCCGGTAATGCCTTAACCTATACGATTACCTTAACGAATAATGGTCCGGCAACACTGTTACCGGCCGATATTACTACGCTGACAGATAACCTGCCAGCAGGTTTCACGGCTACCTCCTTTACACCGAGTGCTGGTACGTATACCAGTGGTACCGGCGAGTGGACAGGCCTGACGCTGACAACCGGCCAGAGTGCTACTATCACCATTGCAGGTACCGTAAGTGCCAGCGCTACCGGTAGTTTAACCAATACGGTAACGGCTACACCGCCTGCTGGCACCACCGATCCAACTCCGCCTACCGCTACAGACAATACAACGATTGATCGTATTATAGACCTGAATCTGGCGAAGACCGGTAGTCCAAAACCTGCCGTAACCGGTCAGGCATTTACCTACATCATTACCCTGTCTAACGCAGGACCTGGTACCGTGTTGCCGACCGATGTGGTAACACTGACAGATAATTTACCAGCTGGCTTCACCGCCACTACCTTTACGCCAAGTGCAGGTACCTATAACAGTGGTGCTGGCACCTGGACGGCGCAGACACTGGCCGCTGGCCAAAGTGCAACCCTCACCATTGCGGGTACCATCGATGCAGGCTTTACCGGCACCAGCTTAGTCAATACGGTAACGGCTACACCACCTGCAGGTACCACCGATCCAACACCACCGACGGCAACGGATAATACCACCGTAAACCGGGTAATGGACCTGGCGCTGGCGAAAACCGCTTCGCCGAAACCAGCAGTGGCAGGACAAACCCTGACTTACACCATCACTTTAACCAATAATGGTCCGGCAGCCCTGTTACCGGCTGACGTAACCACCCTGACCGACAACCTGCCTGCAGGTTTCACCGCTACTTCCTTTACGCCGGCTGCAGGTACCTATACCAGCGGTACAGGCGAATGGACCGGGCTGAGTTTAACTGCCGGACAAAGCACTACTTTAACCATCGTGGGTACAGTGAGTGCAACGGCTACGGGTACACTGACCAATACGGTAACGGCTACACCGCCACCGGGAGCTACCGATCCAACACCGCCAACGGCCACTGATAACACCACGATAGATCGTATCGTGGATCTGGCGCTGGCGAAAACCGCTTCACCGAAACCAGCGTTGGCAGGTCAGGCATTGACTTATACGATTACGTTAACGAATAATGGTCCTGCTGCGCTGTTGCCGGCAGATATCACCACATTAACGGATAACTTACCGGCAGGCTTCACAGCTACCACCTTTACGCCAAGCGCTGGTACCTATACCAGTGGTACAGGCGAATGGACCGGCTTAAGCCTCGGTACCGGCCAGAGTGCCACCCTCACCATTGCAGGTACCGTGAGTGCAACGGCTACGGGTACACTGACCAACACGGTAACGGCTACACCGCCGGCAGGTACCACCGATCCAACACCGCCAACCGCAACCGATAATACCCCGATCGATCGCGTCGTGGATCTGGATCTGGCAAAAACTGCTTCGCCGAAACCGGCTGTGGCAGGACAAACCCTGACTTACACCATTACTTTAACCAATAACGGACCTACGTCTTTACTGCCGGCAGATGTGACGACAGTAACCGATAACTTACCAGCCGGCTTTACGGCCACTACCTACACTGCCAGTGCAGGTACCTATAATAGTGGTACCGGCGCCTGGAGCGGCTTAAACCTGGCCACCGGTCAAAATGCAACGCTCACCATTGTGGGTACCGTAAGTGCCACTGCTACGGGTAGTCTGACTAATACGGTAACGGCTACACCGCCAACCGGCACCACCGATCCAACACCACCTACAGCAACCGATAATACACCAATAGATCGTGTGCTGGACCTGGATCTGGCGAAAACCGCTTCACCAAAACCAGCGGTAGCAGGTCAGGCATTGACCTATACCATTACCTTAACGAATAATGGTCCTGCTGCGCTGTTGCCGGCAGATGTAACCACTGTGACGGATAATTTACCAGCTGGCTTTACCGCTACTACCTACACGCCAAGTGCAGGTACTTACAACAGTGGTACGGGGGCCTGGAGTGGTTTAAGCCTGGCAGCGGGTCAGACAGCTACCCTCACCATTGCAGGTACTGTGGATGCTGGTGCTACAGGTAGTCTGGCCAATACGGTAACGGCTACACCGCCAACCGGTACCACCGATCCAACACCACCAACCGCTACAGATAATACACCAATAGACCGTATCCTTGATCTGGGACTGGCGAAAACCGCCTCACCAAAACCAGCGGTAGCAGGTCAGACATTGACATACACTATTACCTTAACGAATAATGGTCCTGCTGCGCTGTTGCCGGCAGATGTGACCACTGTAACGGATAATTTACCGGCTGGCTTTACCGCTACTACCTACACGCCAAGTGCAGGTACTTACAACAGTGGTACAGGCGCCTGGAGTGGTTTGAGCCTGACAGCAGGTCAGACCGCTACGTTGACGATTGTAGGTACCGTGAGTGCCACCGCTACGGGTAGTCTGGCCAATACAGTAACGGCTACACCGCCAACCGGTACGACCGACCCAACACCGCCAACCGCTACAGACAATACACCGATAGACCGTATCCTGGATCTGGGACTGGCGAAAACCGCCTCACCAAAACCAGCGGTTGCAGGTCAGACATTGACCTATACGATTACATTAACGAATAATGGTCCTGCTGCGCTGTTGCCGGCAGATGTGACCACTGTAACGGATAACTTACCGGCTGGCTTTACCGCTACTACCTACACGCCAAGTGCAGGGACTTACAATAGCGGTACGGGCGCCTGGAGTGGCTTAAGCCTGGCAGCAGGTCAGACGGCTACGTTGACGATTGTTGGTACCGTAAATGCCACCGCTACGGGTAGTCTGGCCAATACGGTAACGGCTACACCGCCGCCCGGTACGACCGATCCTACACCGCCGACTGCAACGGATAATACGCCGATAGATCGTATCCTGGATCTGGGACTGGCGAAAACGGCATCGCCGAAACCAGCCATTGCAGGTCAGGCATTGACATATATCATCACACTGACGAATAATGGTCCTGCCGCACTGTTGCCGGCAGATGTGACCACAGTAACGGATAATTTACCAGCTGGCTTTACGGCTACTTCCTACACCCCAAGCGCAGGTAATTATACCAGCGGCACAGGTGCCTGGAGCGGATTAAGCCTGGCAGCCGGTCAAACAGCTACACTGACTATTGCAGGTACAGTGGATGCCGGTGCTACGGGCAGCCTGGCCAATACGGTAACGGCTACACCGCCACCCGGTACTACTGATCCAACACCGCCAACTGCTACAGACAACACACCAATAGACCGTGTGCTGGATCTGGCGCTGGCGAAAACCGCTTCGCCGAAACCGGCAGTAGCGGGTCAGGCATTGACCTATACGATTACGTTAACGAATAATGGTCCTGCTGCGCTGTTGCCGGCAGATGTGACCACAGTAACGGATAACTTACCAGCTGGCTTCACCGCCACCACTTATACTGCCAGTGCAGGTACCTATAACAGTGGTACCGGTGCCTGGAGCGGCTTAAGTCTGACTGCAGGTCAGAGCGCAACCATTACCATTGCAGGTACTGTCAGCGCTACTGCTACCGGTACTTTAGCCAATACGGTAACGGCTACACCGCCAACCGGTACCACCGATCCAACACCACCGACTGCAACGGATAATACACCAATAGATCGTGTGCTGGATCTGGGACTGGTGAAAACGGCATCGCCGAAACCAGCGGTAGCAGGTCAGGCATTGACCTACACCATTACCTTAACCAATAATGGTCCTGCCGCATTGTTGCCGGCAGATGTGACTACGGTTACCGATAATTTACCGGCAGGTTTCACCGCTGATACCTACACCGCCAGTGCAGGTACCTATAACAGCGCTACCGGCGCCTGGAGCGGTTTGAGCCTGGCAGCAGGTCAAAGCGCTACGATTACTATTGCAGGTACTGTGAATGCAACGGCTACCGGTAATCTGACTAATACGGTAACGGCTACACCGCCAACCGGTACCACCGATCCAACACCACCTACCGGCACAGATAATACGCCGATAGATCGTATCGTGGATCTGGCGCTGGCGAAAACCGCTTCACCAAAACCAGCGGTGGCCGGTCAGGCATTGACTTATACCATTACATTAACCAATAATGGTCCGGCAGCCCTGTTACCGGCTGATATCACCACTGTTACAGATAATCTGCCGGCAGACTTCACGGCAGATACCTATACACCAAGTGCGGGTAGCTACAACAGCACCACCGGCGCCTGGAATGGATTAAGCCTGGCAGCAGGTCAAAGCGCTACCCTCACCATTGTAGGTACTGTGAATGCGGATGCTACGGGTAGTCTGGCTAATACGGTAATCGCTGTACCGCCAACCGGTACCACCGATCCGACACCGCCTACTGCAACAGACAACACACCAATAGACCGTGTACTGGATCTGGTACTGGCAAAAACTGCTTCACCGAAACCAGCAGTGGCCGGTCAGACATTGACCTATACGATTACCTTAACGAATAATGGTCCTGCTGCGCTGTTGCCGGCAGATGTAACCACCGTGACGGATAATTTACCAGCTGGCTTTACGGCTACCAGCTATACCCCAAGTGCAGGTAACTACAACAGTGGTACCGGCGCCTGGAATGGTTTAAGCCTGACAGCAGGTCAGAGCGCTACTATCACTATTGTGGGTACACTGGCAGCTACAGCTACCGGTAATATCACCAATACGGTAACGGCTACACCGCCGCCGGGAACCACCGATCCGACACCGCCTACTGCTACCGATAATACACCGATAGACCGCGTACTGGATCTGGGTCTGGTGAAAACAGCTTCACCGAAACCAGCGGTGGCAGGAGAAGCATTGACGTATACCATTACCTTAACGAATAATGGTCCAGCCGCACTGTTACCGGCAGATGTAACCACCGTGACCGATAACTTACCGGCAGGCTTCACAGCCAACTCCTATATTACCAGTGCAGGTACCTTTAACAGTACTACCGGCGCCTGGAGTGGCTTAAGCCTGGCAGCAGGTCAGAACGCAGTGCTCACCATCGTGGGTACTGTGAATACCAATGCTACCGGTAGTCTTACCAATACCGCAACGGCTACACCGCCGCCGGGTACCACCGATCCAACACCGCCATCCACTACGGATGTGACCAACCTGGATCTGGTGGCAGATCTGGCTGTTACCAAAACAGATGGCGTTACAACCTATACGCCAGGTACCGATGTGGTATACACCATTGTGGTGAGCAACAACGGACCTTCTGATGTAACCGGTGCAACGGTGAGCGATCCGCTGCCAACAGGTATTACCGTGGCCAACTGGTCTGCGGTACCGGGTGCCGGCGCAGCCGTACCAGCCAATAGTGGGTCTGGTGGCATCAATCAGACGGTAAACATACCGGCCGGCAGTAAGATAACGTATACGCTTACACTGACAGTACCATCCGGATTTACCGGTAACCTGAGCAATACCGCCAGTGCTACCGTACCTACGGGTGTAACTGATAATACGCCTGGTAATAATACCATCACCGATACAGATACCTACGATCCGCAGTATGACCTGAAAGGGGTGAAAACAGCACCTGCCAGCGTAAGTGCGGGTACAGCTATTCAGTTTACTATTACATTTACCAACAACGGTCCTTCCGATGTAAATGATGCTGTCATTACAGATAATGTACCGGCACCGATCAGCGGTGTAACCTGGACCGCACAGGTAGAAGGTGCGGCCACGGTAGCTACTGCAAGCGGCGCAGGTAATAACATCAGTTTCAACGGTGATATTCCGGCAGGTGCCGCCAATAAAATTGTACTGACCATCAACGGTACGGTACAACCTGGTGCTACCGGCGTATTGAATAATGAAGCAGCTATCACACCAACCGGCAAACCACCGGTGCCTACCAATAAAACCAATACCACCATACTGAATACCACCGGTATCAATGTGGTGAAAACAGGACCGGCCTCCGGATCTGTATCTGCTGGTAATACCATTACCTATCATGTGCTGGTAACCAATGCCGGCCCAAGTGATGCCGTAGATGTGGTGATCAGCGACGTGGTTCCTGCTACTATTACAGGTGTAACCTGGGTGGCTACGCCAGGTGGTGCAGCTACTATCAATAGTGGCAGCCCGCAGAACGGCACAGGTAATAACATCAATCTCACCGCTGGTATTCCGGCAGGAACCGGCAATCAGATAGATATAACGATCACCGGTACGGTGCCGTCATCTACACCGGCAGGTAGCGTTACCAATACCGCTACGGCTACTGCCGCAGGTGGTAATCCGGTTAGCAGCCAGGTACAAACCAATATCACCAACGATCCGGGTCTGGTAGTGGTGAAAAAAGGTCCGGCTGTACTGGATGCAGGTGAAAACATTACGTACACCATTGAAGTCACCAATAATGGTCCTTCTGATGCAGTAGGCGCCATTGTTACAGATAATATTCCTGCACAGGTACTGAACACTGCCTGGACCAGTTCCGTGGTAGGTGGTGCTACCATTACCGCCGGCGGCGCAGGTACAGGTAATAACCTGAACCTCACAGCCAACATCCCGGCAGGTGCAGGCAACGGTATCATCATTGTAGTAACCGGCAAAGCCGATCCGGCCATCAGTGCTACGCTGCGCAATACAGCTCATGTACAGGTGCCAGGTAAACCGGCTATACCGTCCAATGAAATTACCACAGTAGTAAGCCTGAATCCGTCCCTGCAACTGACCAAGGCCGGTCCGGCTACCATCAGTGGTGGTGAACAGCTGACCTACACCCTGGTATTATCCAATGCAGGTCCGAGCAATGTAACAGGTGCCGTGATTGCAGATGCAGTACCAGCTGAACTGAGCAACATTGTTGTCAGCACAGCCACCTCCGGTGATGCGCAGGTAAGCAGCAGCAGTGTAACAGGTAATACCGTGAATGTCACCGGTAATGTAGCCGCTGGTAGTGGCAATACCATTACGGTAACGATCTCCGGTAAAGTAGCAGCTGACTTCAAAGGTCAGATCACCAACACCGCTACGGTAACACCGCCAGGTTTACCGGTGGTGACCAGTAATCCGGTAACAACTACGGTTACCAATGATCCGCTGGTACAGGTGAAGAAGAGCGGACCAGCCAACCTCAGTGCCGGCCTGCCAATCAGCTACACGATTGAAGTAACCAATGCCGGTCCGTCTGATGCGGCGGATGTGGCCATCACAGATAATATTCCTGCGGGTATCCAGAATGCTACCTGGACAGCTACGGCTACAGGTACAGGTACTACCGTGGGTACGCCTTCCGGTACTGGTAATGTAAGCCTCACCGGCAATATCCCGGCAGGAAGCGGCAACAAGATCACCATCACGGTAACAGGCCGGGTGGATGCATCCTACAGCGGACAGCTGGTGAATACGGTAACAGCAGGCGTACCAGGTGGCACACCGGCAACTGCCAATGCTACCACCAACATCACCGTAGATGCGGGTATAAATATCAGTAAGAGTGGTCCGGCTGCGATCAGCGCAGGACAACAGATTACGTATACTGTACTGGTCAGCAACAGTGGTCCTTCCAATGCGACCAACGTGGCCATTACCGATAATGTACCGGCACAGATACAAAATGTTACCTGGACAGCCGTACCATCCGGCACAGGTACCAGTGTAAGTGCTACTACCGGCACAGGTAGTGTGAACGTGACTGGTAATATTCCGGCAGGTGGTGGTAATACCATTACCATTACGATACATGGTACCGTAGATCCGGCCTTCACCGGTACGGTCAATAATATCGCAACGGCTGTACCTCCGGGAGAACCACCGGTAGTAACGCCGCCGACAACAACTGAAGTGACGAAAGATCCTGCTATCAGGATTGCGAAGAGTGGTCCGGATAATATCAGTGCAGGGGCACCGGTAACCTACACCATTGATGTGACCAACAGTGGCCCATCCAATGCAACAGGTGTAGTCATCGCTGATAATGTGCCGGCTGGTCTGCAGAATGTAACCTGGACCGCTGCTACCAATGGCACCGGTACTACAGTAAGTGCTGCCAGTGGTACAGGAAGCATCAATATTACCGGCGATATTCCGGCAGGTAACGGTAACAGTATCCGACTGACTATTCAGGGTACCGTTGATCCGGCCTTTACCGGTACGCTGGTGAATACCGCTACTGCTGCTGCACCAGGTAAAACACCGGCTACCAGCACCAAGAATACAACCGTTACCAACGATCCGAATGTTAGGATTACGAAGAATGCACCGGCTGCCATAGCTGCCGGACAACCGATCACTTACACCATTGTGGTGGAAAATGATGGTCCGTCCAATGCTACGGGTGTGGCCATCGCAGATAATATTCCAGCCGGAATACAGAACGTAACCTGGGTAGCTAATACTACCGGTACAGGTACGATTGCCAGTCCGAACAGTGGTACAGGTAATGTAAATATTACCGGAGATATTCCTGCCGGTGCAGGTAATGTGATTACGATAGAAGTGAAAGGCACCGTGAATCCTGCCCTCACCGATGCTACCCTGGTGAATACCGCTACGGCTACCGTACCAGGTAAAACACCAGCTACCAGCACTACTAATACTGCAGTGGATAAAGTGAGTGATCTGAAGATTGTGAAGAGTGGTCCGCAGCAGGTAGTAGCCGGCCAGCAGGTAACCTATAACATTACAGTGACCAACGATGGTCCGGGTGATGTGGTGGCCGCCACCATCAATGATGTGGTACCAGCTGCTATCCGTAATGTCACCTGGACAGCCACCGCTAACGGTAGCGGCACTACGATCAGTGCAGCCGCCGGCAACGGTAACAATATTGCCCTCACCGGTAATATCCCGGCCAGTGATGCCAACAGCATTACGCTGGTGGTAACCGGTCAGCTGGATCCTGCCTTTACCGGTACGCAGATCAGTAATACCGCAACGGCTACACCGCCGCCAGGTACCGACGATCCGACACCGGCTACCAGCAATGTCACCAGCAACGTCACCAAAGAAACCGACCTGGTGATTGTGAAAACAGGTCCGGCTAATAAAGGTGCTGGTCAGGCAATTACCTACCGGCTGGAAATTACCAACAACGGATTGTCTGATGTAACCGGCGCTACTATTCAGGATATCATTCCTGCAGCGATCAACGGTATTACCTTTACCACCGCCACCAATGGTACGGCATCGGTAAGCAACAGTAACCTCAGCGGCCATACGTTGAATATCACCGGTAACATTGCGGCCGGCACCGGCAACAGTATCATCGTGGATATCAATGGTACCGTGGATGCGGGTACACCTGCAGGCGATATTACCAATACCGCTACGGTGACACCACCAGCCGGTGTGACAGAAACCATACCGGGTACCAATACCAGCAACATTACCACCGCTATCAATACAGACGTTGGGCTGCAGGTAAGTAAGAGTGGTCCGGCTATCGCCAACATCGGTGATAAGATCACCTATACGATAGAAGTCACCAACACAGGTGCTTCCGACGCAACATCGGTAGACATCACCGATCCGGTGCCTGCAGAAATAACCAATGTTACCTGGACAGCCGTAGCTACCGGTAACGGTGGTACAACTGTCAGCACACCAGGCGGCAGCGGTAATAACATTGCCTTCACCGCTAATATTGAAGGTACTACCAACGGTCCGGGTAAGGTATTACTCACCATCACCGGTACCATATCACCAGCCAGTGGTTCCAGTATTGTAAATACGGTTACCGCAGAATTTAATGGTGAAAAACAAAGCACCTTCACGACAGCAGTCAATAAATCTGCAGATATCAGAATTGCGAAAGCAGGTCCGGCGCGTATCAGTGCAGGCCAGCAGATTACCTACACCATTGATGTCACCAACGCAGGTCCTGCAGATGCTGCCGGTGTAGTCATCGCCGATAATGTACCGGCACAGATACAAAATGTAAGCTGGTCTGTAGTGGCCTCCGGTGGCGCTAATACGCCGGTAGCTACAGGAACAGGCAACGCTATCAATCTCACGGCTACCATACCGGCGAAAGCAGGTAGTGTAAGGGTAACTGTTACCGGTATCGTAGATCCGGCTTATACTGGTACCCTGATCAATACGGCTACTGCTACACCGCCGGCCAGCACACCGGATCCGTCTCCGGCTACCAGCACGGTAACCACCAATGTGGAAAATGAACCAGGACTGGAAGTGGTGAAGAGTGGACCAGCCACGCTGGCATCCGGACAAACCATTACTTACACCGTAGTGGTAAGAAATACCGGCGCCTCCAATGCAACAAATGTGACCATCTCCGATGTGGTACCGGCAGCAATAGAACAGGTGAGCTGGAAAGCCGTGGCCAACGGTGCAGGTGCTAACATCACCGGTGTAGACAATGGTACCGGCAATAATGTAACGGTAACCGGTAATATCAACGCAGGTGGTACAGACGAAATACGCATCGTCATCACGGGTGTGGCAAATCCGTCCTTCACAGGTACGCTCACCAATACCGCTACTGCTACACCGCAGGGAGGTACAACCGTAAGCAGTCCGCCGGTAACAACGGTAGTAAGCAGCCAGTCTGCCCTGCATATGACGAAGAGCGGACCAGCGAAGATTGCCGCCGGCCAGGATATTACCTATACCCTGGTAGTGACCAACAGTGGTCCTTCCAATGCAGGTAATATCAACATAACAGATAATGTACCGGCTGCGGTGACGAATGTGAAATGGACAGCTGTTGCTACGGGCACAGGTACCAATATCACCGGCAGCAGCACTGGTAGCGGCAATAACATTACCATTACCGGCAACCTTGCAGCAGGTGCAGCCAACAATATCAGTGTAACCATTACCGGTACCGTAGATGCTTCCTTCAACGGTACGCTGGATAATACGGCGGCTGTCAATACACCTGGCGGTACACCGGTAACCAGCAAGGTAACAACTACAGTAGGCAACACCTCCGGTATACAGGTGATTAAGAGCGGACCATCCGCAGTGAATGGTGGTGAACCGATTGTATACACCATTGATGTCACCAATGCAGGTCCTTCCAATGCGACCAACGTGAATATTTCCGATGCAGTACCGGCACAGATACAAAATGTAACCTGGACAGCCGCAGCTACCGGCGCAGGTACCAGTGTGGTAAGCGGCGGTAGTGGCAGTGGTAATAATGTACAGCTGACTGCCAACATACCGGCAGGTACCGGCAATAAGATCACGATTACCATCAGTGGCCTGGTAGATCCTGCCTTCAGCGGCACTATCAGCAACAGCGCTACTGCAGTGCCTCCGGGAGAACCACCGGTAACCAGTGTACCGGTAATTACCAAAGTAGGTAATGTACCAGGCCTGCATATCAGTAAGAGTGCACCATCGGCTGCACTGGCGAGCGAAGTGATTACCTACACCGTTAAGGTAACCAACAGTGGTCCGGGCAACGCCATCGGCGCCGTGATTACCGATGCGGTATCGGCAGCACTCACCAATGTAAGCTGGACAGCGACCGCACAGGGTGCTGCTACGATTACAGCAGGTGCAAATGGTACCGGTAACAACGTATCTGTAACAGGTAATGTACCGGCGGGCGCCAATGATGCCATCATCGTACTCATCACAGGTAAAATTGATAACAACTATAGCGGACCACTGAAAAACGTAGCCGTGGTAACACCTCCGGGTAAACCACCGGTTCCGACAGATACCAGCACTACCCAGGTACAACGTTCCTTCGACATACAGGTCGTGAAGAGCGGTCCGGCCCAGATAGCTGCAGGTGGTAATATCACCTACACAGTAGATGTAACTAACCAGGGTCCTGGTAATGCAGATGCCATCACGATCAATGATGTGGTACCTGCGGATATCACGGTGCAGAACTGGAGTATCGCTACCATCAGTGGTACGGCTACTGTCACCGGCCCAACCAGCGGCACAGGTAATAATATCAACATCCAGACATCCCTGAGCAGTGGTGGTCAGGTACGTGTAACCATCACCGGTATAGTGAAACAAACGGCTAACAGTACAGTAACCAATACCGCGAACGTAACCCTGCCGCCAGGTGTGGTAGATCCGACACCGGATAACTCCAGCACCGTGGTAACGAAGGTGGTACGTGAGCCAGGAGTAAGACTCAGCAAAACAGGACCAGCTACCGTGCGTGCAGGGGAAACCTTCAGCTACGTGGTAGAAGCTACTAACCTGGGACCAAGTGATGCAACAGGCGTACAGATCACCGATGTGGTGCCGGCTGACCTCCAGCAGGTAACCTGGCTGGCAACTGCTGCAGGCAACGCTACGATCACCAGCGGCGCCAATGGTACCGGTAATAATGTAAGCCTCACCGGTAACATAGGAGCAGGCACCGGTAATCTCATCCGCATCCTCATCACAGGTAAAGTACCGGCTGATTTCGGAGGTACCTTAAGCAATACGGCTACCGCCAATGTACCGGGTGTTACACCGCCGGTTACTACACCACCGGTAGTGACTACCGTGACGAAGGAAGCAGATCTGCGGATCACCAAAACAGGTCCGGGCACTGTTATCCAGGGTAAGAACATCACGTATGTACTGGTAGTGGAAAATGAAGGACTGGCTACCGTGAATGGCGCTACTATCCAGGATATCGTACCTGCCGGCATCGGTAATGTAACAGCAACTGTTGCAGCACAGAGCGGCGGCGCGAGCGGAACGGTACTGCAGGTCAATAACAACACAGTGAGTGGTACCATTGCCAATATACCGGCAGGTGGTGCAGTGAATATAGAAATCAAAGGGGTAGTGAACGATATCAACACCCTGCGTAATACAGCTACGGTAACACCACCGGCAGATGTGAAAGATCCGGTGCCAGGCAATAACACCAGCACTACCGTAGAAACACAGGTGATACCATCCGCTAAATTACGTATACGCAAATCCGTTAGTCCGGCAGGTCCTTACAGTGCAGGTCAACAGATTACCTACACCCTGGATATCCAGAATGACGGTCCGGGTGCAGTGAATCCGGTGAAAGTAACGGATGTATTGTCTGGTGCAGCTACTGGCGCAGTAGTATTGGGTACGCCATCGAAAGGTAATGCTACCTATGATGCCGCTACCGGTACCATCAGCTGGAACGCCGGTCTGCTGACTAACGGACAAACCGCTACCCTCAGCTATAATGTAACGCTGAAAGCAACCGGTAACCTGAATAACGTAGCCATCGTAGCTGGTCCACCGGATGTATCTACACCGGATACAGCGAGGGTAACCATCCCAGTCAGGAAATATGCTGACCTGGCCGTTACGAAAACAGGTCCGGCGGGTGTGATACAAGGTAAAGGCATTACCTACACGGTAGAAGTGAGGAACAATGGCCTGTCTGATGCAAATGGTGCGACCATACAGGATGTGGTACCGGCAGGTATCAGTAATGTAGCCGCCACCATCATCAGTGAAACAGGCGGTGTATCCGGCACAACGCTGAATGTAAATGGTAACACGGTGAATGCCGCAGTAGCGCAGTTCCCGGCAGGAGGTATCGTCAACATCGCTATCACAGGTATTGTAACGGGTACAACTACCCTGAGCAATACGGCTACGGTAACACCACCGCCAGATGTAACGGATACCGTACCAGGCAACAACGTGACGCCACCGGTAGTAACACCGGTAACGCCAACGGCTAAACTGCAGATCACCAAAGAAGTAACACCGGCAGAAGAAAGCTACAACCCGGGACAACAGATCACGTATACCCTGAAGGTCACCAATACCGGTGCAGGCAATGCGGATCAGGTACTGGTAACAGATGAGCTGCCAGCCGGCATCCTCTCTGCTCCAACACTGGGTACACCAGGTAAAGGAACGGCCAGCTACAACACGGCGAACCGCGTCATCACCTGGACCATAGGTGACCTGGCGAATGGACAGTCAACCACCCTCACTTACCAGGTGACAATTCTGGAAACAGGTAGTGTGAGAAATGTGGCCATCGCCAAAGGCAGACCAGATGTGGTGATTCCTGATACCGTGGTGAATATCATCAGTGCAGGTAAAGCTGCCGATCTCACCATCGCGAAAGGTATCACTACCAATACACCATATACTGTCGGACAACGTATAGACTACAGCGTTACCATCAGCAACAAAGGACCGAATACCGCTACCGGTGTACTGGTAACAGATGCACTGCCGGCCAACCTCGGTGAACCATCCAGTATCCTCGCTGATAAAGGCAATGCCGTATACGATCCGGCTTCCAGAACCATCCGCTGGAATGTGGGTAGCCTGACTAATGGAGAAACAATCCGGTTGACCTTCCATGTACAGATTACCGGTGGCGGGGACCTGATCAATACCGCTACGGTGAAAGGTAACGAGCCTGATCCGGATATGTCATCCAATACCGCTACTTCCAGAGCAACCGTAGGAGGTGACCTGTTCATACCAAATGTGATCACACCTAATGGCGACGGTAAAAATGATCGGTTTGTCATTCCGGGACTCAACAAATATCCGGGTAGCAGCCTGTTCATCTACAACCGTTGGGGTAACATGGTATACCAGAGCAAAAACTACGATAACAAGTGGGATGGACATGAACTGAATGAAGGTACCTACTACTACATACTGAAACTGAATACACCGCAGGGAGAAAGAAATTATAAAGGCTGGATTGAATTGTTGCGGTAATAAACTTAATAGTAATGAATAAAAAGAATCATATGCATGTACCTGTTAGATTAAAGTTGGCACTAATGCTTGGCTTGTTGGGCATGGTACCTGGCTTAACAAGCGGGCAGCAAAATATACAGTTCAGCCAATATGTGTTTAATATGCTGGGAGTAAATCCGGCGTATGCGGGATACAAGGAAGATCTGTATATGAATGCGATCTACCGCCATCAGTGGGTCAGTTTTCCGGGAGCACCGC
Source organism: Chitinophaga nivalis (assembly GCF_025989125.1). NCBI lineage: Bacteria > Pseudomonadati > Bacteroidota > Chitinophagia > Chitinophagales > Chitinophagaceae > Chitinophaga > Chitinophaga nivalis. The sequence continues at coordinate 7,483,111 of NZ_JAPDNR010000001.1, read as the reverse complement.
AAACCGGCGGTATCTCCCTGGATGGAGTGGTGAATTCGCGCGACGAACGGGTAGGGTTGGGGTTGCAGGCGATGTATGATAAGCTGGGGCCGCAGGATGCGTTGTCTGTGTATGGCATGTATTCCTATCGTATTCCGCTCGATGAAGAAGGTACCCGTCGTTTGTGCCTGGGAATCGGCGCCGGTTTTACGCAGTATTCCATTGATGGTACCGCGTTGCAATACAATGACGATGGAGATCTGGGACTACCGGTGGCCAAGGTATCTTCCTTTGTGCCGGATGCACGTTTCGGTATTTACTATTATACGCCCAAATTTTATATCGGTGCTTCCGTGATGGATTTGTTTTCACTGTATACAGACAATACGCGGTATTACTGGAAGACGTATAACTACAAAGTAATCCGCAAAACACAGCACGTGTATTTAACTGCAGGTACGCTGATCAACCTGTCTGAAAACGTGAAGCTGAAACCCTCCATCCTGTTGAAGGAAGATTTCAAAGGTCCTACCAACGTAGACCTGAATGCCTTCCTCCTGATAGCAGACCGGTTATGGGTAGGTGCTTCCTATCGCACGGGCGTGAAGCTGTGGGATAAGCCGGCACTGGCCAACGACCTGGATCCGCTGGATGCTGTGAGTGCCATTGTGGAGTTGTATGCAACAGAGAAATTCAGGATCGGATATGCTTATGATATTACCATTAGTAAGCTGGCTTCTTCACAGAGCGGCTCGCATGAAATATCACTGGGCTTTTTATTCCCGAACAAAAAACGCCGTATCACCAGTCCCCGGTATTTCTGATCAGTTGTATGGTTAGGATAGCTGACAGGGATGAAATAAATAACAGGTATACAGGTATTTTATTGGCATTTATATCGCATTTATGAAAAAAATAGGGATCATATTAATGTTTTGCTTGCTGGCACAACCGCTATGGTCGCAGGAACAGAAATCTGTAGCCCGTCAGGCAGAAGAGTATTATCTGAGATATGAATATGCACGGGCAGCCGGCTTATATAAAAGGCTGGCAGCAAAGAAGAAGGTGGATATACTCACCCTGGAGCGGCTCGCAGATTCTTACCGTAAGATAAATGCTTATGAAGAAGCTGCCAACTGGTATGCGAAGCTGGTAGCGATGCCGGAGGCACAGCCGGAAGATGGTTTGTACTACGGTGATATGCTGAAAAGCCAGGGGAAATATGAGGCGGCGAAGGCAGCCTATACGCAATATGCACAAAAAACCAACCAGCAACAACAGGTGGCTGACCGTATTGCAGGTTGTGATATTGCAGCACAGTGGATACAAAATCCGACAAGGGATTATATCGAAAATGTGTCCTCCCTGAATACTGCACGCTCCGACTGGGGCGCTACCTGGTATCCGGGTGGTGTGGTGTTTATGTCGGATTCCTTGCGGCGTGGAATATTGGATGCGGACAGCAGGGTCAATAAAAACCTGTATGGACGTAGCAAACGGCCCTATTACAAATTATATCTGGCAGATAGCAGCAACTATGGCCATGTATATATCAGTGATCTTTCCGCTGTATTTAACCAGTATCGTTATCATATCGGCCCCGTTGCTTTTGATGCGGGCTACAACACAGCCTATTTTACGGTAACCGATCCTGATCGCCGGATCGCTGTGCAGAAGGAAAAGTTCAAGCGTGGCATTACCATTTATGGGAACCGCCGCCTGGAACTGTTTATCAGTCATAAGAACGATAAAGGAAAATGGGAGGCGCCGGTAGCTTTTGCCTATAATAAACCGGCAGCATACTCGCTCGGCCATGCAGCATTAAGTCCGGATGGGCATACCTTGTATTTTGCCAGCGATATGCCCGGTGGTCAGGGCGCTACAGATATCTGGTACAGTGAACAGCAGTCAGACGGAAAATGGGGCGTGCCGCAGAACTGCGGGGCCGCCATCAATAGCGCAGAAGAAGAAGCTTTTCCTACCATTGGCCCCGATGGTGCTTTGTATTATTCCAGCAAAGGAAGGGTAGGTTTAGGTGGGTTTGATATATTCAAGGCAACCGGTGCAAAGGCGCAGTGGAGTAATCCGGAAAACCTGCGTTATCCGGTTAATTCAGCCGGGGATGATTTCTATCTCGTGAGCAAACAAAATGGCAGTGGATTTTTATCTTCCAATCGCATTGGCGGACATGGAGATGATGATATTTACCGGTGGGCATCTCCGGAACAAACCATCACACCTATTCCGATTCCTGTTTTGCAGATTCCATTGGAAGCCACCGTATGCCCGCCATACCGCGAAAGTTGTATCTACCTGTATAACAAACAGCGGGGAATTGGCTGGTGCTTTACTGCCGGACCGGATGGGAAGTTCACGACTAAACTGGAGGCAGAAACCGACTACGTCATCCGGCTTACCCGCGGACATCAGCGGGATAGTATTGAATTTAATACACGTGGCAAAAAAGGACCCGAAGTACTACAACTGGCAGTATGTCCCGAAAAACAATATAAAACAGGTACTACCTTCATCCTGAAAAATCTGTATTACGATTACGATAAATCCAACATCCGGCCAGACGCGGCGAGGGTGCTGGACAGCCTGGCGGGTATCCTGCAGGCGCATCCGACCATGCGGATAGAATTGAGTGCACATACCGATAGCCGGGGTAAGAGCCGCTATAATCAGCAGCTGTCTCAACGGCGTGCAGCCGCTGCCGTTAACTACCTGGTACAGGCGGGTATTGCCCGCAACCGGCTGGTGGCAAAGGGATATGGTGCTGCACATTTACTGAATCATTGCAAACCGGGTGTAAAATGTACAGATGCAGAACATGAAGAAAACAGAAGAACAGAAATAAAAATACTCCATGAATAAAAGACCATCACTGTTATACCGCCATTGGCAATTACAACGGAGTTGCAATCATTTTTATGTACGTCGGGAGATGATTGCTTAAATTTGTGCTATACAAAAAAGTATAGCATTTACATGAAGTGGGTGGCTTACATAATGGTCGTACTGGTATTTATGCTGAACTGCATTCCTTGCAGCGACAGTATGGCTGCTCCCAACAGGGGCGCCGGTACGGTTGTGCAGGCGGCTTCATCAGCGCGAACCATTCATATGGATAGCTGTACCCCTTTTTGTACCTGTACCTGCTGCTCCAGTATACAGGAACCTGTTTCCATCATTGTATATAACTGGTTGCCGGTAGCCATGGCTGCCGTTCATGCAGATTATACTACTGCCGTTACCCGGTATATTCCCTTTAAGATCTGGCAACCGCCCCGTTTAGGATAAGCTAATCGTCTTGTTTACAGTTGAACTGTTTTGCCCGCAACTTGCATACCTGTGTAAGTGCCTGTTGTGCATCCCGGAAAGATACGGGTGTGATGTTCCTGTAAATACCATTGTTGCCATCAATAAGCCGGCTGTTGCCTGATGGCATATGAAACGCCGGTAACATTTACCTACTTAAATATTTTTAGTCTATGATACAGCCTTCAGCAGATCATCAGCATTCCACAGAAAAAAATACAGCTGGATCTCAGCATACGCATACCGCTGCTGAAAACGGACATACAGAAAATGCTTCTGCCGCTGCGGAGCACGAACATGCGCACGGCGGTGTTTTCGGGAAGAATACAGAACTCTTGTTCAGCCTGATCTGCGGCGCTTTGCTGGGCATAGGATTCGGCCTGTCTTTTATCAGTAGCATCCCTTCCTGGGTGAGTTTATCCCTGTATATAGGCGCTTATTTTTTTGGCGGATATTTTACCGCAACAGAAGCTGTGGAGTTTGTACGCAAAGGTAAATTTGAGATCGACTTTCTGATGTTGGTAGCCGCCATCGGGGCGGCGATCCTGGGCGACTGGGCAGAAGGTGCTTTATTGCTTTTCCTCTTTAGTATGGGACATGCACTGGAACATTATGCCATGAACAAGGCACGTAAATCGATTGCTGCCTTGGCCGACCTGGCGCCTAAAACAGCTATTGTAAGACGCAATAATGAAGAAAAGGAAATAGGCATCGAAGCACTGGTTGCCGGTGATATTATCATTGTAAAACCCAACAGCAAAATATCTGCCGACGGCGTGGTGGTGAAAGGCAACAGCAGTGTAAATCAGGCGCCGATTACCGGCGAAAGTGTACCGGTAGATAAATCGCCTGTAGCAGATCCCGGAAAGGACTACAGCCAGATAAAGAACATTAATGCGGAAAATAAAGTGTTTGCCGGTACCATCAATGGTAGTCAGGTACTGGAAGTGCAGGTAACGAGAGTAACGGCAGATTCCACCCTGGCAAGACTGATTAAACTGGTCAATGAAACAGAGGCACAGAAATCGCCCACCCAATTGTTTACCGATAAATTCGAACGCTATTTTGTTCCGTTGGTATTACTGTTGGTGGTACTGTTGTTATTTGCTTTTCTGGTGATTGATGAACCTTTCAGCAAGAGCTTTTACCGGGCTATTTCCGTACTGGTGGCAGCAAGTCCCTGTGCCCTCGCTATTTCTACGCCAAGTGCGGTGTTGAGCGGTATTGCGCGCGCGGCAAGAAGTGGAGTACTGATCAAAGGAGGCGGTCCGCTGGAGGAATTGGGTAGCTTAACAGCCCTTGCTTTTGATAAGACAGGTACACTCACCGAAGGTAAACCCCGGTTAACCGGCGTTGTGCCGTTGAATGGCATAACAGCGGAAGCCTTACTGGAAGCCGTGATAGCCGTGGAGAAACTAAGTGATCACCCGCTGGCAGCAGCGATCGTCAAAGGTGGACAGGAACGCCTGAAAAAAGAAGTGCCGGCAGCGGAAAACCTGCAGGCTGTCACCGGCAGGGGCGTACGGGCTACCTATAATGGTAAAAAAATAGTGATCGGTAACCTGGCTTTATTTGAGCAGGATAACGCCGCCATCGGAGATAATATCTACCAGCAGGTGGCACAGCTGGAAAAAGAAGGGAATACCACCATGCTTGCCCAGCAGGATGGTACACTTATCGGTATTATTGCCCTGATGGATATTCCGCGGGAAGAAGCGGCAGAGACACTGACCCGGTTAAAGGAAATCGGTATCCGTAAGATGATTATGCTGACCGGAGACAATCAGCAAGTAGCGGATGCGGTGGCGCGGCAGATCGGCATTACAGAGGCCTGGGGCGGACTGTTGCCGGAACAGAAGGTGAAGGCGATACAGGACCTGAATCAGCAGGAGGGAAAAGTAGCGATGATCGGAGATGGGGTGAATGATGCGCCGGCGATGGCGAAAAGTACCGTTGGTATTGCGATGGGAGCAGCCGGCTCAGATGTGGCGCTGGAAACAGCCGATATTGCCCTGATGGCAGACAAACTGGATAACCTGCCTTTTGCGATTGCGCTGAGCCGGAAATCCAAAGGCATTATCCGGCAAAATCTTTGGATGAGCCTGGGGATGGTCGCGCTATTGATTCCACTCACGATTGCAGGTATTGCTTCTATCGGTGGCGCGGTCATTGTACATGAAGGATCTACCTTGCTGGTAGTATTTAATGGCCTGCGTTTACTGGCATTCCGTTTAAAAAAATAATATGGGAACAATGGATATCAGTAATGAATTGATCATTGTAGCTAAACTGCTGGTAGCCTTACTACTGGGTGCTTTCATTGGTTTCGACCGCGAACGGCATGGCCGGGATGCAGGTATCCGTACCTATGCGGCCGTATGCATTGGCGCGGCGCTGTTTACCGCTGTTGGAAAACACCTCACCGACCTGGCGGCGGCTTCCAGGATCATTGCCAATATTGTAGTGGGCGTAGGCTTCCTGGGGGCGGGCATTATTTCCAGAAACGGGGGCAGCAGTACCTCGCATGGGTTAACAACTGCCGCTACGATCTGGTGTACAGCGGCTATTGGCGTAGCAGTAGGACTGAATATGTTTATCATTGCTGCAACAGCGTCGCTGGCCTTGTATTTTCTGTTGTCTTTGCATCACCAGCCCTGGTATATCCGGTGGAAGCAACGCATCAAAAGTACAGATGATACGATGGTATAACATATATGAATATACGAAAAAAGGACTGCCGGATAGGTAGTCCTTTTTTTAGGTAGATAATTGAATCCGGATATCAGCATGGGGGAATGAAAGAGCAGCCGGAACAGGAGTGCCCCGGCTTATCAAACCTACAACTGTTACATGAAACGTAACGATTATCTTATAGCTGTAACAGGATGTACCGTGTTGGTTAACAACTGTACCATCGTGTCAAATTTATTTTTATAGCCGGATGATATGACGCCGTTTTGTGGTGCATCGTATAGCTGGCTCTTAATGATGGGAATGGTGAGTGGCAATGTCCAGGCACGCAATGATTTGGCCACCGCGTCCATCGTAACAATACCATTCAGCGCATGACCGCCATCGGCCCAGCAAACCATACCTACCACTTTATTGGTCAGATAGGGCGGTGTTGCCGTGGCACTCAGTTCCAGCCAGTCGAAACAATTCTTCATCATACCGGGAATACTGCCATGGTACAACGGCGCGAGCCAGATATGCAGATCGGCTTCCCGGAACAACTGTACCATCTCCAGCGTGGCGGGTGTTGGCGGCGTACCGGATAACTGAAACGGGGGAACGAGGCAATTAGCTACCTGAAAGATGCGGGTATCGATCCCTTTTTCCTGCAACAGGCTGGCAAAGGTGTTGGCAATATTTTGCCCGGTATATCCTTCCAGGGCGCCATTGATGATCAGCGCACTCATTTTACGGCGTTTTCGTATAGGCTTGTTACGGCTTCCCAGTTTACCACTTCCCAGAATTTAGCCACATAGTCAGCGCGTTTGTTCTGGTATTTGAGGTAATAGGCATGCTCCCATACATCCAGTGCCAGGATAGGAATACCTCTGTTGGTGGTATTGATATCCATCAGCGGATTATCCTGATTAGGGGTGGACGTGATTTCCAGGCTTTGGTTAGGTTTTACGATCAGCCACACCCAACCGGAGCCGAAGCGTTGCAGGGCTTCTTTGGCGAAAGCCTCCTTAAAATCGGCGATGCTGCCCCAGCGGCTTTCCAGTGCAGTTAACAGGGTGCCTGCTGGTACCTGGCCGGCTGCTGGTATCAATAAAGACCAGAAGAGGGAGTGGTTGTAATGTCCACCGCCGTTATTGCGCACTGCCGGGCTGTATTGGGAAATATTGGCCAACAGACCTGCGAGGTCTACGGAGGCCCCGGCAGTATCTTTCAGCGCGTTATTGAGATTGGTTACATAAGCCTGATGGTGTTTACCATGGTGTATTTCCATGGTGGTCTGATCTATCACTGGTTCCAGTGCATTGGTAGCATAGGAGAGCACTGGTAATTCAAAAGGAAATTTTTCTTGTAACATGATACTGTTTTTTTAATGCACCAAAGGTATCATGCACTTGTTTGCAGAAAGAACCAATATTACGGGAGTCCTATCCAATTTTTCGTGTCTGCCGGTAGTCGATCGGGCTTGTTCCCAACTTAAGCCGGAAGAACCGGCTGAAATGAGAGCTGGAGTCAAAGTTCAGGTAGGCCGCTATTTCCTTGATACTGAGGGCAGAATATTCCAGAAGAAACTGGGCTTCCCGTAAAATACGCTGATGGATAAACGTAAGGGCGGTATCGCCGGTTTCTTGTTTGACGGTATCGCTGAGGTGTTTGGCGGTGATATGCAGCAGGGCAGCATATTCTTCTACACGGTTATGTACCGTAAAATATTTTTCCACCAGTTTACGGTATTCATGTACTACCTGGAAGCGGCGGTTGGATCGTTTCGGGGTATTTTCCAGACAATGCGTGCAAACCCGGTTGATGCGGAACAATAATTCCAGCAACTGACAGCGGATGATCTGCAGGAAGAAGGGGGCATGGGTTTCCTGTTCCTGCTGCATGCCGGTAATCAGCTGCAACATGGCTTCCATACTGGCGGGATCGGTGGTAAACAACGGCGGGTGTTCCGGATTTACCAGCAACAGCTGATCTGTTAGTTCAGCAGCTACCTGCAGGTCGTCCAGGAAGGAACGTTTGAAGAAAATCATTTTCAGGGTCAGGTCCGGTGAGCGGTGGCTGTAGGAACTGAGTTGCCCGGGCGCTACGATGTGAATAGAGTGGGGGATTACTTCAAACGGGTGGTGGTCTACTATTTTCCGGCAGGTTCCCTTCATGCAAAAAATCAGGGCATAGTGATCAGTACGTACCGGCGTTCCTTCGTCTTTGCTATCCTGGTTATCCAGGATCAGCAAGGTACCGTTACCTAAAGTCCGGGCAGCGTATCTGGCCGGATCAGTAATGGCGGCATCATCAACGGTATATAGTTTTACCGTGTCGTGGATATTTAATATCGGTTGTTTCATGTAGTTGTCAGGCAACTGCAAATTTAACGGAATTAAACATTACAGGCCGGCCCGAAAATCTCCGGACCGGCCTGTATTAGAGGAAAGCGTATGTTGCTTAAAATCCGTATCTCAGCCCAAACTGTATCTGCCAGGGATTCGCATAGGGAATGAGTGCGCCGGCATTTGTTTTAACGTTGTATTTGTAAGTGGAAGTGGCGTCATCAAATCCACCCAGGGAATAGAGGTTTTGTTTACCCAGGGATTTGGAAGTACCCCATTCTTTGTTAAACATATTGGCCAGGTTAAAGATATCGCCGGAGATTTCCAGGTGATGTGTTTTAAACAGCTGGATTTTTTTGCTGATCCGTATATCCCAGATGCCGGTGAACTGATTGATACCGCCATTGCGCTCTGCAATTTTTCCGCTGCTGCTGAGGATATAATCCTTCATGCTTTGGTCTGTTTTTGGATTATCGAGGATCGCCTGGATCCCTTTCCTGATTTTTTCCGGTACGTTTTTATCATTTACATCAAACACATAGGCGAGGTCATTGGAGTTGACAAAGTCGCCATTGACGTTGCCATCCACACCCAGGGAGTAACGGGTACCGCCTATACCGGAAAACCGGATACCTACGCTGAAACCATAGAAAGTAGGCAGGGTACCATAGAAGACCACTTTATGCCGGAAATGGTTATCGGAATAAGTCATTTCTTTCAGGTTGCGCGGATCATCTTTCACCATCAGGGATAAAGTAGCAGAATTGGCTACGTTACCGTTGTAGGAAGTATTGTCTTTGGTATCATTCCAGGTATAGCTGAAAGCAATTTCACCATCTCTGAAATAACGATAGGTACCATCCAGTACCACGGCAAACTGGTTCACTTTACCTTCGCTGTTGAGCTCCAGTACACGGCCTATACGATTGCTTTTGCGGCCCTGCATCCAGTCGGTGGCACCGTTGTCGGTTTTGATGGATTTAGCCGGTACGTATACCCCGCGGCCTCCTTCGTTGGCCAGGGTGAAGAACGGTGTTTCCACCATGTTCCGGTCTACGTACATATAGTTGTTGCGACCCAGGCTGGCGAATACGCTGATGCCCATTTTCAGTCGTTCGGTGATAAAGCGGTTGTAGGAGATATTGGCTTTATATACCACCGGTATTTTGGCGTCTTTTCCGTTCATGTTGATGGTCGCCAGTTTCGGTATACCAGGCTGGTTAAATAGCTCCGCACCGGGTGCTGTAGCCGGATTTTGCCGGTAGCCGGGGAAGTTGGGCACTGGTACGCTGCTACCCTGTACATCTACGGATAATACTTTGGTGCCATCAAACAGCATGTTGTTGATCATTGCATAGTTGTTGATGTCTGAACCAAAAATACCGGCGCCGAAACGCAGGTAGTCCCTGTGTTTTTCATTGATATCCCAGTTGAACTGGATACGTGGCTGCAGCTGGAAACTGGCCAGTGAGTTATCGGTACGTAATCCCAGGTCTTCAAACACGATCTGGTTGAAGTTGGGCTTGTTCATATAGGTGGTGTAATCTGCGCGGATACCGGCGATCATTTCCAGGCCCGGGAACAATTTGGTTTGCATCTGCGCATATAAGGCGCTGTTCAGGATATTTTGTTTAACGCTGTGATCTTCATTCAGCGCCACTTCCCGGGCATAGCGATAGGGCTTCCTATTATCGAAGTTGTCCAGGCCGGTGAAGAAAAAACGACCATTCATTTCACTGCCATACAAAGAGTTCATATGACTGTACATAAGGTCAGCGCCAAAAGTAAAGTTGATTTTATTGGTATTGTAGTAGATGTTATCCACCAGATGTACCACGTTGTTGTAGAAGTGTTCCGGTGAGTAACGCTGGCCACCCAGCTGTATGTTGGTGAAAAGGGTATCGGTACCGGTAATGGATCTCACCCGTTCTACAATGGCTCTGGGGATATTGGCGCCGGGAAGCTGATTGCCCGGCGTACTTTGTTCCAGGGTATAGAGATGTTGCAGTTTCAGTTCGTTGGTCAGACGTGGCGTCACTACGGTACGTAAGGAGGCCAGGAGACTGTTGTCTACAGACTTTACATTGCCGTATACTTCATAGAGGTTGATGGAGGTATTGTCATCCAGCCCCAGGTTATTGCGGTCATTCACATAGTTGTCGCGGATGGTCAGGAGGTTCTTTTCATTCAGCTGCCAGTCGATACGTGCGAATACGGCATCGGTGCCTCTTTTTTTATCGAATGATCCGAATTGCGGGGTGCTGGCTACGCCGTATTTACTACGGGCAATCTGTACGTAACGGTCCAGGGAAGCCTGGTTCAGGCCCAGTCGTTTTTCGTCTTCCAGTGTTTGTATGTCTGCAATCTGCAGTGGGCGGGCATCCGCCTGATGATCCCAGGTAACGAAGAAGTGCAGTTTATTTTTAATGATCGGACCTCCGAGTGAGAAGCCATACTGATAGGTAGAGAAATCATTCTGACGTCTGTTGCCGCGGATATCGTAGTTGCTGGAGAGCCAGTTGGTTCTGCCGAAAGTAAACGCGCTCCCGGAAAAAGTATTGGTACCTGATTTGGTAACCGTACTCACGGTACCACCACCACTGCGGCCATAAGTAACATCATACTGGTTGGTGACTACTTTGAATTCCCGCACAGCTTCCATGGAGATCGCGTATGGGCCGCCGTTACGATTGGTAGTACCGCCGGAGGTAGGATTCTTGGCGGTCATCCCGTCGATGGTGAAGTTGGTGGAAGAAGCCAGTTGTCCGGATAGGTTACCACCGCGGCTGAGCGGGGATAAGTCGATCAATGAGGTAAAGTTTCTGCCGTTTACCGGTAACCGGGAAATATCGCGTGCCGTGACAGTGGTGGCGGCGCCGAAGTTTTCGGTTTTGTTTTTCAGGCCGGAAGCAGTCACTTTTACTTCATTGATACTGAGTGCCGTGGTTTTTACTTCGATGTTTACCCGCAGCAGGTCGCCCTGATTCAAGGCATAACCGGTTCTTTTTTGTTCACCATAACCAATGTAATTGGCAATAATGGTATAGGGGCCGCCCAGTGGCAACTCTTTGAAAGTATATTCCCCTTTGGCGTTGGTAATGGTTCTGGTAGTAAATCCGGTGGATTCGTTCCGCACCAGAATCGATGCACCGGGAATCATTTGTTTGTTTTCATCGGTCACTATCCCGAATACAGATGCCTGGGTTGTTTGTGCGAAAGTGGGTTGTTGCACAAGGGCACATAGGAATAACAGCAATGCTACAAAGACTTTTTTCATGGCTAAATTTTTCGTGGGGGCTAAATTAATCTCCCGGCAGCACCCATGCATGTATCATGATAAATGATAACCTTAAATTCATCTTGTGGGGAGGGGTGGATATTCTTATCAGCTGGTATTTTCATGCCCCTTTGTTGCCTTAAATTGATTACTTTCCGGTACAGCCAAAAATGAGCATTATGTTCCCGACTAAAAAACCTGTTGTACTGTTTCTATTGTTGTGGTTACCCGCGTATGTGTTTTCCCAGGGGAATGATACCCTTCACTATTCGGTGATATTGAGCGGAAATATAAAAGGTGCCAAAAAAATACTGCAAAAGCCCGATGGTAGCTATGAAAGCTGGTATCACTATAATGACCGCGGTCGGGGTGATAGTAATCACATTGAATACCGTTTGGATGCTGATGGTATTCCTACGTATATCCGTATCCGTGGTAACGACTATATGAAAAGTCCGGTATCCGAAGATTTTTCGTTGACGGGCCAGACGGCAGTGTGGAAAAATAATGCGGAGTCGAGCCAGAAAACGATTGCCGGTAAAGCTTTTTATCAGAGTCTGTACGGAGAATGCGGCAACCTGGTGAAAGCGCTGCACGCGCATAACAACCGGTTAGTGCTGCTGCCTTCCGGCGAAGCTTCTCTGGAAGTATTGCAATCACATACCGTTGGGAAAGGTGCTGCTGCCAGAAAGCTGGTGTTATGCAGTGTGAAAGGCCTGAAGCCTACACCGGTCTACCGCTGGGTAGATGAGCAGTGGAATACTTTTGCGACGGTGGAAGACTGGAAAACGGTGATCAGAAAAGGCTATGAAGCAGCAGGTCCGGCATTGCTGGCGATACAGAAAAAAGTGGAACAGCATTTTTACCGGCAGCTGGCACAGGCACAGCGAAAAAAAATAACCGGTCAGCTGCTGATCCGTAATACTACTTTGTTTGATGCGGAGCAGGCGCGCCTGTTGCCCCATACAGATGTGCTGATACAAGACGGTATCATCAAAGCGGTATCTGCCGGTAAGCCACTTACAGTAAAGGGGGCGGAAGTAATTGATGGCAGCGGCCAAACGCTGTTGCCCGGATTATGGGATATGCATGTTCATTTTTCTGATAACCTGGACGGTATTATGCATATAGCCGCCGGCGTTACCCACGTCAGGGATATGGGCAATGATGCCAATTTGCTGGTTCGCATGGCCCAGGTAAAAAGTGGGGAACTGATAGGTCCTGCCGTAGAAATTGCCAGTGGATTTATTGATGGCGCCGGCCCTTATGCCGCGCCTACCGGTGCGTTGATCAACAATCCGGAGGAAGGTATTGCAGCTATCCGCGAATATGCGAAAAAAGGGTATCAGCAAATCAAATTATACAGTTCGCTGAAACCAGCCTGGGTGAAACCGCTGGTGGAGGAAGCCCGGCGGCATCATATGCGGGTATGCGGCCATATCCCTGCTTTTATGACGGCTGCCCAGGCCATCGACGCCGGTTATAATGAAGTCACTCACTTGAATATGCTGGTGTTGAATTTCTTTGGAGATACCATTGATACCCGTACGCCACAACGGTTTGCCATTCCGGCGCAGAAAGCCGCAGGCATGGATTTGCACGGGGCAGATATGGAAGCATTTATTGCCATGATGAAAGCGAAGGATATTACGGTAGATCCTACCGTCAATATTTTTGAAGCCCTGTTTACCGGAAAGAATGGAGAAACATTACCGAAAGACCGGTATATGGTAGACCATTTGCCGGCCGTGATGCAGCGGGAGTTTCGTGCCGGTGGTGGCGGACTACCGGTGTCGCCGGAGCTGGAAGCTACCTATAAAAAATCTTTTGAGGTCTTCCTGCAGCTGGTTAAACTGCTGTATGATAAGGGTATCCGGATTGTACCCGGTACGGATGATGTTCCCGGCTTCGACCTGCATTATGAACTGGAGCTATATGTGAGGGCGGGTATTCCTGCGGAGAAAGTATTGCAGCTGGCTACGTGGGGGCCTGCCGGTTATACCGGTAACGGCAGTACGTTGGGAAGCATCAAAACAGGGAAAAAAGCGGATATGATTTTAGTGGGTGGTAATCCGGTGAGTAATATCCATGATATCCGCAATACGCGGCTGGTGATTACCGGAGGAGCTATATACCGGCCGTCTGCTTTGTATCCGGCTATTGGTATCACCCCTTTTAGTGAGGGAAAATAACTACGTAAAATATAGCAGAAACGGCCTCCTGAGTCATGACTCAGGAGGCCGTTTTATTTAGAGGACGAGGTGTTGCTGGAGGCGTTCCAGGGTACTGCGGGCATCTGTAGTCAGGCCCGGATGTACTTTGGAACATTGTAGTATGCTGCTGCGCGTAGCAGTGAGCCAGCGGAAGCGGGAGGCCATATCCAGTGCGGAGATCGGACCACCGGCGGCCTGACCCTGGCAGATATGCTGAAAGGCGCAAAGGTAGGCTTTGAATGAAGCAATATCTGTTTCCGGATACAGTGCATAAATCCTGCTTTCATCCAAAGTAAAGATGGTTTCCAGGAAACGTTGTTGTTTGCAGTAGAGAATGACACCTACATTGAGAAACTCTTCTCTTTCCACCCGGGGCACTATGCGGATAACGGCATACTCAAATAAGTGATTTTCTGGCATCTTGTGCGGCTTTTACAAATATATCGGATGCGGCGATCCGGGATGTTAAAAATTGAAAGTATACCTGGCGGCGTTCGGCAGCAGTGCCATCTGCAGCACCGTCGGTCAGCCATTCATCGGGTATCAGGTGCACGATGGCCTGGATACGTGCGGGGGTGAGCAAAGCCTGGAACTCTTTGTCTACGGCTTCGAGTTCGGCTGCCTGCCGCAACAGCACATGGTCCTTTATCTGTACAAATGGCCGCCGGGATTGTTCTTCCCAGTTCTGCCAGGAATGATGGAAATACAGGGAGGCGCCGTGATCGATGAGCCACAGCTCCTGGCGCCAGGTGAGCATATTGGTATTCCTGGGCGTACGGTCTACATTGGTCAGCAGACAGTCCAGCCATACAATTTCAGATGCGAGGCGGGGTGCAACGGTGGTCACCGCCGGATCATACGTAATGGCGCCAGACAGGTAGTGCAGGGCCAGATTGAGTCCTACGCTGGCTTTCAGCAGATCCTGTATTTCTTCATCCGGTTCTGTTCTGCCGAAGGCAGCATCCAACCGGGCAAATACAATCTCAGGTATCTTTAAACCCAGGGTACGGGCTATTTCTCCGCCAATCAGTTCTGCAATCAGGGCTTTTACCCCTTGTCCGGCTCCCCGGAACTTAAGGGCATACAGGAATCCGTCGTCTGCTTCCGCAATGGCCGGCAGCGAGCCGCCTTCCCGCAGCGGTGTCACATAGCGGGTGACCTGTACGGTCCTCGGCTGGTGTTGACTACTATCACTCATAAATACGTATTCGAAAGGTTTATGGCCATTCCCTGCCACCAGGTGACAGGGTAAAAATGGCCTGAAAAATAGGCCATTTTTTTAAGAAAACAGGAGATGGATTGTTTTACGGGACGCGGTAAAGTGCACGATCCCTCCATTTCTTCGGTATGAATGTAAGCGGTTTCAGTTCCTGAAATAGCAGCTTCGGTCATTTAAGAGTGGTACAGGAATAGTTTCTGATAGAAATTTGGCCTATTCTATCTACAAAATAATTAAGCTGAAAGCGATGAAGCATTTTAAAAGTATGAAACACCTGGTGAGTCAATTTTCAGGACTATGGTTACTCTCTATAGTCGTGGTTGTTATATATGGTTGTGGCGGTGCCGCCGGTGAAGCAGCTGCCGGAAACCCGGCAGCAGCGATACCGGAATTACCGGTCATGACTGTTGATACAGCCAGTACAATTACTACCCGTGATTACGCTGCACAGCTGGAAGGTAAAGTGAATGTGGATATTCGTACCCAGGTAGATGGTTACCTGGATAAAATATTCGTGGACGAAGGAGGATTTGTGAAAGCCGGCCAGCCCTTATTCCAGGTAAATGATAAACCTTACCGGGAACAACTGAATAAAGACATAGCGAATCTGCATGCGATGCAGTCTTCCCTGGCTGCCGCCACCCTCAATGTAGAGAAAGTAAGGCCGCTGGTAGAAAATAAAGTAGTGGCAGACATGCAGCTGAAAACTGCACTGGCAGAACAACAAACTGCCAAAGCAAATGTAGAACAGGCCGAAGCAGCTGTTGCTGCCTCCCGCATCAACCTGGGCTTTACCCTGGTGAAAGCGCCGGTGAGTGGCTTTATAGGCCGTATTCCCAAAAGAGTGGGTAACCTGGTGGGTAAAGGCGATGCTGCTCCGCTGACAACGCTGTCTGATATCAGTGAAGTATATGCCTATTTCTCCATGAGTGAAAATGACTTTATGGATTTCAGCGCGGGCGCCACTGGCAGCAACATGGAGCAACAACTGAAACATATGCGGCCGGTATCACTGATATTATCTAACGGTAACGTGTATACGCACAAAGGTCGTATTGAAATGGTAGACGGTCAGTTTAATAAAACCACTGCCGCCATCAGCCTGCGGGCGACCTTCCCGAATCCGGCGTCTATACTGCGTTCCGGCAACACCGGAAAGGTAAGAACCTCTCAGGATTATCAGGGCGCTTTATTGATACCGCAGGCTGCTACACAGGAACTGCAGGATAAATTCTTTGTATATGTGGTAGGCGACAGCAACATTATCAAACGTCAGATCATTCAGATTGCAGGTAGTGTGGATAACCACTTTATTGTAAGAGAAGGATTAAAACGTGGGGATAAGATTGTAACAGCCGGTATAGAAACACTGGCAGAAGGAACCCCCATTAAACCAGCATCCGGCGCACCCGCAAAGGATACCACAGGAACACAAAAATAAACAGCATAGCTATTTGCAGGCTATAAAAAACGAGAACAAACCATGCTAAGTAAAATTATACAAAGACCGGTACTGGCCACTGTCATCTCCGTGATCCTGGTGATCCTCGGATTAGTAGGGCTGTCCCGGTTACCGATCACCCAGTTCCCGGATATCGCACCACCCAGTGTGATGGTATCGGCTACGTTCCCTGGCGGTAACGCCGCTACCGTACTGCGTTCGGTAGTAACGCCACTGGAAGAAGCCATCAATGGGGTGGAAAACATGACCTATATTCAGTCGAATGCTTCCAACGATGGTTCGGCGATCATTAACGTGTATTTCAAGCTGGGCACCGATCCCGACCAGGCTGCCGTAAACGTGCAGAACAGGGTGGCGCAGGTAACCAGCCAGATGCCCGCAGAAGTAATACAGGCAGGTATCACGACTACCAAACAACAAAGTGGTATGATCATGATCCTGGACGTATATAGTGAAGATGCCAAAAAATACGATGAGGCTTTCCTGCAGAACTTTACCAAGATCAACGTGATACCTGAACTGAAACGTATTCCCGGTGTGGGACAGGCGCAGATCTTTGGTATGAAGGATTATTCCATGCGCGTATGGCTGAACCCTGCAAAGATGACGGCTTACAATGTTACGCCGGGTGAAGTGATGGCCGCTATCCGCGACCAAAGCCTGGAAGCCGCTCCCGGTAAGTTCGGAGAAGGATCGGAAGAAGCATTATCTTATGTAATTAACTATAAAGGAAAATTCAATCAGCCGGAACAGTTTGAAAAAATTGTGATCCGCGTAGCGCCGGATGGATCTGTGTTGTACCTGAAAGATGTGGCCCGGATAGAGCTGGGCGCTGCGAGCTACGCTACCGATAACCGTGTAAACGGCAATGAAGCGGTAACGATGGCCATCTTCCAGACGAATGGTTCCAATGCGAATGAAATACAAAGCACGATCAGCAAGGTGATGGATCAGGCATCCAAAACCTTCCCCAAAGGCGTGAAATACCAGGTAACCATGAGTACCAAGGAGCAATTGGATGAATCCATTGCACAGGTAAAACATACCCTGATAGAAGCCTTCATCCTGGTGTTTGTGATTGTATTCCTCTTCCTGCAGGATTTCCGCTCTACCCTGATACCTGCCATTGCGGTACCGGTATCACTGGTAGGTACCTTTTTCTTCCTGCAGCTGCTGGGCTTCTCCATCAACATGCTGACGTTGTTTGCCCTGGTGCTCGCGATCGGGATTGTGGTGGATGATGCCATTGTGGTAGTGGAAGCTGTGCATAGTAAAATGGAACGCACCCATATGCCGGCACGTTCGGCTACCTTGTCTGCGATGAGTGAAATTACCGGCGCCATTGTATCTATTACGCTGGTGATGGCGGCAGTATTCTTGCCGGTTGGTTTTATGGAAGGCCCTACCGGGGTGTTTTACCGGCAGTTTGCCTTTACCCTGGCTATCGCGATCCTGATCTCTGCGCTGAACGCACTGACACTCAGTCCGGCTTTGTGTGCCTTGTTCCTGAAAAACACCCATGCGGGTGAAGGAGAGGATGCCCACAAACCGGTGAAAGCAGGATTCTCCCGTCGCTTTTTCACAGCATTTAACGCGGGCTTCAATGCCATGACCAGCAGATATACCCGTGCCATTAAATGGCTGATCCGCTTCAAATGGATTAGTCTGGGTGGGCTGGCAGCTATCATCGCCGTAACAGTATGGCTGATGAACAGCACGCCTAAAGGGTTTATTCCGAATGAAGACGGCAGCTTTGTGGCCTACTCGCTGGCATTACCGCCGGGAGCCGGTCTGGATCGTACTTCTGCTGTATTGAAACGGGCAGATAGTATCCTGAAAAAATTCCCGGCAGTACAATCCGCTACCAACATCTCCGGTTATAATATCCTGAGTAATGGCGCCAGCCCTGCCTATGCGATGGGCTTCATGAAACTGAAACCGATCCGCGAACGGGGTGAAATACAAAATATTGACGAGATCGTAGCTGTACTCTCTGAACAGCTGAACACTATCAAGGAAGGTACTTTCAGTGTATTTACTTTCCCAACGGTACCGGGCTTCGGTAACTTCAACGGTCTGGAGCTGGTGCTGCAGGATCGTACCGGCGGCCGCGTAGAGGTATTCAGTGAAACGGCCAACCGGTTTATCGGAGAGCTGATGCAACGCAAAGAAATAGCTGTGGCTTTTACCATGTTCAAGGCAGACTTCCCGCAATACGAAGTACAGGTAGATGCTGTCAAAGCCAAACAACTGGGCGTAAGTGTGAGTGACCTGATGGGTACCCTGCAAACGTACTATGGTAGCAACCAGGCGTCTGACTTCAACCGCTTTGGTAAGTATTACCGGGTGATGGTACAGGCAGAGGCAACGGCACGTAATACACCGGAAAGCCTGGAAAACATCTTTGTAAAAAATGACCAGGGACAGATGGTACCGGCCAACAGTATTGTGACGCTGAAAAAAATATATGGTCCTGAAATGATGAACCGTTATAACCTCTTTAATTCTATCTCTATCAATGCGATGCCTAAACCAGGCTTTAGTACGGGAGATGCGATGAAGGCGGTGGAAGAAGTAGCGGCGTCTAAATTACCGACTGGTTTCAGTTATGAGTGGACCGGTTTAAGTAAGGAAGAAAAGAGTGCAGGCAATCAGATGGTATTGATATTTGGTCTGGCCCTGGTGTTTGTATACTTCCTGCTGGCCGCACAATATGAAAGTTACCTGTTGCCGCTGGCGGTGTTGTTATCTATCCCTACAGGTATCCTGGGTGTGTTCCTGGCGATCCGGATAGCGGGTATTGACAATAACATTTATGTACAGGTAGGGTTGGTGATGCTGATCGGATTGCTGGCAAAAAATGCCATCCTGATCATCGAGTTTGCGGTGCAAAGAAGAAGAGCCGGTAAGACCTTGTTATCTGCTGCTGTGGAAGCTGCCCGGTTGCGGTTACGGCCTATCATCATGACATCCCTCGCATTTGTGGCAGGTCTGATACCATTGATGGTAGTAAAAGGATCTTCTGCACTGGGTAACCACTCTATCAGTATTGGTACGGCAGGCGGCATGTTGTCGGGTGTTATACTGGGGGTATTCATTATACCGGTATTGTTTATTGTATTCCAGTACCTGCAGGAAAAGGTATCTATTAAGAAACCTGTTGTTGCAGCAACGGAACCGGAAATGTCTGTCATGCACCCCTAATTTTTTTAATCAGATGAAGATGAAACAACATAATAGTTTATTAATCGCATTATTCCTGCTCTGCGGCGCCGTAACGGCGTGCAGGGTAGGAAAGGATTTTGTGAAACCCACGGCGGCATTGCCCGAAAAATTCCGGAATGCTCCGGCGCAACAAGACAGTAGCAGCATCGGTAGTTTATCCTGGAAAACGTTTTTTACGGATCCGGTATTACAAGGGTTGATCGACAGCGCTATTGTCAAAAATTATGATGTGCAGCTGGCGATGAAAAATGTAGCCATTGCCGCACAAACGGCGAAAGTGGCCCGGATGGGTAATCTGCCGGACATCAACCTGCAGGTGAGCGGTAACCGTAACTGGCCGTCTAAGAACAGTATGAATGGTTCTTTATCAGAACAGTTTATGGGTACCCGTTATATGGACGATTACAATCTAAACCTGGGACTTACCTGGGAAGTGATTGCCTGGGGTAAGATCAGCCGGTTGAAGGAAGTAGCCCTGGCAGAGTACCTGAGCAGCGGAGAAGCTTCCAAAGCGGTACAAACCCGGGTAGTCAGTGAAGTGGCGCAGGGATATTACAACCTGCTGATGTTGGATGCACAGCTGGTGATTGCCCGTAAAAACCTGCAGCTGAACGATAGTACTTTACAGCTGATGCAATGGCAGTATAATTCCGGTCAGATTAATACTTTGGCCCTGGAACAAACGCAGGCGCAACGGCAGGTGGCTGCAGGGCTGGTGCCTAAACTGGAACAACAGATTATCCAGCAGGAAAATGCCTTACGTATATTAACCGGAGAGCTGCCGGCAGGTGTTGCCCGTCATGCTGCCTTAAGTGAATCCCGTTTCAAGGAACAGCTGTCTGTTGGTTTTCCGGCAAGTATGTTAACTTACCGGCCGGATGTACATGCCGCGGAACTGGCCGTAAAAACAGCCAATGCCCGTGCGGGTATTGCCCAGGCAGCGATGTATCCGGCATTGAATATTACGGCTGGTGTAGGATTAAATTCATTCCGCTCCTATAACTGGCTGAATATACCCGGCAGCCTTTTTGAAACCGTTGGCGGTAGTATTACCCAGCCGATATTCCAGCGGGGTAAGCTGAAAGCAGATTATGAAAAAGCAGTGATTGAAAGGGAGAAGTCTATCCTGGAATTCCGTAAAACAGTGCTGACGGCAGTAGGAGAAGTGTCTGACGCCCTGGTGAAAGTAGATAAACTCCGGGAGCAGGAAGCGATTACCCGTACACGGGTAGACAAGCTGCAAAGCGCTACCCGTAACGCCGGATTGCTCTTCCAAAGCGGTATGGCAACTTACCTGGAAGTGATTACCGCACAGAGTAATGTATTGCAAAGTGAATTGGATCTTGCATCTTTGCAGCGGGAACAGCTGGGAGCTGTCGTAGAGTTATACCGGTCGCTGGGTGGTGGCTGGAAATAATAAACAGATAACACTGAAATATTTATATTTAACCGTTGCCTTACTTACAATGTGTTGAATGAATAAGATGAAAAGTAAAACTGCACAGGAGAAACTGTATAACAGGTATTACAGGCTCTTTATCATTCCAATGATATTCCTTTTATATTACCTGCTGTCATACCTGGTAAATCCGTTTAGTCCGTATTGGTCGTCACTGAGCAGCTCTAATCTCAAGGAGTTGCTGGTGGAAGGCACGATTATGATGTGTAACTGCTGGCTTATTACGGAATTAAGCCTGATACTGGCCAGGTGGATGGATCAGCTGATCCCGTGGGAAAAGCGGCCATTGGGCCGCTTTGTAGTACAGTTGTGCTGCCAGCTGATTGTCGTATTTGTGGTACTCAGTATTCTTTTTCTGCTGGTATTGCCCCTGATATTCGGACGTGAAGTGGTGGAACCGGCGGTAACAACGGTAGAAAAAATCGATGAGTGGCAGTTTGTATTTGTGTGCGTGATGTTATCTATATTAATCAGTGCCGTACATACCGGTAACTATTTTCTGAAACGCTGGAAGACCTCCATGCTGGAGGCCTCCCAGCTGAAACTGAATGCGGCGAAGCTGAAAGAAATTGCGATGCAGGCACAGCTGCAGTCCCTGAAACTGCAGCTGGACCCGCATTTCATGTTTAATAACTTCAGTACCCTATCGGCCCTGATTACAGAAGACAGCCGGACAGCCCTCTCTTTTCTGGAAAACCTTTCGCGGGTATACCGGTACATGATCATCAACCTGAATAATGATATTATCACCCTGAAAGAAGAAATAAAATTCATACAGGCCTATATCTACCTGATTAAAATCCGCCATGGGGATCATGTGGATATTGATATACAGATTCCGGAAAACATTATGTCGATGGGTATACCGCCTATTACCCTGCAGCTGCTGATTGAAAACGCTATTAAACACAATGTGGCTTCCGGCGCCCAGCCGCTGCATATACGTATTTACCAGGAAGGAGCCGGCACCATTACTGTCAGCAATAACATACAGCTGATCTCCTACAATATACCTTCTACCAAATTAGGATTGGAAAACATTCGTAACAGATACCTCATATTATCTGATCACACTTTAGAAATAAGAAAAGAAGCGGGGGCATTCCTCGTTACATTACCCTTACTGGAATTTAAAAAATGATGTTATGCGTGTTGTGATTATTGAAGACGAAAAACTCAGCGCTACCCGGTTGAAGAATATGCTGTTTGAAATATCTCCGGATATAGAAGTACTGGCCATGATAGATACCATCACCGACAGTGTGGCCTGGTTCCGGGAGCATAGCCATCCTGATGTGGCATTAATGGATATCAGGCTGGCAGATGGATTGTCTTTTGATATTATGACCCAAACAAAGCTGGCCTGTCCGGTTATCTTTACGACCGCCTATGATGAATACGCGATCCGGGCCTTCAAGGTAAACAGTATCGATTACCTGCTGAAGCCCATCGAAAAGGACGACCTGCAACAGGCACTGGAAAAGGTAGGCTCCCTGCAAAGTCAGGCCGATCCGAATACCGTAGTACAACAGTTGCTCGAATTTTTTAAACAGAAAGATATCACCTATCGCACCCGTTTTTTATTGCCCTTCCGGGATGGTTATAAAACAGTGTTGGTAGAAGATATCGATTTTGTTTACTCCTCGTTTAGAATTACCCATCTGGTATTGAAAGATGGCTCCCAGGAAACGGTAGCCCAAACCATGGACGACCTGGAAGAACAGTTAAACCCCGCCAATTTTTTCCGTGCCAACCGCCAGCATCTCATCAGTATACAAAGCATTGGCAGTATCCACAATTATTTCAATGGCAAGCTGAAAATAACGCTGAAACGCGATCCTGAAAGAGAGTTGCTGATCAGCAAAGAAAAAGCGCCTGCTTTTAAGCAATGGCTGGACCGTTGATTTCAGTTTCCCGCCCGGCGGTTTCAGTACGCGATACAGCCGTTCCGGTTAATTCCTTTTATAAATAATCATTTTTACAGGCAATTTTGTACCGTATAAAATATATAAACAATCTAGTACGGTATGAAAAAGTATGGGTTACTACTCATCGCAACGATAGGAATGCTGACGCAGGCACTCGCCCAACAACCGGTTACCGTGGGTGGCGTAGTGACCAGCACCGATAATACACCTTTGCAGGGAGCCACGGTATTGCTGCGGCAACCTGCCGATTCACAACTGGTAAAAGGCGTTACCACAGATCCGGCCGGCCGTTTCCACCTGGATCAGATCCGGCCGGGTACTTACCTGCTCCAGGTATCTTTTATTACTTATAAAACAGTATATCGTCAGCTGTTGCTGCCTCCGCCACAGTCGGCGCATCCTTTGCTGAAAATAACGCTTTCTCCGGCAGATACCCGGTTGAAAGGCGTGACCGTGGAAGCCCGGAAACCAGTGGTCACCAACAATAGCGAAAAACAAACACTCAACATAGAACAAAGCGCCGTGGCTAAGACCCGGAATGCTTTTGAACTGCTGAAAAACCTGCCGGGTGTGGTTGTCAATAAAGATGGGGATGTAAGTATCAGGGGGAAAAAGGGCGTAACAGTCATGATCGACGGCGAAACAGTTACCATGAGCGCCCAACAGCTGAAAAACCTCCTGAAAGCAACTCCCGGAAGTGCTTTGCAGTCGATGGAAGTGTATAACAATCCTCCTGCAAGTATGGATGGCGCCGGGAATGCAGGCGTTATCAACATCGTATTCAAGAACAGGAAAGCGGCAGGTTTCAGCGGTTCCGTATCAGCAGCCGGCGGATGGGGTAGTTACGGTAAAACAGACCAGAGTATATTGCTGGGGTATGGTACCAGTAAGTGGAATTACTCGTTGAACTATGCCCATAGTTATGACCGTACCTGGTTCCGCGACAGCAGCTACCGTACCTATACCGGCGAACATCAGGAACCGTTGCAGATGAATCAGTCGCAATACTCTCCGGAAAAGATCCGCTCTCACCTGGTGAAGCTGGGTATTGATCATTACCTGGACAGCAAAAATACGCTGAGCCTCAACCTGTCGTTTACCGACAGTAAAGATAACTTTACGGGTTACGGCTCTTCGCGTTATTACGCCAATCCTTTGGTACTGGATACGCTTACGCATCAGACCAATACTTCGTATAGTAATCAACGTGAGATCAATGCTACGCTGCGCTTTAAACGGAAAATCAATGAAGGCAGCGGCCTGACAGCCAGTATTCACACTGCGCAGCAACGGCTCCGCTCCGGCGACGACTTCCGCATACATAGTATTTATCGGCAATGGCCGGCAGGGTATCAGCAATACCGCAACGCCTATCCCGGCGATGTACAACAGTATATAGCCAGAACGGATTACTATCGGGCATTACCTTTCCCGGGTAAGTTTGAAACCGGCTTCAAAAGTAGTTTTACCAAACTGGATAACCGCCAGCAGTGGGACGATTTGCGCGAAGATAAATGGCTGACCAATACCGTTAAAAGCAATCGTTTCCGCTACCAGGAACAAATTCATGCGGTCTATGGTATTGTTTCCAGCAAAGGGAAGAAGTGGGAGCTGTCTGCCGGGTTGAGAGCGGAGTACACCATTTTACGCGGAGATACGGCCAGTTACAAGTCGTTGGTAAAACAGGACTACCTGTCTTTGTTACCGAATGTTCGTGTAGGCTATCAGGTGAGTGACAAATACAAAGTAGCCTTTCAATACAACCGCCGGATTGAAAGACCGGACTATCAGCAGCTGAATCCGGCCATACGCTACCTGGACCCGCTGACGATTGAAACCGGTAACCCGGATCTGAAAGCGCAGTTGTCGCACAACTTTGAAGTGAATCAGCAGTTCCTGCAGTTTATAGACCTGGCAGTAGGGTACAATCTGGCGAGCCGTCCATTGCTGTTCAGTATCGTGCAAAAACCAGGCAGCCCTTATACGCAGCTGGTTACGCAGAATGCAGAAAATCAGCATACAGGATATGCTTCGTTGTCTTTCCCGATACCGGTTTTCAAATGGTGGGAGAACTACCAGAGTGTGAATGTGAGTACTTCCCGGTATCAGGTTGCTGCCGGCGCCCTGCTGGAAAATGAGCGGGCTACGAGTATCGGATTTTCTTCTAACAATACTTTCTTATTACCGCATCAGATCAGCCTGGAGTTAAACGGATGGTACCAGGGCGGGGGCTTATACGGGAACGTCCGTTTCCGGCCGATCGCGGAAATAAATGCAGGTATCAGTAAAAAGCTGTGTAATGACCGGTTGAATGTAGGTGTAGCAGTATCTGATATCTTTTTTACCAACAAATTTCGTACAAGTGTAAATACCCCTGAGAGTAGCAACCTTTCCTTTATCACGTATGAATCAAGGGTCGTGAAATTTACGGTCAACTGGCAGTTCGGCAGGAAGAAAGCTAAAACTGAAACAACAACAGACGAGGATGCCGAACAGGAAGAGAAAGGGTTGCCTCAAGGGAAGTCTTTACGAAAGAGAGACTAACAGCATGGAATAGTTACAAGCGAAAGAACAAGTGAACAGCGGCATTGGAATGGTTACGAAAAATGACGCATTTCCCCGAAGGTAATAAAGGATAATCCGGTTGGATGATTCCGGTACTATCTTCGGGGAAATGCGTTATTTAATGGTCGTATGGTGGTTATCAGGGCGTGTAGGTTACACTGCTGCCATACAGGATATTGGACACGCCGGAGAAGTAGACGTGTTTATCTGTACTGGTGAGGTTGTACCACAGGTAAACGCCATAACCATTGTTTTTGGTTTGGGTAGCGAGGGAATTGGCTGTACTCTGACTGGTACTTTGGATATCCACTGCTGCCGGCGCCAGTTTGCTTTTAGGCAGGCCTGCTACATTGGGTACGGAATAAGAACCATATATCGCATTCCAGCTGTAATCCACCATATCGCCTACCCGTTTGCCACCCCAGGATAACCGGGAAGCGGCAGGACCATAGTAGTAGAAAGAGATGATTTTGGTGGGCATCAGTTTACGGAGTTCATCTACCAGTATCACAAACGAACTGTCGTTGGGCTGGGGCGTGTTGTTCACGCCATATTCCGCATATTCATCATCAAAGTCGATACCATCCAGGCCATAGTAAGTAACCGTGTCACTCAGCTGTTGGGCGAAAGCTTTGGCAGCTGCGCGGCTGGTGAAGTTACAGAAGCCGGCGCCCTGGTGGTTGCCGAGAATAGACAGCAACACCTTCATACCCTTGTTTTGCAGGGGTACAATCTGGGTGGCTCTGTTCACCAGTACACTGGTTACATTCGGGTTGTTGGATAACACTGCTTTTTTAGTAGTGGTATTGTAGTTGATATTGGCCGCAAAGATGATGGCAATATCAAACAGCTGCTGGCCGCCGGTGGTAAGGGTATACTTACCGGTGTTGGCCAGACTGTTGCTGTTTACTTCTACATAGCAGACAGATTTGCCGCCGCTTTTGGTAACGCTTTCTACGTGGGCATTGTTGCGTTCCGTGCCGGCGGTTTCATTGTTGGGGTTGTTGGATTCTTTCTGGCAGGAGGTTGCAAACAGCAAAGCAGCTCCTGTTGTTAACATGGCGGCCGTGGACCGCAGGAAATGGAATGTTGGGTTCATACCTGGAATTTTAACCTGTTAATAATGGGATGATGAATAGTTATAAAAACCGATTTACTCCCTGTCCCACCAGAGTCTGGTGCCGGCATTGTCTGCTCCTCCCAATAATTTAATAGCGTTGTTTACTTCCGTGGCGTTGGTATTATATTCATTCTGTGGAAAGGGTAATCTTCTTATTTGTATGTTAGTACTAATGGTAGTGCCGCTGTTGTTGTTGACCACCGGAAACAGTCTGGGATAGCCGGTGCGGCGGAATTCTGTCCAGGCTTCCTGTCCTTCCGGGAACATGGCCAGCCACTTCTGGGTCATGATGCGTTCCCGCTGTTTAGCTTCGGCGGCGCCGTCTTCCCATCTGATGGTAATGTCGGATGGTGCGGATGCATTGTTGGCAGGTCTTTTGGGATCTACATATGCATCCGGTTTAAAGGTGCTGTTGGTGGCATACGCAGCATCCGGTACGCCCCATTGTTCCAGGGAGATATTGATACCCCGCTCATATAACTGTTGTACCGCGCCGCCTGCATTCCAGCCATTCAGGGCTGCTTCCGCCCGCAGGAAGTATACTTCGGCGGCGGTCATGAGCTGCACGGGTGTATTGAGGGTAAAGGTGCCTCCTTTGTAGTTGATGCTGGAATAACCTTTATAATCATCTTTGGCATTGGAACCGGTAATACTGCCAATACGGATACCAATATACTGTGCAGGAAAACTGGTATCGGTGGATTTATCCAGGTACTTCGGGGTACGCGGATCATGATAGCCGGTCAGGTAGCATTGCAGCGATGCGTTGATGCTGATATCGTTCCAGTTTTTGGCAAGGAATACCAAAGGATTGGTCAGTCCGTTGCCGGTTACTTTCACGTTCATGTTGCCGCTGTTTTCTGTGATCACGCCACCATTGGCAGGGTTGACCGCTTTTTCCGCCTGCAGCTTTGCGGTAGCACGATCTGCTTTGGAGATGTGCATGGCCAGGCGTAAGCGCAGGGAGTTGGAGAACTGCAGCCATTTGTTGAAGTCGCCGTTGTAGACAAGATCGAACTGGGAGAAGTCGAACGGTAATTTGGTACCGTTGCTGATCTGTGCCCGGAGACTGGTATTGGCAGAATCCAGTTCCAGGAAGAAACGTTTGTAGATATCTTCCTGACTGTCGTATGGAATGTCTGCTTTGCTGCTGCCGGCTTTGCTGTAGGGGATGGGGCCATAGATGTCTGTAACGCGGCTCATGCCGGTGACTTTGATGATCTGTGCTACTGCCCATACCGCAGGGAAGGATTGATCAATCCCGTTTCTGCGCAGTTTATCCAGGGGCGCCATGATATTGAGGTAACCTACTTTAAAGGCTTCTCCGTTCCAGCCGGTCATCATAAAGTAGTTCAGGTTGTTTCTGCCGCCGTTAAAGGGAGTGGCAGACATCATATAACCGGAAAAACAATCTGCATTCAGGTTCTGCTGTACCTGAAAGGAGTTGGGATCGCCCCCGCCGGAGAAGTTGTAGATCGCCATCTGGGCGGTTTTCAGGTAGGCGCCCAGGTCATTGAAATCTGCTTTCAGGTCGGCATTGGATACGCCGGTATTGTCGGTATTATATCGTTCAAAGTTTTTGGTGCAGGAAGCAGCGCCTATCAATAACGCCGCAACGGCAACGTATACACGACATTTATTGGGAAGCATCTTTTTTATGTAGTGGTTCATTTCTTTCAGTTTTACGGTAACGGATGATTTAAAAAGAAGCATTCAGGGTCAGGCCATAGCTACGGGTGGCAGGCAACATAAAGATGTCCACACCGGAAAGGCCGTTGGCGGTTGACATGGTTTGTTCCGGATCAAACGGTGCTTTTTTAGAGAAGTAAAGCAGGTTCCGTCCTGTCAGGGAAAGCTTCAGTGTTTTAACGACCGTGTTTTTTATCGGAATGGTATAACCCAAAGCTACTTCACGGAGGCGCACAGTAGTTGCACTATAAATATATTCTCCGGATACGGCTTCACGTCCGCCTATGGTACCATACCATTTGGCTGCGTCAACGGAGGTCACCGGATTACCGAGCGGATCTACACCGTTTATTTTTACGCCGCCTGCATTACGGGCTTCGCCGCTGGCTTTTGAAACGCCGTATTGATCCATCATGGATTGGGTGATAGACATCACCTGGCCACCAAATTTGCCATCAATCAGGAAAGAAAGCGTGAAATTGTCAAAAGCCAGGTTGTTGTTCCAGCCCAGTTGCCATTTGGTATTGGCGTTGCCAACATATACCTGGTCGCCGCCTTGTTTGATGGGATTGCCTTTGTCGTCGATCATGATGCGGCCCTGTGCATCCCGTTGTAAAACGGTACCATAGATGTCGCCGAAGGAACCACCTGCTGCAAACCGCGATACATAGTTGGCGCCGGAAGCACCGCTGATGGTGAAGCTTTTTACATTCGGCGCCAGTTCCACAATGCGGTTGTCGTTAACGGAATAGTTCAATGCAGTATTCCATTTTAGTTTGCTATGGCGTAATACCTCATAGCGGATAATGGCTTCTACGCCCTGGTTCTGGATATTACCGGCATTGATATAAAAGGACTCAAAGAAGGAAGCTGCGCTGGCATCAATCTTCATGGTCTGGTTACGGGTATTGGTTTTGTAATAGGTAACATCTGCACTCAGGCGGTTATCAAAGAAACGCCATTCGGTACCTACTTCCAGTGATTTGGTTTTTTCCGGTTGCAGTTCGCGGAAAGGCGCTGTTTTGTTGATATCGATATTGCCGGCGCCCCCTGCTCCAATGGTGTTTTCTGCCGGGTTGGTCTGATAGGCCAGCGGCGCATTGCCTACGATCGCGTAGGAACCACGGACTTTAGCAAAGCTGACAGCCGTAGGGAAGTGTACGATCTGGCTCAGGATAAAGTTTAACCCTACGGAAGGATAGAAGAAGGATTTGTTAGGTGTATAGGCCAGGTTGGAAGCCCAGTCGTTACGACCGGTGAGGTCCAGGAATGCCCAGTCTTTAAAGGAGATATTGGCACTGGCAAATACAGATTGGTATTGTTCGTGCATTTCCTGTAGCGTACCGGAGTTGCGGCCGTTTACTTCGGTGATGTTCTGTACGGTAAAGATGTTGGCATATTTCAGCCCATCCTGTGAGGAACCGAATTTTTCACCGGTGGTTTTTACATCGCGGATGCTACCGCCTACCAGACCTGTGATGCGGATATCCTTATTCACCGGCAGGTTGAAGTTGGCCAACAGGTCGCCGTATTGCTGGGTGATAGTACCGTTGTTGTACAGGTAGGAACCGTTGGCGGGTACCAATACTTTGTTGGTGCCGGCATAGTTTTTTTGTTCGTATCTGTCGTTGATCCGGTCGATGCTACCACGGCCCTGGATATTCAGCCAGGGAGTCAGTTCATATTTCAGGCTGGCGTTGAGTAATATACGGTTGCGGTTAAGGCTGTTGAGGTTCCTGTTGATGATCCACCACGGATTTTGCTGGATGTCTTCATCGAAGGGCCACCGTTGTACCGGCAGGAAGTTCCGGGCAGGGTCCGGGGCTTCAAAATTATTTTTATAGGGTTGCAGGTCCAGGCCACGGGGGAAGAGATACAGGCCGGTGAGCGGATTGTAGTACAAGCCGGTTAACGGCGTGTTGTCTATCTGCTGCGTCATGTAGTTGACATCTGCTTCCGCGGTCAGTTTATTATTGAGGAAATGCCCTGTTTCCTTGAAGTTGATATTGTGGCGGCCGAGTTTATTGCCGGGTGTAATGCCTTTGGCGGAAGTATTGGCATAAGAGAAATACGTCTGCATTTGCTCTGTACCACCGGATAAGCTGATGGCATTCGTCCAGGTCTGGCCGGTCTGGTAAAAAGACGACAGGTTGTCTGCGGCGCCATTGGCCAGTTGTGGGCCCCAGCTTTGTGTTTTGCCGGCGCCGGTTTGGCCGTAGTTGTTTTGAAAATCGGGTTTATAGGCTGCCTGGGAGATATTCAGGCCGGAGGAAAAATTGATTTGCGTACGTCCGGATTTACCGCTTTTGGTGGTGATGAGAATCACCCCGTTGGCGCCCTGGCTACCGTATAAAGCAGCTGCGGAAGCACCTTTCAGCACAGATATGCTCTCGATGTCTTCCGGGTTCATATTGGAAATAGGATCGCCGCCATCGTAGGCATTGCTGCCGCCATATGCACTGGTGGGCTGATTGGTCACGGTATTGTTCATGGGCACTCCATCTATCACATACAGCGCCTGGTTGTTGCCGAGGCCGGATTTATTACCGCGCAATATTACCTTGGCAGAACCGCCTATTCCGGATGCACTGGAAGAGATAGACAACCCGGCTACTTTACCGTTCAGGGTATTCATCAGGTTGGGATCTTTGGCTTTGGTGAGTTCCAGTCCGTTCAGTTGCTGCGAAGCATAGGTGATGGACTTCTCCGATCTTTTGATACCCAATGCGGTGACTACTACTGCGCCCAGCTGGGTGTTGGCTTCTGTTAGTACTACCTGCAGGGTGGTGTTATTGCCCACGGGGAGTTCTTTGGTTTCGTAGCCAAGGTAGCTGAACACCAATATTTCTTTGGGTTCTGCCTGCAGGGAGAAGGCGCCTTTTTCATTGGTGAGGGTACCTCTGTTGGTACCTTTTACCTGTACGCTTACATTCGGGAGCGGTTGCCCGGTAGCGCCGGTAACAGTGCCCTGGATAACGGCTACGGGGCGGGCGGTGGCAGTTGCTGCCGGGGCAGGCCTGGGTGCAATGACGATGATCTTATCGACGATGCTGTAGCTGAAAGGTTTATTTTTCAGGCATTTGTCCAGTACTTCGGGCAGCGAAGCATTGGAGACATGGATGTTTACGAGGCCGGCGCTTTGCAGTTGTTTTTCATCAAATACAAATTCATAACCGGTCTGGCGGCTGATCTGATTAAATACATCATATAATGCCAGGCGTTTACCGGAAAGGGTAATGTTCTGGGAATACGTTTTGGCGCTCAGGTGTAGGGAGATAGCCAAAGTCAGGATGGCAGTTAATTTCATAACCAACGGTAATTTTCTTCGCAAATACCCGCATCTACTGCGTTTTTTGCAGACAGTAAGTAGTTCCATACTTTTGTTGCTTGGCTGTTTAAGTTCAGTTTTCTAATGTCAAAGGGAATTGGATGGCCAATTTTTATAACCGGGTCCTGACGGCAATCAGGCCCGGTTTCTTTATTGGAATAGTGGAATCGCGTGACTAAGTCTTTTTCATAACTGCAATATTTTGATGATGACACAGGTATATACTAATGCTGTTTATAAGGCATCACTTTGATGGTGCTGCCGGTAACAGTAAACTGTACTCTTTGTGTTGCTTCCAGTGCTTTCAGCAAGGCGCCGGCATCTGCGCGGCGGGATATAACCCCGGTAAGGTCGATGTCTGACAGGTTGCCTTCAAAGGCAATAGAAACGTCATACCAGCGGGCCAGTTGCCGCATAATGACTTGTATATTGGTATTGCGGAAGCGGAATTTTCCTTCTTTCCAGGCCAGTGTTTGTTCGATATCGGCAGGGCTGATGGCAAAGGCGGGTGTTTCCGGCGACAGGCTGGCCTGAAAGCCGGGTTGGAGCAGGCTGCGGTAGTTGCCGCTGGCCAGTTGTACGGCTCCTTCCACCAGGGTGGTACGGATACCCTGTTCATCCGGATAAGCCATAATATTGAAGCTGGTACCCAGCACCGTAACGGTTAGCGGATCGCGGCTGCCGGCGCCATTGACTTTTACCCGGAAAGGCATGGCCGCATTTTTATTGATTTCAAAATATACTTCACCGGTTACTTCCACCAGTCTTTCCCTGCCTTTGAAGGCAGTAGGGAAACGGATGCTGCTGGCGGCATTCAGCCATACCTTACTGCCGTCGGCCAGCAACAGCTGGTATTGGCCGCCTCTGGGCGTGGCTACGGTATTGTAGAGTATTTTGCTATTATCGCCTGCGGCCTGGTAGCTGAGTGCGCCGTTGGTATTGGTGATCTGCGTATTGCCTTGCACGGCCAATGCCCCGTTGTTGGTGCTGTCCAGGGAGATGGTGGTATTATCGCCCAGGGTGAGGATGGCTTTGTTGCTGCCCGGTGCCAGCGGATTTCGTTTCACAGCGGCTACGGGTGCAACCGGCGTAGGTTTGGCGTACCAATACATCCCGGCTGTTACGATAGCGGTGATCAGTACAGCGGCAGCCACGAACTGGCGCCAGTAGAGGCGGATTACCGGTTTGGCTGCCGGTGATGGTGCGTGCAGGATGTCCTGTAAGATGGCCTGCAAGGCGGCAGGATCGGCGGAATGGCCAGGTGTGGTACTTTGTAGCGTTTGCAGGATATCTGCTTTAATATCGGCTTCATATTCACCGGAAGCGACCAGCTGTTGCAGCAGTTGCAGCTCTTCACCACTCAGCGTGTGGTGTTTGTATTTCTCCAGCAATTGTTGAAAATCAGCAGTGGTCATAACGTGGATGTATTTTAAATCAAGCCTGATAATGGTAAAGACGATCGGGGGATGCCAAAGGAGTATTCCGGTTGAAAATATTTTTTTGAGGGAGAGAAGGGGTGGTCACTAACCACGGAAAGAGAAGAGCAGTAAGAGGGTCAGCAACCAGCTTTGTAGTTGCCGCCGGATGAAGGTGCGTAAAAACCGGGTGGCCAGCTGCAATTGTTTTTTAACAGTATGTACCGATATATTCAGTTGCCGGGAAATTTCTTCGTTACTGAATCCCTGTTGCCGGGCCATATATATTTTCTTCCGGCCGGGTGGCAGGGCCGAGATGGCGGTATGGAGCAATGCTTCATATTGGTGTTCCTGTAGCCGGTGATCGGTGTCGGCGATGTGCTCCGGTTCCTGGGCATGCAGGTAGGCAATGGCTTTTTGTTTGACCAGCTGCTTTTTAAAGCTGTCGTAGATATGATTGCGGGTAAGAATGAACAGGTAGTTGGGGAAGTCTTCCACGGTGGCCATCACCGCCCTTTTTACCCATATTTTCAAAAAGATTTCCTGCACGGTTTCCCGTGCGGCGATCTCATCTTTTAAATACAGCATGGCTACTTCAAATACCCGCTGGCTATAAGTATTGAAGAAAACAGTATAGGCTGCCCCGTTACCGGCGGCAACCTTGATGAGTAGCTCCCGCTCATCTGGCAAAGACAAATTTGACAATATACTATCGTTTAAAATACCGGATAAATGTAAAACTAAATTGTAACCGGGAAAAAAAGAAACTGTCCTGTCAGGGGAGTGCAGGGGGCAGACAAACTCAGCCCGCGGCCGGGTTGATAAAGTAAACCGTAGCAGTCCCGTGTTGACGGATCCCGATAAAATGACCGTAATACCAACACAGTATGCGGTTTTATCTGTTACATTTGCAACCGCATGTGATGCCTATTCTCTTTATATATTAATATCAACAATCAATGAAGTACGCCTTTGCCTGTTTGTTATTTAGTTCTTTTCTGTCCACTGCAGGTTATGCACAGTCCACTGTCACAAGTGATCTCCTGAAGAAAAATGTAAGCGATACCATTCTGCAGCCCCGTACGCTGTTCCTGCCGGAACCTTTTGATGGTTCCAAAGCGTTGTTAAAGCTCTTCCCCGGAAAACACTACAAGTTCCCCGAGAAAAGTTACAATAGGGAGCTGATTAACTGGGAGTGTAAAACCTGTCCGCGGGTGGCTTATCCGGATGCGAATGAAGATGCGGTAGATGCATTTCCCTACGCCGAAGGCGTAGCTACCCGGTTGATGAATGTCATGGACTTTAAGGATGCTGACAGTGTACCCTATAAGGTCATCAGCTTTAATCATTCGGCCTATGACCCGGATGGATTGCAGGTATCCCGTTTTACCGGCGGTTTACTGGGGCTGGCAAAATTCATGCTGACCAAAGACGGCTGGCGGTTACGGATGTTCCAACCGGCGATAGCGGCCTATGGGGCCTTTTCCCAATGCCCCAAAACAACGCCGTTACTCATCGGAGACGGACAATATGCTTTTATGATCAAGCATATGAATGGCGGCGCGGGTGGTCCTTTCTATGGCGTGTATTTTATGATCGCCGGTACCAACGGCGCCTATCAGCAGGTAATGGCAGCTTATGTCATTGAGAAAACAGCCATGGCCGAGGAGGAAGGATTGTCTTACTGGAACAGTGAATATAGTGTGCCGGCCAGCGATAAAAAATACTTCCGGGATATACTCATTACCACCGACGGTGTTTGCAGGGCTACGGATCTGGAAAGCCTGCCGGATGCGGTGAAAACATTGATGAAAGGCCGGAAGCAGGCGCATTTCAGAATGGTACAGCGTTATGTGTATAAAGGCAGTAAAGGATATCAGCAGGAAGGCCCTGCTACCGCCACACTGACATCTCCGGCTAAAAAATAATTAAATGGTATTTGTTTTCCGGAAGATGATCAACGCGTACATCTTCCGGAAAACAGTACGGTATAGTTGCTTGTTTCCCATTCCTGCACTTTCTTTTTGATACGTACTTTATATTTGTAGTATGTATACAGCACTCCGCAATAACATCAATAAACACATTCGTATTTCGGACGAAGACTTTGCACAGTTTGCCGCTCCTTTTTATTTACAAAAGGTCGCCAAAAAACAATTCCTGTTACGGGAAGGGCAGATATGTAAGTTTGAAGGCTTTGTGAATAAAGGTTGTCTGCGGGTGTATTACCTGGATGAAAACGGGTTTGAACGGATCTTATATTTCGCCATCGAAGACTGGTGGATAACAGATATCGACAGTTTTACCAACAACATTCCGTCTATATTAAACATTGAAGCGCTGGAAGACAGTGAAGTACTGTTAATCACCCAACCCTATAAAGAGGCGCTGTATGAACAGTTGCCGATTGTAGAGAAACTGTTCCGTATCATGACCCAGAAAACCCATGTGGCGCTGCAACGGAGAATGATCTCTTCGCTGGGTAAAACCGCGGATGAACGTTATGTGGAATTTATTGAAAAATATCCGCAACTGGAACAACGGCTAACGCAGCAGCAGGTAGCCGCCTATCTGGGTATCTCTCATGAATTTCTTAGTAAAATCCGGAAAAAACTAAGCCGGCATAAATAATTCCTTTTTTGCACCCTGTAACAGCAAACTCAACTCCCGTACTTGTATACAATCTCTTTTTGCAGTCGTTTGGCTGACGAAGATATTCCTTTTTTGTGATCGGAGAACAGGGAGCGTTTGTTAACGCCACCGGAAATGAAATGATCCCCTTTTTGAACTAGTTCAACTTTTTTCGCCATCCGGTGTTCTAGTTTTGTTTTCATAATAAACGACTATTATGATGAAAACAAATACACGTTTATACATCCGCCGGAGCTGGCCGGTGTTATTCCTCGCAACAGCTGTGATATGCTTGCTGGCAGCCTGTACGGATCGTTCTGCCGGAAGCGCTGGTGCGGAAGCTATCACGCTCCTGGGTAAAACCGGACGTATCACTTACCCGGCATTTACAGCGGACGTAAAATACCTCAACGACACCCTCCTGCATTGGAAAACAACTGATACTACCGGTAAGGTTACGGAGGAAGATGCCCACATTGCTTATCAGCCGCTGAATGACCATCTCTATTTTTTAAACTGGATTGAAGCAGATGGGCTCACGGTTAGTCAGGTGATCGATACCGAAAAAGGAACCGTTACTGCTTATCTCAGCTATGGCAATACCCAGGTGTCTTCCGGTCGGTCCGGTGAGCTGGTGAAAGGAAAATTTGAATTTATAAAAAACTAAATAATGAAACTGATTTATATCATGGACCCGCTTTGCGGCTGGTGTTACGGTAATTATCCGAATACCCTGCGCACAGCAGAAAAATACCAACACAGTATTCCGATGGAAATAGTACCGGGTGGTATGTGGGCCGGTGCCAATGTGCGCCGGCAAAGTAAACAGATGGCGGCTTATTTCAGAAAACACGACGAACAGATTGCGGCCCTCACAGGTACTGCATTTGGTGAAGCCTACTTTCAATTCATCACGGATGAAAACATTTTACTCGACAGCGAAGTGCCTTCCCGGGCTATTGTAACCGTGCAGCAGCACTGGCCGGATAAAAGCGTGGCTTTTGCTGCCGCAGTACAAAAAGCCCGCTATGCAGATGGAAAAGACCTGAATGAAACGATGGTGTATGAAGATATCTGCACGGCATTGGACATAGATACCCCAGCATTCCTGTCGCTTTTCCCCTCTGCGGAAATGAAGGCTGCTACACAGGAAGCCTTCCGCCGCGCCGCCGGTTATGCGATGTCATACCCGACACTGCTGCTGGAAAAAGACGGCAAAACATTTTTAATAGAACAAGGCTATTCCACTTTTGAAGAAGTGGTGGGCCAGATAGAAAAACATCTTTCCAACGTAATCATCTAACTAATACTATATGAAAAAGCATGCTTTATTGATAACGGCTGTTTTAATCATTTCAACTTTATTCAACATGACAACAAACGCACAGTCTTTTAAAACCATTGATGCCACTCCTTTACAGCTGCAGGTATATGCAGCGCCGGAAACCAGTTTTGGGGTAGCTTCCGTGATTGTCAGCGGTAAAACCGATGCCATCCTGATAGATGCGCAGTTCACCTTGCCGGAAGCCCGTAAAGTGGTAGAAGCCATCAAAGCCAGTGGTAAAAAACTGACAACGATTTTTATCAGTCATGGTGACCCTGATTTTTATTTCGGCCTGGAAGAATTTAAACGGGCTTTCCCGGGTGTAACCGTATATGCAACGGCTGCCACTGTGGATCATATCAAAGCTACTGCCCAGAAAAAACTGGAAGTATGGGGGCCGCAGCTGGGTGAAAATGGGACTAAAAACGTAGTGCTGCCACAGGTATTGAATGGCAACAGCCTGGAACTGGAAGGTAATAAACTGGATATTGTATCAGTACCGGAGGTGCCTGGCAGAACGTTCGTATGGATTCCTTCTATTAAAGCCGTTGTGGGTGGTATCAATGTATTCGGCACCGGCTTCCACCTGTGGGTGGCAGATGCGGCTTCCGCAGAGAAACGTCATCAGTGGGTGACCGTGCTGGATAAAATCGAATCCCTGCACCCGGCTATTGTTATTCCTGCGCATTTCAAAGAGGGCGCTGCCCTGGACATCGCTTCGGTACAATACGACAAGGCTTACCTGAAAACGTATGAAGCAGAACTGGCCAAAGCAAAAACTTCCGCAGCGCTGATTGCCGCCATGAAAAAACATTACCCGGCAGCTACTTTTGAAACCGCGCTGCAACTGGGTGCTAAAGTGAACACAGGAGAAATGAAATGGTAATAAGAACAATCACCTTTATCAGCTGGCTGGCAGTTATCTTACTGTCGGCCGGCTGCCAAAAGCACCCGCATATGACGAATAAGGAAATCGTTCAAAGTACGTACGAAGGAAAAACATCTGAAGAAAATGGTAAAAACCTGGCAGCCGCAGTAGCGCCGGATGTACGCTGGACAGAAACCGCCGGTTTTCCTTATGCCGGCACCTATACCGGTATCACAGAGATTACCCGGCACGTTTTTGACCGGCTGGCTACGGAATGGATCGACTATAAAGTAACTATCGATAGTTATGTAGCGGAAGGGGACCAGGTGGTCGCCTATGGTACCTATTCCGGTATCTGGAAAGCAACGGGTAAGCCGATGAAAGCCCGGGTAGCACATCTATGGACGCTGAAAGCAGGTAAGATTGTTAGTTTTGAACAGTTTGCCGACAGCAAAAAAGTGGTGGATGCCATGCATTAATCAACTGGGTTATTAAAATATCTTTCCGGTGTCCGGTAATACAGCCATACTGATTATTGTATGCCGGCAACTAAAAACCGCCGCCACTGTTCTCCTGAGAGAACAATGACAGCGGCAGGCAGGGATAGTGCTTATCTTCAACCGGTTTCCCGGCTATTTGTTACCCTTGTAAATATCCCAATTCTGTTCATTGGCAGATCTTTCCAGCTGTGTGAAC
Organism: Chitinophaga nivalis; assembly: GCF_025989125.1. Classification (NCBI taxonomy): domain Bacteria; kingdom Pseudomonadati; phylum Bacteroidota; class Chitinophagia; order Chitinophagales; family Chitinophagaceae; genus Chitinophaga; species Chitinophaga nivalis. Next base: position 7,444,374 of record NZ_JAPDNR010000001.1, on the reverse strand, counting down.
ACACTGCCTTTATCACCTGCTACCGGAATCTCCTGTAAACGATTGTAACGACGTGCGTCGATCCAGCGATGTCCGGAAGGCTCAAACCACAGGGAATATCTTCTTTGGAAAAGGATTTCTGTAATCAGCGCATCTTTGGTAAGGGCCCCTGTGTAAGGAGGGAGCCCCGCCACACTGCGAATGCGGTCGATGGCTTTTACGGCATCTGCTGTTTTATTCAGCTGGGCAGATGCTTCTGCATAGATGAGTACCAGCTCTTCGTTACGCAGGTAGGGGATAGGGCTGGTATTCTGTGCCCAGCGTTTATCCTGGTATTGGCTGGATAAAGGTACTGCTCCTACGGTATTGATCAGCGGCGCTTGCCGCAGGAAGAATTTTTCCTGTACGCGTTTATCGCCCGGCAAGGCGTCCGTAATCATGGACGGATGTACCACGGGCACGTTGCTGAAACTACCATCCGGCACATAATACAGCGGGTTGAAATCATCCGGAGGCAGGCCAAATACATGGGCCGGACCTACATTCAGATCACCGTCGATGTTAAAGAAAGAAGCTGGTAATACATCCAGTGCTTCCTGCCAGTGTTGCTGATAAATGGCTACGCGGGCGGCCAGTGCGCGGTTGACCTGTATCAATCCTGCCGGCGTACTGAATCCGCTGTAACCGGCGGTGAGGCGGAAAGGCAGGGTATTGCCAGCCTGTTTCAATGACTGGTAGCCACTGTCCAGCACCGCCCGGATAGTTTTCAGCGCTTCCTGATAACCTACAAACCCTCCTGGATTTAATTCATCCGATACACTGATACGGATACCACTGTTGTATTGTGAGTTCGCCGGTATCAGGTACTGATATCCCTGCAGGGTGAGGGCAAATCCGATATAGGCATTTTTTTCAACCGGCGTGACGGCATCGGTGTTGTTAACGGCACTGATGAGTACATTGGCTTGTTTGATGGTTTGATACGGCGCAGCATAGGCTCTGTCGATACCATAGAAGTTAGCATCCGGTTTGCGTCCGCCCTGACCCAGCCAGAACTGAACGTTCCGGGAATCGGACGAGTTGAAATACCATATTTCCCGGCCAAAGGTACCGAAGGCGGTAGCTGCGGTAGAGATGTATTCCCGGCTGCGTGCTTCTGTACCGGTGACCAGGCTTTGCAGCTGCGTTTTAGAGGCGTTATTGGTAACGCTGGCGATAGATGGGTTATTGGGATCTATCACGGGATCCAGCTTGCAGGAGCCCAGCGAAAAAGCCAGTAACGTTGATAAAAGTATGGTGGAAGAATGTTTGTGTGTCATATGCTATAATTTTTAACCTGATACAGGTACTAGAAATCAACTTTAACGTTAAACAGAATCCGTTTGGAAGAAGGATACTGGAATAGATCTGTTCCGGTATTGATTACCTGTGTACCAAAACTGGATACTTCCGGATCGTAGCCGGGGTAGGAAGTAATGGTGAACAGGTTGGTGGCAGAAACACCTACCCGGATATTTTCTATGACGTTGTGGAAGGTACGGCTGATCAGCGTTTTCGGGAAAGTGTAGGAGAGGTTTACTTCTCTCAGACGCAGGTAGCTGGCATCCTGTACGTATACGCCGGCAGAACCTGTGTGTCTGTCTTTACCGTTGGGAACGCCGTTGTTATTGTCATCCCCATTCCAGTCTTTCGTGGTACCACCGTTATCGGTATTATACAGGGTGATGTTCAGCAGGTCGCCACCTTTTTTCCAATGCAGCAGGAACGAGAAGTTGAAATCGCGCAGGAACCTGATCTCATTGTAGAGGGAACTTTGAAAATCGGGTTGTGAATTACCGAATACGGTATATTGACCGGGCGCTGTTTGCGGAATACCAACGATGGTAGTCGGAGAGTAACCTTCTTTCACCAGGTAGGTACCGAAGGTCGGACCATAAGAACCACTGGTGTAGGAGGGCACATTCAGCCGGGTAATTTTCGTGGTGTTTTTCCAGAAGAGGGCGCGGCTGGTCCAGGTAAAGTTTTCCCGGGATACCGGTACACCCGTAATCGCCAGTTCCACCCCGTTGTTCACCAATTCAGCAGCATTGATTTTTTTTGTACGGATACCGGTGGCATCAGATAAAGTAAGATCCTGAATGAGGTCTGTTACTTTTTTATGGTAGTAGGTACCTTCAAAGTTCAGGCGGTTGTTGAACAAACCGATGTCTGTTCCCAGTTCCAGCTCACCGGCGCGTTCCGGTTTAATGTTCGGGTTACCGGCGGTAGCAGAAACTTTGGAGCCGATGAATCCGCCGTTTACCGCAGGCAGCAGGGAACTGTAGGTATCACCAAAGCTGGCCAGGCCACCGGTTTGGCCGTAGGCCGCCCGGAGTTTTAACTGTGATACCGTAGGCAGTTTCCAGAAATCAAATTTGGTCAGGTTCACCGCCACGGATGCTTTGGGGAAAGCATAGTACTGATTGGCATCACCATTCAGGGTAGACTTATCGAAGCGTACGCCCAGGGTGGTAATCACTTTATCGTTGAAGTTGATTTCTTCCTGTCCGACGATACCGGCGTCTTTCACCAGCTGATCGTGCTGTTGCAGCAATTGTTGTACAGCGGCCTGTGAAATATTCTGCTGGCCGGCTACCAGTCCGCGTCCTCTGTTGAGTACACTGTTGGATTTCGTTTGCAGGAACACGGTTCCTACCTGGGTGCTGAAATTGATTTTATTCACAGTCTGCTGGTAAATCAGGAATGCCTGCAGGTTGGTGTTGATTGCTTGCTGGGTACCGATCACAATATCACCGGGATTGGCTTCGCTACGCTGGGCCTGCAGATCGTCGGGGAAATATACTTTGGTACGGCTGCTCAGGTAATCAACGCCTCCTTGTAAAGCCACGCTCAGACTGGATTTTGGCGTACTGAGCAGGTTGATGTTTAGTTTGGCCGATTGAATGAACCGGTTTACGCCCGTGTTGTTGATGGCTCTATCGCGTAATGCCAGCGGGTTTTCTGATTCCGAATAGGGATTATCCGGGTAGACACCTTTGGCATTGGGATAAGGATTAAAGTAAGAAGGCGTGTAACCGATAATATAACCGAGACTGGCGCCGGGATTGTTTTCATTACCCGTAAATCCGCGATCCGTATTACTGTTGATGTAATTGGAGTTGAGGGTAAAATTGATACGGGAATTGAACGCATGGTCCAGGTTGAGCCGGATGGATTTACGTCCGAAACCTGTGTTTTTGATAATACCATCTTCGCGGGACAGGTTACCGGATACATAGAACCTGGTTTTTTCTGTTCCGCCGGAGATGTTGATATGAGAATTGCTCAGTAATGGCGTACCGCCGTACAGCATTTTTTCATAATCAAAAATACCGTTGTTGGCAACCGCTTCTCTGTATCGTTTCAGTTCCAGCTCGTGCCGGGAAGCGGGGAAGAACAGTTTTATCTTGTTTTCATCCCATGGTGCGCTGCCCATGTAGTGCTGGATTTTAGCGAAACCGGTTTCCTGGGAGAGGCTTACGCGGGTGCGTCCTGCCTTTCCTTTTTTAGTGTTGATGATGATAACCCCGGCGTTCGCACGGGTACCATATATGGCAGAGGCAGAAGCACCTTTTAATACTTCTACGGATTCCACATCATCCGGGTTGATATCCGCCAGCCTGTTGGATGCATCGTCTTCTTCTGCACCACCGGCACCTGTGATTGTAGATCGGCCGGTACGTATGGTCGTATTGTTGACATACACCCCATCGATGATATAGAGGGGCTGGGAAGCGCCTTGCAGGGAGCTGATACCTCGCAGCTGTACCGATAAACCACCGCCGGGTGCACCGCTGTTGGTTTTGATTTCCGCACCGGGTATTTTACCATAGAGGGCATTATCCAGTGTTTGCGGTGTAGCCGTTCCCGTTAGTTCCTTGGCGGAAATGGAGGTAACGGCATTGGCGAGGTTGGCCCGTTTGGTAGCAGACGCAAGACCCGTTACCACTACAGCATCCAGGGCTTTGATGTTTTCCGTCAGCTGTACCTGGATGTTTTTATTGCCGGTGATTTTTATTTCCTGCGGAATAAATCCGATATAATTAAATACCAATGTGCTGGCATCCGTTGGCAGTGCCAACCGGAAATTACCATTGTTATCTGTAATAGCGCCGGTGGTTTTACCTTTTACGGCAATACTCACGCCGATCAGGATGTTCCCGTCGGTGGCTGATTTTACCTGGCCGGTGATGATGTTTTCCTGTGCAAACAGGGCCGGTGAGGTAAATAAGAATACGAGTAAAAATTGTGTGAATTTTTTCAGATACATAATAATGACCATCAGGTGTTAATGGAAGGTAATAAGCATAGCATTCCCTGTTGCCGTTGCTGGCAAGGAAACAGAACAGACACGAAGTATAGTGCTGGAAGTAGGTTAGTGGCGGCTACAGCAACAGGAATTATTTACACTGGTAAAGCGTGTTGGGGACGCCGTGTAATGCATGCATGGTTTGAATAGTTGGTTTGGCATAATGTTGTTTTGGTATACGTTTGAAAAGCAAAATTAGGATAAACTAATTAGTCCACAAAATTAATGGACTAATTAGTTGTATTATTATTTTTTTGCCGCCCCACGTATCTTGCTATGATGTCTGCTGTAGGCGAAATAAATAATCACGCCGGCAGCCATCCAGATAAACAATCGTCCCCAGCTGGCCAGTGGCAGGCCTGACATCAGGTACAGACATACCAGAATACCCAATGCCGGGATAACAGGAACTCCTGGTGTTTTAAACGGCCGGGGTATATCCGGACTGGTATATCGTAATACAACTACACCTACAGATACGAGTATAAAGGCAAACAAGGTACCGATGCTGACCATATGTCCCAGGTCGGAAATCGGTACAAAGCCCGCCAGCAGCCCAACAAATACCATAAAGAAAAGGGTGGTTTTCCAGGGCGTACGGAATGTTGGATGTACGGAAGAAAAGAAGCGCGGCAATAAACCATCATTGGACATGGTATAAAAAACACGCGACTGCCCCATGAGCATCACCAGTATTACCGAGGTATAACCCGCCAGGATGGCTACGATCAGCCCGTCCTGCAGGAAGTGATAACCGGTAACGGCAAAAGCAGTGGCAGCAGGGCTGGCATCTCCGGCGAAATCTTTATAATTCACCAGTCCGGTCATAACATGAGAAAACAATACATACAATAACGTACATATCAGCAAGGAGCCGATAATGCCGACCGGCATGCCTTTCTTCGGATTAACGGCTTCCTGTGCAGCGGTAGATACGGCATCAAAACCAATGAAGCCGAAAAAAACGATTGCCGCACCCCGGGTAATACCAGAGATACCGAATGACCCGAAAGTGCCGGTGTTATCAGGAATATAAGGGGTATAGTTGGCAGGGTTGATATGCGACCAGCCTAGCGCAATAAATACCAGTACCACCGCAATCTTCAGGGCTACCAATACATTGTTCATGGTGGCAGATTGTTTGGTGCCGCGTACCAGTATCAGCGATAATACCACTACAATAAAAATAGCGGGGAGGTTAACAATGCCGTGTAATACCTGTCCATCGGGGAGTTGAATGGTTTGAAACGGCGAGATGGTGAGGGCAGGAGAGAGGTTTATATGGAAGCGGGCCAGTAATTTAATGACATAGCTGGACCAGCTGACAGCCACGGTGGCCGAAGCCAGGGCATATTCCAGTACCAGATCCCAGCCGATAATCCAGGCCATAAATTCTCCCATGGTAGCATACGCATAGGTATAGGCCGATCCTGCCACAGGTATCATGGATGCCAGTTCTGCATAGCACAGGGCACAGAATGCGCAAGCTACTCCTGCCAATACGAAAGATAGGGTAACGGCCGGCCCGGCATTTTCTGCGGCTACAATGCCCGTCATAGAAAAGATACCTGCGCCTACAATGGCGCCAATGCCCAGCATGATCAGGTTAAAACTGCTTAAAGTGCGCTTGAGTTGCTTTGGTTGATCGCCATCGCTTTCCGCAATCAGCGAGTCGATTGATTTTTTGTGCAGCATGGATTTGGTGTATGTTTATTAGTCTACAAAACTAATAGATTAAATTAAGAACTGACATTAAGAATTATAAAAAAAACAAGGGAGCAGGTAACAGCGACGGCTATCCGCTGTTACCTGCTCCCTTGTTACGTAAGGCGCCGGCAGTAATTATTAGTCCTTTTGTCGCAGCACTTCAAAAATGCTTGCCAGGCCGTCTTTACCATGACCTTTGGCAACGGTACGGTCAAAAATATCCTTCACTGCGGCGGGGAGAGAGGTGTTGACCCCGGCATCCGCGCTGGCATCGGTGATGTGGTGTATGCCTGCTGTCATCATCAGCATATTGTTGTGGGAGCCATCGTAGCTGCCTTTATCTGCTTCCTGTGCCATCTGTAAATCTGATACCAGCTGTCGCAGGAATACGAGGAAATTATCTACATAAGGGGCAAAGGTGGCTGCCGGAATGTTGGCCGATTTAATGAGCGCCATACCATGCATGATACCGGCTACGCTGGTAAACATGATATCCAGCAATGCCTGATAATAGAGTGGTGCCAGGCCGGGATCACTGCCACGATAATCGGTATCGCCGATGATAGACAAGATCGGTTGGTGTGCTTCAAATAACTCCTGTGGTCCGCTGAAAAAGGCAAAGGAACCAGGATGGCCTACCTGTTGCGGGGTTACCATAATACCGCCAGCCAGAAACTGCGCACCGTTTGCGGCGGCCCATACAGCAGCTTCCCGGGCTTTTTCCGGGGTGTCGGAGCTGAGGTTTACCAATACCTTGCCTGCCAGTGCCTGTGCTGCGGGTTGCAGGATATCATACATCGCCTGATAGTGTGTTAAGCTGAGCAGCACCAGTTCGTTGGCTTGCAGGGCATCGGCTACCGTAGCAGCACGCAGGGCGCCGGCAGCTACCAGGTCATCTGCTTTGGAGGCGGTACGGTTCCATACGGTAACGGATATACCTTTTTGTAATAAAGAACGGGTGATGGCTTGTCCCATGGGACCCAGGCCTATAACGGTAACGCCTGTAGTATTTTTATGATTTGCAGTCATGATGTAGTAATGTTAAAAATGAAAAAAAATAACGCAGTCGTTTGTTATCAGCCGGCTTCCCGGGTTATCACCGCTGTAGCAGTACGCGTTTTTGATGCAGCAAATGTCTGACTTCATCATGGGGTGGGCAATAAGGGAAAAAAGATTCAGGCAGGGAAAAATTATTCCCTATCAGGAAAAGTATATATGCCGTTCGTGAAAGAAAAACTACCTTTCCTGAATTATTCTGAGGATATCTTCCTGAATCTGGTAATTTCAAATCGTTGGTCAGTACTGTCTGGCCGCCGTTAACATCAACACATCAATAACCTGTAATACATACATAACAGGGCCGGCTATCCGAAGAAAGTATTTTCCCTGCTATGCTTATCATGCCCGCTGGCGACTGATGTGTCCCGTTGGAAGGGGCACTGAACCATTATTCCATACTTCAATTTTCTCCGCTATGAAGCAGCAAAAAATCGCTTTAAGCAAAAAGCTTTTTCTGAACAGATCCGTAATAGCAGCCCTCAGCAGCAACGATCAGGCTGCACTGGCCGGTGGTTTCGTCCCTGTTTCAGGAACAGCAAATATCCAGACTGTCTGTTTTTGCCCGCCCAGTATGAATATGTCGGAAACTATTTCTGCTCAGATACCCGTCAGGGAGTGTTTATGCTGCGCCTGATAAGGATCGGGCAGGATGTCTTACCAAAAAAATGTATCATATGAAAAAGAAAACCATTCAACTGGGGAAAAAATTATTCCTGCACCGGGATGTGCTGGTGGCGCTGAATGACGATGCCGCACAGATAAACGGTGGTTTCCCGCCGGCATCTATGGGCTGTACTAAAAATCATACCCCCACCTGGGTAACGGCCCAGGGGCATGAGTTCTGTATGTGTTGCCTTAGCCTGCCGCCTGATCCGCTGTGAGTGTATAACGGTCAGGTATATGTGAAAAAATAACGCCTGGTGTCTCATCTTACCTGATTGTTATGATCCGTTTGCACATCACTTTTAATACTGCTTTGGAACAGTGAACAAACCGCATGGGGGCGGAGGAAATCCTGCTGTCAGGAGATGCTCCTGCATAAGAACAGCGTACCGGAAGTATGGTGTATTCCCTGCGGTACCGGATAATTTATCCGGAAAAAAGCTTGTTGCCGGATGCATCATGATGAGGCTTCGGCAAACATGGTTTTCATCATCATTCTTAAAATCTATTATGAAAAAAGAAAAATTATCACTCACCAGAAAATTATTTCTGAGAAAGGAACCTGTAGCTAACCTCAGTGTCGCCGTGCAGCATGCACTGGTAGGCGGTGTGCAGGAAACCGTGAACCGGCCGTATACCATCCCTTCTAAAATGTCACCACAGCAAGAGTGTATTTGTTGTTACGACAATACCAGACCCGGTAATACGCTGATGATAGATTGCACACAGCAATAGCGGTGTGCTGCTATGATACGTAAGTGTAACGGCACTTGTTTTCTTCGGAAAACAGGTGCTTTTGCGTTTAATAGTATTTGCCAGGCTGGCTGATACAGAACCCGTTTGCCCGGATCTGTGTTACGAAATGCTGGGGAGTTGTACCGAGGAAATACTGGAAATCTTTGATCAGATGGCTTTGATCATGATACCCGAAGTCGTGAATGATGTCATACCAGTCTGTATCAGTATGGGGCTGCTCCTGTAACCGTTGCAGTACCTGCTTAAACCGGATAAAACGCAGCAATGATTTAGGGTTGTAGCCGACATATTTTTTGAATCTGACCTGTATTGTTCTTGCTGATAGTTTCGTATCCAGGGCAATGGCCTTTACCGGTTGTATCAGCGGGTTGTCGAAATAGGCAATGCTGTCCAGCAGCGGATTGCCGGCAGGGTCGCCGGGACGGATCACGGATTGAATATAATTTCCCAGCAACTGTACTCTGTCTGGTAACCGTGCCGTGCTTTTCAAGGTAATCCATAAATCATGACAAGCGGCTTGTTGCAACAGGGTATCCGGATCTGTTATTTTTTCACTGTCGGCATCGTCCGGCGAAGTGCCAAAGAGCCGGTAGAACCCATCCAGGTGAAAGACGACCACCAGGATATCCGTGTGGGGTAATATTTCATAATTCAACATGCGCTTCAAGGGGCCTGTCACCGCTACCTGTGGTACAACTTTATCTGCCAGAGGTTCTCCTGCGAAGGAAATCCGGAAGGGGGCGCCAAAATTGAATACCAGCAACATATCGAAGTTGGGAGAGAGGTGTGCGATCTCCTTATCTGCCGCAGCATCCGACTGTATGCAGTAAAAATGTTTGATAGCGTCAGCCAGCGCAGGTGGCGGATCGTAAGGTATGCTCGTTGTAATCATGATAACCTGGGCTTCGTTTTCTTACAATGCCGGGCTTTTATCTTACCGGAATTTTGTGTTGTTGAAGGAACATACGAACCATTTACAACATCAAAAATTAAAGATATGAAGAACTTAATTATTTACTGTCATCCCAACCCATCGAGTTTTAATCACGCCATATTGGATACCGTAGTAGCCACAGCGGAGGCCGCGGGCCATGAAGTGCGGATCCGCGATATCTATGCACTGGATTTCCAGCCGGTACTCTCCGCTGCCGATATCGTTGCTTTTAAGTCGGGCGTTACGCCACCGGACATTGCAGCCGAGCAGGCGCATATTACCTGGGCCGATACGATTACGCTGATACATCCGATATGGTGGTCTGGTATGCCTGGCATACTCAAAGGGTATGTAGACCGGGTATTGAGTTATGGTTTTGCTTACCGTTATGGCGCAACCGGATTGGAAAAATTACTGGCAGGCAAAACCATGTTTATTGTGAACACGGTAGGTTCAGAAGAAGATAACTATGTAGCGAAAGGTATTTTTCATGCCATGGAAGTATTGGCAGATAATACTTTTGGTTTTACCGGCCTGGAAATTCTGGCGCATCGTTTTTTTGCAGCAGTTATCCGGACGACAGCGGCAGAGCGGCAGGCATACCTGGACTCCCTGTGTGACCTGTATGCAGTGGGTACCCCGGCGCTTATCAGCGTTGATACCTATTGATATCCAACAAAATATTGATCGTGGGTAGGATATTTGATCTACCGATTTTGCCGGTTCGTTTCTTTTCCGACCGGTTTGGTCCCTAGAAATTATAAGTTGGTGTAATGGTTTTTTCAAAATGTAATACTCATGCTATGTTTATACCGGCAAATCAACGTAAGGTTTCTTCCGGATGAAACCGATTTATGCCGCAGTGTTGCAGAAGGGGCGCCCTATAACGGTCACACCAGGTTAAAAGGCTTCACTGCAACACTGTTATTAAACCTAAAACCCGATTGATGCGTGATGATAAAATTATAGAAAGAAAAAGTTGCCAATCCAAAAGAGAAGAATAGTGAACTGTTGTACCAACCGTCACCATGTGCGGGATGGTAATGCCCGGCACCCGGACTAAGATATTGTTTTATCCCGGTACCCATTTTGCAGCAGTGTGGAGCGCTGCCAATCAATCTGATAAAAATCAGTTCATAACCTACCCTTGCTGCCATAAGGCGTTCATTATTTTTGCAGATAGTGACAGACACAGGGTTCTTTGGCGGAATCCTGTGTCTTTGCCTTCCTTCGGTTGTGATGATGTTATAGTGCAGACAAACTGAAGGTGGCATTATTCAATTAACGCTTGATAACATGAGTACAATTGAATTGGCTGGGCAGAAGGTAGCCATGCTTGAAAAAGATCTTTTTAATCGCAGCGCCGGTGAGATGTCTGTTTCCCTGATGTCGGGAAGTGGCGGCCTGGCTTTGCTATATTATAATCTGTACCAGACAGAAAAGCTGGAAGTATACCGCGAAAAAGCCGCTGGTATTATGACGCAGATAGCGGGAAAAACGAAAGGCAGGTTAAGTACGCTGGCCTACGGTGATGGCCTGACGGGTATTGCGGCGTTGTTTTCTTTTTTCCGGGAGAAAGGATTTACCGATAATCGTTACGATCCTTACATCCAGCAATGGGATGGCATGGTATATCCTGCTTTTTTCCGGATGATCGATCATGACAACCTCGATTATCTGCATGGCGCATTGGGGGTGGCTGCCTATTTGCTGGACCGCTACCGGGCAGGTCAGGTGAGGCGGGAACAGCTCATCGCAGCTGGTACGGCTATCACGATGCACCTGAACAGTATAACCGGACATGGCGCGAGCCGGATGCGATATATGCCGGCGCCGGAAAGCGGCGCGGTAACCAGGTATATCAATTGTGGAATGGCACACGGACTTGTGTCTGTGATGATATTTCTTTCGAAATACTATGAAGCGGCAGACAATCCGCCAGCCACCCGGGAAGCAATCCGGTGGGCTACCGACCTGCTGCTGACGTTTCGTTCCAAAACGGAGGATATGCAATTATCTGTGTTTCCTGCGATTGTAAAACTGAACGGACAAACATTTGACGCGTCTTACGATACCCCGCTGGGTTGGTGTTATGGGGATGCTGTGGTAGCGATGGGGTTGTATCACGCCGCCAGGGTTTTGCGGGATCATGCCTTGTCTGATCTGGCGATCAGGCTGGCCATGCAAACCACCTTACGGACTTCCCGCAAAGCGGCTATCATTCAGGATGGGGGCTTTTGCCATGGGAGTGCGGGGTTGGCACATATTTACAAAAAGTGGTTCCAGTGGACAGGGATGGAAATTTTTAGGGTGAGTTATGAACACTGGATACACGAAACATTGAGGCTCACTTCTTTTGAGCGGGGAATTGGCGGTTTTCTGAAGTATGACAGTGGAGATTACAGACCGCAGTTTGGTTTACTGGATGGCGCCTGTGGCGTTGCGCTGGTATTATCAGATTATGTGCATGATGGATGGGAAGAGTGGGACCGTTTTTTCTTATTGTCTTGAATAGGCTAATGGTTTATATATTTTAACAGTCCGCCGTTTTTTAACGGTGGATACTTTTTTTCTTCTTGTCTGAGTGGTCGCTAGTACTGTTTTAGTCATGCTTAACCTATACTGTACCGCAGTAGCCGTAGGCTAATCCGCGGTAGTGCCGGCTTTTCCTGTGAAGTCGTGATAAAGGGTCTCCTGATTTGGTACCTTTAATGGCTTGTTTCGTGTAATTTATTTCAACAGGCCTCTTCTAACAGATAATTTTATGGTATCAGATTGCTGAAATACAAAGCAAGCCGGCATGAAGTTTAACCACCTTCAAATATATTTATGAAAAAGAAAACCGGATGGTCAGTTAATAAAAAACTGCAACTCAGTAAAAAAACACTTATTAGCTTAAATACAGCTGCGCAGAAGCATATCCTGGGAGGAGTAGATGTGATGGAAAGACAATCTTCCCGGCCACAATGTGATATCACTTCTTCTGTTTCTTTTGAGGGAGAGCTGAACCCATAGCTATACCGGGTACTTTACTGGTTAGGTTTTCATCGCCTTCATTTTTTATGAAAAAGAAAACCAAAAATCTGTTAGCAGAAAACTGCCATTCAATAAAATGGCCATTAGCATACTCAGAATGGACGAAAGTAAAGCCGTAAGAGGCTGTGTGCAATTCATAGCAGGAAATGAAAAACAATCAACCCGTCCGCTATGAGAAACAACTACCACGACTCTTATGATGTAACCGGCTGGAAAATAGATTTATAGGAAGGACTAAATTTTAAGCACCCTCTAAATCCTTAGTTGTGAAAAAGATCACCCAACGTACATGGAAAAATAAAAAACTGCACCTGAACAAAAACACGATTATAACACTTAATATCAAGGACCTATATACCATTAAAGGTGGCCTGCGGATGGTAGAAGCCGAATCAACCCGGCCAGACTGCGATACGACTTTCCCGACCAATACCTTCGGACGTTTTTCTAATGAAAATAATGCAATTTTTGATTTATAATCACTAAAATTGATGTTCTATGAAAAAGAGCAAACCGCAGTCGAAAGACAAAAAACTCAAGCTCAATAAGCTGGCGATTGCCAGGCTGAATGTCCAGGAAATGAATACCATCCAGGGTGGTGTCGTGTATAAGCTTGAGCCGGCCCAGTCATCCCGTCCGGAGTGTGATGTAACCGCAACCGTTTGGAATTAAGAATCAGCAGCGCTGTTTATTACCCTTTAACCCTTCGTTATTTTATGAAGAAACGAAACGAGCGAGTGGTCAGCAAGAAAATAACATTTAACAGGATAGCCATTGTAACACTGAGTAAAGCAGATAAAAACAGTATTGTCGGCTGCTATCGGCTGAACCCGCAGGAGGAAGCCTCTTCCTGGCCTCCCTGTGATATTACTTCCAAAACATTGGTAACCTATAGTTGTGAAATGCAGTATTGAGTTGTGATGTAACCGCTATCGTTTGGAATCAGGAATCAGCAGCGCTATTGATAACCATTTTAATTCTTCGCTATTTTATGAAAAAGCGAAAAGAGCAAGAGATCAGCCAAAAAATAACACTTAACAGGATTGCCATTGTAACACTGAGTGAAGCAGAAAGAAACAGTATTGTTGGTCGCCGCCTGCTACACCCGGAGGTTGGCCCTTCTTCCAGGCCCTTTTGCGATCCATCTTCCAATACATTGGTCTCCATTGAGTGTGCGGTACAATAGTGAGATGTGATGAAACCGCAACAGGTTGGAATCAGGAATCAACAGCACTATTGATAACCCTTTTAATCCTCCGTTATTTTATGAAAAAGCGAAAAGAGCAAGAGATCAGCAGGAAAATAACACTTAACAGGATAGCGATTGTAACACTGAGTAAAGCGGAAAGTAACCATATTGTTGGTCGCCACCTGCTGAACCCGCAGGTAGGGCCCTCCTCCAGACCAGCTTGCGATCCTGTTTCCAATACTACATTAGTTACCAATGGGTGTGAGGTACAATAGTGAGCTGTTTTGCAGTAGCTCCCCGAACCCCTTTCAGTAACCACAACAGGTTGGAAGCAGCCATCAGCGGCGTTATTGATAACCCTTTTAATCCTTCGTCATTTTATGAAAAAGAGAAACGATCGAGTGATCAACAAGAGAATAACACTTAACAAGATCGCCATTGTAACACTGAATAAAGCAGAAAAAAACAGTATTGTTGGTCGCCGCCTGCTGGACCCGCAGGTAGGCCCCTCTTCCTGGCCTCCCTGTGATGTCAGTAATACCAAACGTTGTGAAGAAACATACTGAGGTGACTTTTCAGGAATAATCAGCTCCCCCGGAAACCTTTCCATTGTTGTATGACTAAATTTCTCCGGCCAGCAACTTTTTCATACCCGGAAAAAAGATATCTTAGACGAAGCGATAACCCAAAAATGGATCTATGAAGTACCTAATTGTATTAATGTTATGTTGCTGGTGGATAAAAGGAAATAGTCAGCAGTGCGGATGTGAAGCGAATTTTCGGCATATGGTGGCCAAAGTCAAAACAAACTATGTGGGATACCAGGATAAAGTGTCCCCACAACAGGAAAAAAGATTTCTCCAGTACACTGACAGCCTGCAGCAGGTAGCCGCCATTACCGGCTGGCAGGACTGTTTTCTGCTACTCCGTTCCTGGCTGCTTTTTTTTAAAGATCAGCATATGAGCCTCACTTTTAGCAGGAATGGGGCTTTAAATAAGGACAGTATCAGAGCCATTTTTGCCGGTGCTGAAAAAGTGGAGATGACAGCACCGGATTTTAAAACCTACATCAACCAGGACCCCGGTACCCTGGATTCCATAGAAGGAATATGGACCGATGAGTTCCAGAGTGTACAGATCGGTTTTATGCGTGATAAAGTAAAGAAAGATGAGTTTATTGGTGTGATCCTGAAGGCGGATAGTGTATTATGGCTGCCAGGGCAGATAAAGGCGCGGGTAAGGAAAAAAAGAGGGGCGTATGAGATGCTGTATCTCTACAACCGGGAGCATGTACCCATTCAATCACCCCTGGCCCTCAATAATCATATGATGAATGTGGGGATCGCGGGTATACTGAATAAAATATATCCGGAAGGTACACAGCCGGTTTCGGCGGCAAAAGTGAAGTATTATACCCCTTCCTTTAAAGTGTTGGATGAGCAAACCTGTCTGTTGGTGATGCCCAGCTTCCGGTTGGAAGCAAAGCCATTGATCGACAGCCTGATAGATAATAATATGGATATCATCCGGAGAAGTAAAAATTTTATTCTTGACCTCCGGAATAATACAGGAGGGTCTGTCCTTTGCTTTGAGAAGCTGTTACCTATCATCTATACCAATCCTATTATCACCAAAGGTGCTGCTGTATTGGCTACCGAAGATAATATCCGGGAATACTATTCCATTACCGACTATCCCAATATTTCAGATAGTATGAAGGCCGTATTCAGACAGGAACTGGAAGAATTGAAAGCCCATAAAGGAAGTTTGTATAACCTGTGGAAAAACGATACGCTGGTATTGAATGAAATAATGCCCACCCCTCAGAAGGTATCGGTCATTATCAATAGAAACTGCGCCAGCAGTGCAGAAATATTTCTGCTGAAAGCCCGGCAAAGCAGTAAAGTAACAATTTATGGTAAAAACAGTATGGGAGCTGTGGATTATTCAGATGTAGCTACGACCAATATGCCTTGCAACTATTTTATTTTAAGATACCCTACTTCCCGCACCAATCGCCTGCCGGAGGAGCCAATTGATAATATTGGTATCAAACCCCATGTTAAAATCCCGGATAATGTTGTAGATTGGGTAGAATTTGTAAAAATAAAGGTTGCAGCAGAAAATAGAAAACCATCAGGCCGAACCAGACTCTAATCGCAAAAGATTCGCTTATATGCCAAATAACCCGAAGCATGGCTTTTATTAGCTTATGGAGAAAATATAAATTTGTTTGTTTACACGTTGTGGCCTGGGTAGTATACATGGCGATAGGCACACTGAACAAAGTTAGTGCGGGGAAACAGTCGATACATCTGCTGGATATATTACTGACCCAACTGCCGGGGATTTATGTCTTTTACGGTAACTCTTTCTTGTTTTTCAAGCTGTTATCTCCACGTAAATTTGTGTGGCTGCTGATTGGGGAGGTGTTGTTCTTTCTGTCTTATCTGCTGTTTTTTTATTTTATCGGAGATGTACTTTCGCCTTTGTTGGCGCCATCGGTGGCTATTCCACCGCTGGTACTCAAATCGTTTGTCATTTCAGGGTTCTGGATCTTTATGATCTACTCCTTTTTTGGCTTCGGGTACTATTTTGCCCGGCGATCATTTTTGAATGAAAAAGAGATTGGCCGGATACAACTTGATAAGCTGGCAGCAGAACAGGGGAAACTGGAAGCAGAATATGCTTTTCTAAGGGCACAGATCAACCCGCATTTCCTGCATAATACCCTCAATTTTTTTTATGCCAAATCATTGGGGTATTCAAAAGAATTATCAGAAGGTATTCTCACGTTATGCGAAATTATGCGTTATTCCCTGAGCAGCGGAGAAGATGAAAGTGGTACGGTATTACTGGGAAAAGAGGTAGAACATCTGCATCATGTCATCAAAATTAATCAGCTGCGTTTCAGCAACCGGCTGCAGGTAGATTTTGAAATAACCGGTGATGTCTGGGCGGTGCGTATTATTCCACTGGTGCTCATTACCCTGGTGGAAAATGCCTTCAAGCATGGAGAGCTTACCCGGAAAGAACATCCGCTTGTTTTCAGGCTGGAGGTAACCGAAGATAACAACAGTCTCTGTTTTTCTATTCAGAACAAAAAGAAAAACGGCCCCAAGGAACTATCGCATGGCATTGGTATGAGCAACATCAGACAACGATTGTCTGCTACCTATAAAGATCGTTACCGCCTGAATATTAAAGATGAAGAAGAGTATTATGCAGTATCGCTTGTAATCAATTACGAGAAGAACGAGATGGAACACCCGCCGGCCCCTGACCCGGGCGTCGGTAAAAGTAATGCCGGGGAACCCACCGGACGTATCAGCTATAACCAAAATATTAATTGACCTGCAGATAATTTTTTAAACCCAGAAGCTATGATCAATTGTTTAGTAGTGGATGACGAACAACATGCCATAGATGTGTTGGTGCACTATATCAGCCAAACGCCTTACCTACATCTCGTTAAATCAACTACGAGCCCGATAGAAGCTATGCAGATCCTGAATATGCAGAAGATAGACCTGGTATTCCTGGACATACAGATGCCGGAAATATCCGGTTTGGATATTGCCCGAACCATACAGGGCAAATCAAAGGTAATTATGACTACAGCTTATAGTGAATTTGCTGCAGAAGGGTTCGACCTGGAAGTGGTGGATTACCTCCTGAAACC
This sequence comes from Chitinophaga nivalis, assembly GCF_025989125.1. Taxonomy (NCBI): domain Bacteria; kingdom Pseudomonadati; phylum Bacteroidota; class Chitinophagia; order Chitinophagales; family Chitinophagaceae; genus Chitinophaga; species Chitinophaga nivalis. The sequence continues at coordinate 7,427,021 of NZ_JAPDNR010000001.1, read as the reverse complement.
TATTCCTATGCCCCGCTTTTTCCGGGCGGTACAACGGGTGTTGAATATGATTACAACTTCCGTTACGATCTCCCGTCAGGAAGAAACCATCGATGATGACTACATCTTTGTAAAAACGGAGTTTAAGGGAAAGATGTTAAAGATCAACCTGAAAGAAATTGAATATATAGAAGGCATGAAAAACTATGTAGCGATCTATCATGCGGGTCAGAAAACCATGGCGCTGCTGAACATGAAAGACCTGGAAGAACGGTTGCCTAAAAAGTATTTTTTCCGCGTACATAAATCCTATATTGTTTCTGTAAATAAAATTACCGCTGTAGAAGGTAATCAGATTGTCCTCAAAAATGTAAAAGCAGAAATCCTGCTGGGAGAGACCTATAAGAGCGGGTTTTTCGATCTCATGAAACATAAACTGATGGGGTGATTTTTTCGTCCCTGAAATATGCCGGTTGGTGTATAAAACTATTGCATCGCTACGCCGGACGTTAACTTTGTCGCAGAATAGTTAATATAAGCAATGCGACAATTAGCTAAAAGACAACTGGAAATACTCAATGAGCTGCTGGAAGGTTTTTCCTGCAGCAATGATACTTTTCTGGAAGGCAAGTTAGGGCAGCTCTTTTACTATTATCATCTCTATACTGTAACTGCTGCACCGGGACTCAGACAAAGAACTGAAGTGATGCTGGACGAGGTGCTGAATAATATCAGCGCTGTCAAACCAGGTCTGGATGGCGCTGCATTAAGTTATGGCGGGGCCGGATTGGGCTATGCTATTAACTTTATGAGTCAGCGCGGATTCCTGAAATTTGAGGTAGACAATGAGTTTGATAAACTCGATCGTTTTTTGTTTTATTCCGCTGAACATTTTATTGAAGAAGATAACACCGACTTACTACATGGCGCTGCCGGTATCATTCATTATTTTACCGAAAAAGCCAATGCTTCTGTCGTAGTAAACGAATACCTGGATATCCTGATAGAAAAATTGTGCAACAGCGCCGTGACGGAAGATTCGGGTTGTTGGTTCAGGAATGCCCCCGCCAGAACAAATGGGCGGCAATTAATTAACCTCAGCCTCCCGCATGGATTATGTGGGATTCTGTTGGTACTGATAAAGGCTTATGAAAGGTCCGGCCATAAAAATCTGATCCGCAACACCGTGGAAGAAGGTATCCGGTTTATCCTGAAACATAAAATGGATATTGATTTCTCCCGCGGTGAATACTCTTTCTTTCCGGTAATAATAGACCGCGATGCAGATGGTATATCTGCTCCCAACATGTTAGGCTGGTGCGCCGGTGACATCAGCATGGTGCTGCTGTTATACAGGGCCGCAAAACTATTGCGGGATGCCAGTTTATGTGAACTGGCAGACCTCATTGGTATGCAAACAATGATGCGCCGGGACGTAGCTTCTACCCTGGTTACTTCCGCCAATTTCTATCACGGCGCCGCCGGCATTGCCCAATGCTGCCATGCCCTGTATGAAGAAAGCGGCAATATTACCTACCACGAAAGCTATGAGTACTGGATCGATAAAACCATCCAGCTGCTGGAAGAAGAAATGGAATGCGATATCTATAATGGGAAGGAAAATGATGTACTGGAAGGCGTACCAGGCATTGCCATGGTATTGCTGTCTTACGTTTCCGCAAAGGAACTACATTGGAGCCGTGCTTTCTTGTTATGAGCAAATCCCTCATCATATAGGGAAAGGACCGGCGGATACCGCTACCGTGGAGGCGCCGGGGAATCGTGTAAACAGGCATGTCCTCCACCAGGTTATGAAACAGGCGATATCCCTATACGGATACCGCCTGTTTTTTATGAAAAATACCAGTCTTATTAACCTTTCGTCAGCACCATTTTCTTGGTGTCTACTTTATTGCCATCTACTATCAGGGAATAATAATAGATGCCTGGTGTAAAGCTGTTTTGCACTGTTAACTGTTGCTGTCCGCGACCCGTGAGTACAGCCGTACTGATGATTTTACCGGTATTGTCATAGATCATGATTTTCGCATTTTTCACTTTCTCCGGCAGATAATAGGCAATACTGGTGGTGTTGGTGTAGGGGTTGGGATAGTTGGGGAAAAGCACTGCTTTGCTGCTTTTGAATGCCGTACTATTCACCTTGGTCTGTAACTGATTTATCAGTTGTTTCAGGGTATTGATCTCTTCTTTCAGCTGTAATATTTCCTGCTGTGTGGCATCCGCTGATTCCCGGCTCAGGGGAGTGGAAGATCTGCGGATATTACCATTGGCATCAATGACCAATGCGGTACCGGCACCGCTGGGCAGGTTTTCAAAACGCACCGACCCATTTACATGGAAGTTGGCTGTAGGCGCAGCGGTTTTGTTGATACCTACCTTGTCACCGGCCAATGTCAATGGGTTGCTAAAGTCCAGGCAGGAAGTGGTGGTGTTGGGATAATAAATAAAGTTCAGGTCATCACTAACAGTACCACAATTGTAGCCCTGGATGATTTCCCACTTTTTGTTGTTGTTAACATTCACGATACTGTACTTGCCACCGGCATTTAAGGCAGGAACGGTTTCCAGTAATACTTCTGATACCTGCAGCGTGTTAGCGCCGATAGCATGTAACCGGATACTACCGAATACTTCCAATGGCGCGCGGGGGGTAGTGGTACCGATGCCCACAAAGCCGGAACTGTTGGCAATGGTCAGCCGTTGGATATTGTTGGTACGTATCCGGAAGTCCTGGGCATTGGTGGTACCAATAAATTCGCTGCTGCCCGGAGCATTACCGGTCGTGAGCCAGGATTGGGAACGGGCGTTAATAAAACAACAAAGGAATAATGGCAGCAATAAAGTGCCTGTGCGCATAGATTTGGATGTCATAGTTTATATTTTGGTGAAAAGAAAACAATAGGATAGTAATGTTGTGCCGTGATACAGCAGTGGGTTAATCAACTCAAATCATGATAAATAGGTCGTGTTAACAAATCAATTTTTTTCCCCGTATTACGTATCGGCAGGCAGACAGTGGATAGCAATGATCGATGCTTGCAATAACAGGTGTCTGCAAGACAGGATACCTTGCCCCAAAGCTATGCTGGTGCTAACCTGCGTATTATTCCGTAACTGTGGCTGTCTGCTGTTCACCGGTATCTGATGCATATTATAAAAGATCGCCGGAATAGAGAGGGGGCATTACATCAACCTGCTTATTTGATAGATATAAAGTGATATTCGGTATATTCGTATAGCCATTTAAAGCCCTAATCTTTTTTGTTATGCCCGGTCTTGTTTTCCTTAACCCTTATCCATAACCATTCCACTTTATTAGTTGCCACCTATCGGTTGTATCGCCTGACTGAATGCGCTTTTTCTTTATATATACTTTCAGGTGGCAGCAGGTAGTATTAAATCCCCTATCATCATGTTTACTTGTTTAATCATCAGTAACAGCGAAGCTGTTATCAGATTATTGTGCGCCTATACAAAGCAAACAGCCGGGCTTACCCTGTATCACATGGTTACCTGTTTACAGGACGCTACAGCGGTGATGGAAAATCGCCCGGTTGCTCCGGATATTATCTTGCTGGATATAGATGAAGCATTAACTACAGCTGTTGCTGCTTTTGCCACTATTCATACCAATATTGTCTTTATTTCAGCACATCGCGAGTATGCGGTGGATGCCTTTGATGAAAATGCCCTGGATTATCTGCTGCTGCCGTTTACTTATGAAAGATTTCTGAAAGCGATTCATAAAGTAAAAGAACGGGCTATCGTGAAGTCTTTATTAACAGGACGGGGCATGACAGACAAGTATTTTTTTTCACAAAGCGAAGTAAAAGGGAACATGATAAAAATTGTATACGATGACATTGTTTATATTGAAGCCCGCGCCAACTATCTCAAGGTGCAGCTGTGGGAGGAATCACACCTGATCTATTTCACGATGAAGGAAATGGAATCACAGCTATATCCCCGGGCATTTATCCGGGTGCATAAATCCTTTATCGTGAATATAGAAAAAATCAAGGTGGTAAAAGGCAATCTTGTGCTGCTTGAAAACGGGATGACCGTTGCCATTGGGGCCAGCTACCGCCAGCCTTTAATGGAAAGGATCAGTGCTCAGCTGGTCAGTAGTAAACGGCTGGGTTGATTTATTATGGCCGGATAACCGTTACGTCCGTATAAAATAGTACATTTATACTGCAGCTGTCTACCGGAACAGCAAGTACTAATTAATTTTCAGGTTATGAATACCGACATCGAAATCAGACCATATACGGCAACCGATAAATTTGATGTACTCACCTTACTACAATTAAACACTCCTCGTTTTTTTTCTCCGGAAGAAGAAGAAGACCTTATTCATTACCTGGATCATGAGGCAGAACAATATTTTGTGGTCACACGGCATTATCAGATTATTGGCGCGGGTGGTATTAACCTGACAGATAACAATCAGACCGGCAAAATCAGCTGGGACTTCCTCCATCCTGATTTTCAGGGAAAAGGAATCGGCAGCAGGTTGTTGCAGTATCGGATCGAAAAGCTGAAAGCTGTGGCTGGTATCAAAACCATTCGGGTGAGAACTTCTCAGCTGGCTTACGGGTTCTATGAAAAGAACGGTTTTGTACTGCAGGAAATTACGAAAGACTACTGGGCAAAAGGATATGATATGTATGATATGATCTATCGCCCCTGATGCTATTCCCCTCTCCCCGCTGGTAAATACCCGTTGCTGCTCTGGTTGTAAGGCCGGAGGAGCGCAGGTAATGTATTATTTCCCCTTTTCGCCGCCGCCAATGTTTTCCTCTTTTAACGTTTACGCCCTCTTCCTGTGGCGTATAGCGGTCAGTACGTTTGCTTCGTTTTCTTACAATGCGGATGGCCCACCGGATGCTACTTTTACATCATGAAGCAGGATAGAGGTAGCTTCATAGATACCATCAGCTTATTCACCTTAAAACCCAGGAAATGAAAAAAATATTATTAGGTGCCGGTTTGTTCATCGTATTACTGGCATTGATGGCAGGAGTATTGGAATTATCCAGTAGCTATCAACCATCTGTAACTATACATGAAAATGCGCCGGCGAAAACCCGGTTAAAGATAAATATACAGGCCGATCCTGAAAAGATATGGGCCATTATGAGTGATGTAGACCATTGGTCAGTATGGAATACAGATATACAGGATGTGAAATTAAACGGTGCATTTCAACAGGGAACTACATTTGATTGGAAAACGGGAGGACTCAATATTCATTCAACACTCCACACGGCAAAGCCCTACCATCAGATTGGCTGGTCCGGAACCGCTTTCGGGGCCTTTGCCATTCATAACTGGACTTTTACCCCGAAAGGTGGTTATACAGAAGTGACTGTGGAAGAAAGTATGGAAGGGTGGCTGGTGGAACTGCTGCCAAAGAAATTTCAGTCAGTACTTGAAAAAAAGCTTCACAGCTGGCTGCAACAGTTGAAAAAAGAAGCAGAAAAATAAAATCATTGCAACGATCATTTTTAATCATGTTTTAATAGTATGTCAAATGGAAAAGACGACCAGCAACACATGGAGGTACCGTTCTTATATTTCCGGTACCTGCAGGATCATCCAAAAAGTATTGAAATATAGTTTTTACGTGGCATTGTACTACTTCGCCTATGAAGGATTTATGGCCTGGAAATAAAATGTGTTGATAGTACCAGTGTAAAACGGGTGTCTTACAGACATTCGTTTCCTGTTTTTAGAAAGTGGTACCGGAACAGCTGCCAATTCAGCAAGAACCGGGTTGCTGCGCGGTACAGCCGGGGTACCTTTGCTATATAATAGTGACTCATTCTGCCACTACAAAAGATGCAGGAACTTTAAACAGCATGTGATGAAAAATGTAACCGAACGCCTGGCTGCCAGGAACTGGGGAGATGTAACCTCCGCTATGCACGAACAGGGATTTGCCCTGTTGCCACAGGTATTAACAGCGGAAGAGTGCCAAACGCTCATCGCTGCTTATGAGGCAGATAATACCTATCGGAAAACGATTAAGATGGAACGTTATCGGTTTGGCGCCGGAGAGTATAAATATTTTCGTTATCCCTTGCCTGAGCTGATCACCGACATTCGTCAGACGGTGTATCCTCATTTGATGGAAGTGGCGAATAAATGGATGGAAGTATTAAATATACCAACCCGTTTTCCGGACACCCATGAAGCCTTAAAGGACCTTTGCCATGCGCATAAACAAACACATCCTACGGTGCTTATCCTGAAATATGGAAAGGGCGGTTTTAATACGTTACACCAGGATTTGTACGGAGATATTTATTTCCCGTTGCAATTGGTGCTTTTTCTCAATGAACCGGGAGAAGATTATACGGGTGGAGAATTTGTGCTGACGGAACAAATTCCCCGGGCGCAGTCCAAAGCTAATGTGTTGCAACCCCGGCGGGGCGATATGCTGATATTTACCACCAATTTCCGGCCGGTGAAAGGAACGGGACGTTACTACCGGGTGAATATGAAACATGGGGTAAGTCCATTGCATAGTGGTCATCGCCATACGCTGGGAATTATTTTTCATGATGCCCTCAGTTGACAATCTACGGATGATCAGACATATAACATTAGGGCGTACTGACTGGCAACGTAGCAGGCGCATTCAGGAAGCTATTGTATCAGGCCAGATTTCTTTAGGCGGAAATCGTCCGCTAAAAATATATGGTTTGTTATCCTGCAATTCCGGTAAAAGGATGAAAATGGAAAACCGGGTTTTTTTTCGGGATCAGCAGGAGGCGTTATCTGCCGGATACCGGCCTTGTGGACATTGTATGCGGGATGCTTACCGGTTATGGAAGCAGGGGCGTTGTGAAGATGATTGATATTTCGTGTAACCTTTTAGGTTAGTATGTTGAAAATTAGTATGGTACTGCATGAGGTAATGTTTGATGTATTATGTATGCAGTGGTGAAATATATTTGCAGTGTGAAGTGGGTGTGGGTGGTGTAATTGTTGGTGGTATTGTGTTTCAGGGTTTTTGTTGTGGCGTTTGTGGTGTTGAATTTATCTTGTGTGCATGTGTTTGGTGTAGATAGGATAGCTTACCATTTTGTAATATATTGTATGCGGATCCGGAGATGTATTGTCTCCGGATTTTTTATCAATATAGATAAATAGCAGCATGTTCAGCCATGTATTTTTAGTGAAAAATACCTGAATATAGGTATTGTTTTAAGTGTATAAACAACTCAATTTTGCGTTGTTGCTTTTTTTATTTGCAACGAAAGAGTCTCTAAAGTGGCTATGGTAGCCGATTTTGTATCTTAAGTCTTGTTAAAGGTCCTATTTGGAAATAATATTTTTGTTAACTGGAAATGTATTTTACCCAAGGGTGTTAAGTTTATTTTAACTATCTGAAATGAAATGTTTTGATAAAAAGGAATACACTATTTTGCACCTGAAAATGAAAATACCATGCAGGAATACTTCTGGCGGACATGAAAAATTTGTTTTGTAATTGTTTTTTGAAAGAAAAAACATGTATTTTTACCGAATATCTTTCATGTTAACTATAGGTAAACACCCCGTAATTGAAATATTGAAATGATGGACCCTATTGATAATTGTTATGACTTCCAGAGAAATTGTATGTTTTAAAGAACCCGATTCATGTATGATTTTGCATGACTCCCCATATCTGTAGCCGGTAAGGCTGAATACGGATTTCTTTTAATTTACAGACTGAAGACCCATGATCATAAGAAATAATCATTGTTGCAGCAGATGTCATTTATGACCCAAATAGTGTTTGAAGGTTCAACATTTTTTATTGAAATAGCTTAATAAAGACAATATTACAATATGCCGTATGAAAAATTTATAACCCTGTGTTAACTGTCTGAATAATATTTTCTGAGCGTTGAAGTGGCGCGGATACAGCATTGTACCGGTCTACAGGGAATTGTGTGCGCTGAAATAGCTTTAGTCTGCACGCGCAACAAGTGACGAAACTTTTTTTAACTATTTATAATGTCCTCTGCGGAGGGTAAGCTGTTTTTTTGCCAGTATGATTGTAAAGGATGTGTCTCTATTGCATTTGCCCAACGTATGTCACAAAAAAAACGTTGTGGTTTACTTGTCCATTAAACCATGAATTATGTTAGAAGAACTTAGTAAACTGTCTGCTTTTATTGGCAATACGCCACTTATTCGCTTGAATAACGAAAAGAACAATTTGTTCGCCAAGTTAGAGTATAATAATTTTTCAGGTAGTTCCAAAGATAGGGCTGCATATAGTATTATATACCATGGAATAAAGTCAGGTGCCATTAATGAACAGACGACCATCATTGCCTCCAGCTCGGGGAACTTCGCTATAGCAGCGGCTTCTATTTGCAGACGGCTTAATATCAAATTTATTCCGGTTATTGATCCTAACATTAATCATTCGTATGAGCTGTTACTGAATATGCTTGCCTATAAGGTGGTGAAAGTAACAGAACGTGATTACACCGGTGGTTATTTGCTTACCCGCATTGATACGGTAAATTCATTACATGCATCTACTGAAAATTCCTTTATTGCGGATCAGTATGCTGATCCCAATAACTTTAAAGGGTATTACAACCTGAGTAAAGAAGTGTTGCAGGTATTTGACCGGCTGGATTATATATTCATTGCCGTTAGTTCCAGTGGCGCCATCACAGGGATTTCCAAGAGTATCAAACAGGAAAGACCAGATGTGAAAATAGTAGGAGTAGACGTAGAAGGTTCCGTTATTTTTAACCAGCCTCCGATGAAACGGTTTATCTCCGGTATTGGTGCCAGTAAGGTGCCACCTATCATAGAGCATGCTATTATTGACGATGTGGTCATTGTTTCACAAGCAGATATTATTAAAGGTTCGTTTGAACTGTTGCATGACCAGGCCATATTTGCCGGCGCCTCTTCAGGTGCAGTATATCTAGCCGCCAAAAACTACAGCTTCCCGGATGAATTGGAAGGAAACGCCAATTCGTTGCTGATTTTCCCGGATAAGGGTCATACCTATTTAGATACTATCTATAATAAAGAATGGGGAATTCAACTGTCACAGAAGCTACAGGAAGCTGCTTCCCTGCAATGATCAAATACAGAAAATAAAGAGTTATGTTATACTTGAATGCCGACAACATTAAAGCCGCGGGGCTTGATTGGGAACAATTGATTGCTGTTATCAGAAATGCAGTCACTGTACTGGGTACCAATGATTATGCACAGCCGATAAAACCTTATTTAAGATATGGTGATCCCAAAAACAGGATCATCGCTATGCCGGCTTACGTTGGTGGTGAATCTGCTTACGCAGGTATCAAATGGATTGCCAGCTTCCCGGATAACATCCACCAGAATAAATTAAGAGCGCATTCTGTTACCATCCTGAATGAACATAATACCGGCGTACCGTTGTGTGTGATCAACACCGCCAGCATCAGCGCCATCAGAACAGCTGCTGTTTCAGGGCTGTTAATACAGGCCTATCTCGAAAAGAGAACAGATGACAAACCTTTGAAAGTAGGTATCAATGGTTTTGGCCCTATTGGCAGAACACACCTGAAAATGGTGCAGTCTGTATTGGGTAGTCGCCTGGAAAATATTACCTTATTTGATCTGAAGCCTATTGATTTACAACAGGCGGAAATTGAAAACACAGCTAATATCACCATCGGTGAATCCTGGGAAGCTGCCTACCAGGACGCAGATATTTTTATCACCTGTACCGTATCATCTGCTCCCTATATTAACCTCCCCCCGGTAAAAGGCTCACTGCAACTGAATGTATCATTGCGGGATTATAAAGTGGAGATGAAAGATTATATGGATGCCATTATTGTAGACGATTGGGAAGAAGTATGCCGTCAGAATACGGATATAGAGAATATGCACAAGGAAAAAGGACTCCAAAAAGAACAAACCTTATCAATAGCAGATATTGTTTGCCAGGATGCATTGCGTCAATACAGTGATACAGATACTATTATGTTTAATCCTATGGGAATGGCCATCTTCGATATTGCAGTAGGTGGATATTACTATCAGAAAGCGCAGCAGGACAGTATCGGTTTTGTGCTGCCTGACTAAATAAATCAGATTACAGTAACGCCAGTATATAAATACGGGAAATCATCACAATTGTAGTAGTAGCCCATTCCATCCTTGTGAAAGGGTGCTACTATACAATTGTATTTTACTCATTTGTTCGATGTTTAAATAAACGCTAATACATACAGATATGTCACACCGTGCTGTCCCTCTGCACCCTGCACAGCAGGAGGTTTATGTAGATCAGTTGATTAACCCTGATGTAGTATACTATAACATTGGTGGATACATACAACTGGTGGGAAAACTGGATAAAGAGAAATTGCTGGAAGCAGTGCGTTCACTGCCACAGATATTCGATGTGCTGAAAATGCGTTTCGATTTATCCGATCCTGTACCTACGGGATATGTTGTGGATGATTATACTGAGATGGAATTACCCGAACTGGATTTTCATGCTAAAGGTATGAGCCGGGAAGCATGTGACCAGTGGGTCACTGAACAATTAGCGACACCTTTTACCTTCGATAAATCAAAATTGCTGATAGACCAATACCTGATTAAAATATCAGAAGAAGAACATTGGTTTTATCAGAAAACACACCACCTCGTATCAGATGGTTTTGGTACCTCTGCACTGAATCAGTATGTAGCGCAGCGATATAAGGCGCTGATGGCCAATACGGAATTGAACATTAAACTTCCTTCTTATCTGGAAGAAGCAGTACGGACATCTGACTACAATCAAACGCCTGCCTATGAAGCAGAAGGTGCTTACTGGAAGGAAAAGCTGGGCACCAAACCCTCACCGGTACTGCAACGAAAAGCGCGTTCCCTGGATCAGTCACGTAACCAATTTGATAACCTGGTACTGGAAATAGACGGCGCGGAAAGAAAATTGCTGGATGCATTGCAGGAGCGTACCAAAGGTAATCTGCAGCAGCTCACCATTGCTGCCTTTATCATCTATTTTGCCAAAACAACAGAACATACTGATTTTGTATTTGGTATACCGCTGCATAAAAGACGTACCAAGCACTTACGTATGATTGCCGGTATGTTTACCGGTATTATTCCCTTTAAAGGAGAGTACGATCCGGAGATGAAACTGGTAGACCTGGTGCGTCGCATTGCTACCTCGCAGCGGGAAGACTATCGTTATCAAAACTATATGCTGGCTGATCTGAGCCGGCATTTTAAGATAAATACAGCAGAAGAACAACTGATCGAAATCCTGGTAAACTATGCGCCGCTGAACTTTGAACTGGATTTCGGAGAGGGCTTAAAAGCGCGTACCTACAATATTCCGAATGGCGCTGCACCGGTGCCGCTGGAATTATTGTGGTATGACTATGGTGAACTGCAGCCCATGGAAATGAGAATAGATTTCCGGGAAGATTATTTTACAAAAGATGAAATCCGTTTATGGGCACAGCGGATATTATATATCCTGCATCAGTTCCTGGAAAATCCGGAACAGTCGCTGCAGGAAATTAAAATTGTACCGGAAGCAGAACAGTCGCTGATCAATACCTTCCATCATTGTGCAGCCGGCTATCCGGAAGCAGCGACCATCACGTCGCTGATTGATGCACAGGTACGGCAAACACCGGATGCGGTGGCTGTTACCAGCGAAGGCGTACAGCTCACCTATAAACAGCTGGATGAAAAGGCGAATCAACTGGCGCATCTCCTCATCAGCACAGGGGTAACAAAAGAACAGCTGGTGCCGGTATGTGTGGAACGTAATGAATGGATGATCATCGGCATACTGGGCATCCTGAAAGCAGGTGCCGCTTATGTACCGATAGATCCTGCCTATCCGGAAGAACGCATTTACTATATGCTGGAAGATACCGCTGCTGCAGTTATTGTTAGCAGCAGTGCCTGTGCCGGTATATTTGAAAAAACTACCGCGCAGCTGGTCATCATGGATGATGCAGCCGCCACGGAGAAACTGCCTGTGACGCCGGTAGCCATTGCCCGGTTGCCCCATCAGGTAGCCTATGTGATCTTTACCTCCGGATCTACCGGTAAACCCAAAGGGGTGTTGGTGGAAGACCGGAATGTGGTGCGCCTCTTTGAAACAGACAAACCTTTATACGATTTTAACCGGCAGGATGTATGGACCATGTTCCACTCTTTCTGCTTTGACTTTTCTGTGTGGGAAATGTACGGCGCCCTCTTCTACGGCGGCCGCCTGGTGATCGTGCCTAAGCAGGTAACTCAGGATACTGAACTGTTTGCGGAATTGCTGATAACAGAAAAAGTAACTGTCTTAAACCAGACACCTTCTTCTTTTTATGTATTACAGGATTACATGACCGGCCGTACCACTACAACGGCTATACGGTATGTAATTTTCGGGGGAGAAGCCCTCAATCCGGCTAAATTAAAACCCTGGCAGCAACAATATAAAAACAGCCGCCTGATCAACATGTACGGGATTACGGAAACCACCGTACATGTTACCTACCAGGAACTGGATGAAACACATGTAGGCAGCAGTGCCAGTGTAATCGGTAAACCTATTCCTACTTTAAGCGCCTACATCCTGGACGAAAACCTGGTACACCTGCCGATAGGTACTACCGGTGAATTGTTTATCGGTGGCGCCGGGGTGGCAAGAGGTTATCTCAACCGCCCGGAACTGACCAGCGAAAGATTTATTGCCAGCCCGTTTGAAGCGGGTGAACGCCTGTATCGTACCGGTGACCTGGGGCGTTGGTTAACAGATGGTACCATTGAGTACCTGGGGCGTATAGATGACCAGGTAAAAATCCGGGGTTTCCGTATTGAGCTGGGTGAAATTGAAAATGTATTGCAGCAAAGCGGTCTGGTACAACAGGGCGTAGTGCTGGCAAAAGCAGATTACAGCGGCAATAAGAACCTGGTGGCCTATGTGGTGCCGACGGATGATTTTACAAAAGAAGCCGCGAAAAACTGGCTTAAAACACATTTGCCGGATTATATGGTGCCGGCATTGTGGGTGATCATGGACGAGATTCCGTTAACCGCCAATGGGAAGGTAAACCGCAAAGCGTTGCCGGAACCGGATGCGGGTGAACTGGTAACAACCGTATATGAAGCGCCCCGTAATGAAACAGAAGAAAAACTGGCAGCCATCTGGCAGGAACTGCTGGGAATAACACGTACAGGGATACACGATAACTTCTTTGAACTGGGAGGTGACTCTATCCGTGTAATCACAGTAGTGAGCCGCATCCGGCATCAGTTTAAGAAAGAAATCAGTGTATTTGAAGTATATGTAGCCAATACCATTGCGCTGCTGGCTGAGCTGATTGATAGTCGTGGCGCCGCAGCGGGTGAACAACAACGAAAAATTTACCGGGAGATAAAAGCGGAAATAGCCGGCATTGCAGCCGACGTATTGCCGTTGCTGCCCGATGCAGATAGCATCGAGGCGGTTTACCCCATGAGCGATATTGAACACGGGATGGTATACATCTCCCTGTTGAATCCGGAAGCCGCGCTTTATCACGATCAGATCGTGGTGCGGCTGCCCTTGAAATTTGACGCGGCGCTGGTAAAACAGGCCATGCAAATCATCGTGGAAAAGCATGCTACTTTAAGAACGGCTTTTGCACTGGATGTAGCCCAACATAATCTGCATATCGTTTACCGCTCCGTAGCAGTGGCAGTAGATTATTTTGATATCCGCCATGCCAGCGAGAAAGCGGCGAAAGGTATTGTAGAAGCCTATCTGCAGGAAGAACGCGCCCGTCCGTTTGATATTACGAAAGCACCTTTGTGGAGAACCGCCCTGTTCGGCTGGCAGGATTACCAGGTTTTTGTATTGCAGGTGCATCACGCCGTGCTGGATGGCTGGAGTGTGGCCTCCCTGCACGCAGAACTCTACCAGCTCTGCACACAGCTGCAGGCGGCAACGACGGTATCCTGGACGCCCCTGAAATGTTCCTATGAAGATTATATCATTGAAACACTGGCAGCCAAACAAGATGATGAAAATAAAACTTTCTGGAAGCAGGACCTGGATGATTATAAACGCCTGAATATCTTCTCTACGGAAGATGATTACCAGGTATTTGATCACCCATATGAGGCGGCCTTCCTGGAGAAACTGAAAATAAAAACAAAACAGGATAACCTTACCCTGAAAGGCCTTTTCCTGGGTGCCTGCGCCTATGCATTGGGTATGCTCACCTACGAAGAAGAGGTGACCATTGGTCTGGTAACAAACAACCGCCCGGTGATGGAAGACAGTGATAAACTGCTGGGCTGTTTCCTGAATACAATTCCTTTCCGCTTTGAAACAGGTAAACAACATGGTACCTGGAAAAACTATTTTGAAAAGATAGAAGAGAAACTCCTGCAGATGAAACGCCGGGAGAAAACCAGTCTTTTCGAAATCACAAAAATTACGAAAGAACAGACAGGTGATGAGAATCCTTACTTCGATGTGATTTTCAACTTTGTGAACTTCCACGTATACGAAGAAGGTGTAGCGGATATCTCTCCCTTCATGAATACAGCGGCGATATCGGATGGTACCTTTATCAACGATTTCACCGTTACCAATACCTGGCTGGACTTCTCTGCCAGCATCACCAATGATGTTTTTATCCTCCATTGTGTACTCCGTAAGAAATTCAGGTCCGGCAAAACACTGCAGGACCTGCAGTTATATTTTGATCAGATTATTCATGCCTACCTGGATGAGTATGAAGGTCGTTTAGTCGATAGCGTTATATTGCCGTCTGCGGAACAACTCCGCCTGCTGCAGGAATCTGCAGGCCCGGCAGTAGATTATCCGGCAGACCGGACAGCCGTGGCTGTATTTGAAGAGCGGGCATTGATCACACCGGGCGCTGTGGCCGTGAGATGTGAAGACAAAATACTCACCTACGCAGAACTGGATGCAGCTTCCAACCAGCTGGCGCATTACCTGCGCAGACTGGGCGTGGAACAGGATACCCTGATACCGTTGTGTATTGAGCGTTCTGCCGATATGCTGGTGGCTATTCTCGGTATCTGGAAAGCAGGGGGCGCTTATGCTCCTATTGATGTTACTTATCCGGAAGAACGTATCAGCTACATCGTGGGTGATTGTGAAGCGCAGATCGTGATATGTACAGCTGCTACAAAAGCCAATATTCCTGCGGTTACCCACCTGGTAGTATTGGATGAAGACCGGAAAGAAATTGCCCATGCGCCGGTAAAAGCATTACAAACCCAACCATCGCCGGATGACCTGGCGTATGTGATATATACTTCCGGTTCTACCGGAAAACCCAAAGGGGTAATGGTAGAACATAAGGGAATGCTGAATCACCTGTATGCCAAAATCAATGACCTGCAGATGAATCATCATACCGTACAGGCCTATACAGCGTCCTATACGTTTGATATCTCTGTATGGCAGATGTTCTCCGCCTTACTGGTAGGTGGGGAAACCATTGTGTTTACCGATCAGCTTATCTTCCAGCCAGCCGTACTGATGGACGCTGTAGAGCAGCACCAGGTAAGTATCCTGGAGCTGGTGCCTTCTTACCTGGCCTCCGTATTACAGGAAGAAATCAGCATTCCGCTGCCACGTCTGCAGTACCTGATGGTTACCGGTGAGGTGATCAGTCAGCATGTACTGGCACAGTGGTTTGCTCATCCGGTATACGGACATATTCCGGTGGTGAATGCCTATGGCCCTACGGAAGCTTCTGATGATATTACGCATTACTTCATGTATGAAACACCTGATACCAGCAATGTGCCATTAGGTAAAACCATACAGAATCTTTATATCTATATTCTGGATAAATCCCTGCAGCTGGCGCCTGCCGGCGTAGCAGGTGAAATCTGTGTGGCGGGTATTGGTGTATCACGTGGTTACCTGAAACGTCCGGAACTGACGGCAGACCGGTTTATCCGCAATCCGTTCAGCACAGATCCTGGCTCCAGAATGTACCGTACCGGTGACCTCGGACGCTGGCTGCCGGATGGTAATATTGAATACCTGGGCCGGATAGATGAACAGGTGAAAATACGTGGCTACCGGATCGAGCTGGGAGAAATTGAAACCGCAGTAAGACAAAGTGGCCTGGTACACCAGGGTGTGGTGATGGCCCGTCCTGACGAAAACGGCAATAAGCGCCTGGTAGGATATGTAGTGCCTACGGAAGATTTCGACCGCGAAGGTATCCGTCATTACCTGAAAGATAAGTTACCGGAGTACATGGTGCCCACGCTTTGGGTGATCCTGGAAGAAATGCCGCTTACTCCCAATGGTAAGATCGACCGTAAGGCGTTGCCGGAACCGGCAGTAGCGGAGTTGATAGATGTGGCCTATGTGGCGCCGCGCAATGAAGCCGAGCAGGTACTGGCCGATATCTGGCAAACCCTGTTACGGATAGAACGGGTAGGGATCAACGATAATTTCTTCGGACTGGGAGGCGACTCTATTATCACCATCCAGGTGGTAAGCCGGGCAAAAAGACTGGGCTATGAATTACAGGCCCGTGAAATCTTCCAGTATCAGACTATTGCGCAGCTGGCGGCAGTGATTGCCCTCCGTAAAGGCGCAGTGGCTGCAGCAGGAGAACAAGGTACCCTGGAAGGAGCGGTTGGTCTGCTACCTATACAGCAGGCATTTTTTGAAGCCGCGGCACATATGCCGGCGGTGCCTCAACACTATAATCAGACCTTATTATTTTCACTCGATAAACGCGTAACTGCCGGCGACCTGTCTGGTATACTGATGCAGCTGCAACGGCAGCACGATGCCTTACGGATGGAGTACCGGCAGGACGCAGGGAAATGGATACAAACTTACGGTAACCGCTATACGGAGCTGGAAACGGCAGACCTTTCTGCGGTGGCGCCGGATGAATTGTCTGCGCAGATCACCGCCTGCTGCCGTACTTACCAGGCCAGCCTGGATATCAGCAGTGGTGCATTGATCCGGATGGTGCATATACAAACACCTGCTGCGGATAGTCATCACCGTTTGCTGATAGTCATCCATCACCTGGCAACAGATGGGGTTTCCTGGCGGATACTGCTGGAAGACCTGGAACGTTTGCTGACAGCCCGCGCGAAAGGAACCGTGGCCGCAGCGGAAGCCAAGAGCTGGTCTTACCGGCAGTGGTATACACAGCTGGAAACCTATAGCCGCAGTCGCCGGTTATTGACACAGCAACGTTATTGGGAAAATGTCACGGCAGCAGCCACCACATTGCCGGTAGATAAAGCCACTACCACAGTGGTAAGGAAAAAAGATACGGCTGCCTACAACAGCAGACTGGATGCTACCGCTACCCGGTTGTTGTTGCAGGAAGTACCAGCTGCCTATCATACCGAAATCAATGATATCCTCCTGGCAGCACTGGCACAGACTTTATCAGCCTATAGCGGGCATACCTCCGTGGTCATTGGTATGGAAGGACACGGCCGGGAAGCAATCAGCCGCGAAGCAGATATCAGCCGTACAGTGGGATGGTTTACCAGCCTGTTCCCCGTTTGGTTAAATACCGAAAATGTACACACATCAGGTGATCTCATTAAAAGTATCAAAGAACAACTGCGTAATATCCCTGATAAAGGTCTGGGATATGGCGTATTAAAATACATACACCAGCTGCCGTCACTGGCGGGTCAACAACCCTGGGAAATTGAATTCAACTACCTGGGGCAGCTGGATAATATTACAGCACAAAGCGAATGGCTGGAAACCGCTGCGGAATATGCCGGTGAAGATGTGCAGGAAGATTGGATCGTGGCCGAAAAACTGGCGATCAACAGCCGGATACAGGAAGGCGTATTACAGGTAGAATGGACCTACAGCGGTTTGCATTTTGAAGAAACTACTATCGCCACATTGGCGGAAGCCTATCTGCAACAGCTGACTACACTCATCACACATAGTGTGGAACAAGCTGGCAAAGCTGCCATATTTACTCCGTCAGATTATGGTCTGGAAACAGCGGTGTCTTATCAGCAACTGGATGCATTCCTGTATGGCAGCAACCAGTTGTCTGCACAGCTGTCTGCTGTATACCGGCTGAGTGGCCTGCAGGAAGGGATGTTGTTCCACGGATTGTATGATGCGCATGGCGGCGCTTACGTAGAACAGCTGATCTGTGAAGTGTCCAACCTGGATATACCGGTCTTCCGGGAAAGCTGGGCAAAGGTATTGCAACAGCACAGTATCCTGCGTAGCAGCTTTAACTATGAAGCGTTGTCGGTACCGGTGCAGTGTGTACATCACCATGTAACCCTGCCGTTTGAAACAGCAGATTATCGTCACCTGTCTGCAGCTGACCAGGAAGTGGCTATTCAGGCATTGATGAAAGCCGACAGAAACCGCGGCTTTGATTATGCTGCACCACCGCTGATGCGTATTACGCTGATGCAAACCAGTGACACAACATACCGCATGCTGTGGACATTCCACCACCTGTTACTGGATGGCTGGTCTGTACCGGTGTTGTTTGAAGAACTGTTTGGCTACTATGAAAATATCCTGGCCGGTAAACCGGTGGTAACAGGCACAGAAGATCTTTACCAGGATTATATCCGGTATATCGAAAACCGCGATAGTGAAGCAGAAGAAAACTACTGGCGCGGCTATATGCAGGGAACTACAGCCGGCACCTTATTGCCGTATGTACCGGTGGCGGCAGACCGTACCCGGAGTGCAGGTGAATATCTCCTCAAGAGCTTTACCCTGGATGCAGCTACTACCAGCGCTATCCAGGCATATGCACAGCAAAATAAACTGACGGTAAATACCATCATGCAGGGTGTCTGGACCTGGATACTGCAGCAGTACACTGGTCAGGATGCGGTGACCTTCGGGGTAACTGTATCTGGTCGTAACGGCGCATTGCCGGGTGTAGAGCAGCGGGTAGGGTTGTATATCAACACACTGCCACTGCATGTACAGGTGGACCGGAATATGGCCGTAATACCTTGGCTGGAAACCATCCAGCAGCGGGAGATGCAGTCCAGGGAATATGAATATACGCCTATCAATACCATCCAGCGCTGGCTTGGCCTGTCAGGCGATCTGTTCGACAGCATCATGGTATATGAAAACTATCCGGTAAGCGAAGCCGTAAAAGCCAAAGGATGGAGTGTGCAGATTGACCAGGTGAAAGTACAGGAACAAACCAACTATCCGTTGAGTATCCTGATTGCGGCCGCACAGGAGATTTATGTACAGTTTGGCTATAATACGGCTTTACTGGAAGAAGTATATGTAGCGCAGCTGGCGGAGCATTTCAGAACAGTCCTGTTACAGATTGTTTCCGGCGCAAAACATAAACTGGCGGATATTACCTTGCTGACAGCAACGGAATATGACCGGCTGGTGAATACCTTCAATGAAACGGATATGGAACCGGTAACGGATACGACTATACCGGCTTTATTTGAAGTACAGGCTGCCCGTACACCAATGGCTACTGCTGTTGTTTTTGAAGATAAAGTACTCACTTACCAGGAACTGAATGATCAGGCAAACCGGTTAAGCTATTATCTGACTGATAAAGGGCTGAATCCGGGCGATCTGGTACCTGTTTGTATAGACAGATCACCGGAGATGATGATTGCCCTGTTGGGTATCCTGAAGGCCGGTGGCGTATATGTACCAATCGATCCATCCTATCCGGCAGATAGAATCAGCTATATGCTGGAAAATAGTGGCCGGGAAAACCGCATCGTGGCTACCACCGCTTATCGTGCGATGCTTACGGAGATTTCACCGGAGCGCACAGTGGTATGTATCGACGAACTGCTTACAGCGGCTACACCTGCCCGTTCCTGGGATAACCCGATCACAGATATTACCGGCAGCAGCCTTGCTTACATCATTTATACTTCCGGTTCCACCGGTAAGCCTAAAGGGGTAACCATTGAACATGCGGCTGTTATCAACCTGATACGTTATCAGACCCGGAAATTTGGTATAACTGCGGAGGAACGTATCCTGCAGTTCTCCAGCTACGCCTTTGATGCGGCAGTGGAGCAGATGTACCTGGCTTTATTCAACGGAGCCGCACTGGTGCTGATACCGGATCGTATCCGCCTGGATAAACCAGCTTTTGAACAGCTGTTGCAGCAGCAACAGGTGACACATCTGCATGCCACACCAGGATTCCTGCAGACCATTACACCAGGAGGTTACAGCGCATTGAAACGCGTGATTGCCGGTGGGGAAGCCTGCAGCATACAGCTGGCGAAAGAATGGGGACAGTATGCAGTGTTCTATAACGAATACGGCCCTACGGAAACAACCGTTACGGCGACGGAGTATTTATATACCGCCACCGCTGCAGGCAAACAAGACATATTACCTATTGGTAAACCACTGGGTAATACCCGTGCCTACGTATTGGATGCTTTTGGCAATCCGCAACCGATAGGTATTGCCGGCGAATTATACATCGGAGGTAAACAGGTGAGCCCTGGCTACCTGCACCTGCCGGAACTGACAAAAGAAAAGTTTGTAACGGATCATTTCACCAAAGATCCGGCTGCAAAATTATATAAAACAGGAGACCTGTGCCGGTGGTTACCGGATGGTAATCTCGAATTCCTAGGTCGTATAGATGACCAGGTAAAAGTGAGGGGTTACCGGATTGAACTGGGCGAAATTGTACATGTGCTGGAAGCCAGCCCACTGGTGAAACAAGCGGTAGTACTGGCGTTGCCAGGTGGCGCCGGTGCAGATGCGCCATTGCGCCTGGTAGCCTATGTGGTACCGGAAGGTGCATTCGATAAGGAAGGTATGGTAGCCTGGCTGCAACGTGCTTTACCAGACTACATGATTCCAGCATTGCTCATCGAATTGGATCACCTGCCATTGACTGCCAATGGTAAAATAGACCGCAAGGCATTGCCGGACCCTGTAGAAGCAGTAACGAATGTATATGTGGCGCCACGTAACGAAACAGAACTTACACTGGCCCGCATCTGGCAAACATTGTTAGAGACAGAACAGATAGGTGTGCACGATAATTTCTTTGAAAGAGGCGGACATTCTTTGCTGGCCATCCGGCTGATGGCCGCTGTTCGCAAGGAGTTGTCAGCGGAACTGGTGATGAAGGACATCTTCAACTACCCCAGTATCGCTGCCCTGACGGATTATCTGCAGGAAAAAGGCCAGACGGCACTGTTGCCGGCGATTACACCGGTGGTGCCTAAACCACAGCATATCCCACTGTCGTTCAGCCAGGAACGTTTGTGGTTCATCGATGAACTGGAAGGTAGTTTACATTATCATATTCCGGCCATACTGAAATTAAGTGGTCCGCTCGATCAATATGCCTTAAAGGCGGCGCTGCAGGAAATCATCAACCGGCATGAAGTGCTGCGTACGGTGATCCTGCATGCGGAAGAATTTGAAATGGCGCATCAGCAGTTGTTACCGGAAAACACCTGGCAGCTGGAAACCATTTCTACGGAAGATACGGCAGCGGCTATACGTGAATTCATTGACCGGCCGTTTATCTTAGCGGCTACACATATGCTGCGGGCAGGCCTGATCCAGGTAGCTGCCACAGAACACCTGCTGGTACTGACGATACATCACATTGCATCCGATGGCTGGTCTGTGGGTGTTATACTCCGGGAGTTATCGGTTTTGTATAATGCTTACGCACAGGATCGTACACCGGTATTACCTGCATTGCCGGTACAATATGCCGACTATGCCTTATGGCAGCGTGCCTATGTAACCGGAGAAGTACTGACCCAACAGAAAGATTACTGGATCAGACACCTGGCGGGATTGGAACCACTGCAGTTGCCAACAGATTTTCCAAGACCTGCGATCCAGAGTACACGCGGTGCTGCGATCCGCGTACCGTTGCCGGCTCATCTGGCAGGAGAGCTGCAGCAATTGAGCCAGCACCTGGGCAGTACCTTGTTTATGACCCTGTTTTCTGCTTTCCAGGTATTGCTGTATCGCTACAGCGGTCAGGAAGACATCTGCGTAGGAACGCCTGTAGCCGGTCGCCGGCAACAGGAAGTAGAAGGACTCATCGGGTTCTTTGTGAATACACTGGCTTTACGCAGCCAGCTGCAGGGAGATATGTCATTTACTGCTTTGCTGCAACAGGTAAGAACGAATCTGCTGGATGCCTACAGTCACCAGGATATTCCTTTTGAGAAGATTGTGGATGTAGTGGCCAAAGACCGCGATATGAGCCGCTTACCGGTATTCCAGGTGATGTTTGTATTGCAGGAAGCTGCGGCTCATGCAGCTTTACAACTGGATGGTATCACCGTGGAACTGGAAGAAGTGGAACACACCACTGCCAAGTTTGACCTGATTTTTGAACTGGAAGAAGGAGCGGATAGTCTGGCATTGCGGGTGGAATATTGCAGGGATCTTTTCCGGGAAGAAACGATCCGGCAGATGATCGGACATTATGCACAGTTGCTGGAAGCCATCGTAACGGCTCCGCAGCAACAGATAGGATTACTGCCTATGCTGGCGCCGGCAGAAGAACACCGGTTGCTGCAGGTACTGAGTGGTGCGCCGGCAGGATATCCGGAAGATAAAACGATAACAGATCTGTTTGAAGCACAGGTGCAACAAACACCGGATGCGATAGCAGTCGTATATGAACACGAACAACTTACCTACCGCCGCCTGGATGAACTGGCGGTGCAGCTGGGTCATTACCTCCGCCACAAAGGAGTGGTGCCGGGCATGCTGGTACCGGTATGTTTGAACAGAAGTGTGGAGATGATTGTGGGGATCATGGGTATCCTGAAAGCGGGTGCAGCTTATGTGCCGATCGATCCGGTATATCCGGAGGACCGTATCCGTTATATGGTGGAAGACACCGCATCTCCTGTAATTGTTACCAGTGCAGTCTGTGCAGCACTTTTCGAAGGAATGGAAAAAGCAGGCGAGCTGGTATTACTGGATGCCGATGCACCACAGATCAGCAAAATGCCGCAGGAAGCCGTGCCGGTTACCAGGTCTCCGAAAGAGGTAGCTTACGTCATCTACACGTCCGGCTCTACCGGTCGTCCGAAAGGCGTGCTGGTCACCCACGAAAATGTGGTGCGGTTGTTTGAAACAGATGCGCCGTTATATGATTTCGATGAACAGGATGTATGGACCATGTTCCACTCTTTCTGCTTCGACTTCTCCGTATGGGAAATGTATGGCGCATTATTCTATGGTGGTAAACTGATTGTAGTACCACGGCACGTAACACAGGATGCGGTATTGTTTGGAGAACTGCTGATAAGGGAAAGAGTAACAGTACTGAATCAGACCCCTTCTTCTTTCTATGTTTTACAGGACTACCTGACAGAACGTACCGCCACTTTGCCTGTGCGTTATGTGATCTTCGGTGGGGAAGCACTCAATCCGGGTAAACTGAAACCCTGGAAACAATTATATAAAGACTGTCGCCTGATTAATATGTACGGTATTACAGAAACCACCGTGCATGTGACCTTCCAGGAACTGGACTGGCATCATTTGCAGCAGAGTGCCAGTGTGATCGGTAAACCAATACCAACACTGCGCGCCTATATCCTGAATGCACAACAAGGCCTGGTGCCGGTGGGCGTTGCCGGAGAACTGTATGTGGGAGGTGCTGGTGTGGCGAAAGGTTATCTCAACCTGCCGGGACTGACGACAGAAAGATTTATCATGAATCCATTCTCACCGGAAGAACGGTTATACCGTACCGGGGATCTGGGTCGCTGGTTGCAGGATGGTAACATCGAATACCTGGGCCGTATAGACGACCAGGTAAAGATCCGCGGCTTCCGTATAGAATTGGGCGAAATAGAAAATGTATTACAGCAAAGTGGCCTGGTAAACCAGGGCGTAGTGCTGGCAAAAACAGACCAATCCGGCAACAAGCGGCTGGTAGGTTATGTGGTGCCTGCTGCAGGCTTTAGCCGTGACGCCGTGATGGCCGCCTTAAAAGAACGTTTACCGGATTACATGGTACCGGCATTATGGGTAACGCTGGAGGAAATACCATTGACATCAAACGGAAAAGTAAACCGTAAAGCTTTACCAGATCCGGATGCAGGTGAGTTATCTGATACCACCTATGTGGCGCCGCGCAATGAAACAGAAGAAGACCTGGCAGATATATATGAACAATTACTCAGTGTATCACGTGTAGGTATACACGATAATTTCTTTGGCCTGGGAGGAGATTCCATTATCACCATCCAGGTGGTAAGCCGTGCGAAAAGACTGGGTTATGAAGTGCAGGCGAAAGATGTGTTTATGCATCAGACGATTGCACAGCTGGCCGCCGTATTACAGACACGCAAAGGCAAAGGGGATGCGGTAGTAGGAGAACAGGGCATACTTTCCGGTACATCCGGTCTGCTGCCTATCCAGCAATGGTTCTTCGAAGAAGCACAATCAGCTGCGGCGATACAGGATCACTTCAACCAGAGCGTATTGCTCGCGGTAGATAAAAACGTGGACGAAACCATATTGGCTGGCGTACTGCAGCAACTGCAGACGCACCATGATGCCCTGCGTTTTACCTATCACCATCAGGAGAATAGCTGGCAACAGGAATATGGCGCTCATTACAGTACACTGGAAGTGACTGATCTCACAGGTGAAAATGAACATACGCTAACGGAAGCGATTACACGCTGCTGTCAATATCATCAGGGCAACCTGGATATCCGGCATGGAGACCTGATCCGTATGGTGCTGATCCGCACCCCGGATCATGAACTGCAACATCGCCTGTTGCTGGTGATTCATCACCTGGCAGTAGATGGCGTTTCCTGGCGCATACTCCTGGAAGATACCGAAAACCTGCTGCAGGCGGCCATGAAGGGCGCACCGGCAGACCTGGGATTAAAGAGCACAGCTTACCGGCAGTGGTATGATCAATTGGTTACCTATAGCCAAAGCCGTCGGCTGTTATCACAGCAACGGTATTGGGAGAGTGTGAATAACACCACCGCTCACTTACCAGTGGATGTTACTTTCGATCACCCGGTATGTGTAAAAGACAACGGACAATATATCAGTCAGCTCGATGCGGTGTATACCCAACGCTTGCTGCAGGAAGTTCCCCGTGCCTATCATACAGAAATCAATGATATCCTGCTGGCAGCACTGACCCGTACCCTCACAGACTGGAGCAATACAGAAAAGGTGGTGATAGGATTGGAAGGCCATGGCCGTGAGGAAATTGGCGGCGCCTATGATATCAGCCGTACGGTAGGATGGTTTACCAGCCTGTATCCTGTGCAGCTGCGTGCCACGAAGGAAGAAGATGCCGGTAACCTGATCAAAAGTGTGAAAGAACAACTGCGTCAGATACCAGACAAAGGACTGGGTTATGGCGTGTTGAAATATATCAGCAAAGTACCTGCTTTACAAGGTGCACAACCCTGGGAGATTGTTTTCAACTATCTCGGCCAGATGGATAATGTGGCAAAATCGAATGGCAGGATCGGCCTGGCACCGGAATCTACCGGCCAGGAAGTACATGCCGATTACCACACCCGTGAAAAACTATCCGTTAACAGTATGATACAGGATGGCGTGTTATCCCTGCACTGGACATTTAGCCGTAAGCATTACGATGCGGCTACTATTGCCCGGCTGGCAGATAACTACCTGCAGCAACTGATCGCATTAATCACGCATTGTGTAACACAGGGCGAACAGGAACAGGTATTTACACCATCTGACTATGGCTTGTCTGCAACAGTGAGTATTGAACAACTGGATCAGTTCCTGAATGGAGAAGCCAACGGTAATTCAACTGAATTAGAAGATATCCTAAACTTTTAAGAATGAGTATCAAGGAATTTGTTACGAAACTGCAACGTGCGCATTTTATACTGGCAGTAGAAGACGGCCGGCTGATTTTAAGAGGAGATAAAACCAAACTGGGAGAGGAACAGATTGCAGCGATTAAGAAAGATCAGGAAGTCATTAACTATATAAAAGCTAACCGGAATGAGCTGGTGAGCTATATCTCCGGCCTGGCCGGCGCCACGCCGCAAAAACGTGGCGATAAAATAGCGGCGATCTATGCATTGAGTGGCCTGCAGGAAGGGATGTTGTTTCATGGATTGTATGATGAAGCCGGAGGTGCTTATCTGGAGCAGTTCAGCTGTGAAGTAAAAAATGCAGACGCAGCGGCATTGCGTAAATGCTGGGACCTGTTGTTACAGCAGCATAGCATCCTGCGCAGCAGCTTCAACTATGAAGAGCTGGGTATGCCGGTGCAGTGCGTGTATAAAACAGTAACCCTGCCTTTTGAAATACTCGATTACCGGGATATGTCGCCTGACTATCGGGAACAGGCTATACGGGAATATATAAAAGCAGATGAACGGAAAGGGTTCAACTATAATGAACCACCATTGATGCGGGTAACCCTGTTACAGACGGCTGAACGGGATTATCAGATGATATGGACATACCACCATATTTTGTTGGATGGCTGGTCTATTCCGGTACTGATCGAAGAGTTATTACAACACTATGAAGCATTAACCGGTGGGCAACCAGTGGTGAATGCGGAAGAAGATCTTTACGAAGATTATATCCGGTATATAGAAAACAGGGATAAAGAACAGGAAGAAAAATACTGGCAGGGATACATGGCTGGTCTGGAAACAGGCAGCCTGTTGCCGTTTATTTCAACTATTGCTGATCGTACCAAAGGAATTGGTTCCTACAAAGCAGAGTGGCTGCGACTGGATGAAGCTACCAGTAGCCGTATCCAGCGATATGCCCAGTCGCACGGTGTGACGGTAAATACGGTCATGCAGGGTGTATGGGGACTGTTGCTGCATCACTATACAGGTGCGCCTTCCGTTACCTATGGTGTTACGGTATCCGGCCGTCCGGCAGACCTGCCAGGTGTGGATCGTAAAGTAGGTTTATATATCAATACCTTACCGGTGCATGTGAAGGTAGATCGTCAAACCCCGGTAGATAAATGGTTACAGCAGATCCAGCAGGACCAGATTATATCCCGGGAATATGAATACACACCACTCAGCACTATTCAACGTTGGACGGGCATTACCGGTGATCTGTTCGACAGTATCCTGGTATATGAAAACTACCCGGTGAGTGAAGTGGTGACTTCCGGTCGCTGGAAGCTGGAGTTGCAAAATCCGGTAGTAAAAGAACATACGAACTACCCGCTGAGTATTATGGTCGGCGCAGCTGCGGAGATCACCTTACAATTCAGCTATAACACAGCATTGCTGGAAGAAATATATGTACAGCGTCTGGCCGGACATTTCCGGGAAATACTGTTGCAGCTGATCAGCCTGGAACAACCGGTGCTGGCAGATCTGCGTTTACTGACCGCCCAGGAAGAACAGGTACTGTTATATGAATTCGCAGGTAAAAGAACTGCGGAGTATCCTCATCAAACCTTCCCGGAGCTGTTTGCTGCGCAGGTAAATAATACACCGGATGCACCGGCAGTGGTATTTGGTGGAAAACAACTGACTTATCGCGAACTGGATACACGCGCCAACCAATTGGCGCATTACCTGCAGGATAAAGGCGTACAGCCTGGTATGCTGATACCGGTATGTATACACCGTAGCCTGGATATGCTCATCGGCATAATGGGGATATTAAAAGCGGGTGCTACATTCGTTCCCATTGAACCGGTATATCCGGCAGACCGTATCCGGTATATGCTGGAAGATACGGCAGCTACTTTTGTTGTTAGTAGCAGCGATAGCGTGACAGCCCTGGAGACTATCACCGGCATCAAAGAGGTGGTATTACTGGATAAAGCCGCTGCAGCAATTGCACAGTACCCGGAAACAGCGCTGGCCGTACCACCGGCGCCAGAACAGGCTGCCTATGTGATCTATACTTCCGGGTCTACCGGTATGCCTAAAGGGGTGATCATTGAACACAGGTCATTACTGAACTTCCTGTATGCGATGCAGGAAACACTGGCTGTATCTGCTGATTCCAGCTTACTGGCCGTAACTACCTATTGTTTTGATATTGCTTACCTGGAATTCTTCCTGCCGCTGACCGCCGGTGGAAAAGTAATTGTTGCTGCCCGCGAGCAGGCAATGGATGCTTTCCTGCTGATGGAGCAGCTGACACAGCACCGCCCTGCTTTTATGCAGGCTACGCCAGCTACCTGGCAGATGCTGATAGATGCTGGCTGGCAGAATAAAGAAGGCGTAACCGTCCTGACAGGAGGGGAGGCCATCAAGGAAGAGCTGAAAGATAAACTGGTGGCACTGAGCGATCAGCCGGTGTGGAACCTCTATGGTCCTACAGAGGCAACGATATGGGCTACCGTAAAAGAATTAAAGGCTGCTGAAAAGATAACGATCGGTCAGCCGTTAAATAATACAGACATCTGCATACTGGATAAAAATGGTCAACTGTGTCCAGTGGGTGTTATCGGAGAATTATGTATCAGCGGTATACAGCTGGCACGTGGATACCTTAACCGGGAAACACTGACAGCGGAAAAATTCATTCCGCATCCGTATAAATCCGGAGAACGCCTGTATTACAGCGGCGATCTGGCCCGTTGGTTACCGGATGGAAATATTGAATGTTTAGGTCGTATCGATGACCAGGTAAAAATAAGAGGTTACCGCATTGAGTTGGGCGAGATTGAAAATGTGTTGCAGGAAAGTGGACTGGTATATCGTTGTGTGGTGGTAGCCAAACCGGATAATACCGGTAATAAACGGTTGGTAGGCTATGCTGTACCAAAAGGTGAATTTAATGAAGAAACAGTACAAGGCTGGTTGAGTGCCCGGCTACCGGATTATATGGTGCCCGGCATCTGGATCGTGCTGGAAGAAATTCCGCTGACGGCCAACGGAAAAATTAACCGTAAAGCCTTGCCGGACCCGGATATGAGTGTTGCCCTGACGGCGGATTACGTAGCGCCACGAACAGCTACGGAAGAAGCGGTAGTGCGTATCTGGCAACAACTGCTCGATATACCACGGGTAGGCATACACGATGAGTTCTTTAAACTGGGAGGTCACTCGTTACTGGCTATGCGCCTGGTAGCAGCTATCCGGAAAGAACTGTCGGCAGAGATTACCGTGAAGGATGTATTTGTTCACCGTACGGTGGCAGCTATGGCACAGGTGATCACGGGTAACGCCAATACGGCGTTATTGCCACCGCTCACGATACAGGAGCGGCCGGAACATATTCCGTTATCTTTCAGTCAGGAAAGATTATGGGTAATTGATCAGCTGGATGGCTCCGTACATTATCATATTCCGGCAGTATTAAAATTAACAGGTCAGTTACATCATGCTGCCCTGCAAACTGCTTTGCAGCAAATTGTGAACCGGCACGAAGTGCTGCGTACGGTAGTACGGCCCACTGCCGGTGCAGATACCGCTTACCAGCAGATACAGACAGCAGATAATTGGCTGCTGGATACCCTGGAGACCAGTGATGCGGAAGCAACGATTGCGGCTTTCATCAACCGTCCTTTTAACCTGCAGCAGGATTATATGTTGCGTGCAGGCGTGATATCCGTGACAGCGGAAGAACATATACTGGTGTGCATCGTACACCATATTGCAGCGGATGGCTGGTCTGTTGGTATCATGATCCAGGAACTGTCTGAGTTATATGCCGCAGCAGTTGCCGGCCGTGCGTCGGCATTATCACCGTTACCGGTGCAATATGCAGATTATGCGTTGTGGCAACGTGGGTATATGTCCGGTGAGCGGCTGGAACAACAAAAAGCCTACTGGATACAGAAGCTGAGTGGTGTAGCACCATTGGAGTTGCCGGTAGATTATCCGCGGCCTGCGGTGCAAAGCACGAAGGGTGCTACTACACAGGTATTACTGGACCAGGAATTACTCAATGCGCTGCATGGGTTTAGCCGGAAGGAAAATGTAACCCTGTACATGACATTGCTGGCCACCTTCCAGGTATTATTATACCGCTACAGCCGGCAGGAAGATATCAGCGTGGGGATTCCGGTGGCGGGTCGTCGTCAGCAGGAAGTAGAAGGGTTGATTGGTTTCTTTGTAAACACGCTGGCTATACGCAGTGACCTGAGTGGTACGCCTGCTTTCTCCGCTTTCCTGCAACAGGTAAAAACGAACTTACTGGAAGGGTATGATCACCAGGATCTGCCTTTTGAAAAGATAACAGAAACGGTTGTAACAGAAAGAAACCCGGCCTATAGTCCATTGTTCCAGGTATTGTTTGCGCTGCAGAATACCCCGGAAGAAACCGCCTTATCACTGGGCGATCTGACGGTAACTGCACAAACGGTGAAACAAACCGTAGCCAAATTTGACCTGAGTGTTACTGCCGTAGAACAGGCAGATGGTTTGCTGCTTTCACTTGAATATTGTACAGACCTGTTCGCGGAGCAAACCATATTGAATATCATCCGTCATTACGAACAGTTGCTTCGTTCTGTGCTGGTAGCGCCTACCCAATTAGTGAGTGTATTACCAATGCTGACGGTAGCAGATAAGGAACAGTTGCTGCAAGTGTATGCTGCTGATCCGGCTGCTTATCCGCTGGATGCACAACACAACCTGGTTTCCCTGTTTACCGCACAGGTACAACGTACACCGGATGCTACCGCGGTAGTAAGCGGTGATACGGTATGGACTTATCGCCAGCTGGAGGAACAAGCGAATCGTGTGGCGCATTACCTGATTGCACAGGGTATTCAGCCAGGTGCATTGGTGCCTGTTTGTACCGATCGCCGGCCGGCATTGCTGGCAGGTATGCTGGGTATCCTGAAAGCCGGTGCGGCTTATGTACCGGTAGATACGACGTATCCTGCCGATAGGATCGCCTATATGTTGTCTGATGTAAAAGCGGCGCTGGTACTCACGACAACGGATTATGCACACCTGATCGCCGATGTGAATACGGTGTCGCTGGATGATAACACACTGTTGGCAGAAGTAGCCACCACCGCGGTAAATGTAGCCATTACACCTGCCGACCTGGCGTATGTTATTTATACCTCCGGTTCTACCGGTCGTCCGAAAGGGGTGATGGTGACGCATCACAACGTAGTAAACCTGACTCACTGGCATGCCTATACGTATCAGGTAACCGCAGATAGCCGTGCTACTGCCATGGCCAGTATTGGCTTCGATGCCTTTGGCTGGGAGGTATGGCCTTATCTGCTGAATGGTAGCAGTATCTACCTGGTAGATGATGATACGCGTTTGTCTCCGGACAGACTGCCGGCTTTTTATCTCGCAGCTGGTATTACCCACAGCTTCGTAGCTACGGGCCTGGTACCAGCCGTGATCAGCAGTCTGCGTGGCCAGGAGGCTTCCTTAACTTACCTGCTGACAGGTGGGGATCGTTTGCCGGCAGTAACCCTCGACGGATTAACGTTTAAACTGGTGAACAACTATGGTCCTACAGAAAATACTGTGGTGACCAGCTATTATACATTAGCACATCATACAGGAGCCGGCGCACCGCCTATCGGTCGTGCCGTATCCCATACAAAAATATATATCCTCGGACCAGGCGGAGAGCCGGTACCGGTGGGTGTTGCCGGAGAATTGTGTGTAAGTGGTGTACAGGTAGCGCGTGGTTACCTGAATATGCCGGCACTGACCGCAGAAAAATTTGTAACTAATCCATTCAGTGATCAGGCAGGCGACCGGATGTACCGCACAGGAGATCTGGCCCGCTGGCTGCCGGATGGTAATGTGGAGTACCTGGGCCGTGTGGATGATCAGGTGAAGATCCGTGGTTACCGTATTGAGCTGGGTGAAATAGAAAGTGTACTGCAACAGAGTGGGCTGGTGAAACAAGGCGTAGTACTGGCGAAAGCAGATGCCAACGGCCATAAACGCCTGGTAGGTTATGTAACTGCCAAAGACAATTTTGATCAGGCGCTCGTAGAAACCACGTTGAAAGCACGTTTGCCGGAGTACATGGTACCTGCTATCTGGGTGGTATTAGACGCGATTCCATTAACATCCAATGGTAAGGTAAACCGGAATGCATTACCGGAACCGGATACCACAGAGTTGTCCGATACAGTATATACCGCGCCTCGTAATGCTACGGAAGTATTGCTGGCAAATATCTGGCAGGATGTGCTGGGCGTAAAACGTGTAGGTATACACGATAATTTCTTTAAACTGGGTGGCGATTCCATTATCACCATTCAGGTGGTAAGCCGGGTAAAACGCGAAGGTTACAGCCTGCAGGCACGGGATATTTTTGTGTATCAGACCATCAGCCGTTTGAGTGACGTATTACAGTCACGCAAAGAAACAGGCGGTACACAGGGCGAACAGGCAGAATTGTCTGGCGTAGCCGGCCTGTTGCCGATTCAGCAATGGTTCTTTGAACAAGCACCGGTGCAGGATCATTTTAATCAGCATGTTGTATTATCCATCGATAAAAAAATACCAACGTCATTATTGTCAGATGTATTGCACGAGCTGCAGTTACATCATGATGCGCTGCGTTTCCGTTACCAGGAGGTAAATGGTAACTGGGAGCAGTTGTATACGGCACAGTACAGTCAGCCGGAAATTGTTGACCTGTCTGCCACAACAGACCTGCAGCAAGACATCGCTATATATGGTCAGCAATACCAGGAAAGCCTGCAGATCCGCAAGGGTGAGGTATTCCGTGCGGTATTTTTCCGCACTGCTGACGCAGAGACCTACAACCGTTTAGTGCTGGTTATTCATCACCTGTCAGTAGACGTTGTGTCCTGGCGCATTTTGCTGGAAGATTTATCCCGCCTGCTGGAAGACCGGTTAAAAGGTATTCGTACAGGCCTGGGCGTTAAAGGTACTTCTTACCGGCAATGGTATGCCACCCTGGCGGCTTATGGACAGCGACCCGATGTATTGTCGCAGCAAAACTACTGGGAACAGGTGATGAAGGCCGGCTATCAGCAGCCGGAAGCGGAAGAGATCACAGAGCAGGCCCGTCTGAAAGATACCGGACACTATACCATTGAACTGGATGCCGCACATACCCGTCAGTTATTGCAGGAAGTGCCGGCAGCTTACCATACCGAGATCAATGACATCTTACTGGCAGCATTGGCCCGCGTATTAAGCACCCGCAGCGGCAAAACAAAAGTAGTAGTCGGACTGGAAGGACACGGCCGTGAGGAAATCAGCAAAGAGGCAGATATCAGCCGTACCGTAGGATGGTTTACGAATCTCTATCCGGTGTTGTTGAACACCCAGGATAGTGCCACCGCAGGAGATCTCATCAAAAGCATAAAAGAACAGTTACGCGAAATTCCGGACAAAGGCCTGGGTTATGGCGTATTGAAATATATCAACCGTTTGCCAGCCCTGCAGGGTGTACAGCCCTGGGAGCTGGTGTTCAACTATCTGGGTCAGCTGGATGGCGTAACACAGAACAGTGAACACTTACATGTTGCCGGAGAAGCAGCAGGCAGGGAAGTGAGTGCGGAGTACGTATTACGGGAACGCATCACCGTAAACAGTATGGTACAGGGCGGCGTATTATCGCTGAACTGGACTTTCAGCACCCTGCATTATGATGCGGCTACTGTGGCGGGTATGGCGGATGCCTACCGGCATGAGCTGGAAACACTGATTGCACATTGTGTGCAGCAGGCAGGAAAAGCGGCGTTGTTTACACCATCCGATTATGGTTTAACCGGCGTAGTACCTTATCGCCAGCTGGATCAGTTCCTGTATGGTCCTGATCAGCTGGCCGGAAAAGTAACGGCGATCTACCGCCTGAGTGGTTTGCAGGAAGGGATGTTGTTCCATGGGTTGTATGATGATCATACCGTAGCCTATATCGAACAGTTTGTATGCACGGTTAGTAACGTAGATACTGCCTTGTTACAGCAAAGCTGGGAGCATGTGCTCTCCCGGCATAGCATTCTGCGCAGCAGCTTTAATTATGAGGCGCTGTCGGTACCGGTACAATGTGTATACGAAAACGTTACCCTCCCGTTTGAAGTGCTGGATTACCGGCATGCTGGTAGTGATACGGCTATTGCAGCCTATATCCGTGCCGATCAGGCAAGAGGTTTTGATTACACCGTACCGCCACTGATGCGGATCACATTGCTGCAAATCAGCGATACGGCGTATCGTATGGTGTGGACGTATCATCACCTGTTACTCGATGGCTGGTCATTGCCGGTATTGATAGCAGAACTGTTACAGGCATACGAAAACCTGTCGGCAGGTACACCATTGGTGTTGGAAGAAGAAGATCGTTATGAAGATTATATCCGTTATGTGGCCCGTCAGGACAAAGCTGCAGAAGAGCAGTACTGGCGCGGTTATATCGGCGGACTGGAAAATCCGGGTCTGTTACCGTTTATCCCTGCAGGCGCCAACCGTACCAAAGGTATCGGCGTGTATGAAAAAGAACACCTGATACTGGATGCCACCATCACTACAGCTATACAGGCATATGCACAACGCCACGGATTAACGGTGAATACCCTCATGCAGGGCGCCTGGGGCTGGATCCTGCATAATTATACCCGGAGTGAATCCGTGGTATTTGGTGTGACGGTTTCCGGCAGAAACAGTGCATTACCCGGCATCGAACAAAAAGTAGGGATGTATATCAACACCCTGCCATTACACATACCGGTAGACCGCGAACAGGAAGTAGCGATTTGGTTGCGGCAGCTGCAGGAAGAGCAGATCCGTTCCAGAGAATATGAATATACCCCGTTGAATAATATCCAGCGTTGGTCTGGTATTTCAGGAGACCTGTTTGATAGTTTGCTGGTATATGAAAACTATCCGGTAGGCGAAGCCGTAAAATCTGCTCATTGGAAAATGGCCATCAGCGATATTCAGCTGAATGAGCATACCAACTATCCGTTGAGTATTGTGATTGCCGCCGCCGCAGATATTCACATACAGTTCAGCTATAACAAAGCTTTGCTGGAAGAACAATATGTACGGCAGCTGGCCGGACATTTCAGCCAGGTATTGCAACAGATGATTGCCAGTGAAAGTGCGAAGCTGGGCAGCCTCTCTTTACTGACGGCGGAAGAACGTATCACTTTACAGCAACATTTACCAGCTACACAGGCAGGTTATCCGTTGGATACCACGCATACACTGGTGGACCTGTTTGCTGCACAGGCACAACGTACACCGGATGCTACAGCAGTAGTAAGCGGTGATAGGGTATGGACGTATCGTCAGCTGGAGGAACAAGCGAACCGGGTGGCACATTACCTGATCGCACAAGGTATTCAGCCAGGAGCATTGGTACCTGTTTGTACCGATCGCCGGCCGGCATTGCTGGCAGGTATGCTGGGTGTGCTGAAAGCCGGAGCGGCGTATGTACCGGTAGATACGACTTATCCTGCAGACAGGATTGCCTATATGTTATCTGATGTAAAAGCAACACTGGTACTGACAACAACGGATTATGCACATCTGATCACCGATATCAATACGGTTTCGCTGGATGATAACACGCTGTTGGCAGCAGTAGCAACCACCGCGGTAAATGTAACTATTACCCCTGCGGACCTGGCGTATGTTATTTATACCTCCGGTTCTACCGGTCGTCCGAAAGGGGTGATGGTGACGCATCACAACGTGGTAAACCTGACTCACTGGCATGCCTATACGTATCAGGTAACCACAGATAGCCGCGCTACTGCTATGGCCAGTATTGGCTTCGATGCCTTTGGCTGGGAAGTATGGCCTTATCTGGTGAACGGCAGCAGCGTATACCTGGTAGATGACGATACGCGCGTATCTCCGGATAAATTACCGGCTTTCTACCTGACGGCAGGTATCACCCACAGCTTTGTGGCTACGGGCCTGGTACCGGCTGTAATCAGCAGCCTGCGTGGTCAGGGTGCTTCGCTGACTTACCTGCTGACAGGTGGGGATCGTTTGCCGGCAGTAACCCTGGATGGATTAACATTCAAACTGGTGAACAACTATGGTCCTACGGAAAATACAGTGGTGACCAGTTATTATACATTAGATCATACTACGGGAGCAGGTGTGCCGCCTATCGGTCGCGCTGTATCCCATACAAAAATATTCATCCTGGGACCAGGCGGAGAGCCGGTACCAGTAGGTGTGGCGGGTGAGTTGTGTGTAAGTGGTGTACAGGTGGCACGTGGCTACCTCAACATGCCGGAACTGACCGCAGAAAAATTTGTAACTAACCCATTCAGTGATCAGGCAGGCGACCGGATGTACCGTACAGGTGACCTGGCCCGCTGGCTGCCGGATGGTAATGTGGAGTACCTGGGCCGTGTGGATGACCAGGTGAAGATCCGCGGTTACCGTATTGAGCTGGGAGAGATAGAAAGTGTACTGCAACAGAGTGGTCTGGTAAAACAAGGCGTAGTACTGGCGAAAGCAGATGCCAACGGTCATAAACGGCTGGTGGGTTATGTAGCCGTGACAGACCGTTTTGATCAGGCATTGGTTGAAACTACGTTGAAAGCACGTTTGCCGGAGTACATGGTACCTGCTATCTGGGTAGTATTGGATATCATTCCATTGACTGCCAATGGTAAGGTAAACCGGAATGCATTGCCGGAACCGGATATGGTGGAACTGTCTGATACCGCTTATGCGGCGCCACGTAATGCTACCGAAGTATTGCTGGCAAATATCTGGCAGGATGTGCTGGGCGTAAAACGTGTAGGCATACACGATAATTTCTTTAAACTGGGTGGCGATTCCATTATCACGATCCAGGTGGTAAGCCGGGTGAAACGCGAGGGCTACAATTTGCAGGCGCGGGACATTTTTGCTTATCAGACCATCAGCCGTTTGAGTGAAGTATTACGGTCACGCAAAGAAGCGGGTGGTATACAAGGCGAACAGGCGGAACTGGCTGGAGTAGCAGGCCTGTTACCGATTCAGCAATGGTTCTTCGAACAAACACCAGTACAGGATCATTTCAACCAGAGTGTTTTATTAACGATCGATAAAAAAATACCGGAATTATTGCTGACAGATGTGCTGCACACCCTGCAGACACAGCATGATACACTGCGTTTCCGCTATCAGTTGACAGATGGCAACTGGGAACAGTTGTATACGGCGCAGTACAGTCAGCCGGAAATGGTGGACCTGTCTGCTGCCAAAGATCTTGCAGCAGAACTTACAGCACACAGTAAAGCATACCAGGAAAGCCTCGATATACAGGAGGGTAGTCTATTCCGCGCCGTATTATTCCGGACGCCGGATACTGCCACCCATAACCGTTTGTTGCTGGTTATACATCACCTGGCAGTAGATGCGGTGTCCTGGCGCATTTTGCTGGAAGACCTTTCCCGCCTGCTGGAAGACCGGTTGAAAGGTGTTCGTACAGGCCTGGGCGTTAAAGGTTCGTCTTACCGGCAATGGCATGCCGCATTGGCTGCCTATGGACAAAATCCGGCAGTGCTGGCACAGCAAAGCTATTGGGCTTCGGTAGCACAGGCAGATTTCCGTTTGCCGGCAGACCGTAGCACCACAGAGCCGGCCCGTTTGAAAGATACCGGACATTATACTACTGCACTGGATGCGGCACATACGCGTCAGCTGTTGCAGGAAGTGCCGGCCGCTTACCATACCGAAATCAATGATATCCTGTTAACGGCACTGGCGCGTGTATTAAGTGCCCGCAGTGGCCAGACAAAAGTGGTGATCGGACTGGAAGGTCACGGCCGCGAGGAAATCAGCAGAGAGGTGGATATCAGCCGCACAGTGGGATGGTTTACCAACCTGTATCCAGTGTTGTTAAATACCCGGGATAATGATAGTGTAGGTGATCTCATCAAAAGTATAAAAGAACAATTACGCGAAATACCCGACAAAGGCCTGGGTTATGGCGTATTGAAATACATCAACCGTATACCGGCATTACAGGGCGCGCAGCCCTGGGACCTGGTATTTAACTACCTGGGACAGCTGGATGGCGTAACACAGAACAGTGAGCTTATTGCCGTGGCAACAGAATCAGCCGGCCGCGATGTAAGTGAAGACTATATACTACGGGAACGCATCACCGTAAACAGCCTGGTACAAGGTGGGGTATTATCACTTCACTGGAGTTACAGCAGCCTGCATTTTGATGCAGCAACGATTGAAGCGATCGCAGACAGCTACCGCCAGGAACTGGAAGCGCTCATTGCACATTGTGTTCTGCAGGGTCAGCAAGCGCCTTTGTTTACACCATCTGACTATGGTTTAACCGGCATCGTGCCTTACCGTCAGCTGGATCAGTTCCTGTATGGTCCGAATCAGTTGTCTGAAAAAGTTACCGCGATCTACCGCCTCAGTGGTTTGCAGGAAGGGATGTTGTTCCATGGCCTGTATGATGATCATGCAGCGGCTTACATTGAACAGTTTGTATGTACCGTGAGTGAGGTGGATACCGCCTTGCTGCAGCAAAGCTGGGAGCACGTATTAAGCAGCCACAGTATCCTGCGCAGCGGATTTGATTACGAAGCGTTGCGGATTCCGGTGCAGTATGTTTACCGCCAGGTAACATTACCATTTGAAGTACTGGACTACCGGCAGCAGTCAGCAGATGCGCTGCAGGCATTTCTCCGGAGAGACAGTGCCACCGGCTTCGATTATCAGCAGCCGCCACTGATGCGCATTACCCTGCTGCAAACAGCGGCAGACCGTTATCAGATGGTATGGACTTTCCACCACTTGTTACTGGATGGCTGGTCTATTCCGGTATTGATAGGAGAACTCCTGGAGGCATACGAATCGCTGGCAGCAGGTGCAACACTGGTGCTGGAAACAGAAGACCGTTATGAAGATTATATCCGTTATATAGATGCAAGGGATAAAGCCGCAGAAGAAGCTTACTGGCGCGGCTATATGAAAGGGCTGGATGCCGGCAGCCTCCTGCCGTTTATTCCGGCGGCAGCAGATCGTACCAAAGGTATCGGCGCTTACAGTGATGTACTGTTGTCACTGGATACCACGCTGACAGAACAGGTACAGACGTATGCACAGCAACAGGGCATTACAGTAAACACGCTGATGCAGGGCGTTTGGAGCTGGATATTACATAAATACACAGGTGCAACGAATGTGGTGTATGGGGTAACCGTATCCGGTCGTAACGGCGCATTGGCTGGAGTAGAGCAACGGGTGGGTTTATACATCAATACCCTGCCGCTGCATGCGCAGTTCAATCAGGGACAGGAAGATATTGCTGCCTGGCTGATGGCACTGCAACAGGATCAGATCCGTTCCAGAGAGTATGAATATACCCCGCTGAATGTGGTACAACGCTGGACCAATACTGCCGGTGAATTGTTCGACAGCTTGTTGGTATATGAAAACTATCCGGTGAGTGAAGTGGTGAAGTCGGCACAGTGGAAGCTGAAAATAGGAGAGGTAGCCGTACATGAACATACCAACTATCCGCTGAATATTATCATTGCCGCTGCACAGCAGATCACCATCCAATTCAGTTATAATACCACGTTGCTGGAAGCCACCTATGTGGAAAAACTGGCGGCGCACTTTGAAAATATTTTACAACAAATCACGATAGCTGGTGTGGCTACGCTGGATCAGCTTAGCCTGTTAACCACCGCAGAACAAGAGGAATTGCTGACGCTGGAAGGAGCGCCAACAGGCCTCTTGCCGCAGGAGCAGGAAACGATGATGTCGTGGCTGGCGGTACAGGTATTGCGCACGCCGGAGGCTATTGCCATCGCCGGTGTGAATGGTACCCTCACTTACCACGAACTGGATGAACGTACCAATCAGCTGGCCCGCTACCTGCGTACACTCGGTGTACAGGCAGAAGTACTGGTACCGGTTTGTATAGAGAAGAGTCCGGAAATGCTCGTCGCTATCCTGAGTATTCTGAAAGCAGGAGGCGCCTATGTACCTATTGATCCGGCTTATCCGGAAGACAGAATCCAGTATATACTGGAAGACTGTAAAGCGACCATCCTGTTAACAAGTACCGGTTGCAAACAACTGATACCAGCCATAGCAGGCCTGCAGCAGGTAGTACCGGAAGAACGCGTGGAAGAGATCCGCGAGCAGGAGACTGCGGTATTGCCGGTAAATCCTTTGGGTAGCCAGCTGGCATACATCATCTATACTTCCGGTAGTACCGGTAAGCCTAAAGGGGTGATGATTTCGCACGCGGCCTTGTTACATTATATCCGCAATAATCAGACGAAGTATATGAATGCGGATGATAATCCATCCGGTAGTTTTATACACTTCTCCTATACGTTCGATGCCTCTCTTACCGCGATGTTTATGCCGCTGCTGGCAGGTAAAACCGTGGTGATTGGTTCCCGTCATGGTGCAGAAGTATTTGAAGATCCTTTACTGCTGCAATATGCGCCGTACGATTTCATTAAACTGACGCCGGCGCACATGCAGCTGATTGAACAGGAGCAGTTCTTCAATGAACAGTTTGCCGTGACAAGAAGACTGGTACTGGGTGGAGAAGCATTACAGCTGAATCACGTACAGTACTGGCTGGATAGAAAGCTG
The DNA here is from genome assembly GCF_025989125.1 of Chitinophaga nivalis. NCBI lineage: Bacteria > Pseudomonadati > Bacteroidota > Chitinophagia > Chitinophagales > Chitinophagaceae > Chitinophaga > Chitinophaga nivalis. The sequence goes on along the minus strand of NZ_JAPDNR010000001.1, from coordinate 7,386,497 downwards.
GATGTAGAGATGATTAACGAGTACGGACCTACGGAGTCAACAGTGGGTTGCAGCGTGTTTACCTTCAATACCATTGATGGTATGGAGCCGCTGGCACGGGGTATTTTAATAGGCCGGCCAATAGAAAATGTACAGTTATATATAGTAGATACAGCGTTAAATAAAGTGCCGGTAGGCGTGGCCGGAGAATTGTGTATCGGCGGCGCCGGACTGGCACGGGGATATCTCAATCTGCCGGAATTAAGCAGAAGCAAATTTATCAGACAACCTTTCAATGGCAGCCAGGAACGTATTTATCGTACCGGCGACCTTGCCCGGTGGTTACCGGATGGTAATATCGAATACCTGGGTCGTATAGATGACCAGGTGAAGATCCGCGGCTACCGTATTGAGCTGGGTGAAATTGAAAGCGTGTTGCAACAGAGCGGACTGGTACAGCAAAGTGTGGTATTGGCTAAAACGGATGCACAGGGCACCAAGCGCCTGGTAGGCTACGTGGTGGCAGATAAAGACTTTGACCAGGAAGTAGTAGAGAAGTGGTTGAAAGCCCGTTTACCGGAATATATGGTACCGGCTTTATGGGTGACGCTTGACGCGATTCCTTTAACGTCTAATGGTAAGGTAAACCGCAGGGCATTACCGGAACCAGTGGCAGCAGAACGTACCGATGCGGCATATGTAGCACCACGCAACGCAGCAGAATTATTACTGGCAGGTATCTGGGAAGAATTATTGGGTGTGCCACGGGTAGGGATACACGATAATTTCTTCCGTCTCGGCGGCGATTCCATTATCACCATTCAGGTGGTAAGCCGCGTAAAACGCCAGGGCTATGCCCTGCAGGCGCGGGATATTTTTGCACACCAGACCATTGCCCGTTTGGGAGATATATTACTCAACCGCAAACAGGAAGGAGGCAACGACGGAGAGCAGGGCGAACTGTCCGGAACAGCAGGCCTGTTACCGATTCAGCAATGGTTCTTCGAACAAACGCCGGTGCAGGATCATTTTAATCAGCACGTATTACTCGCCACAGATAAATCCATCACCACGGAAGTATGGCTGGATGTACTGCATACCTTACAATCGCACCATGATGCGTTGCGTTTAGGTTACCAACAAACAGCTGACGGATGGGAACAATTATATAGCACTCATTACAGCGGACTGGAAGTAAAAGACCTCACTGCTGAGAAAGACCTGGTACAGGCGATCGCACAGTATGGTCAATCCTATCAGGAAGGTTTAAATATCAGGGAAGGGGATGTATTCCGCCCGGTATTATTCCGGACAGCCGATACGGCTACCCACGACCGGTTATTACTGATTGTGCATCACCTCGCGGTGGATGTGGTATCCTGGCGTATTCTGCTGGAAGACCTGGCCCGCCTGCTGGAAGACCGGATGACCGGACAGCGTACAGGCCTGGGCGTTAAAGGCACTTCTTACCGGCAATGGTATCAGGCACTGGCAGCCTACGGACAACGTCCGGGAGTGCAGTTGCAGCAACACTACTGGGAGAAAGCCATACAGGCGGATTATCAGTTACCGGTAGACCGGGAAACCACTGCACCGGTATATTTGAAAGATACAGGCGTCTATACGATCGGGCTCGATGAGAACCGTACCCGTGAACTGTTGCAGGAAGTACCGGCAGCATACCATACCGAAATCAATGATCTGTTATTGGCAGCGCTGGCGGCTACCCTGAGTAACCGCAGCGGTCAGACAGATGTGGTGATCGGACTGGAAGGCCACGGTCGGGAAGAAATCAGCAAAGACGTGGATATCAGCCGCACCGTGGGTTGGTTTACCAATCTCTATCCGGTGTTACTCCATACCGGTGATAGTGATACGGCAGGTGATCTCATCAAAAGTATTAAAGAACAATTACGCGAAATCCCGGACAAAGGGCTGGGCTATGGCGTATTGAAATATATCAACCAGGTACCGGCTTTACAGGGCGAACAACCCTGGCAGCTGGTGTTCAACTACCTGGGTCAACTCGATGCCGCTGCACAGGGTAATACCTGGCTGCAGGCAGCAGCAGAAGCCGCCGGAAAAGACGCCGGCGATACCTACCGCCTGAGAGAGCAGATTACGATCAACAGTATGGTGCAAAATGGCGTGTTATCGCTTCACTGGAGCTATAGCACCCTGCACTATGAAGCGGCTACCATTGCAGCGATTGCGGATGCTTATTGCCGCGAACTGGAAACGTTGATCGCACACTGTGTACAACAAGTAGCGTCGATATCAACACCTTCTGATTATGGTTTAACCGGTCAGGTACACTACCGCCAGTTGGATCAGTTCCTGTATGGCCCTGCCGGTGTAGCCGCAGCCGTATCTGCGATCTATCGCCTGAGCGGATTACAGGAAGGGATGTTGTTCCATGGTTTGTATGATCATCATACCGCTGCCTATGTAGAACAGTTTATCTGTACCGTACATGATGCCGATACGGCCCTGCTGCAACAAAGCTGGGAACATGTATTAAGCCGGCATAGTATTTTGCGCAGCAGCTTTAATTACGCCACGCTGGGCATACCGGTACAATGTGTACATCATAAAGCCGCACTGCCGTTCCAGGTACTGGATTACCGGCATATGACGGCCGCAGAACAGGAAAAAGCCATTGCACATTTTATCCTGGCAGATCAGTCACAGGGTTTTGATTATACGACTCCGCCATTAATGCGCGTAGCCTTACTCCGCACCGGCGATGCCAGCTACCGCATGATCTGGACTTATCATCACCTGTTGCTGGATGGCTGGTCTTTACCGGTGTTGCTGGAAGAATTGTTGCAGGCGTATGAGCGGTATGCAGAAGGTAAAACAGTATCGATCGGAGAAGAAGATCGTTATGAAGATTATATCCGGTATATCAATGCACAGGACAAAGCTGCAGAAGAACAATACTGGCGTAAATATATGGAAGGTCTGGAAGCAGCCAGCCTGCTGCCTTTCATTCCGGTAACGGCAGATCGCACGAAGAGTGCCGGCCGCTACGAAAAAGAAAACCTGTTACTCGATGCTGCATTTACAACCAGCCTGCAGGCTTTTGCACAGCAAAACGGGCTGACAGTAAATACCGTGATGCAGGGCGCCTGGGCCTGGATATTACACCATTATACCGGTCAGGATTCTGTGGTGTATGGTGCTACGGTATCTGGTCGTAACGTGGCTTTACAGGGTATTGAACAACGGGTGGGATTATACATTAATACCCTGCCGCTGCATGTACGCATCAACAGAGACATGCGCGTAACAGACTGGTTGCTGCAACTGCAGGAAGACCAGATCCGCTCCAGGGAATATGAATATTCTCCGCTGAATGATGTACAACGCTGGGCAGGATTATCAGGCGACTTATTCGACAGTATCCTGGTATATGAAAACTACCCTGTGAGTGAGGCCGTAAAATCCGGTCAATGGAAATTAACGGTAGAAGACGCAGGTCTGCAGGAACATACCAACTATCCGCTGAGCATCATTGTGATTGCCGGAACAGAACTACAGATTCAGTTCAGCTACAATGCCGGCTTACTGGATACGGTATATATACATCAGCTGGCGGCGCATTTCCGGCAGGTATTACAACAGCTCATCTCCGTAAAACAAGCGAAGCTGGGAACAGTTTCCCTGTTAACAGATAATGAACAGCATACGCTGTTACACGAGTTCTCTGGCACGATGGCCGGTTATCCGGAAGATAAAACCATTATAGACCTGTTTGAAGCACAGGTACAACAGACACCGGATGCAACCGCCGTCACCTATGAAGCAACACACCTGACCTATCGCGAACTGGATGAACGCGCCAATCAGTTAGGACATTACCTGCGTAGCAAAGGCGTGGATGTAGAAACGCTCGTGCCTATCTGTACAGAGCGTAGCCTGGAAATGATCGTAGGTATCATGGGTATCCTGAAAGCGGGTGCTGCGTATGTGCCGATTGATCCGGCTTATCCGGAAGACAGGATCCAGTATATGCTGGAAGACACCGCCGCAACAGTAGTCGTATGTGATAACAGTAGCGCACATTTATTTGAACAGATAGCTAACCGGGTGGTAATAGATGCAGATGCTTTGATTGCGCAGCAACCTGCTACTGCCGTGCCGGTAACACGTTTACCACATCATGTGGCTTATGTGATTTATACTTCCGGTTCTACCGGTCGTCCGAAAGGCGTATTGATAGAAAACGAAAACGTAGTACGCCTGTTTGAAACAGATGCGCCACTGTATGATTTCAACAGCAGCGACGTATGGACGATGTTCCACTCTTTCTGTTTCGACTTCTCCGTATGGGAAATGTATGGCGCGTTATTCTATGGTGGCCGCGTAGTAGTGGTGCCGAAGTCTGTGACGCAGGATACCGGCTTGTTTGGTGAACTGCTGATCAGCGAAGGGGTAACAGTACTGAACCAAACACCTTCTTCCTTCTATGTATTGCAGGATTACCTGACTGCCCGTACCAGTACCACTACCATCCGGTATGTGATCTTTGGTGGAGAGGCATTGAATCCAGGTAAGCTGAAACCATGGCAGGAATTGTATCCGGCCAGCCGCCTGATCAACATGTATGGTATTACAGAAACCACCGTACACGTAACCTATCAGGAGCTGACGGCGGCACATCTCAGCAGCAGCGCGAGTGTCATCGGTAAACCTATTCCTACTTTAAGTGCTTACATCCTGGATAGTAACCAGTCGCTGGTACCGATGGGTGTAGCCGGAGAATTATATATCGGTGGCGCCGGTGTAGCACGTGGTTACCTGAACCGCGACGAGCTGACGGCTACCCGCTTTATTGCCAGTCCGTTTATCCTGGGCGAAAGGTTGTACCGTACCGGTGACCTGGCCCGCTGGTATCCGGATGGTAACCTGGAATACCTGGGTCGTATAGATGACCAGGTGAAGATCCGTGGCTACCGTATTGAGCTGGGTGAAATAGAACATGTGCTGCAGCAAAGTGGTCTGGTAAGCAGTGGCGTAGTACTGGCGAAAACGGATCATGCGGGTATCAAACAGCTGGTAGGATATGTGGTACCGAAAGAAGGATTTAGCCGCGAAGCCGTACAGAGCTGGTTGAAAAGCCATCTGCCGGAATACATGGTACCTGCCTTGTGGGTAGAACTGACTACCATTCCGTTGACATCCAATGGTAAGGTAAACCGTAAAGCCCTGCCTGATCCGGTAGCAGCTATGTTGCAGCAAAGCAGCTATGAAGCGCCGCGCAATGCTACAGAAGAAAAACTGGTAGCTATCTGGCAGGAATTGCTGGGTGTACAACGGATAGGTATATACGATAATTTCTTTGCACTGGGAGGTCACTCCCTGCTCACCATGCGGTTGATGTCTGCTATCCGGATACAGTTGGAAACAGAGGTGTCTGTGAAAGCCATCTTTACCCATGCTACCGTAGCACAGCTGGCCGCCTATATACAGGAAACAAGCAGCGGATTATTACTGCCAGGTATCGAAGCCGGCAGCAGACCTGCGCTGATTCCACTTTCATTCGGACAGGAACGGCTGTGGTTTATTGACCGCCTCGAAGGCAGCGTACAATACCATATGCCGGCTGTTTTAAGACTGAAAGGACAGTTACATACGGATGCCCTGACCACGGCTTTACAAACCATCGTACAGCGGCATGAAGTACTGCGCACCGTCATGGTGACCGTACAGGGGCTGGCTTACCAACAGATACGGGAGGCAGACCAGTGGAAACTGACCGTCATTGACGGAGAAAGTTTTGCAGCAGATCATACCGCCCTGATGGCTTATGTGACAGAGCTGGTAGCAGTACCATTTAACCTGTCAGATGACTATATGCTGCGGGCACACCTGCTGGTGTTAAATGAAACAGAACATGTATTGGTGTTGACGATGCACCATATCGCCTCAGATGGCTGGTCTTCTTCGATCCTCGTACAGGAAATAGCCACGTTGTATGATGCCGCTGTTAACCACCAGGCAGTTGTATTGCCGGTATTAACGGCCCAGTATGCAGACTACGCGGTATGGCAACGCACCTACCTCAAAGGCGCCGTACTGGAACAAAAACTGGACTACTGGAAACAACAGCTGAGAGGAGTTGATACCCTCAACCTGCTGACAGATTATCCGCGTCCGGCTATTCAAAGCTCCCGTGGTGCCGTATACTGGTATCGCCTGGATAAACAACTGACAACAGCATTGCAGCAGTTATCCGGTGAACAGGGCGTGACGTTGTTCATGACATTATTATCTGCCTTTAAAATATTATTACATCGCTATACCGGACAGGATGATATCTGTGTAGGTACTTCCATCGCAGGAAGAACCCAGCAGGCAACAGAAGGACTGATCGGTTTCTTTGTGAATACACTCGCACTCAGAACAGATGTGGGCAATGATCCTGCTTTCAGCGCGTTGCTGCAACAGGTGAAGGCCATGTTACTGGAAGCATATGATCACCAGGATATACCATTTGAGAAAGTAGTGGAAGCCGTGGTGAAAGAAAGAGATCTCAGCAGGAATCCATTATTCCAGGTAATGTTTGAGCTGCAGAATGCACCAGACACCGACACCTTTACCTTAAAGGACCTGGAGTTATCAATGGAGAACGCTGCACACACCACATCCATGTTTGACATGAGTGTGTCGCTGAAAGAAGATGAAGCAGGATTGATCGGCTATGTGGAATATTGTGTAGATCTGTTTAAGGAAGAAACCATTGTGCGGATGATCACACATTTTGAACAGTTACTGCGCGCAGTAGTGGCTACACCTGCCAGCACCATTGGTTCCCTGCGGATCATGGAGGCTGCGGAAGAACAAACCCTGCTGCAGTTGTTCAGTGGTCCTGAAATTCCTTATCCGACAGGTAAAACCTTCGTACACATTTTTGAAGAGCAGGCTGCACGTACACCGGATGCGATCGCATTGGTGTATGAATCCACACAGCTGACCTATGCAGAACTCGATGCCCGTGCCAATCAGCTGGCCCGTTACCTCATCGCCAATGGTGTAGCGGCAGATAGTATGATACCTATCTGTATCGAAAGAAGTATAGCGATGATCCTCGGTGTAGTGGCCATCTGGAAAGCGGGCGGTGCTTATGTACCGGTAGATCCGGCCTTCCCGGCAGACAGGATTACCTACATCTTCGAAGAATGTAAAGCGACTATCGTATTAGCTGATATTAACAGTAAAGCAACGATGCCGGATACCGGCGCCACCATCCTGGCGGTGGATGGTGATGAAGAGTTATGGCAGCAACAGCTGACTACTGCACCATCACCTGTAGCAGGACCGGAACATCTGGCTTATGTGTTATATACCTCCGGTTCTACCGGTAAGCCGAAAGGGGTGTTGGTAGAACATGCCGGCTTATTGAACCACCTGCTGGCCATGGTGGAAGAATTCAATATGAATGAAGCAACGATACTGGCATTTACCGCGCCGTATACGTTTGATATTTCTGTATGGCAGATGGTGAATGCACTGATCTGCGGCGGAAGAACCATCATTTATCCGAATGAATTAATACTCCGTCCTGATGCCCTGATCAGCAGGGTAGACAAGCAGGGCGTTACCTTATTACAATTAGTACCTTCTTATCTGACAGCGGCATTGCAAGGCAATGTGCCTGTTACGCTCGAAGCGCTGCAATACTTGCTGGTAACTGGTGAAGCCGTACAACGGCAGTTGCTGGAGCAGTGGTTTGGGCATGAGCACTTCCGCAATATTCCGGTAGCAAATGCCTATGGTCCTACAGAAGCATCCGATGACGTGAGCTTCTTCTTTATGGAAGAAGCACCGGCCAACGTGAATGTACCGGTAGGTAAACCTATCCGTAACCTGCAGCTGTATGTATTGGATGCACATGGCAGATTGTGTACCTATGGTGTACCGGGAGAAATATGTGTAGGCGGTATCGGGGTAGCGAGAGGATATCTCAACCGGCCGGATCTCACAGCAGAAAAGTTTGTAGCAGATCCTTACCATCCTGGTCAGCGCATGTATAAAACCGGTGACTTAGGTCGTTGGCTGCCGGATGGCAATATTGAATACCTGGGCCGTATGGATGATCAGGTGAAGATCCGCGGCTACCGTATAGAACTGGGTGAGATAGAAACGGTACTGCAACAGTATGACCAAGTGAGTCAGGCGGTGGTAGTAGCAAAAACAGATCACAATGGTATGAAGCGCCTGGTCGGATATGTAGTGCCGAAAGCAGGCTACAATAAAGAAGATGCCATTGCCTGCATGCAGGGTAAGTTGCCGGAATACATGATACCGGTACTTATTCCGCTGGAACGTTTACCATTGACACCTAACGGAAAGGTAGACAAGAAAAACCTGCCGGACCCGGTAGGAGAAGCCCTGGCAAAAAATGCCTATGTCGCGCCGCGTAATAAAACAGAAGAAATACTGGCCGGTATCTGTCAACAATTATTGCAGTTGGAAAAAGCAGGGGTGGAAGATAACCTGTTTGAACTGGGGATGCACTCACTACTGGTGATGCGCCTTGCTGCTGCCATCTTTGATGAGTTCCGTATGGAAATACCGGTAAGAACATTCTTCCAGCTCACCACCATTGAAGCCCTTGCGCAACATGTGGAAGCTATACAGGCAGAAGAAAAGAAACGTAAGAGAATCGTATTGTAATATCAGTCTTAATAACCCTATAGTATGTCCGATTTTAATTTGTCCGAAATAAAAGCACTGTTACAGAAAGCTGATGAAAATGGAATTAAAATATTCCTGGATGATGATCAGCTGATCGTTGAAATGCATGAGGATACAGAAATAGATGATGTTTTTCTGGATGAACTGAGAAACAATAAAGCATATCTCATCACCTATTTCCAGGATAATAAATCGCAGGATAATGCGCAAACGCATAGGATTACTGCGGTGCCCCGCGATGGCGATACCCTCTTGCCGTTGTCATTCAGCCAGGAAAGGCTGTGGTTTATAGATCAGCTGGAAGGGAGTGTGCATTATCATATTCCGGCGGTATTAAGACTGAAAGGTACATTGAACAAAGCGGCCTTACAGCAGGCATTGCAATACATTATTAACCGGCATGAAGTATTGCGCACCGTGATTCGTTTATCTGAGCAAAGCAAGAAGGCTTACCAGCATTTGCTGGAGCTGGATAGCTGGCAGCTGGATAACGTGGAAATCACGGATACGCTGGAAGAAACCGTAGCAGCATATATAAGAACACCCTTTGATCTGCAGGCAGATCATATGTTGAAAGCGGGATTGATAAAGCTCACGGAGCAGGAGCATGTACTGGCTATTAACGTACATCACATTGCTGCGGATGGCTGGTCCCTGTCTGTAATTGTAAATGAGCTGATGGCATTGTATGCGGGTTTCTCTGCAGGAGAAGCACCGGCATTGCCACCTATGGATATACAATATGCCGACTTTGCCGTATGGCAACGGGAATACCTGAGTGGCGAAATCCTCGCAGGTCAGCAGGCATACTGGCAGCAACAGCTGGCAGACCTGGAGCCGCTGAATTTACCCGGTGATTATCCGCGTCCTGCCGTACAAAGTACCAATGGTGCTGCTATCAGTCGCGTACTCGATCGTACATTGACCGGTGCATTGAATAAACTGAGCCAGCAGGAAGGTGCTACCCTGCACATGACATTGCTGGCTGCTTTTGAAGTATTGTTGTATCGCTACAGCGGACAGGAAGATATTTGTGTAGGTACACCACTGGCCGGCAGACGGCGTCGTGAGCTGGAAGACCTGATCGGGTTTTTCATCAACATGCTGGCCGTAAGAAATCAGCTGGGTAACAACCCCACCTTTATCGGCCTGCTGGCACAGGTAAAAGAAACGTTGCTGGCAGCCTATGATCACCAGGATATACCTTTTGAAAAGGTGGTGGAAACGGTTATGAAAACGAGAGACCGTAGCCGCAGTCCTTTATTCCAGGTGATGTTTACGTTGCAGAATACACCGGCAACACCAGATCTGACATTAGGCGATCTCACCTTGTCTGTGGAAAATACCGCACATACCATTGCCAAATCAGATCTCTCTTTCATGCTGGGAGAAGCCGATGGTGAGCTGGTACTGAACGTAGAATATTGCACCGACCTGTTTAAGGAAGCGACCATTATACAAATGATGGGACACTACGAACAACTGCTGAAAGCAATCGTTGCACAGCCTTCCCAACAGATCGATTTCCTGAATATGTTACAGGAAGGAGAAGCGAATGCTTTGCTGCAACTGGCAGCCGGCGTAACCACCGCTTATCCGGACAACAAAACCATTACCACCCTGTTTGCAGAACAGGCGCTGATCAGACCGGATGCGGTAGCAGTGGTATTTGAAGATGCCCAGCTGACCTACCGGCAACTGGATGAACTCTCGAATCAGCTGGCACATTACCTGCTGGCAGAAGGGGTTACCACGGGCATGATGATTCCTGTGTGTATCGACAGAAGCGTGGATATGATGGTAGGTATTCAGGCCATCCTGAAAGCGGGTGCGGTATACGTGCCGCTGGATCCTGCACATCCGCCTGCACGTCTTCGTTTTATACTGGATGATACCAGCAGCAGTGTGGTCTTAACAACATTAGACTACTGGCAGGATTTGTTTGAAGCGGTAAGTTTTGCAGGTAAATGCATCTGTATTGATATCATGGCAGATGTGATTGCGCTGGAAAGCCCGGTACAGCCAGTGGTAGCGCTTACAGCAGATGATCAGGCCTATGTGATGTATACCTCCGGTTCTACCGGTAATCCGAAAGGTGTGCTGGTAAATCACCGCAACGTAGTGAGCCTGGTGAAAGACACGGCTTACTTCCCATTCAATGAAAACAGCATTGTATTATCTACCGGTTCCACCTCTTTTGACGCGGTAACCTTCGACTACTGGGGTACCTTGCTGAATGGTGGACAACTGGTGTTGAGCCCTGAGAAAAAATTACTGGACAGCAGCCTGTTAAAACAGCTGTTAATAGATAAACAGGTAAATGGTTTCTTCATCACTTCCGGTTGGTTTAATCAGCTGGTGAATACGGATGTGGAAATCTTTGCCGGACTGAATTATGTACTTACAGGTGGAGAAAAAGTATCGGTAGAGCATGTGATGAAACTGCGCCATGCTTATCCTGCCTTGAATATTGTGCACGTATACGGACCTACGGAAAATACGACGTTCTCCCTGTATTATCCGGTAACAGAATTCGCTTATCCGGGTACCATTCCGATTGGGCGTCCGTTGTACAACCGTGGCGCCTATATCCTCGATAAACACCAGCAGCTGGTACCAATAGGGGTACCGGGTGAAATCCTGGTGAGCGGTTCCGGTCTGGCCGCAGGTTACCTGCATCTGCCGGAAATGACGGCGGAGAAATTTATCGTTGATCCGTTTAATCCGGCTGCACGGGTATATCGTACCGGTGACCTGGCTCGCTGGCTGCCAGATGGTAACATCGAATTTGTGGGTCGTGCGGATGACCAGGTGAAGATCCGTGGTTTCCGTATTGAGCTGGGAGAAATTGAGAATATACTGCAGCAACACCCACAGGTGAAACAGTGTGTGGTGATTGCTAAAGTGGGCAATAGCGGCAGCAAATACCTGATCGGGTATGTGGTGCCGGAAGAGGAGTTTGATAAAGCCGCTGTACAAGCCTGGCTGAAAGACCGTTTACCGGATTACATGGTGCCGGCCCAATGGGTAACCATGAACGAACTGCCACTCACCGTAAACGGTAAAGTAAACCGTAAAACACTGCCTGATCCGGAAAGTGAGGAATCTGCTACCGTAGCTTACGTAGCGCCGCGCAATCCCGTGGAAAGTACGCTGGTAAACATCTGGCAGGATATCCTGGGAGTAGAACGGGTAGGCATATACGATAATTTCTTTGAACTGGGCGGACACTCCCTGCTGATCATCCGTTTGCAGGTAGCTATCCGCGAACAGCTGCAGGCGGCCGTAGAAATCAAAGACCTCTTTGTATACATGACCATCGCCGAGCTGGCAGCGTATGTAACCCCGTTACAGTCAGCAGGTGGTATATTACCCGCTATCACAGTACAGGAGAGACCCACGCATATTCCGTTGTCTTTCGGACAGGAACGCTTATGGTTTATTGATCAGCTGGAAGGTAGCACCCACTATCACTCTCCGGCGATCCTGAATTTAACCGGTGCTGTCAGCCGCGAAGGCCTCGCTTATGCCCTGAAATATATCGTGGAACGTCACGAAGTACTCAGAACCGTTATCCGTCAGACAACCGACGATGGTAATCCTTACCAGGAAGTTATTGCAGCAGATAGCTGGCAGATGGACACCATTCATACCGGTACGGAATTACGGGAAGATATTACTGCTTATATCAATACGCCTTTTGATCTGGCGAACGATTATATGTTGCGGGCATCGCTGATTTCTTTATCGGAAGAAGCGCACATGCTCATCGTTGTGGTACACCACATCGCCTCTGATGGCTGGTCTACGGCAATTGTGATTAAAGAGCTGAAAGAATTGTACAGTGCGTATATCCATGCACGTACGCCTGTGCTGGCGCCATTGCCGGTGCAATATGCCGATTACGCTATCTGGGAAAGAACACACCTGGATGACGCATTGCTGGCGAAACAGGAAACCTACTGGAAGCAACGCTTAGCCGGTGTGCAGGTGCTGAACCTCTCTACCGACTACGTACGGCCGCTGTATGAAAGCAGAAACGGTACGGTGCTGGTATTCTCCCTGGATAAGGAATTAACCGGCGCCCTGAATCAGTTTAGCCTGCAACAGGGAGCTACGTTATACATGACGTTGTTGTCTGCCTTTAAGGTACTGATGTACCGCTACAGTGCCCAGGAAGATATCTGTGTGGGTACACCGGTAGCCGGTCGTAAACAGGCCGAAGTAGAAGGCCTGGTGGGCTTCTTTGTAAATACGCTGGCTGTCCGCAGTGACCTCAGTGGCACGCCTTCTTTCCAGCAGCTGTTACAACAGGTAAAAGCAAACTTACTGGAAGGATACGCACACCAGGATATGCCATTTGAAAAAGTGGTAGAAACCGTAGTGAAAACACGTGACCTCAGCAGAAGCCCGATCTTCCAGGTAATGTTTGAGCTGCAGCAATCACCGGATAAATCTCAGGATGAAAACGATGATTTTGCTTTCTCCCTGGAAGAAACGCAACATACCACTACTTTATTTGACCTTACTTTCACGCTGTCAGAAAATGGTAATGGCCTGTTCCTGAGCGTAGAGTATTGCACCGATATTTTTGCGGCCACCACCATCGAACGGATGGCCCGGCATTATGAGCAGTTACTGCGCACAGTGGTAGCTGATCCGCAGCAACAGATCGATGTACTGTCGATATTGGCGCCGGATGAAGCGGCCGCATTGCTGCAACAATTCAGTGGTCCGGTAGTGCCTTATCCTACTGGCAAAACTTTTGTGCAGCTGTTCGAAGAACAGGCACAGCTGACACCGGATGCGATTGCGCTGGCATTTAATGAAACCACATTAACATACGGTGCTTTGCTGGCGAAAGCCAATCAGCTGGCGCATCACCTGATACAGGCGGGTGTGAAGGCAGATACGCTGGTACCAATCTGTATAGAACGTTCCCTGGAAATGATCATCGGCGTTGTCGGCATTATGAAAGCCGGCGGTGCATATGTACCGATTGATCCTAAATTCCCGGCCGAACGTATCGGTTATATTTTAGAAGATAGTAACGCTACGATACTGGTATCCTCAGAAACCAGCCGGGAAGTGATTCCTGCCGGTACGGCCATCATTTCTATGGATGGCGATCAGGAGATACTGGCACAGTATCCGATAACGAATCCGGTTATCACTACTACGCCGCAACAACTGGCGTATGTGATTTATACTTCCGGTTCTACGGGCAAGCCGAAAGGCGTACTGGTAGAACATGCGGGGCTGCTCAATCACCTGTTGGCGATGATCACGGAGTTTGAGATGAATGCAGCCACTTCCCTGGCATTTACGGCGCCATATACGTTTGATATTTCTGTTTGGCAGATGATCAACACGTTATTATGCGGAGGTTGTACGGTGATTTATCCGGAGTCGCTGATTCTGCGTCCGGATGCAATGATCCGCGATGTAGAAGCACGTGGTATTACCTTACTGCAGCTGGTACCTTCTTACCTGACGGCGGTATTACAGGATGATGGCGGCGTACAGCTGTCGGCGCTGCAATATTTGCTGGTAACGGGAGAAGCGGTATCACGGCAGCTGCTGGAACAATGGTTTGCGCATCCTGCGTTTGGCCGTATTCCGGTAGTAAATGCCTATGGTCCAACGGAAGCTTCTGATGACGTGAGCTTCTACTTCATGCGGGAAGCACCGGTATCGGCGAATGTACCGGTAGGTAAGGCGGTGCAGAACCTGCACCTGTATGTACTGGATGCAGGCCATGGTTTATGCCCTTATGGCGTACCGGGAGAAATAGCCGTAGGTGGTATCGGTGTAGCGCGTGGTTACCTGAACCGTGATGCCCTGACGGCAGAAAAATTCATAGCCGATCCATATCACGGTGGCCGTATGTATAAAACAGGTGACGTAGGTCGCTGGCTGCCTGATGGCAATATAGAATACCTGGGTCGTATAGATGACCAGGTGAAGATTCGTGGTTACCGCATTGAGCTGGGTGAAATCGAAAATGCGATGCATTTACATGAGACAGTAACCGGAGCAGTAGTGGTAGCGAAAGCCGATGAAAGCGGCATCAAACGCCTGGTGGGTTACCTGGTGGTAACACCGGAGTACAAACGCGAGGTGTTGCAGGCATGGTTACAGGAGCAGCTGCCGGAGTATATGATTCCTGTGCTGGTAGAACTGCCAGCTTTCCCGCTGACGGCGAATGGAAAAGTAGATAAGAAAGCGTTACCTGATCCGGTAGGCGATGCCATCCAGCAACGTACGTATGTAGCGCCACGCAACGAAACAGAAACGCAACTGGCGGCTATCTGGCAGCAACTGCTGGGCGTAGAACGTGTAGGCATATACGATAATTTCTTTGAGTTGGGTGGTCACTCCCTGCTGGCGATCCGTTTGCTGTCGCAGTTACGGAAAGCGTTGTCAGTAGAGCTGACGGTGAAAGAAGTATTCCTGTATCCGACGGTAGCCACACTGGCTGCGCGGGTATCCGGAGACACGGGTCAGACCTCCTTACCACCGGTAACAGCAGTACAGCCACGTCCGGAACGTATCCCATTATCGTATAGCCAGGAACGTTTGTGGTTCATCGATCGCCTGGAAGGTAGCACCCATTACCATATTCCGGCGGTATTAAAACTGAATGGCGCCGTAGATGTAGCGGGACTATCGTATGCATTGCAGCAGATTGTGGTGCGCCACGAAGTATTACGCACTGTGATTATAGAAGAAGACGGTACGGGTTATCAGCAGGTATTACCGGCAGATAACTGGACCTTATCGATACAAGATGCCGGTACGCAACCGGAAGTACTGATTGCTGCGCTGGCAGAAACACCGTTTGATCTGGCGCGTGACTATATGCTGCGTGCAGGTTTATTACGGGTGTCTGCTACCGAACATATCTTGGTGATCAATATGCACCACATTGCTTCTGATGGTTGGTCATCTTCCATCGTAGTAAGTGAGCTCACCGCTTTGTATAGTGCGTATATGGATGGCCGTGAGGCTGTGTTACCGGAGTTACCGGTTCAATACGCCGACTTTGCCATCTGGCAGCGTAACTACCTGTCAGGTGATGTGTTGGCGCAGCAACAGGCTTACTGGAAACAACAGTTGTCCGGTGTGGCTACGCTGGACTTGCCAACAGACTTTACGAGACCGGCTATTCAGGGTAGAAATGGCGCTGCTGCCAGCTTCCACCTCAACCTGGAACTCACGGAGCAATTGAACCGTTTGAGTCAGCAACAGGGTGTTACGCTTTTCATGACGTTAATGACTGCTTTCCAGGTGCTGTTGCATCGGTATAGCAGCCAGGATGATATCTGCATAGGAACGCCGATTGCAGGCAGAAGTCAGCAGGAGATCGAGGGCCTGATCGGGTTCTTCATCAATACGTTGGCTATCCGCAACGACCTCGGTGGTGATCCTGTATTTACGGCTCTCTTACAGCAGGTGAAAGAAACCTTACTGGCAGCTTATCAGCACCAGGATACGCCGTTTGAAAAAGTGGTGGATACTGTGGTGAAAACCCGTGACATGAGTCGCAGTCCGCTGGTACAGGTGATGTTTGTGTTACAGAACCTGCCGGAAGAAGCGGGTGATGCCGGTTTCAGTCTGAACATCCTGGAAGAAGAAGCGGCGCATACCAACGCTAAATTTGATCTGACCTTCCTGCTGGAAGAAACAATAAACGGATTGGCGCTGTCAGTGGAATACTGCACGGATTTATTCCGTCCGGATACCATTGAGCGGATGGCCCGTCACTATGAGCAATTGCTGCAGGCTATAGTAGCCGCACCGGTACAAAAACTGAGCGAGCTGCGGATGTTGTCTGCGGCAGAAGAAACACAATTACTCAACGTATTTAAAGGAGAAACCGCTGGTTATCCGAAAGATAAAACCATTGTAGACCTGCTGGAAGCGCAGGCTTTACGTACACCTGATGCGGTAGCGGTAGTATATGCCTCCGAAAAACTGACCTATCAGGAACTGGATGCCCGTGCCAATCAGCTGGGCCATTACCTGCGCAGCAAAGGTGTACAACCGGAAACCCTGGTGCCTGTTTGCGCAGAGCGCAGCCTGGATATGATTGTGGCTATGTTAGGTGTCCTGAAAGCGGGTGGCGCCTATGTACCGATGGATCCACTGTATCCGGAAGATCGTATTCATTACATGCTGGAAGATACAGCTGCACAGGTAGTAGTATGTCAGCGCAGTAATGAACACCTGTTTACGCACATCGCCAACCGGGTAGTGATAGACGGAGAGGCCGCAGCCATCAGCGCGCAGCCGGTAACAACGGTGCCGGTAGTACGTTTACCGCAACACGTAGCGTATGTGATTTATACCTCTGGTTCTACCGGTCGTCCGAAAGGCGTACTGATCGAACACGAAAACGTAGTACGTTTATTTGAAACAGATAAACCGCTGTATGATTTTAACAGCAGTGATGTATGGACGATGTTCCACTCTTTCTGTTTCGACTTCTCTGTATGGGAAATGTATGGTGCCTTATTCTATGGCGGTCGCCTGGTGGTCGTACCGAAAGCGGTAACACAGGATACCGGCTTGTTCGGTGAATTGCTGATCAGCGAAGGGGTAACCGTATTGAACCAAACCCCATCTTCCTTCTACGTAGTACAGGATTACCTGACCGCGCGTACGAACACCACTACCATCCGGTATGTGATCTTCGGTGGGGAAGCGCTGAATCCGGCGAAGCTGAAGCCTTGGCAGGAGCTGTATCCGGCCAGTCGCCTGATCAACATGTATGGTATTACAGAAACCACTGTACACGTAACCTATCAGGAACTGACAGCTGCGCATGTCAACAGCAGTGCCAGTGTAATTGGTAAACCTATTCCTACTTTAACGGCCTACATCCTGGATAGTCACCAATCACTGGTGCCGGTAGGTGTAGCCGGAGAATTATATATCGGCGGCGCCGGCGTAGCGCGTGGTTACCTGAACCGCGACGAGCTGACGGCTACCCGTTTCATCGCCAGTCCTTTTGCAGCGGGCGAGCGTTTATACCGCACGGGTGACCTGGCACGTTGGTATGCCGATGGTAACCTGGAATACCTGGGTCGTATAGATGACCAGGTGAAGATCCGTGGTTTCCGTATTGAGCTGGGAGAGATTGAACATGTGCTGCAACAAAGTGGTCTGGTGAGCAATGGTGTTGTACTCGCAAAAGCAGATCATACCGGCACCAAACAGCTGGTAGGATATGTGGTACCAAAAGAAGGATTCAGTCGTGATGCGGTACAGGCTCACCTGAAAATCCATCTGCCGGAATATATGGTGCCTGCCTTGTGGGTAATACTGGAAGAAATTCCATTAACCACCAATGGTAAGGTAAACAGGAAAGCATTACCAGAACCGGATGCAGACCTGCTGACAGACAACGAATACGTAGCGCCACGCACAGAAACAGAACACCAGCTGGTGAATATCTGGCAGGAGCTGCTGGGCATACAACGGGTAGGGATACACGATAATTTCTTCGCGTTGGGCGGTGATTCCATCCGGGTAATTAAAGTAGTGAGCAAAATAGCCAGCGTCCTGGAAAAACAGGTAAAAGTATTTGAAGTTTACCAGGCAGCTACGATTGCACAACTGGGCGCCTTGCTCGATGAAAAAACAAAAGCCGACGATACAGCCAGATTATATGAAGCTGTAAAAGCAGAATTGGAAGAACTGCGTAACAAGGTGTTACCTCAGCTGGCAGATGCAGCATTGGTAGAAGATGTATACCCCATGAGTGATATTGAAAGGGGTATGATCTATGTGTCGCTGGTAAATCCGGCAGATGCCTTGTACCACGATCAGTTCGTATACGAAATGACGGCGGCCTTTACGCCGGAAATCCTGCAGGAAGCTTACCGGTTATTAGCCGCTAAACACAGCATCCTGAGAACCGCTTTCCACATTGGAAAGGATGAACAGGATCTGCAGGTAGTATACAGCAAGGTAGATATACATATTGATTGGTTTGATTTGCAGGATGCCTCCGGCAACCTGGTAAAACAAACCGTAGAGGAATACCTGGCGGAAGAAAGAAAAACACCTTTCGTGGTGGATAAAGCGCCGTTGTGGAAAGCCAGCGTGTTCCGGCTGAAAGAGCATAACCTGCTCGTATTCCAGTTCCATCACGCCATCCTGGATGGCTGGAGTGTGGCGTCCCTGAATACAGAATTATTTACGCTGTGTGATATGTTGCTGGAGCAACAGGCTGCCATACCAGTGGTACCGCTGAAATGCAGCTATAAGGATTATATCATAGAAAGCCTGGTAGCAAAGAGGAATGATGCTAACCTGGTATTCTGGAAAAATGAACTGGCAGATTACAAACGCCTGGATATCTTCTCCAGGGAAACTGCCGCGGAAGCCATGACTTACCGTTATGCACCGGCTTTCTATCAGCAGCTGAAAGAAAAGGCGCAGCGGGATAAAATATCGATGAAAGGACTTTTCCTCGGCGCTTATCTGTTTGCCCTGAACCTGCTGACACATGAAGAAGAGGTGACTGTTGGTCTGGTTACAAACAACAGACCGGTACTGGAAGATGGCGACCGCCTGCTGGGCTGTTTCCTGAACACCATTCCGCTGCGCATGCAACTGGAAAGACAATCCACTACCTGGAAAACTTATTTCGCACAGATAGAAGATAAACTGGTACAGCTGAAAGAACGCGATCGGACCAGTCTCTTTGAAATCACCAAAATAACCGGTGAACAAACAGCGGAAGAGAATCCATTCTTCGATGCCATCTTCAACTTTGTCAACTTCCACGTATACGAGAAACTGGGTGAAGACGCTACTGCTGCCGGACAGCTGGAAAGTCAGGAGGAAGTGAAGATCCGCGACCATGAGTTAACCAACACCTTCCTGGATTGTACGGTAAGTATTACCGGTAATCAGTTACAGGTAGAATATTCACTCCGGAAAAAACTGAAATCAGGTAAACACATACAGGACTTGCTGGATTATTCCAACCTGGTACTGGAAGCTTTCCTCCATCAGGATGAGGCGCTGATGCATACGAGCTTCCGCTTACCGGAAGCAGAACTGGCGCAGCTGTTGCCGATGTTCGCAGGTACCGTGGTAAGTTATCCGAAAGATAAAACCATGGTGGCCATCTTTGCAGAACAGGTAGCCGCCAGACCAGATGCGATTGCCCTGGTATACGAAGATACCCGCCTGAGCTATCAGGAACTGGATGAACAGACCACCCGTCTGGCCCATTACCTGCATCAGCAAGGCGTAACAACAGGTATGCTGATACCCGTGTGCATGGACAAGCATATTGACATGATGGTATGTATCCTGGGTGTGCTGAAAGCGGGTGCGGCTTATGTTCCCGTTGATCCGGCCTATCCATTGGAACGTATCCGGTTCATCCGGGAAAATGTGGGCAGCAGCCTGATATTAACCACCAGCGATTATCAACAAACAATATTTGCCGCAGCAGACATCACCGGTAATATCATCTGCATTGATCAGCTGCATGAGTTGGAGAAATTGGATATAACGGCATGGACGGCACCTGTGTTATCACCGGAAGATGCGGCTATCATCGTGTATACTTCCGGATCCACCGGTACGCCCAAAGGCGTGATCCTTACCCACAGGAATGTGGTGAGTCTGGTGAAAGAAGCAGATTACTATCCGTTTGCACCAACACAGGTACTGTTATCTACCGGTGCTATTTCATTTGATGCGGTAACCTTCGAATACTGGAGTATGCTCCTGAATGGCGGCCGTCTGATCCTGAGCCCTGAGAAAACCCTGCTGGATAGCGGCTTACTGAAACAGTTGCTGCAGGAGCAAGCAGTGAATACGCTCTTCTTAACAACGGCCTGGTTCAATCAGTTGATCAACACCGATATTACTGTTTTTGAGAGATTAACCTATGTATTCACCGGAGGTGAAAAAGTTTCCGCAGAACACATGGTACGGTTAAGAGCTGCTTATCCTGCATTGCACCTGCTGCATATGTATGGCCCTGCTGAAAACACTACGTACGCTTTATATTACCCGGTAACAGGAACAGATTATCCGGTTACGGTGCCAATAGGGCGTCCGTTGAGTAACCGCGGCGCTTACGTAGTGGATAAACACCTGCAACATGTACCGATAGGCGTACCGGGAGAAATATTGGTGAGTGGAGATGGTTTGGCAAAAGGTTATCTGCATCTGCCGGAAATGACGGCGGAGAAATTCATAGAGAATCCTTTCCAGCCCGGACAACGGGTATACCGTACCGGCGATATCGGTCGCTGGCTCCCGGATGGTAACATTGAATTTGTGGGTCGTGCCGATAATCAGGTGAAGATCCGCGGTTACCGTATTGAGCTGGGAGAAATCGAAAACGTACTGCAACAATCCGAAGGAGTAGTACAATGTGTGGTGCTGGCCAAAGCAGATGCCACCGGCGGTAAACGTCTGGTAGCCTACATCGTGGCGGCGCCAGGATTTGATAAGGAAGGTATACAGACCTGGCTGAAAGCACAGCTGCCGGATTACATGGTACCTGTTTTATGGGTTACCCTGGATGAAATGCCGTTGACGGTTAACGGAAAAGTCAATCACAAGGCTTTACCGGATCCGGATGCCGGCGATCTCATTGGCCGCAGCTATACTGCTCCCCGCAATACCATTGAAAATACCCTGGTGAATATCTGGCAGGAGTTGTTAGGTATCCAACGGATAGGTATATACGATAATTTCTTTGAACTGGGTGGACACTCCCTGCTGGCGATACGCCTGATGGGAGCTATCCGCAAGGCCTTATCTGCAGAGCTGATTGTAAAAGACCTGTTTGTACATACCAATATTGCCTCACTGGCAGCTTATGTACAACAACAGCAAGGCTCCGGTACCTTATTGCCGGTGATCAGCAAACAGGAAAGACCTGCCCGCATTCCATTGTCTTTTGGTCAGGAACGTCTGTGGTTCATTGATCAGCTGGAAGGCAGTGTACACTATCATATTCCGGTAGTGCTGAAACTGGAAGGTGATGTAAACCGGGATGCATTGCAGTATGCATTGCAATACATTGTAGAACGACATGAATCCCTGCGTACCGTTATACGGCAGTCCGCAGAAGAGGAAACAGGCTTCCAGGAAATATTGCCAGCCGGCAACTGGAAGATGTTAATTGCCGAGGGTGGGGCACAGCCGCAACAACGGATGGCTGCCTTTATCCAGCAACCATTCGACCTGTCAGCAGACTACATGATGCGCGCTGCATTGTTCAGCTTATCCGGCGATGTACAGGCATTGGTGATTACCATGCACCACATTGCTTCCGATGGCTGGTCTATGTCGGTAGTGATTCGTGAACTGACGGCTTTGTACAGTGCCTATGTAACGCAACAGCCAGTAGAACTGGAGCCGTTGCCATTGCAATATGCTGATTATGCCATCTGGGAACGTGCTTACCTGCAAGGGGATGTACTGGCCCGTCAGATCGCTTACTGGCGCAAAAAATTATCCGGTGTGGAACCGCTTAATCTGCCAACAGATTATGTGCGGCCTGTACAGGAAAGCCGTAATGGCGCCGTGTTACAATTCCCGCTGCCATTACCACTTGCGGCATCACTGAACCAACTGAGTCTGCAACAGGGGGCTACGCTTTATATGACGTTGCTGGCTGCCTTTAAAGTATTGTTGTTCCGCTACAGCGCGCAGGAAGATATCTGTGTAGGTACACCGGTAGCAGGTAGAGGTCAGCAGGAAGTAGAAGGACTGGTCGGATTCTTTATCAATACCCTGGCAGTACGCAGCGACCTGAGTGGTGCGCCTGCTTTCGTGGAATTGTTGCAACAACTCAAAACAACGTTGCTGGAAGGATATGAACACCAGGAAATGCCTTTTGAAAAGGTAGTGGAAGCGGTCGTGAAAACCCGTGACCTCAGCAGAAGTCCGATCTTCCAGGTGATGTTTGAACTGCAGCAGGCGCCGGAAGTATCCCGTGCTGCCTGGAGCGAAGCCGCCTTCCTGGTAGAAGAGCCGGAACAAACTACTGCCTTGTTTGACCTGACATTCACCCTTTCCGAAGGTCCGCATGATTTATCACTAAACATTGAATATTGTACCGATCTGTTTGCAGCAGCTACCATCAACCGTATGGCTGGCCACTACGAGCAGCTGTTACAGGCGATCGTAGCCAATCCGCAACAACAGATCAACCAGCTGTCGATACTGGCACAGGAAGAGGCTACCACCTTACTGCAGCAATTCAGTGGTCCGGTAGTTCCTTATCCTGCCGATAAAACTTTTGTGCAGCTGTTTGAAGAACAGGCACAGCTGACACCGGATGCGATTGCGCTGGCATTTAATGAAACCACACTGACATACGGTGCTTTGCTGGCGAAAGCCAATCAGCTGGCACATCACCTGATACAGGCGGGTGTGAAGACAGATACGCTGGTACCGATCTGTATAGAACGTTCCCTGGAAATGATCATCGGTGTTGTCGGCATTATAAAAGCCGGTGGTGCATATGTACCGATTGATCCTAAATTCCCGGCCGAACGTATCGGTTATATTTTAGAAGATAGTAACGCTACGATACTGGTATCCTCTGAAGCCAGCCGGGGAGTGATTCCTGCCGGTACGGCCATCATTTCTATGGATGGCGATCAGGAGATACTGGCACAGTATCCGATAACGAATCCTGTTATCACCACTACGCCGCAACAACTGGCGTATGTGATTTATACTTCCGGTTCTACGGGCAAGCCGAAAGGCGTACTGGTAGAACATGCGGGGCTGCTCAATCACCTGCTGGCGATGATCACGGAGTTTGAGATGAATGCAGCCACTTCCCTGGCATTTACGGCGCCATATACGTTTGATATTTCTGTTTGGCAGATGATCAACACATTGTTGTGCGGAGGTTGTACGGTGATTTATCCGGAATCGCTGATCCTGCGTCCGGATGCGATGATCCGCGATGTAGAAGCACGTGGTATTACCTTACTGCAGCTGGTACCTTCTTACCTGACGGCGGTATTGCAGGATGATGGCGGCGTACAGCTGTCGGCGCTGCAATATTTGCTGGTAACGGGAGAAGCGGTATCACGGCAGCTGCTGGAACAATGGTTTGCGCATCCTGCGTTTGGCCGTATTCCGGTAGTAAATGCCTATGGTCCAACGGAAGCTTCTGATGATGTGAGCTTCTACTTCATGCGGGAAGCGCCGGTATCGGCGAATGTGCCGGTAGGTAAAGCAGTGCAGAACCTGCACCTGTATGTACTGGATGCAGGTCATGGCTTATGCCCTTATGGCGTACCGGGAGAAATAGCCGTAGGTGGTATCGGTGTAGCGCGTGGTTACCTGAACCGTGATGCCCTGACGGCAGAAAAATTCATAGCCGATCCATATCACGGTGGCCGTATGTATAAAACAGGTGACGTAGGTCGCTGGCTGCCTGATGGCAATATAGAATACCTGGGTCGTATAGATGACCAGGTGAAGATTCGTGGTTACCGCATTGAGCTGGGTGAGATCGAAAATGCGATGCATTTACATGAGACAGTAACCGGAGCAGTAGTGGTAGCGAAAGCCGATGAAAGCGGCATCAAACGCCTGGTGGGTTACCTGGTGGTAACACCGGAGTACAAACGCGAGGTGTTGCAGGCATGGTTACAGGAGCAGCTGCCGGAGTATATGATTCCTGTGCTGGTAGAACTGCCAGCTTTCCCGCTGACAGCGAATGGAAAAGTAGATAAGAAAGCGTTACCAGATCCGGTAGGCGATGCCATCCAGCAACGTACCTATGTAGCGCCACGTAACGAAACAGAAACGCAGCTGGCGGCTATCTGGCAACAACTGCTGGGCGTAGAGCGTGTAGGCATATACGATAATTTCTTTGAGTTGGGTGGTCACTCCCTGCTGGCGATCCGTTTGCTGTCGCAGTTACGGAAAGCGTTGTCAGTAGAGCTGACGGTGAAAGAAGTATTCCTGTATCCGACGGTAGCCACACTGGCTGCACGTGTATCAGGAGACACGGGTCAGACCTCCTTACCGCCGGTAACAGTGGTACAGCCACGTCCGGAACGTATCCCATTATCGTATAGCCAGGAACGTTTGTGGTTCATCGATCGTCTGGAAGGTAGCACACATTACCATATTCCGGCCATATTGAAACTGGAAGGAACGGTGAATACCGTGGCATTAGAGGCGGCGTTGCGGGAAATTGTAGTACGCCATGAGGTATTACGTTCTGTGATTATAGAAGAAGAGGGTATCGGTTATCAGCAGGTATTACCTGCTGAAAACTGGACCTTAACCATACAGGATGCCGGCGATCAGCTGGAGTCCCTGATTGCTGCGCTGGCAGAAACACCGTTTGATCTGGCGCGTGACTATATGCTGCGTGCAGGTTTGTTACGGGTAGCTGCTACCGAATATATCTTGGTGATCAATACGCACCACATTGCTTCCGATGGCTGGTCTTCCGGTATTATCATCGGTGAGCTGACAGCGTTGTACAGTGCGTATATAGGTAACCGTGAGGCGGATTTACCGGCGCTGCAGGTACAATACGCCGACTTTGCCATCTGGCAACGTAACTACCTGTCAGGAGAAGTATTGGCGCAACAACAGGCTTACTGGAAACAACAGTTATCTGGTGTGGCTACGCTGGACCTGCCGACTGATTTCACCAGACCAGCTACCCAAAGTACCCGCGGTGCTATGATGAATTTCCAGCTGCCTGTTTCCTTAAACACACAGCTGAATGAACTGAGCCGCCAGGAAGGCGTTACCCTGTACATGACGTTACTGGCAGCCTTCCAGGTGTTATTACATCGCTACAGCGGACAGGAAGATATTTGTGTGGGTACACCGGTGGCCGGCAGAAGCCAGCAGGAGATAGAAGCGCTGATCGGGTTCTTTGTCAACACCATCGCCGTACGTAACGACCTGGGTGGCAATCCGGCCTTCACCGCTTTACTGCAACAGGTAAAAGATACCTTGCTGGCCGGTTATCAACACCAGGATACGCCGTTTGAGAAAGTGGCAGACCTGGTTACTAAAAACCGTGACCTCAGCAGAACACCCGTGTTCCAGGTATTGTTTGTGTTGCAGAATACGCCGGATATCGAAGAAGGAGGTGCATTCTCCCTGGATGGATTAACCTTGTCAGAAAAAGAAACACCACATACCACCGCCAAATTTGACCTGAGCTTTGTAATAGAAGAACAGGCAGATGGATTGGCATTAAGTGTGGAATACTGCACGGATTTATTCCGCGAAGAAAGCATCGTGCGGATGGCTGCGCACTATGAGCAATTGCTGCAGGCTATCGCCGCAACACCGGCACAATCACTCAGTGAATTACCGATGTTGTCTGCTGCAGAAGAAACACAATTACTTACCGTATTTAAAGGAGAAACCGCTGGTTATCCGAAAGATAAAACCATCGTAGACCTGCTGGAAGCACAGGCTTTACGTACACCTGATGCCGTAGCGGTGGTATACGCCTCCGAAAAACTGACTTATGGTGAACTGGATGCCCGTGCCAATCAGCTGGGACATTACCTGCGCAGCAAAGGTGTACAACCGGAAACCCTGGTGCCTGTTTGCGCAGAACGTAGCCTGGATATGATTGTGGCGATGTTGGGTGTCCTGAAAGCAGGTGGCGCCTATGTACCGATGGATCCACTGTATCCGGAAGATCGTATTCATTACATGCTGGAAGATACGGCTGCACAGGTAGTGGTATGTCAGCGCAGTAATGAACACCTGTTTGCACATATTGCCAACCGGGTAGTGATAGACGGAGAGACAGCAGCGATCAGTGCACAGCCGGTAACAACGGTGCCGGTAGTACGTTTACCGCAACACGTAGCGTATGTGATTTATACCTCCGGTTCTACCGGTCGTCCGAAAGGCGTATTGATCGAAAACGAAAACGTAGTACGTTTATTTGAAACAGATAAACCGCTGTATGATTTTAACAGCAGTGATGTATGGACGATGTTCCACTCCTTCTGTTTCGACTTCTCTGTATGGGAGATGTATGGCGCCTTATTCTATGGTGGTCGCCTGGTGGTAGTACCGAAAGAAGTGACGCAGGATACCGGCTTGTTCGGTGAATTGCTGATCAGTGAAGGTGTAACGGTATTGAACCAAACCCCATCTTCCTTCTACGTAGTACAGGATTACCTGACCGCCCGTACAAACACCACTACCATTCGGTATGTGATCTTCGGTGGTGAAGCGCTGAATCCGGCGAAGCTGAAGCCTTGGCAGGAGCTGTATCCGGCCAGCCGCCTGATCAACATGTATGGTATTACGGAAACTACCGTACACGTAACCTATCAGGAACTGACAGCTGCGCATGTAAACAGCAGCGCCAGTGTAATCGGTAAACCTATTCCTACTTTAACGGCCTACATCCTGGACAGTCACCAATCACTGGTGCCGGTAGGTGTAGCCGGAGAATTGTATATCGGCGGCGCCGGCGTAGCGCGTGGTTACCTGAACCGCGACGAGCTGACGGCTACCCGCTTCATCGCCAGTCCTTTTGCAGCGGGCGAACGTTTATACCGCACGGGTGACCTGGCGCGTTGGTATGCCGATGGTAACCTGGAATACCTGGGTCGTATAGATGACCAGGTGAAGATCCGTGGTTTCCGTATTGAGCTGGGAGAGATTGAACACGTGCTGCAACAAAGTGGCCTTGTGAGCAATGGGGTTGTACTCGCGAAAACAGATCATACCGGTACCAAACAGCTGGTAGGATATGTGGTACCAAAAGAAGGATTCAGCCGCGATGCGGTACAGGCTCACCTGAAAATCCATCTGCCGGAATATATGGTGCCTGCTTTGTGGGTAATACTGGAAGAAATTCCATTAACCACCAATGGTAAGGTAAATCGCAAGGCATTACCGGAACCGGAAACCAGCATCTTAAAAGACAATGCATACGAAGCGCCGCGTACGGCCACAGAATATCAGCTGGTAAGTATCTGGCAGGAACTGCTGGGCATACAACGGATAGGGATACACGATAGTTTCTTTGAACTGGGAGGCCACTCCTTACTGGTGATCCGGTTGATTGCAGCCGTGCGTAAAGCACTGGCGGTAGAGCTGACCGTGAAGGATGTATTCGTACAGCTGAACATTGCTGCATTGGGTGCGTTTATTGACCGCCAGGGTAATAAAGTAATATTACCGCCAATAACTGCCATCACCGACAGACCTGCGCAGTTGCCGTTATCATTCAGCCAGGAACGCCTGTGGTTCATCGATCAGCTGGAAGGTAGTGTACACTATCATATGCCGGTGGTATTGCGCTTAAAAGGTACCATCAATACTGCAGCACTGGAATATGCCATCCGTGGCGTAATAGCACGCCATGAAGTGTTGAGAACCGTTATCCGGGAACAGGAAGGACAAGGATATCAACATATATTAACTGCCGACAACTGGCAGCTGGCACTCACAGATAAAGGAGATGATGTACAGGAAACCATCGCTGGTTTCATACAGCAACCATTTGATCTGTCGGCAGATTACATGCTGCGTGCCGGTGTAATAGCCCTCGCAGAAAAAGAACACCTGCTGATGATCGTGATGCACCACATCGCATCCGATGGCTGGTCGATGGCTATCATTGTAGAAGAACTAACTGCATTATATACTGCTTATGAGCACCAACAGCAACCGGACTTACCGCCACTGCCAATACAATATGCAGACTATGCATTATGGCAACGGTCTTACATTACCGGTGAGGTGTTAACACAACAACAGCATTACTGGCGCCGGCAACTGGCCGACCTGGAACCGTTGGATCTGCCACTGGATTATCCACGTCCGGCTGTACAAAGTACAGAAGGACAGGTATTACGGTTCGACATGGATCGTTTACTGGTAGATAAAATCAACCATTTCAGCCAGCAACAGGGCGCCACCCTTTTCATGACTTTGCTGGCTGCCTGCAAAGTGTTGTTGCACCATTACAGCCGTCAGACAGATATCTGTATCGGTACACCACTGGCAGGCAGAACGCAGCAGGAAGCAGAAGCACTGGTCGGATACTTCATCAATACCCTGGCCGTGCGTAGCAACCTGGAAGGTAATCCTGCCTTTACCAGCCTGTTGCAACAAGTGAAGGAAACCATGCTGGAAGGATATGCCCATCAGGATATGCCTTTTGAAAAAGTAGTGGAAGCCGTGGTGAAAGACCGCGATATGAGCCGCACGCCATTATTCCAGGTTATGTTCTCCTTACAGAACATGCCGGCTGCTACCGGCCTGGCATTAGGTGAATTGGAATTATCCGTGGATGAACCAGCCGCCGTAAGTGCCAAGTTCGAACTGAACTTCACGGTAACAGAAAACAACGGCGACCTGGAACTGAGCATTGAATACAGAACAGACCTGTTTGCAGCAGCCACCATCGAACGGATGGCCGCTCACTACGAACAACTGTTATGGTCCATCGTATGCCAGCCTTCCCAGGAAATAGGCGTACTGCCACTGCTCACAGCAGAAGAAGGATATGAAAAATTACATGTATTCAATACGATCTCTCCTAATCAACATAAACAGGAGGCTGCAACAATCGTAGACCTGTTTACCGCACAGGTAGCCAAACAGGGCGCTGCGACCGCAGTAGCGTATGAAGGAACGGTATTAACGTACAAAGAGCTGGAGAAAAAATCGGATCAGCTGGCGCACTACCTGAGAAAGAAAGGCGTGAAAGCAGAAAGCCTGGTACCGGTATGTATGGAGAGAAGTACCGAAATGCTGGTAGCTATACTGGGTATCTTGAAAGCAGGTGCGGCCTATGTGCCGATTGACCCGTCTTTCCCGTCAGACCGGAAAGCGTTTATACTGGCAGATACCGCCTGTCGCGTCGTACTCGCGGATACGGCTATACGTGAACAAATACAACAACCAGATGATTCCCTCACCTGGATCGATATCAAGGCAGAGTGGCCAACAATTGGCAAACAGAAATCGGTGCCGGCCAAAATTAACTACAGCAGCGCAGATGGACTGGTTTATGTGATCTATACTTCCGGTTCTACCGGCCAGCCTAAAGGGGTAATGATTGAACATCATAGCCTGGTGGATTACGTGAACGGTTTGTGCGAAAGAATTGATATCGCTGCCTGCCGCACCTTCGCCCTGATTCCAACAATTGCTACCGATCTGGGTAATACCGTAATATATGGCTCATTGGCCACCGGTGGTGCTTTACATATCATCTCGGAAGAAAGCATTAATGATGCGGCACTTCTGCAGGATTACTTTAATGCACACCCGATCGATTGTTTGAAAATTGTACCATCCCACTGGAAAGCATTGTGTACAGATACAGCGCTGTTGCTGCCGAAGCAACTCCTGATCTTTGGTGGAGAAGCATTACAGCAGGATGTGATCACGGCGGTAAGTGCCGCCGGAACTGCGTGCCGCATTGTGAATCACTACGGTCCTACAGAAACCACCATTGGTAAATGTATGCACATCGTAGATGTGAATCGCACTTACCACGGGGTACCGGTAGGTACTACTTTCTCCCGCACCACTGCTTATATCCTGAATCCTTATGGCGGACTGGTGCCGGTAGGGGTAAGTGGCGAACTGTGTATCGGCGGAAATGGGGTAGCGAGAGGTTACCTGAATCAACCGGAACTGACGGCAGAAAAATTCGTTCCACATCCTTTCAGCACCGCAGCAGGCAGTCGCTTGTACAGAACCGGTGACCTGGCGCGTTGGTTGCCCGATGGAAGTATTGTGTATATGGGTCGTATCGATGATCAGGTGAAGATTCGTGGATACCGCGTAGAGCTGGGCGAAATAGAACGTGTGCTGCAGCAAAGTGGTCTGGTAACACAGGGTGTGGTACTGGCACAGACAGAAAGCTCCGGTAATAAACGCCTGGTAGGTTATGTCGTAACTGCCGGCGAATTTGATAAAACAGTGATACAGGAATACCTGCGCAGCCGCCTGCCGGAATACATGGTACCAGCTATCTGGGTACCACTGGCGGAAATGCCATTGACTGCCAATGGAAAAATCAACCGGAAACGTTTACCGGCCTTAACACAGGCAGAGGAGTGGCTGAGCCATACCTACACCGCTCCGCGCAATGCGATCGAAACAAGTCTGGCAGCTGTATGGCAGGAATTACTGGATGTACAACGCGTAGGCATATACGATAATTTCTTTGAACTGGGCGGACACTCTCTCGCGGCCGTGCGTTTGCTGGCCCGCATCCGGAAACTGGGTTACAGCATCCGGTTGAGTGAGCTGATGTTGTTCAAAACAGTAGCAGAACAGGCTGCGTTGCTGGCAGATCAGTCGGAGGATGCTACGACCAACCGTAATGAGCATATCGTATTACTCCGGAATGCACCGGGTAATCAGGCGGTATTCATTGTGCCGGGTGGTGCTGGTATCACTGACGGTTACGAAGAACTGGCCAACCAGCTGGATGCTGCCGGACCGGTATACGGATTGAATATGATGGGCGTGCTCGAAGGAGAGACGCCGCTGGAAACCATCGCTGGTATTGCAGCGCAGAACATTCACTGGATGAAAGAAGTACAGCCTGTTGGGCCTTACCAGCTGGTAGGACACTCTTTCGGTGGTAAAGTAGTACATGAAATGATCCGGCAGCTGGAAGCGCAGGCAGAACAGGTACACTTCGCCGCTATCCTGGATACTGTAGCGGATGCCGGCAATATACCGGTGACTGCCGCGGGTATGCTGGGCGATATGGCGGACTACCTGGAAGAATACGGCTTGTTACAGCAACCGTATCCGGAGTGGATGGCCACCCTGCAGGCAGCAATGGAGCAATTACCGGAGGCAGACATGCGCGCCTATATGACAGCAGTTATTACCGAAAAATGCTTCACTGAATTTGGAGCGCAGGATCTGCAGGTACGTTTGTTCCGTTTACTGGCAGCAAATTCGACTATGCGTTATGCGGCTACCGGAAAAATAACAACACCCGTGACGGTGATCAGGGCAGCAGAACAGGACTGGGCAGCATTAGGCTTCGATGATACCCTTGGATGGACGGATTATATCCAGACCATTCATACGCACACAGCGCCGGGTAGCCACGATAATATGATCAGGAAAGAGAATGCTGCAGCACTGGCTGCTTATCTGAATAAGCAGTTGTTACAGGGCTGATAGCCTCCAGGTACACACACTTTTTTTTAACAATTATATCACTATTAAAAACGATTATTAAAACGGTTTGTATGTTAACACAAGTTTTTGAAACAATGGAATCCAATGTGCGCAGCTATTCCCGGAGTTTTCCGGCGGTATTCCGGAAAGCAAAGGGCACTTTATTGTATGCGGATAACGGTGACGCATATATTGATTTCCTGATGGGGGCCGGTGCACTTAATTATGGTCATAATAATGACTTCATCAAAGCGCAGCTGCTGGAATACATGGCAGAAGACTACATCATGCAGGGGCTGGACATGTTTACCGTAGCGAAAAGCGAATTTATTACGACTTTCAATGACTTGTTGTTAAAACCACGAGGCCTGAATTACAAATTTCAGTTCTGCGGACCTACCGGTACCAACGCCATTGAAGCCGCGCTGAAACTGGCACGTAACTATACCCGCCGTTCCAATGTGATCTCCTTTATGGGTGGTTACCATGGCCTGTCTCAGGGTAGTCTGGCACTCACCAGCAACCAATACAACAGACAGGTAGCCGGTGTTGGATTACATAACGTAACATTCCTCCCTTTTGAAAATAATGCGGCAGGATTTGATAGCCTGGCATATTTTGAGATGATTCTCGAAGACAGCCACTCCGGTATCGAAAAACCAGCAGCAGTAATATTGGAAACAGTACAGGCAGAAGGTGGTATCAACGTAGCTTCTCCCGAATGGCTGGCTGCTTTGAAAGGAATTTGTGAAAAACATGGTATCCTGTTTATCGCAGATGATATCCAGATCGGCTGCGGCAGATCCGGTAACTTCTTCTCTTTTGAGCGTGCAGGTATTGTACCGGATATCGTGGTATTATCCAAATCCCTGAGTGGTTATGGTTTACCAATGGCGATGCTGTTGTTCAAACCAGAACTGGATATCTGGCAACCAGGCGAACACAATGGTACTTTCCGTGGTTATCAGCTGGCTTTTATAGGTGGTAAGGCGGCCCTGGAATTCCGGGAGCAAACCAACCTGGATGCAGCGGTGAAAGAAAAATCAGCCT
Organism: Chitinophaga nivalis; assembly: GCF_025989125.1. NCBI lineage: Bacteria > Pseudomonadati > Bacteroidota > Chitinophagia > Chitinophagales > Chitinophagaceae > Chitinophaga > Chitinophaga nivalis. The sequence continues at coordinate 7,353,587 of NZ_JAPDNR010000001.1, read as the reverse complement.
ACATCAATCGTTTCCTGCACGAAGAAATTAAAGGGGATGATGAGCGTATTTCCATCAGAGGTTTAGGTATGATGTGGGGTATTGATTTATCTGCTTATGACGATGTTTTACTGGCGAAAAAAATAGCACAGGATTGTTTCAAAAAACAACTGATCGTAGAATGTGTAGGCCGTCATGACAGAGTAATCAAACTGTTGCCACCATTAACTGTAGAGCAGGATGTACTGGATAAAGCCCTTACCATCGTTCGGGATACCATTCAGCAGCATACTGGTAAGAAAGCAAACCTGCAGACGTCCGTGGCGTAATAACCGGTTACAAAACCGGTTTAAAGCGTGCTGTCATCTCAGCCATCATTGAACTTAAATAAGGCATTTTATCATGCAGTCGAATGAAGTAAAGAAAAACCAGTCTGCTGGTGCTGGTACATTTAAACAGACCTTACGTTTATACAAATATGTGAAGCCTTTCTGGATCGAGTTTACCATTGGTATGGTCCTGTTGCTGGCTTCCAGTATATCCAGTCTGTTTATTCCTGATCTGTTGGGAAAGCTGGTGGATTCCGGACAAAAAATGCGGTTAACACCGGAAATTAACCGCCTGGGATTTATACTCGTAGCGGTATTGATAGGACAAGGTATTTGTTCTTTTTTCCGGGTTATCTTCTTTGTGAATGTAACGGAAAAGACCCTGTCCTCTTTGCGGCAGCATATCTATAATCACCTGATACAGCTGCCGATGAAGTTCTTCCTGACCAGAAGGGTAGGGGAACTGAACAGCCGTATATCAGCGGATATTTCCCTGTTGCAGGAAACGTTTACGACTACCATCGCAGAATTTATCAGGAATTTGATCGTCCTGGCAGGCGGTTTTGTGTTGTTGCTTACGACTTCTGCAAAGCTCACTTTTTTTATGTTGATGCTGTTGCCGGTGATCCTGGTGGTTGCTTTTGTTTTCGGAAAATACATCCGTAAATTTTCCAAAGCAGCGCAGGATCGGGTGGCAGAAGCCAATACCATTCTGGAGGAAACATTGCAGGGCATTCTCAATGTGAAGGCTTTTGCCAACGAGTTCTTTGAGATGAGACGTTACGGGAAGAAAATCAATGAAGCCGCAGAAATTGGCATGAAAAGCGGTATTTACCGGGGTGCTTTCCTCTCTTTCCTGATGCTGTGTATCTTCGGTGCGATGGTAGCAGTGATCTGGAAAGGCTCCCTGCTGATTGCCTCCGGCGAAATGCAGTCGGCTGGTGAACTGGTTTCTTTTGTGATTTATTCTGCTTTCATTGGCGGAGCGGTTACGGAACTGGCGGAAGTATATTCCAACCTGCAGAAGAGTATCGGTGCTACCGAGAATCTCCTGGAGATCCTGGAAGAACCGGCAGAAGAACTGACTGCACCGGCAGCGATAGCACCGGAACATGAACTCAATGGCCTGATCACTTTTGAGAATATCTCTTTTCATTATCCTTCCCGCAGCGATGTCAGCGTATTGAAGGATATTTCCTTTTCGGTGGAAGCTAATCAGAAAGTGGCCCTGGTGGGTCCCAGCGGCGCCGGTAAAAGTACCATCGTTTCTTTGCTGTTACGATTCTACGACCCGGTGAACGGTGCGATTAGTTTCGATGGAAGAGATGGAAGAGATTTCCCTTATTCTGTTTTGAGAAACCAGATGGCCGTTGTATTACAGGATGTTTTTCTCTTCGGTAGTTCCATCCGGGATAATATCGCTTACGGTAAACCGGGTGCTACAGAGGAAGAAATTATCTATGCTGCTAAACAGGCCAATGCCTGGGAGTTTATACAAAACTTCCCGGAAGGTATGGATACCATGGTGGGCGACCGCGGCGTACAGTTGTCCGGCGGACAACGGCAACGTATTGCCATTGCCCGTGCCGTGCTGAAAAATCCCCGTATCCTGATACTGGATGAAGCTACTTCTGCATTGGATGCAGAATCAGAAAAACTGGTACAGGATGCCCTGGATAAGCTGATGGAAGGACGTACTTCCATCATCATTGCACACAGGCTGGCAACTGTTCGGGAAGCAGATAAAATTGTTGTACTCGACGATGGTTATGTAGTAGAGGAAGGTACACATCATGAGTTGCTCACTGTAGATGGCGGTATTTACCGTAACCTGAGCACGATGCAGTTTACAAACTAAGCATTGTAGTAACAAAGAAGCAGGCCACATATATCGGATAAGTAGTAGCGCGAAGCGCCTCCGGTATATGTGGCCTGCTTAATTTTTTTTATCAGGATTTCTGCAGCGAAGAGTAATGAATGGTTTGCAATCCGCCATTGCCGGCTACATCCAGCGTAACGGTTTTGTTACCATGTGCACCGCTGAGGGTAAGTGATAATTTATTGGCTCCTTTTTTCAGTGGAACACGGGAATAATAAATGGTGTGAGGCAGGCTTTGCCAGTTGCGGGTATCTGCTTTCTCTGTCAGTAATCCGAGCAGGTTAACGGCTTGTCCCAGGGATTCATTATCTTTCTTCACTTCATGTTCTGCCAGCTTTTTTACGGCCATCCGGGCGAGGGTTAATGCCATCTCTTTCAGGAATCTTTCCTGCAGGGTACTAAAGGCCAGCTGGTTTATATTTTCCACCTGTTCCAGCGGAATGGGAATATTGTTGGTATCGTTCACCTGCACATGCCCGCCGGTGTAATAAAGCGGTTGTTCTTCATACTTAGGGAAGGCAACGCGGAACGCTTCCAGGCCTTTCAGGCGGTTGCCTGCGTCACTGGAAGTAAGTTTGAAATCAAACGGGATAAAGATGGTTTGATCAGGATTGGTAAACATAAAATTACCAGGTCCTCTTTCCGTAATGGTAAAGAAGAAATTATTTTCCACTTTTACCGGAGCCAGTCCGTTTTCCCAGAAAATGACCACTTCGCCGCCATCACTTTCTTTCACCGGGCTGTATTTGCGGCCCAATTCCTTTTCGTAATAGCTCAGTTCAGTGGTAAAGCCCAGCTGATACGCAGTGCGTAGCAGGTCTTCCTGTAATTGTCCGGGTATCGGGGTGTTATAGTAGGTTTTGTCGGGTTGCCGCAGAAAAACATCTGTAGCATTGCGGTAGGAGATAAAAGCATTGTTTTTATCGCCGGCGCTTTCGTAAATGATGCCTTGCATAATCAGGGCAAATGCATCATTGGAGTATTTGTTGGTTTTGTCTTTTTTGCGGTCATTGAGTTCGTAGTTACTCAGGCTGATGCGGCGGGCTTCTACTACAGCATCTTCTGTCTGATGCAGCTGCAGGTAGTTGAGCGCTTTATAATAGTGGATGAGCAACTTTTCAAAGTCTTCTCCGGCATATTGCTGCATCGCGGGATTAACGAGAATACCTAATGTCTGATCCCATACTTTATTACGGCGGCCTCTTTCGAGGAAGGAGTCGGCCTCGTTGAAGTAGAGATTACTTTCCTGGTAGCGTCCCTGTAAGAAGGCAGTTTTACCTTTCTCCATGAGGAGCAACAGTTTGTTACGTCCGTAACGCAGGAATTTATTCCTGTCGAGCTGGGTCGCGGCCTCGTCAAAACGCCCCTGAGAAAGAGCACCATAGTATTGACCGATCGCATCGTTGTAGGTCCGGCAGGAAACAGGTATAGTGATTAGCAGCGCATAGCCCAGGACCCACTTCCATTGATTCAATATCTTGCTCATGAATTATTCCATATCTTGTGCAGTCATCTTCGTATATACTTATTAGTGAGTATATACGAAGATGTATAAATGTCAACCGACGACTAATTCTTTACGTATTTGGCTATTTTCTTTTCGCCTATCCATACTACTTCGTTGGTTTGCAGGTCAGTCAGCTCCATGTTTACCTGATAGTAAACTACTTTTTGTCTTTTGTGGGAATCCACAATGGAGTTGATACTTCCCTGCATGATGTAATCAGCGCCTACTTCCAGACCCCATTTTTTCATGGTGGAAACAGAGGAGTTTTTTTGCTGGTCTGCTCTTTCGCCTCTCAGCTCTTCTCTTTTGGCGCCGCCTTGTACTACCCTTACTTTCTGCGTAACAACAAAGGCACGTTCTATATCTTTGGTGAAGGTTTCTGCATCGATGTGTTCATGGCTCTTGTTGGCGACTAATCCTACAATTACAACTGGTTTTTTACCTTGTTGCTGTTGCAGGAAGTTGCTCAGCCAGTTTTCAGACAATACGTTTTTAGTCAGTTCTTCTGCTGCCAGGCGGGAGTCGGTGTTATTCCAACGGCCACTGATGTCGATTTGCTCATTCTCGCTTACCCGGGTAACTTTATGGGCACATGATTGTAATAAAATACCTGCGGATAATAATCCGATAAATGCGAATGCATTAAGTTTAAGCATGGATTGTTGTGTTTATTATGGATTGTTTTATCTTGAAAGCCAATAGATGCCCATTCCTATGGACGTTAAAGCAGCTACATTCCCCCAGTTGACACCGTTGTTGTGACGATAACGGTAATGTCTGCCGTAGTAGGGATAACCACCCCCGAATCCGTAGCCATACCCCAGGCCGGGATATCCGAATCCGGGATCGTAGTAGGAATAATTGTTGGCATTGGCCATCCGCCATTCATGACGCCATTGACGGCGTTGATCGCGTCTTTCTCTTTTTGCCTCGAAAAAATCGTATGCCTTATAGGTCTGTTGTACGGTCGTACTTTGCTGTCTCGTCAGTGAATCTTCTTTGAGCAGGTAGTAATCCATACTTTCCCGGTAGCGCGGATTCTGATCCGGTAATAATGCCTGTTGGGCTTTTACAGACATAGTCGTTGCCAGGGAGATGCCAACCAGTAAAGAGCGGTATAAGCGTTGTTGCATAAACCAGAAGTTTTTGATCAGATCATTTACGATAGGATGCGTTGCATTTCTCGTATATATTAAACGCTCGTGCAACGGTTTTCCCCTATGTGAATTACGCAAATTATATGTTAATTGCCTGTTAAAGGTAGTGAATTATACTGTGATAACCACTACTGTCAAGCTTTACAGCGTATAAGCCTTATCCTGTAAACAGATCGCATGCTTCCTGTAAAGTACTGGATAAGTTCATCGTATGTTTAAAACTGCAGCCGGAAGCTGCCAAAGAGGCTAAAGTGGCCTGTTTGCGAAGCAGCTGTATGATAAGGTGAAAAACGCCATACCCCATCTATCCGGAAAAACCTGAAAATATTATCGAATCCGGTACCTACTTCTGCATAAACCTGACCATTCAGGGAGCGCATGCCATATTCGCTGTATTCGAGGCGGTTATACCGCTTGTTTTCGCGCGAGAGGCTACCAACGACCGCCTTGGCATGCCAGAACTGGCGTACGCCGGTTTTTCGCATAAATGGCAACAGGTGCAGCAGTTTGCCATCGAAGTTGTGTTCTATATTGACGCCGGCATACTGATCGCTCAGCAACTCATACTTCTGCAGCAGGTTAAATGCTTCCCGGTTATAGTAGTAGGTTTCATTGCCCGGGTGTACCTGGAGCAGCATAAACGGCAGCTGGTCCGAAAATATTTTCCCGGCATAGGCCATATAACTGATCTGGCCCCAGCGTGGAATCCGGAAGCGTTGCTGGAGGCTCATGGTTATCTTCTGGTAATAGTATTTGCTGTCGGCGACGCCGGCAGGAGCTAGGGTCCACGCTACTTCTGCCACCGGCAGGTTACTGCGTATCCGCCGTGTTTTCCGGAAGGTACGGAGTTCCTTTTCGCCTGGCGCATAGCGGGCTTTCAGCTGAAAGGAGGTATTTACCACTTCCTCGTAGATGTCGCCGGGTTTCCGGAACAGCTGATGGGGTGGTAGCGGAGCATAGGTCGTATATTCGTTCCGGGCTACGGTTCCCTGAAGGGAGAAGTTGAAAGGCAGCTTCCGGGTAACAGAGAGCTGTATTTCCTCTTCCCGGATAAATTTCTGGGGAATGCCCTTTCGCCGGATGGCCTGCCCGAAAATATTATCCAGGGTTACTTCTTCCCCGTTGAATCCCCGTTGTACGTTGTCGAGATCGTCTTTATAGGAGGCCATGAAACGCCAGGGGGTACCCGGCTTTTCGTAGCTGGCGGCTATTTTACCTTTAACGGCTTTGTCTTTAGTGCCATAGGCCAGGTAACCGTATAGTCGCCATGATTGGCTGAAAGCAGCTGTGGTACCCAGGTCGAAACGCAGCCGGAGGCCTTCTGCCTGGTTGTAACTGAGCCATTTGTACCAGGGGCCAATTTCCAGTTTCCCCATTTTAATATGTCCATCGAAGAGGAAGGTAACCGTATTGCTTAATTTTTTGAATGCCGGCATTGATTTTAGTGTATCCACTAACGTTAGTGCCACCTTTTCGTTGGCGGTTAATGATTCCGGGCGATGCTGGTTCCAGTAGTCAGGCGTAGTGCTACGTGCGCTGTCGGCGATGACTACCTCTTCCCGTTTGGTGTTGGCATCCAGTCTGGCGCCGATGTAATCTTCGTTGACATGGATGTTTTGATACAGGGTTGTTTTCCGGGCAATGAAGGAGGTTTTGTTTTTCCCCAGCGGACTGAGTTCCACGATAAACCGGTCTTTCGTCACAGCCCATTCTTTCTGGTTCAGCGGAGAAAATTCCTGTATGATGTCCAGCCGTTTTACAAAGTTGATATTAACAGCGCCGGTAACGGTCATGCTGATTTTCTGCAACGCCCAGGTACTGCTTTGTATCCAGCAGTCGCCGGAAAAGAGGTTTTCGCCTTCTCTTTTGGGGGTAAAGCTGAGATGGAAATATTGTTCACCGTTCTGTTGTACTGTATCGAGTCCTTTGTAATGATAGTATTTGTCGCCGGCTACACTGACAGGGCTGATGAATTCTCTGCCCAATATCTGCATGTAATCCGCATAGGTATTGATTTTCTGATTGATACCGCCCAGGTATTCCATGACGGATTCATTTTTAACCCCGCTGGCATGCAAGGCTTGTATTTCTTCCCGTACCCGCAGCGGGGTGGCGGAAGTGTAGTAGTCAGACAGGGTTTCGCTGAGGAAAACCGGCAGAAAAGGATGTTTTTCTGTAGTGCTGTCTATTTGCTGCAACGCAAAGGAAAACGGCCGCATGAGTCTGGTGTGTTGCCAGCGTGTCTGATGCAGGTTGGCAACATCTATCTCCAGTTTATTGTATAAACGGGCATGGTAGTTGTTATAGTGGCCCGGCGCATTCTGTGGTTTATGTTTTACAATCTGCCGCCACCATACCTGTCCTTTGTTTAGTTTGCTTTTTACTTCTACCCCGTCCCGCAAGGCAGTTGTCAGTTCTATCTGCAAGGGGGCAGACAGGTTCCAGTCACCGGCAGGGAGTTGTTTTACGATATAGCCCACATACCGGATCATCAGGGTATCCGCCGCATGGTGGCTTTTCCGGATGCTGAAATGACCGATACTATCTGTCATACAACCATATCCCCCCGTTTTCCAGTATAATGTGGCGTAGGGAAGCGGTTCCTGGGTAAAGCCAGATACTACTTTCCCGGTAACATTGATCACCCCCTGCGATTGCGCCTTCCATACAAAACCAAGCAGGCACACAAGTACAGTCCATTGTTTTCGCATATGGTTCTATCGTCTCCCCTTATTAAAAATATTTATATAAGCCTCACAGATTGCTACAGTAAAATATTGTGAGTGTATTCTATCAATGAAACGGGAAATTGTGTTTTCCCCTCCATCGGGTTGCCGGAAAAGTTCCGTTTATTTATCCGTGGTGAATGAAAAATGTCCGTCTGTAAAAGAAAAGGCCGGAAAACGGATAAATTGGGCTAAAAATTCTTTAGGTTATTTTTAACATATGTACCTTGCAATGACTGAAGCATTTCTTCCAATCTAAAATCTGTCAGATGAAAAAGTTAATAATCTTATTGATTGCTGGCATAACCGGTACCAGCGTTCATGCCCAGTTTCTCGACCGCATCAAAAACAGGGTACAACAGAAGGTAAATGAAAAGGTAGACAGAACGATCGACCAAACCATTGACAAAGCGACTGAACCTAAGAAAAAGCCGGTACAAACAGGTGATACTCCCACAGATGGACCAGTCGGTAATCAACCGGATATAACTAACGGCAACGGTACTACGAATGTTGGTATTACTGCCTATTCCCGTTTCGATTTTGTACCGGGAGAAACGATTATCATGCAGGAGAGTTTCGAACAGGATGCCGTCGGAGATTTCCCCGGGCAATGGAATACCCGTTCCGGTGCGGAGCTGGTAACGGTCAGCAACCGGCCAGGTAAGTGGCTGGCACTCAAACAGGATGGTATCTTTTATCCGGAATATGTGAATAAACCACTGCCAGATAATTTTACACTCCAGCTGGATGTAATGGCTCATAACAATATTGCCTCGATATCAGAACTGACAATCAGCTTGTTAAATGCTGCCAGTACCGATGAAAAATTTGACAATGGCGCCGCAGGTGGTGCTTCCATTCCGGCGTTTAAAATACAGCTGAATCCCAAATCCAGCGGCTACGGTACTTTCAGTTATTACTCCAGTATCATTGGCAGTAACTCCATTGGTAAAATGCCGGAGTTTCATGTACCGGAGAAAAATACGGTAAGGGTATCGATCTGGCGGCAGCAGCAAAGGGTACGCGTGTACCTCGACAGTACCAAAATCCTGGACCTGCCCAGAGCACTGGAGGCCGGCGCCCGTTTCAATTCCCTGGTATTTGGTGCATACGCCCCCAACTTTGATAACAATGACGGCGCTTTCTTTATCAGCAATATCCGGCTGGCTGTAGGGGCTGCAGATACCCGCAACAAATTGCTGACCACCGGTAAATTTGTTACCCATGGCATTCTGTTCGATCCGAACAGCGATTACATCAAACCGGAATCTTACGGTGCCCTGAAAGATATTGCAGCAGTATTGACAGAAAACCCTGCGGTACGCGTGAGAATTGTAGGGCATACGGATGCAGATGGGAATGATCAGTTGAACCTGGACCTGTCTAAACGCCGGGCAGCAGCCGTAAAAGCCGCTCTTGGCAAAACCTTCAGTATTGCGGAGAATCGCCTGGAAACCGATGGTAAGGGCAAAACACAGCCCCTGGGCGATAATACCACGACCGTGGGAAAAGCCAATAACCGCCGGGTGGAATTTATTAAACTATAGCCCTGCCTTATAAAGGGAACTTGCGGTCTGTTGTTTGTACTACCAGGAGAATAGTACAGACAGCAGGCCGTACGTGTTTCTACGGATGTTTGACCACCTGCTTTCCGGTTCCGTTTATTTTTTTTACATTAGAAGTATAGGAAGTAATTTGCTGACCCCGGAATTACTGTTGTCATAAACTGTTATGATGGCATACTATGATAAAACCTGCGTGCTTCCTGTGGTTATGTCTTATCCAGCCCCACCACCTGCTAATGGAGCTGCAACCAATTGTATCGATGATCGGATCCTCTTACCGGGGAGGAGGAGATTTTAATCCATATAAATCCTTAAATACCTATTGAAGATGGAGAAAATTGTTCAGGAGTTTATTACAAAATCAGGGGCAGATCAGGTCATTACAGACCTGCAGGCCTATCTGAAAGATCATCCGCTGGATGTCTCTGACGTACACGATGAACAGGGCCACCAATACGTGGACCTGGTGCAGGAAGGCGGGGGCGTATGGGGGATTGCCCTGGTAGGGTATACCTACGCCCTTGAAAAAGCTGGTATCCGTTTTTTTAGTCTCGCCGGTACCAGCGCAGGTTCTATCAATGCCATGTTACTGGCCTGCACAGGCAATAAAGAAGATACTAAATCTGAAAAAATCATCCAGCATTTCCTGGAACTGGAGCTGTTCAAAATTGTGGATGGAAAAAGTACCAACTGGAACTTTACGAAACTGGTTAAACGCCTGATACAGCGGGCTATTGTGGAGCAATATTTTATCAGTAACCTGGTAGGCTTTTTTCACTGGACCTTGTTGTTTTTATTGTGTTTTTGTCTGACCTCATTTGCGGCCAATTTTTTTTATGATGATGCGCGTTGGATTGGATTGGGAGCAGCCATTTTAATAGTGGCGCTGATTACTTTCGGCGTCTATGTTTTTTTTCGGTTCAAGGATTTTACCCGAAACGGATATGGTTTGAATGAAGGGGTGTTTTTTCATAACTGGATAAAAAAGCGGATCTCAGAAAATGATATTGAATCGAATCCGGCATTAGGAAAAATCAATGACCTGGAAGATTTTGAGAAACACTTTAAACGGGTGCCGCCGGGGCTTCGTGTGCGACCGGATGCCAGCCGTGTGGTGGCCAGTCCGCCGGCCAATCCGATGCTTTCTATTATCACCTGCGATGTGGTAACCGGCCGGAAGATAGAATTTCCCCGTATGTGGGACTTATATTGGGCAAAGATGAAGGACATCCATCCCGGTGATTTTGTACGTGCCAGTATGTCTATTCCGCTTTTCTTCCAGACTTTTACCCTAAGTGGGGTGAATAAAAAAAGTAACCTGGAAATATGGCAGCAGGAACTGGATTGGAAAGGAGTCGTATTGCCGGGAAAGGCCCAGTTGGTGGATGGAGGTACCTTATCTAATTTTCCGATCAGTGTATTTTCCAACCCGGCTTATCCGGTTCCGCGTATGCCTACCTGGGGTATCCGGCTGATGAGCAGTTTACCGGATGTGGTAAGCTACCGCAAAAGCAGTCTGGTAAGCTATGCCAATGCAATCATTGGCGCCATGCGCGCCAACTACGACCGGGATTTCATCAGCAAAAACAGGGCCTTCGACCTGGGGGTGAAAGCCGTATACCTGAAAGGACATAACTGGTTGAATTTCTTTATGACCACGGAAGAAAAATGTGAGATCTTCCGGAAAGGAGTAGAAGCAGGTGCGGAATTCCTGCGGGAGTTCAATTGGGAAGATTATAAAAAAGCCCGGTTGGCAAACTGGAAGAAACAGCATGCACCGGAGCAGAATCCCAATAACTTCTATTAATCCTGTTAACGTTTATCCATATGCAGCAACTGATCAGGTTTCGTCGGGAAATTTTTGTTTTTTTCTTTGGCATCGCACTTTTTACAACCGGCTGGATGAGTGCATTAACCCGGGATATACAACACAAAGGTGTTACCGGTTTTTCCATTATGCAACTGGAGCTGCCTGGTGATGAGGCACATTTGTATGCTACTGTGCAACAGCTGACCACACATGAGGCCATCCCGGAGGTGATCAGACATCTCCGGGTAGATTACTTTTTTATGCTGGGTATTTATCCTTTGATAGCCGTCTGGTTGCTGATCCTGCGGATCAATACCCGCCCGTTGTTATCCGGTATCTTGCTGATAGTAGCCCTGTTACAGGTATTGCCCTGGGTGTTTGATGTCATGGAGAATAACCGGTTGCTGCAGGTGGTACAGGGTGGTCCGCTGGGAATGTCGATGACGCTTTGGGAAACGATGGTATATGCGAAGTTTGTAATAGCAGTAAGTGCAGGTGTACTGGCCTTGCTGGTGGTTGTTTTTAAGCTGCTGGCTGCCCCGTTGGTCAATAAAAATACCTGACGGAAAAATAGAGCAGAATATTTTTAATGGTTTTTTTATTTTAGCCGGCATGTCTCAGGAAGAAGCAAACAGGTTATATTGGGAGCAAATCCGGCAAGGCGATAGGGAATCCCTGTTTGCGTTGCACCATAACAGTTATTTTCATTTGTTGCGGTTCGGCCTCAAGACCTGTGGTGATCATGAGCTGGTAAAAGATTGTGTCAACCAGTTATTTTTGCAGTTATGGGAGAAGCGTACCGGCTTGTCGCCGGTAACGAATGTACGGGCCTATCTTTTTACGGCCCTGCGGAGGCTCATCCTCGATCAGCTGGCCGTTGATGCCCGCACGGATGCGGCAGTCCGTAAAATGGCGGAAGAACACGAATGGAGTGAGTTGTCCTATGAAGAAATGATGATCCGGGTTCAGCGCGATGAAGAACTGAAACAACGATTACACCATGCCATGCGGCAACTTACTCCCCGGCAGATAGAACTGGTCAGACTGAAGTTTTTTGAAGGGTTGAGTTATGAACAGATTGCCTTGCAGACTTCACAAACCATCAAGACGGCCTACAATACGATTTATGATGCAATTAAGGTACTGCGGAGTATCCTGAAATAAGGTTATAATTCTGCTGCCTGTACGTATATTATATGGACGAACTTCCAGAGAGATATTATCATGCCTCTCTGAAAGTTCATGAATAGGTTTATAAAAAGAGCTTACCTGTGGGTAAAGCATCTTTAGCGAAAAATCAGGTGGTTATTGTCTAAGCCGTCACTTTTTCAGGTTGACCATTAACGACAGGTAACGTAGGATCAGCTCTGTAACCTGTCCAGACTTCAATCTTATCGAGATCTGTTTCAATGTTGGTCAGGTGTTTATCAATGGAGTCGAGTCGGAGATCTGCGATATCGAGTCTTTCTTCAATGGTATCCAGTCTTTTGTCCATGATATCGAGTCTTTCTTCAATGGTATCCAGTCTTTTGTCCATGATATCGAGTCTTTCTTCAATGGTATCCAGCCTTTTGTCCATGATATCGAGTCTTTCTTCAATGGTATCCAGCCTTTTGTCCATGATATCGAGTCTTTCTTCGATGGTATCCAGCCTTTTATCAATGATATCGAGTCTTTCTTCGATGGTATCCAGCCTTTTATCAATGATATCGAGCGTACCCAGTCGTTCTTCGACTACATTTAGTCTTTTGTCAATGATGGTGAGTGTCCCCAGTCGTTCATCGACTACATCGAATCGCTTGCCAAAAGCATCTAATTTTGACACAATGGATGTTAATAATTCTCTTTCAGACATTATTAATTATTTTAAGGATTAAAAAAGCTTAAAAATTAAAGTAGTGACTATTTAAAGATCTGACAGCGACAGCTTTTTTTGGGGGGTACACGAAGGTAATTCATGTGGATATGCTGACCAAAATAACCTTATATCATTGTGATACAGAGAAGATCGGTTACCTGCTAATGGTTTGTCAGGCTGTAGACAGTACGCGGTTTTACAGCACTTGAAAAAATTTTTTCCCTCCGCTTAGGAAAAAAATACTTTTTCCCCGTCTGTATATAAAAGTACCTGTATGGACTTACGGGATTATCAACCGGAAGATTTCGTTTGTGATGAAAGTTTTCAGCATTATTGTACCGGCGCCAATCTGGCCGATGTACTGCGCTGGGAACAGTGGCTGCGTGAAAATCCGCAACAGGAAGCCAATGTCGCCGCCGCCCGCAGACTGATTCAAATACTCAGCGCCGAACAGGGCAACCGGTTGGAACAACTACAACAACTACGGGAAGGGATACAACAGGGTATCCGGTTACAGCAGGATATTGCACAGCAACCGGAAATTGAGTTACCGCCTGTTCGCAGGGAAAGACAGCTCCTATCCCGCTACGCAGCAGTTGCTGTGTTAATGTTGCTCGTAGTGACAGGCCGCTATTTTTACCTCCGGCAGCCAATTCCGGATAAAATGATGCAGCCCCGGCAAACAACTACCACCTATGCAGCGGGCAACCAGTCGCGTAAAACGGTGATCCTCCCCGATGGCACCGTGATTACCCTGCGGCGTAACAGCACCCTTACCCTGTCGCCGGAATATCATATTGGCAACCGGGATGTAACCCTGGAGGGAGAGGCTTTTTTTGATGTTACACACGATGAAAAAAAACTGTTCCGCGTACATACCAGCCAGGCACTGATTACCGTAATGGGTACCGTGTTTAATGTGGCTGCCTGGGCAGGCAATGGAAAAACGGAAACAGCGCTGTTTCGTGGCAGCGTATCCGTTATACCTGCCGGCCGCCCTGCAGAGAAAATCATCTTACAACCAAATCAGAAACTCGTGATTGCTGCAGATACCAACCCCGCCCAAAGCACGCGGTCTTTCCGCGTTGTACCGCTGGCGGCCGATCCGGCCAATCACAAAGCCCGGGAGATTGCGTGGGTACGCAACCGCCTGGAAATAGAAAATGAATCACTGGAAGAAATCGCCGGAAAACTGCAGCAATGGTATGGTATCTCTGTAGTATTTACGGATGATACGGTAAAACAATACCGCTATAGTGGCACTTTTGAAAGTGAAACCATTGTGAAAGCACTGGAAGCATTGCAGTTATCTTATCCTTTTAACTTTAAAATGACGGGAGAGCAGGTGATTATCAGTAAGTAAAACAGCCAATGGACTAAACCAAAAAGGGAAAGTGCGGCAAACACCTTCCCTTGTAACAGGTTTTTGAAAAATGTAGGCAAATATCATTTAACTAAACCCAACCAAAATTATGTTAAAAATCGCTTGGGGGCGCAGGGAACATTATGTCCGTTTGGCCTGGCAATTCCTTTTTACTATGAAACTAATAACACTACTGCTTTTGATAGGCGGCATGCAGGTATTCGCTACCAGCTATGCACAGGAAAAAATCAGTTTACAGCTGAAGGAAACTACGATGAAACAATTACTGAAAGAAGTGGAAAAACAAACCGGATACCGTTTTGTATACCACAACAAAACCCTGCCGGAAGATCTCAGGGTATCAGTAACTGTTTCCCAGGCATCCCTGAAAACAGTACTGGCCAATGCTTTTGCGGGTACGCCGCTTGCCTGGTCGATGAAAGATAACGGGTTGGTAGTGATATATGCTGATAAAACCGCCACTGCTGCGGCCATCACGGTAAAAGGTAAGGTGACGGGTGCGGATAATCTGCCGCTGCCGGGTGTAACCGTACGTGTTACAGGTACCAATACGGGTACGCTCACCGATGCAGCCGGACAGTATACATTAGCAGTACCGGAAGGCACTGCCACCCTGGAATTTTCCCTGGTAGGATACGTAAAACAGAAAGTGGCGGTGAGCAACCGCCAGGTCATTAATATTGTACTGGAAACGGATGTACAGACGCTGAACAGCGTTACGGTTACCGGCTATACGAATTATACCCGCGATCGCTCTGCCAGTGCTGCCAGTGTAGTGAGCGCCGAAAAAATAGGACAGATCCCAATGGCTACCTTTGACCAGGTATTGCAGGGACGCGTGCCCGGCCTCAATGTTTCTGCCGGCTCCGGTCAACCCGGAACCAGCGGTACTGTCGTATTACGTGGTATTGGTACGCTCAACGGCAGCTCTGCCTTGTTGTATGTGGTAGATGGGGTGCCGGTAGAACCTAACTATCTGCAGGCCATCAACCCTGCTGATATTGCATCGGTAACTGTGCTGAAAGATGCGGCTTCCAAGGCGATGTATGGTTCCCGGGGAGCCAACGGGGTGATGGTGATTTCTACTAAAAAAGGTACCAAAGGAAAACTGGCGGTAGAATATCGTTCTCAATACGGTTTTTCTGATCTCACTACGCCTAAGTATACCATGATGAATACCCGTGAACGGCTGCAGTTTGAGGAAGAAGTAGGACTGGAAACAGGGGTAGACATCGGACCAGGCTGGGCATGGTCTAAAAAGAATCCGGCATATGCAGCGCTCCCCCTGGCCGAACAACAGCAGCTGGATCACCGGCTCGACAGCCTCGGACAGCTGCAAACCAACTGGCGCGATATCCTCTTACGCCGGGGTAAATTCATGGAACAGCAAGTCAGTGCCAGTGGTGGCAATGATAATGTCCGTTTTTACACCTCCCTCAATTACTATAAACAGGATGGTATCGTGATGCGTTCCGGCCTGGAACGGTATACGCTGAAAAATAATATGGACTTCAATTTCGGCCGCCTTACCGGTAATGTAAATCTGGGGCTGGGATATGCAAAATCTAACTTTATTGAACGGGAAGGTTCCAGTAAAATAGGCAACCCGATTGCTGCTTCTTTTTATGCATTGCCTTATGAATATCCCTATGCACCAGACGGTACCCTGATTACTTCCGAAAACAAAGAAGATTATGGTGCGCCCGGCGACCGGGAAGGAGGCGATGCCCTGGAAGGAATGTTGCATACCTATTGGAAAAGCAACCAGGTAAAAGGGATGCTGAGTACTTCGCTCAATTACGCTATTCTACCTGGTCTGACCGCTAAAACAAGATTAGGTGTCGACTTCCGCGAAAATACAGACGAACGCTTCATAGATCCGGACTCCTATTCCGGCCGTAAAGTAAGTAACGGTAGCCAGGGTAGTTTTGGAGAGGAAGTGGTACGTAATACAGCCATCATTTCTACTTCCGGTCTGACCTATGCCAACATCTTTGCTAAAAAACACGATGTGGAAGTATCCGGGTATTTTGAATATATCCGTAATCACCACAAAGGCCTGAAATATACGGGTTATGGCCTTGATGGCCGCCTGCCCGGCACGCCGGCAGGTATCCCGGGGGGAGCCTTGATGCCGGACCTGCAAGGTAAACGTACCGGCAATAGCATGAACTCCTATATTTTAGTAGGCCGCTATACCTACGACAACCGTTATTCACTCAATGCCAGCTTCCGTTATGATGGTTCTTCTACTGTGCCACAAAATAACCGCTGGCATAGTTTCTATTCCGTTGGGCTGGGCTGGGAAGCAAAGAGAGAACGGTTTCTGCAGGATGTAGCCTTTATCAGTAACCTGCGTTTCCGCGCAAGTTATGGTACTACGGCCAGTCCTTTCGGCAGCGACTTCGGTTATGCGGCTACCTATGCGCTTACACAGTATGCCGGTAATGCCGGTATCATCCCCTCCAAACCTGGTTTCAGTGGTTATGACTGGGAATATGCGAAGGAATTCAATATCGGTTTTGACTTCGCAGTGCTGGAGAACCGTATCCGCCTGGTAGCAGATGTGTATAACAAGGTTACCAATAACCTGTTCATTAATCAGCCGGTATCGTATACGTCTGGTTTCTCGTCTTTACTGCTCAATTCCGGTGCGATGCGTAACCGCGGTATAGAAGTAGATCTGCAGGGTGATATCTTACGTCGTAAAAACCTTACCTGGACTGTAGGCGTCAACTTCGCCTATAATAAAAATGAAATCACCGATCTGGGCGCTTCTTCCGAATTTCCCCAGGGGACGACCAGTATTGCCCGGGTAGGATTGCCTTATGGCGCCCACTTTGCCCCCCGTTGGGCAGGTGTAGATCCCGCTACCGGTGATGCGCAATACTACAAAAGGGATGGCAGTATTACCACTACCTATAATGAAGCGGCATTAAGTGTCGCGGAATTTGGTACCTATATTCCGCCGTTTACCGGAGGTATTATCACGGCGGTGAATTACAAAGGCATCTACCTGAATGCATTATTCTCTTTTGCAACAAATACCTATCGTTATAATAATGAAGACTATTACAACGAAAATCCCAGTCTCACTTTTATTACCAGCAATCAGTCCGTGCGGATGTTATATGACCGCTGGAAGAAGCCGGGGGATAATGCACTGTTACCACGGATAGACAGCAAGCGGGGGTATTCCTCCCGCGATATCCAGGATGCTTCGTTTATACGTTTGCGTAACCTGAATATCGGATACCGTATTCCGGAAAGCTGGCTGGCCAGACAACGTTATGTAAAAGGTATTCAGGTTTTTGTACAGGGCCAGAACCTCATTACCTGGACAAAGTGGAAAGGAATGGATCCGGAAGACAACAACGGAGAGGGCATGTTTGATTACCCCAATGCCCGTACCTATACGGCTGGTATTAATGTAAACTTTTAATGCGGAGAAAAATGAGAATTCAATACCTGAAAAATATATTGGCCGGTCTGGCGTTATGTACTGGGTTCAGTGCCTGTAATAAAAAACTGGACCTGAAAGCAACGGATACCATTGATACGGAAAAAGCTTTCCGCAATGTGGCAGACATCAATCTCGGAATTATCGGTGCTTATCAGGGCGTGAGCTTTACGTATATCCGCAGCAGTGCCCTGATGTCTGATGAGTGTATGTTGCCGAAAGATAATTCTATTGGTAAGTATGTAGCTACCTACCGGTGGCAGAATGATCCCAGTAATAGTACCATTACGGATCCGTTTCCGGAAAACTATGTGGTGATCAACCGGGTGAATAACGTGCTGGGCGCGATTGATATCGTACCCACCAAACCTGCGGAAGCAGCATTGAAAGAACGTTACCGGGGGGAGCTGCTGGCATTGCGCGCTTATTGTCACTTTGATCTGTTACGCAACTTCGCGGCGAAATATGAAGCGGGTGCCATGGGAGTACCTTATATGGAACAATCGGTGATAGGCTCACCTGCACGGGATAATTATGAAGTGGTGCTGGGAAATATCAACCGGGATCTGGCGGCTGCTAAAAAACTGTTGCCCGAAGACTTTACAGACCGTACGCGTATCACCCGTACTGCTGTCAGTGCTATACAGGCACGGGTAGCCCTGTACGAAAAGAAATGGCCGCAGGCCGCAGCCTATGCCACGGAAGCCATCGATGCGGTACCGCTGACGAATCAGGCGGAATTCCTGAAAATATGGACAGATAAGAGCCTGGAAGAAGTCATCTGGAAAAATGTGCGGATGGTGGCAGACAATGATGCGGATATTCCTTTTATCGGCGACTTCTTTTATGATGTGCGTGGCCGCGCGTTGTATGTACCTTCATTTGAGTGGACGCGTCTTTTTGACCAGCAAAAAGATATCCGCTTTGAAGCGTATGTGATGAAGAATCCAAGAACAGAAACCGGTTATGCTCCTTTTATTGTCAATAAATACAACGTTACAGCAGATACCAAAAATCTGTCGGATCATAAATTGTTCCGGACAGCAGAAATGTACCTGATAAGGGCAGAAGCACGCGCGCAGCAAGATAACCTGACAGGTGCCGCTGATGACCTGAATGCACTGAGAAACGCACGTATAACAGGATATACCGCTGTTACTTTCAGTAACAAGACAGCAGGGCTGCAGGCCATTAATGAGGAACGGTTTAAGGAATTGGCGTTTGAAGGTCACCGTTACTATGATTTGCGCAGAAACAATCAATCTGTTACCCGCGAGCCTGCAGATGCCGTAAACGCGATCGGTAGTGTGTTATTGCAGCCGGATAATTATCTGTATGTGTTTCCGATACCGGACATGGAAGTGAAAGCAAACCGTAATATGAAACAAAACACCGGATACTGATGAAACAACTGATAGTAGCAGCAGGAATAATGATGGCAAGCATCGGAGTTGCACAGGCACAAACACCTGGCCGTCCGGCTTCCATCGGTATTACAGGAGATACCGCTAATGTAAATACACCGGTACAGGGCGGCGTAGCACTTATTGGTGGCGGTGGCAATGTAGATGGTGCTTTCCGTTGGATGATCAACAGAAGTGGTGGCGGTGATGTGGTAGTGTTGAGAGCTACCGGACCAGATGATTACCATACTTATATTGGTCAGCTGGGAAAAGTACATTCAGTGGAAACACTGCTTATCGACAGCCGGGAGTTGGCCAATAATGATACTGTGGCTTACATCATCCGTCAGGCAGAAATGTTATTCATCTCCGGAGGAGATCAGTCGAACTACATGCGTTACTGGCGGGGTACCAAAACAATGGATGCCATTAATTACCTGCTCAATGTAAAGAAGGTACCTGTAGGCGGAACGAGTGCCGGATGTGCGGTGTTGAGCGGTTTCTATTACAGTGGGGAGAAAGGAAGTGCTGTTTCCGCAACTGCATTGGCTAATCCGGACGATTCGTTGGTGACGGTATATAACAATGATTTTCTGCAACCTCCGTTTCTGCAGCAGGTCATTACTGATCAACATTATCTGAAAAGAAAACGCGAAGGCCGGCACATCACTTTTATGAGCCGTATTATCCGCGATTGGCATATCTTCCCGAAAGGAATTGCACCAGACGAACGTACCGCAGTTTGTATTGATGAAAAAGGAATGGCAACGGTGATTGGCGAAAGCAAAGCCTGTTTTATTGTTACCTCACCAGACAAGGCACCGGAACAGGTAATAGCAGGTAAACCGCTGGTATGGAATCATCAACGACAGGCATTGCAGGTATATGAAATACCAGGCACGCCCGAAGGGAATGGCCATTTCAATGTAAAGGACTTTACCCCTTCCGATGCGAGCGGTGGCCAATGGTACTGGTGGTGGGTGGATAAAGGCATAAAAAAACAAAAACAATGATACAACGATTACTACTATTCATGGTATTGGTACTGTGCTTTGGAGAAATGCAGGCGCAGCAGGGAAAGTATGTGCTGGTGATACATGGGGGCGCCGGTACTATTCTGAAAAGTCAGATGACACCGGAAAAAGAAGCGGCTTACAAAGCTGCACTGGCGAAGGCTTTGCAGGCAGGATATGAAAAGATACAAGGTGGTGCTTCCAGTTTGGATGCTGTAGAAGCAGCCGTGCATGTGATGGAAGATAGTCCTTTATTCAATGCCGGTAAAGGCGCTGTATTTACCCATGATGGCCGTAATGAACTGGATGCCGCTATTATGAACGGAAAAACCGGACAGGCAGGCGCTGTGGCAGGTGTAACGACTATTCGTAACCCTATCAGTGCAGCCCGTGCGGTGATGGAAAAGTCGGAACATGTGATGATGGTGGGGCCGGGTGCAGAGCAGTTTGCCAAAGAGGCCGGCCTGGAAATCGTAGATCCTGCTTATTTCAGAACAGAAGAACGCTGGCAGGGATTACAGAAAGCCCTGCGGGAAGATTCCCTGAAAAGTAAACTGGATCATAGTTATAACAATGGCCGGTTAGGTATACAAAACATCGATAATAAATTTGGTACGGTAGGTGCCGTAGCATTGGATAAAGCGGGCAACCTGGCAGCGGCCACTTCTACCGGCGGCATGACCAACAAAAAATATGGCCGTGTAGGCGACTCACCTATCATTGGTGCAGGTACCTATGCCAACAATAAAACAGTAGCTGTATCCTGCACGGGGTGGGGTGAGTTTTATATCCGTAATGTAGTAGCGTATGACCTGTCTGCTTTGATGGCTTATAAAGGGTTGTCAGTAGCGGCGGCGGGTAAAACCGTTATCGAAAAAGTGGGTGCTGCCGGTGGTGATGGCGGGTTGATTGCGCTGGATAGCAAAGGTAATATGGCGATGCCGTTCAATACAGCTGGTATGTATCGGGCAGCTATTACCAGTGATGGCAAAACGGAAATATACATTTATAAGTAATTGTGGTGGCTGATACGCTTCGGAGCCTAGAGGGGGACAACCGGAGAGTGAGCTGGCCGAAAAGCTGAACGCTTTTCTGGTCAGCTCTTTTTTTATCCTTATCCCGCATTCATCACCCGGACGATTGCGGTCATGTACTTTGCTTTGTTGTAGTAGCGGGGATGTTGTTCCTTTGTTTTGTTACACCGTAAAGCCGGTATCTCTCTTCTAAAAACATACCCGTGAAAAGATACGCACTTGTATTGCTGCTGCTCTTATGTATATCTGTGAGTAGCACCGCACAACAGTTTTATTTCCCCCGTACTGCAGCACACGACAGCTTGTTGTTGCAGCGGCAGTTGCCATTGCTGGCACGCCATGTTTTGTTGCAGTATACACAGCAAGGCCCGTTGAAAACATACCTGAATAATCTGTTCCGGCTGCAGACCATCGCCGGTGACTATGTCGGGGCAAATAAAACCATCTCCCGGCTGCGTACTGTTGTAGCAGCAGAAGGACAGACTTATCCTGCCTTGCAATACCTGCAGTTTGAATTATATAATCAGACAAAACTGGTTACGGGAAAACCTTTCGGAAAAACATTTGCCGGTTTGCTGCATACAAAGTTGCAGCAACTGGATGATAAAAGTGCGTTGTCGATTGCCACTGCTTTTAAACCCAGGAATGGGTTAGCGGCACTGCAGGCTGATATTCCGGCTGCTTTAGAAAAAATAACTGACCAGGATAGTATCAGTGTGGAAGATGCCATCAGGTTATGCAGTCATTATCATCTGTGGCAGGTGTATTCGATGATAACGACGCCGGCGGCGACAATGATGAAAACAGATGATGCGCGGCGGTATCATATCACAGACAGTATCCTGATCCGCACGCCGGCCGGAGCTACCCTGACGGCGCTGGTGGTAAGGCCCCGTAAAGTTATTGCGCCATTACCGGCAGCATTGTTCTATACAATTTATGCTAATCAGGAACAACATTTGTATCGGGCTAAACAGGCGGCTGCACATGGTTATGCCGGTGTAGTGGTAGATGCCAGGGGGAAACGTTTAAGCCCGGATGAACCAGCACCCTATGAGCAGGAGGTACATGATGTGCCGGCAGCGATAGATTGGGTCAGCCGGCAGCCTTGGTGCAATGGAAAAGTTGGGATGTATGGTGGTAGTTATTCCGGTTTTGCCCAGTGGGCAGCTACCCGGCATTTGCATCCGGCGCTGAAAACCATTGTACCTTATGTAGCGGCTATTCCGGGGCAGGGAGTGCCTATGGAAAATAATATTTTCCTGACGGTCAACTATCAGTGGGCATTTTATGTGACCAACAATAAATACCTCGACGATGCTGTGAATGATGATTGGCAACACTGGCGGCAGTGGCGCAACACCTGGTATGAAAGCGGCGCAGCTTTTCGGAAAATAGACAGTATAGATGGCCGCCCCAATCGCTGGTTACAGCGCTGGTTGCAACACCCGGCTTATGACCGCTATTGGCAGGATATGATACCGGATGCAGCTGCATTGGCGAAGCTAGATATTCCGGTGCTAACGATTGAAGGATATTATGACGACGGACAGATATCCGGATTACAATATGTAAAAGACCATACAGCCAGTAATCCACGGGCGAATCATTACGTCATCATTGGACCCTATGATCATTTCGGTACGCAAACCGGTGGTACACCCGTGTTGCGGGAATACACCGTTGATCCGGTGGCCCTGATAGACACCCGGGAAATTACTTTTCAATGGTTGGATTATGTGATGAAAGACAGTGCTAAACCTGCCTTGCTGCAGGATAAAGTGAATTTTGAAGTGATGGGTACCAATACCTGGAAACATGCGCCTTCCCTGGAGAAAATGAGTGATACCGTTTTACGGTTTTATTTATCGGATAAAAAAAGCGGCGTAGATTATTTGCTGACGCCACAGCTGCCGGCAGTCAAAGCGGGTGTTCCGCAGGAAGTGGATTGGACAGACCGGAAATCCGCTAATGGTGATTATTATCCCGACCCGATTGTAAAAGACACGCTGGATCGTAGCACAGGGGTGTATTTCATCAGTGAACCATTGGATAAGCCAATGATGGTAAACGGTATGTTTTCCGGGGTGTTAAAAGCGATGATCAACAAAAAAGACATGGATGTAAATGTGGTGCTGTATGAAGTCATGCCGGATGGCAGGTATTTTCATCTTTCCTATTATCTGGGACGGGCCAGTTATGCAGCGGACAGGGGAATACGACATCTGTTGACGCCAGGTGTGACAGCGGAGATTCCTTTTTCCCGTACCCGCCTTGTCAGCCGTCAGCTGCGTAAGGGCAGCCGTTTGCTGGTAGTGGTGGATATCAATAAAAACCCGTTTGCAGAGATTAATTATGGTACTGGTAAAGCGGTAAGTGATGAAACAATAGCCGATGCCGGCGTACCCTTACAGATCAAATGGGGGAATGATAGCTACGTTGATGTTCCTGTTGCCTATTGATGCAGACAGTATATAAGACCAGGCGTAAACGTAATGCTCACCATATTCCATTAAGGACATGGTGAGCATTACGTTTGGTATCCTGCCATAATTTTTTTAAAAATGTTGGTGGTTATTTATTTTTAGTTTAGTTTTAAACTTATTGCAGTGGCAATGAACCAAAGTCGGAATTGTATAGTAAACCATCAGAAGAGCACGAAGTATTCTTAAACAAAGTCATGAGCAGAAAACCATGGTAGATGTGAACAATACACAACGATACCCTTGTGTCTATCATCAGTCAGCCATCATTTAATGATATAGGATCACCGCCGTAAAAGGCAGGATATTGTATTGTTTTGACCTTCATCAGTTACCTGATGCCATTTTTTAATCACGCGAATCTGTCTGCGCACCTGCCTGCGGGTATGCGCTATATTCTTCTTAACCCAAACCCAATTTCTAAAAATGATTGCTATGAAAATGAGCGCATTAAAGCAAATCGTGTTCCCCTTGTGCTGTACTGCAGCCCTTCTCAGTGCTTGTAACAAAAAAGATGCTGCTGTTTCCGGATCTGAAACCACAGCGAACAAGTCTGAGCTGACACTGGATCAGCAGATTGTCATTGCCCGTGCAGGTTTTTCACCTACTTATGCTGCCAAAGTAAATGGCGGTTATCTCGTGGAAGGAGATATCCTGTTATCAGATGCCCAGCTGGCAGGGTTTACCAGAGAATTGCAGGCTTTCCGGAAAGCGGGACCTATAACAGAACAGTATCAATCTACCTACAAAGTAGGTAGTTTGCCCAGGATTGTCCGGATAGCCGTAGATGCCGGTACGTCCGATCCGTTGTTTATAGCCGCTACGGATATTGCCATTGCCCGGTATAATGCGCAGGGGCTTCAACTCACGTTTCAGCGGGTAGACAAAGCCGTGGCAGCAGATATTAAGATACTGGGAGAAGACCTGGGTACTTCCGGTGGATCTACTATTCTGGGAGTATCAGCAGGTTTCCCTGATTCAGCAGGTAATCCGGCTACGCCTATTAAGCTGAATAACAAATACTACAGTAATACTTACAAAGATACCCTGACTTTTGCGACCACCATTGCGCATGAAATAGGTCATGCTATTGGTTTCCGGCATTCAGATTATATGAATCGCGGGTATAGCTGTGGTTATACTCCGTGGAATGATTTCCTGAAAAAACTGGGTATTGATAATTACAATGAAGGCGACGGTGGCGTAGGGGCTATCCATATTCCGAATACGCCGGTAGATCCGGAAGCGCGTTCGTGGATGTTGGCCTGCAGTGATGGAACCGATCGTCCTTTTACTGCCAATGACTCTATTGCACTCCGGCAATTATATCATTAATAACGGGTAACCCGTTATCATTTATTTCCGCTTTTCAGGGACGAAGCTGCAAACAGGCAGCTACTGGTTAATGAGCTGGAAAGCCGTGGCATATCTATGCCACGGCCATTGCCATTCTATATAGTTGATATCATCTTTTCCGTTGCTCCGCTATAATATTTCCTTCAGTAACCTGTTTGTTTTTCTGACCACTAAACAAACAACAGCCTTCGTTGTTGTATTTGCTTATGCTGATACCGGAGTGAAAAACATTTTATTGGCTCCGCGTGATATATCCTTCAAATTACCATCACATAAAATCCATTAATCATGGCTACTCCCACTAACTTACGTTACTCCGAAGATCATGTCTGGGTACTTTTAGAAAATGGCATTGCTACCATTGGCCTTACTGACCACGCACAGAAGCAATTAGGAGAAATTGTATTTGTAGAGCTATCGGAGGTTGGTAAGGTACATGCACGACATGAAGAAATAGGCACTGTTGAATCGGTGAAGGCGGTTTCAGAATTGTTTATTCCGGTGAGTGGGGAAGTGGTGGAGCGAAACGAGGCGGCGACGGATGACCCTGAGTTGCTGAATGATGATCCGTATGGTGAAGGGTGGCTCGTTAAGATCAAACTGTCCGACAGTAAGGAAGTGGATGCTTTACTGGATGCGGCGGCATATGATAAGTTATGCAACGCAGAGAACGAGTAACCGCAGATCTTTTCATAGCGATGAATGTTACAGCGCATACGGCAGATGCAAAATATTTGCTGTATGCGCTGTAGTATTTTATAACCCTCAGATACTGTCTTTGGCAATGACAGTCCAGTCGTCGTTGCCATGACCTTTGGCAATCCAGCGGTCCATTTCGGTGGCAATAGCCGGAATTACGGCGAGTGGGGTGTTGGTTTTACGTGCTTCCTCCAGGAAGATGCCCGTATCTTTTCTAGCCATGTTCAGTTCCCAGGATGGATCGCTGTAATGACCACTGGTCATACGTTTTAGCCTGGCGGGTAACATCGCTGCCGGATTCCAGGTGCCGAACAAGGCATTGATTTCATCCAGGGAAATATCCAGGCCTTTGGCAAAAGACAAGGTATCTGCCAGGCCGGCCGTGAAGGTTATCAGGAATAGATTTCCCAGCAGTTTCATACCAGTGGCTTTTCCGGTGGATTCCCCAAAGTTGAGGACTTTACCTGTCATCGTCGCTAATATAGGTTCGTATTCGCTGATCACCTGTTGGTCGCCGGATACCAGAATAGATCCGGTGCTCTCCAATGCATTCTGCGGACCCATAAATACGGGTGCATGCAGGTAAGTGAATCCGCGTTCCTGCCATTTCTGCGTACGTTCAATCGCGCCAGCTACCGACGTGGTGGTGTGGTCAATGATGATCGCACCGGCTTGCAGGCCGGGAGCCGCTTTGTCTAATACTTCATCTACCGTGCTATCATCTTTCAGGGTAAGATGAATGCGTTGTGCACCTGCTACGGCAGCAGCAACCTCGCTGAATGCTTTGGCGCCATAGGTTTCCAGTGCTGTAGCCTTGCTGGCTGTCCGGTTCCATACCTGTACCGGAACATCCTTTTGCCGTAGGGCCCGTACAAAATTTGACCCTAAAAGGCCCATACCCAGGAATGCTATCATGTCTTTTTTTTCGGCAAAGGTAAGGAATTGTAAGCCGATGAGAGCAGGTGTACTACAGTAGGAAAGTATATAATAACGTTAATGTATATACGCTTTTTGATGCGGTGGAGATATAATTGGCAATACTATTAAGGCTGCATTGAAAAGGGGGGTAGTATTTTCCCGGATCTATCCTTCTTGCTGCAGTAAATGTTGATACTTTTATAAGAATGATGGATGGCTGAATACCTATACCTAAAGCTCCTTCATTTTATCAGAAAACCATTGCTGAGTGGTCATACCTGGTACTACCACTCTATTTATCTTATCGTATTATTCCTATACTGATTCATGCCGGCAAGACATGATATTATTTTAAATGCATCTTCAAAAAAAAACTATGAAAGTGTTGAAAACATTACTTATCGGGGTGTTATTATGCTCCTTATCCCTTATTTCCTGTAGAAAAGACAATGCAGATATCGCCAGGGAAGAACCCGTTGCAGCAGATATCCGACAAAATACCGCTGACTCAAAATCAAAAAACAGTATTGATATAATTGATGTAGTGGTAGCAAGTAACGGAACTATCATTGGGGTCGGTCAGGATAAACAACTGTATAGAAAAGCGCTCCTCACAAGCCCGTGGGTATTGGTGCCTAACAGTGGCGATGTAACAGCTATTGGATTACAGCCCAATGGCGCCCTTATAGGGGTAGGCACTGATCAACAACTTTATACCAGAGCCACCTTGAACAGTAACTGGGTACTCGTACCTAACAGCGGTTTGGTGCTTGATGTGGCATCACTGTCTAATGGTACTATTATAGGGGTGGGAACCGATAAATACCTTTATACCAGAGCGGGCCTGAATGGCAGCTGGGTAATCGTTCCTAATAGCGATATCGTGTCTGCCGTGACTGTATTACCCAACCAGGAGATCATAGGTGTGGGTACCAGGCTGGACTTATGGAGCCGTAAGACGCTTACCAGTACTTGGGTAAATATACCTAACAGTGGTAGTGTGACAGCAATAAGCGCCTTCCCTAATGGAAGCCTGATCGGTGTTGGTACTGATAAAAGGATCTATACCAGGGCCTCTTTGAACGCTACCTGGGTAGTGGTACCATAATACATGCATGTAGTCAGTATAGGAATAATCGAGGGAAGTAGATACGTGATTTATCTATGTGATAAGATAAGCAATCATGTATGCAAGCGGGAATAAATGTGACGAATATTGTCCATTTATTCCCGCTTGTTTATCCGAAAAAAATAAAATGACCAGAGAAATATATAAATGGAAGTATTGTATGAAGTGCCTATAGTAAAGGTATTGGGTATAGAAGATAACGTGATATCATATGTGTGGTTTAAAAAAAAGAGATGGAGGTGAGGGGTGGATAGTGAGGGTAAATAATTGTTTGGAGATGAGAAGGGGTGTATAATACTTCATATACCATGATGCTAACTGTAATGTATACACGTAAAATAAAAAAATAATGGCTGCTGTTAATGAATAAAGATAGAGGTGCTGTGGAGAAAATATATTTTCGGATATACCTGTTCTGGTAGCAGTAGATCTTGATAATTTTATTCGCATAAATGATTGCTGAATGTCTGAAGCCATAGCTCCTGATCAACCTATTGCACAAAGATGAACTATTGCTAAGCAGTTATGTCACATGTATGATCACCCGCTTAACTGTTGCTGAAAAATTGCAGCGCCCCTATAAAAACTAACCCCGTAGCAGAAAATCTACGTTTAAACTAATCTTTAAAGAAAAATTACTTTTATGAAAGTCTTAACTACATTGCTTTGTAGCATATTATTATGCTCCCTCTCTTTTATGTCCTGCAGAAAGGACAACAATGATACCGCCGCCGATCAACAGGCGGCCACCGCAGATATCCTGCAAAAGATCAAAAACCTGGGATATAATACAGCTGATATACAGAAAACGGCCGACGGATATGTAGTGGAAGGAGATATTCTGCTGACTGCAGAAAATATACAAAACCCGGCGACTTCACCGACGCTGAAAGTGGCGGGAACAGAACAATACAGAACGAATCATCTGATTACTGGTTTGCCCCGCGTGGTGACCGTGTCTATAACAGGATTGCCAGGCGCCTACAGTGCAGCACTGGACGAAGCCATTGCCCGTTATAATGCATTGGATCTCCGTTTGTCTTTTGAACGGGTAAGCAATGATGCACAGATCGTGATACAATATGCCGACCTGGGAAAAGGCGTTGCAGCCCGGTCTGCCGGATTTCCTACCAGTAAAGGTGAACCTGCCAGCCCTATTAAATTGAATGCCGGCGTAATTGGTAGTAATCCTGATAAAGGATACCTGGCTACCCTCATTGCACATGAGTTAGGACATGCTATTGGATTGCGGCATACTGATTATCTCAATAATGCCTATAGTTGCAGTAACAGTACACCAGTAAAAGATGCAGTAGCCGATGCGATCAAAATACCGGGAACACCTTCCACGGGAGATCCCAATAGCTGGATGCTGGCCTGCAACGACGGTAAAGACCGTCCTTTTACAGCCAATGATGCTATTGCACTGGCTAATCTCTTTGGATCAAGGTATAGCGGCGATGTAGTCAATACAACCGTAACCGCAGACGGTACTATTATTGGTGTAGGAACAGACCATCAGCTGTATACCCGTGCTACCCTTGTAAGTCCGTGGGTACTGGTTCCCTCCAGCGGAGCTGTTATTGCAGTAACCATACAGGCAAGTGGTGCGTTCCTGGCTATTGGTACCGATAATCAACTTTATACCCGTGCTACGCTTACCAGCAATTGGGTACTGGTACCCAACAGCGGCAGTGTGATTGATATCGCCGTACTTTTCAATGGAACCCTGGTAGCGGTAGGAACAGACAATCAGCTGTATACCAGAACCACCCTTTACAGTGCGTGGAAACTGGTGCCAAACAGTGGCTCTGTAATCGCGTTGAGCAATCATCCGAATGGATCCTATGTAGGGGTTGGTACCGATAACCTGCTCTATACCCGCGCGACGCTGACCAGTAACTGGATACAGGTACCTGGCAGTGGTAGTGTGATTGCGGTGACTGTATTACCTAACGGTGCGCTGCTGGCTGTGGGCACCAATAATCAGCTTTATACGAGGGCTACCCTCACCAGCCCGTGGGTACTGGTGCCATAATGTAGTTGTATGGCAAGTACAGCGTGTAATCAACAGCACAGTTGATGGAGTGTATAGGTAACAAGATAAGCAATCATGTATACAAGCGGGAATAAATGCGACTGATGTTGTCCATTTATTCCCGCTTTGTTTATCTGCAAAAATCAACTGATGTAAGCAAGATGTAAAAGAGAATATCCACATAGTAGCGGCTGTAGTAAAGGTGTTATATATCTATGGTAACGGTATCGCATATATGTAAAATAGTCTTTGGCAAAAATAGGCTGCTGCTTGTAGTAGGTGTATCCGATGTCAATATATGGTTGTGTGTTTTTGCAGCAGCAGCAACCAATACATTTATAAGTGCCGATGGCCTGATAAGGCAACCAATGCCTGTAACCCGGTATGATATAACAGTTTGTAATAACCCACATGAAGCCATAGCATTGCTTCGTATGATTTTATTCACAAACACAATACGCCTTTTAAAAGCGGGTAATACCCATTGTTGCATGTTTACCATTTATTATCTAAAATCAGACGCTATGAAAGTTTTCA
Organism: Chitinophaga nivalis; assembly: GCF_025989125.1. Lineage (NCBI taxonomy): Bacteria > Pseudomonadati > Bacteroidota > Chitinophagia > Chitinophagales > Chitinophagaceae > Chitinophaga > Chitinophaga nivalis. The sequence continues at coordinate 7,323,320 of NZ_JAPDNR010000001.1, read as the reverse complement.
TGACATCGTTATGTAGTTTATTGTTATGTTGCCTGTTTTTCATCTCTTGTAAAAAGAAGATAAAAATACAAATGGAATACAGGAGGAAATTTCTCAAACAGTATTAGACAAGATTAAAAAAGCGGGATTCAGTACAGTGGATGTAAGAAAGACAAAAGAGGGATATGTGGTGGAAGGAGATATACTATTGACAGCAGAAAATTTAGCATCCACTGCTTCGTCACTTACCTTACGGATAGCCGGTACAGAACAATACAGGACCACCAATCTGGTGGGGAGCCTGCCGCGGGTAATTACTGTATCCACATCCGGATTACCAGCTACCTATACAGCGGCCCTGGATGAGGCCATTGCCCGTTATAATGCCTTGAATCTCCGTATTACGTTTCAACGGGTAGGCAGTAATGGTGAAATTGGTATTGAGTATGCCAACCTGGAGCTGGTGTATTAGGGCAGTCTGCGGGGTTTCCTTCCAATGCAGGCAATCCGGCCAGTCCTATCAAGCTTAATTCCAATGTGATTGGAGGTACCCCCGATCAGGGATACCTGGCTACCATCATAGCACACGAAATAGGCCATGCTATCGGGTTGCGCCATACCGATTATTTCAACAGAAGTTATAGTTGCGGTTTCAGTAATCCCAACAATGAAGGAGATGGTGGTGTAGGGGCCATCCTTATTCCCGGTACGCCCACGGCAGAAGATCCCAACAGCTTTATGCTGGCCTGTAGTAATGGTGGTAATCGTCCCTTCAATGCTAATGACGTGATCGCGTTGAAACAATTGTATGGTAAATCCGGTACCAGTGGTGATGTGATTGGTGTAGCGGTATTTCCCAACAGTGCCATTCTGGGTGTAGGTACCAATAAACTACTATATACCCGTGCTACGCTCACTAGCCCGTGGATACAGGTACCTGGCAGTGGTGATGTAATTGCGGTGGCAATATTGCCCAATAGTACTATCCTGGGCGTAGGCACCAATCATCTGCTGTATACCCGCGCCACGTTAATCAGTCCATGGGTACAGATACCCGGCAGTGGTGATGTAATTGGGGTAACTGTCTTGCCTGATGGTACGATCCTGGGGATAGGTACCAATAATCTGCTGTATACCCGTGCTACCCTTACCAGCTCCTGGGTGCAGGTGCCTAATAGCGGTGATGTGATTGGTGTGGCAGCTTTGCCCAATGGCAATATCATTGGAGTAGGTACCAATCATTTATTGTATACCCGTGCTACGCTCACCAGTCCCTGGGTACAGATACCTGGCAGTGGTGATGTCAATGCTATCGCGCTGTTCCCCAATGGTAGCCTCCTCGGTGCCGGTACTGACTATCAGATGTATACCCGGGCAACGCTGACCAGCCCCTGGATACATGTAGATGAATAATGATCCTGCATATATTTCAGGCGATTGCTATTATATCCATCAGGCCATCAGCAAGGGAATAAATGCCATCCGGCATTTATTCCCTTTTTAGCATTCACACGGTTTTACCGGGAGTAACCGGCGGAGTACGACTATTTTTTCTTAATAAAACAATACTGAGTAATACCGCGGCAGCAGCTATCAGAAAGGGCATTCCCGGAAAATAAAACCAGGTATGTTGCCCTGTGGATACCGCAAACGCATGAGCGAGGAAGGGAGGTGCGATGACGGTGATAATGCCTTTTAAAGCCCCGGCGCTGCCTTGCAGCGCCCCCTGCTCACTGGCGGGTGTCTGGTTGGATAACATGCCTTGCAGGGCTGTTTCTGCAACGCTGCCGATGGCCATCAGCAAAATGCCGATAAACAGACCTCCCTGCCAGGAGCATAATGCAAAACACAGGAAAGCCGCACAGGTAAAGATAAGCCCGGTGAAAGCAGTCCGGGTGTCTTTTAGCCGGGTGAGCATCCTCCCTACCAGCCACGCTTGTGACAATACATATAAGACGCCCAGTATACCCAGTGAAAGGCCGATCAGCTGTATCGTCCAGCCAAATTTTTGGATGGTGAAATAAGACCAGATAGTTTCCATACTGTGCTGGGCAAAAGACAGGCATAATATAGCGGCCAGCAACCAACGGATGCCCGGAAATTGCCGCAGGTGCTGCAAGGCCCCCAAAGGATTGGCTTTTTTCCAGGAGAAAGGCCGCCGGTTGGCAGGTACTAACGATTCCGGTAGTACGAAATATCCCAGAATGAAATTCAGCAGGCCCAGTGCGGCGGTAGCAATGAAGGGAAGGTGCGTACCATACTGGCCGAGTAATCCGCCAAGGGCAGGGCCTACAATAAAACCTATGCCCATGGCGGCATTCAGGATGCCGAAGTTTTTGGTCCGGTCATCTCCCGTACTGATATCGGCCATGTAGGTGGCGCCGGTAACATAGCTGGCACCGGTGATACCGGAAATAGTCCTGCCGATGAACAACCAGTAAAGGTTGGGCGCAAATGCCAGTAAAAGATAATCCAGGCTGAATCCCAGGAGGGAGCATAATAACACCGGGCGCCGGCCCCAGGCATCACTCAGGTTACCCAGTACCGGGGCAAATACAAATTGCATGGCAGCATATACAAAAGAGAGCCATCCGCCGTAACTGGCAGCAGTACTGATATCGGTATGTCCCAATCGGGCAATGAGGCCGGGTAAAACAGGGAAGATAATGCCCAGGCCGGCAGTGTCAATGAGTACTGTGAGCGTAATGAAAACAACAACAGATCTTTGGTGGGTGGTCATAAAAAAACAGCGGTATGGCACAAATCCCTGTATGGGTTGTAGCGGATCAGTAAATAATAGATAATGCAAACAGGTTCAGACCAGAGCGGTTTGAACGGATATGGGCCGCAGGAGCCCCCAGAGAGAAAGTGATTCGTTAGCGCATGGCTGCTAAGGTATTAAAAAATGCCAGGAATAACGCTGACGACGCTGCTTTTTTTAACGGTCAATCCTGTAGCATGGCAACCAGGCCGCTGCTCCCCATAAAAAAGATTATCTTTGCGCACATTTTTATATACAGCCTATCATGAAACTGGAAGAACAATTATTGAACAGGAGCGGCCATAAATGTGAGTTGTGCCAATCCGCGGACACGGTGAAATTATTTGAAGTGTTGCCACAATCCGGCAATGATGCAGACAACTGTATCATGATCTGTGATACCTGCCGGACGCAGATAGAACGCAAAGCAGAGCTGGACAGTAATCACTGGCGCGGTCTTGCCGAAGTGATGTGGAGTGAAGTACCGGGCATCCAGGTAGTGACCTGGCGGATGCTGCACCGCCTGAAACAGGAAAGCTGGGCTATGGAGAGTCTGGATATGATGTACCTGCCGGATGAAGTGCTGGACTGGGCCAAAGCAACCGGTGATCATGAAAATGATGCGGCCGTGGAATTACATAAAGATTGCAACGGCAACCTGCTGCAAAACGGAGATGCCGTAACATTAATCAAATCCCTGGATGTAAAAGGATCTACCTTAAATGCCAAAATGGGTACGGTCGTGAAAAACATCCGGTTAGTACCGGATAACACCGAACAGATTGAAGGAAAAATAGAAGGACAGTTAATCGTGATCCTCACCAAATATGTAAGAAAACAATAGTTTTTTGATAAGACGGCTCACTTGTCTGATGGCATTATATACCTGCTGTCAGACAAGTGAGCCGTTTTTTATTGCCTTTTTCCTTCAAAATACTCAAAGGCATCGATCAGATCCAGGTAGGCGCCATCAAAATGACTATCCAGTATTTTTTTCAGATAGGAAGTGTCATTACCATAGATGATGTGCTGCCAGTCGAGGTTCCAGTAGGCTGCATAGTAGTTGCCTTTCCAGTTTGGATCTTTTTCGCGGATGAAAGGCGGGTTGCCCGGCTTCCAGGTAGCGCCCCAGTAGTAGCGGTAGCTCTCCGCTTCTCCGATAGACATATAACTCACCACCAGCCGTTTGCCGCCATTGGCCTTGCGCTTTAGCCGGTCGATGTCTGCAGCCGTAAAGATAGTCGCCGAGTCAAAATACAGATCCATGATAATCAGGTCGTAGTTGGTAGCAGCAATGTCATTCAGGAATTTAGCTTTGGTAGCACTTTCCGGATTAATGATATACAGGAAATTTTTTGCCTGCATGATCTGGGTGATATCGCTGTTGTTAACACCGTAAGGCGTAGCGGGGTAGGCGGGAATATGATTCAGTTCGCGCTGGTCGGCAGCAAAAGAAATATAGCCGTTCCCGTTATTGGTACGATATGATTTATCCATATTGGTTTTTCCGGAACAGTAATCGGTGATCAATACTTTTTTAGTTGTCTTGATCCTGTTCAGAAATGCCTGCATCGTTTGTGTTTCGGCGGCTGGTGTGGCTACATTGTCGTTGTCGTAACCAAATAAAAGATCTTCCCTGCCTACGCCATCAATAGCCTGCAGGTAGCTGGTGGCCAGCGGACCGTTGGGTTCTCCGTCCGTGGTTACCAGGTCATGCCCGTTTTGCGGGATGATGGCAAATTGTGGTTGCCTGGATTTGGCATATTGGCTGATGCCGATAACAAAGTTCCGCATTTCCTGCCGGTAGTCTACCACGGCGGCTTGCTGCCGGTTTGCCTGTGTGGTGGAATCCTTCAACGAAAGGGTAACATTTTCTTTAGACGTACAGCTGGTTAGGGTGCCATACATCAGATAGGCGAAAAGTAGTTGGCTACGCATGGTTTTCATTGCCTGTAAATTATGGTGTGAAAAATAAAAATCGGGTGTATAGGATACACCGCGTGTTTACTTGTTTTGTAGCGTGGTTGCCTGGTTACGATAGCAGACAACGGGTTGTTCGGGTATGGTTTGTTTGGTTTAAAGTATATGGTTCACTGCCGGGCATAATGCAGCATAACGGCAGTAAATGTAGATAATTATTTTTATTTATAAGGGTAAGATGGATGAAAGGTAAGGGCTGGTTGGCGGGTGTTGTATTGCCAGATATAATTTTTATAGTATCTTTTCCGGATTGTTTGAAAGAGCGCGTTGTGTTTATAGTTGCTTTTTATCACCAATTCCATAAAAATGTATCAACCAAATCGAACCAAAGTATTATTATGCTTATTGACGACCTGTTTTTTTACGTTCCTGCACACCTATGCCCAGGTGACCACGGCTACGCTGAGTGGCGTAGTTAAAAATGAAGAAGGCCAACCCTTACCGGGAGCCACCATAAAAGTGCTGTATGAAGATGCGGGGATCAACAAAGGACTGGTGACCAAATCCGACGGTAGTTTCCTCGTACCTAACCTGCGGGTAGGCGGGCCTTACACAGTTACGGTTTCTTTTACCGGTTTCGCGGTAAAAACAGCCACCAATATCTACCTGAATCTGGGTCAGAATACGGCACTGGACCTGCGTTTGTCGGCATCGGTGGGGAAACTGAATGAGGTGGTAGTCAGCGGCCGCTCTACCATTTTCAATGACCAGCGTACGGGTGCTTCTACCAACATCGGCGCTTCCCAGATCCGGCAGTTGCCCACTATTTCCCGTTCTGTAGATGATTACCTGCGGCTGGCGCCTTCGGCCTCACCAACGTATAATGGTATTTCCTTTGCCGGCAGAAACGGGCAATACAACAATTTCTCCCTCGACGGGGCGGTATTCAATAATCCTTTTGGACTGGATGCCCCGGCGCCCGGCGGCCAAACCAATTCACAGCCTATTTCGCTGGATGCCATCGATCAGGTACAGATCAACGTAGCACCTTATGATGTTACCCAATCCGGCTTCACCGGCGCGGGCGTGAATACGGTTACCAAAAGCGGTAGCAATAAGTTTACCGGTACGGTGTATGCCTTTTTCCGTAATGATGCCCTGTCCGGCAATAAAATAGACGGCCAGAAGATACCGGTGCCTACCCTGGAACATTTCCAGGCGGGCTTTTCACTGGGTGGTGCCATCAAAAAAAATAAGCTGTACTATTTCATCAACTTTGAATCAGAGCAGCGGAAAGATGAAGCCAGCGCCTATGTGGCGGCCAATGCCGGCAATAAGGGCGATGTCACCACTTCCCGCGTACTGGAGGATGATTTGCTGGCAGTAAGTGCCGTATTGAGCAAACGATATGGCTATGAAACCGGACCATATCAGGATTATAACCTGAAACGCAGCAACTATAAATGGCTGGCGAAACTGGACTGGGTCATCAACAGTAAACATGCCCTTTCCTTTACCTATAATGGTCTGCAAGGTTCGCAGGACAAAGGCGCCCATCCCAATGCCATCAACCGTCGTGGCCCGGATGCCATTACCCTGCAGTTCCGCAATGCCGGTTATGAAATGGTGAACCAGCTGCATTCATTCGGGCTGGAATTAAAATCCAATTTCAGCGATACCTATGCAAATAAATTCCGTGCGGTATATACTTCTTTCCGGGATCGGCGGAATCCTTTTTCGGAACCTTTCCCCGTGCTGAATATCACGAAGTTTAATGTGCCTTATATCGTAGCGGGATATGAACCTTTTTCCATCAATAACCGGCTTAACCAGGATGCATTGCAGCTGACCAACAACTTCAATATTATCCTGCCTAAACATACGATTACGGTGGGAGCTTCCTACGAGCAGTTTAAATTCGGTAACTCTTTTAACCTTACCGGTTTCGGCTATACGATCTTTTCCGGCATCGATATCAATACTTTCCTGACGACGGCTGCAGCCGGCGGCTATGATGCCAATGTCACCTATGCCCGTAACCGGGCGGCGGCCAATCAGTGGACCTGGTATTACCTCACCGTGGGACAGTTGTCTGCCTACGTACAGGACGAATGGAATGCTGCCAATAACCTGAAAATTACCTATGGGGTGCGGGCAGACAAGGCATTGTATTTCCCTTCCAAAGCCAGCTATAACAGTCCTAATGTGAATCCGGATGGTACGCTTAGCGGTACCTATCTAACGGGTACGCCTACTGTGCCGAATAAAGATAACCTGGTATTGTATGATGAAGCCGGTAACCGGGTGAAGAATGGCCCGGGAGAAGCCATCGATAATACCCGTATGCCTTCCGGCAAGATCCTGATATCGCCCCGTCTGGGTTTCAACTGGGATATTAATGGCGATAAAAAAGTACAGCTGCGTGGGGGAACCGGTATCTTCACCGGCCGCTTTCCGTTTGTATGGGTAGGTAATGCCATCGGTAATCCGTTTACCGGATATTACAACGTGACGGCGCATGACTTTAAATGGCCGCAGATCTGGCGTTCCAATATCGGCCTGGATTACCGGCTGCCGGTAGGTACCATCCTTACTGCTGATGTAGCCTATTCCAAAGACCTGAATGCCATGATGGTACGTGATTATGGATTAGGTACACCCAATGGCCGCTTAAATTCCGGTACCGGCGATACCCGCAGCGTATACCTGCCGGGAGATAAAGGCAATACCGGTACCTATGTGTTTACCAATGCCAATGTAGGCTACTCTTTCAATACCTCTTTACAGGCACAGCAAAACTTCCGGAAAGGATACTTTTTAACTTTCGGTTATAACTACCTGGTGGCAAAAGATGCCAGCTCTATTTCCGCCGAAATTTCGGGAGATGCATTTGACCGGAATCCTGTATTGGGGAATGCCAATAAAGCCGTGGAATCGGCCTCTTTATACGGTAATACACACCGGTTTACGCTGGCTGGTATCAAGAAGTTTGAATATGGTAAAGGTAAATACGCTACCACCATTTCCTTCTTTGGCAGCTGGACCAGCGGTAACCGCTTTTCATATGTATATGGCGGAGACATTAACAACGACGGTTCTCCGTCGAATGACCTCCTCTATGTACCTACCCGTTCAGAAGTGGGTAATATGAATTTTGCCGCCTATACAGATGCGGCAGGGCGTTTACAGGATGCTGCAGCGCAGGGCGCGGCACTCGAAGCCTTTATAGACCAGGACAAGTACCTGCGTCAGCACAGAGGACAATACACGGGTAAGTATGAAGGTACTACTCCCTGGTTCAGTCAATTGGACCTGCGTATTTTGCAGGACTTTAATTTCCGGACCAAAGAGCACGTACGTACGCTGCAACTCAGTATTGATGTCGTGAACCTGGGTAACCTGCTGAACAGCAGCTGGGGCCTCCGTAAATATGCAAGTCCGACGGGTTATTACCAGCCGCTTACCTACACCGGTAAAGATGCCGGCGGCAAAGCCGTTTATCAGTTTGATCCGTCACAGACATCCACCTTTATTACCAGCCCGGATCTGCCATCCCGCTGGCAGCTACAGGTAGGATTACGTTATACTTTCTAACTTTGATATAGCCGGGTAACACAGACTGGATGCATTTACAGGTCATTATCTGCCTGAAAAATTGCTTGTCTGTGTTACCCGTTTTTTTAGGAAAAAATAATCAGCAACAGGTTAACCCAATTCCTGTTTTTATGTTTGTTGATGTCCCGATGTGTATCTTTAATACGGATAACCATGTAGTCACACTGCAATCCCATTGTTTAAATTTAAAAAATCAGGCATGATACTTTTAGCACCAACACAGTATTACAAATTAACGGCACCCATCCAACAGGTTACACTCAATTATCTTTTTGCCCGCTCTATCATTGAACACCAGGTAGCTGGCCGCGTGTATGCAGACCAGGAAGAAAATCCAACTACTTTTTACGTATGCCATCCTTACGGATTGTGCCTGTTATTTGGCGATTGCAATAACCCGGTTTTTAATGAAGCTTTCCGGAACTATGCACTGAATACAACTAAAAGCAGGCAAACACCAGAGTGGATGATCGCCGCTCCCGATGCGTGGCATCCGGTATTGGCAGCGCTTTTCAAAGATTCGTTGGTAAAGCTGGAAGACAATCCGCATGACGCACAGGATGTCATTGAGTTAAATGCCCGGGTGAATTTCCGGTTTAATAAAACAAAATACCTGGATAGTATCCTGCAAAACAGGCCCGAAAATCCCCTCATAAAAACGATTCCTACAGACGAGTATAGTTACAATGCCATGAAAGGAAATGTAGTACCAGCCTATTTCTGGAAAGATGCCGCTGATTTTGTAAAAAATGGCGCCGGATGCAGTGTGTATTACAATAATGAACTGGCTGCCACTGCTTATGCCGCGGGTATTTTCGACGGACAGCTGGAGCTGGGCATTGAAACCCAGGCGGCCTTCCGGGGCAAAGGCCTGGCTTATCTCGCTTGTGCCGGTTTGATCGATTACTGTCTGGAGAATGAGCTGGAACCCGTGTGGGCCTGCCGGCTGTCGAATACAGGGTCTTACAGGCTTGCCCTTAAACTGGGTTTTGAACCGGTACAGACATTCCCTTTCTACCGTCTGATCAGCTGATAAAAGTCGCGTAAAAAATTACTGGTATAGTTTATCCAACCGGCCGGCAACGGAGATGTCCTGGCATGTTTTCATCTGTTATAGTAAAATATGCTGTTTCTGTATCTGTTACAGTTTTCTAAAGCTGCTTAGTTTTGGAGCATAAACAGTAGGCATCAACATAAAAGAAAAACAGATGATAACAGACCTGACTTACTTACTACCGGATTTACCGGTACCTGAAGATGACGGCGCCTGTGCGCATTTAACCGGTATGGCATTGCCGGATATTGCCTTAATGGCCACCAGTGGAGCGCTGGTACGATTGCAGGATATCAGCGGCCGCGTAGTGATTTATTGTTACCCGATGACAGGGCCGGCAGAAGTGCCTTTACCGGCAGGATGGGATGAAATCCCCGGCGCCCGCGGATGTACGCCACAGGCTTGTTCTTTTCGTGATCATTACCGGGAGTTGCAGCAACTGAATACGCAGGTATTTGGCATGAGTACCCAGATGCCTGCGGTACAACGCACCGAAAAAGAGCGTATCCATCTGCCATTTGATCTGCTGAGTGATGAAGCCTTGTTGTTCAGTCATGCGCTGCAGTTACCCCTGCATTATGTGGAAGGACTGGTATTACAGAAACGGGTGACATTGATAGTGGAAGGAGGAAAGATCCGTAAATATTTCTATCCGGTATTTCCACCCGATAAAAACATTGATGTGGTATTGGAATATTTAAAGGAGTACTGTTTGTAAAAAGCTGCATTTCCGGGAAGAGATACCGGAAATGCAGCTTTGTTATTCAGGTATTTATTTTTCTTTAGGTAGACGGTCTGCCTGATCTTTTTTCCGGTTGAAGCGGTATACCACTGTGCCGGTAAAAAAGCGGCCGTTGACCCGGAAGGTATCATCCAGAAAATAGGTGTCGGTGCTGGTTTGTTGTTGTCTTACCTGCGAGTCGAACAGGTTGTTGACGGTAAAAGATAAGGTCATTTTATCGTGCCAGAAATCTTTTGATACGCCTATGTTGGCGCGGTATTGTGCTTTGGTAATCGTTTGTACATTCTTTTTCTCACCGCGGTAGTTGACGCTGAAATCCACTGCCAGTATCTCCGGAAATTTAAAACCGGAGCGAAAAGTAGTGAACCAGCTTTGGTCAGAGACCTGGTAGGAAACGCCTTCAAAAGATCCTTGTTGCGTGAACCGGAAATAGTTAATGTCCAGCGATAACCGCCACCAGGCGAAGGGATTATAGGTAGTCGCCAGCTCGGCGCCATAGCGGTTTTCATTACTGAGGTTCACCGGCGTACGTACAAAATAACCGGCTTCCGTTTGCCGGAGAATATAGTCGAAGTAATTGGTGGTGTATTGATAATAAACGGCCGGATTAAAGCTGAAAGGACCTGTTTTTTTCAATAAGCCTAATTCAAAGGAATTGGTATACATCGGGTCGAGATCCGGATTTCCTACTGTGAGGTTACGGGTATCGGAAAGTCCGCCAAATGTATTCAGCTGCCAGAATTTAGGCCGGTTAATACGGCGGCTGTAGCTGAGTTGCAGGTCGGTACCTTCCTGCAGGTGGTATTGCAGGTGTACAGTCGGAAAGAGGTTGATGTAGTTCTTGGTTTTGTCCAGGGTTTGCTTTCTATCGGAAATATGGATGTTGGATAGTTCGGAACGCAGGCCCAGCAAATAATTGAAACGTTTCAGTTTATTACCATACTGTATATATCCGCCGTAAATATTTTCATCATAATATAGTTTGTTCGTATACTGCTCCTGTGCAATATTGTCGATGCTGGCAGAATAGTCGCTTCTGATGGCCCGGATATTGGCGCGTAGCCCCATTTCCAGCCGGCCGCCTTTTTTAACGGGCGTTACATAATCGCTTTGCAGGTAGAAATCATTGCTGCTTTCCAGGTCTCTGGTTACCTGCCGGGATACTGCGGGGGTATAAGGATGAAGGCTTTGCTGCCGGATATCCTGGTTTTCATCATCATGCCAGAAATCATACTGAAGGTTGGTGGTCCACTTCCTGCCGGGCTGCCGGAATGTTTTTACGTAGTTCAATTCCAGTTCATTAAATACCTGAGGCTCGCGGTAGTCTTCCCGGCGGGAGAGTATACTATCCGGTTGTTGCAGCTGATTAAGATAGAAATAATCATAGGAAGACGTGTTTTTATTCTGGATAGTGGTGTGGTAATAACTACCTGTCAGCGTGTTTTTATCGTTGATGTAATAATCGCCGCCGATATATACGTTCACGTTACCATCGGTGTTGGAAGACGCGTTGTATTGCCGGAGTACAGGGGATTGATCTTTGCGGTAATTGGCCCGGTATATATCGTTGTTCAGGTCAACTGCGCGGTATTGATAGCCGATATTGCCAAAGAGATTGATCTTTTTTGTTTTGTAACTCAGGTTGGCATTTATACTATTGTTCGCCGGACTACCCAGGCCTGCCTGCAAAGAACCATTGAACCCGGTCTGACTGTTTTTTTTCAGGATGATGTTGATAATACCTGCACCGCCCTGCGCTTCATGCGCAGCAGAAGGATTGGTGATCACTTCCACTTTTTCAATACTGGCGGCGCTGATCTGCCGGAGTCCATTATTGACTGTGAGCATAGATGGTTTGCCGTTAATAAGGATTCGTACATTCTCATTGCCCCGCAGGCTGACGGCGCCGGCTATATCCACACTGACGGAAGGAACGTTGTTCAGAATATCGTTGGCATTACCGCCTTTGGAGATAATATCTTTCCCGACATTGAATACCTTTTTATCGGTTTTTAGTTCTATATCTGATTTGGCCGCTGTGACTGTGACAGTGTTCAGTTGTTTGGTATCTTCTTCCAGGTAAATATCCCCGAAAGTGGTATCGCGGGTCAGGTACAGGGAGGGGAAGTACTGTGTTTTAAAGGTTAATGCTTCCAGGGTGACCCGCCATTTACCGGTAGGAATGCGCAGGGTAAAAGTGCCCGTAGCATCAGTTGTCACCGGCAATATATTACTGGTAGTGTGTTGTTGAAACCGGACGATAGCCCCGGGTATGGGTGCTTTGGTGGGGGCGGCGAGGAGCTTCCCTTTGATGGTAATAGTGGACAGGGATTGGCTGCTGACATGGAGGCTGCAGGTGAGTAATAGCAGCCACCAAAGCATATTGGTTGTTTTCATTTTTCGGTGTTTTCTGCAAATATTGGCGACTTTACGATGCTAAAAACGGGGAGGTGACAGACAGGAGGTAAAGTGGTACGAAAAGGTATTTTACGGGGATAAAACCATGTTTATGGGCTGAATGCCCATTTTTATCTGCGATCAGGTGTTGTTTGTCGTATCGGCTGGTATTTTCCGGGAAAAGATTTTAGCTTTGGAGGGTTATGCCTTTCATTGAAAAAATAGTATCCTTTAGTACGCGTCACAGAGTGCTGGCCCATCTGTTGTTCTGGCTTGGGTTTTACATGCTGTCTATTTCCCAGTTTGATCGTTGGGACCCGTCCCATCCTTACGGAGAGTCATTCCTGAAACCGTGCATCGATGGCCTGTTTTATCTCACGTTTTCGATGATGGCGACTTATTTTCTGACTTACCGGATATTGCCGGCGGTATTGAAGTCGCATAACTATATATTGGTGACGCTGGAGTTGATTGTTGGGAGTTATCTGATTTGCGTGTATCAGCGGATTGTGGTGGTACACGTTATGGAACCCATCGTAAGAACGCCGCCATTCTCACAGGAATCAATAGGAGAAATCCTGATAGACCTGCCTAAATTATTCCGGTCTTATTTTCTGCATACTTTTTCCATCTCTATTATTTTTATTTTTATCAAATTAATCAAAGACCAGTATCTCGCCAATAAGCTAACGCTGGAGCAGGAAAAACAAAAAGCAGAAATCGAACTGAAATCATTGAAAGCGCAGTTGAATCCGCATTTTCTGTTTAACACACTGAATAATATCTATTCCCTGTCATTGATGAATTCTCCGCAAACATCTGCCTCCATCGCCCGGCTATCTGCCATCCTGGATCATTTGTTATACCGGTGCGGAGATTTGCTGGTACCCGTTTCGCACGAGATTACCTTGCTGCAGAATTATATCGAACTGGAAAAACTGCGGTATGATGACCGGTTGCTGGTTAGTTTTCAGCATGAAATGGATCGGGATGCCCGCATTGCACCACTCATCCTGTTGTCGCTGGTGGAAAACGCGTTTAAACATGGTGCGGGGGAAGATATAGGGAGCCCGTTTATCCGGATTGAATTGTCGCTCCGGGATCATCACTTTCATTTCAACATAAAAAATACTTTCTTAGCAGTAAGAGAAAAAGATGATTCCTTAAAAATAGGGCTGGCCAATATACGCAAACAACTGGAGCTGATTTATCCCAATGCCCACCGGATAGAAACGCGGGCGGGGGAAGGCATTTTTACCGTAGATCTGCAATTGTTTTTAAAGGATGCCTGAAAAAATGTAACTTATATTCGTGAAAATAAAGTGTTTAATAGTAGATGATGAGCCTCTGGCGAGGCAACTGTTGCAGAACCATATTGCGCAGATGGACATGCTGGAAGTTGTCGGGCAATGTTCCAACGCTATCAAGGCAGCGGAGATGCTGCGTACTACTGCGGTAGATTTATTATTCCTGGATATTAAGATGCCGCAGATAACCGGTATTGATTTTTTAAAGACCCTCAAAAATCCGCCCTGCGTTATCTTTACCACCGCTTATCGGGAGTATGCCCTGGAAGGGTATGAACTGGATGTACTGGATTATTTGCTGAAGCCCATTACCTTCGATCGTTTCTTTAAAGCCATCGAACGTTATTATGTCCGGATGTCGCCCCGGGAAACGGTAGTGCGGCCGGCTGCTGTACCGGAAGAATCCATTTTTATTAAAACGGGTACCCGGTTCCATAAGCTGAATGCGGCGGAGGTATTGTACATTGAAAGTATCAAAGACTATATTGTTGTGCATCGGCAGGGAAAGGAGAAATTATCTGCCAAATACAAAATCGGAGATCTGGAAGAAGACCTGAAAGACAAAGGCTTCCTGCGTATTCACCGTTCCTTTATCGTCAACCTGAATAAGATCACTGCCTTTTCTGCACAGGATGTGGAAATAGGCGCGGTGCAATTGCCGGTGGGCAACAGTTATAAAGAGTATGTTTTTAAAGTGTTGAAAGTTTCCTGATGAACAGATAGCTGTTTCATTGTCCGAAACCGGACACGATGATCCTGAAATCGGACAGGGCTTATATCTTAACTCATTTATTATCAATGTTATATTCCATGGCATTATCTTGGTCACCACAGCATTGCACCTATCATAAAAAGTGTCACATTTCATGATGTTTAAGAATTACTGTAAGCTTACTTACCGGACGTTGTTAAAAAACAAAACGTATAATTTCCTGAATATTTTCGGGTTGGCAATCGGGTTGGCCTGTGCTGGTATTATTTTTTTGTGGGCAGAAGATGAAGTAACCTTTAATCGCACACATGTAAAGAAAGACCGGATTTACCAGGTGATGGCTAATTGGAAATTTGATGGGAGCGTACGTACCTTTTCTTCTTCAGCAGCTCCGATGGCTGCTGCCATGAAGGCTAATTTACCGGGTATCAGCCAGGTTTGCCGTACTACAGAAGGCACCAGCAATACCTTGTTTGCCATCGGTGATAAAAAAGTATATGCTGCCGGGATATACGCGGATCCCAGCTTGTTTGATATCTTCACACTGCCCTTTACGGCAGGCAGTGCAGCGACGGCATTTCCTCAGTTGTACTCCGTTGTGATCACGGAAAAAGCAGCCATCAAGTTTTTCGGCACTACCACACAGGTACTGGGTAAAACCCTGGTGATGGACAATAAACAGCCCTATGTCATATCTGGTGTAATAAAGGATATGCCGGAAAACTCCAGTGTCAGGTTTGAGTGGGTGGCGCCATTTGAGATTCCTTACCGGCGTTATCCCCATGCGGCGCTCTGGGGCTCCAATAGTTTTAATACTTACGTGGAATTGGCTGCCAATGTGGACGTAAAAGAGATCAACCAGAAGCTGTACAATTTTGTACAGCAATATGAACCAGAGGCTATCAATCATGCATTTTTATACCCTATGCGTGACTGGTATCTGCGCAGTAACTTTGAGGATGGACAACCAAGTGGTGGCCGTATTGAATATGTACGCCTGTTTTCCCTGATAGCCTGGATCATTCTGTTTATTGCCTGTGTGAATTTCATGAACCTGGCTACCGCCCGCAGTGAGCAACGGGCGAAGGAAGTAGGCATCCGGAAAGTCATGGGAGCGGGTAAAGGGAAACTGATTGTTCAGTTTATCAGCGAGTCATTGCTGATGTCTGCCATCGCGGCTATCATTGCTGTAGGGCTGATATATATACTGCTGCCCGGCTTTAATGCGATGGTGAACAAACACCTCAGTGTGGGATTGGATAAGCCGTTACACATCATTTGTCTGTTAGGGATCATTGTATTGTGTGGCGTAGTGGCGGGCAGTTATCCGTCGTTGTACCTGTCTTCCTTTCATCCCATCACGGTGTTAAAAGGACTGAAACTGAAAACCGGTAAAGCAGCCTTTGTCCGGAAAGGGTTGGTGGTAGCACAGTTCAGTATCTCCATCATATTAATCATCTGTACAGTAATCATCTACCAGCAGATACAGCATGTAAAAAACCGGAATCTGGGATTTGATAAAAATAACCTGATTGTTGTACGGGCTGAGGGAGATATCGTGAAACATTTCGCGGCTATAAAAAATACCATGCTGGCCAGCGGCGCCATACAACAGGCTGCTTTGACCGATCATGTGACCCTGGAAGACGGCAATAATACCGATGGGCTCAGCTGGCCGGGCAAACAGGCTACTGATAAAATTCTGGTTTCGCAGCGAATGGTTAGTCCGGAATTTATTGCTACTTCCGGTATGGAGATAGTAGCCGGCCGTGATTTTAAACCGGCTGCAGCAGCTAATGCCAATGATGTACTGATTACTGAATCTATGGCAAAGCTGATGGGGAGCGGTAGTGCGGTGGATAAAATCATTACTGTGCCTTTGCCGGATTCGATGTTATATTTCAGGGTGGCTGGTGTAGTGAAGGATTATGTGTATGGCGATATGTTTGGTAAAGCTGATCCGGTGGTATTTTACTGTATGCCGGAAGAAGCCCGGTGGTTGTATATCCGTTTACATCCGGGTATGGATCAGGAAACGGCGCTGAAGCATACCGGAGATATCCTTAAACAATATAATCCGGCATATCCGTTTAGCTACCGCTTTGTAGACGATCAGTTCAATGATCGGTTTGCCAATGAAATGCTGATGCAGCAGCTTTCGCGCCTGTTTGCCACACTGGCTATCGTGATCAGTTGTCTGGGGCTATTCGGGCTGGCGGCTTATACCGCAGAGCGCAGAACCCGGGAGATCGGTATCCGCAAGGTATTGGGTGCCAGTGTTACGGGTATCACCCGCCTGTTATCGGCCGATTTTCTGAAACTGGTGGGAATTGCCACGCTGATTGCTTTCCCGGTAGCCTGGTATACGATGGATTCGTGGCTGGATAAATATCCCTATCGGGTTACCATACACTATTGGGTGTTTATGCTGGCAGGCATAGCAGCGATGCTCATTGCCTTGCTGACGATCAGTTTTCAGTCGGTAAAAGCAGCGTTGATGAATCCCATAAAGAGTCTGAAAGCAGAATAGTATACAGGCATCTTCCGGAAGAATGAGGATTGTCCGGAAGATGCCTGCTGTTTATTATCGGGTGGTATAACCGCCGTTGGCGAAGATGGTTTGTCCGGTGATCCACCAGCCATCTGTTACCAGAAATTCTACCAGTGGCGCAATATCCTTTATATCTGTAAGGCCGCCGAGGGCAGATGCCGATTTGTGATAAGCAACGGCATCATCGCTTTCCTGGCCGTAAAAGAAAGGCGTATCCATCGGGCCGGGCGCCACGGCCGTTACAGAAATTCCACGGGGACCAAATTCTTTGGATGCCGCACGGGTAAAGTGTTCCACCGGCGCTTTGCCTCCTTCATAGGTGGAGTAGTAGCCGGTAAATGCCGCCAGCAGTGAGGTCACAATCGTGCATATCTTTCCTTTGTCGTTCAGTTGTTTCCCTGCTTCCTGTATGAAAAAGTAAGCCACTTTGGAATTGATGTCGAACATACTGTCGTATTCAGCTTCCGTGGTATCTACAAAAGGTTTTTTCAACACTTTGCCTACTGTGTTGATGGCGATATCAATATGCCCATAGGTAGATTTTGCCTGATCAAATAAGTCTTTGATATGAGCAACCTTGGTCAGGTCGGCCTGGAAAAGTGTGGCTGTACCTCCCGCTGCTTTAATATCCGCCAGTGTTTTCTCTGCATCTGCTTTCGTAGCGCTGCTGTTGTAGTGAATAAAAACCTTTGCTCCTTTGGAGGCGAGGTTTCGGCTGAGTAATCCTCCCAGATTTTTGCCGCCTCCGGCTATCAGCACTACCTTATCCTTTAAGTTGTTTCCGGACATAAAATATCAGTTTTTATTAAACAATGAAGTAAAGTTGCCTATTTCTGTTTAACCGCTTATGGTGAACTTTTCGGAATTTTTCCGGAAGATGCCGGCCGATGTTTTTGTCTGAACTGACCGGGTGTTTCACCGGTATATTTTTTAAAGAATTTATTGAAATTGGAAGGATCGTAAGTCAGGCGGTCTGCGATGGTGGCAACGGGCCAGTCTGTTTCCAGTAATAGTTGACGCGATACCTCCAGAATTTTGTTGTCATAGAAATAACAAGGATGCCGGCCTTTTGTTAACCGGATGGTCTGACTGAGGTGTTTGGCGGAGATATGGAGGGCAGCGGCCATTTCGCTGAGGGTAAGCATGTGAATCGCTTCTCCGGCCACGAGGGCAGCCAGGTGTTGGTCGAGCAGTGCAAAATAGGCAGTGGTAATGGTTTCCGGGCGACTTTCTTTCATTGTTATATGTCCGTTTAAAACAGTAGTCAATGGTGCTGAAAAGCAACGGAAGAATCCGTATGGGGCTGATTTTCAGCTGGATTGAAATTAAGTAGTTTATCTGATGCTGCGAAATCCGGGTAGCTGGGAAGCACGCTTGTGGGTAAAAATGCCGTATTTTATAATAAGCGGAAAAAATCAGCTGGCCGGTGTGATATTTTAGCGATACCTGCGAATAATGATATAAACATATTTTATACATTAAAATCATGCAGTCATGAAAACAATCACCACAGGGAATAGCCGGCAAACACCGGCATGGGCAGTGTCGATGACGGGATGTTTAGTTGAATGGGGTGGGCCGAATGTAAACGAGGGGCAGGCTAAAGGGAATGATGATGAGTGCTGCCTGGATAATAATATAGCGGGAAGGTGGCCAGGTGCTTTGCCGCAGCCGGTGTATGGCATTGGCGGGGCACAAAGGAAGCAATCGGATAAATTATCAAATTTTAAAACAGGCCGGATTTGAAAAGAGATATGGATCCCTTTCTGGCCGTTATAGCGGCACATAAAGGCATTATTTATAAGGTGGCTAATCTGTACTGCCGGGATGAGGAAAACAGGAAGGATCTTATTCAGGAAATCCTGATCCAGCTATGGTTGTCATTCCCTAAATATAATGAACAGTATAAGTTGTCCACCTGGATGTACAGAATAGCTTTAAACGTAGCGATTTCATTTTATAGAAAAGAAAATAGCCGGCATCCCATTAATCACCCGTTACCTGAACAGGTATTGTATCTGCAGGAAGAACAGGGGGGCGGTAACAGGGATACGGACCTGGACCACCTGCATCGGTTTATAAAAGAACTGAAGGAAATAGACCGGGCGGTGATTATACTCTATCTGGAAAAAAACAGTCAACAGGAAATCAGTAAAATACTGGGATTAACGGCTACGAATGTCGCTACCAAAGTCGCCAGAATCAAGCAACAGTTGCAACAAAAATTTTCAGGTCTAAGCACTTAATAGCATGGAAAATACAGACATCTTACAAATCTGGGATAGCTACCATCAAAAGCTGGAAGCGTCCCTGCAATTGAACAGGCAAAATGCCGTCGATATCACCCGGTTGAAGGTCCAGTCACTGATAGCATCCATGCAACCCATAAAGATATTCGCGCTACTCACCGGTGTGCTGTGGGTACTGTTTGTAGACGGACTTATTATTACGCTTTACCCGGTAGCCAACGTTTGTTTCCTGGTATCTGCCGTGATGCAGGTGTTACTGACAAAACTGGCGATCGGCATTTACCTGTATCAGCTGATCCTGATCCGGCAGGTAGATATCAGTGAACCCATACTGGCAACGCAGGAAAAGATAGCGCGTTTGCAATCGACGAGTTTATGGGTGGCCCGTTTACTTTTTCTACAACTACCGGTATGGACTACCTTTTATCTGAATGCAACGATGCTGGCCAATGGGCACTGGTTGCTATGGTTGTTGCAGGGAGCAGTCACCATTGGTTTCACGGTACTTGCCATCTGGTTGTTTGTCCGGATCAGATTTGAAAACCGTCATGAAAAATGGTTCCGGTGGATTTTTGGGGGCAAAGAATGGCTGCCGGTGATAAAATCATGGGATCTCTTACAGCAGCTGGCGGCGTATGAAGAACCGGTTGAACAATAATCTGCCGCTGGCAAAACAGAGAGTGGGAGGCCGCGGATAAACAGTAGCAGCGGGAGAGGGAAAAAGGAAAGAGAACGAAAAACGAAACGGGAAGCGACGATGCAGGAAGTGGTGTAGGGAATAGCCTGTTGTTATGAGCAGATATGATCAACTGTTCGATACACCAGGTATAATGGTGTAGCACGAAGGAAATCAACATCGCGCACACATTGTTGTCACCATAGCTGGTAATGTATCATGGGTGAATAAGATTCTGGTGTGCAACAACCGGGATTAAAAAGAGTCGCCCTTATTGAAAAGGGCGACTCTTTTTTTAAACGGGCAGCAACTGTGTCGGATTATAAGCGGATAATTTTGGTCGTACGCACTTTGCCGGTTCGTTGATTGGTCGTGCTGATCAGCCAGGTACCAGCAGGTACTTTGCTGACATCGATGCGGATATTTTGCGTAGCACCTTTGTCAGTAATTACCTGTGTCTGACGAAGAATCGCCTGATTACCTTTGATATCCCGTACTTCTATGAGCAGCTGTTCGCCGTGTTCGCCGGATACCTGTAACAACAGTTCAGCACCTGTTACCGGATTCGGATATACGAACAGTTTGTCCTGATGGGAATCTGCTAATGCTTTGCTGGCATTGGCAACGGTACTGCCGGAGCAGGGGCCTAATGAATTCCACCACCACCAGGCGGTACCAGGGGTAACATTATAGATACCATCTACCAGGCATTCATACAGCGTGTTGTTATAGACTGCCCGGTCACCTTTGTAATAGATCTTCGGATAAGTTTGATAAGCGGCTACACCTGCGCAGGTACCACCACCAGAGGTAACTTTAATGGCTACTGGTGAAGATGTGGTGATGGCGCCCTGGTTATCGGTTGCTTTGGCGGTAAGCGTGTAATCGCCGGCCGGTGCATTGTTCCAGGTAACACTGTAAGGAGCCGTGTAAGCGGTGCCTAAGGAAGAACTGCCGTAGAAGAATTGCACGCTATAAACACTACCATCCGGATCGGCTGCATCGGCCTGAATGGTAACCGTGGCGGGTGCCGTGAAGGTAGCATTATTGGCAGGTGAAGTAATACTAACAGTCGGAGACTGATTACCACCGGTTGTAGTGACGGTTACGGTTACAGGAGCAGAGGTGGTTTTGGCGCCTTTATCATCCGTAGCAACCGCTGTAAGCGTATAGCTGCCAACAGGTACATTGTTCCAGTTGAAATTGTATGGAGCCACTGAAACAGTACTCAGTGAAGTGCTGCCATTCAGGAATTCCACACTGGCAATCGTACCATCCGGATCTGAGGCAGTCGCCTGTATGGCAATATTGGCCGGCGCAGTATAGGAACTGCCGGTAGTCGGAGCGGTGATACTAACAACCGGTGATTGGTTGCCATTTCCCCGCGGAATAGTACCGGTAATGGTGTAGGGCCCGAGTGATCCATAATTGGAATAACCATCGGTAGAAGGGTTGCCCGCACCGGTACCGGTAATGGTTAATACATAATTACCGGCGGCCAGGTTAGTAGTAATCGTGGCTGCAAGATCAGCCGGGTTGGCGGTAGTTACCACTGTGCCACTACTATTGTACAAGGTAGCCAGTACATCCAGGTCCGGATGCCGGGGCGCCGGGTTAATGTTAATCGTTACATTACCGCCGGCAGTGCTGAAAGAAAACGCATCAATATCACCGGTACGTTCTATCAGCCCAGTGGTATTTACTGTGCCGGTACCGCTGATGGTGAGCGGAGAGGCGGTACTGGTGGTGTTGCCGTAATCATCCGTACGATATCCCAGGCCATAGAGCGCACTGGTGATAATCGCCAGATCGTTTTCTTTATTGTTTGCATTGGCATATTCGCCCTTGCTCCATTGGCCGACCGGTTTGTAATAACTTACGCCCATGATAGGCGCCCAGTTACCATGACCGGCATAATATGCTTCAGAAGGACTGGTTCTGCCATCGTGGTTGAGACCCAGGGTGTGACCTGCTTCATGGGTGCCGGCATCACCTGCACCTTTTACACCACTGTTGAATACCCAGCAGGGGGTATCATCATTCCAGCTGAAAGACTCCAGATAGGCTACACCACCGGCGCCGGGAGCAGCGGTATTGGTAGGCGTGAAAATGCAACGTATCCGACGGTTCTTGGCATAAGTGTTGAAAACCGTTTCGTTGGTAGTTACATTTACATGGAAAGGTTTGTAGTCTTCGGCGATCAGTTCCCATGCTTCCTGTATCTGTGGATCTGTCAGTACGGATGGCTGCGCATTGATGGGGTTCCCGTTATTCCAGGGAGTACCGGAAACATATTGTCCGTCAAAGTCAAGCAGGATACAGCCATTAGCGCCCGGAAAACTTTCCAGTTTTAACAGGTTCGGATCAATGGCGGCACGGGTACCTTTGATAGTGCTGTTGCCAGCTCCATCCGGACCGGGAACATAGTCAATACACAATACTTCATTGATATCGACTTCTTTCACATAGGCGTTGCCGTTACTGTCGGAATAGTATTTATACGCTTTTTTTGTCTGTCGGAAAACAATATTACCATTCAGTGTTTTGCCGGCAATCCGGATGTAAACGGAAGACTGGGGTACACCGGCAATTTCACCGATCAGCTGTTCGCTGTCGCTGCCTTCCGGCTTACGTACATTTATTTTGGCAAAAAGCGTAGAAGAGGGGGAAACCTGTAACTGAACACCGGATACCTGTTGATGTTGGATAACTTTGGCTGCCGGTTGTTTTAATTGTTGCAATAGGGTCTGGGTAGTGCCGAGAGAGAACGATTTGACCTGCCCGGACATCTGTATACTGATTAATAGCATAAATGTCACGCAGATAATACGTGTTAAATGTGTTTTCATACCTAAGTGTTTAGAATTTTTTCATGAAAGAGATCTTTGTGTTCGACTAAGGTTGCTGCAATGATGATCTTTGGGACAAAAGATTGCTTTACAGCTGTAGGACAGCTGTGGGTGATGATGGATATATAGTGGTCTGATACCCGTAAACTCGTTATGATGACAAACGTATTTATTGTGTGTTCAAGGCCGTACAAGATTTGTGGGTGAAAAAAGAAAAGTGACAGGGAGTTGGGTCCTGGTTCATCGTATGGTGGCTAATTATTACAGCTGTGAGTTTGCATATACCGGTAGACGGATGCACAGGGTTCATTACCGGCCGGAGCTTTCTCCTGGTTGACATGGCACATAAAAGTGCAGGGTAGCTGTAGCTGCTTCGTTGGTGTCCAGTTTTGGTTGTATTTGCTGCTCGTTCCCCGGATAGAAAGGGTATCTTACATATATGCATCACAGTTAGGTGCACCTGCGCTCAAAACAGTCGTATAACTGCTATACATATACTGAGAAAAAAAATGACCACTATGAATATTTCTCCGTCAAATAGCGCTTCATCCCGAAGACATTTTCAAATGTAATAGTAATGAGTGCAGAACAAATGCGGTACTGTTTTTATCTTTATCCTTTATTATTTTTGCAGTATGAATTATATAGATTGTGTAGGACTGATCGTTGTAGAAAACAGGAAACTATTGCTGGCATTCAGTAAAAACAAAAAAGCCTGGTATCTGCCCGGCGGAAAAGTAGATGCCGGAGAGTCCGGTGTAAGTGCCTTACAACGCGAAATCAAAGAAGAGCTGAATATGGAGCTGGCAGCAGAAGAGCTGCAATGGTACTACTACATCACGGCCCCCGCCTTTGGTGAGCAGCAGCTATTGATGAAACAACATTGTTACCGGTACGAGCTGCGGCAGGTGCCACAGCCCACCTCGGAAATAGAAGCGATCCATTATTTCAGCCTGGCAGAATACCGGAAAGAAACGCACCAGGTACCCGGCGTACTCCTGGCGTTTGCAAAGCTGCAGGAAGACGGTCTGGTAGATGGCGATCCGGCCGGCGTATAAGCTGTAACAGCGTGGACGATCTCCGGGATAACCGGCGCAGGCCGGGATGAGCAGTACTCAGAATGTCATCACCTGGTCCAGCCCTCTTTTCAACCCGGTAAGGGTATGTACCTGCCGTATAGCCAATAGTGCGCCTTTCACATACGGCACGGCACTGGTACCAGCTTCGTGTTTCAGTATCAGTTTTTCACTCTCCTGTCCAAAAATGCTTTCCAACGCAATAACATAACCCGGCAGGCGTACGGAGTGTACCTGGGTATGATTGATCGTGGCACCCCTGGTAGCTTTATAGCCTTGTGTAGCTTCCACAGGAATGGTATATGCCGGCTGTCCCACTTTCGCCAGTCTGTTAGCCAGTTCCAGGGCACTGCCACTGGGACTGTCGGGTTTCTTATCGCTGGCATAGTCAATGATTTCCCATTGCGGCATATACCGGGCAGCGATTTCAGAAAATTTGTTCAGTAATACTACACTGATGGCGAAATTCCCTACCGCCAGTACGGCCCGCTGTTGTTCAGTAGCCACCTGTTCAATTTCCCGGTAGTCATCATCGGTAAGCCCGGAGGTACCTACCACTACATGTAGTTGGTGGCGGAGTGCCGTGATAACATGGTGTTTGGCAATATCCGGTGCTGTGTAGTCGAAGAAAACATCGCAGGGAATCTGTAAGGCTTCTTCCACGGTGGCAAAGATGGGAACAGGCGTTGGTGTATCCAGTGAAAGCACTTCCTGCAGGTTATCGCCGGCATGTTTCCGGGAAATAGCGGCTACCAGCAACAGGTCGTCTGTTTGTACAAGGGCCTGGCAAAGCGCAGATGCTGCCCAACCTGTGGCGCCTGCCACACATACCCGGATTTTAGCGGATGTAGTCATTTCTTTTAATTAGCAGATGAGTAAATGGTTGTGATGATAGGAGCTTAATAAAGTTATTATTATCGATGCGAATTACCAATATCTTTTCCGGGATGATGTAGCGGTGTATTAACGACGAGCCGTCGCCCCGTTGCAATAAAAGAGATAGCCGCGTGATAAATTTTATCCGGTGTATATTTACGGTTATGTCAACAATATTGAACGATATCACTACCCCCAGATTAGTATTGCGGCTGATGAATAAAGCCGTTATGGAAAGTTGTCTGGCAGGAGAGCTGGCTGTTGCAGGAAATCTGCTGGGCGCCGTGATTCCACCGGCATTATTGCTGCATCCCAGTAGTCTTACCTACAGTTTGAAAGCATTGGCCCATGATCCTTTGTATGCACCCTGGTCTGCCCGGGCGATTATATTGCCGGATAAAGGAGAGATGATCGGGTTGATCCGGTTTCATGGAGCGCCTGGCGACGCATCGTTACTAAAGTATGCCCCGCATGCGGTGGAAGTCGGGTATGAAATTTATCCGCCATATCGCCGCCAGGGATATGCGAAGGAAACGCTGGGTGCTGTGATGGCGTGGGCACAGGCTACCTACGATGTACATGCGTTTGTAGCATCGGTATCGCCCTCAAATATTCCTTCCCGGCAACTTGTAGCCGGATTTGGATTTGTAAAAACAGCAGAGATAATGGATGATGTAGATGGACTGGAATATGTATACCTGCGGTATACGGAGTAGTGAGCTGTTTTATGGCATGCGGATCATTTCCGGGATAGTGGCTTATACGTACTTCTTTTAATCTGTATATCCGGTAAGAAAGGATTGATACGGGGGGACCCCATACCGTAATTATTGGCTGCTTTGGCATAAAAATATGTATTTTCGTAAGCCATCTCCACGCGATATTTTTTCCTCCTGACTTATAGCTGCTGATATTATTTTAACCGAAAAATACAAAGGCATTCATTGTGCTAAGGTGGATCATTCGTTGTAGTAAGGTAGTAGTAAGCATATTGGGTAATATCGTATCATTAACACACTTTTCCCGCTTACATGGGTATATGTTCCCTCCTTTCATGACCTTGCATACCTGTGCGCAGGTTTGTTTTACAGGAATGTAAACATGGTTAAAGAAGATACAGGATAATTTGATGGGAGTCCTGACGGATGGAATGTCTTGTCGGGGCTGTTTATTGAGCGGGGATACCAACTTCAGGCTGTCTGGATCTGGTAGGATATTTCCCGATTGCGTAAATTTTTTTTCCGATTGAAGAAGTGCCTGGGCCAGGTTCCTCCGATCTTTATGTTCGCTGATTTATTGAACATAAAAACAGGACTATGGCAACAACAGTAGTAAGAACGGCCCCCGCAGTGATTTGTGAAATACTGAAGGTAGTACGGAAGCAGCACATAACCCCTGGTATGTTACGTGTGGTATTAGGTGGTGAAGGGATATTAAAATTTGCTGGTGTAAAACCTGGCTTCAATAATAAAATTTATATACCACCGGCAGGTGAAACCACGATCGTGTTTCCGGTTTATGAAAACGGAGCATGGGTATCGCCACCGGGAGCCGTGAAGCCGGTTGTACGTACCTATACGCTACGTGCACTGGACCTGGAAAAAAAAGAAATGTATCTCGACTTTGTCGTGCATGGCGACAGTGGACCCGCTTCGGCATGGGCGCTGAAAGCTGTGCCGGGAGACATATTGGGAGTTGCCATGAAAGCGGAAACTCCCGCGTTGTATCCGGAGGCGGATTGGTTCCTGCTTGCCGGCGACCAGACCGCCCTGCCGGTACTCAGTGTAATCCTGGAAACATTACCGGCGCACGTAAAAGGCGTTGCACTGCTGGAAGTGCCCGGCCAGGCGGAAGAACAGCCTATTCAAACAAAAGCAGATATGATTATTTCCTGGCTGCATAATCCGCATCCGGGTACCGGTACCCTGTTGCAGGATATGGTACGCAACGTGATTATACCGGATAGAGGTACCCAGCGCCGCTTTATATATGCTGCCGGAGAATCGGCTGCCATTAAGGCTATCCGTCAGTACCTGCGTAAAGAGCAGGATATCACCAGTGACGAGTTGGATGCCTATGCTTACTGGAAGTATGGTACTGCTGAGGAGCTTTCCGCGATGGAGAGACACCAGGAAGCCCACAGCTAAGCAGCTGTTTTTCTCCTATGTTCCATTTGTAACGTAACAATAAGTGTAATGCTTTGGTGTGTAACAATTTAACCGATAGCATATCGAGGCCTTTCCATATGGAAAGGCCTTTTTTGATGGCCCTTTCTACTTGAACTTTATAAGGGGTACCGTGTTATAGGCAATAACTATTCGCATCAGATAAGCATTGCAAGGCATGAGAAGTATCCTGATCATACTGCTGCTCGTAAACAGCATGGCATGTGTTACCGTACATAACAAACGGCACGCTGCGGCCGTACTGACACTGCAGGACAGCTATTGCAAACCACCCGGTACGGTTGTCGCAGCATCGGTGCCTATCTCCGGTAATGCGGATACGATACTGGCTGCTAACAACGATCTGCGTAGCCGCTTTTCCGTTCCGGGTATATTGATGTTACATGCTTTGGGCCTGACGGCAGATATCCACCGGTTGTTACGGCTGCAGGCAGATACGGACCTGGCTTCCCGGGTGCAGGTCCTGGAAATAAAGACACACGTGAACAGTCAGCTGCTAGGGGCGATGGCAGACATCAACGCCACTGCAGCGGAACTCGACTGCGAAGGCGAAAGGGTGGATCAGGTGGTGAGCTACATTGATAGCAGGAATGCCGCCAGGAATAATAAGCTCGTAGTGGCTTCTATCGCATTGGGAGCAGCAGCAGCTATCGCAGGGGCTTTAATCAGTAATGATGACCTGAATAAAGGGGTAGCCATCGGTGCTGGTGGGATTGGTGCAGGTTTAGGCCTGGCGACGCTGAATCCTAAAGGGAAAAAAATGGCGTTTTATCATCACCGGAATTTACTGCGGGCTGTCTGGACAGGCAAGGTAGATAGCTGTTTCTCTCCTTTCATCGGCTATATGCTCACAGAAAAACATTTCAGCAATAGCGGTACCGCTTCTCTTTTACAAAACCTGAAAAAAAGATGGATCGCCTATCAGTTTGAAGGCGATGAACAACAAGGCGCCCAATCAGTAATTTTTACGGATGGGGGTATCTACCGCTCCGACGATTTACATGCGCGGGCAGCCATGACCAACCAGTTGCAGGCGGTCATCCGTGCAGTGAGCCAGCAGTTGCATGATCTTTTGCTGGAAATGAATAACATCACGACTGCACATTAATCTATCTCTGACATTTATGGGCTATACCAGCGGTTTGTGGCAGATAAACTGAATCACCCAGGGGGCGGCATAATAGGGCGCCCAGAAACCGGGTGGGTATTTGTTGATTTCTTCTTCCGGTATCAGATAGGGAACGATAGCACAGTTGGTAAATCCTGCGTCGCGAAAAACGGTCTGATAGGTTTGCCAGCTATACCACCAGGCCTTAAAGGTGATTTGTTGCCCGTCGTGCAGGAGGGTGCCATCCATGGGGAGGCCATCTGCCAATAGGTTGGAGGTAAGCCGGTAATGCAGTTTGTGTTCCGGGAGATCCAGCTCCGGCAGGGGCGGCGCCAGCGGATTGAGGTTGCTGGTGATAAACTGTTTGCCCGGTTTCAGGTTATCGTAGGCCGATTGTGCCATTTGTTGCAGTTCTGTAAGGCTGCTGGCGTAATGTAACAGATAGGAAGCGGTTACCACATCAAAGGTGCCGATAGGTTGCATGGTAGTTACATCAGCGTGGTTGTATTCGATGCCCATGGGATTGTGGGATTCTGTCAGCTGCGCCAGTTTAATCATCTCTTCAGAAACATCCACGCCGGTTACCTGCGCGGCGCCCCATGATTTTAGCCGCCGGCTGCTCATACCATCTCCGCAGCCTAAATCCAGGACGGAGCAACCGGTGAGATCGCCCAGTCTTACGTGCAGGGAATACCATTCAGGGCCGCGGTAGGGAATGGCTTCGGCAACTGCCCGATAGCCATATGCAAGAGGATCATATTGTGCCATAAGAGAAAGGATGAGGGAATTAAAAACAAAAATGTGAACAGTTACTAAGATAAATCAAAACAGCCTGTTTTTGATAGCTATCATTAAAAGTGGGTAGTACCTGCGAAATGGTAGCATCCTATCGATATGATGGTAAAATATAGCAGGCAGATAGGGTATTTGGTCACTGGTGAAAAATCTTTGAACAAAGCGCTGTACAGGGGTGTATATCACAGTAATCAAATGTTGATATTTTCATTTTTGTTCCACTCTTAAACCAATCTTTTATGAAAAAATCCACGATGATGTTGTCCGCGCTTTTTTGTGCCCTGTTTGCGGTGGGAGTAACTATTGGCACCAACGCTTCAGATCAGGCTTCCACTAACCTGTTGCAGGAGCCAGCCGGGAAATTTGAAGTAGCGGTAGGGTATCATGAAAACAAAGCCATACACTTTGTCAAGGTAGAAGTAAATGGTGATAATACAGCTGGTGAACTCAAAGAAAAGGTCATTGCACAAACCAGTATACCTTGCCGGAAGGGTAGTATTGTATACAAAAAGAAAAGACTGAAAGATGATGAAAAACTACAGCAGGCAGACGTACATGCGGGAGATAGCTTGTTTCTGGCCTGTTTAAAATAATAGTATTGCTTGAATACCGGATGAGCCGCCTTAAAAGAAATGATCCGCTTTTAAAGCGGATCATTTCTTTTAAGGCGGTTCCGTATGGAGTCGCTTTTAAGCATGATGATAACTACCAGTCAGTAATAAAGAGCGGACATCTTCCCTGATTTGATTTTCCGCCCCAATGGCTGTTATCAGTGCGGCGTTGGTAGCACCTCTTAATCCTATATTGGTGATTTGCCCGTTATAGGCCATGGTGTACCTGTCAGCACTTTCAAAAGGATGTATGTGGCTGAAATGTTGCGCTATACCTGGCAGCAGTTGTTGAAATGCCGGTGACGCATATACGCTTTTTAACTCCAGCAGATCGGCAGCTGCCAATTCTATCACATACCGGTGTTGGTGCTCCGATGCCAGGTAGTGCTGCACATTAGGTGCTGGTGGCTGAGGTGTGGTGTTGTCGTGCGGCGCCAGCATATGGTATCGTAAACGACTGATGGCAGGATGTTGCTGGAATGCCGGCAGAAAAGCATCCCGGAAGAAATGATCTGCTGCATCCAATGTTACGGTTGTTTTCGGATGGATAAAGAGATAAAAGAATTTTCTGCCATCATTGCCATTGGTGATCAGCGATTCCCGGATATCTTTATGTGTAGCGGAATTATTGTCGCCATAATAAGCAACGGTGGTATCAAATACGTTCTGTTCATCATCAAACAGGATGGCAGTAGTGGGCAACCATTGCTGCAGATCTGCATCGGAAAAGAAACCTATTTCCGCAAACCCATCCCAGGCATTTTCCGGCGACACCAGGTTGTCGACGCCCGCAATGACCGGAAATAAATCCGGATTGGAAGGGTGCATGTGATGCTGCACATATATGCCAAGATGTGGTAGCCGTGCACAGACCGGGCCGTGAATATCTTTCCAGTATTGCTGAAACTGTGTACGGGAGATGTTTTTTCTTTTTTTCAGTGGCGTAATGGACAAGGTTTTGATCCGGTTATCCAGGAACATGGTGGTAGTTGGCGTATGCATATTGAAAATATTTACGCAAAGCTAGACCGGTATAAGAAGATATCTTTGTACAGATGATTGTATTACTTGTACATAAAAGCAGCTCTATAGGCAGTCGGTGACTGCTGTTGTATTTTCCGGAACCAGTGCGAAAAATGAGCGGCATCATAAAAACAAAGCCGGTAGGCAATTTCGCTGATGGATAAAGTAGTGCCCGATAGTAGCAGCCTGGCTTCGGCGGCTACTTTTTCCTTGATGATGGCCCCCGCACTTTTGCCGGTAATGGCTTTACAAAGGGTATTCAGATAGTTATCATCCAGCTTTAATGCGTGGGCATAGGTTTTAACAGAGAAGAGATCCGCATGATCCATGTCGGAAATATGCGACAGTCTGGTGTCGATTAACAGCTGGAAATCCTTGATAGTTGCTTCACTGCGTGTTTGATAAGTATGTGCCTGATTGTCGTTCAGCTGATTGATGGCGGCAACCAGTAAACGAAGATAGTGCCGGGCGAATGCCGGTTGGTGACGATGACGATGCAGTTGTTGAAAGAGATCGGAAAGTAAATCCCGGGTATCGGGCGTTGTTTGATAATACCAGCAGCCAGTAGTTGTTTGTAACGCATTTGCTATCCGGTATAGGGGTAGTAGCCCCACATCATAAAAATCGGCAGCAAACAATACATAGAAGCCGGTTTGTACCGCATCGGTCAGCTCCCAACGCAGCGCTGCTGCGGGCTTGGTAACAACGATCATGCCTGGCGCTATATCAAAGTGATGATCTGCAGTATGAAAAGTACCACTTCCTGCGGCGATGTAGGATATTTTATAATATCCGCTTCTATGTAGCTCCGTTATTAACCGGCATTGGGTATGTTCTTCTTCTCTTTTGAAAACAGCTATTTGTTGTGTACGTTCTGTTGCAACACGAAAATCATTATCCGGATTAAGCTGATGCAGGTAATCCTCCATGGAGGTGTAGTGTCCTGGTTTGCGCTTGTTATGCATATTGCAAAGATAAATAAACCTGCTTGTTCCGGATGATAGCGCCAACCGGTATGCTATCGCTAAAGATCATACCCGTTGGCGTAATAGAGGGCATACGCTGTTACGGGCGCAGAAAACTATCTACCTGATGAAAGAACCACACCGGCTGGTCCAGCATGATAAAGTGTTTGGCCTGATCATTCATGGCAATAATGGTCTGAGGTGCCTGCTTATATTGGAGCTGATAATTTTCCAGTACGCTGGTACGGGTAGCGCCATAATCTTTATAACCAGCCCAATCGGCCAGTACCAGGATAGGGCATCGGATCAGGTGAATAAGATCGCGCAGATCAGTGGTATATAATTCATACATCACCGTGCCTTGTGTAGGACCATCAGCGGTAGCGGCCATATCGGCCACCTTTTTAATATTACGGGCATCGGTGATCATACTTGCCAGCATGCGCTGCTGGCCGGATTTTACGTGGGCCGGTGTTGGTGCCGACATTTGTTTTTTCATCTCCAGTGCCATCGCCCGGGTACTGTCGGGGGTAACATGGGCGCCCATAAAAAATGCCGGCAGAAAAGGCCCCGAACTTACACATATCAGTTTTCCTGGCAGGTCGGGATAGCGGATGCCCAGTTGCAGTGCCAGCCAGCCTCCCAGGCTATGGCCCACAATGACTGGCTTTTGCAGTTTGTTTTCCCGGATGAAATCAGCCAGTTCGTGTACAACGGTATTAAGCAGGCTATCAGACTGAATGGGCGGCTGTCCGCCAAAACCGGGCAGGGTAATCTGGTAACAGGTATAGTTTTTTTTGTAGTGCGCCACGGTTTCATCCCATACGGCGCCGGAACAATAGGCGCCAGGTAAAAAGATCAGTGGAGTACCCCGGCCTTCTTTTTTAACGGCAAAAGAATAGTGGTTGGCCGCTGCGGCATCCATATGCCGGATGCCAAAAAACAAACAAAGCAGTAATAGTAAGCGGGGCGATACCATAGCAAAAAACTGTTTCATAAAAGGTAGTTTAGTGATGAGGAATGTTACCTGCAAAGTGACCGTTTGCTGCCGGAGATGAAAAATCGTTTTGATAAGCCGCCGGGAATAACGGATGAAACCATAGTTACCGCTATATTTGTGGTGTTCCGCGTTGTATACGACTGCTATTTGGTATTTGATCAACCGGCAGGTATATTTCGTCCATTAAGATTGTTGCTTTACTACGGTAGACCTACCTTGTAGCTATGATGCACACCTTCTTTACCAAATACAAAGGGATTCATATCCTGTTCTGGACCATCGATCTGATGTTCTGGACCTACATGACGCATCTGAACTACGGTACACCATTGCCCGGTGCGGTTATATCTACTGCCATCTGGCTGTTTTTTCAGGCTATCCTCGTGTATACCATCATTTATTACCTGTTGCCGAAGTACTTCTATGTTAAAAAATACCTGCAGTTTATACTCGCATTTTGTGTATCACTGGTCGTATCGGCGTTGGTGATTGCCTGGCTGGAAATCTATTTCCTCCGTCATCAGCCGCCTGCATCTTTGGCAATGGTCCTGAATTTTTCCCTGTATACCGGGATGACGAATTTTTATACGTCCTTTCTTTTCTTTGCCGCAAAACTGGTGAAGGATAAATTAGCTGCAGACCGGCATCAGCGAACGATAGAAAAAGAACAGACAGAAAATGAATTACGTTTCCTCAAATCACAGATGAATCCGCACTTTCTGTTTAATGCCATCAATAGTATTTATGTACTCATCAGAAAAGATCAGGACCTGGCTGCCAATACACTGGCTACGTTTGCAGATATGCTGCGTTATCAGCTGTATGAATGTAATACCCCTGTAATACCTATCGAGCGGGAAGTGCTTTACCTGGACAATTACATACAACTGGAAACCCTGCGTAAAGGCCCTGCGTTGCAGCTGGATTACCAGGTAGGAGCGGAAGTCCGTAACTTTGCCATTGCGCCGTTATTGCTGATCCCTTTCGTGGAAAATGCCTTTAAATATGTATCGGCCTATACGAATCAGGCCAACCATATCCGGCTGCAGCTGGGCTATAAAAAGGATACCTTTATGCTGGAGGTAGAAAACACTGTGGAAACGGTGGCTATGCCGGTAGCAAACAAAACCGGCGGGATCGGACTGGAAAACGTAAAGCGCCGGCTGGAACTTATTTATAAAGGAAATTATCATTTACAGATCACACCTGGTCCTGCAAACTACCGGGTGCTGCTCACTATCAGGATCATATGAACATAACATGCATGATTGTAGATGATGAACCGCTGGCCCGTGAAGGCCTGCAGCTGCTGATACAGGATGCCGGTATACTCAGACTGGCTGCTGTGTGCAGTAATGTGATGGAAGCCAGTCAGGTACTCGGACAGCAGAAAATAGACCTGATGTTCCTGGATATTGAAATGCCGAAAATACGTGGTATCGACTTTCTGCGGGGACTGACCATCAAACCGCTGGTAGTGATCACAACAGCCTATCCCAACTTTGCCCTGGAAGGCTTTGAATTGAATGTACTGGATTACCTGGTGAAGCCTATTACGCCGGAACGCTTTCTGCGGGCGGTAAATCGCGCCCGGGAATGGCTGCAGTCAAAAGAAGAAACACAGCCAGCCGCCACAGAATTTTTCTTTATTAAGTGTAGTCATGGTTATGAGAAGATCACCTATCAGGACATTTTATTTATTGAAGGCAGTCAGAATTATGTGACTATCTATACGCGGCATCAGAAATTTCTGACGCTGACTACCATGAAATCGATCGAAGAACAGTTGCCGGCAGGGAAATTCCTGCGTATACAGAAATCTTTTATTGTAGCTGTTGATAAAATACAATCCTTCTCCGGCAATGAAATTACCATTGATACCCATAAAATTCCGGTAAGCAGAAATTATAAAGATGAGCTGATGCTGTTGATTGATAAACATCTCATCAAACGATGAATGGGGCTGGTGATGGGCTATTCCCGGAAACGTTTCAGCCTTTTTTTTATATAACTGAGCGCGCGGGTAATATTGCCTTCCACTGCTTTTTCTGTAATGACCAGGGCCGCTGCAATAGATTTATTATCCATTCCTTTTTCGCGGCTTAGCCGGTATACCTGCTGGCATCTGTCGGGCAAACTGGCAATAGCCAATCCCAGTGCCTGTTGCAGGTCTTTATATAATACGGCTTCTTCTGTGAGATGTTTCCCTTCCGGAAAGGGCGTTTGCTGCAGGTAGTTATTCCGGACGCTTTGTTTGCGGTAGTATTCAAATATTTTCAACTTTAATGCACTAAACAGGTATTGTTTAAGTGAAGTCTGAATCTCAATAACGGCTCTTCTTTCCCAGATGCTGATAAACAAGTCCTGTACAATTTCCTGCGCGGCTTCCGTATCGTTCACATATTTGCAGCAGGTCATATAAAGTGCTTTCCAGCATGCTTCATAAGCCTTTACAAACGTTTCCTCGTCTATCCGTATAGTGTTTTTATCACGCATGATTCAGGTGGCCATACTACCAGATTTACCAGGCATGGCCGATCGTATATTTTTTATAATAACACAGTGCAGGTTACAGCCCTAAAGCATGCAGCAGTACTAAAGTTGAACATGGGGCGCAAATTTAGGGATTGGGGTGAATAAGTATTTACGCGATTGGGAATTTTATTTTAGTATTCGGTAAAATGTAGTGTTATCCGGTGTTTTACGGTGATATAGCCATTTATGTAAGAATTTTTTTTTGCTGATGTAGGGTTTTGCGATCGGGAAGCAACTTTATAGGTAGGAAACGAATGACATGAAAATTTCTCCGGCATTATTACAACAATATCATGTGGGTACCTGTTCCCCGGCGGAACGGGCTGCCGTGGAGCAGTGGTTGCTGGATACCGAAGAAGAGATGCCGTTGCAGGAATGGACAGATGTGGCTACTGTAGCTGTTAAAGAGCAGATGTGGCAGGTAATAGACAACACCAGAACAGTCGCCAGGAACCGGCAGCGCAAAGCCCGTATCCGGCGACTGGTATACTATCCGGTAGCCGCCTGCTTATTAATGGTATTGGGAATGGTATTCAAAAACAGTCCCTGGCTGACCCGATCGCTGATCATCGATAACCGGGCCTACACAACGGCCAGGACGATCACTGTCGGCAACCTGGAATTCAAAATAGAAGCCAACAGCGTTTGTAAAATAGATATTCAGTTAACCGGCGACGCCGGCAATATAGCTTTCTGCGGAGCGGTATCTGTAGTGAATAAGGCTGCAGGCAGCCGGGATATTCAGTTCAATACCGGATTGTCCGGTTGTGGAGAAATGCCTTGCAACGATCAGGTACACCTGCATCAGGGCCAGACCTACATGGCCATGACAGATGATGATTATCATCTTATCTCTGCTACAAAAGATGAAATCGCGGATGGTCTCCCGCGTTCATTCAGTACCCGGTTAATACAACGTTTTAATCTGGCTATATAGTTTTAAAATCAGGCGGATAGTACTTCGGTACCCGCTATCATCTATTCAGACTATGCGATCAGGAAATATTTTCCTGATGGTGCTTGCCATGCTTTTTTTTACCGGTGTATATGCACAACAGCCGGGTAAGGAAACCATCAGCGGTATCATCACCAACACCAATGCCAGCCCGGTTAAGGGCGCTACTGTTCAGCTGAAGGGTGGCACTTTCAGTGCAGTAGCCGCCGATAACGGCACTTTTTATATTCATCGTATTGCACCAGGCACCTACATTTTATTGGTCACTGCTGTCGGTTATGAAGCACAGGAGAAAAGCGTCACCGTGCAGCCAGGACATATATCACAGGTATCCGTGCAGCTGCAACCGGCCGTTAGCCAGATCAATGCTGTGGAAGTCCGGGAACAGTCGGCTACTGCCGCCTTGCCCAATAAAGCTTTTACGGCCACTGTGGTGGATGTGAAAAAAATACGGGACAGAGATGTGGATATGAACCGCTTACTGGACGCCGTCAGCGGCGTAAGGGTGCGGGAAACAGGTGGCCTCGGCTCTGAGTTTAACTATAGCATCAATGGCTTATCCGGCAAAGCCGTAAAGTTTTTTATAGACGGCATACCGATGGATAATTTTGGTACGGCTTTCAGTATTAATAATCTGCCGGTAAATATGGTAGACCGCGTAGAGGTATACAAAGGTGTTACACCGATTGAACTGGGTGGCGATGCCTTGGGGGGAGCCGTCAACATCATCACGCGAAAGGATAAACGTAGCTACCTGGATGCATCGTATACCATGGGTTCCTTTCAGACCCATAAACTGGCGGTATCCGGTAAGTGGCAGCAACCCAAAGGTTTTGTAATATCCACCCAGGCTTTTTACAATTATTCCAAAAACAATTATCAGGTATGGGGGCGAACCATTGAGCTGGTTGATGAATATAGCCGGCCATTGCCGGGCGAGCCCAGACTGAGACGTTTCAATGATGATTATACGGCATTGAATATTACCACAGAAGCCGGCGTAACCAACAAGCGCTGGGCAGACCAGCTGTTGCTGGGCATAACGCTGGCGGATCTGCGAAAAGGTATCCAAACCGGTCGTACCATGGCTTTTGTATACGGTGATGTCCGATATAATGAAAAGTTATGGATGCCCCACCTGAAGTTTTCCAAAAAAGATTTATTCACCAAAGGTTTGCAGGCAGACATCTTTGCTTCTTACAGCCAGCTGGAAGGCACCACTGTCGATACAGGTACCCGGAAATATAACTGGGCCGGAGCCGTAATATCAGATAAGGTAAAAGGAGAGCTGGGGGGAATCAAAGCACGGCAATCTATTTATACTTTCAACGATCATAACCTGTTGGCAAGAGGTAATATGACCTACCGGCTGTCAGAGCAGCATATCTTTCGTTTCAACTATGTATTGAATCACCTTCGGCGTACGGGTACGGATAAAATAGGCGTGGCAGCGTGGACGATTCCATTCCGGGAACCGCAGCAACTGCAAAAGCAGGTAGCCGGACTTTCCTATGAAATATTGTGTTTTGATCAACGATGGTCCAACACTTTTTTTGCCAAACATTTTTCCTATCAGGCGGGCGCCAACACATATGGCTACAACGATCATAATGAACAGGTAGTGACCCACCTGCAAATGAATGACCAGGCCTGGGGGGGCGGCTATGCTTCCCGATTGCAGCTGAAACGTAACCTGTTATTGAAGCTGTCGATGGAATATGCTACCAGACTGCCGGAAGCGGTAGAATTATTGGGGGATGGTAATACTATCCTGAATGCCCCTACGCTGAAACCGGAACGGAGTATGAATATCAATGCCGGTGTGCAGCAACAGTGGGAAGGTAAAAAATATCGTATAGGCGTTAACACGGGTGTATTTTACCGGAATACCAATAACCTGATATGGTTGGGAGAAGGGGATCATTTTGGTACGGCCCGATATGAAAATATTAGCAAGATCGCGAGCCGCGGAGTAGAAGCAGAGTTCAGCTACAGCAATAAAAAATGGCTGGAAGCCACGGCCAACGTTACCTGGCAGGACATCCGGAATAAAGAGGCATTTACGAATACCGGCGCTCCCAATATTGTATACAACGACAGGCTGCGTAATATGCCCTGGCTGATGGCGAATGGAGAAGTACGGTTTAATAAGGAAAAGCTCTTTGGGCTACCACATCATCTTTCCTGTTATGTCAGTACACATTATGTACAGGAGTATTTCCTGGGCTGGCCCAGCATGGGAGAACGTCCCGGTAAAAAAATCATACCCGGACAATTTGTGCAGGACGCAGGCGTTACGCTTCGTTTGAAAGATAACCGTTACAGTATCAGCCTGGAATGCAGAAATATTTTTGATCAGCAGGTATATGATAATTATCTCTTACAAAAACCCGGCAGATACAACAGTATTAAGCTGAGATATTTTTTAAGCAACTCATCACATTAACATAAATAATCGAAGGAAACATGAACAAATTTTCCCAACGCACCTCATTATTTGCCACAGCAGCTTTGGGGCTCTTTATGATGGCGTGCACGACGGCCTGTAAGAAAAACGATGACAACAGTACGCCGCCTGTTACAACACCAGGGCAGCAGCATTTTACCATTGCCAGCTGGACACAGGATCAGCAATATGTAGCAGCGGTACCTTCCCTGAGCAGCGGCGCCCTGTCGTTCAAGGGAAAAGGGCTGGAAGCCAACGGCTCCCGGTACATCTGGCATAAACAATATGTTTACCTGATGAACCTGCCGGAGAAAAAATTTATCCGGTATGAAATGAAATCGGATGGTACACTCAAACAGGTAGATTATCTGTTAACAGACGGCGTAGTACCGAATTATTTCCAGTCTATTAATGTGATTGATGATAACAATATCCTGGTATTAGGTGCATTGGATGCCGGTAACAATGGTGTGATTGGCTGGGCGCGTATCGCTATTCCTGAGTTCAAGGTAGTGGCCAAAGGAAATTTACAGGTGCCTTTTGATGCGGCGAATCCGGATGTAGAATATTTTGTCGGAAAAGGTTTTGTCGACAATGGTAAGTTTATTGTAGGCGGCTATTTTTATGACAACAAAAAGAAAACCTATGTAGTGGATGGGGTACGGGCACTGGTATACGATTATCCGGCCATGAACAATATGAAGGTGATTCAAACCAATGTGACAGCAGGTGGCATCGGATACGATTATTTGTCAACTGTAGACAAGGATGAAGAAGGGAACCATTATTTTGTGGTAAGTGCCGGTAAATATTGGACCGGATTAGGTGGTCGCTCCGGTGTTGTGCGGATTAAAAAAGGAACGGCTGATTTTGATAAAGACTATTTCTTTGATGTAACCAGCCAGGTAGGCCAGCAAGGCTGTCTGATGGGCATGACCTATGTTAGCAATGGTATTGCATTTGGTGCCGTACAATTCGAAGACCTGATGACCTCCCTGCGTGATCGGTATAAAAATATCGCCCAGGTAGTAAAGCTGGATCTTAAAAATAAAAAGGCCACTTTAATGAATACGCCTTTAAGTCCGGTAGGCATGGTACGTTCTCCGTTGGTATTCAAAGAGAAGTATTATACGGGCATTGCACCGGTAGGACAGGAAGCAGCTATCTATGAATTTGATCCGAAAGGCGATGCCAATGCCTTTAAGAAAGGTATCAGTCTCGATGGCGGCGGATCCGTACAGGTGCAGTTAATTGCGCCTCACCCAGTGAACTAAGTTGCTTTTGCATAGTTATAATTTAATGGTGTGAAGCCGGAGAACATGGTTCTCCGGCTTTTTTTTGTTTAGCTGGGATATAAAGGCGCTTTCGAAGCCGGT
Source organism: Chitinophaga nivalis (assembly GCF_025989125.1). Classification (NCBI taxonomy): domain Bacteria; kingdom Pseudomonadati; phylum Bacteroidota; class Chitinophagia; order Chitinophagales; family Chitinophagaceae; genus Chitinophaga; species Chitinophaga nivalis. Next base: position 7,283,556 of record NZ_JAPDNR010000001.1, on the reverse strand, counting down.
AATTATTGTGTATTTTCGGTTTATTCACATCATGTCATCATCTCCGGATAATCCTTGTCAACATGTTACGAACTTTGTTATGTAGCCTGTATTGCTTTATCGTTACGGGTGTTCTTTATGGCCAGGAAAAGCCGGATACTTCTCTGGCCGGCCGCCTTGATCAGTTAATCGCCGCCAGGCTGGAACAGGTAGCGCCTGGCGCCGTAGTGCTGGTGGCCCAACAGGGTAAAGTCAGTTATCGGAAAGCATTTGGCTGGGCAAACAAAAAACAGCAGCTGCCCATGCAGCCGGAAATGATTTTCCGGATAGGTTCTGTGACCAAACCATTTACAGCCACTGCTATATTACAACTGGTAGAACAGGGGAAGCTCTCCCTGCAGGATAGTATACAACGATACGTTCCGGAGTATCCTTCCAAAGGAGCGGTTATTACGATCCAACACCTGCTGACCCATACATCGGGCATAAAGAATTATGCGGCTATATATAATCCCGCAAAGGCACGGAAAACATATACCCTCGCGCAGGGGATAGACTATATCCGGGAGGAACCACTGGAGTTCACACCCGGTAGCAATTATGCCTACAGTAATTCCAACTATTATCTTTTGGGGTATATCCTGGAAAAGATCACGGGTTTGTCTTATGAAAGCTACCTGCAGCAGCATATTTTTGATAAAGCCGGTTTACTGCATACCCGTTACAGCAACCCTGGAAATACGGATGGAGGGCTTGTTACCGGCTATATGCGGTCCAAAGGCGTTTTTAAACAGGTGCCATTGGAGGAAATAACTACCATGTATGCTGCAGGGGGCCTGGAAGCCAATGTAGATGACCTGTTGCATTTTCAGCAAGCATTGTACAAAGGCGTGTTGCTAAACAATACCTCGCTGTTGGCGGCTACTACACCCTACCGCTTCCCGGATGGCACGGCCTCGCAGTATGGCTATGGTTGGTTTATACAGGATATAGGGGGCAGCAAAGCCATCACACATAGTGGTAGCACCGACGGGTTTCAAAGTGATATCATCTATTTGCCGGAGCAGGATGTATTTGTGGCCGCTTTATTTAACGGCTATGAAGCGGATATGGATTGGACGGTGCTGACAACAGATATCGCCCGGCTGGCAATCGGGAAACCGTTGGAAGATAGCATCCTGTCGCCGACGGTGTTGGAATCGTATGTAGGGGTATACCAATATACCACGGAACACCAGCTGATCATTACCCGAGAGGCCGATAAGCTGTTCGTGAAAGCATCCAATCCTGCAGCCCGGCTGCCATTGGTACAGTTGCATGCTGCTGCAAAGGACAGTTTTTATATAAAAGAGGCGCCGTTGCGGTTTGTATTTGTGCGGGAAGCACCGGATAAACCGCTTAAGCTGGTGACGTATAATACCCGGGGGAAGGATGCCGAATGGGTGAAAATAAAATAAATTAACTTAGTTGTCCCCCTTCGGTGTTTTCAATCGTTATTCATCAGGAAACATAAAATGCGAGACCATGCAGGAGTTTGTATTAATTTTCAGGAACAGCGTGAATCCTCACGCCAATCCGTCGCCGGAAGAATTGCAGGAAAGGATGCAGTGGCTGGAACAAATCGTGGCCAGACAGCAGCTGGTGGATAAGGGTAATGCCTTGTCGGTAGGCACCGCCAAAACTGTGAAGCCGGGTAATGTTGTGACCGATGGTCCCTTTACAGAAATCAGGGAATTCATCAGTGGCTATGTAATCATAAAGGCAGCTACCATAGATGAGGCAGTGGAGTGGGCCCAGGCCAATCCCAGTCTGAAAGCCGGAGGTACCATTGAAGTACGGGCCCTGTTAAAACCGGAAGATAAAAGTACGTATTGATGGCAGCGGAAAACAGGTTTCAGCAGGAGCTTTTGCCGCAGCTGTTCAGAGGAGAGTATGCGAAAATGACGGCAGTATTATGCCGCCATTTCGGGCTGGCACATATGGCTATTGCAGAAGATATTGTCAGCGAAACCTTTTTGAAGGCAACGGAAACGTGGCGTGTCCGGGGAATTCCGGAAAACCCGACCGCCTGGTTATATACCGTCGCTAAAAATAAAACCAAAGATTACCTGAAGCGGATCGATCTTTTTGAAAACCGGATCAAAGACGCGATTAAACCCGACGCCGCGGATCCTGCCCCGGAAATTGAATTTACCCCACAAATCATTACTGACAGCCAGCTGGCGATGATATTTGCAGTATGCAATCCCGCGAATGCCGCGACAGCCCAGATATGCCTGGCATTACAAATACTTTGTGGTTTCAGTGTAGAAGAGATTGCGGATGCTTTTCTGACGAATACCGCCACTATCAAAAAGCGACTTTTCCGGGCCAGGGCTATGCTGCGGGAAGATCATTTCCAGCTGCAGCAGCCGGATGAATCGGCCATTCAGTCGCGGTTGGACGTAGTGCTGAAAACGGTTTACCTTTTGTTTAATGAAGGCTATTATTCTAAATCCAATAACCATATTATCCGGAAAGACCTTTGTTCAGAAGCCTTGCGACTGGGATTGCTGCTAACAGAAAATCCACTGACCAATACTACCCAGGCGAACGCTTTGCTGGCCCTGATGTGTTTTCAAAGTTCCCGGTTGGAAGCCCGGGAAGATGCTGCCGGCGAAACGATTCTGTTTGAACAGCAGGATAAAAGCCGCTGGAGCCGGGAGCTGATTGAAAAAGGGAACTACTACCTGGTGAATGCCTGCTCCGGTAACGAGGTGTCCAGGTATCACCTGGAAGCAGGTATTGCTTATTGGCATACAACCCCTACAGATACTGATAAGTGGAAACATATCTTACAACTGTATAATCAGCTGATCCTGCTGGCCTATTCTCCGATGACGGCATTAAACAGAACCTTTGCTTTTGCGAAGGTATATGGAGCGGAGGAGGGGATAAAAGAGGCCCTGCAGCTGAATCTGGCGGAGATGAGCGAGTATCATTCGCTGTTAGGATATTTATATACAGCGATAGATACAGAGAAGGCCATCGCGTATTACCATACCGCGATTCAGCTCACCAGATCTGCAGCCGTCAGGAAAACCCTGCAAAAGGAAGCAGATCGCCTGCGCACCCTGCGATGATATCCCCGTTTTTATAAATTGATCAGGATTTTTTTTTCTGCCGGATAGATGGTCTGGTGGCGAATTTGCTGTGGTAACCGGAAGGCCGGTGAAGATTTTTATTCAAAATGTTGTAACGTTTTTGATTAGCTGCCTACTAATTCAATAAATCAACAACATATGAAAACATATCAGGTAAAATCCACCAAACAAAACTGTCAGTTATCAGAAAACAACAACCCATTAGGACACATCAGTTATCCCAAATGGTATTCTTACCAGGCTGTCATGGAAACGGGAGAAGAAACACTGCAAATCAGGCCAATGGGTATCTGGGGCAATAAAATCCTGTTGGAGCAATCGGATACAGTTGTTGGCGAGTCAAAAATTAACTGGAATCTGAGTATCGCGATGACGATCAACAAAAAGGAATATTTGTTGAAAGTGAAACACCTGCTGAACCTGGAGTTTGTGTTACTGGATGCAGCGCGGGAAGTGGTAATGTCTATTGATGCAACTATGGACTGGTGTAATTGCCGGGTAGATTATGAGATGAACACCGGCGAAACGTTTAATGCAAAGGAGATATTATTCATTGTCCACAACTGCAACTATATGATGGCCATGAATGGTACTGGTATGGAAGCGGTGGGAGCATCTGCCTGATAGATTCAGGAGGATGTTTTAGGGGCGAAGAGGTGCCAGCGGGCAGTGAGGGCAGCAGGATCGGGATTTTGTTGGTCTCGTCGGATGGCTAATTGTTTTTTTGCTAAGCTGGCATAAGCCGTATTTTTGAGAACATCTTTAATATGTATTTCCAAGGTCTGCGGATGAATGCCAATGAGATGGACGTCCCATAGGTCATGTATATCAGAACGTAGTAACAATGCATTTTGAGAATTATTCAATCCTTTCACAGCATGTGGTTCAATGTGACAAGCATTCAATACTTCTTTCACATCACATCCCGTGATACAACACTTTCCATCATATTGTTGGAGTAAAAAATTCCTGAGTTTATTTTGTCCTCTGCGCAACCGTTTTAAAGTGGTGACCAAGGTTACGGTTTGATCATCCTGGGCTTCTACAGTAAGCATCGTCGTATTGCTAGGATCGTTATTGTCTACTTTGTCGATAACAGGCCGGAGTGCGTCATCCCAATCCAAGGTAGGTATTAGCCATACAATGGCCGCTTCGATAGCTTCTTGTCGATTATTATTGTTTTTACGCCGCTTGCCAGTATTCGTTTGTATGGTGGTTATGACCTGTTGGAAATCTTTATAAGTAATAGGAATGGGAGATGAGTGCCTAGAAAGTGTAGCTGCATTTACAATCTGCACTTGGGTAGCGGTGACATTTACGACACGGTAGGTGGCTGTTTGTTGTGCAGTTGTAAAAGTGTGCTGGTCTAATAGTGCTTTTTGAGCATTCGCTAAAAATAATGCCCAGCTCTTTTCTGTATCTATGAAGGAAGTAGCCGATGTCTGTTGTGCAGCAGCGATGATGCGCCAGGTAATCTTTACAGGTCGGGTATCTTCATAGGCGATACTTTGTCCTATGCCATGATAGATGAAGGGCGCTCGATCGGCCTCTCTTGTGAAAATGTAAACAGGTGTGGTGTTGTTAATCATTTCCTGCATAAGCTGTTGCCCAATATGCGAAGCTGTTTTGGCATACCATACCAAATGAGGGCCTTCCCAGGTATTATTGTAATCGTGACCTGTTCTACCAGGAATACCAATATTGGCAAACAGATAAATACCATTATTGTATTTGACATACCCGGTATTCCATGGTCCTCTTTGTTTTTCTGTAGGAACTTGTAAGATGGAATACAATGTTTCTTTGGAATAGCTTTCGCCAACAACTAGCATTACAACGGATTTAATGCTAATGTACTATTTATATTGAGATAGATAGTATCAGATTGATGATGAATGATACACGCACTCTTGTTATCCAAAATGCCGAAAACGGCTGTAGATGAATACTACAGCCGTCAAATAATCCCTTAATTTTCCATTACCTGGTATACGCCCCTGTCGGCCACAATATGCAGTTGTTCCAACATGGCTGCGAGGTCAAATCCCTGTTTCCGGTATTCTGCCTGTACGGCTTCTTTTGCCTGGGTCAGACTGGTGATATTATCCCAGCTGGCGACGGTAATACACGTGAAGTTTCCTTGTTCATCTGTATAGGAATAGGCGGCATCTTCAATAAAGCCGGGCAATGTTTTGATGAAGTGGCGGTTGAAATGAAGTCGTTGTAAAAAGGCCGTTTTGCCAGCGGCGGGAACAAAGAACTTATCGATGAATTTTACGCCTGTCTGTTGTAGTGGGTGTTTACGGAGTGTGGTGAGATCTGCCGGTAATGCTTCCAGTTGCTGCAAAAAGCCGAGCCGGTCTGTGAGTAAGTCGAGGTGGATGATTTTACCGGCTTTCAGCTGATAGTGGATGGTGCCAGTGGCAGTTACCTTTTTGCCGGTGGGCGGTATGTGTTGGAAGGCCCCCAGGTGGGTACCTGTCCATATCCATTGTACAGCTACCTGGTCGCCGTCTGCCAGCAGTGATTTTACCTGCCATTGAATATCCGGAAAGGAGCGGAACAGATCGGACATGGCGGCACCAAATCCGGCTGCACCTTTGATGCCATTCGCACCGGTATATTCGTCGGATATAATAGCTGGTAATCCGGTGAGATCGTGTTTGTTCAGGGTGTTGCTATACAGTTCACGGATGATGCTTTTGTTATCTGGTGTGGTATGCATGATGGTATTTTTTTTAGTGTGATGAGATTGTGAGGCGGCTATGCCTGGTACGAGTAAAGCAGCTATGCTGGCTATGATGATATGTTTAGATGGCATCGTGTGTATTGATTTTTAGCAAAGGTAGCTGTGTGGACAGGCGTGGAATTGTAAAAAATCATTGATTTTAGTAAAGGAAGAAAGGAGCTTGTTGGATGACCATTAAACTGTTATTTGCAACGGAGTTGCACTAATATTTGTCCATTTTAAATTTGGGTTGCTGTTTTTTAAATATATTTACTCTATAGGTTTAATATACTAAACAATTCACTTTATGAGTCACTCAACCATTCTGCAGCAGGAAAACAGCCAGGTGCACCAGGAGGTGCTGGCTGCAAACGATGCATATGCCAAGGGATTCGGAGAAAAAAGCGAACTACCGTTGCCCCCCGGAAGAAAGTTTGCGATTCTCACCTGTATGGACGCCCGGCTGGACCCTGCTAAATATGCCGGGTTAAGCGAAGGAGACGCCCATGTAATCCGCAATGCGGGTGGGAGGGCCAGTGATGATGC